>JBAXXM010000001.1:0-343453 GCA_037127935.1 Synechococcaceae cyanobacterium ELA739
GTGCTGTTGGAGGAGCGAAACGCCCTGACGCAGGAACGGGATGATTTGTTAGTCGAGCGGCAGGCGCTGCAGATGGAGCGGGATGGATTAGTGAGTGAGCGCGATGAGGTGATCCGTGAGCGTGATGGGTTACAGACGCAGCAGCAGGTGCTGTTGGAGGAGCGAAACGCCCTGACGCAGGAACGGGATGATTTGTTAGTCGAGCGGCAGGCGCTGCAGATGGAGCGGGATGGATTAGTGAGTGAGCGCGATGAGGTGATCCGTGAGCGTGATGGGTTACAGACGCAGCAGCAGGTGCTGTTGGAGGAGCGAAACGCCCTGACGCAGGAACGGGATGATTTGTTAGTCGAGCGGCAGGCGCTGCAGATGGAGCGGGACGGCTTGGCGACCGAGCGCGATCGGTTGACCAGTGACCGTGACGGGTTAAAGGCGGAACGGCAAACGCTGGTGGATGATTGGAAAGACTTGGTGCAGAAACGAGATGGGTTGTTGGTTGACCATCAAGCGCTGGTGAAAGAGCGTGATGGAATCCTGCAGGAGCGGGATATTTTGGCTGCGGAACTAGAGATACTTAAAGCAAAACTAGAACAGGAACGTCATTCCCGAGTTCAATTCGCCGGAGAAATTGACGAAATTCTTGATTTGCTGATTGGCGATTGACGCTCGTAATGTTACACCCAAAATGACCAGGGTTGATTCGCTACTCTGATCTTTGTAATGATTGGCGAAGTATCTTTAGTCGCTCAATCGCTAGCCTTTGCCGTGAGTCAAGCTTTAGGTTGGCTGCCTTTGTGGTTTCAATTGTGCTGTTTGCATCCTGTAACTGTTTTTGTAGCTTGTCGTAGTTATCGACAATATTCTGAAGACGATCAAAAGCTTGTTGTTCCCTACGAATTAATAACTCATGAAGTTCGTTGTTTGGGTTTTGATTTGCGAGATCTAAATTGGATTTTGGCATGAGTCGTGCTTGACAAATTTGATTATAAATGTTTTCAAGGGTGTATGAATGCTTTGCTAGTGGCTGTGATGAGAATAGGGATACGACGCTTCTGGATCATCATTGTAACCTAGTTTTACGCAAAGGTCTTCATAGGCTAGCGATTGACTCATCTCCAGCTGGAGATCACGGGGGACGGGTTGGCGATTGCGAGGAGTAATTGTATTGCCATGACGACCACTGTCGCCTGAGATTTGAACACTGCCAAAATTATTTAAAGCTTCTTCGCAAAATGTGAGGGCAAGGATCTGTGCAATTTGGCTCAGGTGTCTTGAGGGTTCAAGTACAAAATGCTCGTAGTGGATCATCGGCATATCAGCAGCCGCATTGAGCATGATCAGACAACGCTGGCAAAATTCATCCAGGCTAGAGAGTGACATCTGCGTATCCCATTTTGAGTGAATCATGGACAACCAGCAATCCAGGGGATGGCGAACAGTCAATAACGACAGCAGCGATGCTCGCTTTTGCATGGCTTCAGTGACTGAAAAGTTATAACGTGGTAAGGGGCCGCAAAAAAAATCGACGTGATCGTGGCAGCGCAACACGAGATTCAGCCCTTGTTGCGTGGTCTTTTCCAAGAGGCTTTCAATGGCACCGCCAAAGGCGGCCATACTCAAGACTGGGTCTTTGCCATTGTGTTGATGGGCTAACTGCTGACAGATATCGGTTGGACAATAAGTTTGCTGCCATGGATTTTTGAGTAATCTTAAATAGGCAAGAGGATTAACTTCGTTTAGAAGAATAACATCAGGCAATGAAGCTGTGCATTTGGCAATTAGTGTGCCACCACTGCATGCCCAGTGATGCATTAATCGAAGCTTGTGGGCCGATGGTTTCATATGAGTAGTTCTACTGTTTGATTCAAGGAAAAGTGCATCGGCTTTGTGGCTTTGTAGTTAAATTTATGCTCATGATTCTGGTCGGTATAGCATCCTGTTATGGATGTAACTTCGCAATTTGTGTACATCCATAGTTTGCAGGCGTGGGCCAGTATGTTGGCTGGTATAAGTTTTGAGTGGATGGCATAATAATCATTGAAATGATCGCTGAGGTTGGCATGATGGGTTTTGCCTTGACGCTTGTATTCCATTATTGCTTGAATTTCGTGTTGCTCAAGGCTAGCAGGTCCCCAAACTGTATGAGTAATTTGCGGATACTTGATGCTGCAACGTCTAGTCCAGTCAAAGTCAATTTTTAGCTTGGCTGATTCGTTGGGACTAACCAATCTTAGAGTGCCATCTTCAAGTCTGGAATATGGATCAATCGGTCCATTTGGTCCGTTGATTTCAACTTTGAAGTTGCGAAGACGTACGCCGAGCAGAGTGCATAATTTTTTGTGTTGGGGGTGAGCAGAGTTGATAATGGTTGACAGATATGATGCAATCTGGTTGGAATCATATCTCCATTTGTAGGTATGTTCATGGCCAACGCTTGGCAATTCATTGCCCACCAGATCGTTGGTATTCAATACAAGGGCACCAGGAGGCGCTGTTTCACAGGCTTCAATCTTTACTCCTGGATCCATAATCTGCAAGCTCTTTGCCGCAAGACTGGCTGCAAGTGAGTCTGGATTAGTGAGAACGTAGGCTGTTTTGTGCTTGTGACATACAGCATCAAGTTTGGAAATGTGGTTAATGAGATACTTGAATAATGCATCAACACTTGCATTTCGATCAAACCATTCCCAGCAAGCTGTGGACATTATTTGCCACTCTTTAGGATCAGTGCTATTGATGATTCGCGGAATATCTTCTTTGTAGTTGGCTCGCAGATAATGTAATCCCTCTATCAGTGGCTCGGGATAGTCTGTTTCGATACCTTCGGTGATTATTAGTGGGGTGCCAAGGGCGAGATATTCAATTTCACGGTAGCATTTGGGACCATTCCCATGAAAACATACTCCATACTTGGACCTGGAAATAAGATCAAGGTATTCTTCCTGTGTATAATGATTGGTTTGTCTATGGTTGAGCTTGTCGGCGCATGCATAAATGTCAATGAAGTCCTCCCAGCCTATAAATTTACTTCTAAAGTATTCCTGGGTTTCATTTTCGATGGAGCCGGCATAAAAGCTGCCAAACGAGCGTTTCGAATAGTCACGTCTACCAATCTGTTCACGAGTTTTCTCAAGTTTCACGGGTGCATAGCCCCAGTATGTCAGCTTATGATTTCTGTCATTGACTAGATGGTATTGATTGGCGAAGAATGCGTGATTATATTGTACGTAACCCGGCCAGCGAGGAGGGTCTTTCTTCCCATCCTCAAGGTTGATGATTAGATCACGTTCAAAGAGAAGGATATCGCCAGGTTCACCCCACCAAAAGTAGCCATTGTCGTCAAATCTAATGCAAACGAGGCCACGCAGGTACCATTCAATTACTATATCATAAAAGGCGCATTTCTGTGAGCGCCAGAAATAGCGATCATGTGGTCCGTATTGGGGGATCGTGATTAGAGGTGCCGTTGGTTCGGTCAGATTGACGACCTGTAGTCTGGGTAGGTTGCGTTCGACGGGGCCAGCAAAGCAACACTTGCCCTGCAGAAGGGCCATGACCTCGCGGCATTGCTGACTGCGTGTCCCAATCTCGGTGGGGGATATCGTCTCTAGGCGTTCGGGCAGGCTTTCCAGCTCTGAACCGGGATGGATCAGAATCAATTCGTGCCATTCCTGAAAGCGACCCTGGCTGATCTCGGCTAACTCGGGTAACTCGAGCTTGTCATCCAGGAGTACGGGAATCGAGCCCACCGCCATTGATTCCCAGAACCTTGCTGGGTTGGATCCAGCACCGCCAGGGCAGAGGCTAAAGATCGAGTCACTGAGGAGCTTGTTGTAGCGCTGACAATGATTCAGATGCCCTGGATCGCTGTTCTTCGCTTCGTCATCGATAATTGGTTTATCGCTGTACTCCGTAATTTTAGTATCGCATTCATCGGCAAAGACTATGTGGAAGCGGTGCCTATTTTTCAGCCCATACAGATTATTGACCTGGCTGCCGCTGTCTTGCAGTGTGACGTTACTTTGGAAGCTGGCCAGAAAAGGCTTGTCGGCTGGATCGCGAATGACAAGACCATCCATGCGTTCGATTTTTCTGGCATTGGTGGGGTAACGATGCCAGGCTTTGAGATGGATAGATTTGTATTCATCCTGAGTTTTGATTTTATGGGGAAGCCAGAGAGTCTGGATGTCGAATTGTTCAAAAAGATCAATATGTGATTGCCAATTTTCGTGTTGACAGACTGTGTGAGTATGCAGAAAAAGACCGTCATTTGCCAGTTGATCACGCAAGCTTTTGATGCGGCTGTTGATGGCTTGCGATGCTAATGTGGGATTGTGCTGGAGATGGATGTAGGTACTCCAGGGGGCGCCGATGTAAATCTGTATGGTTGAGTCGAGAGATTGAGGTCCTGCCAATCGTTGATGGACGTTGAACGCGTCTTCTTCTGTGGAATCATCCTCATCCCAGTAATCCCACTCACTGGCATAGCGTGGCCCTCTGCTGCTCCGATGTTGTCGAATGCTCAGGATTGGCTGGCAAAAACCCCACAGGAAGAGCTCCTTACTTGACATGTTTTCCCATGGGATATGCTTTGACTTTGTATGACCGATGGTGGGCCAGTAGCGATCATCAAAGTACAGCCCTTCATCCGTGCGGAGAATTCGGAAGCGTCGACCGAAGCTAGCCAGGCATTCCATGGAGTCCAGGTCATGGCTGAGCTCGCTGCGCAGGATCCATGCATAGCTGACGCTTTCCTCTTCTATCACAATCTCGTTGTCGGCTTGGATCATCTGGATCGCTTCTTTCTCGGCAATGACTTCCAGGCTTTTGATGGTTGTTTGATCTTTTTGATGGGCGAAAAGCACCAGTTCGCAGCCATCTCTTGGGCCCCATTCGGGTTGACTGTTGGCGGACACTAGCTTCAGATGCAGTGTCTGCAGGGGTTCGGTTGTGAACATTGTGTCGCTGAGAAAGTTTCGCCGACCCGAACTGTGGATGTCAACGTTTAACGGATTGCTCTCTGCCGATTCTGAGAAATCTTCGAAATTGCATCGCAACAACAATTGATAGTCGCCGTTGCTTTTTTGCGGTAATCTCAGACAAGCCCCTGCCACCTGGTATGGCTGATGTAGGTGCAGACTCACGCCCCGCTGGAGTAGATCAGCCATTGGCAGGAAAAAGCTATCTTCGCTCTCTGGTGAGACTGAATCGATATTGTCGGTGAGCGTCTTGGCGTGGACTGAGCCGAGACAGTGATGGCTCCAACTCAGACCGATGAACGTTTGGGCGTTGATGAATTGAGTTGCATCGTTGTCTGATGTTGGCAGCAGCTTGTGGGTGCCAGCATCCACGCATTGCTGGTTGATCAGCAGTCCTGCAAGTTTCTCCTTGGAACGGGTCCAGATCGTGTGTTCAAGTTCCGATCCCTCCTCAGGGCTGAGGTTCGGATGAACGTAGGTTGCGCCGCCAAATAGACGATCGTGATTTTTGTTGTAAGTCCGAGTCGTTTCCTGGTGGCGATGTAGGCTACGTATGTGATAGCAGGGATTCTTGATGGTGAAGCCATGGCTCCACATCACATCGGCGATGCGATTGTCGCAGCCAGGATAGCCCAGCGGGAAATTGCTGATTAGTAGGAGATTGTCAGTAATCGGTGCGTCTCCACGCACTCCCCAGGTGTCCTGCGTCCATTGTGGATAATCATTGAGAGCAGATTGACCTGATTTCTGTTTAATATTGTAACGACTAAGTGCTAAAAATGTATCGCAGGTGTTCATCGCTTCTTCCAGGTTTTCCAGTCCTTCGGCTAGCTCAATATCAGCATTGACCAAGAGTCCGATGCTGTCTTTTTCTTTTCGTATTAGCCGCAGCCAGTCGGCATAGGTCAGGCGCTGGGATTGTTGTATTACCTCGATCGTTGCCAGAGAGGGTGGCAGCTCCGGCGCCCCAGGCTCAACAAAGATCACTGCGCGATCGATGCTTGCGTGGTTGAGGTTTCCCCGTAGACAGGCGTCTATTTCCTCCTGGCGTTTTGGATCTCTCGTCCGGTAGTACTGACAGTATAGAATAATGTTCATGGAAGTATCTCGTTGTTTGGAAGCTGCGTGTGTTGTAGGTGGTCTTGGACTTTTGTTTGGAGCGGACCATAGCTGTTAATCGTCTGCCACCAGTAGTCAATGCTCAATCGGTGGAGAACTTCCGCACGGCGTTGCGGTTCATCAAACCATGGCATCACTGTGCTCTGCCAGTCCCGGAGCCGATCAAAAGCTAGTTCCTCACGGGTCCACTCAGCGACGATGACCACAGGCAGCTGGCGGTAAGCACCATCGAGGCCAGAGCTGCGCATAATTGGAATCGCACCATGCAGCAGAGCCTGCCAAGCTTTGGGGGAAGGATCAAGGCCGCCACCTTCTGCACAGATCACGAAGGCATGGGTCCGCAGCAGGTGATTGAAAACGCTATCTGAAACTTCCCTTTCAAATATGCTGATCCAGGCTGAGAGTTCATCTCGGCAGAGACGGGTGACCTGGCGACGCAGATCCCACTGCTGATTTTGTCTTATCCGGTGGGCGCAGAGCACGCGCAAGGGTCTGCTTGATTGGGGCGGACAACGATCAATTCTGACTGGTTTTTCGCCGCCACCATCGGGAAATGTGAGTCCAAGGGGTAGGGGCATCCACCGCGGGTCGCTCAGCGTCTCGAGATTCTCTGACGCCCAGCTCACCAACCTGGAATCGGCCAGAATATTTTCAATGATTTGTTGTTCGGCAGTATCGAAGGCTCTCCAGCGTTTGTCGCGTTGCACCGGTAGGGTGATGTCCTCTGAACCACTGATCAGCCGGAAAGGTCCCTTAATTCGCGGTAAAACCTGGTCGTGGAAGAATTCCAGAGCTGCAAAAGGCTGGCGCAGAGACAGAAATACATGACGGGGAGATATCCCTGGTCGCTGTTCCACTAGCACAGTTTGGGGTGGCAGCTCATCACTCAGCACGACCCAATCGCAGCGTCGGGCGATGCCTGTGATTCGATAGGCCTCGGCACCGGAACCCTTGGGAAACAGTCGGGTGGAATGAACTTGGAACTCTGTCCGGACGGCAGACACGTTGGCGCAGGCATCAGTCCCTGCCACCAGGTTCGGGCGGGGATTATTGCCAGCCTATCAACTTTGGAAGCAGGTCAGCCGCCTGGCGAGCTCGCTCAGTTGCAGCCCGAGTATCTGTCTGCGTTTCGCTTCCTCCGGGCTGATCGCCGCCAGGTGTTGGTCAAGGTTCTCGCGGTCCAAGTCTCCAGTGAAAACCACCACCTCCTCCCATTTTGGAATGATGGCTTCGTCTTCGTTTCGGATCGGCGGCAAGTCTGGTCGCGCTCCTTCGATCACCGCCAGGCAGCCTGCGGCCAGGCTCTGCCACAGGCGGCTTGGATCAACATCGCTGTCTTCACTGCACAGACAGAATCGCCGCCGTTCCAGCCGCCCTTCGCTGCCTTCCGCCATTCCGGTTCGCTGCTCCCAGGGCACTCTTGTGCTGGGATTTCCTAGGGAAGCCGCCTCGGCCGGGAGCAGGGGCCAGGAATGCAGTCGCAGTCCTTCGCACGAATCGATGCCTCTGGGTTTGTGGCTCAGCCAGAGGTCACTGATACCGCAGGTCTGAAACAGGTGGATCTGGTGGCGCCATTGGGGGTGCTGGCAGACACTGTGAACGTTCAGGTGGCGGCCGAAAGTGTTCAGCACCTGGGTGATCGAGCGGATGCGAGCGCCGTAGGCCTCGATCAGCCGCAGCGGCTGCCGCTGCCGTCGGTTGAAGGTGGCCCAGGGCAGGGCCACATAGAGATCGCAGCCATGTCCTGTCAGCGTCGGATCCTTGAGCCTGGCGTGGTTGAGCCAGGCCAGTTCTTCGGTGCGGTTGCTGGCATCCCACACCAGCAGGGCCTTGCTGTGGATGGGTGCGGAGCCGATCCATCCGGGTTTCCACTCCAGCAGCGGACGGGTGAAGCCACGCCGGAACAGGGCCTCCCGCTCGTCGATCGAGCGTTGGGGCACTTCCGTGCAGGCTTCCTGATAAGCCCAGGGCCAATAGCGATCGATCCACCGTAGCTGTCCTGCATCAGCCACCACCTCAAACCGATCGCCGAAACTGGCCAGCTTCTGCGGGCCAAGCGGTTGCTTGGGCGTCAGAGGCACCGGTCCAGGTGCCACGATCACGCGCAGCTCCAGCAAGGCACCGGGTTGGGCAGGGGGCTCCGGCGGTTGACTCTCGTCCCGATTCAGTGAGAGCCGCAGCTGGCTGACCTGTCTCGGGAACGGGGCGGTGATCAGGCGTTGGGGGGATGCCTGGCGTGGCGTCGGGTCGGCATCGGTTGGGATCCAATCGATCCAGTCGTGGCCAGGGCCTCGGCTTTCCAGCCTCAGCCGACAGCGGGCCTGACTGGGGGGAACGGCCACTGCCAATCCCAGGACCACAGGCGAGGGCTCGGGAACCAGGTGGATCTCGCCATCCCAGAGATCGCCGAGTGGAAACAGGATCCGCCCCGCCGTGCGGGGCAGCACCAGGGGCACGGTCGCAGCCTGCCGCGACCTGTTTGCTTCGGCCTTCAGGTCCTGACTGCCGAGGGCTTGGCCGTGTTCGAGCAGGCGTCGCAGCCGTTCCTGATGGCGAAAGCCACTGTCGTTCTGGCTATCCAGCCTGAGGTACGGCCACGACTCCAACTGATCGCCTTCCAACTGCAGGGTCAGGCCACCGCTGCTTTCGCTGGAGCGTGTCCAGATCGTGTGCTCCAGTTCAGAGCACTCTCCTGGCGACAGCGCCGGATGGACGTAGGTGCAGGCCCCGAACAGGCGCTCTCTGGCCTGGTCGTAGGCGGGATGTGGATGGTGATGGTGATGCAGCGTCTGGATGTGGTGGCAGGGATTGCTGAGGCTGAAGCCATGACTCCAGAGCACATGGGCGATGCGGTTGTCGCAGCCCGGCAAGCCCAGCGGAATGGCGCTGGCATGACAGAGGCTGGCATCGATCGGCGCATCGCTGCGGATCGCCCAGGTGTCCTGACTCCAGTGGGGATTGGGATGCAGGGCTGCGGTGTCCCCCTGCTCCGGTTGATGGCGGGACAGGGCGAGCCCATGGCGGGGTGTGGGCAGGCAGGTGGGGAGGTGTTCCAGACCCTCTCCGAAGGCGATGTCAGCATTGGCCAGCAGGATGATGGCATCGCTCTGCTGGCGGCTGACTTGCAGCCAGTCGGCGTAGGTAGCGCGGCGATCGAGGGGTATGACTTTGCAGGATCCAGTGCTGGTGGGCAAAGGTGGTGCCGAGGGTTCCACCCAGACGAAGGACGAGCTGATCGCAGGATGCTGGAGATTGTGCTTGAGGCATTGATCGATTTCCGCCTGGCGCTGGCTGGTGGTACAGGCGTAATACTGAACGCACAAAATCAGCTTCACCGCAGAGAAGATCCTGTCGGGGATGCTTCACCATAGGTCTCCTCTGGTGCTAGAGGCGGCCCAGGGCCTGGATCCCTCCCGCTCAGACCCAACTGTTGCTGCGCTGCCAGTGCGCCGGCAGTCAAGGCTGAGGCCAGTCGGCCTGGCTGGTGCTGGCGTGCTTCGCCCTGTGACAAACCAGCTTAGACTTGCAGAGTGAATGTTCAGTTTTCTGTGATTGAGCTGCCCCCTGGACGCCCTTGTTTAAGTACTGATGAGCTGAATCGCCTGATCCGCCAGCAAGGGCTTGGACATCAGATCGCCCAGGCGATGATCATCGATCAGATTGTCAAGTCCGTGCCGCTTGATGAGCAAGAAACGACGATTCTTGTCGATTCATACCTGGCTGAGCGAGATATTTCGGATGAAGTGGGTCGTCATTCCTATCTTGAAAAGGAGTCGATCAGTGAGGAAGATCTGCGCTGGAGGGCAACGGCAGCCAGAAGGTTGGAGATCCATCGTCAGCATCAGCATGGGGCTGATGTGGAATCCCATTTTCTTGATCGCAAGTTGCATCTCGACCAGGTCACTTATTCATTGATCCGAGTCCGCGACGCTGATCTTGCGGCCGAGATTTATCAGCAGATCCGCGAGGGTGAAGCTGACTTTCAGCAGCTTGCCCCCCTGTTTTCCGAAGGTCAAGAACGGAGCAGCGGTGGTTTGATCGGGCCTGTGCCTCTGGGAGCCGCTCACCCGGATCTGGTCCCCCGGTTACGCACCGGCGAACTCCGGCAACTATGGGAGCCTTTCTTTATTGTCGATATCTGGGTGGTGTTGCGGCTGGAACAACGTATTATTGCCCAGCTGGATGATGCGATGCGCGTGCAGCTTGAGCAGGAACTGTTTGAGATCTGGTTTCAGGAGCGCCTCCGCGCCACGCTGGCTGGCGAATCGCTACCTCCCCTTTCGGGTGGAGCATCATGAGTGCAGCTGCCACCGGCCCATCCTCTGATTTCCAGCCTTCCGATTTCCAGCCTTCCGAGCACGCCTCTGAGCCAGTCCTGTCCCAATTCGAGCCCTTTCATGGGTTGCCAGCTGAGGCATTGAACGCACTGACTCCGTTTCTGGTGGAGCGTGATTTCCGCCTCGGTCAGACGCTGCTGGAGGCCCATCGTTTGCCTTCCTCCATGTTTTGCCTGTTGCAGGGCCAGGTGCGGGTGCTGGCACCAACATCGGCTTCCGCCCACTCGCGCACCATTGATCGGTTGGGCCCCGGCTCGCTGGTGGGTTGGTGTGGTTTGGTGCGTGGCCGCCCCTGTGAGTCCGTGCGGGCGATGGGGGCTGTCAAGGCGCTTGAGTTCCCCGCCGATCGCTTTCTGCTCCTGCTTGAGGAGCATCCATCACTGGCCAGTTGGTTTCATCGTCAGCTACCCCACGCCGAGCTCTATCAGCTGCTTCAGGAGCATGCTCAGCACCAACCAGCTTATTCCCCCTTTCTGGATGATTGGTTGGGTCAGGAGCTGGCAGTCGGCCTGATCAGTCAAACCTCTGGTTCAGCGCCTCCGGTGGATCCGCAATCGGATCTGGTGTGGCTGTTCAGCAGTGGTGGCCCCCTCGCGGCGGTTTGGAACCCGGACGACTTTCAGGCCGCTTCCTCGGCTTCCCCATCATTTCCCTGGCTGCGGTTGATCGGATTGCCCGAACCGCCCCAGCCTGTGAGTCAGCCCCTGGCTGTGGCGGCCACGTCCGACGATGGGCAGGTCACCGACATCGAACAGGTTGGTACGACTGAGGTGGTTCCCTCCCCTCAACCCTGGCCTGTTTCGCCCATCTCGCCGAAGGGAGAAACCCTTTCCCTGTCTCAGGCCAGTGGGCCGGCGGCTGTGCCGCTGGCGATCGCTATGGCGCTGGCTCGTTATTTCAACCTTCCTCTGAATCGTGACGGAATCATTGATTTCATTGCTGGAATTCTGCGCCAGCAGACTCATTTGAATCTGGTGAATGCTGGTCAGATGCTCGATTATCTCGGGCTACGGGTGATCATGACGAAGGTTCCCCTGGACCGCTTGCAGCGGGTCCCCGCACCGGCTGTTCTGGAGCAGCATCAGCAATTGGTTTTGCTGGATGGTGTGGATGACGATGGGCAACTCAGAATTCTTCATCCCGAGTTGGGCCCTTTGCATGTGCCGCTGGCTGACATGCAGGTGGATGAGAACGGCTCGGTGGAGCTGCTCTTGCTTGATCGCCGCTTTGACAGCATGGAGGCGCGTTTTGGCTGGGGCTGGTTCATGCCCTTCATCCGGCCGCATCGCCGCGAGTTGATTGAGGTAATCGTTGCCTCGAGCGTGGTTAATTTGCTGGCTCTGGTGACACCCCTTGGTCTGCAGGTGCTGATTGACCAGGTGGCCCGGTATCAGAATCTCAGTGCTTTAATCAGCATTTCTTTTCTCTTGTTGATTGCTGGTGTTGCGACCGCCGTTGTGCGTACTTTGCGTACTTATATCTTTGCGCAGGTTGCCAATCGAATTGACCAGGATAGTAAATCCACGATTTTGGATCGGCTTGTGCGTCTGCCACAGGGCTTTTTCGATAGTCGGCCGGTGGGGCAGATCATCTACTATTTTAATATGCTCGATCGGCTCAGGGAGTTTCTCCTTGGGCAAGCATTGACGACTATTGTCGATTTTTGTTTTGCCATTCTCTATGTCCTGATTCTGCTGGCGATCAATCCGTTGCTGACTGTGGTCACGCTCAGCACATTGCCGTTGATGCTGATTCTGGCTTTGCTCACGAATCCAATGTTTGAAGGGCAGGTCAAGCGCTCCCTCCATGAGTCGGTGCGAACTTACTCTTTCCTGAACGAGGCAATTACTGGCATCCAGACGATTAAATCGCAGAATGCCGAGACTAAGACTCGCTGGGAGTTTCTGAATCGCTACTCGCGTTTTATTGGCGAGGATTTTAAGCTGAAGCTCACGACTGAATCGATCGGCAATATCGCTACTTTTATCAATGATCTCAATGGCCTCTTGGTCATCGGTTTTGGTATTTGGTTGGTGATGCAAAATCAGCTGACTCTGGGCGGATTCATCGCATTTCGAATCATCTCAGGTTATATAACCCGGCCTTTGGTTCAGCTAGTGCAGACTTGGCAGCAATTCAGGATCACCAGTCGCCAGTTGCAGATGGTTGGTGATGTTGTTGATCGCAATACAGAGCAGTCTGACGAAGAGGCTACCAATATCCCGATGCCCCCGGTCTCTGGTCATGTCAAGTTTGAAAGGGTCGATTTTCGTTTTAATGATGATGGTCCGCTGATTTTGCAGAACATCAATCTTGAGATCCCTCAGGGATGTTTTGTCGGCATGGTCGGCAGTTCTGGCAGCGGTAAGAGTACGGTGCTCAAGCTCCTGCCCCGTTTCTACCGTCCCCTCGCGGGGAAGGTGTTGATCGATGGCTTTGATGTCTCGAAGGTTGAGCTGTATTCGCTGCGACGCCAGGTTGGTGTTGTGCCTCAGGACAGCTTGCTGTTTGATGGCACCATTCGTGAAAATCTATTGCTCGTCAAGCCCGATGCGAGCGTTGACGAGATGATCCGGGCTGCTCGAATTGCCTGTGCCCATGATTTCATCATGAACATGCCCCAAGGCTACAACTCTAGTGTTGGCGAGCGCGGCGCTGGGCTTTCTGGTGGCCAGCGACAGCGCCTGGCGATCGCCAGGGCCGTGCTTCAGAATCCACGCATGCTGATTTTCGATGAAGCCACGAGCGCTCTCGATGCTCGGACCGAACGGGAGTTGTGTCGCAATTTGTTTGAAGCTTTCCGAGGCAGGACGGTTTTCTTCATCACCCACCGGCTCAGCACGATACGACCGGCCGACATGATTGTGTTGATGGATCGCGGCGCTGTCATGGAAACGGGTTCGCACGAGGAGTTGATGACGATGCGGGGCTGGTACTACGCCCTTTACAACAGTCAGAATCTTGAGGGGTTGAGCTGATGGCGACCGGTCCGTCCCTGAGGCAACGCCTGCAACTGGCTTGCGATTTTCTGGTTGCCCCGCTGCGGGGACGCTCCAGTTCCAGGCCCATCGCCGCTCCCCGGGTTGATACTTCCGTGGTGCCGGTCCGTGTCGACGTGCTGCACGATCCCGACGGCAAGCCAGCGACGGGGACGTTGCTGCGCCAGGGGCCCCAGCCGTCCGGAGTTTCCGCACAGCCTGAATGGCAGTTCAGTCAGACCGTGCTGCTGCGCAAGAGCGGCCTGAGCTCCTCGGCGTTGGTCTGGAGCTCGATCAGCATCACTGGTGTGTTGCTGATCTGGGCCATCGTCGCCCCGCTGAACGAGACCGTGGCGGTGCAGGGCAAGTTGCAGCCGGTCTCCAGTGTCAAGCGCATCGACGCTCCCGTTCCGGGCCAGGTGGAGGCGGTGCTGGTCAGCGAAGGGCAGCGGGTCAGCAAGGGCCAGGCTCTGCTGCGCTTCAATCTCCAGGAGCCTCGCAGCAGCCTCAAGGCCGCTCTGGCGGTCAGAACTCAATTGTTTAATGAGATTCAGGTTTACCGTGCCAGCCTTGGTGAAGTGGATGGTCGGGGCCTGAGCCTCAATCAACGGAGACAACTGTCCAGCCAGCAGGGTGAGATCGAAGGCCGGCGCAAGGCTGCCCAGCAGGATCTGTTCAAAAGTCAGGCCCAATTGAGTGGAGTTCTGGTCTCCCTGGCTACGGCGGAGAATGTGGCTAACCGTTACCGGGAGTTGCGGGATACCGGTGCTGTCAGTGAAGTGCAGGTGCTGGAGGCTATCACCAAGGTACAGGAACTTAAATCCCAGCGCAGTGTCGAAGAACGAGAGATCTCCAGGCTGCAGGCCGTGTTGTCGGCCACTCAGGCCACGCCTGACATCGATCTGCGCAAGCGCATTGAAGATAATCTCACCCGAATCGCCGAACTGGATCGCGACATCAGCCAGGCTCGTCAACGCATTCAGTTCGGGGTGTTGACAGCGCCGGCTCCCGGTCAGGTGTTTGATATCAATGTGGGTCCGGGCAGCGTGGTACAGGCGGTTCAGCAGGAGGTCAGCAAGCCCATTATGAAGATCGTGCCTGATGATGTGTTGCAGGCCAAGGTCTTTCTGCCCAACACCGCCATTGGCTTCGTGCGTGTTGGTCAACGGGCAGATATTTCCCTTGATACGTTCCCCGCAAACGATTACGGTCGCATTCCTGCCACGGTCAAGAGCATCGGTTCTGATGCTTTGGCGGCCAAAGATCTGGGTCAGGGGCTTGGCGATAATGCTCAGGGCTTCTATTTCCCGGCAATATTGCAGCTAAAGCGTCAGACTCTGCCGCTTGAGAAAAAAGCCATCCCGCTTCAAGCTGGTATGTCGCTGACCGCCGATATTACCCTTCGGCAGCGTCGTTATATTAGTATTTTAACCGGTTATTTCGAGAACCAGCGCCTGAACTTGGAGCGGTTGCGCTGAGTATGAAGCCGAAGCATCACCCTTGGTGGCGACATGTCCCTCCAGCTGAACGAACTCAACGGGCGCGACAAATCCACCTTGCCCGCTGGGCTTCCTGGTTGAGCAAGCGGCGACATCGGCTTTTGCTGATTCTGGGGTTTTATGGGTTGCTCTGCCTTCTCCCCTTGTTGATCGGTCAGCCGCACCTATCGATGTATGCCCTGTTGCCGGTCTTCCTGGTGCCGCCGGTGGCCTACCTCGGCTATCTGCTGGCCTGGCATGAGTTCCATCGCTGAACCTTAAGCCTCTTTTGCAGCGTCTGTCGAATCTCCGCTTCAGCTAGCCAAGGCCCGCCAGGCTGTTGAAGGATTCCTGCAGCCACAGAGGCAGCCGGCTCTGCCCTGGCCCGAGGCGCATTTTGCCTTGGGGCAGGAAGGGCATCGTCGCCAGCAAGGCTTGGGCCATGGCTGGATGGCCCATGTCCACGGCAGCAGCCGTGAGGCCCTGGCAGAGCTGTTGATCCTCTAGATCCAGGGGCTCAGCGCCGAAATTGCTGGCCAGCAGGGATTGGTAAATTGAACCCAGGCTGGTGCGATAGAGGGGCTCCAGGCTGGTCGAGGAGACATCGAGCCAGATCTGACCGATCAGGCGCCGCAGCCTGGCCAGCTCCAACTTCACCTCCGCGTCGTCGCGGTCGACGAGATAGAGATTGATCAACCCCGTCATGCGATTGACGAACTGCTCATCTTGGAACATGCCAAAAACTTCGCCGCCGGGCTCTGGGATCAGACGGGGCAAGGGGGCCGGTTCTGCACTCACTACGGCATGGGGTAGCCCCGGTGCAGCCGAAGGGCTGCTGCTGGCGGGTCGGGGTTGATCGAGCAGGCCGATCGGCAGTCCCAGCTCGGAGGCCAGCTCGGGAGCGAAGCAGGCGACATAGTCGCCCAGTAGCCAGCGGGGCAGGGTTTCGGCCGGCTTACTGAGTTGCATCTTGCCGGGCGCGCAGTAGGTCATCACCGCCAGCAGCAGGTTCAGCCGTTCAGGTGCCTCGAAATTGGTTTCCAGTTGTTTGGCGAGGCTTTGCTTCCAATGGCTCTCATCGTCAGCGAGGGGCTGGGCAGGCAAGGGGCCTTGCAACACCAGGCGATAGGTCTGACCGATTGGTCCGCCATAAAGTGACTCCAGTTGGTCGATCGGGGCCTGCAACCAGAACTGCGACAGGCAATGACGGGCATGGCGGGCCTCCAGCTGGCTTTGGGCATCCCCAGGGTGGGCCTGGGCTCGGCGCACGATGCGATCAAGGCGTGACACGGTCCAAGCCATGGTTTTGGCCGTCTGCGTGATGCCGATGTTCGCCGGTGCTGCCAGCTGAGCTGGGGTCTCCTCCGTGACCAGGTTGACCCCCGTGACCATCGGTTCTGGTCCGCGGCGGATGCGATTCAGCAGACGACGGAACATCGACTCGTGGGGGGCTGATTGGGTAGGGGGTGGGCCCGTTGCGGGCGATGATGGCTTGAGACCCTCGAGTGACACGATGGCATCCCGACGATCGGAGATAGCCTCAGATTTGGTTCGAGTGAAGGCCCTGACCCTGGCGAACGACCGTTCTGATGGTGTCGCCGCGTGGATCAGGCAAGCGGGCTATCTCTCAGGTTACGCGCTGGGGCTATGCGTGTCCTGCTGATTCATCAGAATTTTCCTGGCCAGTTTCGGCACCTAGCTGGAGCCTTGGCCGATCGGGGGCACGATGTGGTGGCCCTCGGTCGTCGTGCCTATGAAACCACTCCGGAGGGCATCACCTATGGCGCTTATGCCATTGAGGAGCCTGAATTGGCCAGCACCTACAGCGATCGCAGCCTGGAGTTGGCGCTGCGCCGTGCGAGCAAGGTCAGGGCTGCCTGTCTGCAGTTGCGTGACAGTGGCTGGATCGCCGATGCGGTGCTGTTTCACAGCAGCTGGGGGGAAGGCCTGTATCTGAGGGATATCTGGCCCGACCAACGGCTGGTGGCCTATCCCGAGCTCTATGCCACCCCCTGGGTGATGGGCTACGGCTTCGACAGCACACTGGGGGATGTGCCCGAGGATCTGTGCATCACGATCCGGAACAGCAATTTGTTGGCTCTGGCGGCCATCGCCGACAGCGATGCCCTGGTGGCCCCGACCCGATCCCAGCGAGACAGTTTTCCCGAGCATCTTCAGCAGCGGTTCCAGATCATCCACGAAGGCATCGACACCGACTCACTGGCCCCTTACCCGAATCGCTGCCTGGTGGTGAATCCCACGCTGGTGCTGCGGCCGGGAGATCCGGTGGTGAGTTATTGCAGCCGCCATCTGGAGCCGCTTCGGGGCTTCCACATTTTCATGCGCTCCCTGCCCCTGCTCCAGAGACACCATCCAACCGTTCAGGTGTTGATCGCCGGGGCTAATGGCACCGGTTACGGAGCGTCCAGCACGCATCCGGGGGGGCATCTCGGGGCTCTGCTGGAAGAATTGGAAGGACAGCTTGACCTGGAGCGAATTCACATCCTCGGGCGGATCAGTCACCAGCATCTGCGGGGCATCTTCCAGGCCAGCGCAGCCCACGTTTATCTCACTTATCCGTATACGCTCTCCTGGAGTCTTCTCGAGGCAATGAGCTGCGGCGCAGCCGTGATTGGCTCGCGCTGCGCTCTGCTGGAGGAGGTGATCAGCCATGGCGAGAACGGCCTGCTGGTGGACTTCAACTGTCCGGAGCAGCTGAGTGAGGCGATGCTGCAGTTGCTGGAGGACCCCTCCCTGCGCCACAGTCTGGGTGCCGCGGGCCGCAGGACCGTTGAGCGTTATTACAGTCTGGAGGCCTGCACCAGTGCCTACGAGGCGCTGTTACTGGGATAGATCAGGTGGCGCGCCACTGCTGAAAACGCCGCAGGATCCGTTGCACTAAGCCGTCCCAGTCGCGATGTGCCGGTTGGCGCAACAGGGTGAGGGAGGGATACCAGGGACTGTCGACGCGATCGCGCAACCAGCGGGGATCGGCGGCCCAAGGCAGCAGCACCCAGCCCAGCGCGCCCATCGCACCCACCAGATGGGCCATCGCCGTGTCCACCGTGATCACAAGATCCAACGCGGCAATCCAGTGGGCATTGTCTGCCAGGCTGACGCCGTCAGCCAGCGTGGCGGCGAAGGTGCCGTCCCAGGCGTCAGCTCGCCGGCGGTCCTCGCCAAACTGCAGGCAGACCAGCTCGGCCCCGGCCTGCTCCAGCCCTTCCAGCAGGTGCACGAGGACTGGGGCTGGCAGGCTGCGCCGTTCATATTCACGCCGTAAGAACGGATCCTTCTGCTTGCGGCCCGTGGCCCAGACCAGGCCGACCCTGGGCGGACGGCCTGCAGCTTTCGCCGCCCGAGGCCATGAAGGTGAGCGCAGATAGCCAAGGCCCTGTGGCGGGAATGGCTCAGGCATGGGTGCTCCCCCGAGCAGCCAGGGGAGACTGAGCAGGGATCCATGGCACGGGTCGATCAGGGGTCTGGGAGCGACCCCCTTGGGGACGATCGTCAGATCTGGACCGAGCCAGGCGAGACCCTGGCGGAGCAGGGGCAGAAGCGGTGGTTCCACCTCGAGACGCACGGCGTGTCCGCACTGCAGCAGCCTCGGCAGCCACCGCAGATACTGGAGGGTATCCCCGAAGCCCTGCTCAGACCAGATTGTGATCGTGCGGGGCTGATCGGTGGCTGCAGCTGCCGAACCATCGCACCAGCCATGCCAGTAGGGGGGAGAGCGCCAGACGTCATGCTGAACCGTCGCCAGGCGTTGTTCGGCCAGGACATAAGCCTGCTCGTAGCACTCCAGGCCGATCAGATTCTGGCTGCGGTTCCATGCCACCTCCCGCTGCTCTTGGGTGCTGCCCAGCTCCATGGCCCTGGCATAGGCGGCTTCGGCTGCCTCGAAGGCATTGAGATCGCGCTGAAGATTGCCGAGACTCAGACAGGACGCCACCGATTCAGGCCTAAGAGCTGCGGCCTGATACCAGATCGCCAGCCCCTGATGCGACTCATCAAACACCCAGTGGCTGTCGATTAACAGGTTCCAGAGGTGCGGATCGCGAGGCTCAAGGCTGAGGGCCAGCTCCAAGCAATGCATCTGCTCCTCTCGATCCCAGGCCATTAAGGCTGTTTCCGCCCGATGGATCAGGACCTCAAGGGTTGGCTGAGCCTTGAACATGGTCGAAGAAGAAGGCGCGCCATGCTGTAGTCAGTAACCAAAGCCCCAAGCCTCCGCTTGAAGACCAGTTAACCGACTTTAGACAATCAGAGCAAATGACTAACTTGGTGAATAGTCTCTAGCTTAATAATACACAAATAGAACCAGAATCTCTTGACTAAATATAACTTAAAGTGTCTTGGCCCTAATCTTGACTATATTGCAAAGTGATTATTGTTCGACAGTGGTGATTGCCGCGTTGATTGAAATGGATAAGTCAATGAAGTTAAATATTCGTCTTTGATGATTGAAGGAGTGAACTTGCCTCAATCAGGAGAATCTGATTCTCTGGCCAATTGCAGAAACGCCTTGGATGGCGGACTGGGTATTGTATACTGTATTATTGAATACTAATTTGTCGGTATTGTTGACGAAGTTTTTGACGGTCAACCACTGGGTGGTTCCGTTCAGGTTCTTGAGAGTGTTGCCGTTCAGTGTCAAGGTGTCGGCATCGGTGTCGGAGCCTAAGTCAATAACGTTTTGGGCATAAATTGTGTCGGGTGCAGCAAAATAGACATAATCTTTTCCTTGGCCCATGCTAAAGATATTTCCTTCGCCGGAACCTGTTCCACCGATCTTGGTGTTAGAGTTGGTGTTTGCAAAGACTAAAGTGTCGTCATCGTTGCCTGTGTTAACAGCGCTGCCTTGAACAATTAAGGCTGCTTGCGATGAGCTTGGCGCAAGAACATTTTGAATCTTGACCGATTTGCCGGTCCAGCCAGCTTCATAAAATTTTGGACTTGTGTCAGTACTAGTTGTGGAATAATCACTGCCAAAGAAAACTAAATCTTTGTCGTTGGTTGTCAACGAATTTGCAGTGCCTGTCGTGATTGAGGAGCCAATAAACGTTGTCTGGGCACTACTCGAAGTGCTGTTAGTCGATTTAGCTCGATCTGTATCATAAAAAATAGAATCTCCGAAATCTTGAGTGCTGCCAGAGCCATTATCACCACTGACATCTAAGTTTACTTTGTTGACTGTCTGAGCGCGATTAAAGGCTAGAAAAGTAATGCCTGATTTGGTGTTATCTGAAATGTAAGTTCCCGATGCCACTGTTTGGGCATTTTTTTCAGAGCCCCCGCCAAGAATGAATGCAGAATCGTCTATATTGCTTGCGTTGCTAGAGCTTTGGGCTATATATTCGTTAGGATTTGATTCCGAGGGGCGATTCTTGAAGACATCTAGTTTGCGCTGGTAATGGGGGGTGTAAAAGCTATTAAGGCTGCTATTCAGCTTCAGTGTGCTTGATCCACCATAGCCGCCCGATCCTGACATGATTTTTGAGTAGAAGAGGTCGGTTGACCCTATGGCCCACCTTGGATGCCTTCAATCATAGGCCACCGTTAAGCCAGCCTTTGGCAGGTTCGGGTTTCGTGACGGTTCGCGCTTTTTGAGGGAGGCCTTCAGGCCCCAGTCGCCTTGGCCATGGGGTTACTGTTGGCCTCGATCGGGGCTGGCTCCACCAGGGAGAGCCCAGTCATACGCTCCGGCTTGGGCAGATCGAGCAGTTCCAGCAGGGTCGGGGCGACATCGGCCAGTCCGCCGCCTTCACGCAATGTCACGTCGGTGCCATGGCCGGGTAGTTTGCGCTTCTCACCCTCCACCAGGATCACGGGCACCGGGTTGGTGGTGTGGGCGGTCCAGGGGCGACCGTCGGGGCCCTGCATCAACTCGGCATTGCCGTGGTCGGCGGTGATCAGCAGGCTGCCGCCCATGCGGTTGGTGGCCTCCATCAGCCGGCCAACGCAGCGATCGACCATGGCGATCGCCTCGGTGGTCGGGGCCATCTGGCCGGTGTGGCCAACCATGTCGGGGTTGGCGTAATTGATCACCACCAGCGCATAGATGCCCTTGTTGATCGCGGCGATGCAGCTGTCGGTGAGCTGGGCGGCGGACATTTCCGGGGCCTGGTCGTAGGTAGCCACCCGTGGCGACGGCACCAGATGGCGGTCTTCGCCGGGGAAGGCCTGCTCGATGCCGCCATTCATGAAGTAGGTGACGTGCGGATATTTTTCAGTTTCGGCGGTGCGGAACTGGCGCAGCCCGTGCTGGGACACCACCTGGCCGAGCAGCCCATCGAGGGATTCCGGTGGAAAGGCCACGCTCACCGGCAGTCCCTGCTCGTACTGGGTGAAGGTAACCACATGCACCGGTGTGATCGGGCTGCGCTCAAATTCCTGGAACTCGGGGAGCACCAGGGAGCGGATCAGTTGGCGGACGCGGTCGGGGCGGAAGTTGAAGCAGATCACCCCGTCGCCCGGCCGCAGGTGGCCCGGAGCCAGTCGCACCGGTTCGAGAAACTCGTCGGTGATGTTTTCGGCATAGGAGGACGCCAGAATTTCGTTCCAGCTGGCGGGACTGGTGGGTTCGGCTTGGCTGAGCAGGCGGTAGGCCTTTTCGGTGCGTTCCCAGCGGTTGTCGCGGTCCATGGCCCAGTAGCGGCCGCAGAGGGTGGCGATCCGACCGACCCCCGCCTCCGCCATGGCCTGCTCGATCCGCTCCAGGAACAGCTGGGCGCTGTTGGGGGCGGTGTCGCGCCCGTCCGTGATCACGTGGATCGCCACATCGCTGAGACCCCGACCGGCGGCCCAGCGCAGCAAGCCGGCCAGATGGTCCACATGGCTGTGGACGCCGCCATCCGAGCAGAGGCCGATCAGGTGCAGGGTGCCGCCATCGGCCAGCAGGGTGTCCGCCAGGCCGTTGAGGGCGCCGTTCTCCGCCAGGCTGCCGTCGCGCACGGCCTGTCCGATGCGGACCAGCTCCTGGCGGATGATCCGACCCGAACCGATCGTCAGATGGCCCACCTCGGAGTTGCCCATCTGGTGGTCCGGCAGGCCCACGGCCGCGCCACTGGCTTCGATCAGGGTGTGGGGATAGGCATGCCAGAGGGCATCCATCACCGGGGTGTGGGCTGAACGGATGGCGTTGTGATCGGCGTCGTGGCGATAACCCCAGCCATCGAGAATCGCCAGAACCACCGGCGGCACAGATCCGTTGGAATCCCCCGGGAGTTGGCCACCGCTTGCACCGACATCACCTCTGGCTCTGGCGCCACCTGGGCCCGTTGAGACGTACTGGGAGGAAGAAATGGCAGTCACCCGATCGGCCGGATGTCGTCAATACGACGTCTGTAGGTTCTCAACCTACAACTCCTTCTGTCCAGCTCCCAGACCACCGGGGTGGCGTCAGGTTTTGATGACGCGCTTGTTCCTGCGGCGGTCCGGCCTGTCCCCCAACAGAGGGCCGAACCCAACCAGCGGCGTCTGGCAGGACGCTGCTCCAACGGTTCAGCCGGATCACCAACATGGGCCGCTCTGGTGTGGGGCTGCTGATCGCCGGACTCGGGGGTGAAGCAGCTGGTTCGATGGACGGGCCGGATCCGCTCCAAGGCAAGGGCCTGAGCGCACTTTGTGCTCCATAGCATCGGCGGCGTCAGGATCATTCCCTTGCCGCTGCAGTCATGGTCAATCCCAGGGACGCCTCGCCGTCCGCCGCTGTCCCTGCCGGTTCGGGCTCCGTCGGGGCAGATCCGCCCCGATCCGGGGATGCCGGGGCTGACGGCCCGGCGTCATCGAGGTTGGAGCTGCTGAATGCCGAGGAGCTTGGGCGCACCCTCGATCGCCTGGCCTCCCAGGTGCTGGAGCGGGTGGCGGACAGCCAGCAGTTGGTGCTGCTCGGGATTCCCACCCGTGGCGTCGCCCTGGCCCGGGTGCTGGCGACCCGTCTGCAGGCCATCTGCGGTCATCCGATCGCCCACGGCAGCCTCGATCCCACCTTCCACCGCGACGATCTCGAGCGGGTCGGCACGCGCCTGGTGGAAGCGACCCAGTTGCCGGTCAGCCTGGATGGTCGCCAGGTGGTGCTGGTCGATGACGTGATCTTCACCGGTCGGACGGTGCGGGCGGCCCTGGAAGCGCTGCAGGCCTGGGGACGGCCCCGGCGGGTGCTGCTGCTGGCGATGGTGGATCGGGGCCATCGGGAATTGCCGATCCAGCCTGATTTCTGCGGCCGAGTGGTACCCACGGCCCGCCAGGAGACGATCGAACTTTGCCTCCAGGCCATCGATGGCGAGGAGGGCGTTTATTTGTTGCGAGCCTGAGCGCCGGACGGCTTCAGAGCGCCGTCAGCTCCTCAGGGCGGAAGTGGGCCCGGTATTTGCCGAAGGCGACCACGATCGGCAGGGTTGGGCTGATCGGCCGGCCCTTCCAGCTGTCCAGGACCTGGTGCACCACCCCTTCCTGGCCTAGGAGATCGAACGCCTCGCCGCGATGTTCGGGGTGGGTGAACACCACCACGCTTTGGTCAACCTTCACCGGATCGCCGGTCTGCATGGGCTTTGGCCTCTCTTGGCGCCAATCCTGTCATGGGCGCGGCACCCCTGGGCCCGACCTTCCGCCCGAGGCCTCCGCCGCGGCAGGCACGGCAAACGCTCGCAACAGGAGTGATCAGGCTGCTGCTCCGCTGGGAGCCGGCCTGGGGAGCGGGTGATCAGAGCCCCAGCGGAAAGCGGCGATGTGTGAAGGGAGGAGGACATCCAAGCCGCCCTTGAACGGCTGTGGACGGGATGGGAGTTCGACGGGCTGGGCCGCCCCGATGCGTTGCGCGGCCAGCGATCTTGGATGGCCTGCGGGGTTGGCGTCGCCCCGGAGGCCTTCTGTGAGCGACCCCTGCAGCCCTGGCCTGGGGGGCTGGGGGTGTCCCTGGCCACGGACTTCGCCACGGACCTTGCCACGGATGGGCAGCCCCAGGTTGCTACCGCTGGCAGGTGGTTTCCGGTCCGGCCTCGACCACCCGCCCCCCCAGCTGTTTGCAGCCGCTCTCGAAGGCCTTCCACTCATCCATGCCGGCGGCGATGTGTTCCTGCACGAGCTGGTCCAGCTTCTGGGGGTCCACGCCGTGGGGGACATCGCCATGGCTCTCATGCTCGCGCTCCGTTCCCTTGAGGGTGCTCATGCCCTGCTCCAGCCGCTGGCGCACGGTCGCACTGCGCTTGCGCCACCAGGGGTGGTCGATGCGGTTGAGGGCATCGAGGGCCTCCCACCAGCGGGCCTGGGCGGTCAGCTGTTCGGCTCTCTCGAGCTGCAGCCGGTTGCGATTCCAGCTTTCGGTGAATTCATCGCCCAGGGTGTTGCCATCGCCCCGGGGGGTCTCGCCCAGGGGCGCCAGGACCGCCAGGGCACCGTTGAGATCGCCGTCCTCAAAGCGCGTCAGCGCCTGTTTGCGCAGCGTCTCCTGCCAGAGGTTCAGGCGGCGGCGGTCGTCGTTTCCGGCGGCGGCCGAATGGACCAGCTGGCGCTGCAAGGCCAGGGCCTGGGTCCATTGCCCGGCCTGCCAGAGCTGCGCAGCTCTCTGGCGCTGGCAGCGTCCCTGCTGCAGTGGTGTTCCCCCGGGCAGCCAGCTCAGGGCCGCCAGTTGTTCGCCGAACCGCAGGCAGTCCTCCAGCTGGCCCGTGGTTGCGGCCCGTTCAATCCGGCTCGGCAGTTGCCGTTCCCACCAGTAGACGAGGCCGACGCCAAGGGCCACCGAACCCAGGGTGATGGCCAGCCAGAAACGGGGAAGCCTGTGCTGGCGGAGGGCCAAGGTGGGAAGCCGCAGAGCGTTGAACCCGTTGTATGCAGCCGGGGTGCCCGGCGCTCCTGGCGGCGGACGCTCAGCGCACCGGTCCCAGGGGCATGGGGCCATGCCGTTGTCCGTCCTGCAGATCCTCGGCTTCCAGCATCAGCATCCCCTCCCCATTGATCGCGAAGCGCAGGCGCAGCCGATCGACGCCGCTCTGGGCTGGGCTGGCCAGGGGCAGGGCCGGCGGCGCCTGGGGCCAGGGCTCGACCCGGGCGTTGCCGGCGGGGCGTCGCCGCAGCAGGGGCAGGCCCGCCTCGAAGATCACCTCACCCCGCTCCTCCGGCAGCGGTTCCCCCAGCACCAGCTCCAGTTGCCGTTGGTCGTCGCGGCTGCAGGCCAGCACCAGCTCCAGGGGCGCCTCGGTGGGCCAGCTCTGGCCAGCCACGAACAGGGGATGCCAGTGATGGCTGCCGCTGCGCCGATCCCAGCAGCGCAGGGAAACCCCCCGGGCCAGCACATCCCGGACCCGCACGCCGGGGGTGAGGGCCAGGGCGCCGAGGGCGACGGCCTCCACCGGCCGCTCACCCCGCAGGGGCACGCCGTCGCAGCGCTCCTGCAGCCAGCGGCGGATCAGGGGCATGCGGCTGCTGCCCCCCACCGGCAGCACGGCGTCGATGCCCGTTAGGGCCAGGCCCTCCCGGCGGGCGCCGGCCAGCACGGTCTCCAGCAGCCCATCGAGCTGCTCCAGCAGGCCGTGGCCGATCAGCAGGGCCTCCAGCTGGCGTCGGTTCAGCCGCAGCTCCCGGGTGCTTCGATCACTGGCGGACCAGAGCTGGAGAGCCTCGTCGCGCTCGTCGTCGGTGGCGCTCAGATCCCATTTCAGGCGTTCGGCCGCCTGCAGCAGCGTGCCGGCGGGGGGCTGGTCCGGCACCAGGTGGGAAGCGATCCAGTGGTCGATGTCGCGGCCGCCGAGGGACAGGCCGGCCTTAGCGATCACCCGGGCCGTCCGCAGGGCCTGGCCGCTGCGTTCCAGGTCCCGGCCGGCGAAGCGCAACAGCTGGGCGATCGGGGCGGCCCGGCCTTCGCCCCCCTCCAGGGCCACCAGGGAGAGATCGATGGTGCCGCCGCCCAGGTCCACCACCAACACCCGACTGCCCGCCGGCAGGCCGGCGCCGATGGCGGCGGCGGTGGGTTCATCCACCAGGGCCACGTCCGCCACCGGCAGCTCACGGCTCACCTGCTGCAGCCAGGCCCGGTAGCCGCGGTAGGTCTCGATCGGCGCGGTCAACACCAGGCGCTCGGGTTGCAGGGCCGCGGGCAGGGCCTGCCAGAGGCGACGCAGCAGCAGGGCTCCGGCCGCCTCAGGGTCGAGCCAGCCTGGAGCTGGTCCCCCGGGGGGGGCAGGCGCCGCCGCTTCGGCCGGGTCGGCTCCGATCAGGCGCTTGAAATCGCGGCACAGGGCCGGTTCCTGGCGTTCGGCCAGGCCGGCTTCCAGCACCTGGCGGCCAATCAGGGGCCGTTGATCCCCCGGGCCGTTGAGCCACAGCAGGCTGGGCACCACACAGGGTTCGACGACGCTATACGGGGGCAGATCCAGCAGGCGGGCCGGTTCCCCGTCGGGCTGCCAGGCCACCACGGTGGTGCTGCTGCCCAGATCGATGGCGAGGGTGCCGGGCATGGGCCTCTGGCGGTTCTGTCCGTTCTAGGGAGGCTGCTGACTTAGGGTGGTTGATCGAAGTCTTATGGAATCCCTGAGCAGCATGCAGAGCAGCGCCGATCTCAATCCCAAGGAACTCGCCCAGCGCGCCGAGAGCCTGATCCGCCATTCCAGCAATCGCTATCTCACCACCGTGCGGATTGCCTACCGGGCCAAGCAGAGGCGTTTCGATGATTTCGATGGCCTGCTCGACGATTCGATGATCAAGCCGGTGCAGCGGGCGATCATCGAGCTCAGCGATGAGCAGGACCAGCCCGACCTGCTGCCGGGCTGATCGGTCAGCCGTGCAGGTCTGTCAGGGGGAGGGTTGGAGGCTGGTGATCGATCCGGCCCGCCATCCCTTCGGCGTCTTGATCGGAGGTCGGGACTGGGCGGCTGAGCTGAGTACCGAAGAGCTGCTGGTGCTCGGGCGGGCGATCGGGTGCCTGCGTACTCAACACACGGCTTTGGTGGATCAGCTGATGGCCGAAGAAAGCCTGGAGCTGGATCTGGAGCTCCCCCTGGGGTTGGCCGGCAGCCTCTGGATGGCGCTGGAAGGCGATCGCCAAGACTGGGCCCTGCGCTTTGTGTTGACCCCGGCCGCTGGAGTCAGGGCCTTTGAGGGCGCCTGGAGCGCCGCCGCCAGCGCAGCCGTCAGCGCCGCCCTTGAGGAGCTGATGGGAACTGGGGATAGCGTCCCCGCCGCCACGGTCTGAGCTGGGGGTCCGGCCCGCGATCCTGGCTGATGGTTCAGCTCCGTTGCTGGTGTCGCCCTGGAGCTTTCAGCCCAGATCCCTCAGCACCCGCCAGGCCTCCAGCGCCGAGCCGTAGCGATCCTCGGGCCGCACTTGTAGCAGGGTGGCGATGAAAAGCCCAAGCGGCGGCTTCAGCTCGGCCGCCAGCTGGCTGGCCACCCCCTCCAACACCTGGCGCTCGACCGTGGCCAGCGGCAGGGCGTTGCTGAGCGGGATCGAACCCCTCAGGGCGAGCAACAGGGTCAGGCCCAGTCCATAGAGATCACAGCGGGGCGTGGGGCTGCGGGATCCCGGCCGCAGCAGTTCCGGCGGCAGATGGGCCCAGTTGGTGTCGGGGCGGCTGAGCTCCATCCCTTCGCTGAGCAGCACGCTGATGCCGAAATCGGCGATCTTGAAGCGGGGACTCGCCGCGCCGGGGCCCGGGGTCTGGACCAGAACGTTGACCGGAGAGACATCGAGGTGGACGATGCCCCTGGCGTGGATGGCATGCAATCCCTCCAGCAGTTGCCGGGCCAGCTCCCGCACCGCCAGCTCTGCCATGGGGCCGTGGCGGCTGATCCATTGCTCCAGATTGGTGTCGGCGGGCTCGAGGGCCAGATAGAGGAGGCCGCGGCAACGGAAGGCCTCATGCAGCCGCAGCACCTGGGGATGGTTCAGCAGGCCGAGCATCTGCTGCTCCCGTCGCCACTGCACCTCGGGGCTTTCCCCCTGCATCGGCTGCGGTCGGTAGATCTTGAGCACCAGGGGCCGGCCGAATTCGTTGCTGGCTGCATGGATCAGGGCCGATTCCGCCTGGTGAATCAGCCGGCCCACGCGGTAGCTGGGCTGTTCGCCGCCGCCGATCAGGCTGCCCTCTTCGGGCCAGATCACCCCATCTGCCGGGTGGGATTCCATGGCGTTGGCCTTCAGGCTGGCTCGCCCAGCAGCTTCAGCAGCCGCAGGGCACTGGCTTCGCTCACCGGCAGGATCGAGAGCCGATTGCCGCGGCGCACGACCGGCAGGTCCTCGGCGCTGAACTGTTCGCGCAGTTGATCCAGGCTGAGCATGCCGCTGAAGGTGCGGCCATAGCGCAGGCGGACGCAATCCCAACGGGGGGCTTCAGGCTTGGAGGCCGGGTCGAAGTACTTGTTCTGTGGATCGAACTGGCTGGGGTCGACGATGCCGGTTTCAATCACCTCCATCAGCCCGACGATGCCCGGAGGCTTGGCATTGGAGTGGTAAAAGAAGGCCCGATCACCCACGGCCATGCTGCGCATGAAGTTGCGCGCCTGGTAGTTGCGGATCCCATCCCAGAGGGTGGTGCCCTCCTGCTCGAGATGGTGGATGCCGTAGACCTCCGGCTCGCTTTTCATTAGCCACCAGGTCATGAGGAAGAGCCTCAAGATAGGATTTCACATCTTACAATATAGCTCGATGTCGATGGTCGCTTTCAGTGATGTCATGCTGTCAAGCCTTGGGTTCCTGCCGGAGCATTGGTGCAAGATCTGTCGAATCATCTCGCTGGAACTGCTGACCATGCAGATCAAGGACCACCCTTATCGAAGGCATCTTCTGCAACCCCGCATCGACAATCTCCTTCTCAAATGTTTTACTCTTGGAGTTGTGTCAGAAGTATCAGCTCTATTCTCGTAGCAACATCTCTGAACTCACGATAGCCAGGCTTGACAGCAGAACAAATCTGTGCAAAACTTGGAAAGTCAAGTGCTATAACCCAAGCAGCAGAGCGACTGCTACAGGATCAAGTCACACGACTTTGAGTTTAAATTAGTCTGGGCGATGCGGCCCAAGCAACCATGCACTATTCAGGTGGATCCAGCACTGGCAATGAGAGGGTTGAGCCCAGCGACCTTCCACATCAAGAAGCTTGGAAACAATTCGAAGCATCAGTGTTTAATCTCCAAGGATTGCCCTATCGGAGTAGAGATGAGATATCCGACGCTCTAGTCCTCGGAGATACTTCACTCGTCTTGGAGAGCAACTTTGAGCTATTCAAGCCCTCTCTAGACGAGGCTCTGTATTGGATTCCATCCCCATTTCCTTTGCTCCAAGTAAGCAAGAATGACTTACTGAAGCATGCTTTGATTCAGGAGAGGATTCAGTTTCTAAACCATTTACGGCATCATCAGCTCAAATACTTTCATCACAGATTGTCCGGTACAACAAAGGGAACTTTTGTCTACTTATGCCATGCTTTTGGATGGTATCCCTTTGGGCACTTGCACGACACCCTTCAAAGACTTTATGCTGTTAGAGACATCATTCAGAGCCGACAAGTAAAATTTATCGCATCAGATTATAATATGGTTGTCAACTTTAAGCAGCATCTTTCCATTCTTGCCGATCGAGAAATAACAAATGAAGATATGATTGTTGCCAAAGCTGGGCAAATTTTACAGGTAGAGAATCTTGTTATTCCATATTCGCCTGCAGTGCCAACAACTTATACACCTGAAACCTACTGCTGGATTGTCAACAAATATCTGAGCTCTTTTGACTTAAAAGTTGGAACATCGCAAAGGATTCCTGGTATTTATCTCTCTAGAAATCATGTTCTCAATGGATCGAGAACAGTAATTAATGAAGTCGAAGTCATAGAATTTCTTAAAGAGCGCGGATTTATTGTAGTAAATGGTACAGAGCCATTGGAAATAGTGGTCAAACTCTTTCATGCAGCTTCGATAATTGTTGGAGCCCATGGATCTCTGTTCGCAAATATTATTTATTCACAGCAAAACACGAAGATCGTAGAGTATTGTCCCGACAACAGAAGGGATAGATCTTTTAGAGATAAACTTAAGTTGGCCAATGATTATAGACAGCATTTTATGCCTGCAGATTCTCATCACAATATTCGAATACCCTTGAATCACCTGCATGCCGAGCTGAGCCAATAAAACTTATTCTCTCGAGCCTCCAATATATTTAAATGTAAAATAACGAAGTTACCCTAAAAAATTATTCTTGGGCTATGCTTAAGGCATTTATTTGTTGAGGACACCATGAAACATGGAAGATTTGTATTGGTTATCACAAGCATTATCTTGAAAGGACTGATTATATGTCGCTACTGGCTCTAGTAAAAGGCCATGCTTGGGTCCCCAAAGACGTGAGATTTTTCAATAGGAGACTCATTGGGGTGCAACTTAAAGAATCTGTCCAAACTCCATATTATATTTCTTGATTTTATTTCTTCGACAAACTTAAGAGTTTTGTCTGTAATTTCTGCTGGAATTAGAGTAGATCGGTCAAACCCATTATTCGTAAAGCAAATCTTGAAAGGGTGTTTCGAAGCGATATGACCATTGCCAATTAGAATACAGTTATCTAGATCATCTGTACGAAGGGAAGATCGGCGCCCCTTGTAAATGTCTCGGATTGGCACAAAACCCATTAAACCGCTCGAATATTCAAGGCTTGCTTCGTCAAAAAAACGTAATGTAGAGTAGCTACTGTGTGTGAACCAGTTATTGACTAATATTCTGTTTTTAGATAAAATATCAAGCAATCTGTCTTCAAGTCGAATTATCTGCAACGTTGAGCTGTTAATAGTATTGCCAATATTGAAAATATTTGGGTCCGCGAAGCGGGCCAAGAGAGCAAGATCAAATCCGGGCTCAAGAAAGATGTCGTACTCAATCCATCCATAAAGCATATAAGTAGAATAAATTTCTGGAAATAATAATGGTGCAAACGGCTTGATTGCGCCTAATATGTTTTTGCCAAATTCGGTGGATTGAATCGTCGCAGGAATTTGTATACCGAAGAATGAATTAATTTTAGATATCAGCTCGCATCTGTCGTATTCTATGATGAGGATATTTGGCGACAGTGCCTGGCAAAATAAGCTCTTCTTATTGGTGAAAATCAAAAAGTCGATCTTCTGGTTGTTTGACATTCCCATAATGATCGGAATCATTACCTCATTAGAGGTGTAGTTGTCAGCATCAAACCAGAGGGCCACTGCGATACGCATTTAATTGAAAAGAAGGCGGAAGGACAAAATGCACTTGGTGTTGGAGGGCCATCTGAGTTTAGCCCTTGTTGAGAAGTACATTCAGGGCACTTTGAAAAATCGGCCTTGCCGCGACTAGGGTCAACGTCCGACATCGGCCAGGACATATGTCTCAATCGGAGCTTGCAGGAAATACCGGTATTTTTAAGGTGCCCCTAAGTGGTATTATTGGAACATTGAGCCCGGTCTCTTTTGCTAATCCCGTAATCGGTTGTATTGGCTGCAGGGTTGGATCGATCTTGTCGAGCCGAGTGCTTGCCAAAGATGATTATGGTGATGAATATCAGAAGCTTGCTTCGATGGGCCAACTTGATTCTATGAACTTAGTGTTTGAGGAGATCGGGAGAGGTGCATCTGTGGCAAAGCCAACGATGTAGACTTTTGGGTCAAAGACGTCTTCCCATGGTTCTCGTTGTAGCTTAATGTCAAGGAAATGCGTAGGACCTTCAAGCACTATTGATTCAGCGAGTATAGGTGCGCCAAAGAAGTGGAAACCAACTCGCCGATAAAAGGACATTTCATCACGCATTGTGAGGCGTTGCTGCTGGTTATTTATGCTGTAGTCAAGATAACTGGTATCGGGTCCCCAAATGAAACATAGCCCATAGATGGGTACAGGTCTGACGAAGTCAAAATTTAGACTCTGGTTTTTCTTGATGACCAATAGATTTGCAGCGTACCCGTGTCGAGAGGAAAAAACGGATGTTTCGCATTCAGACAACTGAGGGAAAATGAGCTTGTTCTTGAGTTGTTTTAGGCCGGTTTGTCGTTGCTCTATTTTATGTTCCACCTCCCTGCGCAGTAGTTTGCTGTAGAGGAATTCGTACAAGCTCTTCGCGATGTGCTCAATCGCACTAGGCTTCGGATGTACTCCGTCAATGGTCAGATCGTCGGCCTGTGTTTTCCACAGGCTGCGGTAGTATTGTTTCAAGCTAAGCACTGGTTGGGCTATATGTGGAAGCATTCTTGCAGCTACCTTTGCGATGGAACTCACCACCAAGTCGTTGTCGGAGAGATCTCTGCGGTAGAGATTTAGGAAGTAGATGCACTGAACTTGATTCAGAGATTGGCTGACGATTGAGGCTACGAGTTGATCAGACAATTCCTGGTTGGTATGGCAGAGGCTGAACCAACTGGTCGCGATTTCAAGAATCAGGATGTCAGGGCGTTTCACCCGTAGGATGCCGTCTATCAGATATGAGAGGCCGTCGACTGCAAGCCCACCTAGGGAGACGTACTCCGCCTCAAAATTCTTCGTTTCTTGATTTTCAGCCAGGAGTTGTGAGAGCCGTTCTGGAATGCTTGGAGTGCCGTAACCTATTGCACTGAATCCGAGAAGAAGAATCTTCATGGAAATTGTTATTTTTGTCGTGGATGAATGGTGTTGGGGGTCTTTGGCTTGAATTAGCGTTTGGGGGCTCCTGTGTTGAGGAGGGGCAATGGTCGTCGGTAGCAGATGTATCTAGTTTACTCTGTGTTGTGAGTTATGGCGCTCTCGGTAACTGGCTTGCACAGGCATCGCTCCACGAGGACTTTTGTTCGAGATTATCTGTTTCTGAGCGAGATAGGTTAATAGTCGGTTTGACTTTTTCCCATTGGGCGCTTCATGGTGCCTGTCCCGAGTCTATTCTGCCCGGAATCACTGCGCTAGTCTAAATTATCTTTTGTGTGCAAGTCTGCGGGTATTAATGCAAGTAGATCTGAAGGCTCTGGTATCTCCTGGTTCCATTAAGCGATTATGCATGCCTTGAGGAAAGGGGCATAGTCCGATGGAAGATGTTTGCCATGTTCTCTTTGTCCATCACTTCTGCCGAATGTGGTGGGTCTTGATACGTAGCTTTTGAGCGGCTTGTTGGGGCTTCGATGCCTTGGTAGCCGTTCGCTGACGTTGCTGACGCCCGTTTCTATATTGAGATGATGTTTTATTCAATGAATGGATTCCGAGGTCTGATGTACAGGTGTATCTGCTGACGAAGACTGTTTGCGGTTGGAGCGAAGCCGGGTTTGTAGATGGCGATACTCATTAGGTTGAATTGGCGTTCACCTTGCTCTCCCAATTGATCCAGTTTAAGCTTTTCGATCTTCCATTCTTCTATCGGTCGTTCTGGTGCATAGGGATCGTTGAAGCCTGCTGCTGCCACGGCTGGTAGATAAAGCGACCAAGCGGCTTTGAGGATCTCGCGCAAACTGACTTGGTAGATATAGTTGCCCACATCTTCATAATTATCGTTGTACATTTCTTTCCTGGGGAGCGGCCTTGGCGGTTCATGCATGTAGTCATAGGGTTCAATCAGTAGTACGGCCTTATGGGCCACGCGCAGCATCTCATAGAAGCCGAGCATGGGTCTAGGCCAGTGGTGAAAGGCTTCTTTGGCGATCACGCAGTCGATGCTCTCGTTGGCGAAGGGAAGATCTTCAACGTCAGCACTCTGCACCTCGTCGACCCAGCCGTCCACGGCTGCTTGTTTGATGCCTTCGGCGTAAAGATCGGAGGCGATACAATGTGCATTAGGGAACTTTCTTTTGAAGTAGCCTGCATCGCGGGCAAGATTGTCGCCTACGGTGAGCATGCTCTTTGGTTGCAGGTGATCTAACATGCCATCGCTGGATGCGAGCATGCAGAAATGCCTCTCTGTGTCTGGGTGGCTGGGATCAAATGCCCCCGGCCAGTACGGCCTAGAGAGTTCCTTGTGAAGGATTTTGCTTTTCGCGCTGAAGTCGGCGGACAGATCTGGCGTTTGCATGGCAGTAGAGGTTTAAGTCGATCATAGTTGTTGTGTCTGGCCAGGTTCTACTGCACGGCGGCAGTGCGAGCTGCTGCTGAGGTGAGTGCCGGCGAATTTCTACCTGGTGTGCTCAGTGATCGTCCGGTTACGGTTCAGCTCGAGGTCGGTGACTTGGAGATCTGGAAGGATTTGGTGCATGGATTGCATTCAGTCTCGGCCTTGACGTGCTTCACGTCGTGCTGAGCCCCTGCCTCGAGAGATCCCGACTATCCGGGGCTCCAGCCGCCTCGCCAGGCTCCACCCTGGGTGGTTTGAAGTGGAGTCCCACCCGATTCGCAGCCTTCATCATCCGCAAGTGCACCCTCCCGTGAACCGTTGAGAGCTCGCTTGCGCTCGTGGACCCTCGCCGTGGTCGCAACCTTCACTTCTCCACCTGCTCGAAGCCCCACGTCATGGCTGCCTACCCGGCGTCGATCGCCACCAGCTCACTGCTTATCGATGACCAGAACCGTTCATTCCAGGGGCGGCAACCCCGCTACCAACTCTCTGAAATGATCCCCCCGCGCCTCGAAATCCCGGTATTGATCAAAGCTGGCGCAGGCGGGCGAGAGCAACACACTTCGGCAGCTGGTGGACTGGGCCAGTTCGTTGGCCAGGGGCACCGCCTCCGCCAGTCCTTCGCAGCTGTGCACCTGCCCCTGGTAGTCAGCTTCAGCCAGCAGGGTTGAGAAGGCTTCGCGGGCAGCTCCATAGAGCACGACCGCTGCCGCCTGGCGCCGCAGCTGGCTCAGCCAGCCCGTGGCGTCCCCCTGTTTGGCCTGGCCGCCCGCCAGCACCACCAGCGGTCCGTCGAGGGCCTTGAGGGCCACCTCGGCGGCGTCGTAGTTGGTGGCCTTGCTGTCGTTGTACCAGCTGACGCCCTGTCGCTCGCGGATGCGCTCCAGCCGGTGCGGCACTCCCGGGAAGCTGCGCAGTCCTGCCTCGATCACGGCCGCATCGAGGCCGGCTTGCAGGGCCACGGCCGTGGCCATCAGCAGGTTCTGTCGGTTGTGGTCCCCCGGCATTGCCAGCGCCTCGGCGGCGAACAGGGGGCCGCCGGGTCCGTGCACCATGCCTTGCTCAATCCAAAGGCAGGGGCGAATTGTTTCTGGCAGTTCGCTGACTGGCCTGGCCGTGATCCAGTCGGCGCTCTCCCAGCTGGCGGCCCGCTCGCGCAGATCGGGATCGTCGCCATTGAGGATGCGGACCTGGGCGTTCTCCAGCAGCCGCCGCTTGATCGCCCGGTAGTGCTCAAGGCTGCCGTGGCGCTCGAGATGGTCCGGCGTCAGGGTGGTCCAGATGCCGATCGCCGGGCTGAGCTCGGGGGACTGCTCGATCTGGTAACTGCTCAACTCCACCACCAGCCAGTCGGGTCTGGATCCTTTGGGGTCCAGGCAGCCCAGGGCCACCTCGGCGGCTGAGATGCCGACGTTGCCGCACAGGGGCGCCCGCAGCCCGCCGTGGCTGAGCAGGTGTTGCACCAGATGGGTGACCGTGGTCTTGCCGTTGGTGCCGGTGATGCCGATCCAGGGGATGCCGGTCGTCACTCGGGCGGCCAGGCTCAGCTCGCCGAGCACGGCGATGCCGCTTTGGCGCATCCGCTCCAGCTGCGGGTGGTCCCAGGCGATGCCGGGGCTGACCACCACGGCGGCCGGCGGCGGATCTGGCAGGGATTCGAGAGCGAGGGGGGCACCCAGCGTCACCGCGATGCCCTCGGCCTCCAGGGTCGCGGCGGCCGCCTCCTGCTCAGGGCCCTGGCGACTTTCCAGCAGCAGCACCGGATGGCCCTGAGCCCGCAGCAGGCGCGCAACGCCGATGCCCGTTCGTCCCAGGCCAATCACAGCGACTGTGGAACCGTCCGGCAGCTCCTGGACGGGAGGGACCGGAATGGCTCGCTGCGTCTCGCTCAAAGCGGGGGGATAGAGATGAAAAAGTGGGCGATACTGGAATCGAACCAGTGACTCCTACCGTGTCAAGGTAGTGCTCTACCTCTGAGCTAATCGCCCCTGGGTATGGATCCCTGGGGGGGCAAAGGCACCATCAGCCCGGCCGACCGAAGTCGCCAGCTGCTTCTCTGCCTTCAAGGTTCAAACTTAGCAGTCGGCTTACGGGGGCATCTGATCCCCCTTCCGGCAGCGGTTGAGGACGGCAGCCAACGGGAAGCCAGGGCCGGTTTCGTCTGGGCTCAACGGCGCCGCAAGGTCACCCGCCAGCGGCCGCGCTGGGTGGGTTCAGCCGCCTCGACCAGCAGCTCACCCCGGCCGGCGAGCTGCACCCGCTGGCCCGGCGCCAGTTCCCGGCTGGGGCTGGTCACCGTCTGCCAGTCGATGCGCACGTCTCCGCGCCGGATGCGCTCCACCAGGCGACTGCGGGAGAGGCCAAACCCGGCGGAGCCCACCGCATCGAGCCGCAGGGAGGCTTCCACCGTCGTCAAGGTGCGCTCGATCCGCTCTGCCGGCAGCTGCAGCTCCTCGATCGGCCGCGCTTCGAAGCGCACCTCGACGCTGCGCACCTGGCCGCTCTGGTCGTGCAGGCGCTGGGCCAGCTCGGCCGAGACGATCGCCTGGGCGCCCCGGTCGCCCCGGATCCAGAGATCGCCCAGCTCTCCGTCGCCAGCGCCTGCGGCCGCCAATCCCGCGCGGAAATCCGCCGGCTCGGCCGGATCAAACAGGAAATTGCCGCTGATCTCCAGGCCCCCCAGGCCCGCATCCAGGCTTTCGGCCGGCTGGGACGCTTCGGCGCGCTGCAGCAGCAGCCGGCGGTGCTCGGCCCCCGGATAGCCGCCGGCGCTGTCCAGATGCAGGTCGCTGAGGGCTGAGAGCCGTTGCTCGGCCTCCTCCCGCACCGCCGCCGCCAGCAAGGGGGTCCAACTGGGCTCCCAGGTGCGCAGGGCCGTCTCGGCGGCCTCCAGGACCGGCAGCAGCGCCTGGCGCTGGTTCGATCCCTGCAGCAGTGCGTCCCGACGCTGCACGGTTTCAGTCCTCCCCGAGGCGGATCACGGCCTTGGGGCGGGCCTGCTGCACCAGGGTCCAGGGCACCTCCTGGCCGCTCGCCTGCTCGAGCAGCAACAACCAGTTGCCCTCCTCCAGCCGGTTGCGCAGGATCCGCAGCCGGTCCTCCTCCTCCGAGACCACGCTGGCCGCCGCCGCGAAGCTGCCCATCAGGCCCGAGCCCATGCCCAGCAGGCCGCCGATCAGCGGTTCTCCCCAGGGACCGAACAGGTCGAAGGTGTGCAGATCGGTGATCTGGGTGAAGGTCAGCCCCGCCAGAAAGCCGAAGGGCATCAGCCAGCGGGCCATGGTCCGCTGCCGCTGGCGCCGGGCCGTGGCGGGATTGAGCCGGTCCACCGCGAGCATGGCCGTTTCGCCCGTGCCGATCGCCACCAGCTGGGTCGGCGCCGGTTGCTGGGCGGCCAGCTGCTCGCGCAGTTGCTCCAGGCGTTTGCGGTCATCCAGCACCACCACCACACACAGCGTCACCTTCTGCCTCCGATTTGGCCACAACGTCGCTCTCTACACTGCACCTCCGGCCAGCCCTTCGGGGCGCTGCTGCTCACCGCGCCGTTGCGGCGCTTCTTCTCACGCCGGGTCATGACAAAGGTTCTGGTTTCCGATCCCATTGATCAGACGGGGATCGACATCCTCTCCCAGGTGGCTCAGGTGGATGTGCGCACCGGCCTGCCACCTGCGGAGCTCAAGGCGATCATCGGCGACTACGACGGCCTGATGATCCGCTCCGGCACCCAGGTCACGGCCGACGTGATCGAGGCCGCCACCAAGCTGCGCATCATCGGCCGGGCCGGCGTCGGCGTTGACAACGTCGATGTGCCGGCCGCCACCCGCCGCGGCGTGATCGTCGTCAATTCGCCCGAGGGCAACACGATCGCCGCAGCGGAGCAGGCCCTGGCCCTGATGCTCGCGCTCTCGCGCCACGTGCCCCACGCCCACGCCAGCACCATGGCCGGCGGCTGGGACCGCAAGACCTATGTGGGCAACGAGCTCTACAAGAAGATCCTCGGCGTGGTCGGCCTCGGCAAGATCGGCTCCCACGTGGCCCGCGTCGCCCGGGCCATGGGCATGGATGTGGCCGCCTACGACCCGTTTGTTTCGCCGGAGCGGGCCCAGCAGATGCAGGTGCGGCTGCTGAGTCTGCCCCAGCTGTTCGCCGAAGCGGACTACATCACCCTGCACCTGCCGCGCACGCCGGAGACCGAGAACCTGGTCAATGCCGAGCTGCTGCGCACGATGAAGCCCACGGCGCGCCTGGTGAACTGCGCCCGTGGCGGCATCGTCGATGAGGCGGCCCTGGCCGAGGCGGTGGAGGCCGGTGTGATTGCCGGCGCCGCGCTGGATGTGTTCGCCAAGGAGCCCCTGGCGGCCGATTCGCCGCTGCGGGCGGTCACCGAACGCCTGATCCTCACCCCCCACCTCGGCGCCTCCACCGAAGAGGCCCAGGAGAACGTGGCGATTGACGTCGCCGAGCAGATCCGCGATGTGCTGCTGGGGCTGCCGGCCCGCAGTGCCGTGAATATCCCCGGCCTCAACGCCGAGCTGATGGAGCAGCTCAAGCCCCATCTGCAGCTGGCCGAAACCCTGGGCCAACTGCTCAGCCAGCTGGCCGGCGGCCAGATCAGCGAGCTGGAGGTGCGATTGCAGGGCGAGTTCGCCGCCCTGCCGGCCCAGCCCCTGGTGGTGGCCTCACTCAAAGGCATCCTCTCCACCGCCCTCGGCGACAGCATCAACTACGTCAATGCCGGCCTGGAGGCCAAGGAGCGCGGCATTCACGTCCTGGAGGTCAAGGATGAATCCAGCCGTGATTTCGCCGGCGGCTCCCTGCAGCTCAGCTGCCGCGGCAGCAAGGGCAACCACAGCGTCACCGGCGCCGTGTTCGCCGATGGCGAGCTGCGGGTGACCACCATCGACGAGTTCCCGGTGAATGTGGCCCCCAGCCGCCACATGCTGTTCACTCGCCATCGGGACATGCCCGGGATCATCGGCCAGCTCGGTTCGGTGCTCGGAGAGCACAACGTCAACATCGCCTCGATGCAGGTGGGGCGCCGCATCGTGCGCGGCGACGCCGTGATGGTGCTGAGCCTTGACGATCCGATTCCCCCCAGCCTTCTGGCCACGATCCACCAGATCAACGGCATCCAGGAAGCCCATCCGGTCACCCTCTGATGGTGGCCTCGGCCGCGGCAGCAGGGTGTGGGGCCGATCCAGGGCCAGGACCTTCCGATGGGCAGGTCCTGGGTGGAGCACCGGGTTGGTGGCGCCTGGAGATGGACTGTCCGCCGGAGCTGGAGGAATCCCTGCTCTGGAAGCTGCAGAACCTGGGCATCCCCCGGGTGGCGGTGCGCCATCCCCCCGAGAGTCCGCGCCAGAGGCAGCTGCTCGCCTGGCTGCCCGACATCGACTGGCCCGAGCCCCAGCGGCTGGCCCTGGCGGCGGCCCTGGAGCCCCTGGGGGAGCCTTTCACCCTGACTCTGCCGCCCCTGCTTTGGCAGCACCAGCGCGACGAGGACTGGAGCCTGAGCTGGAAACAGCACTGGCAGGCCGATCCGATCGGTCAGCGTTTGCTGATCCTGCCCGCCTGGCTGGATCTGCCCCAGGAGTACGCCGAGCGGCTGGTGATCCGCATGGATCCGGGCAGCGCCTTCGGCACCGGCAGCCATCCCACCACCCGCCTTTGCCTGGAGGCGCTGGAGGCTCTGGCGGCCACGGGATCGGGGCTGGCGGGGCTGCGGGTGGCCGACCTGGGCAGCGGTAGCGGCGTGCTCAGCCTGGCCGCCCTGCGGCTGGGGGCGGCCTCGGTGGCGGCCTGCGACACCGATTCGCTGGCGGTGCGGGCCAGCGGCGACAACGCCCGCCTCAACGGGCTGGAGCTGGCCGTGGCCCAGGGTTCGGTGGAGGCCCTGGAGCCCCTGCTGGCGGGGCAGCCGGCCGATCTGCTGCTCTGCAACATCCTGGCGCCGGTGATCGAGGCCCTGGCGCCCTCCTTCAGCCGGGTGCTGGCGGCCGATGGCCTGGGGCTGCTGAGCGGTCTGCTGGTGGATCAGGCGCCATCGCTGATCCGGGCACTGGCCGCGGCCGGCTGGCACGGCGAGCTGGCGGCGCAACAGGCTCCCTGGGGGCTGATGACGATGCGGCGGAGTGATGCAGTTGCATAAGGCACACTGATCTGTGCCCTGCCTTTGATTGGCCTTCCCGGCTTGCGGGCCCCAGATCGGCGGGAACGCCCCCTGTCGGATGTAGGAATGGGCGGTCCTACAGGTCCCTGGCCACCGGGTCCCTGTGAGCTCCAATCTCTTCCATGGCTTCCTACAAGGTCACCCTCGTCAACGAGAGCGAAGGCCTCAACAAGACGATCGAGGTTCCTGATGACCAGTACATCCTCGACGCTGCCGAGGAGCAGGGCATCGATCTGCCCTACTCCTGCCGTGCTGGTGCTTGCAGCACCTGCGCTGGCAAGCTGACCTCGGGCACCGTCGACCAGTCCGATCAGAGCTTCCTGGACGACGACCAGATCGAAGCCGGTTTCGTCCTCACCTGCGTGGCCTATCCCACCTCGGACGTGACCATCAAGACCCACGCCGAAGAAGAGCTCTACTGAGTCCGGCAGTCCTGGCCCGGGCCCCATCTCCAGGGTTTCCGCCCCATGGCGGCCACCCCATGGCCTCCCGCGGGCTTTTGGATTCTGCGCCGACTGTTTGCTTTCCCAGTCCCTCTCTGCCACCCTGCGGGGTGGCTTTTTCATGTCCATCCAGGTGCAATCGGTGCTGGAGTCCGGCAGTGAGCACGCCAGTCCCGGCGGCCAATACAGCTATCGCGTGCTCGGACCCTGCTGCCGCCTGTTCGATCGGGAGGAGTTGCCCTGGCCCTGTTGCCGGCTGGCCTGGCGCAGCAAGGAGCCCAGCTGGCGTCGGGTGGGGCGTCGCTTCGTGGCCGATCTGGCAGCCCGCCGCTGCCCCTCCTACGCGGTGGAGCTGCTCCAGCCCGGTGCCCGGCCCACCCGCACGGTGATCACCCTGTTTCCGCAGCGCCTGGCGCCGGCCCTGCAGGAGTGGTGGTACAGCAAGCAGTCGGCCTCGATGGAGCCGCGCAATCGCACGCCGCCCCTACCGCCAGCCTTGACGGCCTGAGTCCGGGCGGGATCGACCGGCGCTGGGCAGCGTCCAGCGGCTCCAGCCTCGTGCCGATGACCTTGATCCAGCCTTTCTCGGATCAGCCCAGCACCATGGCCTGGCGGCGGCGGAGCGCCACGCCGAGACGGGCCAGGCCGGGTGGGCCTGGGATTCCGGGCGTTCGGGGGGAGAGGGCTCATCAGGTGCCCTGGCGCTTGTCGACTCGGGCTCGATTCCCATCCCGATCGATGGCGTGGCCTGATTTGGGCTGTCCTCAGCAGGTTCTCGGGGCTGGCGATCGGCACAAAAAAGCCCTCCCAGGGGGAGGGCCGTCGGTGCAGGAGCCCCAAGGCTGGGGGAGAACCCAGGCTCAGGGATCGGATCCGAATCGATGGTGGAACGACGAGGCAGACCCGTCGCGGAAGCGGCCGATCAGAAGTAGATCTTGCCGCCGCCCCACTGCTGACCCTGCACCTTGGGAGCCACCAGGATGTAACCGGCGATCAGACGCAGATCGTCGTCGTCAAGGTTGCGCATCTGCACGAACACATCGCTGCTGCGCAGGCTGGGGTGCACATCGGAGATGCTGTATTCACCGTCGTAGGAGGTGGGATCCTTGAGATAGTCGACCAGCGAGTCGACCGAATCCCGCGGCGGGGTGGCCAGGGCCAGGGTCTCGGGGTCAAGGCCCACGTTCTGGTTGGTCTTGGTGATGCCGCCGGCGTGGCAGGTGCCGCAGCTGCTGTTGAACAGTTTGCGACCGGCTTTTACGTCCTTCTCGCTGAGGGTGACGAGGGTGCCATCGGTGGTTGCCGGGATCGTGAGCTGCTCACTGCTCCACTGGGCGGCGTTGGCGGGGCCAGCGAAACAGACCAGCAACGCCAGGGGCAGAATCAGCAGGATCCGGGCTGCGGCTCGAAGGGCGGAGCGAAGGAAGGGGGCCATGGAAGAAGCCGGCGAAATGGCGGTGAGACCGCGACTGAGACCTTGTATCACGGCCGATGGGTCCCCCGCTGGGGAATCACGCGAACTGTTGCAGGCTCATTCCTGTTCCGGTTCCTCCGCCGCGACCACATCAATGCTGAGGAAATCCCTGGCCACCTGGGTCTCGGGGAAGATCGCCCGCGCCTCGGCCACCAGATCGTCCGGGGTCATGGCATTGCCGGCGATGTAGCGGGGACTGAGGTGGGTCAGCACCAGGCGCTTCACGCCGGCCTCCAGGGCGGTCTGGGCCGCCATGGTGCTGGTGGAGTGTTGCCGCGCGATCGCCAGTTCCGCCTCGCCGTGGCAGAAGGTGGATTCGTGGATCAGCAGATCGGCGCCGCGGGCCAGCTCCACCGCCGCCTCACAGAACACCGTGTCGGTGCAGTACACGACGCTGCAGCCGGGTCTGGGCGGACCGCAGAGGGTTTCGCCGCGGATCACGCGGCCGTCGTCCAGGGTGACCGTGCGGCCGGCCTTGAGTTCGGCGTAGACCGGGCCGGGGGGGATCTCCAACTGCCGGGCCAAGGTGATGTCAAAGCGGCCGGGGCGGGGTTTCTGATCGACCCGGTAGGCGTAGGCCGGCACCCGGTGGTTCAGGGGGGTGCAGCGCACCGTCAGGTCGTCGTCGTCGAGCACCAGGGCGCCGCTGTGGGCGGCCTCCCGCACCCGGTGGGTGCGCAGCGGGTAGCCGATGCGGGTGGAGGAGGTGTGCAGGGCCCCGTCCAGGTACTCGCGCAGCGGGTCGGGGCCATAGAGGTCGACCCCCTTGCAGGCCCCCGCCAGCCCCAGGCTGGCCAGCAGGCCTGGCAGGCCGAAGACGTGGTCGCCGTGCATGTGGGTGACAAAGATCCGCCGCAGCTGGGAGACGCGCAGATCACTGCGCAGAAACTGGTGCTGGGTGCCCTCACCGCAGTCGAACAGCCACAGTTCCGCCCGTTGTGGCAGCCGCAGGGCCACGGCTGAAACGTTGCGGGCGCGGGTGGGTACCCCCGAGCTCGTGCCCAGAAAAGTGACCTGCACGGCCCGCCCCTTGCTGAGGCGCATGCTGCCACGTCGTCCGGGCTGGGGCGGCTGGCGTGATCGCGGCGGCCCTGCCGGGGGGCGTTCGGGGTGGTCGATGGGGCCTGCCGCGATCACAATGGTGAGTCCCGTGCCGCCGCCGCCGGTTCTGATGCCCTCCTTCGGCCCCCGGTGCCTGGATGTGTCCCTGGCGTTCCGCCGCCTGCGGACGGCCTCGTCTGCCCTGCCGGCTGCGGAAGCGGTCCTGGCCAACAGGGGACTGGCGTTGCTGGTGGTCGGTTCGGGCCTGGCGGTGATGGGGGCTGCGCCGCAGCTGCTGCCCCGGGTGCTGGCGGCAGCTCCGGTTTCCACGGCCACGGCTGCAGCGGGCGCCGCGGTCGCACCGGTGGCTCTCGTCGAAGCGCCGCCCCTGGTGCGGGTGCTGATCCGTCAGCAGGCCAGCCTGGGGCTGGTGGCAGCAGCGTCTCCGCTGCAACTGACCGATGCCCAGGGGCACCCCCTCGGCCAGATCGCCGCCGAGCAGCCCTTCCAGTTGCAGCAGCAGCAGCAGGGCGCCTTGGTGGTCGTGGTGCCCGGTGCCGAGGGCCAGGGCGAGACCCGGATCCCCGTGCGGGGCGATCTTTGGATCGTGCCCCAGCCGGCTCCTGGACGCTCGGCCTTGCTGAAGGTGGAGGGACAGCTCTTTCGCGGCCGGCTGCAGGTTCGGGGTGGAGGCGACGGTCGCTTGCTGGTGATCAATCAGCTGCCGCTGGAGCTCTATCTGCCCAGTGTGGTGGGCAGTGAAATGCCCGCGGCCTGGCCCCAGGCGGCCCTGCGCGCCCAGGCGGTGGCCGCCCGCACCTACGCGATCAGTCAGCTCAAGCCTCAGGCCCTGTTCGATCTCAAGGCCACGGTGGACAGCCAGATGTATCGGGGTGTGGCCGCAGAAACGGACTCGACCCGCTCGGCGGTGGCCGCCACCCGCTCCCTGGTACTGATGCAGGGCAACGCCCTGATCAACGCCGTTTTCCACAGCAGCAGCGGCGGCAGCACCGAGAACAGTGGCGAGGTCTGGAGCCGCCAATTCCCCTATCTGGTCAGCGTGCCCGATTTCGATGAGAGCTCGCCGATGCATCAGTGGCAGTTGCGGATCGAGCCGGAGCAGCTGCGCCGGGTGTTCCGCGAGACCGACGGCGTCAACCGCATCGATGTGCTGGCCGTCAGCCGCACCGGCCGCATCCGCCGGGCCCGGGTCAGCGGGCCGGCCGGCAGCCTGGAACTCAGTGGGGCCGAATTGCGCCAGCGCCTCGGTCTGCGCAGCACCTTGGTCAAGGCATTCCGGCTGGAGCCAGCGCCCTTGGAACGCCAGGGTGTAGTGGCAGGGGCCATCGGTCAGGCAATGTTGACGGCCCCGCCCGCTGCGATCCCCCAGGCTGCGATCGGGAGGTTCTCGGGCGCGGCGGGTTCAGTGACAAACGCAGCGGCGGGTAGCAGCCGCTCTCGCGGTGCGAGATCGTTCTCAGCGGAGCGATTCGCTGGGCCGCCTGAGGCGCAGCGTCTGGCCGAGCCCCTTCAGGATTCGGCCACCGGAGCGATCACTACAGCCCTGACCCCGCCGCCATCGCCACCACCGCCCCTGCCGCCGCTGGCCGCGGCCGCGCCCTCGAGCCCGGATCGCATCGCCCCCCAGGCCAACCCTGGGCGCGATCCCTTCACCCCAGCAACCCTTGAGGCCAGGCCGCAGCTGGAACTGGTGGTGGAGGGCCGCGGCTTCGGCCATGGGGTCGGCATGAGCCAGTGGGGGGCCTATGCCATGGCGCTGCAGGGTCGCTCCTACGACCAGATCCTGCGGCACTACTACCGCGGGGTGGAATTGAGGCCCTACGAGAACCCTTGAGCCAGGAACCGACCGGCAACCGTGTGTCCTCCAGCTTCGAGTTGATCGAGTTGAGCGATCCGCTCGCCGTGGCCGAACACGTGGCTGCCCTGCTGCTGAATGAGCGCCGGCGGCGGCCCGAGCTGCCCCTGGGCCTGGCTACCGGCCGCACCATGGAGCCGATCTATCAGGCCCTGGCCCGCCAGCTCAGCCAGTTGCCGTTCGCCGAAGGCGAGCGCCTGCGGGAGCGGTGGCTCAGTTTCAACCTCGACGACTACGTGGGGCTTCCCGGCGGGGACCCCCGCTCCTTCCGCGCCGTGATGACCGAGCGGCTGGTGCTGCCCCTGGGGCTCGATCCCGAGCGGGTGCGCCTGCCCGATGGCGCCGCCCCTGACCCCGAGGCCGAGGCCAGCCGCTACCGGCGGGAATTGGAGGCGGCCGGAGGGGTCGGCCTGCAGGTGCTGGGCCTGGGGCTCAACGGCCATGTGGGTTTCAACGAGCCCCCCTGTGAAGCCAACGTCCCATGCCGCTGCGTCAGCCTCTCGGCTTCGACGCGGGCGGCCAATGCCCCGGCCTTCGGGGGCAATCCGGAAGTGGTGCCGGCGCGGGCCATCACCCTGGGGATGGTGGAGATCCTGGCGGCCCGCAGCATCCTGCTGGTGGTGACGGGTGCGGCCAAGGCCGGTGTCCTGCGCTGGATCCTGCAGGGTCCGCCCACGCCCGAGCTCCCCGCCAGCTGGCTGCATCACCATCCGCGGGTGATGGTCGTCGCCGACCGGGCCGCCCTGGGCCGCGGCGACAACGGCTGAGACCCTGCTGAATCACGCGTCCGCCCAGGGCAGGCCACGGGTTTGAGATGGGCGTCGGGAGACCGCTGAAAAAATCAGGAGATCGGGCTGGGGTTTTGCAGGTCGCTTGGAAACCCCGTCAACAGGGGTTGAGGAGCTGGCGAACAGAGGCTCAAACGGGGCCGAGACAGGTTTTTAAACGCTTCCCAGGGCGTCGGCTGATGGGGGGATGCTGTGGGCTCCAGCGTCAGCCCCAGCCATCGCCCCTGGTGCGTCGCGAAGGGGCTCTCTCAAGCCAGCTCATCAGGCCCGCTCCATGTCTGGGAACGGGGGCACGGATGCAGGTGGGTCAGCAGGAACTGTCAGGGAGCGGAGCTGACGGGGGCCCGAATCAGTCCTGGGGATGGCCCAGGACCGCCTCCAACAGCAACTCTTCGGCCTCCAGATTGGCGGTGACGCTGCGCACGTCCTCCAGCTCCTCCAGCACATCCAGCATGCGCAGGCAGGCCTGCAGGGTCTCGGGGTCCTCCATCCGGCAGCCGGTGGCGGCGATCCAGCGATGCTCCCAGCTTTCGACGTTCAGGCCCTGCTGGCGCAGGCCATCCTGCAGGGCCTCCAGATCAGCGAAGTGTCCCTGCACCTCGGCGCCGGTGGGATCCAGGCTGTAGCTCAGCGCCGCCGGGCCGCCCTGCTCCTCCAGGTTCAGCAGTCGCTCCAGCAGTGCGTCTTCGTGCAGGCCCGGCTGCTGGATGCGCACCAGCGAGCGCTGGTCAAACAGGTAGCTGACGCAGCCGCTTTCACCGAGGTTGCCGCCGTTCTTGCCGAACGCCAGACGTAGCTCGGCGGCGGTGCGGTTGCGGTTGTCGGTGAAGGCCTCCACCAGCACGGCCACGCCGCCGGCCCCGTAGCCCTCGTAGCGCACCGCCTCAAACCGCTCGGCTTCAGCGCCGCCCTGGCCCGAGCCCTTGCTGATCGCCCGCTCGATGTTGGCGTTCGGCACCCCGGCCGCCTTGGCCTTCTCGATCGCGGTGCGCAGCTGGAAGTTGCCGGCCGGATCGGCCCCGGCCCTGGCCGCCACCATGATCTCGCGGCCCAGTCGGGTGAAGACGGCGCCCCGGCGGGCATCCACCACGGCCTTGGTGCGTTTGATCTGGGCCCATTTGCTGTGGCCGGCCATCGCGGTCAGGAAGAGACGGGGGACAGGGAGAGGGGCGGCCAGGCCGGGAAGGCCGGCTTGGGTGCCGATCAGCTGCGATCGTGCCGAGCAGGGCACCCGCCGGGGATCGGGGTCGAGCCCCCATTGTTGACCTGAACCTGCACGGCGCTTGAACGGGCGGGGCCCGATCCGCCGCCGCCGGCGCTCGCTGGGGTTGTTGCGCCCGTGTTGGCATGGGCGGGGTTCGAGATCGCTGTGGTGCACCGCCTGGGTGGAACCGTCTGCGTTGGAGCTGGCTGGGTTGAACCGTTGCGTTGAACCCCCTGCGTTGGAACGGGTTGCGTTGGCGTTGATGGAGGAGGGTCTGCATGAACCGGCTCCTGCTTCCGCTCGAGCCGACGGCGCTGCTCCTGCATGAGGTTGGTGGCACGGGGGGATGGCCGGGTGTTTTTCCGGACTGGTCAGGCCCCGTTCAGCCGGTTGCCGCGAAGACCAGCCTTGGCTGCAGCAGCCCGCGGCCATCGGCGCGGGCGATGCCAGCCAGCTGGCCATCCGGGCCGAGCACGGCGACGGCGGTCTCCGCAGGCCGCAGGCCCTCGTCAACCAGGGTTCGCCCGCAGCGCCAGTCGGTCAGTTCGGCGTCGTTCAGCTGATGACGGTCCAGGTGGTTCAGGGCCGCGAGCGGATCCAGCAGGGGCGGCGGCGGAGCCAGGTCCAGGCGCTCCAGGGGCACCGCGGCGGCCAGGTCAAAGCCCAGGGCGGCGGTGCGACGCAGCCGGGCCAGGGTGCCACCGCAGCCGAGCCGCTCTCCGAGGTCGCGGGCCAGGGAGCGGATGTAGGTGCCGGCGGAGCAGTCCACGGTCAGTTCCAGCTCCGAGCGCTCCCCGTCCCAGGCCAGCAGTTCGAGGCTGTGGATGCTGACGGCACGCGCGGCCAGCTCCATCGCCTCGCCGCGGCGGGCGCGCACATAGGCCCGCTCCCCGTCCACATGCACGGCGGAGACCTGGGGAGGGCGCTGCAGGATCTCCCCCCGGAAACCGGCGAGGGCCTGCTCGAGGGCCTGGCGATCCAAGGCCGGCACCGGGGCCTCGCTGAGCACCTCCCCTTCCAGGTCGTCGCTGCTGGTGGTCAGCCCCAGCTGCACCACTCCGCGGTAACGCTTGCTGCCTTCCAGGTAGGGCAACAGACGGGTGGCTGGACCGAGGGCGATCAGTAACAGCCCGGTGACGGCTGGATCCAGGGTGCCGCCATGGCCGACCCGCCGCAGGCCGTAGCAGCGCCTGACCTTGGCGACACAGGCGTGGGAGCTGAGGCCGGCCGGTTTGTCGAGCAGCAGAAAGCCGCAGGGACCCGGAGGTCCTGCGGCTTTGGTGGGAGTGATGGCATCCACTGCGACTGCCGCGGTTTCGGGGGCTGCTGGCAGGTCGTTGTTCGTGAGCGAGGGCATCGCGGCGGGGCCGCGGCTCAGGCGAGGGCGATGTGGATGCGCTTGCGGTTGCGCAGGCCGCGCTTGATGCTCTCGAAGCTCACCACCCCGTCGGTGAGGGCGTAGAGGGTGTCGTCCGAGCCCCGGCCCACATTGTTGCCGGGCAGCACGGAGGTGCCGCGCTGGCGGATCAGGATCGAACCGGCGCTGACGGCTTCACCGCCGTAGGCCTTGACGCCGAGGCGCTTGGAGTTGGAGTCGCGGCCGTTGCGTGTGGAGCCTGTGCCTTTCTTGTGGGCCATGGGGAGGGGAGAAGCGGGGGGATGGGACTGGGTGAGAACCACCGGAGGCGGCTCGGGAGCGACGCAGGCGGATCAGCCGATTGATTTGCCACCGACGCTGATCGACTGCACCATCACGCGGGTGAGCTCCTGGCGATGGCCGTTCTTGCGACGGGTTTTCTTCTTGGGACGCATTTTATAGACGATGATCTTCGGCCCGCGGCGGTGGGCCATTACCTTGAGTTCCACCTTGGCGCCGCTGACGTAGGGCTGGCCCACCGTGGTGCCGGCGGCGTTCTTGACGAGCAGCACGTTCTCGAGCGTGATCGTCTCGCCCTCTTCGGCGGCGATGCGGTCAAGGTCGAGGTAGCGGTCGTTCTGGATCCAGAACTGCTGGCCGGAGGCCTCGACGATGGCGTAAGCGCCGGTGGGGCTGGTGGCTGGGGTCTCGCTCATGGGCGTGGGGGCGTGGCCAGGCTGGCGATCGGACAGGGGAAGACCCAGGATGGATCCCCGCCTCTCACCATTGAGCCTGGGCTCACAGCAATCGGAAGACAAACAAAGAGTTTGCCTTCTCGGGCTCGCCTCCGTCAACATTCAGCCAGTTCGGCGCTGCCGCGGCCCCTGATCCCATCGATGCCTGAACCGGCGCTCACCATTGCCTGCCTGATCCGCGACCCGGCGTTGGCGGAGGTCTGCAGCCAGTGGCTCAGCGGTGGCCGCTACCTGGTGGAACGCTTCGATCCTGCCGCGGATCCGGTGGCGATCCTGGATCGGCGCCGTGAGGATTTCGATGCGGTGCTGCTGGAGCAGGGCTCGTTGGAAGCCGAGACCTATCGGATGCTCAACGAGCTGGGACTGCTGCTGCCGGCGGTGGTGATCGGCGAGGTGACCGGCCAGGTGGAGTACCACGACGCGGAGGTGCATCTGCCCCAGGATCAGCTGGAGCAGCTGAGTTACAGCCTCGATGCTGCGCTGTCGCGCTTCGTGCGTCGGGGTCTGCTGAGCGCTGGCACCCTCAGCTCCGGCAATGGCGAGGGCAGCTCCGATCGCTGGAAGCTGGCCAATCGGCTCAAGGGCCGGCTCAGCTATCTGGGGGTTTATTACAAACGGGACCCCGACCGTTTTCTGCGCAATCTGCCAGCCGCCGAACGGGAGGAGCTGCTGCGATCGCTGACGCGCACCTACCGTGATCTTCTGCTCAGCTACTTCCGCGATCCGGCCGCCGCCAACCAGGCGCTGGAAAGTTACGTGAATACGGCCTTCTTCATTGATCTGCCGATCACGCAAACGGTCGAGATCCACATGAACCTGATCGAAGGCTTCTGGAAGCAGTTGAGGCTGGAGGGACACAAGCAGGACTTCCTTCAGGATTACCGCCTTGCCCTGCTGGATGTGATGGCCCATCTCTGCGAAATGTATCGACATTCCATCCCCCCCGACGCCCCATTGGGCCTGACGACCCCAGCATCCGAGTCTTACCGATCCGCCCCCTCCCCCCGGTCGGTGACGCCCTTGCGAACCTCCGAACTCAACTGACATGACTTACCGCAAGACCTACATTCTCAAGCTCTATGTGGCGGGTAACACGCCCAACTCCATGCGTGCGCTCAAAACGTTGCGCAACATCCTGGAAACCGAGTTTCGCGGCGTTTATGCCCTCAAGGTGATTGACGTGCTCAAGAACCCTCAGCTGGCCGAGGAGGACAAGATTCTGGCCACCCCCACCCTGGCCAAGATCCTGCCACCACCGGTGCGCCGCATCATCGGCGATCTCTCGGATCGGGAGCGGGTGCTGATCGGCCTGGATCTGCTCTATGAGGAGCTGTTTGAGGAGGGCTACGACCGCGAGGATGAGGACGCGGATGGGAGCAGCGCTCCCTTGCCCGAGTCACCGGCTGTTCTGGACGAGGAGCCTCTCTGAGCCCGGACCTCCTTGATGCCCGGCGGTAGCCGCCCCGTTCCCCGCCCACTCCTTACTTTCGCTTTCAAGCCCCTCCTGCGATGCCGGATCCGACTCTCACCAGCACACCACCCATGCAGGTGCAGAAGCTGCCCACCGGGATGGAGGGCTTTGACGACATTCTCCATGGTGGCTTGCCGATTGCCCGCTCCACTTTGATCAGCGGTACCTCAGGGACGGGCAAGACCGTATTCTCGCTGAATTTTCTTTATAACGGTATTCGCGACTTTAACGAGCCGGGTATTTTCGTCACCTTTGAAGAGTCGCCGCTCGATATTCTTCGCAACGCCGCCAGTTTTGGTTGGAATCTGCAGGAGATGGTCGAGCAGGATAAGCTCTTCATTCTTGATGCCTCGCCCGATCCCGATGGCCAGGATGTGGCCGGTAGTTTTGACCTTTCGGGTCTGATTGAGCGCATCAACTATGCCATCCGCAAATACAAGGCCCGCCGCGTCGCCATTGATTCAATCACGGCGGTATTTCAGCAATACGATGCCGTCTCGGTGGTGCGGCGCGAGATCTTTCGCCTGATTGCCCGGCTCAAGGAGATCGGGGTCACCACGGTGATGACCACCGAGCGCATCGATGAGTACGGTCCGATCGCTCGCTACGGCGTCGAAGAGTTCGTCTCCGACAACGTCGTGATTCTGCGCAATGTGCTGGAAGGTGAGCGGCGCCGGCGCACGGTCGAGATTCTCAAGTTGCGCGGCACCACCCACATGAAGGGCGAGTTCCCCTTCACCATGGGCGCCCATGGCGTCAGCATCTTTCCGCTGGGGGCCATGCGTCTCACCCAGCGCTCCTCGAATGTGCGGCTCAGCTCCGGCGTGCCGCGCCTCGACGAAATGTGTGGCGGCGGTTTCTTCAAGGATTCGATCATCCTGGCCACCGGCGCCACCGGCACCGGCAAGACCCTGCTGGTCTCCAAGTTCGTCGAGGATGCCTGCCGCAACCGGGAGCGGGCGATTTTGTTCGCCTATGAGGAGTCCCGTTCCCAGCTGTTGCGCAATGCCACCAGCTGGGGCATCGACTTTGAGCAGATGGAGCAGGATGGGCTGCTGAAGATCATCTGTGCCTACCCCGAATCCACGGGACTGGAAGACCATCTGCAGATCATCAAGACCGAGATCAGCCAGTTCAAACCGTCCCGCATGGCGATCGATTCGCTCAGCGCCCTGGCCCGGGGGGTGAGCCACAACGCCTTCCGCCAGTTCGTGATCGGGGTGACCGGTTATGCCAAGCAGGAGGAGATTGCCGGCTTCTTCACGAACACCTCCGAGGAGTTCATGGGCAGCCACTCGATCACCGACTCCCACATCTCCACGATCACCGACACCATCCTGCTGCTGCAGTATGTGGAGATCCGCGGCGAGATGGCCCGGGCTCTGAACGTGTTCAAGATGCGCGGCTCCTGGCACGACAAGGGCATCCGCGAGTTCGTGATCACGGGCAATGGCCCGGAGATCAAGGATTCCTTCTCCAACTTCGAGCGCATCATCAGCGGTGTGCCGCACCGCATCACCACCGATGAACGGGCTGATCTGGCCCGGATTGTGCGCAGCGTCAGCAGCGAAGAGTGAGCCCGGCGCAAACACGGCCGATTTGAATCAGCCTGCCGCTGAAAACAGTAAGGCTGACGATCGTTGCGCTTGCAACCCTCTTGCCAAGGTCGGAGTCGGCGCTGGGCCGAGTTTTGATTTGATGGGGGACCCAGGCTCTGGAATTGGTCGAACCCTCGGACCCCAAACCAGGCCAAGGGCTGAGTTGGGCTGCCCCCCTTTCGCGGCATCATCCTTGGTTGCTGTGGGTACCCCCCTGTTAGACGTCCGCTGTTCAGTCACAGCTTTTCGAACCCAATGGTTTGAGGTTTGCTCTGCAGATCTATTCTCCTGGGTTTACTGTTTGAGCTCTACTCTTCAGGCTGAGCTTGATCTCAGCTCCTGGTGCTGACCAGTTCCTGGCGGTTGTATTCCCGCCGTTCCGCCTGCACCGCCAGCTCATCGAGATCGGAGTACTCCAGGGGTAGGTCAAACCAGAAGGTGGTTCCCACGCCCGGCTCACTGACCATGCGCACGCGGGTGCCGTGTTGCTCCAGGATGCCGCGCACGATCGCCAGGCCCAGGCCGGTGCCGGCCTCGGTGTGCACGGCGTTCTCCACCCGGAAGAAGCGCTCGAAGATGCGCTCCTGGTCCGCCGGTGAGATGCCATAACCCGTGTCGGCGATTTCGATCCGCAGCCTCGGCAGCGGTGAGGTCAGGGCACAGTTGGGATTGTCGCCTGGGCCGTTGCTGGGGTCAAAGGGGCAGAGATCGGGCCAGGGGTAGGCCCGCAGGGTGAGGGAGCCGCCGCGGGGGGTGAACTTGAGGGCATTGCCCACCAGGTTGTCGAACACCTGCAGCAGCAGATCCCAGTTGCCCAGAACCCTGGGCAGTTGATCCTCCGCTTCGAACTGCAGCTTCACCCCCTTGTCCTCGGCATTGAGCCGGTAGGTGCGCAGGGTCTGCTGCATGGCCGGGCTGAGGTCGATCGGCTCCAGTTCCCAGACCCGCTCGGACTCCAGCCGCGACAGATCCAGCACGTCGTTGACCAGTCGGGTCAGGCGATCGGTTTCGGCATTGGCGATGCCCAGGAACTCCTTGGTCTCCTCCGGGCTCAGCTGGTCGCCGAGATCATGCAGGGTTTCGACGTAGCTCTTGATGTTGAACAGCGGCGTGCGCAGTTCGTGGGAGACGTTGCTGATGAAACGGCTCTGGGCCGCATTCAGTTCCACCTCCCGCGTCAGATCCTGAATCGTCATGGCGATGCCCTTGAGGCTTTCGCCGCTGGCATCGCGCACCGACTGCAGCACGATCCGCAGGGTGCGGGCCGGTTCGCCGAAGCTGCAGCGCACATCGGTGGTATCCCGTTCATTGGCCATCAGGGCCAAAAGGGGGCTGTGCAGTTCCATCGCCAGGCGATCGGGCAGTTCCTGCACCAGTTCGTTGCCTTCGAGATTGCGGCCTTCCCAGCGGAACAGGCGGCGGGCGGTGGGATTGACCAGCACGATGCGGCTGTCGGCGTCGAGCAGCACGGCCCCATCGGCCATGGTGGCGATCAGCGATTGCTGCTTCACCTGGGCGGCGGTCAGCTCCTCAATGTTGGCGGCCTTGTAGACCTCCAGCTGGGAGGCCATGGTGTTGAAGCCCTCCAGCAGCTCCCCCAGTTCGCCGCCCACCGGCAGGGCAATCCGGGTTTCGAAGTTGCCGCTGGCCACCTGGCGCACGCCCCGCAGCAGCTCCTTCACCGGCCGGATGATCGTCAGGGCGTTGAACACCGAGCCCAGAATCACCAGCACCCAGATCGAGATGAACACCGCCGTCGTCACCTCCCGGGTCAGGGCGGCACTGGCGATCACGGTCTCGTTGGGATTGATGCCCAGGGCCACCACCCCCAGGTAGCGATCGGCGGCCACGATCGGCACGAACACATCGGTGACCAGGCCATCCGGGGTGAGGTGCTGGCGGATCAGGGGGTTGTCGGGACGGCGCTGCAGATCGGCCGGTAGCTCCAACCGGCGGCTGAGCAACTCCTCGCCGCTGGCGGAGCTGCTGGTGTTGCCATTGCCCATCGGAATGCCGAGGTAGATGACCCCTTCGGCATCGGCGAAGACGATGTAGCGCAGGCTGCGGCTCGATCGCCAGAAGCGCTCGGCCACCGAGGCCAGCTCTCGATCATTGCCCTCCGCCACCAGGGGCGTGACGTTGGCCGACAGCAACAGGCCCAGATCGCGGGCGTAGCGGGTGTCGCTCATCTGGGCATCGCGCTGGATGCCGTTGAGCGCAAAAAAAGTGATGCCGGTCATCAGCAGGCTCACCACCAGGGTGGCCACCGCCAGCAGCTTGGTCTGCAGGCTGAACTCGGCCCACCAGCGCCCCAGCCGCCGCAGCCAGTCGCTCCCCTGGCCCTGGGGTTGGACCGGGACTCCCAGGGCTTTGATCGGGCTCATGGCCGGCTCGGGCTCGGGCCCGCTGCCTCGCTCGGCGGTTGCCGCACCTGGTGGCCGATGTCGCGTCGGTAGGTGATGCCTTCGAAATGCACCTGGGCCAGTCCGTCGTAGGCCCGTGCGAAGGCGCTGTCGAAGTCCGGCGCCTGGGCCACCATCGCCAGCACCCGGCCGCCGGAGGTGAGGCAGCGGCCCTGCTGATCACGGCGGCTGCCGGCATGGAACAGCTGCCGATCGTCACTGCTCTCCAGGGCGCTTTGGATGACATCGCCGCTGCGCACGCTGCCGGGATAGCCCGCGGCCGCCGCGATCACACAGGCGCTGCAGCCGGGCAGGATCGACAGGTGCGGGGCCTGGGCCAGCTGGCCGAGGGCGCAGGCCAGCAGCACCCGGGCCAGTTCCGGCCCGAGAAGGGGCATCAGGGTCTCGCACTCCGGATCGCCGAAGCGGCAGTTGAACTCGATCACGCGCAGGCCGTCGGCGGTCAGCATCAGGCCGGCGTAGATGACGCCGCGATAGTCGATGCCCCTGGCCCTCAGGGCTTGCAGGGTCGGCTCCAGCACCAGGCGACGGGTTTCTTCCAGGCCTGCGGCGTCCAGCAATGGAGCCGGGGCGTAGGCCCCCATGCCACCGGTGTTGGGGCCGGTGTCCCCCTCGCCGATGCGCTTGTGATCCTGGGCCGGGGGCAGCAGCACCATGTCCCGCCCGTCGGTCAGGGCGAAGACCGACACCTCCGGGCCCTCCAGGGTTTCCTCCAGCACCAGGGAGCTGCCGGCGGCACCGAAGCGACCGGCGAACACCTCCTCGATCGCCGCGCGGGCCTCCTCGAGTGTCGCCGCCACGGTGACCCCCTTACCGGCCGCCAGGCCATCGGCCTTGACCACCAGTGGCCGGCCATGGGCTTCGAGGGCCGCCAGGGCCGTATCCAGGTTGTCGGCGGGCCAGTGGCGGGCGGTGGGCACGCCGGCCTCCACCATCAGCGCCTTGGCCCATTGCTTGCTGGCCTCCAGCTGGGCTCCGTCCGCCCCCGGACCGAAGACGGGCAGCCCCGCGGCGCGCAGCTGGTCGGCCAGGCCGGCGGCCAGGGGCGCCTCGGGCCCGACCACCACCAGCTCGATGGCGAGCTCCTGGCAGGCCGCCAACAGGCCCGCCGTGTCGGTTTCGGCCACGGGCAGGGGATGGCAGCCGGCGATGCCGTTGGAGCCGCCGTTGCCGGGCGCCAGCCAGACCCCCTCCACCCCCGGGCAGCGGGCCAGGGCCCAGGCCAGGGCGTTCTCACGGCCGCCGCCACCGACCACCAGGATCCGCCCCGGAGCGGGCCGAGCGGACTCCGCGCCCTCGACGCCGGCTGCGGGCGCCGGGTCGCCGGCAACGGAAGCGGTTGCACTGGAGTGGGTGGTGGTGGGGGCGCTGAACGGGCTCATGGAGGGGAACTCACCACGGGGAATGGGCCGGCCGGTGGGGCCGCCGGTAAGTTGATCGGCGTGCCATCGACTTCGCCATTGTCCGTGACCGGCACCGCAGCTGCGGCAGGGCGACACCGCCGGCCGATCCTGGGGCGAAGGGCCCTGCTCCTGGTTCTGACCTTGCCGGCGTTGCTGCCGGTAGCCGGGGCCGCCGTCGCCAGGGCCCAGGCCAGTTCAGGTTCGAGAGCTGTCGCGGCGGAGGGGGCCCAAGGCGCCTGGACGGCACAGGCCCTGGCGACGGGGTGGAGCGACCGTGTCGATTCGGCGGATTCGGTGGCCCGGGTTCCCACTCTGGCCGGAGCGACAGGGATGGCAGCGATGCCCATGGAGGACGGTTGGCCCAGGCGCTTCGGCGTGCCTGCCCCATCGGTTTCCAGCCTGGTTGCCCTCAGCGCGCCGGCTTCGTCCAAGGCCCCCGCTCCAGCCAGCGCCCCGCAGCCAGCCATCCCCAGCGCCGTGCCCGCTGCGGGGCCCAGGGCCATGCCCCCAGCCAGCCCGACGGCCCGGCCACCAGGCTCCGCCGCGGCGGGATCCAATCCCCTGCCGGCTGCGATTGTCACCCCCGCCACCGCAGCTCCTGCAGCCTCGGGCACGGCCCCGGTGGCGCCGGTGCTCTCCGATGCGGCCTTCGCCAAGCTGATCGCCACGGCCAGCCTCGAGACCCTGGACCCCCTCTGCCGCCAGCTGGCCGAGGACAACGCCATCACCCGGCTGCGCCTGGTGCGGGAGCGGTTGCTGACCATCCATCCGGCCCCCCAGCCGCTGGCGGTGGTGCTGGCCAATGCCGATGTGCTGCTCAGCTGTCAGGCCCCGGATGCGGCGCTCACCGTGCTCGATCGCTACGGCCCGGCCCCCGGCGCCGAGCAGGTGCAGTTGCTGACCCTGCAATGGCGGGCCGCCAATGCGGCCCTCGATCACCATCGGGCCGCCCTGGCCCTGGAGCGTCTGGCCGCCGAGCGCTACGGCCAGCTGGAGGCCCTGCCCCTGCCGATCCAGCGGCGCCCGGATGGCACGGTCATCACCCGCTCCGCCCTCGAGGTGATGGCGGACCACTTGGAGGCCCTGGGCCAGCGCCGCACCGCCGGGCAGTTGCTGTTGCTCAGCCGCCAGAGCGATGCCGCCGCCGCGGCCCGCCAGCAGCAGGCCATCCGCCTGTTGGCCGATCTGCCGCCCCAGGAGCTCGACGCCCTGCTGGAGCGGGCCCTGGAGCAGGCCGCCGCCGCCGGCGCCTGGAGTCTGGTCTCGGAGCTGCTCACCACCCAGGCGGCCCTGCCCGCTGCCGTCAGCGGTTCGCAGCGGGCGATCGAACGGCAGCTGCGGTTGACCCGCCGGCTCGATGACGCCTACGGCGAATGGCGCCTGCTCCGCCAGGATCCGGCCTCCGCAGCCCGTAGCCTCGAGTTGCAGCAGCAGCTGCGTTCGCCCAGCGCCCCCGGCGGACACGCCGCCGATCTGCCCAGTCCCCGCACGGGCGCCGAGGTCGACGCTGCGCCTGCTCCTGCCCCCCCGGCCAAGCAGGGGCAGACTCCGAAACGATCGACTCCGCCAGCTGCCGCCCTGTCGCCCGAACCCGCCCCCATTCCCTCCCCAGCCCCCCCTCCGCCGACCCCATGACCGCCGCGATCGGAGCACTTCTCTACGAGGGCAAGGCCAAACGGGTCTTTGCCACCGACCAGCCGGATCTGGTGGCGGTGGAATACAAGGACGACGCCACCGCCTTCAACGCCCTCAAGAAGGCCCAGCTTGCGGGCAAGGGCGCGCTCAACTGCCGCATCTCGGCCCTGCTGTTCGAGCATCTGGAGCGCTGCGGGATCCCCACCCACTACCTGGGGTTGCGGGATGCCCTCTGGATGATGGTGCGGCCGGTGCGGGTGATTCCGGTGGAGGTGGTGGTGCGCAACATCGCCGCCGGTTCCCTCTCCCGCCAGATGCCGATCGCCGCCGGAAGCCGCCTGGAGCCGCCCCTGATCGATCTCTATTACAAGGACGACGCCTTTGGTGATCCGTTGCTGTCCGAGGCGCGGCTGGAGCGCCTGGACCTGGTCACCCCCGAGCAGCTCCTGCTGATCCGGCAGCTGGCCCTGGGGGTCAACACCGCGCTGGTCGCGCTTTTCGCCCAAGTGGGCCTGGATCTGGTCGATTTCAAGATCGAACTGGGCTTCACCGCCGGCGGTGAGCTGGTGGTGGCCGATGAGATCAGTCCCGACACCTGCCGTCTCTGGGACCAGGCCATCAGCGACAGCGAGGCGCGGATTTTGGACAAGGATCGTTTCCGACAGGATCTCGGTGGTGTGGTCGAGGCCTACGGGGAGGTCCTCAAACGGGTCCAAGGGGTATGTCCGGAACCCCGGGTCTACCGGTAAGGTCGGCGAAATTTGCGGCCTGTCCGCTTCGCCCCCGAACCCCATGCCAGGCCTCCGCCTTCGCAGGTCGCTGCTTTCCCCCAGCGTCGCCCTGCCGCTGCTCGCCGGAGCCATGCCGCTGGCGGCCCTGGTGCTGCTCGCTCCCCAGGGGGCCAGCGCGGCCCAGGAGGCTGGCAAAGTCGGCGTTCCCCAGGCTGGGTCGGTCGTCCATGGGGCGGATGCGGCCTCGGCGGAGCTGACCGTGGCTGTGGCGCCCGTGGTGGCGCCTGGGGTAACCCCTGCGGCTGCCGCTGCCAAGCCGGTCGCTGCCGAGCCCGCCGGAGCTTCCCGCCCGGTGGCGCTGCCGTCTGCGGATACGGTTCAGGCTGCGGTGTCACCGCTCGCTTCCAGCCCCCAGGGCCAGGCGGCTGCCCCCCGATTCCGTTCCACACCGCCCGTTGCGAGACCCGCGGCGTTGCTGGCCCAGGCCGGCGCCCCAGCCGCCACCCCGGCGCCCGCGGCGCCTGCGGCCAGCCCCGCCGAACCGGCGGCCGATCCCTTGGTGCCGCCAGGCATGGCTCCGGCGAGCCCCTTCAATGCCGAGCCCGCAGCCCCGGCACCGGCGGCCCAGACCAGCCAGGAGCCCCGGGTGCTGGTCAGCGAGGTGGTGATCGAAGGTCTCGACGGCCATCCGGAGCGGGAGCGGCTTGAGCTGGCGGCCTATGGGGCCATGAACGTCACCCCCGGCACCGAGATCACCCGCAGCGAACTGCGCACCGATCTCGCCGCCATCTATGCCACCGGCTGGTTTGCCGATGTGCGCATCGAGCCGGTGGATGGCCCCCTGGGCGTGCGACTCAAGGTGCAGGTGGTACCCAACCCCGTGCTCACCAAGATCAGCCTGGACCCGGCCGATGCCGAGGTTCCCAAGCAGGTGGTGCAGGACACGTTCGCCTCGGATCTGGGCCGGACCCTCAATCTCAACACCCTGCAGACCCGCATGCAGGAGCTGCAGAAGTGGTACGGCGACCAGGGCTATTCCCTGGCCCGGGTGACCGGTCCCGGCCGCATCAGTCCCGATGGCGACGTGCAGCTGGTGATCCGCCAGGGGATCGTCGAGGGGGTGGAGGTGCAGTTCCTCAACAAGGAGGCTTCCCCCACCAATGACAAGGGCCAGCCGATCCGCGGCAAGACCAAGCCGTGGGTGATCACCCGCGAGATTTCCCTGAAGTCCGGCCAGGTCTTTAACCGCCGCAACCTGGAGGAAGACCTCAAGCGCCTTTATGGCACCGGTCTGTTCAGCGACGTCAAGGTGACCCTGCGGCCCGTGGCGGACAATCCGGGACGGGTCACGATTGTGCTGGGCATTGTCGAGCAGTCCACCGGCTCCCTGTCCGGCGGCCTGGGATACAGCCAGAGCCAGGGTGTCTTCGGCCAGGTGCAGCTGCAGGACAGCAACCTGTTCGGTCGGGCCTGGGATCTGTCCACCAGCTTCACCTATGGCCAGTTCGGTGGCCTGGTTGATCTCACCTTCACCGATCCCTGGATCAAGGGAGACCGCTATCGCACCGCCTTCCGGGCCAAGGCGTTCATCAGTCGCGATGTGCCTCAGATTTTCCAGAGTCAGAATAACGGCAACATTCTGACGGCTGGCGATTTCTATCAGCCGTCGGCAAGCACGCTCGCCTACAACATTAACAGCGCGAGTAACCCCTTGGGTAAGACTTTCGCCACAATTCAAGATGCCATTGACTCTTCCGGTGATCTGAATTGGCTTGATTATGTCGGCAACTCTGTCGTCATCCAGAGGGTGGGCGGCAACCTCCAGTTTGTGCGGCCACTCAATGGTGGTAATCCCTTTAAGCGGGCCCCCTGGAGCATTGTTCTTGGCCTAAGTGGTCAGGAGGCCACGCCGATGGATTTCGCCGGCACCTCCAGCATCTACGGCGTGTCCAGCAATGATTTCAATAACAATGGCAGTGAGGTGCCGGTTGGTTCGGTGATCTGCCTGGCCTATAATTGCGCCGCCCACAACCAGTTGTTCGGCGTGCGGATTGCCGCAACCATGAACAACCTCAATGACCCGCGTAATCCCACCAAGGGCAACTTCTTCAGTCTTGGCACCGAGCAGTTCATCTCGGTTGGACCCGATTCCCCCACCTTCAATCGTCTGCGCGGCAGCTACACCCACTACATCCCGGTCAACTGGTTGAAGCTGTACAAGGGCTGCAAGCCCAAGCCCGGTCAAGCCGCCGATTGTAAACAGGCTCTGGCCTTTCAGGTGTCCGCCGGCAGTGTCATCGGTGATCTGCCGCCCTATGAGGCCTTCTGCCTGGGTGGTGGTAACTCGGTTCGCGGTTATTACGACTGCGATCTGGGGGTGGGCCGCAACTTCGGCGAGGCGACAATCGAATACCGCTTCCCGATTTTCAGCATGATCAGCGGCGAGCTGTTCGTTGATGGCGGCACCACCTTTGGCAGCCAGGCCAACGTGCCCGGCAATCCCGGTGGGCTGCTGGGCAAGCCCGGCGAAGGCTTCTCGGTGGGTACGGGCCTGATCGTCACCACGCCGGTGGGTCCATTGCGCCTGGAGGTGGCCAGCCAGGATCTCACCGGCAACTGGCGCTTCAACCTCGGCGTCGGCTGGAAGTTCTGATGGGCCCCTGGCCAAGTGATTACGGCCAGGCCTGGACCCTGGCCAGCCCGGTCGAGCGCGAGGGCGTCGGCCTCCACGGTGGCGAGATCACCCGGGTGAGGCTCCAGGCCAGTGAGGCCCCCGGTTACTGGGTCGGCTGGCTGGATGCGCCGGAGCTGCCGCCGCTGCGGCTCGAACCGGGCCAGGTCAGTGACACCCAGCTCTGCACAGCCCTGCGGCTCGGGCAGCGCCGTTTGGCCACGGTGGAACACCTGCTGGCGGCCCTGGCCGGCTGCGGCGTCAGCCAGGCCCAGATCCTGGTGTCAGGGGAGGAGATCCCCCTGCTCGACGGCTCGGCCCTGCCCTGGGTGGAGGCGATCGCTGAGGCGGGTCTGCGTCCGCTCGGACCCCGGCAACTGCCGCCGCCGCTGGCCGAACCGATCGTGCTGCGCCAGGGGGTGAGCTTCATCACGGCCCTCAGCGCAGAGGCCCTGCGCCTTGCCGCCGCCATCGAGTTTCCCCAGGCGGCGATCGGCCGTCAGCTGTATTCCCTGGAGTTGACGCCCGAAAGCTTCGTGCGGGAGATCGCCCCGGCCCGCACCTTCGGTTTCCGCGACCAGGTCGAAGCCCTGCGGGCGGCAGGACTGATCCGGGGTGGGGCCCTCGATAACGCCCTGGTCTGCGACGGCGACGGCTGGATCAACCCGCCCCTGCGCTTCGCCGATGAACCGGTCCGCCATAAGCTCTTGGACTTGTTGGGAGATCTGGCCCTGGCGGGTCTGCCGCAGGCTCAGGTCTTCGCCTATCGCGGGTCCCACGGCCTGCACACCGCCCTGGCCGCGGCCCTCAGCTCCGCCAGCGATCGCCCCCTCCCCGCGCCTGTCTGAACACCCTCTTGACTGTCACCACCGCCACCACCGCCACCGCGGGCTCTGACGCCCCGAACGGCACTGCCGTCCCTGCAGCTGCTGACTCCCTTGCTGCAGAGGCTCCAGCCGCAGCGCCGGCGACGGTGGATCCGTTCTCTCTGGCCGCGGCCGGACCGGCGGTGGAGCCGGCGGTGCTGGCCTGCGAACAGATCCTCAATCTCCTGCCCCATCGCTATCCCTTCGCCCTGGTGGATCGGGTGGTGGCCTACGAACCGGGGCGTCTGGCTGTGGCGATCAAGAACGTCAGCTTCAATGAGCCCCAGTTTCAGGGCCATTTCCCCGGCCGTCCCCTGATGCCCGGTGTGTTGATTGTCGAGGCCATGGCCCAGGTCGGGGGTCTGATCGTCATCCAGATGCCCGATCTGCCCAAGGGGTTGTTCGTCTTCGCCGGCATCGATGGGGTGCGCTTCCGGCGGCCGGTGGTGCCCGGCGACCAGCTGCGGATCACCTGCGAGCTGTTGAGCCTGAAGCGCAAGCGCTTCGGCAAGGTCCGCGCCCAGGCCACGGTGGCAGGGGAGCTCGTCTGTTCGGGCGAGCTGATGTTCTCATTGGTGGACTGAACCGATGACCAGCGCAGCCATGGCCCCATCGGTGCATCCCACGGCGGTGGTCGATCCCCGCTCCCGCATCGGCAGTGGTGTTGAGATCGGCCCCTATGCCGTCATCGGCCCGGACGTGGAGATCGGTGATGGCAGCCGCATCGGGCCCCACGTGGTGATTGATGGACGGGTGCGGCTGGGGAGCGGCAATCGCATTTTCCCCGGCGCCTGCATCGGCTTGGAACCCCAGGATCTCAAGTACGGCGGCGCCCCCACCGAGGTGGTGATCGGCGACGACAACACGATCCGCGAGTGCGTCACCATCAACCGGGCCACCCATGAGGGCGAGCAGACCCGGATGGGCAATGGCAACCTGCTGATGGCCTACTGCCATATCGGCCACAACTGTCACCTGGGCGATCGCATCGTCATCGCCAACGGCGTGGCCGTGGCCGGCCATGTGGTGATCGGCGATCGGGCCGTGATCGGCGGGGTGCTCGGCATTCACCAGTTCGTGCACATCGGCACCCTGGCGATGGTGGGGGGCATGAGCCGCATCGACCGTGATGTGCCCCCGTTCATGATGATTGAGGGCCATCCGGGCCGGGTCCGCGGGCTCAATCGCATCGGCCTGCGTCGCAGTGGCATGGCCGATCGGGATGACGGCGCCCAGTTGCGCCAGCTCCAGGAGGTCTGGGCCCTGCTTTATCGCAGCGATCTGGTGCTGGCCGATGCCCTGCGGGCTGCCCGCCAGCTGTCGTTGCTGCCGGCCGCCATCGAGCTCTGTGATTTTCTCGAGGCGTCCGTCGGAGCGGGACGACGGGGACCGCTGCCGGCCCAGCGCTGATGGTGCGCCTCCTGGTCAGCACCGGTGAGGTCTCCGGAGATCTGCAGGGCTCCCTGCTGATCCGCGCCCTGCACGCGGAGGCCGCTGACCGGCAGCTGGCACTGGAGGTGGTGGCCCTGGGCGGCGATCGCATGCGCCAGGCCGGTGCCGAGTTGATCGCCGATACGGTGAGCATGGGGGCGATCGGCCTGCTGGAGGCTCTGCCCCTGGTGCTGCCCACCCTGAAAATGCAGGCCAGGCTGCGGCGCTGGCTGGAGATCCACCCCCCGGATGGGGTGGTGCTGATCGATTACATGGGCGCCAATGTCACCCTGGGCCTCAGGCTGCGGCGCCGTTACCCGAAGCTGCCGATCGTCTACTACATCGCCCCCCAGGAGTGGGCCTGGCGTCTGGGGGATGGCGGCACCACCCGGCTGATCGGCTTCACCGATCGCATCCTGGCGATCTTTCCCGAGGAGGCCCGCTTCTACGGATCCCATGGGGCCTCGGTCACCTGGGTGGGCCATCCCCTGATCGATACCCTCGGCCAGATGCCTTCGCGCCAGGAGGCCCGTGCCCAGCTCGATCTGGAGCAGGACCAACCCGTGCTGCTGCTGTTGCCCGCCTCGCGGCGCCAGGAGTTGCGGTATCTCCTGCCGCCGATGGCGGCGGCGGCAGCCCTGTTGCAGCAGCGCCATCCCGATCTGCAGGTGCTGGTGCCGGCGGGGCAGGCGGGCTTCGAGCCCCTGCTGGAGTCGGTCCTGCAGCGGGCCGGGGTGCGGGCCCGGGTGATCCCCGCCTCCCAGGCCGATGGTCAATGGCCCCAGCTGTGCGCGGCCGCCGATGTGGCCCTGACCAAGTCCGGTACGGCCAATCTGCAGCTGGCCCTGCGCGGGGTGCCCCAGGTGACCGGCTATCGCGTCAGCCGGCCCACGGCCTTGGTGGCACGTCATCTGCTGCGCTTCAACGTGGCCCACATCTCCCCGGTCAACCTGATCCTGGAGGAGCGCCTGGTGCCGGAACTGCTGCAGGACCATCTCACCCCAGCGGCGATTGTGGCGGCGGTGGAACCCCTGCTGGCGGCCGACGGGGCAGCGGTTCGTACGATGCGGGAGGGTTATCGGCGTCTGCGCCTGCGGCTCGGGGAACCCGGCGTCACCCGACGTGCGGCGGCCGCGATTCTCGATCAGGTGCAGGCGGCTGCGGTTGCCCTCCCCGCCTCTTCCTGCCTCTGATGCGTCTGTTCGCCCTGCTGCTGAGCCTGCTGCTGGTGTTGATGGGGCCCCTGGCGCCTGCCCAGGCCGCCACCGAGGAGGCGGTGCTGGCTGGGGGCTGCTTCTGGTGTCTGGAGCACGACATGGAGGATCTGGCCGGGGTGCTGGAGGTCGAGAGCGGCTACAGCGGCGGCAAGCTCGCCAACCCCACCTACCGCCAGGTCTCCTCGGAAACCACTGGCCATCAAGAGTCGGTGCGGGTGCGCTTTGACAACACCAAGATTCGCTACGACGCCCTGCTGCGCGCCTACTGGCGCAACATCGATCCGTTTGACGGCAAGGGCCAGTTCTGCGACAAGGGAGATTCCTACCGGCCCGTGATCTTCACCACCAACGCCAACCAGGCGGTGGAGGCCCGCAACAGCCTGCTGGCCGCGGCCCGGGAACTGGGCAAGCCGGCCTCGTCGATCAAGGTGTCGATCAAGCCGTTGACACGCTTCTGGCCCGCTGAGCAGTACCACCAGCACTACGCCCGCCGCAACAGCATCCGCTACAACTACTACCGCTTTGCCTGTGGCCGCGATCGTCGCCTCGATGCGGTCTGGGGTGAGAAGGCCCGCAGCTCGGAGCGCTGGAAAGGGAGCTGAGAGCTCGATCGAACCTGTTGAAATTCTGAAGGTGTCCTAGGACCGAATGTCTGGAAACCCTCGCCATCATTGGCTCTTGGCCCCGGAGTCCTCCGGAAGCCCCGCTTAAATTCCTGAGTTAGGTTGTCGGAGTGTGTATGTATCTGCTGACCATCCGTGACGGTTTGCAGACCCGTCACATCGGTCCCTACGCCAGCCCCGCCCAGGCGGCCGAGGACCTTGATGGGCTGCTGGTCCAGTGCGGTGAGCGGGCCCATTGGCAGATCCACGAGCTGGAGGCCCCCGGAGGCCGGCTCAGCGAGGTGCGGCAGGCGGCAGCTGCCGCCTGAAGGGCGCCAGGTTCAGTCCCGCACGGTTTTGGGGTAGCCGCGCAGCAGGCCGCTCTCGATCATCAGGCCCACGCCGGCCGTGATCAGCACCAGTCCCAGGGTGCCGTACCAGAACCAGGGCCCAGCCTGGAGCACGGCCTGACCGCTCCCTGCGCGGGCGGCAAGCTGGGACCAGGTCTGGATGCCCTTGCGGATCACCGCCTCGCCGAACAGGCAAAGGCCTGCGGGCAGGAGCAGAACCCCGAGCTGGGCTTTGACGTACCAGCGGATCTTCTGAACGGCCATGGGCTCCGGTGGTCGCTGCGGCCAAACCTAGGCCGGGGCCCCGCCGCAGATCCAGTTCACCAGGGTCTGGACGCCGAAGCCGGTGGCGCCGGCCGGATCCTGGCCGCGCCCCTTCTCACTCCAGACCGTGCCGGCGATGTCGAGGTGGGCCCAGGGGATGCCCTTACTGACGAAATCCTGCAGGAACAGGGCTGCGGTGATCGAGCCTCCCGGGCGGGGACCGGTGTTCTTGAGGTCGGCCAGGGTGCTTTTCAGGCCGGCGCGGTAGCTGGCCTGCAGGGGCATCCGCCAGAGGGCTTCGCCGCCCATGCGGGCGCCCGAGAGCAGGCCGTCGGCGAGCACATCACTGGTGCTCCACAGGCCGGCGATCTCCTCGCCCAGGGCGATCACGCAGGCGCCGGTGAGGGTGGCCAGGTCGACGATCGCGTCCGGTTCCAGTTGGCAGGCATAGACCAGGGCATCGGCCAGGGTCAGCCGGCCTTCAGCATCGGTGTTGTTGATTTCGATCGTGGTGCCGTTCGAGGCGGTGAGGATGTCGCCGGGGTGGACGGCGCCGCCGCTGATCATGTTTTCGCAGCTGGCCACGATCACATGCACCTCCACGCCCTCCGGCCGGCGCTGGCCGATGGCCCGGGCCGCGCCGAGCACGGCGGCGCTGCCCCCCATGTCGTACTTCATCATCTCGATCTGGGAGCCGGCCGTCTTGAGGTTGTAGCCGCCGGAGTCGAAGGTGAGCCCCTTGCCGATCAGCACCACCCGACGCTTCACCGCACCGGCGGGGCGATAGGTGAGGTGGATGAATTTGGGCTCCAGGTCCGAGCCCTGGGCCACGGCCAGGTAGGCCCCCATGCCGAGGGCCTCGCAGTCGGCGCGCTCCAGCACCTTGAGCTCCAGGCCAAAGCCCTGGGCGATGGCCGCGGCGATGTCGGCCAGGGCGGCCGGGGTGGCCACATTGGGCGGCGCGGCCACCAGCTGGCGGGCCAGCTCGACCCCGCCGCAGATGGCATCGAGATGGGCCAGTCCTTCCCAGCCCTCGTCGCCGAGGCCGAGCAGGGCCACATCCTCCGGCAGGTTCTGGGGTTCGGCCTCACTCTTGAAGCGCTGGTCCACGTAGAGCCCCAGCCGGGTGGCCTCGGCCATGGCGGCGGCGGCGGCGGCGGTGCCCAGGGCCTCCACCGGCATCAGCAGCCCCAGCTGGCGGGTGCCCAGCTTGGCGCTGTGGCGGGCGACAGCGGCGCAGGCCTGGCGCAGGCCGTTGAGGTGGAACTCGGCGGCCTCGCCCAGGCCCACCACGATCAGATGGGCCGGGGTCTGGCCCAGGCGCTCGATGCCCAGCAGTTCACCGGGTTTGGCCTTGAAGCGCCGTTGCTCCAGCAGCTCGCTCAGCACCTCGCCGAACAGGTCGGCCAGCTGGCGGCGTCCCGGATGGTCCGTGTCGCTGAACAGGCCCACCGCCAGGGTGTCGCCGCTCCAGCTCTCGAGGGGATGGCCGCCGGGGGCCACGCAGCGGAAATCCATGGATGGTGCAAGGGCTGAGCTGGGATCGTAGCGATGGCAGGCCGGCAGCCTCAGACGGGCCCGGGCACTTTCAGCCGGGATCGGCGGTGAAGGGGGTGGCCCAGCGCTCGCGGGTCTCCTTGTTGAACGGCGGCAGCCAGCGGCGGATCAGGGTCTGCTCCAGGCGGCGGCGCCCGCGGCCGTCGCTGGGCACATCGCTCCAGAAGCGGATGCTGAGGCTGGTGGCCAGGTCGGCCCGGCTCAGGGCCTCGCTGTAGGCCGCCAGGTAGCTTTTGCAGTCGTGATCGCCCTTCCAGCGGCGGTCGGCGCAGCCGGTCTCACCCACGTAGAGCAGCAGGGGGGAGGGGCGGTCGGCGGGGCGATCCAGCACCAGGTAGATGGCGGCACCCTGCTGGGGGGCGCTGGGCCAACGCCAGAAGGTCAGGCTCTGGGCCTGCAGATCCAGGGGATTGAGGCTGGAGGCCCGATCGTCGGCCGTGCTGCCCTCATCGGACGACTTGGCGCCGGCGCTGGTCTCAAACAGCAGTCCCTGGCTTGGCCCCGCGGCCAGGGCCGCGGCGGGTCCGGCGGCCGCCAGGGCGAACAGGGGCCCCTGGTGGGCCAGCAGGCGCTCCTGCCAGCTGAGCAGTTGCTGCCGCAGCAAGGGCGGTGGCAACGGTCCGGGGCCGGTGCCGCTGGCCCCGGACATCGCGAACAGATCGCCCTGGCGGCCGGGCGGCGTGGTCATCGGTTGGGGCGTTGGGCCCGGGGCAGCACCGGGCCGGCCGAGGCGCTCTGAAAGGCCACTCGGCCGATCCAGGCTTCCACGGTGGCGGCGCTCAGCTGCAGGCGCTGCTGCAGATCGGCCAGATCGCTGAAGGGGCGCCGTGCGCGCTCGTACCGCAGCCGGCCCAGCAGCGCCGGGTCGAGGCCGGGCAGCTGGTTCAGCTCGGGATCACTGGCCTGGTTGACCGCGATTGTCGGGCAGGCGCCGGCGGCCGGCGCAGCCGTTCCGTACCAGCGGAACTCCAGCAGCGGCAGCCAGGTCTGCAGTTCGGCCTCACTGAGCGCCAGCAGGCGCTGCAGATCCTCCGGGCCGCTCAGCTGCACGCCACCGGCCTGGAGCCGCAGCAGTAGATCCACCTGGTCGCTGCGGCAGCCGGGTAAGCGCAGCCAGTCGGCGGCGGTGGCGCGGTTGACATCCAGGCGCCAGCCCAGGGCGGCGGCATGGCGCACCTCGTCGGCATTGCCGAGGCGCCGGCCCGGGTCGTGGGCCAGTTTCAGCGCCATCAGTTCCTGTTCAATCGCCTCGGCCCGCTCCTGCTCGCCGCGAAACGGGGGCGGCTCGCTTTCGCTGGGCGCACGCTGCGGCCGCGGCAGCTGGCCACTGGCGATCAGCAGCTGGCGGGCCAGGGGATCGAGCCAGTGCCGCTGGGCCATGCCGGCTGGAACCGTGCGGAGGACGGGTCCGAACGTAGCGGTGTTTTCAGGCATCGGGCCAGTCGATCAGGCCCAGCCGGAGGCCGATCACGGCGGCATGGGTGCGGTCGCGGGCCTGCAGCTTGCCCAGCAGGTTGCTGATGTGGCTCTTGACGGTGTCGAGGGAGACCACCAGCTGCTGGGCAATCTCACTGTTGCTGGCACCGGTGACCAGCTTGGCCAGCACCTCCGTTTCCCGGGCCGTGAGCCGCTGCGGCGCCGGAGCCCCAGCCCCGGCACCGGGGTCCTCGCTGCGGAACAGGTCGGCCAGCTCCCGCTCCAGGTAGATACCGCCGCCACAGACCGTGCGGATCGCGGCCAGACCCGTGCCCAGGCCCATGTTGGATTCCAGCAGCACGCCGTCGCAGCCCGCTTCGATCGCCCGCTGCAGGCGAGCGCGCTGGGGTTGCTCACAGATCATCAACAGGGTGCGGGTGGCAGCGTGGCGCCGCTTGATCGCCACCACCAGGTCGATGCCGCAGCCGCCCTCGAGCCGGTCACTGGTGAACAGAAAATCCGGTTGCAGCGTCCGCACCAGCTCCAGACCTTCCGCTTCGGTGGTGGCGGCGCCGAGGATCAGTTCGGGGGCGTCCACCGAGCCCATCAGAAAGCTGATCTGGGCCCGGCTGCCGAGGCAGAGCACCACGCGGGCGCCCCGCAGCAGGTCGTGGGTGCGCAGGTTGTAGGCGCGGACCTGGGCCAGCAGGGGAGTGAAGTCCACGGTCAGGGATGGGGCGGGAAGCGCAAGGCCTGCTCCCATGCTGCTGCCTGCGGTGGTGGAATACGTGGATCCGAACTCCCCGGAAGCGACTCCCCTGAGCAGAATCGCCTGCACAGACCCCACGTTCCGCCGAGCGCAACCGTTGCCATGGCTTTCTTCGAATCCGAGATTGTTCAGGACGAAGCCAAACATCTGTTCAGTGATTATCAGAATCTGATGCAGCTCGGCAGCGAGTACGGCAAGTTCGATCGCGAGGGCAAAAAGCTTTACATCGAGCGCATGGAGGAAATGATGGATCGCTATCGCGTCTTCATGAAGCGCTTCGAGCTCTCCGAGGACTTTCAGGCCAAACTCACCGTCGAGCAGCTGCGCACCCAGCTGGGCCAGTTCGGCCTGACGCCGGAAACGATGTTTGCCCAGATGAACCAGACCCTTGAGCGCATGAAAAGCCAGCTGGAGGTGCAGGGCTGAAGGCGCTTCGGGTGGGATTGGCGCGGCTGGCGACGCCGATGCCGCCCCGCTGATTACGGGATGGGGAATGGTCAGGCTGTCGTCCTGGGAGTCCGCAGAACAACTTGTCTCGGCCGCGTTTGAGCGCTGCTTCGACAACAGCGAACCCAACATTCAGCCACGTTTGACGCGGCTGACAGACCGGCTGTCAGGGCTTCGGAAGGGGTTTTCAGCGGTCTTCTCTCGGTGCCCTTGCTCCTGGACCCCGGCGAGATCGGGCCTAGGTGACGATCCCAGTCCCTGAGGCAGCATCCCTTCGCCCGGGTTTCCGGCGATTCCGGTGCCTCAGGGGCCCCAGCGCTGGGCGCCCAGGAAGGTCAGGTCGACGAAGTCGCTGGCCTGGTGATCGCGCGGGCCCAGGGAGAGCTTGAAGCCGCCCAGATCCAGCTGGTGCATGCTCTCGAAGGCGCGCACCAGCGCCTGGCGGCTCGGGTTCGCCCCCGCCCGCTGCAGCCCTTCCGTCATCATCCGGGCCGCCAGGAATCCCTCCAGGCTCGTGAAGCCATAGCGGGCCGTGGTCTGTTGCCGGCGCATCAGACGCAGATACTCCGCCACCACCGGCACCCGCCGGTTCCAGGGGAAGGGCACCACCTGGCTGATGCCGATGCCGCTGGCCTGACCCCCCGGCAGGGAGTCCTGGAGGCCGCCGGTGCCCACGAAGGAGACGTTCATCAGCTGGGCCGTGCTGCCGAGGCGCTCCAGGCTGTGGCTGAAGGCTGCGGAGCTGGCATAGGCGCTGATGATCACCACGGCGCTGGGATCGGCCTGGTTCAGCTGCCGGGCGGCCCCATCGGTGGCGGTGGAGTTGCGCCTCACCCCGGCGATGGCCACCGGCTGCAGACCGTGGCGGGCCAGGGCGCTGCGGGTGGCCCGCAGGCCGTCTTCTCCGAAGGCATCCTCCTGATGGAGCACGGCGATGCGATGGCGGCCGGCCCGCACCAGATCGTTGACGATGCGGTCGATTTCCGCCTGATAGCTGGCCCTGAGGTTGAACACCATCGGCCGGAACGGTTCCCGCAGCAGGCGGGCGCCGGTGAGGGGCGCCACCAGCGGGATCTTGCTCTGTTCCACCAGCGGCAGAATCGCTTTGACCGTGGGCGTGCCCACATAGCCGAACAGGGCAAAGGCGCGGTCCGGTCCGATCAGCTGGCGGGTGTTGCGCAGGGTCAGGGCCGGTTCGTAGCGATCGTCCAGGCTCACCAGCCGCAGCTTGCGGCCGTGAATGCCGCCGCGCCGGTTCACCTCCTCGAACCAGGCCAGCGCCCCTTCGCGATAGTCGCGGCCCAGTTGGGCGGAGGGGCCGCTCAACGGGGCCGACTGGCCGAGCACCAGGTCGGTTTGGGCGGCCGGTGTCGTCGCCTGCGGTCCAGCTCGGGCCACCGCGAGCGGGGATAGCGTCAGGCCGCCGAGCAGGGGCACGAGCACGGCAAACCAGCCCTGCACCCTTAACGTCGGGCCGACCTGCGGCAACCTGCCGGTGCGGAAGCAGAAGCGCTGGAACCTTGTTGCCATCGGCTCGGTGGTGCTGGCGACGATTCTGGCCATGATGGCCATCACCCGGATTGATGTCGTGCCGGTGCGCAGTCGCGACGCCCTGCGCCTGTCGTCGTCGGTCCGTGCCCTGATCATCGATCCGCGTCAGCGCCCCCCCAGCGGCTGGAGCACCCTGCGCGGCGATGTGCTCAGCGACGGCGAGGCCCGCATCGACCAGGACGAGCTGGAGCGGGCCCCCCACCACGTCCAGGTGGGTGTGTACGCCAACACCGCTTCGGAGCTCGATCTCAGCGTCCCCAGCTATTCCTCCAGCGGCTATGTCTGGCTGAACTGGGATGAGCCCCTGCAGCGCTACCTGGAGGCCAATGACGCCACGATTGATCAGCGCTTCGGTCTGCTCAACACCCTGATCACCGATGCGCCGCCCGAGCTGGAGCCGGTGGCTCAGAAACCGGAGCGGCTCGCCGATGGCAGCTATTACCAGCTGTTCACCTATCGGGGTCGCTATTACCTCGATCAGGCCAGCTTTCGCCATTTCCCGTTCATGAGTGTCAGCCTGCCGGTGGCGATCGAGGTCGACGACGTCGACGGCGGCCTCACCTACCGGCAGCTGCGGCTTGAGCCCGACATCCGCAACAGCGGCATGGGCCTCTATGCGCGCATCATCGGCTGGCTCAATCAGGGCTGGTCGATCGCCGAGTACCGGCATCACTACGCCAGCAACTTCGGCCTCGGTGGGCCGGAGAGCGATTACAGCCTGATCCTGTTCGAGATCTCCTTCGGTACGTCGGCCTGGGCCTCGTTCTGGCGGCTGCTGCTGCCCCTGGCGGTGCTGATGGCGATGGTGCTGCTGGTGTTCAAGGTGCGACCCGATGAGCAGGATGCCCGGGCCAGCATTCCGGTCACGGTGCTGCTGACCCTGGTGTTCCTGCAGCAGACCTACCGCGACGAACTGCCCATCCTTCCCTTCCTCACCTTCCTCGACCAGGTGTATGTGGTGGCCTATGTGGTCACGCTGGTGGCCTTCGTGCTGGTGATCTGGATCGGTCGCCGTTACGCCGACATGGAGGCGATGGCGGAGGGGGCAGCCCGCGACAACCTGAGACAACGGCTCGAAGACCTCGACAACAGCTGGCCCCTGGTGGTGGTGGCCTTCAGCGGCACGGCCATCGCCTTCTCCTGGATGCTCATCCCCCCGGGGACCTGAGCCGTCTCAGCGCTTATCGGCCTCGGCGTTCTGGCCTCTCCGCGGTCGTGCTCCCGGTCCGCTCCATGGGTCCCTGCGTACGATCCGACGACCCGTTGCGCCAGGTTTCGCGAGCCCATGGTTGAGCCGTCCAGCCCCGATCCGAACATGGCGGCCCTGCCGGCCTGGCTGCGGCGCGGTCTGGCCGACCTGTTCCCCGCCGCCCGCGGGCCTGAGGCGCTGGACGATCCGGATCAGACCCTCGCCGCCCGCCTGGCGGAGGCCGAGGCCGCCGGCCGGCCCCTGCGGGTCAAGCTCGGCATCGACCCCACCGGCTCCGACATCCATCTGGGGCACTCGATCCTGTTCCGCAAGCTGCGGGCCTTCCAGGACGCGGCCCACACCGCCGTGTTGATCATTGGCGACTTCACCGCCCGCATCGGCGATCCGACCGGCAAAAGTGCCACCCGGGTGCAGCTCAGCGCCGCCGAGGTGGAGGCCAACGCCGAGACCTATCTGGTGCAGCTGGGTCTGGGGCAGGATCCGGCCCGGGCGCTGCTGGATTTCACCACCCCAGGCCGGCTGGAGGTGCGGCGTAACAGCGAATGGCTGGCCGGGATGGACCTGCCGGCGGTGATCGATCTGCTCGGCACCAGCACGGTGGGCCAGATGCTCGCCAAGGAGGATTTCGCCCATCGCTACGGCTCCGGCACGCCGATTTCACTGCACGAGTTTCTCTATCCCTTGCTGCAGGGCTACGACTCTGTGGCGATCCAGGCCGATCTGGAACTGGGCGGCACCGATCAGAAGTTCAATGTGACCATGGGCCGCGATCTGCAGCGCCACCACGGCTTGCGGCCCCAGTTCGGAATGCTGCTGCCGATCCTGCCGGGGCTCGATGGCGTGCAGAAGATGAGCAAGAGCTTGGGCAACACGGTCGGGCTCGCCGACGATCCGCTGTCGATGTATTCCAAGCTCGAGAAGGTGCCCGATGCGGTGGTGGGCGAGTACCTCACCCTGCTCACCGATCTGGATCTGGATGGCCTGCCCGCCAACCCCCGTGAGCGCCAGAAGCTGATGGCCCTGGCGGTGACCCGCGCCCGCCACGGCCTTGAGGCGGCCCAGGCGGCGCAGGCCGATGCGGCCCGGCTGGTGGCGGGAGCGACCGGGGCCGGCGCCGCTGAAGCGGAGGTGCCGCCGGTGTCGCTGGCGGCGGTGAACTTCCCGGCCAAGGCCTTTTATCTGCTGTCCGCCGTCGGGATCTGCGCCAGCAGCAGCGAGGCCAGGCGCGCCATTGCGGGCGGTGGCGTCAAGCTCGACGGCGAGAAGCTGACGGATCCCAACCAGGAATTCAGCGGCCCTGAAGCCCTCGAAGGGCTGGTGCTGCAGCTGGGCAAGAAGACCTTCCGGCGCTTGGTGCCCTGAGGGGCGGCCCGGTTCGCGTCCGATCGGCGCCCAGCGGCCCCGTTCCGCCCACGGCCAAGCAGGGGGCTGCATACGATCGCCCCACCTGCTTCGAGCCCAACGATGCACATCGCCGTGACGGGTGCCTCCGGCAAGACGGGCTGGCGCGTGGTCCAGGAAGCTCTGACCAGGGGTTAGCAGGTGACGGCCATCCTGCGACCCGCTTCCCAGGTGCCCGAGGGTCTGCATGGGGCCACGATCGAGCGGCTCGAGCTGCAGGACACCGCGGCGCTCCAGCGGGCCCTGCAGGGCTGTGACGCCCTGGTGATCGCCACCGGCGCCCGGCCCTCGATCGATCTGCTGGGGCCGCTGAAGGTGGATGCCCTGGCGATGCGCCCCCAGCTGCAGGCCGCCAGGGCCGCCGGCGTCAGGCGGGTGCTGCTGGTGAGCTCGCTCTGCAGCGGACGGCTGTTGCACCCCCTCAACCTGTTCGGCCTGATCCTGGTCTGGAAGGGCCTGGGTGAGCGCTGGCTGGCCGAGAGCGGACTGGACTGGACCGTGATCCGGCCCGGCGGTCTCAAGGAGAGCGAGGCGGGGTTGGACGCCGAAGGGATCGTCTACAGCGCCGCCGATCAACAGGAGAGCAACAGCATTCCCCGCCGTCTGGTGGCGCGGGTCTGCCTCGATGCCCTGCAGACGCCAGCCGCGATCAATCGCATCATCGAAGTCACCAGCAGCCCGGCCCAGCCGCCTGTGGCCCTGGCCGATTGGCTCGCCAGCTGACTCCGGAGGCCTGCCGGTAATGTCGCGGCCCCCGCTGCCCGCCCCCATGCGCAGGAACAGCCTGGTGCTGGGGCTCGCTCTCGTGGTGGCCGCCGGGGCTCTGGTCCTGGCGGTGCGCTGGGTCGCCAGCCCCCTCGATCTGGGCTCCCGCAGCCATCCGGGCGGCCGATCGCCCCAGCGGCCGGCAACGTCCCCTACGGCGGCAACACCGGCCACCCACGCCGGCGGTGGCGGGGCGCCGATCGATCCCAGCCTGCCCCAGTACATCGGTTTGACCCGCCGCATCGCGGCCCAGGCGATCGACGACACGGCCGCTGCACCGATGAATGAGGCCCTGATCGCCCTGGCCCGCCGTTTCCAGGGCACCCCCTTCGGGGCTTTCCCGATGGATCAGCAAACCCCGGAGCGCCTGTTGCTCGATCTCGAGCATGTCGACCAGCTCCGCTTCGTCGAGCAGATGCTGGCCCTGGTCAACAGCCGCCAGGTCAAGACCCGCACCGAGGCGGCGGACCGCTTCAGCGATCACGTGCGAAACCTGAGGTACCACAAAGGCCAGGTGTCCTACTGCGGGCGCCATCACTACGTCAGCCTCTGGGCCCAGGCGGCGGAACGGCAGGGCTACCTGGTCAACCTCACCCCCTTTCTTCTAGGGGCCACCAGCCGGCGGCGACCCCTGACCTTCCTCTCCAGCCATCCGGGGGCCTACCCCGCGATGCGGCTGCCCGCCAACCGGACCTGCATCACCACCTTGGAGCGGACGCTGGCCGTCGATCAGTCCTATGTGCCCCTGCGCAGCCTGGCTCCGGTGCTGCCCTCCCTGCGCAGCGGCGATGTCTTCGCCCTGGTGACCCAGCAGGGTGGACTGGATGTCAGCGCCATCGGCGTGGTGGAGGTGGAGGGCAACCAGATCCATGCCCTGCAGGCCGCCCCAGGCTCGGGGGTGGAGCTCCATACGGATCTGGCGCGCTGGGCCTGGGGCCGCCAGGGCGTGATCGGCCTGTCTTTCTATCGGCCGGTGCCCAATTCCGACGGTCGAGCCGATCGCTGAGCCGAGCGCTGGCCCGCTCAGCGGCTGCCCATGCCCAGGACACCAGCCCGAAGCCGAGCGCATCAGCCGCCGCCATTGTCAGGCTGGGAGGGGCTGGCCATGATTGGCATAATCGAGCCTGGGTCCATGGCGTCAGCCACGCCTCCCCCGCCGCCGCCCCCTTCGCTCACCCCCCCAGCGTTGACGCCCCCTCCTTTGCCGGAGGCCGGGGCCTCGGCAGCGGCCCCGTCGGGAGCGCGGCGCCTGCCGACGGATGACGAAATCCAGCGCATCCTCAGCAGCCAACCCAAAGGCCTCGAACCCCAGAGCCCCTTCCGCGAGTTCAGCATCACGGCCCTGATTGGCTACATCGCCGGTGCGGCGCTGGTGTTCACCGGCCTCAGCAGCCAGGGCAAGACCGCTGACCAGCACAGCGCCCAGGCCGTCAATGTGGCCGGGGGGTTCGCCGTGATCTGCCTGGCCTCGATCTGCCGCCACACCAAGCGAATGAGCAGCAAAAAGGACAGCTGATTGCCCGGGCCCGAATCGAAGGGCGACGGCACCGGCCCCATTCGCAAGGCTTCAGCGATCCAGGGCCAGCCAGTGGCGCCCGTCCAGGGCTGCCTTGTCCTGGCCGAGCTTGTGGCCGCAGGCAAAGCCGCCGATGCCGAGCAGCACCACCAGGGGCTGGGCTCCCTGGTTGCTGAGGGACTTGAACACGCCCGGCTGAATGAACACCAGGGTGGCAGGGATGAAGGCCAGCATCCCCAGGCTGGTGAGGCCGAAGATCGGTGGGATCAGGGTCCGGCGGCTGACGGCATGGACCGCCAGGACGGGCAGCCCCAGCAGGGGGATGGCGGAGCCGAAGGCCCACAGCCAGCGTTGGCGCGGATGGTCCCCGAGGCGACGGCGGATCGCCCGTTGGATCGCAACGCTCATCGGAACAGCAGCCGGGCTTCCCATGTTGCTGTCCGGAGCCGGCCGCCGCCGTTCAGGAGCGGCGAGGGGCGCCCCGGCGCTGGGCCAGCACCTCCTGCACCTGGCGCCAGGGGACGCCGTGATGGGCCAGGGCCACCTGCAGATGGAACAGCAGATCGGCGGCTTCGCCGGCGATCTCAGCGGCGATGTCGTCTTTGCAGGCCATCACGAACTCGGCCGACTCCTCGCCGATTTTCTTGAGGATGCGGTTGTCGCCGCCCTCCAGCAGGCGGTTGGTGTAGCTGCCGGGCTCCGGCCGATCCCGGCGCCCTTCGATCACCCGCGCCAGCTCGGTGCAGACGTCGGCCGGCGGCGGCAGGGCCGCAGGCCCGCCGAGGCAGGGCTCGTTGCTCTCGACGCCGTCCGCTCCACCCGTTTCGCCGTAGAAGCAACTGCGGGCTCCGGTGTGGCAGGCCACATCGCCCTGTTGTTCAACCGTCAGCAGCAGCACGTCCGCATCGCAGTCGTAGCGCAGGCCCCGCAGCCTCTGAAGGTGGCCGCTGGTGGCCCCCTTGTGCCACAGCTCCTGGCGGGAGCGGCTCCAGTAGTGCACCTCTCCGCTGCTGAGCGTGGCTTCGAGCGCCTGGCGGTTCATCCAGGCCACCATCAGCACCGCCCCATCCAGCCAGTCCTGGGCCACGGCTGGAATCAGGCCGGCCTCGTTCCAGCGCAGGCCTTCCATCCAGGCAGGACGGCTCGGGTCCGGACCGCTCGGGCTGTCACTCACGGCAAAGGGAGGCACTGGCTGCACGCTACCGAGAAGCCTGCTGGCTGCCTTGGGGACGATGGCGCTGAGGAAGTCTCCGCCTGGTCCCCCACGGTCTACCCGCACCAGCCGGGTCTTTCTTCCGGCTGGGATGATGGCGACAGTGCCTTCCGCCATGTCCACACCCGCGGCCTACACCTGCAGCAAGACCTTCAGCGGTTTCCCCTGCACCCATCGCCAGTGGCGCCATCCGGGGCATTGCCGCTTTGTGCACGGCTACAGCCGCAGTTTCCGCTTCTGGTTCCAGGCCAGAAGCCTCGACCAGCATGGCTTCGTGGTCGATTTCTCCAGCCTCAGCTCCCTGCAGCAGCGCCTGGCCGCCCAGTTCGATCACACCTTCCTGGCCAACGCCGACGATCCCTTGCTGGCCACCTGGCAGTCCCTGCATGAGCAGGGGGCCCTGGACCTGCGGGTGATGACCAATGTGGGCATGGAGGCCAGCGCCGAACTGGTCTGGGGCTGGGCCAATGAGCTGCTGCAGGGCCGCGAGGGCGGCCGCAGCTGCTGTTTCCGGGTCGAAGCCCGCGAGAACGACAAGAACGCCGCCTGCTTCACGGCCGTTCCCGCCTGGTTCCACGCCACCCCGCCGGAGCCCGGTCAGGGCGACGAGCTCGATGACCTCTGGCCCGAACGGCCCTACCGGGAAAGCTCCTACGACGAGCCCGTCGACGGCGATGGCGACACCCAGGAGCTGCAACCCGATGGACTGGGGATCCGGGAGGCCCCCTGACCGCCGCCATGAACACCTCCCGCCTGGGCAACGCCCCGACGCCGCCGAGCGCCGATCCCCGCCTGATCCGCCGCCAGGACCTGCTGCTGGCGGAACTTCGCGCCGCCGAGCAGGAGCTCTCGGGCCAGGAGTTGCACGCGCGCCTGCGGGGCGGCCCTGGGGCCATGGGCCTGGCCACGGTCTATCGCCATCTGCGCCAGCTGCAGCAGAAGGGGATGGTGCGCTGCCGCCATCTGCCCAGCGGCGAGGCCCTGTTTGCCCCGACCGAGCGCGATGAGCACCACCTCACCTGCGTCGACTGCGGCCGCACCGTGCGGCTCGCCCACTGCCCGGTGCATGACGTCCATCTGCATGACGCCGATCTGGCGGGTTTCCTGCCCCTGTTCCACACCCTGGAGTTCTTCGGTCTCTGCAGCGGCTGCCGGCAGCGCCAGGCGAGCGACGGCGGCTCGTGACAGGGAGCGGCCGGGGGTTTCGGCCCAGCCCTGATGGCCGCGAGAATGGCCCCATGCGTGTCCCCCAGCGGCCCAGGCGGCGCCAACACCTGAAGCGATGGCTGGCGGGCCTGGGTGCCCTGCTGCTGATCACCCTCCTGGCGGGCTCAGGCCTGCCGATGGCCCGGGCTGAGTCCGCCATGGGGGCAGCAGCCAGCCCCGTCCATGCGGCCAGCCCGAGCGCCAGCCCCCGCACTGGCGACAGCAGCGCCGGCGGTGCCGGCAGCTTCCAGCTGGGCAAGGTGCGGATCCTGGGGGTTCCCGTGCTGACGGTGGCCACCCCCACGGTGGCAGGCGACGGCCAGGGCCCCGACGCCACCACCCGCGCCCAGGTGATCGAGGGCAACCTGGCCCTGCTCTATCAGCGGCGTCAGATCTGCAGCAGCGGCGAATCGCTGGCGGAACACCTGTTGGAGGAGGGCTTTCTCCACGGCAAGGATCGGGCCTGCAACGACGACCCCCTGGGCCTGCGGCTGGACCCGGCGGCCCTGCGCGTCGCGGTGGAAAGGATCCCCGGGGGGCTGGATCGCCTGGTGGCCGTCGTTCCCGGCCGCGCCCTGCCCCTGCCCCTGCTCACCGTCACCGACGACGACGTGCGTCTCAACGGCATCAGCGCCGACCAGCTGGCCGAGCGTTGGCGCAGCCTGCTGGAGCGGCGCCTGCGCTTTGCCGCTCGGTTGATGCAGCCGGAAAACCTGCAACGGCGATTTTCTCTGGCGATCAAGGTCGAGCTGGGGCTGGCCCTGGCGATCGCCGCGGTGCTGCTGCTCTGGCGCCGCCTGCGCGTCGCGCTGCCCCGCATTGAGGACAGCCAGGAGTTGTTGGGGCGCAGCCGGCTCCAGAGCCTGAGGCTGTATGGGGTCCTGGGGGTCAGCCGGCTGCTGCTGGCGACGCTGCTGGCGTTGATCTTCACCATGGCCGGGGTCGCCGTGTTCGCCGTGCCCGGCCAGGTGCCCCGGGCCCTGGACCTGCTGCTGCAGCCCTGGGGCATCGCCACCAAGCTGCTGCTGGGCTGGCTCCTGGCCACGGCACTGAAGGGTACGGTGGGCCTGCTGCTGCGTCTGTGGGCGAGCAATGTCCATGTGCCGCTGGAGCGACGCGCCCGCCGCCGTCAACGTTTTCTCAGCCTGCGGGTGGTGTTCCGACGGCTGATCGATCTCCTGGCCCTGACCCTGGTGGGCGTGTGGATCCTCAGCGAACTGCCGGGTATCGATGAACTCTCCAGCAGCGCCCTGCTGGCCAGTGGTGCCCTGCTCGGCGCCCTGGCGATCGTCTTCCAGGGCCTGCTGCGCGATTTCGTCTCCGGGCTGGTGCTGCTGTTCGACGATCGCTATGCCATCGGCGACAACGTCGAGATTCAGGGCTTCAGCGGAGATGTGGTCGATGTGGGCGTGCTCAGCACCGAGCTGCGCTGCCTCGATCAGCGGGTGGTGGTCATCCAGAACAGCGATTGCAGCCGGGTGGTGAACCACACCAAGCTGCGCTCCGGCGTGGAGCTGCAGCTGGTGCTCGCCCACACCGTGCGCCAACTGCCCGAGGTGCTCGCCCTGCTGGCGTCGGAGGCGGCCCGCTTCGGCGCCGATCCCGCCTGGCAGAGCGTGCTGCTGGAGCCGCCCCAGTTGCGCGGCATTTCGGCCGTGACCCCCGAAGGCATCACGGTCAGCCTGCTGCTGATCTGCCAGGCCGGCCAGCAATGGGCCGTCGAACGGGCCCTGCTGGCTCGGCTGACGCAGCGTCTGCAGGAGCAGTCCATTCCCCTGGCCGACCACAACCGCGTTGTCGGCAGGCTGGGGGCCTGAGGGCTAAAGCGAGGGCTGCATAACCCCTCCGGGGCGTCGTGCCCGTCGAGATCCGGCCAACATCAGTGTCGACTGGCTCGGCCCCTGGGGCCGAAGCCGGCCCACCCCAATCCGAGCCCTTGGCGATGCCTCTCCCGCCCACCCGGAGCCAACCCCTGCCCCATCTGCTGCGCACGGTCGAACGGGATGGGATGCACTGCGCCGGCCTGGTGTTGCTCGGTGGCATCGCCTTCGGGGCGGGCCTGATCCGGCTGCTGGTGGGCCCCCTGCATCAGAGCAGCAATTTCAGCCTGAACGTGCTGGCCCAGGCGGTGTTGCAGCTGCTGGGGCCCCTGCTCGTGGCCCTGCTGGCATTGACCCGGCTGATGCCCCACTGGCTGGAGCGCTCCCGCCGTCCCGGCGCCTGGGCCTGGTGGCATTCGGTGCTCTCGGCCGCGGTGGTGGGGGCCCTGCTGTTCAACCTGTTCCTGGTGGCGGTGCTGTTGACCGGCATGCTGGTCACCCCGCGCGCCGATCTGCTGGGCGAGTGGCGCGATCTGCTGGCGACGATCCCGGTGGCGACCCTGCTGGAAGCCATGGGGCGCTCGGGAATCTTCCTGGGCAGCTGCGCCGCTCTGGGCATCGCCGAAGGTCGGCGCGCCCAGCGACGGGGAGCGCTCTCGTCCGAGGTGACGGCTGATGCCATCCTGCACGCGATGGCCCTGGTCCTGGTGCTCAAGCTGTTATGGATTCTCGTTCTGAGTCCCAGCCCCTTCGGCGGCGGCTGATGCGCGCCCTCTCCGCTTTTGCCTCCCGGGACAGCGGCCTGTTCCTCGGCTCCGGCCTCCTGTTGCTCATCGTCCTGCTGATCGGTGTCGGCCGCGAACAGCACTGGGGTGAGCGCAGCTTCCGGGTTCACTTGCGCACGCCCACTGCCCAAGGCCTCAAACCGGGCATGGTGGTGAAGCTCTCCGGCCTGCCGGTGGGCCGGGTCACAGACCTGAGCCTGCAGGAGGACGCCACGGTGGCGATTGAGCTGCGCATCGATGAGCGCTACCGGCGCCTGATCGGCCCGAAAAGCCTGGCGTATCAGAGCCAGGATGGCCTGGTGGGCGACAGCTACATCGCCCTCACCCCCCAGCCCCAGGCCGCCGCGCCGGGGGGGACGCGGACCCTGCAGGACCTCAGCCTGCGCTACCAGCCCTCGCTGGATCTGCGCCAGGTGCTGCTCGATCTGGCCCAGGCGCGTATCGAACTCTCCAGCACCCTGCGGCACGCCAGCAAGGTGGCCGGTCGGGATCTGCCCCTGGCCCTGACTGATCTGCGAAGCACCCTGCGGCAGACCAACCGGGTGGCGGGTCAGGACGTGCCGCTGGTCCTCGGGGACTTCCGCCGCACCCTGGATTGGGTCGGCCAGCTGTCGGGCACCCTCGATCGCGAGGCCGCCAGCACCGCCCCCCGCCTGCGCCAGACCCTGAGCGAAGCCAGCCGCACCGGCCAGGAAGCCCGGCAAGCCACCCTGCAGGCCCAGGCGCTGTTGCGCGAGGGCAGCCCAGTGTTGATCAGCACGCTCAAGGAGATCCAGTCCCTGACCGCCACCACCAATCGGCTGCTGGATCTGCTGGTGGGCAGCAAGCTGCTGGGGCCGGAGCCGGAGCCCGGCCCCAGCGTGCGACCGCCTGAGGCCGGGGCCGCCCCCTCCCGGGCGCCCCTGAAGCGGCCTTGAAGCCGCCCTGGTCCCCGGCGTTCACCCCGGGCCTGCCTATGGTCAAAGCGTGAGACCCGGCAGGAACGGGGGCAACCTCGGCGAACCCGGCAACCGCTGGTGTGGACTTGCCCGATGAATGGGGCTGCGGACTCCGAAAACCAGTCCTGCCGATTCAGCCTGTGCTGCCAGCTCCTGGCACCTGGCCGTTCACCGTCTCGCCCCCGCCCAGCTCCCCGACGCCAGATCGCCCACGCCCCCTGCGCTTCGCCCCCTTACTCGCCAGCACCCCTGTTCCTGATGTCTCCCGCCAGCTCCGGCTCCAGCAGCCTTTCCGCCCCGAACGCCGCGGCCTTGATGGATCCGGTCCAAACGGCCCTGCCGGTGACGATCCTGACGGGCTTTCTCGGGGCCGGTAAGACCACTCTTTTGAACCACATCCTCAGCAATCAGGAGGGCCTGAAAACCGCGGTCCTGGTTAATGAGTTCGGCGAGATCGGCATCGACAACGAACTGGTGGTGGCCACCGGTGAAGACATGGTCGAGCTCAGCAACGGCTGCATCTGCTGCTCGATCAACGGCGAACTGCTGGAGGCCGTCTACCGGATCCTGGAGCGCCCCGAAAAAGTCGACTACCTGGTGGTGGAGACCACGGGCCTGGCCGATCCCCTGCCGGTGGCGATGACCTTCCTGGGCAGCGATCTGCGCGACCTGACTCGCCTCGATTCGATCATCACCCTGGTGGATGCTGAGAACTTCGGCGAGGAGGTGCTCGAAGGCGAGGTGGCCCGCGCCCAGATCGTCTACAGCGACATGATCCTGCTCAACAAGTGCGACTTGGTGGAGGAGGCCCGGCTGGCCGAGCTCGAGACCCAGCTCAAGGCGATCAAGAGCGAAGCCCGCATCCTGCGCTCGATCAAGGGCGAGGTGCCGTTGCCGCTGCTGCTGAGCGTGGGGCTGTTCGAGAGCGACAAGGTGGTGGCCCAGCAGAGCCACGATGCCTGCGACCACGACCATGGCGTCTGCGTGCATGAGCACGACGATCACGATCACAGCGATGGTCACGGCCATGACCATGGGCACGATCATCACCACGGCTCCAGCCAGGCTGCAGCCCATCACGATCACGATCACATAGTTCATGATCACCAGGATCATGAACACGGCGCCCATGATCACAAAAATCACGATCATGGCGGCCATGATCACCACCATCACGATCACAGTGGCCATCACGACCACGACCATGGGGCCCATCCGGATCATCAGGCGATCGAAGGATTCACCTCGCTTTCGTTCCAGAGTGATGGTCCGTTTTCGCTGCGCAAGTTCCAGAACTTCCTCGACAATCAGATGCCGCCCGGGGTGTTTCGTGCCAAGGGAATCCTCTGGTTCAATGAGAGTGATCGGCGCCACATCTTCCATCTGGCCGGCAAGCGCTTTTCGATTGACGACAGCGACTGGCCCGCGGCCCCCAAGAATCAACTGGTGCTGATCGGCAAAGGCCTTGACCACGCCACCCTGCGCCGCCAGCTCCAGGCCTGCGTGGCCCGGGACGCGGGCAAGGGCTTCGGCTGAAGCCAGCCGCCGGCAGGCGCTGGCCTGCCCGGTCCCCAGGGACGTTTTCAATCCCATCCAGCGCTCACGCCCTTTCGCGCGCCACATGGGACCGCTCGGCGCCCCGAGCTGAGCCCGGATGCCCTCGAAAAGGGACGATGGTCTGCCGATCGCTGGAGCCGCGAGCAGCGTCCTGGCTTTCCAGGGGATATCGGTTCGGAGCGCACCGATACCGCCCGGCCGCCAAGCCGGGGGGATACTGGGTTCAACGGGTTCCCCCTCGCCTGGGCGAGGGGAGGTAACGAGGAAAGTCCGGTGCGGTTCTTCGGGACCAACTCCGGCGCTGTCCCGCAGCTGTGATGGTTCGTCGCCCGGCCGCTTCGGCCGGCCCCGACGCACCTCAGTCAGAACGCTCGCCCGCTCCCCCATCCCTCACGTGCCGGCGCGGACCGGATCACTGCCATGAAGCTTTTCTCCCGTTCCCCACTGCTGGCGCTTGGCGCCGGTTTTGCTCTCAGCCTGCTGTCGGCCCTGCCGGCCGGAGCCCATGGACTGGCCTCCGGTGGCCTGTTGAGCGGGGGGCTGCACCCCCTGCTGGGGCTGGACCACCTGCTGCTGCTGGTGGGCGTTGGTGCCGCCGCCGCCGGCATCGATGCCTCGCTGCTGGTGTTTGCCCTGGCCGGCGCGCTGGTGGGTGGCTGTTTCGGGGCCTTCGGTGCCGCGCTGCCCCTCGCTGAGAAGTTGGCCGCCCTTTCGGTTTCCGCCGTGGGGCTGGTGTTGCTGCGGACGCCGGGGGCGGATCGCCGCCCTGGCCTGGGCCTGGCTGGCGCCGTCATCGCTGGGGCGGTAGCCATCCACGCCCTGCTGCATGGCCAGGCCGCCACGGGCGAACTGGGCTGGTGGCTGGGGGCCGGCGCCAGCTCCACGGCCGTGGTGCTGGTTTCGATGGCGGGTTTCCGTTTCCTGAACGCGGCCTGGCTCTCGCGCCTGGCCCTGGGCCTGGTACTGGGTGGGGGCCTGCTGGCGCTGGTGCCGGTGGGTTGATCCCCGGCCGCGGCGACGGTGGCAACTGCAACACCAAAGCAGGAAATCTCGGCTAGGTTGAGCTGACCCGAAGGAACCCCATGAGCGAACTCGTCCTGTTGGCGGGCTTCTTTGGTCTTCTCGGTCTGATCATCTGGCTGGGGTTCGACTCCGACGATGACAACGGTGGTGGGGGATTGATGCAGCCCACCTTGGTGCCCATTCCGGTGCGTCGTCAGAACTGATTCGACGTTGATTGCGTCAATCGTGGGCTTGATGTTGGTGTCAATTGACCCATCATCAAGCCCCCTTTTTGTGGGCGCTGAACTTTTTCGCTGCGTTGTTCTGGATCGAATGGCCAGGATTGGTCCTCCCATTGTTCATCAGCCAACAACGCCCCCTGACTCCATGCGTATCCGCTGAAGCGGAGCCTCGAGCTGGCTTCACGGCTGCAACCACCTGAACGAACTCGACCCTGGCTGGCTGCCAAGGGCGTTGCGGTGATGGCCTGGGATCACCGTTGTTTCACAGGGCTGGTAGCGGGCTGGTCAGCTCTTCTGAGGCGTTTTCACTAGTTTTGTCAGCCCCAGGTTTCGGCCGGGAGTCGATCGGTGAGGACCGTGCGTGCCGTCGTCTCTCCATGCGCCTTGTTCGCCAGGCTTGTTGTCTCGCCGAGCGGCATTGGCCGCACCGTGAACGACCGGGATGACGTGACATTTCATACCTTCGATCGCCTCATCGCTTCCGCCTCGCCCAGGCTGCGATCCCTAGCTTCCGGGTGCCCCCCTTCAGCCAGGCCTTGGCGCCCCTCCCGATGCCGATCCGCCAGCCCAACCTGTCCCGATCGGTGCAACGCCAGCCCTGGCGAGCCCTACGCAGCCCCTGGGCCGGGGTCCTGGCCAGTGGCCTGGGGGCGTCCCTGCTGCTGGGCGGCTGCGGCCAGAAGCCGGAGGCCACCAGCCTTGGGGTGTACTCGGGCCGGCACTACAACACCGACAAGCAGCTTTACCAGCAGTTCGAGGCCCGCACCGGCATCCAGGTCAAGTTGCTGGAGGGCAAGGACGATGCCCTGATCGAGCGGCTGCGCAACGAGGGCGCCAGCAGCCCGGCCGATGTGCTGGTCCTGGTCGATGCCGCCCGCCTGGCCAAGGCCGCCGATGCGGGCCTGTTCCGCCCGATCGATTCGGCGGCGCTGCGCCGCGATGTGCCGGCCAACCTGCGCGATTCGAAGCAGCGCTGGTTCGCCCTCACCCGCCGCGTGCGGGCCGTGGTGGTCAACCCGAAACTGGTGCCCCCCGGCAGCGTCCGCAGCTACGCCGATCTGGCCAGCCCGGCCCTGCGGGGCAAGCTGTGCCTGCGCAACAGCCTCAGCGTCTACAACCAGTCCCTGGTGGCCGACCAGCTGATCCAGCGCGGGGAGGCGGCCACCAAGGCCTGGGTCGAGGGCATGGTCGCCAACGTCAGCCAGCCGTTCTTCACCTCCGACATCCCCCTGGCCCGGGCCGTCGGCAAGGGCCGCTGCGGGGTGGGCCTGGTGAACACCTACTACGTGGCCCGCATGCTCTCGGGCCAGGCGGGCCCGGACGATCAGGCCGCCGCCCGCCAGCTGAAGGTGATCCTGCCGGATCCGGCCCACGTCAACATCAGCGGTGCCGGTGTCACCGTCAGCTCCCGCCATCCGCAGGCGGCCCGCCAGTTGATCGAGTTCCTGGCCTCCCCCGCCGGCGGTCACGGCTACGCCGAGGCCAACAACGAGTACCCGCTCAGCGGCAGCGGCTCCAATCCGATCCTCCAGGGCTTCGGTCCGTTCCGTTCCGATGGGGTCAGCGCCGAGGCGATGGGTACCCGCAACAAAGAGGCCGTGCGCCTGATGCGGGCCGCCGGATGGAACTGAGTCCCAGCCCGGCCCCTGCCGCCGTCGTAGTGCCGACTCGGCGCTCCGCGGGGGCAGCCCTGGGGCTCGGGCCCGCCCTGGCGGATCGCCGCGGGCTGCTGGTGGTGGCCCTGGCGGTGGCCTTGCTGGCCCTGCTGCCGGTGCTGGTGCTGCTGGGTTACGCGGCCCAGGGCCGCGGCGCCGGGTTGGGACTGGGGCCGAACGGCCTGGAGCAGCTGCTCAGCACCCTGGCCCTGGTGCTGGGGGTCGGCCTGGCCGGCGCCGCCCTAGGCACGGCCAATGGCTGGCTCTGCGCCAGCTGCTGCTTCGCAGGCCGTCGCTGGTTAAGGATCGCCCAGCTGCTCCCCCTGGCCACGCCGGCCTACCTGCTGGCCGCCACCTTGATCGATCTGGGCAGCCGCTGGGATCACCCCATCGGCGGCCGGGGTTGGGCGATCGCCGTGCTGACCCTGAGCACCTACAGCTATGTGTTTCTGCTGGCGACCGAAAGTTTCGGGGCCAGTGGCCGCCGCCTGCTGGAGGCCAGCCTCAGCCTGGGGGTGGGCCCCTGGGGCAGTTTCCGCCGGGTCGCCTTGCCGATGGCCCTGCCCGCCATCGGTGCCGGCATCGCCCTGAGTGCCATGGAGGTGGTGAACGATCTGGGCGCCGTTGAACTGCTTGGCGTGCCCACCCTCTCGGGCGGCATCCTGCAGCGCTGGCAGAGCGAAGGCGATCCCCAGGGCGCCGTGGGGCTGGCCCTGGTGGCCTTGGCCATCGTCAGCCTGCTGGTGGCCGCTGAACAGCAACTGCGCCAACGCAGCCGCCGCTGGAGCCTGAGCGCCGGTGGTGCCCGCAGCCAGGGCTGGCCCCTGCAGGGTTGGCGCGCCCTGGCGGCCCAGCTGCTCACCGCCCTGCCGCCGCTGCTCAGCCTGGGGCTGCCCCTGCTCTGGGCGGGCCTGAGCTGGCAGCAATTGCAGGGAGAAGCCACGGCCGAACTGGTCGGGCTAAGCCTGCGCAGCCTCGGCCTGGGGCTGGGGGCGGCCCTGATCACGGCCGCGATGGCCCTGGTCCTGACCCTGGCCCATCGCTGGATTCCCCTGGCCGCCGTGCAACGGCTGAGTTTCGTGGCCGGCATGGGCTACGCCCTGCCGGGGGCGGTGCTGGCCCTGGCCCTGCTGCTGCTGGGCGGTCCCCTGCAGCTGGGCCCCCTGCTGCTGCTGGTCTGGGGCTACGGCGACCGCTTCCTGGCCGTCTCCAAGCAGGGCCTCGATGCGGCCCTGGAGCGAATCCCACCCAGCCTCGATGAAGCGGCCACCGGTCTGGGTTGCAGCTGGCGCGGCGCCGCCCGGCGGGTGCAGCTGCCCCTGCTGCGGGGGCCGTTGCTGGTGGGGCTGCTGCTGGTGTTTGTGGATGTGGTGAAGGAGCTGCCGCTCACCTTTGCCCTGCGCCCCTTTGACTTCGACACCCTGGCGGTGCGGGTGTACCAGTACGCCAGCGACGAGCGGGTCGGGGCGGCCCTGCTGCCGGCGCTGTTGATCCTGTTGCTGGGTCTGGCCGCCTCCCTGGCTTTGATGCCCGGTCTGGATCAGGCCGCCAGGGGCGCCGATTCCACCAGCTCCGGGGCCAGCTGCAGGCCGGGTTGATCGCTGGGCACCGTCAGCAATTGGTCCTGACGGATGCGGGAGATCAGGCGGGTGGTGGTGACCCGGGTGGTGCCGATCAGCTCGGCGAGGCGGTCATGGGTGAGCCGGAATGGCAGCTCGCACCAGGGGCCGCAGCGCCGGCCCAGGCGCCGTACCAACAGGCTGAGCAGAGCCTGAAGCCGCTGGTCGGCGCTGCCGAGATGGCGGATGCGCAGCAGCTGCAGGGTCCATTCGTTGACGGCATCAAAGCCCTGGCCCGGCTGGGGCTCGGCCTCGTGGCGAACGCTGAGGGGAGTGAGGGCCTCTAGGCACACCCCCTCACTGCAGAGACGATCCCCGCAGAGCTGGTCGCCGCTCTGCAGGAAGGCCAGGGTCATGCCGCCGGTCTCTTCGCAGGGGCAGTACACCCGGGCCACCCCCTCCAGCACCTCCAGGGTGGTGCCGCTGGGATGGCGCGAGGGATCGAGCAGCAGCGACTGCCCGACCCGCAGCCGCACGATGGCGCCGCCATCACCAAGGCGGCCTCGGGAACGCAGGGGAGGGGGCGATGACACCGGATCCGGGACTTGTTGAGAATGGGTCGCAACATAGCCCGATCGGGCGCCGTTTTGCAAGCGATTCTCATTAGCGGTAGGCCTGTCGCGGCTCAGATCAGCAGCAGGCGATCCAGGAATTGCTTCCAGCTCAGGCCCTGCAGCTGGGCGCCGAAGACGTGCTCCCGCTCGGCGGCGTCCAGGGGCGCCTGGCCGACGCTGCGCAGCAGCCGGTTCAGCTCCGCCGGATCGAGCCGGTCGTTGCCATCGCCATCGATCGGCAGCAGGTACTGCAACAGCCGCTCCTCCCCCTCGCGCAGGCGTCGCAGCCGCAGCATCAACTCGCTGAACTCCACCGCATCGACGCGGCCGTCGCCATCGAGATCGATCGCCTGCAACACCGTGGCCAGCTGTTCGGTGGCCATCGCCCCATCCCTGGAGCCATCCCCCAGGCCCGCCGCCAGTTCCGCCACGCTCAGGCGCCCATCCCGATCCCGATCGATCGAGGCGAACAGTGTCTCCAGTTCCGTCACCTGCTCCGGCTCAGCCCGGGCCAGCAGCGAGGGGTAGCGATCCCCGGCCAGGGCACCGCGCAGCTGGCGGCGGAAATCGCTCATCAGCCGGCGGGCCACATCAAAGCGGTGGCGGTGTTCCTCGGGGGTGAGGATCGAATGCAGGCCCACGGGAATCAGGGCCGGCACCAGTCGCTTCAGCAACAACAGCGTCACCGCGGTGGCGACGATGAAGGGCAAGGTCAGCAGCGGCAGGGGTTGACCCGTGAGGCTCTGCAGCAAGCCCCCCAGCGGCAAGATCAACAGCGAAGAAAGAAACGCTGCCGCCAGTCCGGCCCCGAGGCTGAGGCGATTGAGCGGATAGAACACCCCCGCCACGGCGATGGCGGTGAGCACCCCGTCGAAGCTCCACAGCCCCTGGGCCACCGCCGCGGCGGGTGCCCCGAGTCCCAGGCCGGTGAGGCCCGCCACCAGGGCTCCGGCCAGCCCCACCAGGGCCGCCAGGGGGCTGGCCACGGCCACCGCCAGCAACACCACGGTGCCGGAAAGCAGGCTTGAACAGAAGAACACCTGGCCAAAGCCCCGGGGCAGGGCCTGGAGCAGGGCGATCAGGGGGCCGCTGACGGGATCGGGCTGGCTGGCCTGCAGCAGCTGCAACTCCGGGTGGGCCAGGGCTGCGGCCAGCAGCAGCAGCGACCAGGTGACCAGGCAGAAGGGCAGGGTCAGCGGCGGTACGCCGATCATCCGCAGCTGCCAGCGCCCCAGCCCATGCACCAGCACGGTGCTGAGGCCGGCCCCCAGCACCGTCAGCAGCAGCCAGGCCGGCGAAGGGAGCGCCGAACCGTGATCGGCCAGGGCCGCCACCGCGCCACCCACCAGGGCGCCGTTGAAGCCATAGATGCCGTTGCGCCGCGCCTGGCGATCGGCGCCGATCGCCCGGGCGGTGAGGTGGGCCGCCGCGATGCCCAGCACGGTCAGGGCCGCCGCCCAGAACGACTGCAGGGCCATGGCCAGCAGCAGCAGCAGACCGCTGAGCGGATTGTTGATGAAGATCACCTGGCCGCAGCTGCGCAGCCAGCCCACCAGCGTGTGGGCCAGGGGGTGATGGCCGCCGAGACGGGTGATGCCCGGCAGGGTGCCACTGCTGGGCAGGAGCCGCTCCAGCCCGGTGCGGCCCGGCGGCTCCGTCTTCAGGAAGCCTTGCAGCAGCTCGTGGGCCGGCAGGGGGGATGGGGCGGGGGGCATGGCACGGCTGAACGGGGGCGGGCTGAAGTGGACGACGGGCGGGTCCCCGGCGGGTGCTCTCGGGCCGGGACGGCCCCGGTGCGGCATGGGCTCGGGGCTACAGCCGCTCCTCCAGCACGTCCAGCACTCCCTGATAGATGCCGAGGGACACCTCGGCCAGGGAATTGAGCGTGTCGAGGTGGGGGTTGATCTCGCAGATCTCCCAGCAGCAGACCCGTGGATCGCGCAGCAGGGTGCGGTTGATCTCCAGGGCTTCATGGGCCCACAGACCGCCCAGCACCGGGGTGCCCGTGCCCTTGAAGACCGTGGCATCCATGCTGTCGACGTCGAAACTGACGTAAATCAGATCGCAGTCCTCCAGGTAGTCCAGGCAGCGCCGGGCCGCCGCCTCGCCACCGATGCGCCGCACCTCCTCGGTGCTGACGATCGGCAGGCCGTGGTCGCGGATCGTGGCCTCCTCGGCCGGTTCGGTGTCGCGGACACTGACGTAGATCAGATCCCGCAGGCGGATCGCCGGCTCGCCGGTGCCGGTGAGCGCCTGGCACCAGGCCCACAGTTCGGCGGTGTCCGCCGCCGGCTCATTGATGGCGTGGTGGGCGTTGTCGTGGCCGGTGGCCACCCCCAGGGGCATGCCGTGCATGTTGCCGGAGGGGGTGGTGTACGGCGAGTGGATGTCGGCGTGGGCATCGATCCAGACCACCCCCAGGCGGCTGTCCGGGTGGGCGCGGCGCAGTCCGGCGATCGTGCCGGCGGCGGTGGAATGGTCGCCGGCCAGCACCACCGGAAACAGGCCCCGCTGGCGGGTGCTGGCGACCAGTTCGGCGGCCTGACCCATCACCTGGGAGATGACGCGGATGTGGCGGGCATGGGGCGTGGCCTCGCCGCCGCTGATCTCGCTGGCGCGGGCCCGGGGCAGCTGCTGCTCGGAGATCTCCTCGATCAGCTGGTCACGGATGCGGCGCAGGTCCTTCTGGCGCTGGGCCGCCTGCTTGAGCAGCTCGATGCCGGAGCCGGCGCCGGGGATGCCGGCCCCCAGATCGCAGTCCACCTCCACCAGGCCGATCTTGGAATTGCGGCTGCCGGTGCTGTAGTGCACCAGCGTTTTCTTGAGCCGTTTGAGGTCGGCCAGCGACAGGGCCAGCTGGCCATCGCTGAGCAGCAGGTTCAGAAATTCGTCGTAGCTGATTGTGCCGCTCTGATCCACGTCATGGGCCCGCATCAGCGCTTCGAGGCGCGGCACGTCGGCGTTGTCTTCGAACACCGAGAGCAGCACGGTCATCTCCTCGAGGCTGAGGCAGCCGCTGCCATCGCGATCGACCAGATCAAAGATCTCCCGCAGGTTGCGGCTGAGATCGAAGCCCCCCTGCCCCAGGGCCCAGACGGTGAAATCCTGGCTGTCGAGATGGCCGCGGGCCTTGGCCAGGGCAAGCAATTCGGCGCCCGCCTCGCTGGTGAGGCTGTCGCCCAGGTTGGCGAGGGCCCGCTCGGTTTCGGCCACCGAGATCTGGCCGTCGCCGTTGGCATCAAACAGGCGGAAGACCAGGTCCAGTTCGCGGCATTGCAGTTCGGCCTGGGCCGACGCCAACGAGAGAGAAGCCATGCAGAAGCCGCTGATTGATCCGTGACCACTCCCGTTCTATGGGGTCATCGCCTCGCCGTCAGCCCGTGCTGAACGAATGCCAGCTCTGAACCGGGCCCAAGCCCGGGCCGCCATCGCGCCATCACGGCCCAGGCCGCTCAACAGCACGGCCAACCGGGAGCCTGAGGGGTAGTTGTCCTGCGATCAGAAGGCGATCCGCTGGCCCAGGCTCCGGGCGATGGCTTCCGGGGGCAGCACCTCCACGGCACCGCCCAGCTCCACCGCCGCCTTGGGCATGCCGTAGACGGCGCAGCTGGCCTCGTCCTGGGCAATCGTGTGCCAGCCGCCGCGGCGCAGTTCCAGCATCCCTTTGCCGCCATCGCGGCCCATGCCGGTGAGCAGGACGGCGACGCCGGGGTCGCGCCAGTGCTTGATCAGGCTGCGAAAGAACACATCCACCGACGGCCGGTAGGGCTCCTCCAGCGGCTCGGCCTGGTAGGCAAAGCGGCCATCGGCGCGGATCACCAGATGGTCGTTGCTGACGGCGATCAACACGGTGCCGGCCTGGGGCGTCTGGCCGGGTTCGGCCGCCCGCACCGGCAGGGCCACCTGGGCGTCGAGCCAGCTGACCAGGCCGGGGGCGAACTGGGCATCGATGTGCTGCACCACCACCACCGCCGCCCCCATGCCGCGGGGCAGGGGGGCCAGCACCGTGGCCAGGGTCTTGGGACCGCCGGTGGAGGAGCCGATGGCGATCAGGGGTGGGCGGCGGCGGGCGGCGGGGGCCGGCGTGGCGTCTGCGGGTGTTCCGGCGCGGCGGGCCGGGGCCGGGGCGCGACCCTGCAGGCGCTCGACGGTGGCGATTTTCTGCAGCAGTTCGCGGCCGCTCTCGGCGGGCGAGGACGTGAGCACCGGCAGATTGACCACATCGAGGGCGCCATGGCCCATGGCGTCAAAGATCAGGCCGGAGGAGCGACCGGCATTGGCCGTGACGATCAGGATCGGGCACTTGGAGATCGCCCGGATCCGCTTGGTGGTCTGGACCCCATCCAGCAGGGGCATCACCAGATCCAGCAACACCAGATCGGGCTCGTCGGCGGCGAAGCGGGCCAGGGCATCCTGGCCATCGCGGGCCACCCAGGCGACGGTGTGGCGACCTTCGTGTTCGACCACCCGGCGAATCGAGGTGATCGCCAGGGCCAGGTCGTTGACGATGGCGATCCTCAAGTGGCGATCCTCAAGGGGCGGTCCTCAAGCGGGACCGATCAGCTGATGAATGGCGTCCAACAGGGTTTCGTCCTGGAAACTGCTCTTGACCAGATAGTAGTCAGCGCCGGCCTCCATGCCGTGCAGGCGATCCTGTTCGGCATCGCGGGAGGAGGAGATGATGATCGGCAGATGCCTGAAGCGGGGCTCCTTGCGCAGGGTCTGGATCAGGGCGATGCCATCCATCTCCGGCATCTCCACATCCGTCACCAGCAGCTGGTAGTCGTTGTCGCGGATGGCCTTCCAGGCCTCCATGCCATTGACGACGCGATCAACCCGGTAGCCGCGCGAGCTGACCAGGCGCGCCTGCAGATCCAGGGCCACCGGCGAGTCGTCCGCGATCAGGATCCGCTGCCCCTGCTTGGCGGGCTGGCGGCTGGCCTGGGTCTGCAGGCCGGAGTTCTGCAGCAGGGCGTCGATCGAGCGCACCAGGTCGACGGTGTCGACGATCAGGATCGGCTGGCCATCGCCCATCAGGGCGGCGGCGCTGACATTGGCCACCTTGCCCAGGCGGGGATCAAGGGGGCGCACCACCAGATCCTGTTCGCCCAGGTAACGGTCAACGACGACGCCATAGACCTTGGCGTGGTCACTGATCACCACCACCGGAATCGGCCCGTCGCTCTGGGGAGCCTCCGGGAATTTCATCACCTGGCGGGCTGAAATCAGGCCGATCGAGACGCCATCGAGCATGAAACATTCGCGGCCCTCCATCACATTGATCTCGGCGGTTTCAATCGCCACGATCTGATCGAGGCGAGCCAGCGGGAAGGCATAGGGCTCGCCGGCGATCTCCACCAGCAGGGTGCGCACCACCGACAGGGTCAGGGGCAGCTGGAAGTGGATGTTGGTGCCTTCGCCCATCACCGAGCTGAAGCGCACCGTGCCGCCCACCTCGTTGGCCATCGAACTGACCACGTCGAGGCCGACGCCCCGGCCGGAGACTTCGGTCACCTTCGGGGAGGTGGAGAAGCCCGGTTGATAGAGGTGCTCGCAGAGTTCGGCCTCGGTCAGGGCCTCGACCTCTTCGGCACTGAACAGCCCTTGGGCTGCCAGCTTGTCGCGCACCTCGTCGAAGCGCACGCCCATGCCGTCGTCGCTGATCGTGATCGAGAGCATGCCGCCGCGGTGCAGGGCCTCGATCCGGATCGTGCCGCGGGAGGGCTTGCCCGCCTCCGCCCGTTCGCCCGGCAGCTCAATGCCGTGGTCGACGGCGTTGCGCAGGATGTGGGTGAGGGGCGATTCGAGTTTGCGCAGGATGTCGCGATCCACCAGGGTGCCCTTGCCCAGCACCTCCAGTTGCACCTGTTTGCCGAGGCTGGTGGCCAGATCGCGCACCATGCGCGGGAAGGCCACGATCGCGTCGGAGAACGGCCGCATGTTGGAGCCGATCACCTCGCGGTAGAGGCGATAGGAGAGGTTGGTGGTGCGCAGGGCGTAGAGCTCCAGTTCCCCCAGACGCTCGGTCAGGGTGTCGCGGCACTCACGCTCCTTGACGCGGGCCTTCTCGACCAGTTCCAGGCTGGTGGCCTGGCCCGCTTCGGTGAGCTGCAGCCGCAGGGCCTCGATCGTGGCCTGCAGGTCCTTCTGCCGGTCCTTGAGCAGGCTCAGGGAATCGGCGAAGGGCTGCAACCACTTGGCCTCGACCAGCATTTCGCCCGAAAGAGCCATGATCCGGTTGAGGTTTTCGGCCTCCACGCGCACCACCCGATCGGAGGCCGCCGGCATCGATGAACCGCCGTCCTGGGCGCCGGCAAACGGGTTGGCGATCTCGGCGGGGGCGCTGCGGGGAGCCGGACTGACCAGCAGGCCCTCGGGCAGCAGCTGGCTGATCGACTCCACCAGCTCATCGAGTTCCGGGCTGCGGGCCGCAAGCCATTCGCGGATGTCATCGGGCGCCAGGCGACTGACATCCTGGAAGAGATCGACGCAGCGGAAACTCAGGGCAAAGGCCTGTTGATCCAGGGAGACTTCATTGTTCTTGAGCGCAACGAAAAAGTCCTCCAGCCGGTGCGCCACCCGCACCAGCGACTGCAGCACCACGATGCTGGCCGCACCCTTGACGGAGTGCAGCGACCGCATCACCTGGTCGCAGGCGTCGCGGGAGCCGGGCTGGGATTCCAGCTCGAGCAGGGCGTGGTTGAGATGCTCGACCCGCTCCTCCAGTTCGAGGCGGAACAACTCCAGCGGAGTCGCTTCAGAAGAATGGTCGCTCATTGAGGAGATATCTCCATGGTCAGCATGCTGAAGATGCGGTCAGGATCGAGCAGGGCCACCGAGCGGTTCTGCCACTGAAAAACACCGCAGGCGTAGGAATGGTGGGCATTGGTGATCACCACCGGCGCCGGTCTGACATCATCGCGGTTGAACAGATAGATGCCGTAGATCTCATCGATCGGGAACACCCATTTGCCTTCCGGTGTGCCGGCCACCGCCATCCGGCCGGCGGACTGGGCGGTGCTGGTGGCCGGGAGCGTCAGACCGAGCAGGTTGGTGAGCGAGGCGGCCAGCATGATTTCGCCGCGCACATTGACCATGCCCAGGAACAACTGGTTGCTGCGGCCGGGCACCGAATGGACCACGAACGGCGAGGACACCTCCAGGAACACCCCCACCGGCAGGGCGAACAGTTCGCTGGCCAGGCGGAAGATCATCACCGAAAGCGATTGATCACTGCGCACCACCGAACCATCGGCCGAGAGGGTTGAGCTCTCGGAACCCCGCTTGGTTTCGGCCAGAACCGTGGTCCACTCCTGCAGGTAATCGCCGGGGGGCAGGCGCTCCAGCAGGCTGCGGCCCGCGGCCGAATACACCTGGCAATTGCGGCAGTGCACGCAACTGAGCAGCTCCGGACAGGAGCGATCACCGAAGACGCCGATGCGATTCCAGCAGTCATCCAGAAGTGAGGGGCTGCTCACCTCGGGACTGGCGTCTGCGGGATACAAAACGTCCGGATCGAAGGCGAGATCAGTTGCCGACATGGAAGCGGGAAATTTCCGTGCGCATGGCCTGGGTGGATTCGTCGAGGACCTCCAGGGCCCGGTTCGATTCGCGCAGGGCGTCCGAGGTCTGTTGGGAGCCCTGGCTGAGCTGCTGCATCGCCTCGCTGATCTGCTGGGCGCCCTGGGATTGCTCCTGGATGCTCTGGCCGACGATCTCGAACTTGGGCGTCAGCCCCTTGACCTGCTCGATCACCAGTTCCACCTGGTCGCTGATGCGGACCACGTCCTCGACGGCGGAGGTGACGGTCTTGCTGAAGTGATCCATCTCCATCACGCCGATCGACACGGCCCCCTGCATCTCCTTGACCATCTGCTCGATCTCAAGCGTGGCCACGGCGGTCTGGTCGGCGAGGCGACGGATTTCGCGGGCGACCACGGCGAAGCCGGTGCCGTATTCGCCGGCCTTTTCGGCCTCGATCGCGGCGTTGAGGCTGAGCAGGTTGGTCTGGTCGGCCACCTTGGTGATCGTGGTGACGACGGTGTTGATGTTGTTGGCCTTCTCGTGCATCACATCCAGCTTCGAGGTGATCGCGGCGGTGGCGGAGACCAGATCCCGCATCACCTTCTCCATCTGGTCGAGGTCCTGCTGGCTGTGGGCCGCCGAATCAGCGGTTTCGACCGCCTTGACCTTGACGTCGTCCATGGCGCGCACCACGTTCATTGAGGTGGCGGCGATCTGCTGGGCGGTGGCGGTGACCTCGTTGGTGGAGGCCAGCTGCTCGGCCACTGTGGCTTCCAATTGCTTGCCGGAGGCGGCGATCTCGGTGGTGGAGGTGGTGATCTGCACCCCGGAATTCTGGATCTGGCGCACCAGACCGCTGAGGTTGCCCACCATCACGTGGATGGCGTTCTGGAGCTTGCCCAGCTCGTCCCCGTCCTGGGTGTCGGGCAGGTTGCGAGTCAGATCGCCACCGGCCACGTTCTCGGCCACGTCGACCACATCGGAGATGCGGGCACCGAGCGGTTTGGCGATGGTGCGTGTGAAGTAGTTGGCGGCGAACCAGCCGATCGATGGGGCTGCCACCAGGGCGACGATCGACCAGAACAGGGAGGTTTTGCTGTCGGCATCGCCCTGGGCTGCCGCGTCGGAGCCGATCTTGTAGTTGAGATCGATCACCTTGGTGACCTCATCGGTCGCCGTCTGGAAGGTGTTGACCTCCTGCTGGGCGATGGCGAAGATCGCTTTGCCCTGGGGTGAATCTGCGGCGGGGAAAGGGGCGTTGCCCAGGGCGCTGACGGCCCGGATCAGCTCCTTGTGGTTGGTTTCCCAGTCGGCCCAGCCCTGCTTGAACTCGGCGTAGAGCTTCTGCTCTTCGGGGGTGGAGCCGGTGGCCTCGTACTGCTTGAAGCCGGCGTTGATCTGCTTCCAGGCCCCGTCGATGCGGCGAAGTTGCTGCTGGCGCTCGGTCGCCGTGCCGCCCGGGGTCAGGATGGCGTTTTCCGAGGACTGGACCTGGGTCTGGCCCTCGTTGACCTTCCAGAGGCCATCGACCGAGGGCAGGCGGTTGGCGCCCAGTTCCTTGATGCTCGAACTCAGGGAGGTGGTGGTGCGCAGGCCCAGCAGGGCCACCACCATCGCCAGACCACCCATGCCCAGGAAGGCCAGCTTGAGCTGGGACTCCATCGACTGCTTCTTGACCCCGGTTACGTCGCTGGACACTGGTTCTGGAGAATTTGCTGAGACCTTAGGCGCTGCTTCCGCAAAAAACAGTTCACCCAGGGCTCTTCGGGCCCGAATCGCCCCAATTGGGGCGAAATCCATGGGATCGGTCCCTGCCGTAGGCGGCGCGGGTTAAATTGCGACGGGCTTAAAAGAGTCTGAAAGCTCGTCCTACATCCCCAGCTGTTCGTCCCGTGGCCGTTTCGAAGTTAGTGGCGCCGAGCTCCCGATCAGCCGGACTCAATCCTGCCGTGTTGCTGTTGCTGTTTTCGGCCGGCGGGCCGCTCTATGCCATGGAGAGCAAGGATGTGGTGGAGGTCATCCCGCGAGTGTCCCTGCGTCCGGCGGTGAATCTGCCTAGCTATGTGTCGGGGTTGTTCAACTACCGCGGCGTGGTGGTGCCGGTGATTGATCTCTCTTTTCTGATTCAGAATCGTCCCAGCGGCCAGAACCTGAGCAGCCGCATCATCATGGTCACGTCTGGGCCGAATAACGATAAAGAGCATTATATCGGTCTGCTCTCTGAAGGGGTGACCGACACTATCAGTCGCCCGTTGACGGCCTTCCATGACACCGGCCTCAATTCCGGCAGCAAACCCTATCTGGGGGGCATGACCCTCGATGAGCGCGGCATGGTGCAGATTCTGCATCTCAAGATTCTGCTGGAGCAGATCAATCCCATTCACGATCTGATCGGCCTTGACCTCTGAGCCTCTACGCGACGACATCAGCGCTGTCGCCGACTGGCTGGCCGGCTACAGCGGCATCAGCACCGGCATCATCGGCGCCCACAGCCTGCGGCGGGCCATCCAGCTGCGGCTGCAGAGCACGGGGATCAGCGACATCGAGGCCTATCTGGAGCGTCTGCTGGCCTCCACCGAGGAGCAGCAGAGCCTGGTGGAGCTGGTGGTGGTGCCGGAGACCTGGTTCTTCCGCGATCGCCATCCGTTCGTCCATCTGCGTGAGCATGTCGGCCGCCTGATCCAGGACGGGTTGCCCAGCCAGCCCCTGCGCCTGCTCAGCGCCCCCTGCGCCACCGGTGAAGAGCCCTATTCAATGGCGATGACGCTGCTGGACATGGGCCTGCCGCGGGACAGTTTCGTCATCGATGCCATCGACATCTGCCGCCAGTCGATCCGCAAGGCCCGCAACGCCGTCTACGGCAAGCACTCCTTCCGCGGCGTCAGCGAGGCAGAACAGCATCAGCACTTTCAGATCACCCCCCAGGGCCTGGCGCTCCATCCGGCGATCAAGCAGACGGTGCACTTCAAGCGCACCAACCTGATGAGCTGCCTGGCCGAAATGGGCACCCGTTACGACGTGATCTTCTGCCGCAACCTGCTCATCTACCTGGAGGAGACGGCCAGCCAGCATCTGCTCGAATCCTTTGCGGCCCTGCTCAAGCCAGGGGGCCTGCTGTTCGTCGGCTCGGCGGAAACCGGCAAGGTTCCCAGTGCCCTGTTCAGCCCGATCCGCGAATCCTTCGTCTTTGGCTTCCTGCGCAAGCAGCCCGAGGCGGCGGCGCCACCGCCCGAGACGCCCGCTGCGGTGGCCAGCAGCCCGCCGCGGCGCGAGCGTTCTGTCAGCAGCCGCCCTCCCCGGCGAACCCCCCTGCGCAGCAGCCCGCGCGCCGGGCTCCAACCGGCCCTGGCCCCCCGCTCCAGGCCGGCTGCGGCAGCCAAGGCGACAGCTGTGGGCTCCGCCAGGGCGCCGCAGGCCGGCGGCTCCGGCGACAGCGAACTGGAGCGCTGCCAGCAGGAACTGGCCCAGAACCCCTACTCGGATCTCGCCTACCTGCGCTTAGGTCAGCTGCTGGAGCGCCACAATCGCCCCGAAGAGGCCCTGGACTGCTTGCAGAAATGCCTGTATCTCAAGCCTGATTCCCGCGAAGCCCTGGCGGCGATGATCCAGATCACCAAGCAGCTGGGTCAGTTGGATCGCAGCCGCCAGTTTCAGGGGCGCCTGGCCAGATTGCAGCCATGATCGCTTTCGGCACTCATCCGGCCTTTCGAGTGCGGCCGTTGCACCGTTGGATCGCCCTGGCCCTGGCCAGCCTGACGGCCACCCTGCTGACCCTGCTGCCGGCGCTGGCGGCGCCACTAGCCCCCGCCAGCTCCCAGGGCACGCCGATGCGCATGCTGCACGAGCCGCTCACCTGCCTGATGGGGGTCTATCTGCAGGACATGCGCGATTACAAGTTCGCCGACCGCAGCCTGTTCGCCTCGGTCCGCCTCTGGAGTGTCTGTCCCTCGGCCCAGGGTTCGCCGCTGGAAGATATCAACGTGCTCAACTCCAACGGCGCCACGATCAGCGAGATCAAGACCCAGAAAGTCGCCAATGAATCGGGCTATTTCCCAAATAGCTCCATGGTCTACTGGTCGGAGCGCACCGTTGAAGGCACCTTCTTTCACCATTGGTCCGCCAAAAACTTTCCCTTTGACCGGCACACGATCGTCTTTGAATTTGAAAGTGTGGGATCGGATGTGTCCAGTTTTGTGATCACCCCTGATTTCAAGCACTCCGGCTTCAATCCCAGCATCAACGACGGCGACTGGATCGCCTCCGATTTCAACCTGAGTGAGATCGAGCACAGCTACTCCACCAACTTCGGCAAGCCGGATAAACACCTTGACGGCAAGGGCACCTACAGCCGCATCCGGGTCGAGATCACCCTGCATCGCGCCCGGGTCACCAGCTTCCTCAAGCTCTGTGCCGGTGTCTATGCCGCCGTGATCATCGCCGGCATCGCCTTCCTGATGGATGTGCGCGAGCCCGACATCGTCAGCGGCCGTACGGGTCTGCTGGTGGGCTGCCTGTTCGCCGCCATCGTCAACATGCAGCAGGCTGAGTCCACCCTGGGCCTGTCGGAGGACATCACGCTCACCGACATGATCCATATCATCTCGATTGCCTACATCCTGGCCAGCAGTCTGTTGGCGATGGTGGCCTATCTGCGTTGTGAGGCCGGCAAGGAAGATTTCGCCCAGCGCATGGATCGCAGGATCTATCTGCCGATTTATATGTCCAGTTTTGTGGTGGTCAATGCCGTCGTGATCGCCTATTCCGCCATCATCGGCTGACGCTGGTCGCCTTGGCGTAGCTCCTCGCCCGTTCTGCCGCTGAGTGCATCAAGCGCGCTCCGCCGCTGGGCTCATCAAGCGCGCTCCGCCGCGACACAGGCTGGGCAGAGGGCGCGGACGTTGAGCACGCACTCCACCAGGCGGAAGCCGTGGCCATGGGCGGCCGCCTCGCCCGCGGCCAGCACCTCGGGATTTTCGAACTCTTCGGTGCGGCCGCAGCGCACACACACCAGGTGGTGGTGATCGCGATGGGCGTCGCCCGCCAGCTCAAAGCGCCGGCCACCTTCCGGCAGCTCCAACTCCTGCAGCAGCCCCATCGAACTGAGCAGCCGCAGGGTCCGGTAGACCGTGGCCAGGGACACCCTCGCCTCGGCCCCCAGCAGCCGCTGGTGCACCTCCTCGGCGCTGAGGTGGCGGCCCTCACCCAGGCCCTCGAACAGCCCCAGCACCCGCTGCCGCTGGGGGGTCAGGCGCTGGCCCCGATCATGCAGGCTGGCCCTGAGGGTGCTGGGCTGGGCCTGGTGGGGCAGGTGGGCCGCAGCGGGAGCCTGGGAGGGGGACGACACCAGGGCAACCACTCAACTTCTCAAGAGTAAGGCCTATTGAGAAGGGCTGCCAGGGTCGGCGGGCGGCGGCTCGGGCCTGGCCCCGTTCCGTTGCAGCAGGCGCGCCAACTGGTCATCGGCCGCGACCAGGCCCGCCGCCAGCAACTCGGCCAGGGTGACCATCAGTCGATAGCTGAGGGCCACCGCCAGCAGGGGGGCCTCCGGCAGGGCCACCCCCAGCCGCAGCAGCAGCACCGCCTCGAACACCCCCAGTCCCCCGGGGGCTCCCGGCACCACCAGGCCCACGGTCCAGGCCAGGGCGAAGCCCGCCAGCCAGACCCCCGGCTCGATCGAGCCCTGGAGATCGAAGGCCCAGACGCAGCAGTAAAAGCCGGCGAAACGCAGCAGCACGAAGGCCAGCTCCGCCAGCAGGGGCTGCCAGGGATAGGAGCGCAGCCGATCGCCGCCGCTGCCGATCTCCTGGTCCAGCTCCGCGCTCAGGCCCAGTTGCTGAGCCCGCTGGCGCTCCAGCCGCCGCAGCAGGGGATGGAGCCAGCGCGGCAGCAGCAGCAGCAAGGGCAAGGGCGTCAGCAGGGCCAGGCCGTTCTGCCAGCCCCCGAGAGGCACCAGGGCCAGGGCCGCCACCGCCGCCAGCAGGGGGTCCAGCAGGGTGACCACCAGGGCCATCGCCGTGCCGGTGGGGGCGGCCAGGGGGGCCTGCGGTCCGCGCAGGGCCTGCACCCGGGCTGCCAGGTGCCAGATGCCGCCGGGCAGAAACTTGCGCAGATTGGTGCCCACGTAAAGGTTGACCAGGGCCACCCAGCGGGGCCGCAGGCCGCGCCAGCGCAGGATCACCCCCCAGGCCAGGCCATTGACCACGACGCTGAGCACGTTCAGCCCGACGCCGAGCACCAGCCACAGCCAGCCCTGAAGATCGAGGCTGATCTGCAGCAGCTGGCGGCCGTGGCTGAACAGGGCCGCCAGCACAAACCCCAGGCTCAGGCAGATGATCCAGGGGCGCAGCCCGCCCGGCAGGCGGGGTGGGCGCAGGCCTCTGGGCAGGTGGGGTAGGCGCAGGCCGCCCAGGAGCTGGGGTAGGCGCGACTTCAGCTGTCCCAGGCGGGAAGCCAGGGCCGCTGCCCGATCGGACCCTTGCCGGCGCCATTGGGTCATGGGGTTGTTCATCGCTCCTGGCACCTGTCCTGATGGTCCATCTCCTGCTCTGGCAGCACCTGCTGTTCAACAGGCGAACTCTGGCTGTCCGCCCCTGGTGCCCCTGGAGCCTGCATCACCGGAGCCTGCATTCCCGGTCGGTTCAGGGCCTGCAGCGCCCGCTCGACTTCGCGGCGGACCTGGGCCAGGGACAGATCGTGGCGGCGGGCCAGGGCCACCAGGTCGTCGTGTTCGGGTTTGGAGCGCGTTTCACCCCCCGGCAGGCTCGCCTGCTTCAGGCGCAGCGGGCCCAAGGCGGTGGCCAGCTCCAGGGGCTGGCGGGCCAGGCGCCAGCGGGGCTGCAGCAGTTCCCGCACCCCCAGGGTCGTGCTGTGGCGCCACCAGACCTGACGCAGGGCGCTCGCCCGATCGGGCCGCAGCAGGGCGGTGAGCAGAAAGCCATGGCGCCCTTTCTTCATCACGATCGCCTGGCTGAACACCTCCAGGGCCCCGGCCTGGCGCAGCTCCTGGGCCAGGAACGCCAGATCTTCCGGGGTGGCGTCATCGATCTGGGCCTGCTGCTGCAGCACCAGCTCCTGCGCTTCGCCGTCCTGGCCATCGGCGAGCGGCTCCCTGGGGTCCGCCAGGATCAGCCGCAGCAGGTTCGGCCGATCAAGCACCCTGCTGCCCAGGCCGATCCCCACCTGGCGCGGTACGGCCGTCGGCGCCGGCCCGAAGCGGGTGGCCCAGCAGGCCATCAGGGCCAGCCCGGTGGGGGTGGTCAGTTCGCCGGCCGGGAAGCCCTCGCTGCCGGCCAGCGGAATCCCCCGCAAGCGGGCGATCTCCAGCACCGCCGGCGCCGGCAGGGGCAGGGAACCATGGGCCGTGAGCACACGGCCATGGCCCGCCGGCGGCACACCGCAGACCAGCTGGTCGATGCCGAAGTGCAGCAGGCCCGCACACCCCCCGACGATGTCGACCAGGGCATCGATCGCCCCGACTTCGTGGAAATGGACCTGCTCGGCGGGCTGGCCATGGACCGCTGCCTCGGCCTCGGCCAGCAGCGAAAACACCGCCAGCACCTGGCGGCGCAAGGGTTCGGCCAGTGCGGCTTGCTGCAGCTGCTGCCGCAGGTCGCCCCAGAGGCGATGGCCCGGCTGGGGCTCGAGGGCCACTACCTTCAGGGCCAGTCCCCGCAGGCCGGCGCTGCGGCGCTCCTCCCGCTCCAGGCGATAGAGACCGGCCAGCCCCAGGGCCTCCAGGGGGGCGTGGATCACCGACTCCGGCAGGCCCAGGTCCAGCAGGGCCGCCAGCAGCATGTCGCCGGCCAGACCGGTGGGGCAATCGAGCAGGGCGAGGCTCATGCCGGCGGCAGCACCGCGGTGGGGCAGGGACGGCCCAGCCGAGGCGCCAGCTGCACGAGGCGATCGGCCTGGGTTTCGAGGTCCTGGCGCTGGCTGCGCAGCTTTTGCTCCACTTCGCGCCGCGCCCGCCGCTGCTCCCGCTGGGCGGTGTCGACATCGTGGCCGGACAGGCCCCAGAGCCGTCCCAGCAGGGCGCGGTCGTCGCCGCCCCCGAGGGCGGGCTCGTCGTAGCAGATCTGTTCGGCCACCATGCCGGCCTGCAGCACCCGGCTCCAGCGCCGCAGCTCCTCCAGCGGCAGCTTGGCGCTGGCGGGGGGCTCGAATTCGGTGCTGCCGTTACTGCTGAGGCCGGCCCGCAGGCAGGCGAGGCTGCCCACCAGCACCTGGCGCACGGGCAGGTTGTCGTCGGCTGCCGCCAGGGCATGGCCGGCCTCATGGATGGCGATGCGCCGCAGGCGCCGCTCGCCGCCGGGCAGGGTCTCGGCCAGCAGATGGCCGCCGCGGCCGCCGTAGCGGGCCGCATCCAGGGTGAGCGATCCCAGCATCAGGGCCGCCAGCACGGTGACGATCCAGGGGGAGAGCCCCAGGGGCGGTCCGATCACGGCCAGCAGGGCGACGATCAGCACTGCCAGGCCGGCGGAGGCTGGGGCCATCTCAGCGTCCGGGTCGGCTGATCGCCTTGCCGTGGGCCGCCGGCCGCGGGGGGCCGGACTCGGGGGGGCGGGGCCGGGCAGGGCCGCTGCTGCGCTCGCCCCGGGCTCCACCCCGTTCGCCGCCGCCTGCCCCACCCCGTTCCGAACCCCCCCGGCGGCCCTTGCCGCCGCGATTGCCGCGCTGGGCCACCGGTTCCAGCACCTCCAGTCCTTCCAGGGTCAGCTGCTGGCCCTGGCGCCGCAGATCGAGGGAGACGAAATGGCGCAGGTGCTCCAGGGGGATCTCGCCCTTGAGCTGCAGTTTGAACGGCACCGGCCTGGAGCCGTCGGCGCGGGGTTGCTGGCGCACCTTGATCACCAGATCGCCGCTTTCGGGACGGGTGTAGATCAGTTCGCCGCGCACCGAGAAGTAGTCATCGCCTTCCGGCAGGGCATCGCCGCTCGGGGCGACAGCTTCGGCGTCGGCGGCAGCTTCGGTGGCGGCAGCTTCGGCAGCTTCGTCGTCCTGGGAGAGGGTGCTGGGCTCCCAGACCCCCACCATCTGCAGATGCAGGTGGTTCTGCTCGCGGGTGCGGGGATAGACCACCCACAGATGGGGTTCGGCCAGATCGAGATGGCGGCGCATCAGCGTCAGCAGCCGCCCGAGCACCACCGCTTCGATCTCCGTGCCATCGGCGGTGCGGATCAGGCCGCGGGTGAGTTGCTCTGGATCGGCCGGAACATACAGACCACGAACAACACCGATGGCCCGGTACTGCGTCGGCTCGGTGACCGGGGAGATGGGGTGCTGGCGCATGTCGTCGCTGTGGTGGAGCCTGCCGTCAGACAGGTGCGGCAGCCGCCGCGGAGCCAATGTAGCCAGCGGCGGCGGTAGTCTCCGGCCGGTCCCATCCCCTTCTCCCTCGCCCTGTTCGCCGATGGCGACGCCCAACCGCAGCCGCCTCGGTCTCTGGTCCAGCCTCGCTGGCCTGGTGGTGCTGCTGGCCGCTGCCGGCGGCTGGTGGCTGGGGCAAAAGCAGCAGGGTCCCGGTGGATCGGATCCCCACACCAGACAGTTGAATTCCGAGGCGAGCCGCCTGCGGCTGCGGCTCGATCGCCAGGAGGCCAGCCCCGGCGAACAACAGCGCCTTCTGGAGTTGCTGATCGCCCTCAACCGTCAGGAGGAGGCGATCACCCTGCTGGAGCCGATGGCGGATCGCCAGCCGGAGCGCTGGTCGTTGCGGTTAATGCTGGCGGAACTGCGGCGCGATCGGGGCGATCGCCGCGGCGCCGAGCGGGAGCTGCGGATGATCCTGAGCCGCAAACCGGACCAGGTGGAGGCCCTGCAGCTGATGACCCTGCTGAAGCTGGAGCTGGGCCACGGCAGCGAAGCCGAAGCCCAGGTGCGCCAGGCCTACGACAGCGCCAGCAAGACCGAGATCAAGCCCGAAGCGTTGGGCCTGGGCCTGTTGCTGGCCGAACTGCAGCAGCGCCGCGGGCAGAACGGCCAGGCCCAGGTCACCTACAGCAAACTGGCCAGCCAGTTTCCGGACGACCAGCGACCGTTGCTGGGCCTGGCGCTGCTGCGCCACCAACTGGGACAGACCAAGGCGGCCCAGGAGGCCCTGGAGGCAGCACGACTGCGCCAATCCCAACCCGGCAAATCGAATCCGATCCTGGACAAACTGGCCGCCACCTGGGGGTTGGAGCCCCTCAGGGTGCCTTCACCTGGGACGACACCGCCGAAGCCCCAGGCGCCCGTGCCGGAGCCGACTGGGCATCAAAGGCCTTGAGGGCCTCGTCGATCGCCGAGCTGGGGGGGGTGGCGTCATCCATCGCCGTGCCGCGCCGCAGCTTGTTCATCAGATCGATCGGATTGGTGGAGTCGAGGATCGAGCCACCACCGGGTTTGCCCGTGCCGTCATAGATCTGGCGTTCCATGGGCGTGGTGCCCATGGTCTGGCCGTAGCCGGCCTGCTGGGCCCGTGCGGGGGCTGTGGCACCTGCCAGCAGCAGGGCAGCCCCGAGACCAGCCGTGCCCAGGCCGCCGAGCGGCAGGCGCCCCAGGGCAGAGCAGTGGCGGGACAGCGGCGAAAACGGCTTGCGGGCCATGGGCTTGATGCCGTTACAGGCTCACGATCGAGGTGTTGATGTTAGGAGACTCGGGCCGGAAGCCAACGCCAGAGCGATGCGGATTGCCAGCTGGAACGTCAATTCGGTGCGCACCAGGCTCGAGCAGGTGACGAGCTGGTTGGCCCGGGAGCAACCGGAGGTGCTCTGCCTCCAGGAGACCAAGGTCAGCGATGACCTCTTCCCCCACGGCGCCTTCGAGGCGCTGGGCTACAGCTGCGCCATCAGCGGCCAGAAGGCCTACAACGGCGTGGCGATTCTCAGCCGCCTGCCGCTGGAGGACGTGCAGATCGGCTTTGAAGCCCTGTTGCCGGACGACCCCCAGGTGAGGGACCTGCCGGAGCAGAAACGGGTGATCAGCGCCCGCATCGACGGGCTGCGGGTGCTGGATCTGTATGTGCCCAACGGTTCCTCGCTCAGCAGCGACAAATACGCCTACAAACTCGCCTGGCTGGCCTGCCTGCAGCGCTATCTGGCGGTGCAGGAGTCCCAGGGCGAGCCGCTGGTGCTGCTGGGCGACTTCAACATCGCCCTGGAGGCCTGCGACATCCATGATCCCGAGCGCCTCACGGGCGGCATCATGGCCAGCGAACCGGAGCGCTCGGCCCTGCGCCTGGCCCTGGGGGAGCGGCTGGCCGACAGCTTCCGCATGTTTGAAGCAGGCAGCGGTCACTGGAGCTGGTGGGATTACCGAAGCGGCGGCTGGGAGACCGGCCGGGGCTGGCGCATCGACCACATCTATCTCGATGACGTGCTGCAGGAACTGGCGACCGGCTGCGTGATCGACAAGGCGCAGCGCGGCAACATCCAGCCCAGCGACCATGCGCCGGTGGTGGTTTCGATCGCCTGGCCCCCCGAAGACGACGAGGAAAACGGGGAAACGGGCCTAGGGTGAACAGATCCACCCCCCTCTTGGCGGGGACGTCTGGACCCCCCGCCGGCCAAAGGCACCCGGCAGGCCATTCGGCCGACCTCTCTGAGCGTTCCGCGAGGCACCGCTCCCTTTGACGCTTTCACTCCAGGCCCCTGGCCTGAGCCTGTTGCTGCATGGGCCGAGCCCCGTGGCCAGCCGGCCGATCCGCACCGCCCTGATCTACTGCGAGGGCCAGTTCAACCATCTCGATGGCAAGACCGCCCATGGGCTGGTGCGCCATTGCGAGGCCTATCGCATCGCCGCCGTGATCGACAGCCATGGCGCCGGCCAGGATGCCGGCCTGGTGCTGGATGGCATCGCCAATGGCATTCCCATCGTCCGGGATCTGCAGGCCGCCCTGGCCCTGGCGGGGCCCAAGCCCCAGCTGTTGATCTACGGCATGGCGCCGGCCACCGGACTGATGAGCCCGGGCGATCGGCAGGTGTTGCTGCAGGCCATGGCCGCCGGGCTGGACCTGGTTCAGGGTCTGCGCGAGTTCCTCAACGATGACGCCGAATTCAGCGCCGCCGCCGCCCGCCATCGGGTGGAAATCCGCGATGTGCGGCGGGTGCCGGCGCTCAAGGATCTGCGCCTGTTCAGCGGCGCCATCGCCACGGTGGGCTGCCCGCGCATCGCCGTGCTCGGCACCGATGGCGCCATCGGTAAGCGCACCACAGCCACCCGGCTGGTGCAGGCCCTCCAGCAGGCGGGCATCCGGGCGGTGTTGGTGAACACCGGTCAGACCGGCCTGATGCAGGGCGGCCGCCACGGCATGCCCCTCGATGCGATCCCCTCCCAGTTCTGCTCCGGCGAGGTGGAGGCGGCGGTGGTGCAGGCCTGGCAGCAGGAGCAGCCCCAGGTGATCGTGATCGAAGGCCAGGGGGCCCTCAGCCATCCCGCCTATCTCTCCTCCACCTTCATCCTCAGGGGCTGCCAGCCCCAGGCGGTGATCCTGCAGCACGCCCCGCGGCGCCAGTGGCTGAGTGATTTCCCCCACGTGGCCATGCCCACCCCGGCAAGCGAGATCCGCCTGATCGAGTCCTTCTGCCCCACCCGGGTGATCGGCCTCACCCTCAACCACGAGCAGATGGACGACGCCGCCATCACCGCCGCCATCGCCCTCTACGAAGCGGAGCTCGGCATCCCCGTCAGCGATGCCCTCAGCCGGCCGCCGGAGCGCCTGGTGCAGATGGTGCTGCGGGCCTTTCCCGCCCTGGCTCCGGCCCTGACGGCAGCGGGTTGAACGGCCCCAGGCTGGAGATCCGTCTCGATCAGCTGCTCCACAACGCCCGCAGCCTGCGGATGCAGTTGGCCGCCCGGGGCATCACGGTGATGGGGGTGAGCAAGGCCTGTCTCGGCCTGCCGGAGATCGTGCGCACCTGGGCGGCGGCCGGCATCGAAGCGATCGGTGAACCCCGCATCGAAACGATTGAGGCCCTGCGCGCCGCCGGCATCACCCTGCCGATGCTGCTGATCCGCTCACCGATGCTCACTCAGGTGCAGCGGGTGGTGGCCCAGGCCAGCGGCAGCTGCAATAGCGAGCCGCAGGTGTTGCGGGCCCTGGCGGCGGCGGCGCGTCAGCAGGGGCGCCGCCATGGAGTGCTGCTGATGGTGGAACTGGGGGATCTGCGCGAGGGGATCCTGCCGGCCGACCTGGAGGCCGTGGCCCAGCTGACCCTGGAGCAACCCGCCCTCAAGCTCCTGGGGATCGGCACCAACCTGGGCTGCCAGCACGGCATCGCCGCCGATTCCCGCAACATGGCGGAGCTCTCGGCCCTGGCCACGGCCCTGGAGCGGCGCTTCGGCCTGCGGCTGGAGATCGTCTCGGGGGGCAACTCCAGCAATCTGCCCTGGCTGGCGGCGGGCCATCCCCCCGGCCGCATCAACCATCTGCGCCTGGGGGAGGCGCTGCTGCTGGGCCGCGAACCGCTGGGCCGCAGCGCCCTGAGCGGGCTGCACACCGGCGCCTTCACCCTGGTGGCCGAGATCATCGAGGCCAAGGTCAAACCCGGCCAGCCCTGGGGCGAGCGCGGCCAGACCAGCTTTGCCGCCGTGGCGACGCCAGCCGGGCGGCCGGCATCCTCCAGGCAGCGGGCGCTGTTGGCCCTGGGCGTCCAGGACGTCGATCCGGCTGGCCTGAGCGCAGCGGCGGGGATCAGGGTCGTGGGAGCCAGCAGCGACCATCTGGTGGTGGAGGCCGACCAGCCTCTGGCGGTCGGCGAGGAGCTGCGCTTCGGCCTCGACTACAGCGCCCTGCTGCGGGCGATGACCAGCCCCTTCCTTGAGCGGGTCTGTCTTGGGGGCGACAACCTCGAGAACGACAACCTTGAGGACGACAAGCACGAGGATGCGAACCTCCTCAGCAACAACCTCCAGGGCAACAAGCTGCAGGACGACAGGCCTGGAGACGACGCCCGGCGGCGACCCTCTTCCCAGGTCCAGGCCCAGGCCCTCAGGACCGCAGACCGCTTCAGCCCAGCAGGCTCTCGAGGCTGAGATCGGGGCGGCGCAGCAGCACGAACAGGGTGCCGGCATTGCCGCGGCAGACCCGGATTTCCTCGTCCACCACGGTGATGTCCAGCCAGGCGGGGAAGCTCTGCTTCACCTCCCGCAGCAACTGCAGCCGGTTCTGGCCGATCTGGGGCCCAAGCCATCCGCCGCGCACAAAACGCACGCTCACCCGTTGTGTCGCTGGGGGCGGCTCGGTGCTGGCCGCGGCATCGGTATCGATGGCGGCGGGCTCGATGGCGATGGCCGCCTGCACGGCGATACCGGCCACCGGGCCCAGGGGGCCGGCCAGCCGCAGCAGGTTCATGCCCCGGCCGTTGGCGGGATCCAGCAGCTGCAGGTTCTCCAGCCAGGGGGCCACCGCCAGATAGGGCAGGGAGCTGCTGCTCCAGCGCAGCTCCCAGACGCCTTTCAACAGCGCCTGATCGCGGATCAGATCGGCGGGTTGCTGCCGCTCCAGGCTTCCGATCAGGTCGCGCACCTGCTCGCGGTCGACCGCGGTGCCGCCGCCGGATTTCGGCTGGCGCAGCAGGGACAGCAAGGGGCCGCGGCTCGGTGCGCTGCCTGATGGGGTCGGGGACATCCCGAAGGCTCGCGGTAGGCCAGATCGACCGTAGCGAGGGTGCGCGCTGGCTGTGCCTGGAAGCTCGGCGGTCGAGGTGGTGCCGTTGCCATGGGCGACGGGCGGAGGCGACGCCGATCAGTCGGTCCGGATCACCCCCCCGCCAGAAAGCGACCGAGCAGGGCCAGCTCCCGGCCCCGGGGCTGCATCAGGCCCCAGCGCACATCCCAGGGGGCGGTGGCGAACAGGCGCACCATGGCGCCCACCAGCTCGGCAACGCTGAGGGTGTTGGTAAGAAAGCCATACCAGAGCGGCTCGGGCATGGCGAAGAAATTGGCGAAGAAATGCCGCAACTGGATCTCATCGAAGCGCATCAACTTCTCCAGCCCGAAGCGATACAGGGCCTGCTTGCGCCGCAGCGCCGCCGGCCACAGGGCCTGCCAGGCCGCCGCCGCCAGCGCCGCGCCATTGGCTTCGGTTGGGCCCTGTTGGGCGAGTTCGGTGGCGATCGTCGCCGCCAGCTCGGGAGCCCGCCGCAGCAGGGCGCCCACCAGGTAGCCCGAAGCCGGATGCACCATCGAGGCGGAGCCGCCGAAGCCGATCAGGCGCTGGTCGGCTTCCGGCAGGCAGGGATTCATCGGGAACAGGCAGAACTCCTCGTGCTCCACGTCGGTGACGCTGACACCGCGATGGGCCAGGCGCCGTTCCAGCCGTTGGCGCAGGTTGTCGTAGGGCAATGGCGGAGCCAGGGCCAGGGAGGTCTCTTCTACGAAGAAGCGCCCCTCGCCCAGGTCCATGGCATACAGAAAGGTGGGCGGCTCCTGGCGCCGTTCCTGCTCACTGAGATGGTCGCTGCGGTAGTCCATCAGCACGAACTGGCCGGGTTCAACCGGCGCGGTGCTGAACCGGCCGACGATGCCGTAGGCGGCCTGGCCGGCCACCGGTCCGTCATCGGGACGCTCCAGAAAGACCGGCTCGTGGCCGCTGGCGTCGATCACCAACCGGGCCCGCAGGCTGTCCCCGGCGGCCGTGGTCACCGTCGAGCCGGCGGCGTCGTGGTCGATCGCCGCCGCCAACCCCCGCCGCCAGCGCACCCCTGCCGCCGCGCAGGCCGCCAGCCAGTGCAGCTGCAGGGCGGTCTTGTCGAACAGGCCGTAGTCATGGCCAAGGCGGCAGGGTTCGGCAGCGAACCAGCTGACGCAGGTGGACCAGCGATGGGCCAGCAGATGGCCCAGGCCGAGGGCATCGACCTCCGGCCCCCAGATGCCGTAGGTGTTGGGCCAGGGCGCCGCCGGATCACCGGGGGCGATCGCCAGGACCGCCACCTGTCGCTCGGCCAGGGCCGCGGCGATCGCCAGGGCGGCGGGGCCGGATCCGATCACCAGCACCTCGGCGGACGCTGACTCCGTGGAGTCAGGCACAGGCTCCACGGACTCCCGGTTCGCCGGGGATGGATTCGCTGGGACGGTGGCTGTCAGGGGGCTGGAAACGGGCTTGGGAGGAGGCTAAGGCGGGGCTTGACAGGCGTTGCCAGCACCTTCGATGGGCAGGAGCCACAGCACCCAGAACAACAGATTTGCCTCCCCGGATGACAGCTTCGCTCCCTGCGGGCCAACAGGAGCGGGCCTGCGACGGCGATCGGAAAGCGAAGGCTGGACCTCTAGGCTCCCGTCAGTGGATTTCACTGACCGAAATGGACCGGTTGCGTCAGATGTTCAACGTCGTTGCCGATGACGACAGCAACACCAGCGCAATCAGTATCAAACGACACATTCTTGCCAGCGGCATTCAACTCGACGATTTTCGCCTGGCGATCACGATGGAGCGGCTGGGCGCCCTTGGCGATGCTCCCATCAGCTTCGAAACCTTTGCCGCCCTGGTGGGCGACGAATTGCTGATGCTGAAGCGCACGTTCTATCGCGAACTGGTGATTCCTGACTGGGAAGAGTTCTGCTCGGACATCAGAATGATCCATGACCAGGTCGCCGACGATCGCAGCGGCCACAACGCCAACTACATTCCGATCCTGCGCGATGCCGACCCTGAGAAGTGGGGAGTGGCGATCTGTTCCGTTGATGGCCAGCGGCTGGAACTCGGTGACGTGGATGTCTATCACTCGATCCAGTCGGTTTCCAAACCCCTCACCTATGCCTATGCCGTCGAGCGGGAGGGACCTGAATTGATGCAGTCCTACGTCGGTGTCGAACCCTCGGGCCGTCCTTTCAACTCGCTGGAACTGCTGCCGGACATGCGTCCGTTCAATCCCTGCGTCAATGCCGGCGCCATCATGACCGCCGGCGTGGTGGCCTCCAGCTGGCCCGAGAAGGACGCCAGAGCGATCACCAGCGAAATCATGAAGCTCTGGTCCGAACTCTGCGGCGCGGTGGCACCGGTGCGCTTCAGCGAGGAGACCATGCTCTCGGAACGGGAGACGGCCGACAACAACTTCGCCATTGCCTATCTGCTGCGTGGTGGCAAGGGACTGCCGCGGGGCGTCGATCTGCACAAGATGTTGGATCTCTATCTCTCCTGTTGCAGCATCGAGATGACGGCCTCCATGCTCTCGGTGGCGGCGGCCACCCTGGCCAACGGCGGCGTCTGCCCGATCACGGGCCGGCAGGTGCTCACCACCGATGTGGTCAAGAAGACCCTGTCGGTGATGCAGGCAGCCGGCATGTACGACAGCGCCGGTGTGTTCACCCTTGAGGTGGGCCTGCCGGCCAAATCCGGGGTGGCTGGCGCGGTGATGACCGTGGTGCCCAATCTGATGGGACTGGCCACCTTCTCGCCCCGGCTGGACAGCTATGGCAACTCGGTGCGTGGCGTTTTGTTTTGCCGGCAATTGGTCGAGCTGTTCACCTTTCACATTTACGACAGCCTTTCGGGGGGACGGACGGGTTGCAAGCGCGATCCCCGTGCGTCGCAACACAACCGCAAACAACGGGATCTCAGTGATCTGCAATGGGCCGTTTCCCACGGCGATCGCTATGCCACCAAGGTGCGCGATCTGTTGTTGGAATGCATGATTGCGATCACCCTGGCCGATGGTGAGATCGAGGAGCCCGAGATCGAGATCATGGCCGAAACCTATGGGGAGATCATGGGCCATCAACCCAAACAGGGGGAACTCCACGCCATGGCCCAGGCCAGTCAGCAGCAGATCGCAAGCAGCGGTAACGGTCCGTTCGAGCAGTTGCTGCAACGGCTGCGTGATGAATGCCTGCAACTCGACGACAACGCCCGCGAAATGATCCTGGAGGCGGCCTTCCGGGTGGCCTGCGCCGACGGCATCATCGAACCGGAGGAGGATCTCCAGTTGCGGGGCATCGCCGATGCCCTCTGCATCAATGAAGGGGTGCTGGAGCTGGAGATTGCCCGTTTTCAGCGGCAGCGGGCCGCCGAGGTGGTTGCCGGCTGAGGACTCTCTCAGCCTGGATCGGTTTACGGGGCCACGTCAGTGCAATTGCAAAGAGATTAGAAAACCTCATATCCAGCGTTGCAAAGCATGCAGGGTATCCGAGGGATTTGTGTTGAAGCAGATTTTGGAGTCAGGGGCGTGCTCATGAACGACGTTTATAAGCTTCTCAAAAAGAATAAAGTTGCTCGGAACGGCTCGGATGCCCGCACCAATCAAAATACAGTCGAACCGCTGCTTTTGAAGTTCTGCGGTGACAACCGCTTCTGCGGTCTGGTCAAAATCAATAAGACAATGCTGTGCGTCATAGCCAAGAGCCTTTAGACCTTCTTCTGCTGAAGTGATCCCCGCCAACACCTTCTCAGCTGTCAGGCCAGGGAATGCGGCAAAATCTGGAGATGAGAAATCAATTAGCCATGGGTCTAATCCGATAATCACAACACTCTTTCTTTCGGTGCTCTTGCGGTCATGCTGTGCTGCCGGATGTTCTGGGTTCATGGCTTCAATAACTGGCTGCAATGAAATGTAAGCTGTGCTCGGCGAGCCTAACGCTGCCCTTGAGTGGCAGGCGTATGTATTAAAACGACAGGAAATAACTTTCGGAGGCCTGTCCACTCGAAGGGGATGTTGGCCAGGCATCTTCGCTGAAAAAGTCTATTCTCTCAAAAAAGCTGAATCGCCATACTTAGAAAAGTAGTAGAAAACACTTTTTTCAGCTATCGAGTAACAGGCTTGAGCCATTTCCTTTTCTGACCACTCTTGGACTCTGAAGAAGAAAGATCCTCGATTGAAAATCCCTTGTGGGCCCTGATTATGAAGACACTCCTTATTCAAATGCCCAAACATTGCAATGGTGACTACCCGATCCAAAATACTGGAGTCTTCTGCAAAGTCACATCCATCTCCAAAGCAAACGAAAGGAAATATCGATTCATCAAGAAGAGCAGCACGGAAACCTATGACATTTTTGCCGAGTCTCTCGATAGCATTGCCTTTTGCTTGTTTTGGCTTTCCCTCAAGAGCCCTTAAATCATTCGTTCCTTGATTCTTTTTCTCGGCAATGAGGATTGGGTAAGTTGGCCCTCGATTGGATTCAACGGCCAAGATTCCACCATCTGGCCGCATAGCAGATGTATTATGGTAATGATGAAAGTCAACTTCTGGGAACTTCCGCTTCAGTTCTGCAACTACCGCCGGAAGAAGCCATTGCGCCTCGTGTTTTAATCTAATCCCAGGAAACTTGTTCTCCAGATTCTTGCAAACGCTGACCAAGGCTTTTGTCAGAGCTTGTTCCTGTCGTTTTGATGTGACATTGATAATCGTGCCGAGCCGCTGAGACCGAAGGTCTTGTTTTTTTGCCATGCTTAGACCTTTTCCAAAAGATAGAGATACTCAGTTACATGAAGCGACCTGTTACCCAGGTTTCGACTGCCCCTAAATGTATTGTACGGCGTCGCGCACACATCCACTCTGCCTAGTCCCCTCAATGCATCCATAAACTCTCCATGGGAGACAAAGCCCTCTGAGTTGTAAGAAATTAGGATAAAGGCTGCGGGACACTTGTCAATCGCATCAAAAAGCGCGATAAATGCTTCGGCTCGCTTGTTATACGAAGATCTATTCCAGCCAGTTGGGATGCCAGAGACTTTGCTCATCTCCAAAGGGCGAGTATAGTCAACTAGAAGATTTAGCATAAAGTAATTGGACCCGTAGGGATGCTGGTTGTATGGAGGATCGAAATAGGCAAAGTCTACTTCGTCAATTTCTCTGACTAAGTGATTGGCGTCGGCCTGCTTGACAATGCAATCGCATTCAAAGCGCGAAAGAACAGGAAGCTCAGCAACAATATCTCCCTTTATTCGCACAAGTGCATCTTTGCCACTGCCTCCAAACTGACCAATACCGTTTTTGTTCTTATAGAATCCTTTAAATACGCCTGAAGTATTTGCATGAACAGATGCTCTAGCGATTAACGGGGCGAGCAAAAGCTTGGCCGAGTTGGGACCAAGTTCATTAATGAGCTTCCTAGAGGTATCAAGGTAAGATGCATTTCGCTTCGTGTAAAAGACGCGATCATCTGGCTGGATATCGTCTTCGTCTCTAGGCGCGTATAACTCAGCTATAAATCCTGGCTCTAAGAGCCGATCGGTTTCAATCCTCAGCCAGTTCAAATCACTTTCCAGCTTAATGATATCTACTTCAGATATGTTTGAAAGGTAGGCTTCGTTTGTTATGCGGCTGTAGCTCTCCAAGTCGTTAGTGATTAGCAGGCTAGAGTATCTTTTCAAATATCGTGAGACAACTCCTGTTCCCGAGAAGAGGTCAAGTGCTCTGATCTTTCGTTTTTGAGTTCTTTCTAGTACTTTTTCAACTGCTTGTCCAATAAAAGGGAGCAGCAGGCGCTTGTTGCCAATATAGGTAATTAGCTGCTCACGCAGATAGGCTGGATTTTCCCCAGCGATCGCAGGCGAAAGAAGTTCCAGCTGGCTCATGAGTACCAATGTATCACGCCCCTGAAGCCCGTGCAACCCTTCTGCCAGCTCCGGCCAGCTCGTCATTGCACGGTTCCAAGAACCAAGCCAGCCCCTAAGCGCTCTTCTGAGAATCGCGCATGGTGGATGGTCGTCGATTGGAGACATTCCAGCCATGTCATGGCTTATCGATCGATTGCCCAAGCCCTGGCGCTGGTTCACGGGTCCGATAACCAAGGGTTCAGCCCGCTCTTTACAGACGGCAGAACGGTTCACCGGTGAGCTGCGACCTTATTCCCATCGGTGTGGATCAGGTGCTTGTCCTGGTGGACGCAGAGCGCCTGGATGTTGGGGATGCCTTGGCTCTGCTCGAGGAGTTGGGTCACCATCGAATAGCGCAATGTGTCGGGTGTTGGGGGGGGTGTTGTGCTCCGCCCGCTCCAACATCAGGTTCACCCCGTAGGGACATCACCCAGGCTGAGGGCCTCCAGATACAGCCCCTCGCCGGACTCTCCACGCCCGAACCGCGAACACTCCCAAAGCACGCCTTCTCGGCCCTCGCGATCACGCCAGCGGGCCTCAAAGGTCACGGTGCCGTGTAGGTCGAGCGGTCCGCCGTTCTGGCATGCGAGCACGGATAGGCCGATCCAGGCCATGCTGCGGCAGCTGGCCCTCAGGGCTTGGCGCCGATCCGCCTCCTGCTGGCCGGCTTCGGGATGGGCCCGCAGCAGCTGCCGTAGGCATCACCACCACAAGGGCACGCCGGGACGCTGCTCACCTTCGACCATCGCACTACGTCAACGGTGTCGGCTCATGGCCTTGGGCGTCAGTCTTCACCTGGGGTGTCGTCGTCGCCATCCTCGGATGAAACTGCGGGGTCTTGTGGCTTGACCTCACCTGCCTCGAGATCATCGGCTTCGGCGACAACGGCGTCCGCGCCGCTGCTTGCCACTCCTGAGGCGCCCAGCTCAGGGATGGCTGTGGCCTCCTCCTCCTCCTCCGCCGCCGGCGGCACCAGCACCACCTCGGTGAGGCGATCGCCGCTGTCCAGACGCTGCAGGCGCACACCGGTGGCGGCACGGGATTGTTGGGGAATGGCGTCGGCCTTCATGCGCACGATCACGCCGCGCTCGCTGACCAGCAGCAGCTCTTCGCCTGCCCCCAGCACCTTGAGCCCCACTAGCACGTCGCCGTCGCGCCGGAACTTCATGGCGCGCAGGCCCATGCCGGCCCGCTTCTGCAGGCGGAACTGACCCACAGGCACCCGCTTGCCGAGGCCACTGGCACTGGCGACCAGCACCCAGGGGCCCTCACTGGCGGCCACCAAATCCTCGGCGCCGTCGTCTTCGGCCTGCTCGGAACTGGCGACCCGATCGGCGAGTTCCGCCGGCAGCACATCCATGCTCACCAGATGATCGCTTTCGCGCAGATTCATGGCGCGCACGCCGCGGGCGGTGCGTCCCAGGGGCCGCAGCTCCTCATCGCTGAGGCGGAAGTGGATCGTCATGCCCTTGAGCGAGCCGATCAGCACGCTGTCGCCGCTCAGGGCGAGCCGCACCCAGCGCAGATCGTCGCCATCTTCCAGGGAGATGGCGATCAGGCCATTGGAGCGGATGTTGCTGAAGGCTGATAGGCGGGTGCGCTTGACGTAGCCGCCGCTGGTGAGCATCACCAGCTGCACGTGGTCCTCAAAGGCGCTCACCGACAACAGCGAGGTGATCGCCTCCTCCCGCGGGATCGGCAGCAACTGCACGATCGGCGTGCCCTTGGCCGCCCGGCTGCACATCGGCACCCGATAGGCCGGCAGCGAATAGACCACACCCCGGTCGGAGAACAGCAGCAGGGCATCGTGATCGTTGCAGCTGATGAACAGCTTCACCGCCTCTTCGCCCTGGCTCTTGGTGCCGGCCTTGCCGCGCGTGCCGCGGCTGGTGGCCTCGAACTCACTGACCGGCATCCGTTTGAGATAACCGTTCTCGGTGAGCATCACCACCGAGCGCTCGTTGGCGATCAGATCAATGTCCTCCAGACCGCCTTCGAGATCGAGGATCTGGGTGCGGCGGGGCGAGTCGTAGCGGCTGCGGATCGCCTGCAGCTCTTCGACGATCAGGGCCAGCACCCGTTCGCGGCGGGCCAGGATGTCCTTGTAATCGGTGATCTTGGCCAGCAGATCTTCGTGTTCGAGCCGGATCTTGTCGGCTTCCAGGGCCGTCAGCCGCCGCAGCTGCATCTGCAGGATGGCGTCCGCCTGCAGATCGCTGAGGCCGAACTGCTCCATCAAGCCTGTACGGGCGGTGGCCGTGTCGGCGGCGGAGCGGATCAGGGCGATGATCGCGTCGAGGTTGTCGAGGGCAATCAGCAGACCGAGCAGGATGTGGTCGCGCTCTTCAGCCTTGCGCAGCAGATAGCGGGTGCGGCGCTCGATCGTCTCGACCCGGAAGTCGAGGAACACCTGCAGCATGCGCCGCAGGGTGAGCACGATCGGCTCACTGTTGACCAACGCCAACATGTAGGCGCTGAAGTTGTTCTGCAGCGGCGTGAGCTTGAACAGGTTGTTGAGCACCACCTGCGGATAGGCGTCCCGGCGCAATTCGATGACGATGCGCATGCCGTCGCGATCGCTTTCATCGCGAATGTCGGAAATGCCTTCCAGCTTTTTGTCGTTGACCAACTCGGCGATGCGCTCGATCAGGGCCGCCTTGTTGGTCTGGTAGGGCAGCTCGGTGATGATCACCGCGTCGCGATCAGGCCTGCCCTTGACCTCGAGGGTCTCGATGTTGGCGACGCCTCGCATCGTCACCGAGCCACGGCCGGTGGTGTACATCTCGCGGATGCCGCGCCGGCCGAGGATCTGGCCGCCGGTGGGGAAGTCCGGGCCAGGAATGATCGACGTCAGCAGGCGATCGTCAAGTTCGGGGTCGGCGATCAGGGCCAAGAGGCCGTCGATCAGCTCGGTGAGGTTGTGGGGCGGAATGTTGGTGGCCATCCCGACGGCGATGCCGGTGGAGCCGTTGAGCAGCAGCTGGGGGATGCGCGCCGGCATCACCGTGGGCTCCTGCTGGGAGCCGTCGAAGTTGTCGATGAAATCGACGGTTTCGCTCTCGATGTCCGACAGCAGGCTGTCGGTGGTCAGGGCCTGCAGCCGCGATTCGGTGTACCGCATCGCCGCCGGCGGATCGTTGTCGACCGAGCCGAAGTTGCCGTGGCCATCGACCAGGGGCATCCGCATCGAGAAGTCCTGGGCCATGCGCACCAGGGCGTCGTAGACCGCCGTGTCGCCGTGGGGGTGGTACTTACCGAGCACCTCACCCACCACACGGGCGCACTTGCGGTAGGGCCTGTCGCTGGTGAGCCCCAGCTCGTACATCGCATAGAGAATGCGGCGATGCACCGGTTTGAGACCATCGCGGGCATCGGGCAGGGCCCGGCCCACGATCACGCTCATCGCATACTCCAGATAGGAGCGCGACATCTCATTGCGGAGGTCTGTCTGGATGATCCGTCCGTCGGATTCACCGGGTCCTGTGGGTTCGTCCGAAGAGCCGGTGGGTCCGGTGGGATCCGCCATGCATGACCGCGAGAAGCAAGGATCAGTCTACCGAAGCTGGCTGCCATCGGCCCAAACCCCTTTGGGAGGCCTCCCATGAGGGGGGATCCGGGGGGGCTCCTGTCGCCGCGCAGCGAGGCGGATCTGCTGCAGCGGCAGCGGGCCGGGCAGCTGCGGGTGCGGCTCGCCGCCGATTTTCGGCAGCTGGTGCAGCAGGAGGGCCTCGATCGGGCCTACGACCAGACCGATGTGGTGGTGGCGGGCAATGCCGAATTCACCGATCAGGCCAGCCTGCATCTGAGCCTGGGGGCCACCGATCCACCGATCCGCCTGCGGGATCCCCAGCTCGATGGGGTGGCCGCCCTGGCCGGCGGCGCCGGCAGTGACCTGGTGCTGCCGATCGCCGGGACCCGCACCGACGGCCAGCGCCGGGGCGGTGCCCAGGTGCTCGCCGCCCTGCTGGCCGGTGAGAGCGTCGATCTCAGCGCCGCCGGCGAGGTCACCCCCCTGCAGCCCCGCCGCGAACTCAACACCCGCCTCAGCCTCCAGCAGATCGGCCTGGGCCGGCTGCTGCTGCACCGGGCCATCGGTGAAAACGGCCTGGTGGCCCTGAGCAGCGCCGAAGGCCTGATCCGCAGTCCCTATGGCCCCCTGCTGGGCCCCTGGGCCAATGCCCTCTACACCTGTGGTGGCGCCGACAGCATTGGCCTGGCCATGCCCGGCCTGAGCCTGCTGGGTCCCGGGTCGCCGGTGCTGGTGGGCGGCGCCATCGGCTGGGTGGTCGGCAGCGGCAGCGCCCACCAACCCCAGCCCCGGCGGCTGGCCAGTGGCCACGCCCGCTCCCCCGGGGCCGTGGCGGCGGTGAGCGTGGATCTGCAGGATCTGGATCCCCGCTGGCTGCGGGCGGCCTACTTCGAGGGGCATGGCAGTGCCCTGCTGGTGGCGATCGCCGCGCCGATCCCCCTGCTCAACGGCACCATCGCCCGCCAGGCCGCGGCCACGGACGAGGAGCTGGAGGCACCGGTGCTCGACATCTCGATCCCCCGGCGGATCAAGCCCAGCTTTGGCGGCGTCCCCTACAGCGCTCTCAAGGCGGGCCAGATCCAGGTGGATGGGCGCCTGATTCCAGCGGCGCCGGCCCATAGCCCGCGCCTGGCGGCGGCGATGGCCGCCGAGCTGGTGGAGCGGCTGATCGCCGGCCGTTTCCCGCTGCGTCTGCCGCTGCAGCCCCTGTCCAAGCGGCCCGGCCTGATTGCGCTGGAGGCTTGAAGCGGTGTCCGCGGGCGCGGGACGGGGCCGGGAAACGGCCGTAAGCTCCGCCCAGTCCCTCCCGACCCATGGCCGAGACCCCCTTTTCGCCGGAATCCAGCCCCGAAGGGAACCCCGCTGGCGACTTCGCCGAGAACGTTGGTGTTGAGGAGGCTGGCTCTCCCTTCCCCCCAACCCTGGAGGTCGTCGTTGAAGTTTCGGCTGGCGAGGCCGTGTCCCATGGCGGCGACTCTCCGGCCGCAGCCGTGACCGAGGCCAGCGGCGCCATGGCCGATGGACCGTCCTCCCCCGCCCTGAGCACCCCCGAGGCCGCGGCGCCGGCAGAGGCGGGCGAGGCCGAGTCGCTGAATGCGCCGGCAGCCCTGGCCCCGGAGGCCCCATCGCCTGCCGCTGCGCCGAGCCCCGTCGTGGCAGCGGAGCCGGCCAGCCCCGAACCCGTGCCGGCAGCGCCGGAGGCCCCGGCGATGTCCCAGCCCGCCGCGGTGCTGGAGGGCGTCGCCACCACGATTGTGGTGCCACCCCTGGCGAAGGCCGGCGACGGCACGGCGGAAGGGGGGGAATGGGAGCTGCTGGTGGGCAAGGTCAATGCCTGGTTCGGCTCCGGTGAGCTCGAGCGGCATTGGCAGAAGTTGCGCGGCCCGCTCCAGGGGGTGGCGATCCTGGTCGGCGTGATCCTGGCCCTGCGCCTTTACGCCACCGCGGTCGGCACCATCGACCGCATCCCCCTGGTTTCCGGACTGCTGGAGCTGACCGGTCTGATCGCCCTTGGGCATTTCGGCCTGACCAAGATGGTCAAGACCAGCGAGCGGGAGCAGGTGCTGGCCCGCTGGAAACAGCGGTGGCAGCGTTTCCGCGGCTAGAGCCGTGGTCCGCTGATCGGAGGGGGCGCCCTGCCGGCCCTGCGGTTCGTCTGCAGGCCTGTTGATAGTTTGTGCCCAGTGCGTCCCCTCTCCGGTGAACCTTCAGCTCGGTCGTTCCCGAACCGTCCGCCGCGCCTACGGCATCGATGAGATCGCCCTTGTTCCAGGCGGTCGCACCGTCGATCCGGCCGTCACCGACAGCAGCTGGAGCCTGGCGGGCATCCAGCGTGAGATCCCGATCATCGCCAGCGCCATGGATGGCGTCGTCGATGTGGGCATGTGCGCCGCCCTGTCCCGGCTCGGTGCCCTGGGGGTGCTGAATCTGGAGGGGGTTCAGTGCCGCTACGACGATCCCAACCCGGTGCTCGACCGGATTGCCGCCGTCGGCAAGGAGGAGTTCGTGCCGCTGATGCAGGAGCTCTACAGCCAGCCGGTGCGCGAGGACCTGATCCGCCAGCGCATCGCCGAGATCAAGCAGCAGGGCGGCATCGCGGCGGTCAGCGCCACGCCGGTGGCGGCCCTGCGCTTCGGCAAGGCGATCGCCGAGGCCGGCGCTGATCTGTTCTTCGTGCAGGCCACCGTGGTCTCCACCGAGCACATCGGCCCCGAGGGGCAGGAAACCCTGGACCTGGAGGCCCTCTGCCGGGACATGGGGGTGCCGGTGGTGATCGGCAACTGCGTCACCTATGAGGTGGCCCTGCAGCTGATGCGGGCCGGGGCCGCCGGCGTGATGGTGGGCATCGGTCCGGGTGCCGCCTGCACCTCCCGGGGCGTGCTCGGCATCGGCATCCCCCAGGCCACCGCCGTGGCCGACTGCGCCGCGGCCCGCGATGACTACGAGCGCGAGAGCGGCCGCTACGTGCCGATCGTCGCCGACGGCGGCATCGTGACCGGGGGCGACATCTGCAAATGTCTGGCCTGCGGCGCCGACGCCGTGATGATCGGCTCGCCGATCGCCCGGGCCGCCGAGGCGCCGGGCCGGGGCTTCCACTGGGGCATGGCCACCCCCAGCCCGGTGCTGCCCCGCGGCACCCGCATCAAGGTGGGCACCACCGGCAGCCTCGAGAAGATCCTGCGGGGACCCGCCGGCCTGGACGACGGCACCCAGAACCTGCTGGGTTGCATCCGCACCTCCATGGGCACCCTCGGGGCGCGCACCATCAAGGAGATGCAGCAGGTGGAGGTGGTGGTGGCCCCATCGCTGCTGACCGAGGGCAAGGTGTACCAGAAGGCCCAGCAGCTGGGCATGGGCAAGTAGGGAAACCCAGGCGAGTCTCGCCCTGGGACGAGCCGACCTCAGGGCGAGACGGGGGCTAGCCTCTGGGTGTGGGGGCTTCGGCTCACACACTCCTCACACCCCCCGGCCCGGCGCGTCCGGGCTTTTTGTCTTCCGCGTCAGCCAGCCTTAAGGCCTGCAACACCATGACCGTTCCAGTTGGTAGCACCGGAACGGCGTTGCTAGATTCGACTGAACCAAGCCCCTGAAAGGATGTCCAGCGCAGCCGCCGTCACCGACGCTTCCTTCGAGCAGGACGTTCTCAAAAGCGAGGTGCCCGTGCTGGTGGACTTCTGGGCCCCCTGGTGTGGTCCCTGCCGGATGGTCGCCCCGATCGTCGATGAGATCGCCAAGGAGTTCGAGGGCAAGATCAAAGTTTTCAAGCTCAACACCGACGAAAACCCCAACGTCGCCAGCCAGTACGGCATCCGCAGCATCCCCACCCTGATGCTGTTCAAGGGCGGCGAGAAGGTCGACACCGTGGTCGGTGCCGTGCCCAAGACCACCCTCTCCGGAACCATCTCCAAGCACCTCTGATCCCCGTCTCTCCTCTCGCCGCCAGCCCCCGCAGTCCTCTCCAGGCCCTGGCGGAGCAGCTGGAAGGTCATCCCCAGCGTCGTTTGATCGAACACGCCGTCATCTCCTTGTTGGAGGTGGCGCGCGATGAAAATGAAGCCGATGCCTGGCGGCTGGTGAGTGGCTGTCTGGCCGACATCAGCGAAGCGCTTGAGGTGTTCCGGCCGCGCCGGGCCTCCCGCAAGATCACGGTGTTCGGCTCAGCGCGCACCCAGGTGCAGGATCCCTGCTACATGCTGGCGGAACAGGTGGCTCGCCTGGCGGTGCAGGCGGGTTTTGAGGTGATGACCGGTGCCGGTGGCGGTGTGATGGAGGGCGCTAACAGTGGCGCCGGCTGCGAGCACAGCATCGGCCTGAATGTCGATCTGCCGTTTGAGCAGCATTCCAATCGTTTCGTCAGTGCCTGCCAAGGTCGGTTGCTGTTCTTTCGCTACTTCTTCACCCGCAAGCTCTTCTTTCTGCGCGAGAGCGATGCCCTGCTGGTCATGCCCGGGGGCTTCGGCACCCTCGATGAACTGTTTGAGTGTCTGACCCTGATCCAGACCGGCCGCACACCGCCGATTCCCCTGGTGCTGCTGGCCCCCGCCGGCGATGATTTCTGGTGTCAGTGGAAGCAGAGCATCCATCAGGTGCTGGCGGAACGCCAGCTGATCTCACCGGAGGATGTGGACCTGATCGTCGAGGCCAGTTGCGCCGAGGACGCCGTGGCCCACATCAGCCGCTTCTACCGGGTGTTCCACAGTGCCCGACCTGGCGACGATCGCACCGAACTGCTGCTGAATGCGCCGATCCCGCGCGATTTGCTGCCCCAGCTCAACCATGACTTCGCCGACATGCTGGATGAGGGGGCGATCCAGGCCGGCGAAAGCGTCGATGACAACGGCCTGATGTACCCCTGTCTGCGCTTGCGCCTCGACAAGCGGCGGGTTGGCCGGCTCTACCAGTTCATCGACCATCTCAACGGGTTGGACCTGCCCGATTCGCCGGCCCTGGATCGCCCGGCCGAGCGGGTTCGCCAGGAGGCGATCGCGCCATGAGCCGCATCGGTCTGATCGACTACGGCATGGGCAATCTGCATTCGGTGCAGCGGGCCTTTGAACGCCTCGGTGCCGAGATCCTCCCGGTTCAGAGCGCCGCCGCCATGGAGGGTTGCGATGCCCTGGTGCTGCCGGGGGTGGGCTCCTTCGACCCGGCGATGGAGCGGCTGCATCAGGGCGAATTGGTGGAGGCGATCCAGGCCTCCTGCGCCGCCGGTCGTCCCCTGCTGGGCATCTGCCTGGGCCTGCAGCTGTTGTTCGAGGGCAGCGATGAGGGCAGCAGCGCCGGCCTGGGGTTGCTGGCGGGACGGGTGAAGGCGTTGCCACGGGTGCCCCACCATCCGATTCCCCACATGGGCTGGGCGCCGCTGCTCCATGGGGTGGCCAGCCCGCTCCTGCCTGCCGAGGAGCGCGACGCCTGGGTCTATTTCGTGCATTCCTTTGCCGCCGCCCCGGAGCGAGCCGAGAGCGTGACCGCCTGGGTGGACTGGGCCGGCACGCCGGTGACGGCGGCCATCTGGCAGGACACGATCGCCGCCTGTCAGTTCCATCCGGAGAAATCCGGGCCGGTGGGGGTGGCGATGCTGCAGCGCTGGCTGGGCTGGGTGGCCAGCCGGTGAGCCTGCGACTCAGCGGCGGCCGCCGTCTGCAGAGCCCTCCTGGCGAGCTGGCCAGGCCCACGGCCGCCCGGGTACGCCAGGCCGTGATCAATCTGCTGGCCCCGGAATTGCCGGGTTGTCGCTGGCTCGATCTCTGTTGCGGCAGCGCCGTGATGGCCTGCGAAGCCCTGCAGCGGGGGGCCTCCCAGGTGGTGGCCGTCGAGCGGGACCGGCGCATCGCCGCCGTGGCCCGGGCCAATCTGTCGGCGGTGGCCGGTGGGCTGAGCCGGCAGGAACCTCCCCCCAGCATCCAGGTGGTGCAGGCTGAGGTGTTGGCCTGGTTGGCACGGCCGCAAGCCATGGCTGTGCCCGCTCCTCCGGCCGTCGCTGGACGCAAGCCAGGTGCTGCTGGGTCGGCTCCAGCGCTGACGGTGAGTGAAGCGTCCCGGGGCTTTGATCTGATCTACGCCGATCCCCCCTGGCCCGCCGATCTGCACGCGGCCATCGCTGAGGCTGTCGGCCGGGGCCAGTGGCTCAGGGCCGGAGGCACCCTGGTCTGGGAGTGTCCCAGTGAGCGGCTGCCGGAGCCACCGGTGGGCTGGCGGCTGCGGGACAGCCGGCGCTACGGCGGCAGCACCGTGGTGCTGCTGGATCAGGAGGCCGGTCGTCCGGCCGCAGCTGCGCCGCCGGGGGAAGGGACAGGGTTGTGAGGACGGGCTGAACATCGTCGCTCGGCAGGGCCGCGCTCAGGTTTGGCGACCTGAACCGGATCGCCCTGAGGCCTGTTCAGTCCGGCCCAATCCGGCAAACCATGGGGTTGCTGCGGCGTCCATGCCGTCCGATTCAGGCAGCAGAAAGTCTCTGGATTGCCGTTCACCTTCGAGTTGCTGAGGGAGATGCAAGTCCTCTTTCAACAATGGCCTTGATTGTGATGTGGGGAAATGTCGAGGCGTTCCACAGAGACCGTTGAACCACCCCTCAGCAGTCGGCTTCGACGTTGTTTGTTGGCCAAGAAGGCCCTCGCGCCCTTGGGGGACAGCCGTTTCGGCTTGGGCCCTGGCCGGAATTGGCCGCCGCGCAACGTCAGGCGTGAAGGTTGCTCAGGGGCACCCGCTCTCGACGGTGGCCATGGTCCTTGTTGGCTCGCCTTTGGATCTCCCGTTCAGGGACGTCTGCCGTTCAAGAGACCCTGGAAATCTTGTTGGCCTTGTGTTGCGTCATTGACCCTGCCTGGGATCCTGTCGCCACTGCAGGTCAAAGACCAAGGTTATGCGGAGGTTCTTGAGCGATTAACCGTGTTGCAGTAAGGAGCTACCGGTCAGCAAGTTTGTTGCTGCTTGAGCTCGATTCAGGACGGTATTTTCTCAGAAAAGCAAGCTGCCGATTCCGGGTCTCCAATGGGACGAGCGAGTAGCACCAGATGCTGACGGCGAGGCGTACACGGGTTCTCCACGACTTGGCTGACCCTCGAGACTTCTGAGGTCCCGCCAGGAATGAATTTGGTACGGCTTCAGCGGATCAGCCGCCGAGGGCGCTGCCGCGGCGGTATTGGTTCCAGGCCGCCACGAACAGACCGACCAGGGTGACGGGGATCAAACCGAGCACGATGCCGCAGAGCAGGGGTTCGATCATCGGGAACGCAGGGTGCGTGGACGTCGGCCCATTCTTCCATGATGGGAGCCTCAACCGTGACGCTTCGCCACCATCCGTGACGGCCGGTTCCGCCATCGCCCCCAATGCCTACCCCCGTCGAATCCCTCCCACCGATCGAGGCCGCCCCGGCTGCTCCGGCCCTGAGCGGCCTGATCAAGGCCCTGATCGTCGTGGCCGCCAGCGCCAGCCTGGTGCTGGCCCTGCTGCTGCTCGGGGCCAGCCACAGCGATCCGTACACCCAGGCCACGCTCGATCTGGTGGGATCGGAGCAGAACGGCGGCCGCCTGTTCCGGCTCAACTGTGCGGGCTGTCATGGGCTGGCGGCCCAGGGGCTGGTGGGCCCCAACCTGCACGGCGTCATCCATCGCAAGAACGATCGTCAGCTGATCCAGCAGGTGGTGAGCGGCCGCACGCCGCCCATGCCCCGCTTCCAGCCCGAACCCCAGGCGATGGCTGACCTGCTGGCTTTCCTGCACAGCCTTCCCTCCTGAGCAGGATGGCGTCCTGATCTCGTCCCTTCACGCCAGCCCCAGATGAGCATCCAGTTGGTGCTGGTGGAGCCCGCCGGGCCCTTAAACGTGGGCAGCGTCGCCCGGCTTTGCGCCAACTTCGGCCTTGAGGGCCTGAGGCTGGTGGCGCCGCGCTGCGATCCCCTCGGTGAGGAGGCCCGCCGCATGGCCGTGCACGGGATCGGGCTGCTGGAGCGGGCGCGCACCTATCCGACCCTGGCCGCGGCCCTGGCCGACTGCGGCAGGGTGGTGGCCACCAGCGGCCGCGGCGAGGGTGAACCGCTGCCGCCGAGCCCGCCCGCTGAAGCGCTCCGCTGGCTGCTGGGCGCTGAGCGCGGCGGCGTCACGGTTTTGCCCAGCGCCCCCATCACGCCCAGCGCCACGCTCACGCCCAGCGCCCTGGTCTTCGGCCGTGAGGATCGGGGGCTGAGCAATGACGAGCTGTTGCAGGCCGGCCGCATCCTGCAGATCGCCACCGGGCCGGCCTACGCCTCCCTGAACCTGTCGCATGCGGTGGCCGTGGTGCTGCACGAACTGCACGGGTTGCGACTACAGCCTTTGCCCCCGCAACAGGGCAACCTGCTGGAGCTGCCCGCACCGGAGCACCGGACAGGAGCGCAGGACGCTGTCGACCGGAGCCCCAAATCCGGTGCCACTGCCGGAGCAGAGGCTCCCCGGCCGGGGGAGGACAAGGGCGCCGAGCCCTGCCCCCGGGGCCTGCTGGAGGCGGCTCTGGCCGATGCGGAGGCCCTGTTGCTGGAGGTGGGCTACCTCTATCCCCACACCGCCCACGCCCGCATGGCCAAGCTGCGGGCCCTGCTGCAGCGCGCCCAGATCAGGCCGCAGGAGGTGGCCCTGCTGCGGGGCATGGTGTGCCAGTTGCGCTGGGCAAGCCGCCGCCCTTGTGCAAACGGCGAAGGCCACTAGCGTCAGTCTTCCTTCTGACCCAGCCCACCCCCGTGAGCTCCGGCCGTTCGTCCCGTCCCCGCAGCAGGCCCTGGGCCCAGCCCCTGCTGCTGTTGCTGCGCCTTGCCGTGATGGGCTTGGGTCTGGGGGTGATCGTCGGCACCGGCCTGAAAATGATGGCGCCACGGCTGGCGCAGGGTTCGGTGGGGGTGCCCAAGGTGGATCCCACCCCCCGGGTGACAGCCAACGGCCGCCTTTCGACCGGTCGCTTTGAACCGCGGCGGGAGCTGACCAACCTCAGCCAGAGCTGGAAGTCCCTGGCGGCGGCCCAGAAGGGGCTGACCGCCAGCGGTTTCCTGTTGGTGCTCGACGACGGCCGCTACGCCCAGCTGCAACCCGACATCCCCCTGCCCGCCGCCAGCTCGATCAAATCACCGATCCTGCTGGCCGCCCTGGAGGATTTCGACAGCGGCAAACTGCGCTGGAACGAACCCCTCACGCTCACCAAAGAGGTGGTGGGCAGCGGTGCCGGCTGGATGGGAGCCAAGCCCGTGGGCTCCAAGTTCCCCTTCTATGAGGCCGCCACCGAGATGATTCGGGTCAGCGACAACACGGCCACCAACCTGTTGATCAAGCGCCTGGGGGGCAAGACCGCGCTCAACAGCCGCTTCCAGGGCCTGGGCCTGCCCGCCACCGTTGTCAACAATTGGCTGCCGGACCTGGATGGCACCAACACCACCAGCTCCCGGGACCTGGCCCGCACGATCGCCCTGGTGGACACCGGCGAAAAACTCAGTCCCAGGGCCCGCGATCTGTACCGGGAGATTCTCTCCCACTCCCACACCAACACCCTCATCCCCCTGGGGCTGTTGATGGGTCTGGGCAAGGACGCGGCCGACCCCGACAGCGAACTGCAGCCCTTCGGCGTCACCGTCTACAACAAGACTGGCGACATCGGCATCGCCTACGCCGACGCCGCTCTGATTGAGTTTCCCAATGGCCAGCGGGCCGTGGCCGCCTTCATGGTCAAGGGGCCCTTCAATGACCCCCGCTCCGCCGAGCTGATCCGCGCGATGGCCGGTGCCGTGGCCAAGACCCTGGTCGATCGCCGATGAAACCGCTGCTGCCCTTGCTGTTGCTGGCCTTAGGGGCTGCCGGCGCCGCCGAACCGCTGCGGGCCGCCCCGGCGAGCCGCCTACCCGCTGCTCTGGTCAGCGCCCTGCCGGGCGGCATCTCCGGCCAGCCTCCCACCGCCGACTGGGCAGCCAACATGCCCAGGATCTGGACCAGCGCTTCGGCGCTGCCCCAACCGCCCAAAACGCCGTCGGTCCAGGCCCAGTTGGCCCAGATCCAGTCGCCCCCCATCCAGCCACCACGAACCCAGAGCCAGGCCCCCCAGACCGTGCTGCGCCCCCAGACCGTGGCTCCCCTGCCCGGCGGACTGGACCGGGTGCCGATGGTCAATGACAACAACCCCGAGCTGATCGTCAGTCCCGGCATTATGTTTTCGGGCTTCGACCCGGGCCGCGGCTGGAACGGCACGCCCCTGCCCCAGGCCTCCGCCCACCTCAACACGCCCCTGAGCGGCCCGTTTGAGCTGTTCAGCCACCACGTCTACGCCGGCAAGCCGGAGACCCTCGATTCCACCCTCTGGCTGGCGGTGGTGGCCGCCCCCCGCGGTGATCGGCCGGTGCGCCTGCGCCTGCGGGGCGGCTCCACGGCCCTGTCCCAGTCCGTGGACGGCAAGGAGCCGGCGGCGCCGTTCCTGCCCCTGCCGACCCTGATGCCCCAGGGGGCCACGCCGATCTGGTCCGGGCCCGGCAGCCGGGTGGCCACCGAACTGCTGGGGCGCCAGCGCAGCGCCCAGTTCCCCCAGGAGTGGCTCCTGCCCCCGGGGCAACTCAGCACCCTGCTGGTGCTGCCGATCCCGGTGCGGGGGCTCGATCCCCTGCTCAATGGCCGCAATCTGCAGCTGCGGCTCGACAGTGACGCCGCCGTGGATCTCGCCACCCTGGCCGCCTTCGGCGACAACAACCAGCCGCCCGCCGCCGCCGTCTGGGCCGGGCTGCTGCAGGGCGCACTCAGCTCCAAGGAACATGCCCCCAGCCCCAAGGGCAGTCCCGGCCCGATCGTCTATTCGCGGGTCAGCGGCGTCGAGCAGGGCAGTGCTTGGCGGGGGCGCCTCACCGACCCGGGCCAGAGCAGCCTGGCGATGAGCCGGGCGCCGATCTCCTGGCCGATCGCCTCGCTGGAGCGGGGCAGCTTCGGCACCGGTCAGGTGCAGGCGCCCCCTTTGAATGCCTTCTACCCCGGCACCGCCTGGGCGGCCCACGGCAGCTACGGCGTCGAATACGACCTGAGCCTGCCCCTGCGCAACGACACCAGCGCGCCGCTGAGCCTGCAGTTGGCGCTGGAATCGCCGCTGAAAACGGATCAGGCCCAGGGGGGATTGCGGTTCAACAGCGTGCTGGGCAAGGCGGTGCTGTTCCGGGGCACGGTGGAGGTCAGCGGCCTCGATGGCCCCGAGGGCAAGGTGGCGGGGCGCCAGGGCTTTCACCTGGTCTTGCGCTCCGGCCAGATGGGTCCGGCCCTGGGCACGGTCACCCTGGCGCCGGGCCAGCAGCGGCAGTTGCAGGTGCGCCTGATTTATCCAGCCGACGCCACCCCGCCCCAGGTGCTGTCGCTGCTGCCGATCGCCCCGGCCGCAGAGCCTGTGAAACAATCCCCACCAACGCCGTCCGCCGCCCCGTGAGTCCGTCGAGAAAGCGCCGGGTCTTCCCCTTCACCGCCATCGTCGGCCAGGAGGAGATGAAGCTGGCCCTGCTGCTCAATGTGATCGATCCGCGCATCGGCGGCGTGATGATCATGGGCGACCGGGGCACCGGCAAGAGCACCACGATCCGGGCCCTGGCCGATCTGCTGCCCGAGATCGACGTGGTGGCAGGCGATCTCTACAACAGCTCGCCAGAGGATCCCGATCTGCAGAGCAGCGAGGTGCGTGAGCGCGCCGACCGCGGCGAAACGCTGCCGATCGAACCCCGCCAGGTGCCGATGGTGGACCTGCCCCTGGGCGCCACCGAAGATCGCCTCTGCGGCACGATCGACATCGAGAAGGCCCTCAGCGAGGGGGTCCGGGCGTTCGAGCCGGGCCTGCTGGCCAAGGCCAACCGGGGCCTGCTCTACGTCGATGAGGTGAACCTGCTGGACGACCACCTGGTGGACGTGCTGCTCGATTCGGCCGCCTCGGGCTGGAACACGGTCGAGCGTGAAGGCATCTCGGTGCGGCATCCGGCCCGCTTCGTGCTGATCGGCTCGGGCAACCCCGAAGAAGGAGAGCTGCGGCCCCAGTTGCTCGATCGCTTCGGCATGAGCGTCGAGGTGCGCACCGTGCGCGATCCGGAGCTGCGGGTGCAGGTGGTGGATCAACGCACCGCCTTCGACGACAACCCCGATGGCTTCAACGATGCGGTGCAGTCCGGCCAGGACGCCCTGCAGGCCCGGGTGGTGGAGGCCCAGAAGCGCCTGAGCCAGGTGCAGATCGACGACGACCTGCGCATTCGCATCTCAGCGGTGTGCGGCGAACTGGATGTGGATGGTCTGCGCGGCGACATCGTCACCAACCGCGCCGCCCGGGCCCTGGCCTCCTTTGAAGGCCGCACCGAGGTGAGCGACGACGACGTGGCCCGGGTGGTGGCCTGCTGCCTGCGCCACCGCCTGCGCAAGGATCCCCTGGAGACGATCGATTCCGGCGATCGGGTGGTGAAAACCTTCTGCAAGGTGTTTGAGCGGGCCCTGCCGACCGATCGCCGCGAGTTTGAACTGGCGTTGGCGGGCTGAAGCCCAGGCGGCGGGATCCATCACAGCGGCATCCGTCACAGCGGCGTCAGCCGGCTGCTAGCAGGATCTGTTGGCGGATCCGGCAGGCCCCATCACGGACGCACTACGTTCCGTATCACGTCATTACGTACAGATTGAACCCCATGGGAGCCATCAGCCTGAGGCTGTCGGATCACCTGGAGCGCAAGCTGGGCGATGAAGCTCGGCTGTGCGGGCAACCGCGATCGCAGTTGATCCGCGAAGCCCTCGAGGAGCTACTTGCCCGCCGGGAACACCAACGCTTCGTGGCCGAGCTGGTCGCGGCGGCGAGAGCCCTCGCCGCCGATGCCGAGGCCAGCAGGGAAAGCCTGGAGATGGCGACCGACTTCCTGCCCGCTGAGAACGAAGCTCTCCGGCGGGCGGAGGCGGCCCCAGCCACCGCTCCAGAGAACGTTCCAGGGTTCGAAGCCTGGTGGCACTGATGCGTCGCGGTGAGATCTGGGTGGCACGCCTGAATCCCAATCAGGGTGCCGAAGTGGGCAAGCTGCGTCCCGTGGTGTTGATCCAGGCCGATCCGCTCACCCAGGCGGGCCTCGCCACGGTGGTTGTCGTCCCGCTGACCACCCAGCATCGTCCGGCCACCGGGCCCCTGCGCGTGCCCATCAGCGCCCGGGATCGGTTGCTGCGCGACTGCTACGCCATGGCCGATCAGCCCCGGGCCCTCGACGGTGCCCGGATCGGTGAGGGTCCCCTGGCGACGCTGACGGCCGAGGAGCTGGCGGCACTGGAGCGGGCGCTGTTGGGGGTGCTGGGGATGGGCTGAGTGGTACCGCCAGGCGGGACCATGGCAGCCGCTGCCACCGACGCCCAAGGCGCCATGGCATTCTCGGCCGGCAGCCGAATCTGCCCCAGTGATGCCCGGGCCTGCGGCCGCTCGGCCACCTGATCTGTCGGGCTTGCAGGCACGGCAACAGGTAGCCCTGGCAACGCAGCTGCAGCGGCAACGGACATGCCCGGCAGCGACCTGGACCCAGCCCATAGGCTGACGCTGAAATGGCTCTGCCCCCCAGCGCTTAGCGCGTTTCAACCCCCAGGACGCCGGGTTCCGCGCCCGCAGCGAAGCGGTCAATGCCCATCTGAGCCAGTGGACCCTGGTGGGAGCGTCGGGTTCCTGGCTGGAGGCGCACCTGATGACCCGCGCCGCCCTGGCCTCAGAGCACCAACCCATGGTGGGCAGCTGCGTCACGCCAGCGGAGGTGCTCGATCTGATCGGCAGCCATGCCGAGCGCTGTCTGTTGGTGATGGTGGATTCGATCGCCGCAGACCACGGCGAAGCCCTGGTAGCCCAGCTGCGCCAATTGCCCCAGCCACCGGTGATCGAGCTGCTGGTGGAGCGCAAGGAGTGGTTGCGGGCCAACGCCTACCCGATCGATCGGGTCGAGGTGGTGTTGCACACCCACAGCTTCGGCAGCGACGCCCTGATCAACGGATTGGCCGCGGTGGGCCGGGGACACCGCTACGTGGATCCAGCCTTGCTGGGTGTCCTCTCGGACCACAACCGGGACAGACAGCCGCAGCTGACACCACGGGAATAGGAAACCCTGCAGGAACTGGCCCACGGATTGAGCAATCACCAGATCGCCCAGCGGCTGGGCATCGCCGAAAGCACGACGCGGGAGTACACCCGGGCCCTGCTGCAGAAGTTCGGCTGCCGCAACCGCACGATGGTGGTGCGTACCGCCCTCGAGCTGGGCCTGATGCTGCCAGATGCCGACGGGATCAGCTGAACAGCACCAGTCCCAGAGTTCAGAAGTAGTGGGTAACGTTCCAGAGCGGATTCGCTTCACCCGTGCATAGCGACCACTGGTTTTTTGCGGTCTTTCAGGCGGAACCGGATCTGATCCGTCTGCTGCTCCCTCTTGCGTCAGAAGCGACTGATCCATCAGGCCAGATCGGGCAGCCGCCGCTGTACAGATTCAACGCTGAGGAGGTCAAATCCGTTCGCCATCAACTTGATGGCGTGCTCTGGCCCAGGGACGACGAGCGGGGCAGCCCTGAACGGCCGGTGGTGATCCTGGAGGTGCAGATGCACCCGGATCGGGGCTTTCAACGGCGCCTGGGTGCCGAAAGCTTCCGCTTCCTGCAGCAGCATCCCCGGGTGCGGCATTTGCAGGTGGTGGTGCTGGTGCCCCACCGGCGGTTGAAACTCGGCGACGATCAACCCGAGCTGCTCCAGCGCTTTCTGGCCCAAGATGTGATCTGGGTGGATCTGGCGGAGCTCAGTCAGGTTGAAGAACCTGATCTGCGGCTTGCCCTGCTTACCCTTCCCGTGCGCCCCGAAGCCGATCTGGTGCCCTGCTGCCGCAGGATCCTGGCGCTGCGGCCGGAGTTGCTGGAGTTGATTCTGCCTATGCTGGGTGCACGGTTCGCTGGGCTCACGAACGAGGAGATCATGGCCACCATCGGTATTTCCCGCGACAGCTGGCGCCATACCCGCGCCTTCCAGGAGATCCTGCAGGAGGGCTTGCAAGAGGGAATTCAGGAAGGACTGCAGAAAGGACTTCAGAAAGGACGGCAGGCAGGACTTCAGGAAGGACGCCAACAGGAAGCCGCCGCCCTCAGCCTGCGCCTGCTGGCCCGCCGCTTCGGTCCCCTCGATTCGACCACCACGGCCCGCATCGAGGCGCTGGTGCTGGATCAGCTGAAGGATCTGAGCCTCAGCCTGCTGGATTTCAGCACTGCGGCCGACCTGCAGCACTGGCTGGAGCGGCAGAAGGCCTGACCTGATCTGGGCCGCGGAACCCACCGCGCCCGTTCTCAGCAGCGGGCTGCGCCCATCGCTCCCGGGCCGGCAGAAAAGCCCAAGGGGCGCACCCGTTGGCAAGGACAACGCGATCGGGCTCACACCGGTAGCGCCTGGTACCCAGCAGGACCCAGGAGTTTGCTAGAGCCCGGCCCTGATCAAAACGAAGTGCCGCTCTGCGGGGCGGCAACCCTTGATTGCCAGCGCCGCTCTCCATCGCCGGCGAAACGCGGGTTCGCTCTTTTGAAGGGGTTGGTCTGCAAACTCCTTTGTGCCCCAGCGCGCCTGGATCCCGCCGATGCCCCTGATCCCTCCGCCACTCTGTGCCCTGCTGCTGGCTGGCGCCGTCGGCTTGGGGCTGCCGGGGGGCGTGTTGGTGGTCAGCGCCGGGGTGCTGTTCGGCGGCGGCACAGGCCTGGCGGTGGTGCTGGCGGGCCAGGCCGCTGGCCTGGTGTTGAACTGGTGGCTCTGCCGGGGGCTGCTGCGGCCCCGGATCAGCCGGTGGCTGGAGCGGCAGCGGCGGGGCCGGCGCCTGCGACGGCTGCTGCAGAGCTCAGCGAGCCGGCGCCTGATGCTGTTGCTGCGCCTGGCCCTGATCCCGATGAATCTGGTCAATGCCAGCTGCGCCCTGTCGCCGACGCCTGGGCGGCCCTATGCCCTGGCCTGCCTGGTGCTGATCCCGCGCTTTGCGGTGCTGGTGCTGGCTGGCGCGGTGGGGATGGAGGTCAGCCGCGGCGGCCTCAGCCCCCTGGCCTTGGCGATCCGCGTCATGGCCCTGGCCGCCACGGCCGCCGCCCTGCTGATCGTGGGCCGGCGGCTGGGGCGCCAGCTTGCCGCTCAGGCTGACCCCGCTGGCGAGGCGTTCTAGGTGCGTTTGGGCCGAACGTCTTCGGCGCCTGCCCGCGCTGGGCACCGTTGTCGACGGACAATGCGCCGATGATCATCCTCGGCATCGACCCCGGCCTGGCCCGGGTGGGCTACGGCGTGATCGAGGTGGATGCGCGAGCGGCGGCGGGCATGGCCCCCGGTCAGCGCCTGCTGGATTGCGGCATGATCCGCACCGATGCCGGCCGCAGTGAAGGCGATCGCATGGTGGAGATCGCCTCGGATCTGCGCCAGTTGATCCGCCGTTGGCGGCCCGATCTGGCCGCGGTCGAGAAGTTTTTTTTCTACCGCTCCAGCAACACGATCGCCGTGGTTCAGGCCCGGGGCGTGCTGCTGATGACCCTGGCCCGCTTTCGCATCCCGGTGGTCGAATACCCGCCGATGCAGATCAAGCTCGCCGTTGCCGGCCACGGCCATGCCGACAAGGAGGCGGTGCTGGACGCGGTGATGCGCGAACTGAACCTCGACCAGCCCCCGCGGCCCGATGATGCCGCCGATGCCCTGGCGGTGGCCCTGACGGGCTGGTTCCAACGATGAGCCAGCCCGGCGATGCAGCGTCAACGACGGCCCCGCCGGCCATGAACAGCCCAGGGGCCACGGCCGCCGAAAAGAGCAGCCTGCGGAGCCAGTTCCGCAGGCTGAGACTGGTTGCGCTGGCCGAGGCCGAGGCCCGGATCCTGGCGCTGGCCCATCGTGAGATCCCGGCCCTGCTGCCGGCGGGACTGCGGCTGGGGATCTACTGGCCCCTCGTGGGGGAGGCGGATCTGCGCCCCCTGGCGGCTCTGGGCCTGCCCCTGGCGTTGCCGGCGGTGGGGGGCGAGGCGCCACAGGCGGCGCGGCTGCTGTATCGACCCTGGTGTCCCGGTGATCCGCTGGCTGCCGATGCCTGCGCCATCCCAGCGCCCCTGGCGCCGGAGCTGCGCCCCGAGGCCGTAGGCCTTCTGTTGGTGCCCGCCCTGGCGATCGACCGTCAGGGGATCCGGCTGGGCTACGGCGGTGGCTGGTATGACCGGCTGCGCGCCGATCCGGCCTGGCGGGCGGTGCCGGCCCTGGCGGTGCTGCCCGCCGCCTGCGTGGTCGAGGCCCTGCCCCGCGATCCCTGGGATGTGCCGCTGGTGGGCTGGCTGGATGAGAGCGGCCTGCACCGGATCCGAGACAACGACCCCAGCAAGGGCGGCAACATTGAAGCCTTGTAACGGTGCGGGCGTCGTCTCACCATCGCCGCCGCGATTTGCCAGGATCCCTCCAGAAACGACCTCGCACCTTTGGACCTGACCGCGCTCCAGAACCAGGCCCTGCGGAGTCTCAACCACACCCCAGCCGCTCTGGAGCGGCGCCATCTGGAGAGCGAAGGCCGGCCCTGCACCGCCTCCGAGCGCATCCTGGCCGCCGAACTGCAGGCCCGCGGTGAAGCCACCGACGCCCTGTCGATGATGGTCAGCTCGATCGCCCGGATGGTGCAGGCGGGCAAAAGCAGCGATAGTCGCTGGAAAGCCTCCTGAACCGAGAGCGCACGATGAAGCGTTTGCTGCTGCCCCTGTTGGCGGGCTCCCTGGGCGTGCTGTTGCTGCCCAGCGGCGCCCGCGCCCATGGCCTGGAATCCAGCCTGCAGCGCCTGGGCAACCTCACGGCTGGTCTTGAGACCCACTACTCCAATGGTCTGCCCGCGGGCGACGCCAATGTGCGGCTGCTGGTGCCGGGCGGTGAACCGATCCAGTTGGGCCGCACTGACGCCGCCGGCAAGCTCACCTTCCGGCTGCCGGCCCAGGCCCACGCCGACTGGGAGATTCAGATCGAAGCCGGCCCCGGCCACAAGGACTATCTGGAACTGCCCCCCCGTGCGGCCCAACCTGCCGCCGCCCTCAGCCACAGCGAAACCGGCCCCCTGGTCTCCCTGCGCCATCTCGGGGGCGTTGGGCTCCTGGGCTTGCTGGGTGCCGCCGGTGGCCTGCTGATGCGTCGCCAGCGTCCCCCCTCCCTGTGAGCACCGGCAGCGCCGCCCTCGATCGCATCGTCGAGCGCCTGGGCAGCACCAGCGATCCCAAACGCCGCTACGAGTACGTGCTCTGGCTGGCCAAGAAACTGGAACCGCTGCCGGAGGCGTTCCAGCAGGAGGCCTTCAAGGTGCGTGGCTGCGTCTCCCAGGTGTATGTGGTGGGGCAGCTGGCCGATGGCCGGCTGCACTGGCAGGGGGATTCCGATGCGGCGATCACCAAGGGGCTGCTGGCCCTGTTGATCGAAGGGATGGAGGGGCTGAGCCCGGCCGAAGTGGTGGCGATCGATCCGGCCTTCATCGCAGACACCGGTCTGCAGGGAAGCCTGACGCCGTCGCGGGCCAACGGCTTCCTCAACATCTTCAAGATGATGCAGGCCCAGGCCCGCAGCCTGCTGGACCCAGGGGGCCGTCCCGACTAGGTCGACCCCAGGCCGCCCATGGGCCAAGCCGCCTGCTCTGCTGTGGGGGCGGATCGATTTCTAGGATGGGAGGTTTGCAGGGTTGGGGCGTATGACCATCGGCATCGGCTTGCTGGGGCTGGGCACGGTGGGAGCCGGCGTGGCGGCGATTCTGGCCAGCCCCGAAGGGCGCCATCCGCTGGTGGCCCAGCTGCAGCTCAAACGGGTTGCCGTGCGCGACCTCAGCCGTCCCAGGCCACTGGAACTGGCCCCTGCGCTGCTCAGCACCAGCCCCGAGGCCGTGATTGACGATCCGGCTGTGGAGATCGTGGTCGAGGTGATGGGCGGCCTGGAGCCGGCCCGCAGCCTGATCCTGCGGGCGATCGCCGCCGGCAAGCCTGTGGTGACCGCCAACAAGGCCGTTATCGCCCGCTATGGCGAGGAGATCGCCGCCGCCGCCGCCGCGAAGGGCGTCTATGTGTTGATCGAGGCGGCGGTGGGCGGCGGCATCCCGATCATCGAGCCGCTCAAGCAATCCCTGGGGGGCAATCGCATCCAGCGGGTCAGCGGCATCATCAACGGCACCACCAACTACATCCTCAGCCGCATGGCCGATGAGGGGGCGGCCTACGCCGACGTCTTGGCCGACGCCCAGCGCCTGGGCTACGCCGAAGCCGATCCGGCCGCCGATGTGCAGGGCGGAGACGCCGCCGACAAGATCGCGATCCTGGCGGGCCTGGCCTATGGCGGACCGGTGTCCCGCGCCGGCATCGCCACCGAGGGGATCGATCGTCTGGACGCCCGCGATGTGGCCTATGCGGCCCAGCTGGGCTTTGTGGTCAAGTTGGTGGCCACCGCCGAGCGCCTGGGCGACGCCGGTGATGCCGCCAGCGAGGCCATCCCCCTCGATGTGCGCGTCCACCCGACCCTGCTGCCGAAACAACACCCGCTGGCGGGGGTGCATGGGGTCAACAACGCGATCCTGGTGGAAGGCGATCCGGTCGGCCAGGTGATGTTCTATGGCCCGGGCGCCGGCGCCGGTCCGACGGCCTCGGCGGTGGTGGCCGACATCCTCAACATCGCCGGCATCCGCCAGGTGGGTGGCTCCGAGGCGGGCCTCGATCCGCTGCTGGCGGCCAGCAGCTGGCGCCGCTGTGAGCTGGTCGATGGTTCCACCAGCCAGCACCGCAACTACGTGCGCCTGCACACCCGCGATGAGGCTGGCGTGATCGGCCGCATCGGGTCCTGCTTCGGGGAGGCGGGCGTGTCGATTCAATCGATCGTGCAGTTTGAGGCCCGCGAGGGCGAAGCTGGAGCCAGCGCTGAAATCGTGGTCATCACCCACGAGGTGCAGGAATCCCATTTCCGCCAGGCCCTGGCGGCGATCGAAAACCTCAGCGATGTGACGTCGGTGGCGGCCTGTTTGCGGACGCTGTAGGCCCGCGGGCTGGGGAAACCCATGGCGGGGAGGCTGAAGGCTCTCAGGCTGAAGACTTCCAAGTCAGCGAACGTTTCGCCGAACAACCGCCTGAGCTGTCCTGTTCATTCCGACGTGATTCCGCCGGAGGGGAGGCGATCGGCCACCCATCGGCCGGAGTGGAACGTCATCCAGGTCCGCCAACGCGCAGGTTTCGCCTACGGCGATCCCCTCCAGCCCCTGTTGATCATTCCGATCAGCAGCACTGATCCCACCGACTGGCGCCGAGGCGCCGGCTTGGGGCAAAGTGGAAGAAATGTTGAACATCCCCATTCCGCCTCAGTGGTCCAGCCCGCTCCCCGGGCCCCAGTCGTTTTTCTCGGCCACGGCCAGCCGTTGGACGCGCCCGATCCGGGGCCACAGGATTCGGCGAGGCCATCCAGCTTTCGGCGCCCGCTCCGGCTCCCCGTTCAGCGCACAGCCGATCGAGGCCAGCGGCGGCGACGGGATCGATCCCGCCATGCCGGCTGATCCCGTGGACTCGGCTCCTGTTGTGATCTGCACACCGCCCCGGGCTTTTGTGTCGCGCCGAACTTTTGCGGCCCGGGATTGCCGAGAGCCTTGCTGCACTCCCGAGCAGCCCACGCTGATCCCCGTACGCCGTCCCGGACCTGAGCTGCGGCCCGCCCCGTTCCGGCCCCATCCCCGTCGTCCCCTCGCCCTTTCTGTTTCCGATTCCCAACACCACCCCCATCGCCAGTAGCCCTTCCATGACCCGCTCCACCCCCCGCCTTCACCAGGGCGACTGCATCCAGCTCCCTGACGGGGGCGAGGACGGCCAGCTGTATCAGGTCATCGGCGTCGATGACCGCGGCGATCGCTGCTGGCTGCGGGCCTGGCCCCTGGCCCGCCACGGCTCGCCGGTGTTCGAGGTCTCCCTGCGACAACTTCAGACAGCTGCGCACCGCAGGCCCCACAGCGCCACCTGCCGGTCTTGAATGGGGCCGCCCCGAGCCTGTGGGATTGCCTCCGTTCGTGGGCCTGCGTGATTTCCCCGGGGGCCTGGGCCGGCTCTGCCGTCGTCTTGGCCATCGCTCCCCCCGTCGGCAAGCGCCCTTGCCGGAGCCCTTTCGGTCGAAGCGGCTGGTGCTTCAGCGTTTGAGCCTTGAGCTTTGCTTGCTGAAGGACCCTTCCAAGCAGCGCCCGGCCCGGCCGCGGCTGGCCCTGTTGCTGGCCGCCCTGCTGCTGCTGCCTGCGCTGGCGGCCTGCCAGCCCCGCCGGCCCGAAGGCGTCCTGATCGTGGCCACCAAGAGCCGCATCGATTCCCTGGATCCCGCCGCCGCCTCGCGGGTGGGGATCATGCAGGTGCTCAGCGCCCTCGGCGATCCCCTTTACGCCATCAGCGCCGAGGGCCGGATCGAACCGCGGCTGGCCACCGCCCTGCCCCAGCTCAGCGCCGATGGCCTCAAGGCCCGGATCCCCTTGCGCCCGGGGGTGCTGTTCCACGACGGCACGCCGTTCAACGCCGAGGCGATGGTGTTCTCGCTGCGGCGCTTTCTGGCGATCGGCACCCTCGGCTTCCAGCTGGGCGATCGGGTGAAGGCTGTGCGGGCCAGCGGTCCCCTGGAGATCGAGCTGGAGCTGAAACAGCCCTTCAGCCCCCTGCCGCGGCTGCTGAGCGCCATTTTCCTGACCCCCGTCTCCCCAACCGCTTACCGGGCCTACCGGGACAAGCCGCTGGCTGAGCGCTTCGTCGGCACCGGCCCTTACCAGCTCAGTTTCTTCAGTCCCCAGCAGCAGCGCCTCAGCCCCTGGCCCCGCTACTGGGGCTCCAGGCCCCGCAACGGCGGCCTCTCCCTGGTCACCCTCAGCAACTCCACCGCCCTGTTCGGGGCCCTGCGCAGCGGCGAGGTGGACCTGCTGCTCTCCAGCGGTCTGGAGATCGACCATCAGCGGGCCCTGCACCGCGATGCCCAGGCCGGCCGCCTGCGGGAGGCGGTGGGGCCGGCGATGGAGATCGGTTTTCTGTCGCTGCTGAGTGACCAGCCACCGCTGAACTCCCTGCTGCTGCGCCAGGCGATCGCCTACAGCCTCGATCGCCGCACCCTCAGCGCCCGGGCCAGCCTCGGCATCCGGCCGCCGCTGCGCCAGCTGGTGCCGCCCAGCCTGCCCGGCTCCATCCCCGATGTCTGGCCCGCCTACGACCCGGCCCGCGCCCGCCAGCTGTTCCGCCAGGCGGGTTACTGCCAGGGCAAACGCTTCAGCCTGCCGCTGACCTTCCGCTCCGACATCCCCACCGATCGCCTGTTCGCCCTCACCTGGCAGGCCCAGCTGCGGCGCGATCTGGCCGACTGCGTCAGCCTGGAGCCGACCGGCATGGAATCGACCACCGCCTATGACCAGCTCGGCAAGGGCGCCCTGGTGATGTTCTTCTACGACTGGATCGCCGACTATCCCGACGCCGAGAACTTCCTGGTGCCGCTGCTGGGCTGCGAGCAGCCCCGCGGCAACCGCTGCCTCAAGGGCAACAGCGCCCTGAGCGGCAGCTTCTGGAGCGCCCCCGGCCTCGATGCCCAGCTGCAGCAGAGCAGCCAGCTGGCGGGCGAACCGCGCCTGGCCCTGCTGCATGCCATCCAGCGGCGGGCCGCCGTCGCCAACCCCTATCTGCCGGTCTGGCTCTCGGCGCCGGTGGCCTGGGGCCGCCCCCAGCTCAGCAGGCCCCAATTCGATGGTTCCGGCCGGGTGCTGCTGGGCGAACTGCAGCGCAGCGGTGCCCCCCACGAGGTCCCATCCGTCGGGGGGCAGCCATGAGCCGCCGCAGCCATCTCTTGCGCTATCTGGCCGCCCGGCTGGCCCTGGCGCCGTTGATGCTGTGGCTGATCGCCAGCCTGGTGTTCCTGCTGCTGCGGGTGGCGCCCGGGGATCCGATCGACGCCCTGCTCGGCCCCAAGGCCCCGGCCGCCGCCCGCGCCGCCCTGCGCCACCAGCTCGGCCTCGACCAGCCGCTGCTCAGCCAGTACGGCCATTTCCTGGGCCAATTGCTGCACGGTGATCTGGGGCTGTCCCAGAACAGCAAGGAGCCCGTGCTGGGCATCATTCGCGCCAGCTTGCCCGCCAGCCTGGAGCTGGGGGTGGTGGCCCTGGTGCTGGCGGCGGTGGTCGGGCTGGCCGTGGGCTTCAGCGGCATCGCCCGCCCCGAGGGCAAGCTGGATCTGGGCGGTCGCCTGTTCGGCATCGGCACCTATGCCCTGCCGCCGTTCTGGGCCGCCATGGTGGTGCAGCTGGTGTTCGCCGTCTGGTTGGGCTGGCTGCCGGTGGGCGGCCGCTTTCCGCCGACGCTGTTGCCGCCGGAGGGCAGTGGTTTCTACCTGTTCGACAGCCTCCGCGCCGGCAGCGGTCAGCAGTTCTGGGGGGCGGTGCGCCATCTGGTGCTGCCGGCGGCCACGCTCGGCCTGCTGCTGAGCGGCATCTTCACCAATGCCCTGCGCCTCAACCTGCGCCGCGCCCTGGGTTCCGACTACGTGGAGGCCGCCCGCAGCCGCGGCCTCAGCGAAACCCGGGTGGTGCTGCGCCATGCCCTGCCCAACGCCCTGCTGCCGGTGTTGACGATCACCGGCATCACCGTCGCCTCCCTGATCGGCGGCGCCCTGCTGATCGAAGTCACCTACTCCTGGCCCGGCATCGCCTACCGGCTGCAGGAGGCGATCGCCCAGCGCGACTATCCGCTGGTCCAGGGGATCGTGGTGGTGGTGGCGGCCCTGGTGGTGCTGGTCACGGTGACCGTGGATCTGCTGGTGGCCCTGCTCGATCCGCGCATCCGCTTCTGAGCCCCGAGCGCCCCCGCTTCGGCCTAGGGATTGATCCCGTCGCGCCAGTGGCGGGCCGCGCCCTGATCGAGCACATAGGCGGTGATCCCCTGCTGGCGACGCTCCTGAGAGGGCAGCAGCAGGCCCGGATGGGGCTGCAGGGATTGCAGAAAGTCGCTGCAGAGGCTCAGCAACAGGCCCTGCACCAGTACCGGATCCACCCCCACCAGCTCCCGACCCAGTCGGAAGACCACCTCCTCCCGCTCGGCCATGCGCACCGGCGAAAAGTGGCTGCCCCCATCGACCACCACCAGGCGGCTGCCGGTCTGGGACGCCGGTAAGAACAGATCGAGCTGTTCCTCCAGGGGCGGGGTGACCAGATCGAGACTGCCGCCCACCATCAGGGTCGGCACCGGCAGGGTCTGCAGGGCTCCACCGGGCCAGAGCAGGCTGCCGAAGCTGTTGAACAGCATCACCCCGCGCAGGTCGGCGGGCCGGGTCAGGGCCGAGGGCACCCCGGTGCTGGCCAGCTGGCATTGCAACAGGCGCGACGGATTGCCGATCGGCAGGCGGTCGATGGCCCGGCGGCAACGGGCTTCCAGACCGGGTTGGGGCTCCACCCCTGCCGCCAGCAGCGCCGTCAGGCCGCCGAGGGAATGGCCCACCAGCACGACCCCCTGGCCCTGGATCGGCAGGCGGCCCTGGCGCTGGGCAGCCAGCACGGCCGCCACATCCCGCAGCCGCACCGCCAGGGTTTCCGCCCCCGGCGGTGGCCTCTGGCCGTCGAGGGCAGCCTTGAGGGCGGGGCCGTCGCTGCCGGGATGCTGCAACACCACCACCGACCAGCCCCGCTGGGCCAGGGCTGCCGCCAACCAGCCGAATTGATCGGCGTTGCTGCCCAGTCCGGGAAGCACCAGCAGCCAGGGCTGGTGGGCAGGGTCGCTGCCCGGCCTGTTCGGAGCGGGCCAGAGCTCCAGGGGCAGGGGCTCCGGGCGATGGGCGACCGGCAGGGCCTGGTGCAGGGCCGCCGGCTGGGATCGGTCGCGGAAGCTCAGCGGCCGGCTGTCCCGCCGGGGCAGCTCCAGCTGTTCCAGGTTCCGCAGGGCCCGATGTTGACGATCGATCTGCTGTCGCCATTGCTGGGCGATGGTCAGCAGACCGTCGAGCTGGAGGCTGAGGCTGGGCAGCGGCAGGGCCTGCAGCAGGCTCAGGGCCGTCACCTCGCGTTGCTCGCGCAGCAGCTCCTGCAGGGTCTTCTGCAGGAGAACGGTGGTGGATTGGCCCTCCGGGGTGGTGAGCAGGTCCCCCAGTTCCGCCAGCATCTGCCCGCCCGCCCAGCTGTCAAGCAGTTGGCGGCCGAAGCTGCGATCGCGCAGCAGGGGGGCCCGCAGCAGGCGCAGCAGATCGGCCCGGCTGTCGGGTTCGAGCAGCTCCAGCCAGAGCGCCACATCGGCGCCGGCGCTGCCGATCCCCCGGGAGGCCAGGAAGGGGGAGCCCTGGGGCTGGCGACTCCAGGTGTCCAGTTGATCCAGGCGGATCGGAATCTCCAGCCCGTCCAGTCGCACGTTCAACACCTCCGCCGCCGTCGCCGGCCCCCCGGGCGCCAGCCAGGGGACCGTGATCAGCAGACTGACCAACAGGGCCCTGATCCTTGGGAGCCCCAAGGGAGAACGCGGTGACCGCTGGCGACAGTTCGGGTGGCGAGGCAACGGCACGGTGGGGGGCCAGGGCTCAGACCTGGTGGCTCCAGTTTCCCGTGCCGCTGCGCGATCTGGCGCGAATTCGCCTCATCGCCATGGTGGGAGCCGGCGGCGTCCTGTATCTGACGCCGATGGTCTTCCACCATGAGGCCTTCAGTGCCAGCAGTGTCACCGTGGGATTGGCCCTGGCCGCCCTGGCCGGCACTGGCGGACGCCTGCTCAGCGGGGTGCTGCTGGATCGGGGCCTGAGCTGCTCGCTGCCGGTGCTGCTGGCCTGCCTCAGTGCCCTGCTGGGGGACACGCTGCTCGTTCAGGCCGAAGGCTTCGGCGGCTATGTCGGCGGCCAGCTGCTGCTGGGCATCGCCATGGGGCTGTACTGGCCGGCGATCGAGCTGGCGGTTCCCCTGGGCTGCCCACCGATCCCCTCGGCCCGGGGCTTTGCCCTGGTGCGCAGTGCGGATGCGCTCGGCGTCGTCAGCGGCGCCCTGATCGGGGCCCTGCTGGCGGCCCTGGGCCAACTGCGCGGCATCTATCTGGTCGACATCAGCTGCCTGCTGACGATGATCGTGCTGCTGTGGCGCCGGCCCCTGCCCCAGACCCGCCGCCGTGGCCAGCAGGAGGGCCCCAGCCGCCTGGGCTCCTGGCTGCCGCCGCTGCTGCCGATCCTGGCTGTCACGGTGCTGGCCACCGCCCTGCCGGCGCTGATGCAGAGCGCCCTGCCCCTGGATCTGGTGCGGGGCGGCCTGCAGCGCCAACCCCTGCCCGAAAGCCTCGGCGCCCTGACGATCGGGCTGCAGCTGGGCCTGTTGATGCTGATCCAGTGGCCGGTGGGACAGGCGCTGGCCAAGCGGCCGGTGGGCGCTGGCCTCCACCTCAGCTTGGGCAGTTTTGCCGTCGGCTGCTGCCTGCTGGCCGCCTCGGCCTTCAGTTCCCGCGGCATGGTGCTGATGCTGCTGGCCCAGCTGCCCCTGGCCCTGGGCGAAGCCGCCTTTCTGCCCACCGCCACCCAGGCGGTGGTGGAGCTCAGCCCCCGCCGCCATCAGGGACTGGCCATGGCCCTGTTCTCCCAGTGCTTCGCCATCAGCGCTTTCGCGGCGCCCCTGCTGGCGGGCCAACTGCTGGATCTGCAGCGCCATGGCGTCGGCCTCTGGCTGGGCATGGCGGCCCTGTGTGTGGCTGGCCTGCCCCTGGTGGGGCAGGTGGAACGCTTCCAGCGCCGCAACCTCCTGCAGCTGCTGACCGTGGGCGGCGGTGACCTGGAGACGGAAGGTGGGCGCCAGATCCTCTATCGCTTCGACACCTCGGGAGACTCGAGCGGCGCCGCCAAGGGCGATACGACGGGCACGTCGAGTGGTGACTCCGGAGGAGGCCAGCCAGCCGGCGAGGTCGGCACCCCCAACCGCTGAGAACCGCTTCCAAGACTGGGAAGGCGGGGTTCAACGGGCACCCATGGGGTGCTCGGGTTGGCCTTTAACCAGGCTCGGACGGCTTGCTCGGCCTGGCCTTCAGCCAGGCCTCGTGGGGCAGGGGCTCGGTGCCGTACTCCCAGTCGTCGTAGTCGGGGTCGTTGCGGATCTTCTGGTGCAGTTCCTTCTGCACGTCGAAGTTGTGGGGGTGGCCAGCGCCGGCGTCGGGCTCAGCCATGGCCTGCGCCTCCACCGGGGAGGCGTCGGACGGGGGATGGGTCTCAGCGGGTTCCATGGCCAAGGGCGATCGGCCCCCATTCTCCCTGCCGCCGCCGCCCGCGCCCAACCCACCCCAGCCAGAACCACCGCGCTGAGGCAGGCTGATTCTGTCCAAGCCCCACCTGTTGATCTGCTGCCATGGCCCATGCCGCGCGCGCCGCAGTCCTCATCGGCCTGATCGCGATGGCCAGCCCCGCCGCGGCCATGCCCGCCCTGAGCACCCTGCAACAGGCGGCCAGCCAGTGCTTCGCCAACCCGACGGCGGCCGGTTGCGACGGCTTCTGGGATCTGTCGGCCCAGCTCAAGCAACAGGCCGACCACAAGGATCAGCTGCGCTGTTACTCCTCCCTGCTGGCCCTGGAGGCGATGGTGTCGATGGCGAAGCTGGGTTCCCAGAATCACGCCCAACAGGCCGAGGTCCTGCAGACCACATCCCGGGAATGCCCCTGAACAGGCTGTCACCCAACTCGGGATCGAAGCCCGCAGGGCTGGACGCTCCACGGTGTCGAAGCCTCTGGCGCTGTCGTTGATGACGATGACCGGCCTTTCACCCCGGTGGGAGCTGATGGCGGAGACGAAAAGCAGCCCCGGAGCCTGCAAGGTCCGATCGGCCGCTCCTGCGAAGCAAGTCTTTGGCCAGGCCCCGGTAAACGGACTCCCAATTGCAGCAATGAAAGAACACCCGTCAGCCCAAAACAATATGGGATAAGACTCAGTGATGAGATGATGCAGCTGGTTGCCGAAATTCAGGACCACCTCAAACGGATTCAACAACCCATCCCCTTGCCTCCATCGTAGAAAATACTCTTAATGCGTATGAAGACCTGAGCTTGAGCAGGGGCAATTAACGACAAGCAATGAGCCCACCGAATTCCCCAGAGGCTTTCAAAATCTTCTCAAGACCCTCCCGCTTGAACGCTTCGATCCATTCGCCCACCTGCAGGATTTCACTTCCGCGCAACTGTTGCAACTGCGCCTGCAGATCACTCAGGAGGCCAAGCAACTGGAGCAGGAGAAGCAGTGTATTGATGAGAAGCTACAAGGAGTGCACTCCGCGGCAGAACTGAGAATCGCTCTGCGGGTCTTTGATAGGTGGTTTCTGATGCAGAAATCAGGCACCACCTGGGAGTATTCGACTGAGGTGTTGGAGGTGGTGAAAGCGATTCAAAAGGAAGCCTATCGAGATGAAGAGCGATTTAATGCCAGTCCTTCTTCCACTCATTCACGAAACATATCACTTGATATGTATTTTCTCTCACGTTGTTTGTTGCTGTCAACGCAGCAATTCAAAGAAATCCCGCACGAGGCATTTAAGACAGAAATCTCTCTTTTTGCCCCGCCCAGCCCTGTAGCTACTGGGCTGGGCGGGGCAAAAACGGAGTAAGTGAAAGCACGCTGTGGTAGTGCGGAAATTTGAAAACTTCCTTCGCAGTATGGAAGCAAGCCTTGCTCTACAGCAAGTATTGGGCTGCGCTCAAGTATGCCTGAGTCTCGCTGAGCGAGGCATAAGTTGAGAACGAGCCGCTTTCCGTAATCAATGCCCCTATACTAGCTGGTCCTGCAACGGAATCATTGCTGGCAAGCACGCCGCTAGGGCTCGTTGGGAAAGTTTGCCAAAGAGCATTGCCTGAAAATGCTCCATTGTCTAAACGCTTCATATAGGCGATGCCCACTGCGCCGCCGCTCGATGTAACAGCTGTAAAGGGTGCTTCATAAACTCCATTACCGGCATAATAAATCCCCTCATAATGGGTGAGAGTATCGCTGCCAGGGTTGTTATTGTAGTTATAGACTTGCTGGCTTGTGACTATCCCTGTCACTGGGTCTATATCGGCAATCAGTCCCTTTCCGAAAACTGCATCCTGCTGCAAGCCCTTCCCAATATTTTTGTTTTGATCGAGATAACCGATAAAAATATTTTTAAGGCTTTCGTTACTCGCCCCGCCGGAAACCGTATAAGTCTTATCATCATTTTTCCAGATTCCAAAGAGCGAGTGATAATTATAGCCGTCGTTCCCGTACCTGGCGTTTATTTGCGAATTTCGTTCCGGATCGTACACATAAGATCCGCTGTCAATCCCCGAATTGATGGCGTAATTAACAAAGCCAGGCAATGTTGAGTAGTTACCTACAGCATACCCCCCGTCTACGCTATGCAAATATGTGTCTTTTGCAAGTAACTTGTCTTGGGTATTTGGGTCAATGAGTTTGGTGGTAGCCTGGAATGATTTAAATCCCTTGGAGCTAGTTGGAGCAGTTGTGAGCTTGTCGAGTTTTCCTTGGTAGTAAAAACCAAAAATGTTATCGGAGCCGGATTTAGTCCAAGTGCCTACCAAGGCTACTTGTCCAATTCCTCCAGGACCTTTGCCTCGAGAGAGAATATCGGGCCCGTATACAGATGTCCCATCAGCCCCGGCAAAGGGAACATTGAAATTGATCCATTGACCGCTGCCGCTACCCGAACTTGTGCTACTACCGTTAATGGGACCTATGTACACCGCGCCAGTACCACCAGCCGATAGGGCACTGCCTGTGGTTCCTGTCATTATATAGTTGCCCTCTCCAGCATAGGGATTAACCTTGATCCCTTGAAGCGCCCAGAAATTTTGAGTTGTTGTTGGACTGGTATAGCTGGAAGTGAAGGGAGTAAAGATTTTTGTCTTGTCGCTTCCCTTGTGCCTACGAAAATATTCCGCAGCAGATTCTTGGAATTCTGTTCCTAATTTTAATTTGAGATTTATATCCATGACGAGTCTGATTAACTAAAGCAGTATACCTTTAATTCAAGCGCGCCGCTCGCGTCGGGCGAACTTGTAACTTTTTGTAACTCGAATGAGTGATCCGATCGCCGAACGGGTCTGAGCCTGGGATGAGCGCATTGGCCCGGTCGAGATCACCTGAGGCAACGGGCACAACAAGGACCACGGCGCGGCTTTCTTCAGACATTGAACAGAAACTCCATCACGTCGCCTTCGGCGACCACGTACTCCTTGCCCTCACTGCGCAGCCAGCCCCGGTTGCGCGCCTCCGCCAGGGAGCCGGCCTCCAGCAGCTGCTCGTAGCTGACGGTCTGGGCGCGGATGAAGCCGCGTTCGAAGTCGGTGTGGATCACACCAGCGGCCTGGGGGGCGGTCATGCCGGCCTGGATCGTCCAGGCGCGGGTCTCCTTTTCGCCGGTGGTGAAGTACGTGCGCAGGCCCAGCAGGGCATAGGTGGCCCGGATCAGACTCTGAAGGCCCCCCTCGCTGACGCCCAGGCCCGCCAGAAACTCGGCGCGTTCCTCCTCGGGCAGCTCGATCAGTTCGGCCTCCACCTGGGCCGAGATCGGCACGGTTTCGGCCCTCTCCTGGGCCGCCAGCACCCGCACGGCTTCCACATGGGCATTGCCGCTGGCCAGGTCGTCTTCGCTGACATTGGTGGCGTAGATGATCGGCTTGGCGGTGAGCAACCCCAGGGGACGCACCATGGCGGCCTCCTCCGGTGGCAGCTCCACATTGCGCGCCGCTCCCCCCTGCTCCAGCACGGTCTGGATGCGCGCCAGGGCCGCGTCCTCGACCTGGGCCTCCTTGCTGGTGCGGGCCTGCTTCTTGAGGCGCTCGCGCCGTTTCTCCACCTGGGCCAGATCGGAGAGCCCCAGTTCCAGATTGATGATCTCGGCGTCTCGGACCGGATCCACCGAACCCGAGACGTGAATCACATCGTCGTTCTCGAAACAGCGCACCACATGGACGATGGCGTCCACCTCGCGGATGTTGGCCAGGAACTTGTTGCCCAGTCCCTCGCCCTGGCTGGCCCCCTTGACCAGGCCGGCGATGTCGACGAACTCGACACGGGTGGGGATCAGTTCCTTGGAACTGGAGATGGCGGACAGCCGGGCCAGCCGCCCATCGGGCACCGCCACGATGCCCGAGTTGGGCTCGATCGTGCAGAAGGGGTAGTTGGCGGCTTCCGCCTGGGCGTTGGCCACCAGGGCATTGAACAGGGTCGACTTGCCGACGTTGGGCAGTCCGACGATTCCGGCTTTAAGCATGGGAGAAATCTACGGGGAACCGGTCCCCTGTTCCCCACAGCGGGGCTCCCCAGCGGCGAGACTTGCTGGCAGCGAACTCAGGCCGATTCCCGCTCCGCCTCCCCCTACTCCGGTTGCGGCCAATCCCGCAACGGTCCAGCCCGCCCCCGCCCTGGGACCCAGGGCGGGCGGGAGCGCTCCGGAGCGCCCCACCAGGCTGCGCCAGCGGCGCCTGTGGATCAGCGTCGCCGCGGCGGCTGCGCTGGTCGGCGGCATCGGTCTGTGGCAGCAGCAGCACAGAGGTACAGCCCGCAATGTGATCCCGTTCACCGTGCTGGCCCGCTCCGGGGTCCTGCCCGGGGTGGTGTCCGCCAGTGGTGAGCTCGATGCGGTGGTGCGGGTCAATGTCAGCCCCAAGCGCCAGGGCGTGCTTGAAACCCTGGACGTGGATGAGGGCGATCGGGTGGAGGCGGGCCAGGCCTTGGCCCGGATGGATAGCGGTGACCTGCGGGATCGCTTCCAGGAGTTGCAGGCGAACGTCCGTTCGGCCGCCGCCGAACTGGCCCGCAGCCAGAGTGAACTGCAGCGCAATGAGCCGCTGTACAGGCAGGGAGCGATCAGCTTCAACGATCTCAATCGCTTCCGGGCCGATTACCAGATCAAGCGCATGGCCCTCACGGCCGCCCAGGAGCGCCTCTCCCAGCGCCAGGTGGAGCGGGATGAGTTGATTGTGCGCGCCCCCTTCTCCGGGGTCATCAGCCAGCGCTTCGCTGACCCGGGAGCCTTTGTCACTCCCACCACCACCGCCTCCAGCACCCTGGGGGCCACCAGCTCCTCAATCGTGGAGGTGGCCAAGGGCCTGGAGGTGCTCGCCAAGGTGCCGGAAAGCGACATCGGCCGGCTGCAGCTGGGCATGAAGGCCAGTGTGCGGGTGGATGCCTTCCCGGATCGCCGTTTCGCCGCGGTGGTTCGGCAGATTGCCCCCCGGGCGGTCAAGACCAACAATGTCACCTCGTTTGAGGTGAAGCTCTCCCTTTTGGAGCCCGCCCCCGAGCTGCGCATCGGCATGACCGCCGACGTCGATTTCCAGACGGGACAGCTGCAGGCCCGCACCCTGGTCCCCACCGTGGCGATCGTCACCGAAGGGGGCCGGCCCGGCGTGCTGCGGGTCGGTAAGGATCAGCAGCCCACCTTCCAGGCGGTGGAACTGGGTGCCAGCAGCGGCAAGGACACCCAGATCCTGCGGGGGCTTGAGCCCCAGACCCGGGTCTTCATCGACCTGCCCCCCTGGGCCAAGAAGCGCAAGAGCGACTGAAGCCGGGGCCACCGGCCCCGCTCAGCCCCGACGCTCAGTCGTCGGGGGTTGTGCTGCGGGCCGCCAGGTAGCGGCGTGCGGCAGCCACGATTCGGCCGCTGGCCTGGCCGTCCCCGAACGGGTTGTGGGCCTTGGCCATGCGCTCATAGGCCTCTTTGTTTTCCAGCAGCAGGCTGGTCTCGCTGAGGATGGTCTGCGCTGCTGTGCCGATCAGCTTGGCGGTGCCGGCGTCGACCGCTTCGGGCCGTTCGGTGGTGCGCCGCAGCACCAGCACCGGTTTGCCCAGGGCCGGGGCTTCCTCCTGCAGGCCCCCGGAATCGGTCAGCAGCAGGGTGCAGCCGCGCATCGCCGCCACCAGGCTGTCGTAGTCGAGGGGTTCGGTCAGAAAGGCGCGGGGGTGGTCGCCCAGCAGGGCCTGCAGCGGTTCCCGCACGGTGGGATTGCGGTGCAGCGGCAGCAGCAGGGCGGTGTCCGGGAAGCGATCCAGCACCGACAGGAATCCGCGGCCGATCTGCTGCAGCCGCTCTCCCCAGTTTTCACGCCGGTGCACGGTGGCCAGCAGCACCCGCTGCCGCTGCCAGTCAAGGCCGGGGATCGTCAGATCCGGCGCCGACTCCGCCATCAGCAGCAGGGCGTCGATCACCGTATTGCCGGTGATGATCGTTTCGCCCACCACGCCGGAGGCCTGCAGATTGAGGGCCGACTGCTGGGTGGGGGCGAAATTGAGCTGGGCCAGCTGGGATATCAGCCGGCGATTGGCCTCCTCCGGGAACGGATCAAACAGGTTGTCGGTGCGCAGGCCCGCCTCCACATGGCCGACCGGGATCTGCTCGTAGAAGGCGGCCAGGGCACTGGCAAAGGCGGTGGTGGTGTCCCCCTGCACCAGCACCAGATCGGGGCGATGGCTGGCGAATTCCTGCTTCAGTCCCTGCAGGGCCGCACAGGTGACGTGGGTGAGGGTCTGGTTGGGGGCCATCAGGGCCAGATCGTGATCGGCCTGGAGACCGAACAGATCCATCACCTGGCTCACCATCTCGCGATGCTGGCCGGTCAGCACGACCCGGGTGCGGAAATCAGCGGCGGACAGAAAGGCACGGATCACCGGGGCCAGCTTGATGGCCTCCGGCCGGGTGCCCAGCACGATGGTGACCAGAGGGAGGGACGGCGACTCGCCCTGGGAAACGGCAGGAAGGTCGCCGGTTGGAGCGTGCAAGACCGGGGGGCGGATGCACCGAATCCTAGAAAGGTGGATTGCCGACTTCCTACGGGGCCGCTGAGCCGCGGCCAGAGGTGTCAACATTACTTTGGTTAGTCTGCCTAGTGATATGGCCGAATTGCCGTTCGGGCTGGCTGGGGCCGCCACCATGGCGCCGCTCTCCGCCGCCCCGCCACCGCCCCTGGATGAAGGTGATGGCGCCGAGGCGGCTCCGCGTCCGCCGGCCGCTCAGGGAGGGCCGCAAACCCTGGAGTCGATCGTCCGGGTTGCCCACGAGAAGGATTACTCCGACATCCATATCGGCGTGGGCGAGGAGCCTCGCTTCCGCGATCGGGGCGACATGACGCGCACCGACTGGCCCGTCACCGACAAGGTTCGATTCCGCGATTGGATGCGGGAGATGCTGACCCCGGCTGAGATCGACACGTTTTTGCGCGAGAAGGAATACGACGGCTCCTTTGATTTCGGCTATGTCCGGGTCCGGATCAACCTGCTCGATACCCTGCGCGGTCCGGCGATGGTGCTGCGCCTGATTCCCCAGAAGATCGCCTCGGTCGAGGCCCTGGGCCTGCCCAAGGTGTTGAGCGAACTGGCCGAGCGTCCCAAGGGGATGTTGCTGGTCACGGGGCCGACCGGTTCGGGCAAGAGCACCACGCTGGCGGCCCTGATTGATTACATCAATCGCACGATGAAACGTCACATTCTCACCATTGAGGATCCGATTGAGTTTGTGCATCAAAGCCAGATGTCCCTGATCCGCCAGCGGGAGGTGAATCAGCACACCAAGCTGTTCGGCAACGCCCTCCGGGCGGCCCTGCGCGAAGATCCGGATGTGATTCTGATTGGGGAGATCCGGGACCAGGAAACCCTGACCACGGCGATTGAAGCCTCCCAGACCGGCCACCTGGTGTTCGGCACCCTGCACACCAATTCGGCCGTGCGCACCGTGGAACGGATCCTGGGCATGTACAAACCGGATGAACAGGAACAGATCCGGCGGGCGGTCTCCGAGTCGCTGCTGGCCGTGGTTTCCCAGGGCCTGGTCAAGACAACCGACGGCAAGCGCTGCGGCTATCACGATCTGTTCATCAACACCGATGCCTGCCGCGATTACATCCTCCACGCCCAGCTCGACGAAATCGAGCAGATCATGGAGCGCAGCACCTTTGAAGGCATGCAGACCAGTAACCAGGCACTCGCCGACTTGGTGGAAGTCGGTCGGGTGACCGTCGAGGACGCCATGGCCCAGAGCCTCAGGCCGTCTGAACTGGCCCAGCGCCTGCGGGGGCGGGTGTAGGTCTCGGGCCGTTCCTTCCGGGGATCCGGTCGTTGGAAATCAGGTCGCGGAGCCGTGGGAGCTGGCCACCAGCCGGGCCACCACCAGCACGCCGATGCCGACGGAGAGTCCCAGCATCGCCAGACGGCCGTTCCAGATCTCCGCCTGGGGCGTGAAGCCGCGGCGCCAGGCGTTGAGCTCTTCCTGGGAGACAGGTTCGGGGGTGTTCGCCGGGGCCATGGGGGTCAGGCGCGGAGGGGACGTGCTGGAACGGCCGGGCCTGCGGGGCAAGGCGACACGTTGGCCCACCCTACCGGCTTTAAAAGAAGGGCTGAGTTTCGTAAAGACGATCCGCTTGCTCCAGCGGCAGCCTGGCCGCCACTCCAAGGGTCGTCGGACTGGTGCAGCCGGCCAGTAGTCGTTGTTCGGCCGCCAGGGCGATCATGGCGGCGTTGTCGGTGCAATAGGCCAGGGGCGCGACCCGCCAGGCCAGGCCCTGGGCCGCGGCCCGCTGCTCCAGTTGATCGCGCAGCCGCTGGTTGGCCGCCACCCCGCCCACCAGCACCAGGGTCCTGAGCTCCTGGTCGGCGGCGCAGCGGCAACTGCGCTCCACCAGCACCTCGGCCACCACCCGCTCGAAACTGGCGGCCAGATCCGCGAGGGGCAAAGGCTCGCCGCTGGCTTGCAGGGCCTGCACCTGGCGCAGCATGGCGGTCTTGAGGCCGCTGAAGCTGAAGTCGTAGGGATGGAAGCCCCCCTCCGGCAGGGACACCCGCCCCTTGGGCAGCCGGAACCGCCGGGGATCACCGAGCGCCGCCGCCGCCTGGATCGCCGGACCGCCGGGGTAGCCCAGGCCCAGCAGCCGGGCCACCTTGTCGAAGCATTCGCCGGCGGCGTCGTCGCGGCTGCGGCCCAGGCGCCGGTAGTGGCCGGGCCCGTCGACCCGCACCAGCTCGGTGTGGCCGCCGCTGACGAGCAGCACCAGATAGGGCCCGGGCGGCAGGGGCTCAGGCCCCAGCTGGGCTGAGCAGAGATGGCCCTCGAGGTGGTGCACGCCCAGGAAGGGTTTGTCGTGGAGCCGGGCCAGGGTCCGGCCGGTCAGGGAGCCCACCAGCAGGGCTCCCACCAGGCCGGGCGCCACGCTGGCGGCCACCGCATCCACCGACACCAGGCTGACGCCGGCCTCCGCCAAGACCTGCTCGATCAGGGTCGGCAGGGCCTCCAGGTGGCGGCGGGAGGCGATTTCCGGCACCACCCCGCCCCAGCGGGCGTGCTCCTCCACCTGGGAGGCGATGGCGCTGGCGAGCACCCGTTGATCGCGCACGATCGCCGCCGCTGACTCGTCACAACTTGTTTCGAGCGCCAGAACGGTGGCCATGGCTCAGGATCGCCTCTCTTACTGTCCGCTGGTGACATCCTGCCCCTACGGCAGCCTCTAACCGGCCCCCTCTCCATGCGCCGTCTTTTCGCTGTTCTCCTCTCCGTCTTCCTGCTCTTCGGCTTCGCCCCCGTGGCCAACGCCGAAATCGGCGGCCTGACTCCCTGTGCCGAAAGCCCCCGCTTCCAGCAGCGGGCTGCCGGAGCCACCACGGCCCAGGCCAAGGCCCGTTTCGACATGTACAGCCAGGCCCTCTGCGGCACCGATGGCCTGCCCCACCTGATCGTGGATGGCCGCTGGAGCCACGCCGGTGACTTCATCATCCCGGGCATCGCCTTCCTCTACATCGCCGGCTGCATCGGCTGGGCCGGCCGGGGTTACCTCCAGGCTGTGGCTGGCCGTAAGGATGCCACGATGCATGAGATCCAGATTGATCTGCCCGTCGCCCTGAAGGCCACCATCGCCTCGGCCACCTGGCCCCTGGCGGCGTTCAAGGAATTCGGCACCGGCAAGCTCACCGAAGCCGACAACAAGATCACCGTTTCGCCCCGCTGAAGCCACGTTTCGTGATTCGGTTTGTACCCGGACCAGCCTTCGTTCTTTCGGGATCAAGCGCTGCCTCTGAGTCACCTGCCGATCTGTGGACGCTCTCCAGCCCAGACTCTTTAACGACCTACTTCCGTAGCCATGAAGAAGTTCCTCACCACCGCCCCGGTCTTCGCCGCCATCTGGTTCACGCTCACCGCCGGAATCATGATTGAGTTCAATCGTTTCTTCCCCGACCTGCTTTTCCACCCGCTCTGAATCGTTCCGGTTCAGGCCATCTCGCAAAGGCAGCGAAGCGGCTCCCTCCAGGGCCGCTTTTTTGTTGTTTGACGGCGTGGAGCTGGTCGACTGTTGGGCGCTTCGAAAACATCTCGCCCCCAATCCTCATGCCAGCCCCCCTGCGGCAACTGGCTAGCCCCGGCCAAGCTGAGAGCCAGGGCCGATGCCCGGGCCCCATGGTCAACCGCTGCTGTGCCCGTGGTGCTGACGCCTGCTGGATTCAAGGCGCGGCCTTTGGTCTGTGGGGACTTTCACGCCCACTTCAGCTGGCAGCCCCCACCCGAGCACCGTTCCGGCGGTTCACACCAGCCCCATCAGCTGCTCCAGCCGGGCCAGGGCCTGCTGGAGATCGGCATTGACCAGGCGGGCATCGAATTCGCCGGCGGCCGCCAGTTCAACCCGGGCCCGCTCCAGCCGGCGCGCGATCGCCTCTTCGCTGTCGGTGCCGCGGCCGCGGATACGGCGCTCCAGCTCCTCGAAGCTGGGCGGCTCCAGAAACACCTGGAAACCGGCCGGAAAGCTCTGCCGCACCTGGCGAGCTCCTTCCAGTTCGATCTCCAGCAGCACCGGCCGCCCGGCGGCCAGCTGCCGCTCCACCGCTGGGCGGGGCGTGCCATAGAGATTGCCGGCGAACTCGGCCCATTCGAGGAAGCCCCGTTCGTCCACCTGGCGTTCAAAGCTGGGGCGATCCAGGAAGAAATAGCTGCTGCCCTCCACTTCACCGCTGCGGGGAGCCCGGGTGGTGGCCGACACCGACAGCCAGATCGCGGGATGGGCCTGCAGCAGCATCGCCACCAGGGTGCCCTTGCCGACCCCGCTGGGGCCAGTGATCACGGTGAGTCGACCGGTGCTGTCGGTCACGCTGCTCAAGGCGGGGGTCAGGGCAGCAGAGTAGGGACGGGCAGCGACAGAAGCGGTGATGGATCCCCAGTCAGCCATCCAGGCCATGGATCTCACCACCCTCAAGGCGGTGGTGAGCGAACTGCAGCTGGCCCTGCTGCCCAGCCGCTTCGAGAAAGCCCAGCAGGGGGACTCCCATGGCCTGCAGCTGGCCCTGCGCAGCCTGGAGGGCTGCACCTGGCTCGATCTCAGCTGGCTGGCGGAGGCGCCGCGGCTGCTGGCGATCCCCTCTCCGGCGCGCCAGGGGGAGGGCAGCACCCTGGCCCAGCAGCTGCAGCACGGCCTGCGGGGCCTCGCCCTGGTGAGCCTCGAGCAAATCGGCTGGGAGCGGGTGGTGGAGCTCGGCTTTGCCCAGCGGCCGGGCGAAACGATTCAGCGCAGCCTGGTGCTGGAGCTGATGGGACGCCACAGCAACCTGTTTTTTCTGGATGAGCAGCGGCGGGTCATTGCCCTGGCCCGCCAGGTGCGTCCTGACCAGTCCCGCCTGCGGCCGATCGGCACCGGCGACGCCTATCGCCCGCCGCCGTCGATGGCCGGTGAGCCCCCTCGGGCGCAGGAAAGTCAGGAGAGCTGGCGGCGGCGCCTGAGCCTGGTGCCCGTGAGTCTCAAGCGGGCCCTGCTGGGGGCCTATCAGGGCACCAGCCCAGCCCTGGTGCGCCAGTTGCTGCCCCCCGGCTGGGCCGAGCGGCCCGTCCAGGAGCTGGTGGATTCCGAATGGCAGCGCCTGTGGCAGGCCTGGCAGGGCTGGTTGGCGGCGCTCGAGCAGGGCTGCTTTGCCCTGCAGCTTGAGCCCGGCGGCGCCTATCGCTGCTGGTGCCCCCCCGCGGCCGGGGACTGGATCGGCCCCGTCCCCCTCTCCACCACTGCCGCCCCGCCGGACCCGCTGGCGATCAACCGGGGCCTGGCCCGCTACTACGGCCAGCGGCTCGGCCAGAAGCTCTGGGAGCAGCGCCGCCAGAGCCTGGCGCTGCGGCTACGGCAGGCGATCGAGAGGGAACGGCGGCAGGCCGAGCAGCAGCAGGCCCTGGCCGATGCGGTGCCCGGCAGTGACGGGTTGCAGCAGGAGGCCAATGCGTTGCTGTGCCTGCCCAATCCCGACCGCAGCCAGATCGACGAAGCCCAGGCCCTCTATCGCAAGGCCCGCAAGCTGCGGCGTTCGCTGGCGGCGATCCTGCCGCGTCTGGAGCAGCACCGGCAGCGCCTTGAGGGACTGGAAACCAGCCTCACCTTTGTGGAGCAGCTGGAGGACGGGACCCAGTTGGAGGCCCTGACCGAGGAACTGGAGCAGCAGCTCAGCGGCCTGCGCCCCTCCCGGGGAGGCCCGCTCACCCCGTCCCGCCGCCAACGTCACCGGGTGGCGTCCCGCGGCCGGCCGGCTGCGGCGGCGGAGCCCTTCCCCCTGGAACTGCGCAGCGCCGGCGGTCTGCGCTTGCAGGTGGGCCGCAACCATCGCCAGAACGAGTGGATCGCCCTGCGCCACGCCCGCCGCGGCGATCTCTGGTTCCACGCCCAGGAACTGCCGGGCAGCCACGTGGTGCTCAAGGGATCGGAAGGGGCTGCCGGAGAGGCGGACCTGGCCGCTGCCGCCGACCTGGCGGCCCATTTCAGCCGCGGGCGGGGCAACGCCCGCGTGCCGGTGGTGATGGTGGCGGCCGAAACCCTGCAGCGCATACCCGGCGCCGAGCCAGGCACGGTGCGCCATCGCGGCGGCGAGATCCTCTGGGGCGAACCGGAGCGGGCCCAGGTCCTGCTGCGCAGCCAACCGGGACCCGAAGCCACCGCTGAGCCCTGAGTCCCAGGCTCCAAGGGCGGCCGCCGCCTCTGGCCCGGACCTTGAGGCAACCGGTCTGGCGCCCTGCAATCCCAGGCATCACCACCGCCTTGTACCCACCGCAGTCATGCCTTCACGCCGATCCTGGCCAGGGCAAAGCCATACCTCAGGCCAAAGGCTCCGCCCCGGCAACGCTCTGGCCAAGCCGACGCCTTGACCCTTCGCCTAGCTGCGGCTCTGGTTCCATTCAGGCGCCGGCCAAAGCCCTCGCATGGGCGAAGCCATGGCCAGGCACCAGGACCCTGCTCCGGTCAAACCCAGGCCCCGGGAACTGGCCTTGGTCCAGTGCCCAGCAACGGCCCTGGCTCCAGGCCAACCGCCGCCGAGGGTCCCTAACCTCCTGGGGCAGGGAAAGCCATGAACGAGCCCGACACCATCGCCAATCCCGACACGGATCCGGGCCCGGCTCTGGCTCCGGTCAGCCTTGATGCCTCGGCCGCGGCTGTGCCGCTGCTGGTGTCCGCCGGCCCTGCCCCCCATTCGGCATCCCACCGGGAGGAGTTCCCCGGCGAGGTGGAGATGAGCCTGGTGGACCATCTCGAGGAGCTGCGCCGCCGGGTGCTGCGCAGCCTGCTGGCGGTGGTCATCGCGGCGGCGGCCTGCCTGGCCTTCGTGCGGCCCCTGGTGCGGCTGCTGGAGATGCCAGCCCAGGGTGTCCGCTTCCTGCAGCTGGCTCCGGGTGAGTTCCTGTTCGTGTCCTTCAAGGTGGCGGGCTATGCCGGCCTTACCCTGGCCCTGCCCTGGCTGTTGTTCGAGGGCCTGGCCTTCGTGCTGCCAGGGCTCAGCCGCCGGGAGCGGCGCCTGGTGGCTCCGGCCGTCGCCGGCTCCACGCTGCTGTTTTCGGCGGGTCTGGCATTTGCCTGGTGGGCCCTGGTGCCGGCTGCCCTGCGCTTCCTGGTCAGCTACGGCGCCGATGTGGTCGAACCGCTCTGGTCGATCGAGCGCTACCTGGATTTCGTGCTGCTGCTGATGCTGGCCACCGCCCTCACCTTTCAGTTGCCGGTGCTGCAGCTGCTGCTGGGCGCCCTGGGTCTGATCGATGCCCGCACCATGCTCGGGGCCTGGCGCTGGGTGATCCTGATCAGCGCCCTGGCCGGCGCGGTGCTGACCCCCTCCACCGATCCGGTGACGATGTTGCTGCTGGGCGGCGCGATCACGGCCCTGTATCTGATCGGTGTGGGCCTGGTGGCCCTCAGCCAGGGGCTGCGGCCGGCGCCGGCGGGCAACGCCTGAGGCGGGCGAGCGATCACCAGGACAACGGCGTCAGCAGGACGGTTGGGCGCGCCCCTGCGCCCGATCCGCCGCTGTCCTTTCGGCAGGGAGCCCAGGTGTTCCGGACGGCCAAAGGCGCGAGCCCCTACAGCAGAAATTCGCTGGCCCGTCCGGGGGGCAGCTCCAGGGGCAGGGACAGGGCCTTGCCGAGCCGGGGCCTGTCGCGGGTGGTCTCCAGCCAGTCGCGCACCTGGGCCGCGACCCCCAGGCCATTGAGGGTGCCCACCAGCTCCTCCAGGGCTTCGGCGTAGGCCTGGGCCGTCAGCGGAAACGACTGCTGCTCGAGATAGGCCCACATCACCTGCAGGTACAGGCGACCGCGCCGCTGCACCAGCTGCAGGTCGTAGGAGGCCTGCCAGCGCCGGCGCAGCAGGGCCAGCACCTCCTCCGCGCAGAGCGGTTGGTCAGCGCTGAACGGTTCCCTGGCGGCCACGGCTGGACGGTGTGCTGCACAACAGCATGTTGCAGCCGGACGGGGGTGGCCGCGATCCGCGCACGGGCCGGGAACCGCAAGGTTCATAATGGGCGCCACGTTGGACCGGACTCCCGGAACGTTGCCCATGACCCAGATTCCTGCGCCCTCTTCGAGCGGTGATGTGCCCGGCATGGGTCGTCGGCAGTTCATGAATCTGCTCACCTTCGGCTCGGTCACCGGCGTGGCCCTCGGGGTGCTCTACCCAGTCGCCAACTACTTCATCCCGCCCCGGGCCGCCGGATCCGGTGGCGGCACCATCGCCAAGGACGAACTCGGCAACAACGTCACCGCCACCGGTTGGCTGGCCACCCACAAGGAGGGTGACCGCAACCTGGTGCAGGGTCTCAAGGGGGATCCCACCTACCTGATCGTCGAAGGCCCCGAGGCCATCGGCAACTACGGCATCAACGCCATCTGCACCCATCTGGGCTGCGTGGTGCCCTGGAACAGTGGCGCCAACAAGTTCATGTGCCCCTGCCACGGCAGCCAGTACGACCCCACCGGCAAGGTGGTGCGCGGTCCGGCGCCCCTGCCCCTGGCCCTGGCCCACATCAACGTCGAAAACGACAACGTTTTCCTCAGCCAGTGGACCGAAACCGACTTCCGGACCGGCGAGAAGCCGTGGTGGGGCTGAATCCCGCTCCCTGAGCGCCAGCCCCCCAGCCCCGTCGCCCCCTCCCAAGCTTCCGCCGCCCGTCCCTCCCCATGCGTCGTTCCCTCTCCCTTCTGTTCGGCAGCCTGCTTGCCTTCATGGTGCTGCTGGGTGGCGCCAGCCCCAGCTGGGCCTATCCCTTCTGGGCTCAGCAGAACTACGCCAATCCCCGGGAGGCAACCGGCAAGCTTGTGTGTGCCAACTGCCACCTGGCGAAAAAGATCACCCAAGCGGAAGTCCCCCAGGCGGTCTTCCCCGACACGGTCTTCAAGGCCGAGGTGGAGATCCCCTATGACACCTCGATCCAGCAGGTTGGCGGCGACGGCAACCGCACCGGCCTCAATGTCGGTGCCGTGGTGATGCTGCCCGAGGGCTTCACGTTGGCCCCTCCCGAGCGCCTCACCGATGAACTCAAAGAAGAAACGGCGGGAATTTATTACACCCAGTACAGCGACGACCTGCCGAACATCATTCTGGTGGGACCCATCCCCGGTGATCAGCACCAGAAGATCGTCTTCCCGGTTCTCGCTCCTGATCCCGCCAGCGACAGCTCGGTTCACTTCGGCAAATATCAGATCCACGTTGGGGGCAATCGCGGTCGCGGTCAGGTGACCCCCGCCGGCGAGAAGACCAACAACGGCGTCTTCACCGCTCCCGCCACAGGCCAGGTGAGTGCCCTGACCCCCGGCGACAACGGCACCACGGTGGTCGAGATCACCACCGCCAGCGGCAGCGTCACCGAAACCGTTCCCGCGGGCCCCACCCTGCAGGTGGCCGTCGGCGACCAGGTGCAGGCCGGCTCGCCCCTGACCAATGATCCCAATGTCGGCGGCTTCGGCCAGCTGGATGTGGAAGTGGTGCTCCAGAACCCTGTGCGCATCTACGGCATGCTCGCTTTCTTCGCGATCGTCGCCCTGGCCCAGATCATGCTGGTGCTCAAGAAGCGCCAGGTGGAGAAAGTTCAGGCCGCGGAGGGCTTCTGATTCCTTCAGGCCTCGCCGAGCCGATGGCTCTCCTGTCCACCCTGATGTCTCCGGGGCCCCTGGTTTTCCAGCTGGGCCCCTTTGCTCTGCGCTGGTATGGCGTGCTGATCGCCACGGCCGTGTTGCTGGGCCTGCTGCTGGCCATGGCCCTCGGCCGGCGCCGCGGCATCGAGCCGGCCCTTATCGCCGATCTGCTGCCGGTGCTGGTACTCGGTGCGGTGGTTGGCGCCCGCAGTTATTACGTGGCTCTGGAGTGGCGCCAGTACCAGGCCCACTGGCCCGATGTGTTCGCCATCTGGCGCGGTGGCATTGCCATCCATGGCGCCCTGCTCGGCGGCACCTTGGTGACGATCCTGTTCTGCCGCTGGCGGCGCCAACCCTTCTGGCCGCTGCTGGATGTGCTCGTGCCGGCGGTGGCCTTGGGTCAGGCGATCGGCCGGTGGGGCAACTTTTTCAACTCTGAGGCCTTCGGCAGTCCCACGTCCCTGCCCTGGGCCGTGATCATCCCCCCGGCCAACCGTCCGGCCCTGTTTCTCGATCAGGCCAGCTTCCACCCCACCTTTCTGTATGAATCGCTCTGGGATCTGGGCGTCTGCGCCCTGCTGCTGAGCCTGTTCCGTCTGGCCAGTCGCGGCCGCATCACCATGCCCGCCGGTGCGATGAGCTGCGTCTACCTGATGGCCTACAGCAGCGGGCGGGTCTGGATCGAAGCCCTGCGGCTCGATCCGCTCTGCCTGTTCAGCCAGCCCCCCTTCTGTGCGGGGGGGCTGCGCATGGCCCAACTGGTGAGCCTGTTGCTGATCGCCGCCGGAGGCCTGGGTCTCTGGTGGTTGCTGGCTCGCCACCGGCCCCTGCCCGACCCCAGTGGAGTCCCCTCTTGACCCCTTCCCCCTCCCCGTCTGCGCCGTTGCCATCCATGGCTGCAACGCCAGAGTCCGCGATGGCTGGCCCGGCCGGCCATCCTCAGAGCCGGGACGTGATGATCGTCGGTGCGGGACCCGGCGCTCCCGATCTGATGACCCTGCGGGCTGCCCGGGCCGTCGAGCAGGCCGAGGTGCTGGTCTGGACCGACTCCCTCGTCAGTCCCCAGATCGCCGCCCTGGCACCGGCGGACTGTGAGCGGGTGCGCACCAGCAGCCTCACCCTGGAAGAGGTGTTGGCCGTGGTGGTCGATCGGGCCAGGGCCGGCAAACGGGTGGTGCGTCTGCACGACGGCGATCCCTGTCTCTACGGTGCCATTCAGGAGCAGATCTGCCGGTTGGCCGATGCCGGCATCGGCGTCGAGGTGGTGCCCGGCATCAGCGCCTACCAGGCCACGGCCGCGGCCCTCGGCCGGGAGCTGACGATCCCTGGGCTGGTGCAGACGATCGTGCTCAGCCGCACCGGCGGTCGCACCGGCGTGCCCGACGCCGAATCCCTCAGCCGGCTGGCGGCCCTGCGGGCCTCCCTGTGCATTTATCTCAGCGCCCGGCATGTGGAGGAGGTGCAGGCCGAATTGCTGCAGCACTACCCCGCCGACACGCCCGTGGCGATCGGCTACCGGGTGAGTTGGCCGGATCAGTGGCTGACGGTGGTGCCCCTGCAGGAGATGGCGGCCGAGAGTCGCCAGCGCGAGCTGATCCGCACCACCCTCTACGTGATCAGCCCGGCCCTGGCGCCCCCCGGCGAGGCCCGCTCCAAGCTGTATTCGGCCAGCCACCAGCACCTGTTCCGCGGCGGAGCCCTCTGAACCGGTGGGCCCTCCGGGGCCATCGCCGCCCCCAACAGCGCCTGGCCTTGGCTTCGATCCTGGTGGTACTGGTGGCTTGGGTGCGGCTGATCAGCCTGCTGCCCCCTGGATCGCTCTGAGCGGAGCCTCCCTTCAGCCGCCGCCTCGGCAGTCCCGCTCCGCCATGGCCGGGGCTCCAGAAACGCGACTGTCGGGGAGCAGGCCCCCGGCTGCAAACATCTGCCGCGAGAATGGATCTCCGTTGCCGCGAGCGCTCCCGAGCCGCCCATGCGCCGATACCTCGGCCTGCCGATCCTGCTGCTGGCCACCGCTCTGACGGCCTGCCGGGGCCCCGGGCCCGGGGCCAGGCCGCCGATCGTGGCGCCCGCACCGCAGGCGGAGCTGCAGCGGCAGGAGCAGGCCCGGCTCTGCCGCCAGACCAGCCGGACGGTGAGCAGCGAGCTGGCGGCCCTGCGTCAGGTTGAGCGCCGCCTCAGCGGTCTCAGGCAGGAGGTTGATCCGGGGGCCAGCAGCCCTGCACCCCTCTGGGATGGGGCCCGGGAGCAGCGCTACAGCGAGCAGGACCGGGATCTGGACCGCCAGCGCTACGAGCGACAGCTGGCCGCCTGGCAGCGGCAACAGGCCGCCGGGCGGCAAGCTTGGGATGGGCGCCATCGCCGCGAGCTGGCTGGGGCCCAGAGCGAGCTCAATGCCCGCAGCCGTCGCCTGCGCCGCCTGCGCCCCAATCTGTTCACCGGCCCCACCAGCATCGAGGTCAATCCCGCCGTGCTGGACCAGATCCTGCGCTGTGCCCCCACCGGCTGATCGCCAGCTCGATCAGGGCCGGTCGGCCGCCAGCTGCCGCTCCAGCCAGTGGGCGATGGCGGCGGCGATGGCGGGCTTGCCGTGATGCTGGCTTTCCCCCCCGGCACTCACCAGCCAGGCGCTTTGCTGGGCCCCTTGCACCGCTTCGGCCCGGTTCGCCACCACCAGCTCGAAGCGATCGAGCCGGGAGCGGGCCACGGCCAGCAGCTCGGCTTCGCTGACCCCTTCCAGCAGCTTGAAGGTCACCATCGGCAAGGCCGGCGCTGCCGCCCGCACCTGATCAATCACCTTCTCCGTGGGCTCCAGCTCCAACTGCAGGTCCGGCTGACCACTGGCCAGCTTGCCGGGATGCACCAGGCGCGGCCGGTAATCGGCCACGGCCGCCGAGAAGATGCCGGCATCCAGTCCCCCTGCCACGGCCGCCAGCACCCGGGCCCGGTAGTCGTCAAAGCTGCTGGCCAGCTGATGGGGAATCCAGGCGGGGGGCGGCGCCGCCCCCTGGCCAAGCAGCAGCTGGGGATCGGCGCCGCGCAGCAGCAGCTCCTCGCTGATCGCTGTCGCCAGGCGGCCGCTGAAGCGATTGACGATCTGGCGCACGCCATCGATCGGCACCGGTGTCGGCCCGCCGGTCACCAGAATCCGCCGGCCCTGCAGCACGCTGGGGCTGACCGCCCGGCAGACCGCCGCCACCAGCACCTCAGGATCCGGCAGGTTGTGCTTGCCATAGGCGTCGCGGGGGGCAATCCAGCTCACGCCCAACTGGGCCAGGGAGCGGGCCTGGCGCTCCAGGATCGAGGTATGCAGCGAACCGTGCATCGTCGGGGCGATCAACAGCCGGGTGAGCCCCTGCTCCAGGCGCCCCAGGGCTGAGGCCAGGGCGGCCGTCACAGGTGTATCGGCGATGCCGCTGGCCAGCTTGGCGATCGTGTTGGCCGTGGCCGGCGCCACCAGCCAGGCATCGAACGGCTCCGCGTCGCTGAGGTGTTCGGCCCGCCAGCTCAATCGGCTGATCACTGGGCGGCAGGTGGCCCATTCCAGGGCCTGCCGCCCCACGTAGTGCAGGGCCTCGGCACTGCAGATCGCCGTGACCTCGGCGCCTCGGCGCCGCAGGGCGCGGGCCAGATCGGGCGTGCGCAGGGCCGCGATGCTGCCGGTGACGACCAGGGCGATGCGCCGCCCCTGCAGATGGCCCGACACCAGGGGCACGTCATGGTCGCCGATCGCAGCCGACTGGGGCGGGCGGAAATCCCAGTCGTGGAAGCCGGTGGTCAAGGGGGCAGGGCCGGCGCGGGGACGACTTCCCCATCCTGACCCTTGAGGAGGCTGCTGAAAAAGCCTGAGGCGGGCGGCCCGTGCTTTGTCGCAGCCCAGGGGCATGGCACTGCTGCTTGGACCGGGAGGTTGTGCCGGGGTTGCGCAGTTGCTGGGCCCGGAGCCCGTGGCCTGTGAAGCGTTGGTGGGGAGTTCAGATCAGATGCCTGAGCTGGGCCAGCTGCTGCAGATCGAAGCGCAGCCGGGTGCGCTGCTCGCCTTCCATGGTGTGCTGATCGATCATCTGGCCGCCGATGTGCCGGTAGACCGGCAGCAGCCGATCGGTGCAAGTGGCATCGGCGGTTTTCAGATTCAGGTCCAGGGCCTGCTGCGCCGCCAGGCACAGGAAGGTGCGCAGGCCCGTCAGATCGGCATCCCGCCGCGAAAAAAGCACCAGGATCTCGCAATGGCCCTCCAGGGGGGGCGGTGGCTCGAAACCGAGACTGGCGACCTGGTGCTCCGCCAGGCGCCAGTTGATGGCCCCGGCCGTATCCACCGCGATGCCGGCGCCGTCCTGCTCCCCACCGGCTCCAGGATCGCCAGGGACGTCATCGGGCAGGACAAACACCACCTGATCCGCATAGGGAATACGGGTGCGGATGCGGCGGGCACGATCATCCCAGTCCCAGATGCGGCGCACCTGGGTGTTGTGCTTGGCGCGGGCAAAGGCCTCGTAGAAGGCCCGCTCATAGGCGCAGACGGCCCTGGGATCGCTGGCATCCAGTTGTTGCAGTCTCAAGGCGCCGGACCCAGGTTGGCTGGCCATGGCGGCCATGGTCCCCGACGTCATCTCACAAGCTGATGCGCTCGTCAATCAACGCCACGTCGATCACGTCGGTCTCCGCACCGCCCCAGCTCGCCCTGGCGGCTCCGTTCGCCTGTGCCCGGCGCCCCAGTTCGCTGGCGGCGAACGCGCCCAGCCGGCGGGTGATCAGGTAGTCGAGGCCGCCGCCGATCACACCGCCGACCAATGGAATGGAGCGATCCAGGCGCAACAGGCCCCGCTCGCCAAAGCGGCTGACCAACTGGAAGCCCACGGCCCGGTTGATGGCCTGCAGGCTGGCCACCGGCAGGCGATGCAACTGGGCCCGGACGAAGCGCTGACCGGCCTTCACCCCCACCTGGCGGAGCACCTCGGCGGCCTGGTCCCCCAGCAGGGTGAGCAGGATCTGGCTGCGAACAGCCGGATGCTCCAGGTCATGGCCCTGCAGCTGGGCGATGGCGCCCACCATCCGGGTCTGGATCACCCAGGTGGCGGTGACGGCAGCGGGCAACTGCAGCGGCAACAGGCCGAAGCCGCCCAGGCCCGTGAGGAAGCCCGTGCCCGCATTCCAGCGGGCCTGATCCTCGATCAGCTCGGCGATCGTCCGATTCAGGCCGATTTGCCCCAGCCGTGGCCGATACTCCGCCGCCAGTTCGGTCGCCGAACGCCAGCGGTAAGCGGGCCCAGCGCTGAACGGCAGGGTCAGGGGCGCCCCCTCGAGGCCCCAGCGCACCAGGGCCGCCACCAGCTCCAGGGCCCGGGCTTGGGGATCAAGCTCACGGTCCACCATGGTCAGGATCCACCCACCACCCAGCAACGCTAGGCAGCCTGGTTCCCATGGCCGAGGGGGGCCGCCTTGCCGGGCGAGTGGGTCTCAGGCTCCTCAACTCCATGGAGCTCCCGGTTCAGGCGCTGGCGATCCACCCGGCAGCCCAGCTGGGCGGCAATCAGCTCCAGATCCCGTTCACCGTTGCCCAGGCAGCAGGTGCCGCCGGGGGAAGGGGTGACATTGAAGATCAGCCTGGGGATCGCCGGGATGCTCACCTCACCGAGCATCAGCCGCCGGTTGGCCTTGTCGATCAGCTGGGGCCGCACGCCGCCATAGCCCTTGGCAAAGCGCAGATCCCCCAGCTGCATGCCCGGCACGATCTTGCGGGCATCGGCCAGAAACAGGCGGCGCCCCAGCCAGGGCAGCTCGAACAGCAGGTTGCGAAGGATGTAGTTGCGGATGTCACCCACCCCGAACAGCTGCCCGAAGACGGCCAGCACGGACCAGTCGAGCCGCAGCACCCGCAGGAACTGCCAGAACGAGGCCGGCCGGTAGCGCTCCAGCATCGGCAGCAGCAGGGCCGTGGGGCCGAAGCGGGTCTTGCCGGGGGCGCGCACGTCCGGATCACCGTGGATGGCCGCGAAGGGAAGCTTGTCGTTCTGCACGGTGTAGACCTTGCCGCGCAGCAGATCGGGGGTGAAGTAAAAGCTGCCCGCGACCGGCAAGCACGAATACTGCAGCCCGAAGCCCAGCTGCTGGGCCATCAGCAGGCTGTGGGCGCCGGCGTTGACCACCACATGGCGGGCCCGCAGGCTGTGGGGGCCTTCGGGGCCTCGCAGCTCGACCCGGATGGTCTCGGCCTCCGGCACCAGCCGCTCGACCGTGGTGCCCAGCCGCAGATCCAGTTGGCGCCCGCCGACCTCGTCCATGGCCAGGCGGGCCTGCTGCACGAAGGACTCGGTCAGGGCCTCGTAATCCACCGCCGTCGGCGAGTTGCGGATGCCGATCGCCACGATCTCCTCGGGGCGCAGGACCCCATCCACCAGGGCCACGGCCGGCTCCCATTCCGCGATCTGCTCCTTCTCCAGCAGCTCCATCGCCGGGAAATGGGGCGAGAAGTCAGCAAAGCGCTGGCGCAGGAAGGCACATTCCCGCTCCCCCACGGCCAGGACCAGCTTGGGGGTGCGGAACACACAGCGAGCGGCCTGTTCGGGGTCCAGCAGCTCGGCGTAGCGACCGATCATCTCGGCCGTGCGCTTCACCGAGCGCGCCTTTTCGAGGCTGTAGTTGGTCTCGATGTCGCCGCAATGGATGGTCTGACTGTTGTTGGTGGCGCGGGAGTTGACCTGGGCCAGTCGGTCGTAGCGCTCCACCAGAGTGAGGTGGCCGAGGTCCGTGTAGCGGGCCAGCTCGAACAGCAGGGCCGTGCCGCAGACGCCGCCGCCGATGATCAGCACATCCGTGTCCACCGCCGCAGATGGGCCGTGATCCGGATCGGGCGCGTCCGGCTTGGCCAGAGCGGCCTGGGACGGCACGGCGGCGGCCGATTCGCTAGCGGCGGCTGGCAGGGAGGCGGACTCGGACACCGGCGGCGGCAAGGGTGGGCCCATGCTGAAGGATCGGCGTCCCGGGGGGGGGCTGGGAGCGGTGGCACCCATGCCGTGATCTATGCTGCCTTCAACGTATCAGGCCCATTCCTGGGGCTGCGTGCGGGCGATTAGCACAGCGGTAGCGCACTTCCTTCACACGGAAGGGGTCACTGGTTCGAATCCAGTATCGCCCATTTATTCTCATGCCTTCCGGCTAATCGGTTGGCGGACGCTTTCAACCACGGCATCATTGGCGCGAAATAGGCCAGAACTCCGAGGGGACCTTGTGGGGTCTCGCCTCGCTTCAGTCAGGGCGCCGCGACCAGGTTCAGGCTCTAGTGGCACCCAGCCTTTTAAGGGCGTTGCCTTATAAGCCCAGCCATCAGGTTCAGAGGTGTCCCTATCCTGTTGGGCGGCGATTGATTCGAAGTTCCCGTCAGTTTTTGATCGCATCCTGTCGTTTTGAAGCGATCCGGTAGCGCTCCGCTGGCTGGTGCGGAGCTTGCGTCCTGATTGAGCTCTGATCATGGGGCGGCACGATGCCTGCGCCGGCGGACTTCTGGAGCCCCAACCGTGTTGAGTTTCCCAGCAGCGGCACGGAGGCTGCGAACGGTGCCGCTACCACCAGAGCCCGACGCGCTGGGGTCTTTCACGGTGAAGAGGGGTTTGGCCCCCTCTCCAGAGCAAGGCTCGGCCAGCCTCGCTGCCCGAAATGTCCCGCACGGCAGGAACCTTGTCGCCGTCACCCATCGGGTCCATGGGCCGGCTGATTCCGAACCCAGCGGTGTTGGGATCAGCCACCACGTTCCGCTGCGGGGATCTCAACGGTTTCCCGAGGCCAGGCTGGAGCCCACTCGGTAGCGGGCCCAGGCCAATCTGGTCATACTGCGGCCAAGAACTTCCGCACGGCTACCCGGTGAGTGCCGAGTCTGCGAGTCCAGAATTCGTGGGCAATGAAGCCCCGGCCTGCAGCCCGGCCATCTCCCCCGAGCTGGTTGATCTGGGTCAACGGCTGCAGGCAGCCCGTGAGGCCCGGGGAGTCGAGGCCAGGGATCTGGCCGACAAGCTGCACATCGGCAGGGAGCAGCTGGAGGCCCTTGAAGCCGCCGACCTGGCCAAACTGCCGGAACCGGTGTTCGTGATGGCCCAGTTGCGGCGACTGGCCGGGGCCCTCGATCTGGACCTCGAACCCCAGCTGCTGGCCCTTCGCCAGAGCGCCTGGATGGGGCAGGGCAGCACGGTCGCCCGACCGGCGCTCACCAGGCCGAATCCCGCCAGATTCCAGAGCCCGGGCCCGGCGGCAGCCCGGGCCGCCGCCCCTGGGACCGGATCCAGGCCTGGGACGGCCGCCCTGCCAATCATCGCGGGCTGCGCAGCTCTCGTTTTCGCCGCACTCTGGGGGATCCAGCACGCCTGGCAGGGTCAGCGCGCTCCGGTGACCGCCAGTAGCGCCCCAGCCCCCAGCCCTGCGGCTACCACGCCTGCCGGCAGCCCCACCCCAGCAGCCCCTCCTGTGGGCAGCGCCGCCGCCCGGGACAGCCTCAGTCTGCGCAGCACGCCTCCCAGCTGGGTGGAGGTGCGCAACAAGGCCGGGGTCAGCCTGTTCAAGGGCACCCTCAGCGGCGAACGACGATTTCCGATCGGTGAGGGGTTGCAGGTGCTGGCCGGCCGGCCCGATCTGGTCTGGGCCGCTTCCGGCTCCAACCCTGGCCGTCCCCTCGGAGCGATCAGCGAGGTGCGCTGGCACTCCCTGCCCTAGGGGTCTGCTGGGACGGGGATTCTTTGCCGGCCCGGTGGCCGCAGGGCTGGGCCCCAGGTCGCAGGCGAACCAGGTGTGGCCTGACCGGCGTGATGGTGCGCTAAGCGCTCAACTGCCGGTGCGTCAGCCACCATCCCACCGGTTGCCGTTCCCCTTGGGATGCTGGCCGCCGCCTGATCAGCCCGATTCCAGGGTTGCCCGCCTCCCTGGCCGGCCCAGGAATGCCCGCCCCCGCAGGAACCTCTGATCCGGCGGGGTAGGTTCGCGTCGTCTGGGTTGCGATGCGGCCCGATCGGAATCCGGTTCGGGATTTCATGGTCCGTGGTATCGCGTCAGAATCTTCGTGGCGAACGCACCCCCCTCGGATGGATCGTCTACCTGCAGCATCCGGACTGCTGCTGGTGTGGTTTCTGCTCCTTCATCTGGCTGGGGTGACTCTGGCCGCGGTGGATCCCCTGCGCTTCGAGGACTACGCCACCGGCCTGCATCGCAGCCCCTGGCTGCCCCTGGCGGAGCTGGCTCTGCTGGTCGTCGCCGCAGCCCACGCGACGCTGGCGGCCCGCAAGTGGCTGCTTAATCGTGGTGCTGGCAATACCGCGACCCTCAGGAGCCGCCGCGACGATCCGGTGGCTGCCCTGGCGGCCCGCAGCCAGGCCCTCGGTGGCCTGCTGCTGCTGGGGTTTCTGGCCATTCACCTGCGCCAGCTGCGCTGGCCCCGCCCGGCGGCGGGCGCCGAGCTCTCCACCTTGCTGGCGGTGCTCAGCCAGCCCCTGATGCTGGCGATTTATCTGGCAGCGGTCCTGGCGCTGGGCCTCCATCTCTTCCACGGCGGCGAGGCGGCCCATCGCAGCCTGGGCCTGCTGGATCCGACCAACGCCGGTCGCATCCGCCTCGGTGCTCGCCTGTTGGCCGTGCTGCTGGGCGGCGGCTTCGCCCTGGTGTCCCTGCTGCTGGTGGCCCCCCTGACCCTGGGAGCCCATCCATGAGTGGCTTGCCCGATCCCCGCTTGCCGGCCGGCCCGATTGCCGACGCCTGGCGGCGGACCTCTGAGGGGCTGCCGTTGATCAGCCCGCTGCGCAGGCGGCAGATGACCGTGCTGGTGGTGGGCACCGGCCTGGCCGGCGCCTCGGCGGCCGCCACCCTGGCGGAGCAGGGCTACCGGGTGCGGGTGCTCAGCTTTCACGACAGTCCCCGCCGGGCCCATTCGGTGGCGGCCCAGGGGGGCATCAATGCGGCCCGGGCCCGGGCCGTCGATGGCGACAGCGTCAGCCGCCTGTTCGCCGACACGGTGCGCGGCGGCGATTTCCGCGCCCGCGAAGCCGGCTGCCAGCGACTGGCGGAAATCAGCAGCGCGATCATCGATCAGTGCGTCGCCCAGGGGGTGCCCTTCGCCCGCGAGTACGGCGGCACCCTGGCCACCCGCAGCTTCGGTGGCGCCCTGGTCAGCCGCACCTTCTACGCCCGCGGCCAGACCGGTCAGCAGTTGCTCTACGGCGCCTACCAGGCCCTGATGCGCCAGGTGGCCGCCGGCCGGGTGGAGTTGCTGTGTCGCCGCGATCTGCTGGAGCTGATCACCGTCGATGGGGTGGCCCGCGGTGCGGTCTGTCGCCATCTGCTCACCGGCGCCTTGGAGGTGCACACGGCCCAGGCGGTGGTGCTGGCCAGCGGCGGTTATAGCAACGTCTACTTTCTGTCGACGAATGCGCTCAAATCCAATGCCAGTGCCATCTGGCGGGCCTATCGCCAGGGGGCTTTGTTTGCCAATCCCTGTTTCACCCAGATTCACCCCACCTGTATCCCCAGCGGCGACGTCTACCAGAGCAAGTTGACGCTGATGAGTGAGAGTTTGCGCAACGATGGGCGCGTCTGGCTGCCGGCCCTGGCCGGCGACGAAAGGCCGCCGGCCGCCATCCCCGAGGCGGAGCGGGATTATTTCCTCGAGCGCCAATATCCCGCCTACGGCAACATGGTGCCCCGTGATGTGGCCTCCCGGCGCGCCCGCGAGCTCTGCAACGCCGGCCATGGGGTAGGACCTGGCGGTCGCTCGGTCTATCTCGATCTGCGGGATGCCATCGCCAGGGAGGGACGGGAGACGATCGAGGCCCGCTACGGCAATTTGTTGGCGATGTATGAGCGCATCACTGGCGACGATCCGATCACGACGCCGATGCGCATTTATCCGGCACCTCATTACACGATGGGCGGGCTGTGGGTGGACTACCAGCTGATGAGTTCGATCCCGGGTCTGTTTGTCATCGGCGAGGCCAACTTCTCGGAACACGGCGCCAACCGTCTCGGCGCCAGTGCGCTGATGCAGGGGCTGGCGGATGGCTACTTCATCGCTCCGTCCACCGTCACCGCCTGGCTGGCGGGCCATCCCACCCCGGCGATCACCGATGACCACCCGGCCTGCCGCGAGGCCCTGGATCGGGCCCGCCGCCGCATCGCGGCGCTGCTGCAGGTCGGTGGCAGGCGACCGGTGGATGCCTTTCATCGCGACCTGGGGGCGCTGATGATGGAGCGCTGCGGCATCAGCCGCGAAGCCAGCGGCCTGCGGGCCGGTCTGCAGCAGCTGGCGGAGCTGCAGCAGCGCTTCGACAGCGAGCTCGGTGTGCCCGGCTCTGCTGAGGGGCCCAACCCGGAACTGGACAAGGCCCTGCGGGTGGCGGATTTCTTCGGGCTGGCCCAGTTGATGCTGCGCGATGCCCTGGCCCGGGAGGAATCCTGTGGGGCCCACTTCCGCGAGGAGCACCAGAGCGCCGAGGGGGAGGCCCGCCGGGATGACGCCAACTTCGCCCACATCGCCGCCTGGGAGTTCCGCGGCGATGGCGCCGAACCCCTGCGCCACGGCGAAGACCTCACGTTCACGGCCCTCCAGCCCAGCATCCGCAGCTACCGATGACCTCCCGTCCCACCGACAGCGGCCTCGCCCCAGGCAGCGCCAGCCGCGGCAGCCTCTCGCTCAACCTGCGGGTTTGGCGGCAGGAGCGCCCCGCAGACCCGGGCGGCTTCCAGAGCTACCGGCTGGAGCAGGTCAGCGCCGATCTCTCCCTGCTGGAGGCGCTGGATCAGCTCAATGAGGAGCTGATCGCCGCCGGCGAGCGGCCGGTGCACTTCGATCACGACTGCCGTGAGGGGATCTGCGGCAGCTGCGGCTTTCTGGTCAACGGCCAGGCCCATGGAGCGCGGGCCGCCACCACGGTCTGCCAGCTCTACCTGCGCCAGTTCACCGACGGCGCCACCCTCACCCTGGAACCCTGGCGCACTCGGGCTTTCCCGGCGATCCAGGATCTGGTGGTGGACCGTTCGGCCCTGGATCGCCTGATCGGCGCCGGGGGCTACTGCTCGGTGAACACCGGCCAGGCGCCCGATGGCAACGCCAATCTGGTCGGACAGGAGTTGGCGGCATCGGCTTTCGCTACCGCCACCTGCATCGGCTGCGGCGCCTGCGTGGCCAGCTGCCGCAATGCTTCCGCCAGCCTGTTCGTCGCCGCCAAGCTGGCCCACCTGGGCCAACTGCCCCAGGGCCAGCCCGAGCGGCAGAAGCGGGCGCGGTCCATGCGGCAGCAGATGGCGGTGGAGGGGTTCGGCAGCTGCAGCAGCAACCTGGAGTGCGAGGCGGTCTGCCCGAAAGAGATTTCCGCCGACTGGATCAGCTGGATGCAGCGGGAAGGGCGCTGAAGCGGTCTGACCAGGGTGGCGCCGCAGCGGAGCTGGACCTTCGCCTTGGGACAGTCGGTGGGCTGGAATCGGGCGGGCTTCAGTCGGCGCCTGACTGGGCCGTAGGCAACGCGGCCGACGGCACCCGCATCTGCAGGCCGGTGGCCTCCTTGACCACATCGGTGCAGGCCTGCAGGCTCCAGCACTCGAGGCTCAGATCCGGCGCCTGCTGCCCCTCGCCGGCGGGCAGGGGCTGCAGGCTGATCTGAAAACCGCTGGGGTTGCTGCGCGGGCCTTCCGGCTCGACCCGGATCGCGGCGATCACCCCCTCGGGCCGGCGATCGAGGGCTGCGGCCAGGCGCAGCAACAGGGACAGGCTGGCCACGGTGCGCCGTTCCTGGCGCCCCTCGATCAGCTGCCAGGACTCATGGCGTTTCTTGGGCAGGCCGCGGCGGTGATAGCGGGCCATCGCCGCCACCACCAGATGTTCGGTCTCGGAGTAGCCCAGCAGCTCGCCGTGGCGAATCAGATACCAGGTGTGCTTGTGATAGGCGGCGATGTTGATGTGCTTGCCGCAGGTGTGCAGCTGGGCCGCCGCCCAGAGCAGCAACCGCCCTTCCCCCCCGTCGTGGTGCAGCAGCCCGTGGGTCTGGTCGTAGAGGCTGAGGGCGTGGTTGGCCACCCGATCAGCGCGCAGGGCATCGACGCCGTAATTGCGGGCCAGGTGCAGCACCGTGCGCTCCCGGATCGTGCTCTGGAAGGCGAAGCGATCACCCAGCAGGTCATTGCGCAGCATCCAGTCGACGATCAACCCCTCGCGCAGGGCTCGCTCGCAGACCACCAGCTCCTTCGCCCCCAGCATCGTCATCGCCGTCTGCAGGATCAGCGATCCCGGCACGATGATTTCGGCGCGGCGATCGTTGATCGGCGTCAGGGCGCGGCGTTGCTCCGGCGTGAGCAGCAGCAGCCGCTCCACCAACTGATCGATCCGCTCGCGGCTGAGCCTGTAGCCACCGAGTTTGAGCGGTGGCTTGGGATCTTCGGCCGCCGCCAGGGCCGCCAGGGCCATGGCCGTGCCGCTGGTGCCCACCATCACCGGGCATTCGCCGCTTTTGAGCGCCCGCTTCACCTGGGCGACGGCCGGATCGAGAGCCCCCTGGATGTAGGCCTGCAGAAAGGTGCGGCGCTGCTCGGGTAGGGGATCCTGCTGGCAGAACTCCCGCTGCAGGCGCACCGCGCCGATGCGGCTGCTGGTCAGGGCACGGGCATCGCGGCCGTCGGCGAGCACCAGCTCGGTGGAGCCGCCGCCGATGTCCAGGATCCAATGGGGTGTCTCACCGAAGGTCATCCCGGACACCACGCCGAGATAGATCAGACGGGCCTCCTCCGGCCCGCTGACCAGATCCACGTCCAGGTTGAGCTGCTCCTGCAGGGCCAGCAGGAAATCGCGGCCATTGGGGGCTTCCCGCACCGCGCTGGTGGCCGCCGTGACGATCTGCTCGACACCATGGCTGGCGGCCAGATCGCGGCAATGGCGCAGGGTGCGGAAGGCTCGCTCGATCGCGTCGGCAGTGAGATCGCCCGTTTCGGGATCCCGTTCCCCCAGGCGCGTGGTGGCCTTTTCGGCCAGCACCACACTGAAGCTGTGCAGGGCCGGATCGATGGCGGCGATCAGCAGATGGATCGAGTTGGTGCCGATGTCGATCGCCGCCACCCGACGTTCAGCCACAGGCCTGACCACGGCGGAGGACTGGACCATGGGGCGGGGCCAAAGACCGAAGGCGGCGTCACTTTGCCATCGGATGCGCTCCCGGGTCGTGTCGCCCTTGCCCTTGCCTCGGTTGTCGTCCAGGCGCCTCCCCCCAGGCTCGCTCTTAACCTGGCCGGGTTGATGGGCAGTTGATGACGGACGCCAGGGCTCAGACCGCCGGCTCCCTGGGCGCCGTTCTGGAACTGGTGCGCTGGCACAAGCCCAGTGGTCGTCTGATCCTGCTGATTCCCGCGGGCTGGGCCCTGTGGCTGCAGCCCCAAGCTCCGCCAGCGCCGCAGCTGGTGGGCTGGATCGTGCTGGGTGGGCTGGCCGTCAGCGCCGCCGGCTGCATCGCCAATGACCTCTGGGACCGGCGCATCGATCCGTTGGTGGAGCGCACCCGCCATCGTCCCCTGGCCGATGGCCGCTTGGGGGTCTCCAGTGCCGTGATCGCGCTGGTGCTTTGCCTGCTGGCGGCCCTGCTGGTGGTGTTGGCCCTGCCGGGCTCATCGCGCCTGCTCTGTCTGCTGCTGGCGCTGGCGGCCCTGCCGCCGGTGCTGCTCTATCCCTCGGCCAAACGCTGGTTCGGGTACCCCCAGCTGGTGCTCGCCCTCTGTTGGGGCTTTGCGGTGCTGATCCCCTGGGCCGCCGCCAGCGGCAGCCTGCAGGGCTGGGCCCTGGCCCTCACCTGGCTGGCCACCCTGAGCTGGACCTTCGGCTTCGACACCGTCTATGCGATGTCCGACCGGGACGATGACCGGGTGGTGGGGGTGCGCAGCAGCGCCCTCAGCCTCGGAGCACGGGCCCCCCTGGCGGTGACCCTCTGTTACGGCTTCACCGCCCTGGCCCTGGCGCTGGCGGCCAGCCTGCAGGACCTCGGCGGCCCCCTGTTCTGGCTGCCCTGGGCCCTGGCCACGGTCGGCATGCTGCGCGAAGCCCAGGCGCTGCGGCGCCCTGACCTGCCCCGCAGCGCCTATGGCCGCCATTTTGGCAACCAGGTGTGGCTCGGAGCCCTGCTGCTGCTGGCCCTGATCCTGCCCCAGCTCTGATGGCCTCCCCCCTGATGCCCCTGCCCCTGCCGCCGGCGCTGCGCCCCGGGGATCGGGTGCGCCTGGTGGCCGCCAGTTCGGCTCTGGAGGAGACCACGCGCCTGCAGGCGGGTCTGGCGATTCTGGAGGGCTGGGGGCTGGAGCTGGCCGGTGATCCCCTGGCCTGTGGCGAACGCCGCTGGGGCTATCTGGCCGGTCGCGATCCGCAGCGCCTGGCGGACCTGATCGCCCCCGAGGCCGCCGGTGAGCCCCAGGCCTGCCTGTGGGCCTGTGTGCGGGGCGGCTGGGGTTCGGCCCGGCTGCTCGAATACGGGCTGCAGCAGCCTCCGGGTTGGCTGCTGGGCTTCTCGGATGTCACCTCCCTGCTGTTCGACCGGCTGCGCCAGGGCCTGGGCGGCGGCGTGCATGGGCCGATGCTCACCACCCTGGCGGCCGAACCGGCCTGGAGCCAACAGCGCCTGCATGATCTGCTGTTTGGGGTGCCGGTGGCCGACCTGGAGGGGGTGGGCTGGCACGCCGGTGTGGTCGAAGGGCCGCTGCTGGTGGCCAATCTGACGGTGGCCACCCACCTGCTGGGCACGCCCTACCTGCCCCCGCTTGATGGCGCCATCCTGATCTTCGAAGACGTGGGCGAAGCCCCCTACCGGATCGAGCGCATGCTCACCCACTGGCGCCTCTGTGGGGGCCTGCAACGGCTGGCGGCAATCGGCTTCGGCAGCTTCGAGGGCTGGCAGGAGGCCGATGGCCGTGCCGACCAGCCGCCCGAGCGCCGCTTTGACCTGGAGCAGGTGCTGCGCGAGCGCAGCCTCGATCTGGGGGTACCGGTGGTGGCCCATCTGCCCGTCGGCCACCACGTCGGCAACGCGGCCCTGCCCCTGGGAGTGCGGGCCCGCCTGGATGGGGGGCGGGGCCGGCTCAGCCTGCTGACCACCCCCTGAGAACGACCGCTGAAAACGCCTTGCCAGTTCTTCAGGAACGGGGCGGCACGGTGCGCCCATTGCCATCGCGAATGGCGTGGTAGCCGGGCGACATGATCTCGACATCGGCCGCCGCGAAGCTGTCCTGAATCGCCGCCAACAGGTCCGAGAGGGTTTCGCGGTACTGATTCACCTCCAGCACATGGGCGTTGAGCTCGTAGCTGATGTGGAAGTCATTGAGCGAGGTCTGCAGCACGAAGGGCGGCGGATCGGCGGCAATACCCGCCGTGCTGCCGGCCGCCTGCAGCAGCAGCGCCCGCACCTGCCGCCAGGGCACGTCGTAGCCGATGGTGATCGTGGTGGCGACGGCCACCGGCCGCTGGATCTCCCGGCGCGAGAAGCTGAAATTGATGATTGAGGAGGTGATCACCGTGGCATTGGGGATGCTGACCAGCTCATTGCGAGGGGTCTGGATGCGCGTCACCAGCAGGTCCCGATCCTGAACCCGTCCCACCACCCCGTTGATCTCGACCCGATCGCCCTCCTGAAAGGCGCGGGTGTAAATCAACATCAGCCCACTGATCACGTTGGTGGCCACGGCGCTGGATCCCAGGGCCGCCAGCACGCCCACGAACAGCCCGGCCCCCTGGAACACCTTGCTGCCGGAGCCGGGCACATAGGGAAAGGCAATCACCAGACCGACCATCAGGATCGCCGCCGCCGCCAGCCGACTTGTGGGCCGGGCCCATTCGGGATAAAAACCGGGAAACTGCAGCCGACCCCGCTCGATCGCCAGGAACCAGGCCCGGCAGCCCTGCATCGCCAGGCGGGTCAAGGCCAGGATCAGGGCAATCGTCAGCAGGCTCGGAATCGAGGCGAACAGCCCGTTCAGCAGGCGGTCCACCACCCGCCACAGTTGGGCACGCAACCCCTCGGCAATCACCTGGGTGGGGGGGAACAGCCCAAGCAGCAGGGGGATCAGCAGATAGCTGATCAGCAGCAGCAGGCTCCAGTGCCCGATCCGGCGCAGCAGCTGCAGGGCTTCACGCCCCTGCTGGGAGTCGAGCACCTGGTTGCCGCCAAGCCGCAGGCCCAGGCTTCCCCGGCAAGCCCGTTGATCGATCCAGGCGGCCAATCGCCGATTGAGCCCGTTCTGGCCCCGGATCCAGAGCAGGTAGATCGCCAGCACCAGCAGGGCCAGGGCCGTGCCCCGCAACCAGCTGAGCGGCGTATGGCTGCTGCGGTACTGGCGGATCGCGCCCCGCAGCTGATCGCGGTACTGCTTGGCCAGCTCCTCTCGGGAAATGCCGAAAGCGGCGCCGGCCCGATCATCCACGGCCAGGCGGGGCGTGAAGCGACCGTCTTTCGCGACCAGGCCGACCATCGTGTAAGGAGGTAGGTCACGCACCTCCAACTGCTCGGGGGACACCGTGCTGTCCGCCAGGGTCCGCAGATCCTGAGAGGCTCGCCTGGCAAGCATTGCCGGGGTCTGGGCACCGGCGGCGGAACGGATCTCGATCACCGGCCGCCCCTCCAGGGTGACCCAGACCGGCACCTGGGCGGAGGCCCAGGCCGGTGAGAGCGGCAGCAGCACCAGCACCAACGCCGTCACGGCTGCCATCACCAGGGCGCCCAGCCTGGTCATCCGGCCGTTGCCCCCACCGGCAATCGGTCGATCGGACGCCATGCGGTTGGCCCCTGCCGCGGCTTCGCCCCTGGCGGTCCGTCCAGAGGGGCGAACGGGTGACTTGCCTGCGGAAACGGGAGCGTGAGGACGCGGGTCAGGGGAGGGACATGGGAGCAAGGCTGGTCCAGGCGCTGGGGGAACGCTGGCTGACATCGTTGTCCGAACCCGAATCAGCAATAAAACTCTGCAGGCCAAATCAGGTCGGGGCCGGCCTCGCCGATCAGCCCAGATGCGCTCAGATCAAGATGGAACGCCAACCGAAATGGCGCAGGAGTTCTGAGTTGTTCAAGGGCGGCGGAGCTTCTTTGCAGATTCAGATCTCCCCAAGGGCAATCTGCGCCATTCCGCCCTCAACAAACCAGAGTTGGTCCGGCCAGTTCCAGCAAACACGGCGGTTAAGACAGGTCAACCGGAGCCGGAACGGACGCCGTCATGCCGGGATCAGGCCAAGCAATGGCCGAGCCCAACGTGCTTCACCACAGGCCCCGGATGATCTGGGGCTTGCGCGGCACAACGGGGTCGTAGGTGCAGGCCGGCTCTCCCACTTCGGCACCAACGGGTTGCGCTGGATTGGCCTGGGCGAGCAGCAGACCCGTCATCGGGGCTGCGGCGGCACTGGGGGGGGGTGGCGTTGTGGGCAGCTGCCGCGATGCGGCGCAGGGGGCAGCGGCCTGGCCTGCCAGGGAGGCGTCGGGGAGCAGCAGGTCGGTGGAGATCGCCAGGCCCAGAACCAGGCAGACAGCCGAACCGGAGCGGATGGTCGAGCGATGCAGGCTGGACATTCTTCAGAGTCGGGTGAACGGGGCTTTGAGACAGGGTCGTTGACTTTCTTGCGATCGGCGCAGGGGATCAGCGCGAACTGGGGTTGGTGCCGCCACCACCACCGTCAAAGGCTCCAGCTGCGGCGGCCACGCCCACACCGACCAGAACAACAGCGCCAATGATCAACAGCGGGGAGATGCCTGCTGCCGCGGCTCCGATCGGTGGGATGACGGCTGGAGCAGCGGACATCGCCGTGACCGTGAACTGGCAAGGCGTGGACGCCAGGTGATTGGGATAGGAGATCGGTTGCCCTGTCGGCGTGGTCGAGGGGAACTGCAGCATCACCTGCTGCCCCGGCTGGATCGTGGTGTTGGGGGGCAGCTGGATGGTGATCTGGAGCCGATCGGGGCTGATGGTGACGAGATTGGTATCCCTGACGTCGATCACCTCGAGCACCTTGCCGATGGTGCCAGTGTTCTGATCGATGTAGACCAGCCGCAGATTGCCCTCTAGGTTCATGGGCAGCGGTCCGACAAAAGACTGGCTGTAACTAGAGAGGGCTCCCACAGTGCCCGGGTCGCTTTGGGCCACGAGCATCAACTTGGGTTGCCCCGGCTGGGGAGTTGGGGCCATGGCGGTGCGCTGGGCCTGAAGTTGATCCAGGGCATCCGTGATGCCGGGCATCGGTTTCAGGCCGTTGCCATTGACGCGGAACAGCTGAACGGAGGCTGCAGGGAGGGCCTGCGCCGGCATGGTTCCAAGACCCATGGCCAGCAGCACGGGAAGGCCGACCAGCGGGCGAAAACCAAGCGGGATGCCCTTGCAGAGAATGGATCCCAGGGTTCTCTGATGAGAACCTGCCATACAAAAGCCCATTACTACGTGAATCAGATCATTACAGCTGATTTGCCGTTTCCGCAGGCAGCTGTGTCACAGGCACGGTCGGCACAAACGTGGAACCGGCGCTGATGGATCCGGGCTAAGGAATCCTCTGGGTTAGCACAGCTGCTGCGATCGTCAGGTCGAAAGGCGTCGTGAGCTTGATGTTGGCGGCTGAGGCCGGCAGCACCCGAACGGGCCAGCCGAGTCGCTCGAACAGGGCCGCGTCATCGGTGACGCTCCAGCCCTCCGCTTCCGCCCGGCCATGGGCTTGCCGCAGCTGGGCCACCGGGAAGCCTTGGGGGGTCTGGGCCGCCCACAACAGGCTGCGATCGGGGGTGTCCGTGATCGTGCCGCCCTGATCGACCGTCTTGATGGTGTCGGTGACCGGGGTGGCGGCGATCACCGCCTCGCCGGAGCGCACCGCCGCCACGCAGCGCTCCAGCAACTCGGCGCTCACCAGGCAGCGGGCCCCGTCATGGATCAGGACCCCTTCGGCCTCCGGCGGCAGGGCCGCCAGGCCGCACCGCACCGAGTCCTGGCGGGTGTCCCCGCCGACGATCCACTGCACCGGTCGATCCGGCTGGGCGGCCGCCACGATGGCGGCGATCGCTTGAGCATCCACCGGCTGGCCGACGATGCCGATCCAGGTGATGGCCTCGCAGCCCAGCACCGCCTCCAGGGTCCAGGCCAGCACCGGCCGACCGGCTACCTCCAGCAGCAACTTGTTGCCGGCGGCGCCCATGCGGCGGCCGCTGCCGGCGGCGGCGATCAGCAAATGCACAAGCACCTCCGGATTGGGTCGTTCGAACAGGTCCGCGCTCCATACAATCAGCCCGCCCGGCCCCATCTGTCCGATGCGTGCACTGTTCCTGATACCGGGCGATGCGGTGGACCAGGTCCAGGCCCTGCCGGCCGTGGCAGCCGTGGCCCAGCAGTTGAAGTTCGCGATTCAGGTGGCCTGTGCCCCAGCCGTCGCCGGGGTCTGGAAGCTGCTGCCGGTGGTGGAGAAGCTCATTCCGTTCAACTTCGGCGACGCCAGCCTGGCGGACTGGGCCAATCTGCTGGGTTCGGTGCGCGAACCGGATTTCCAGCTTTGCATCAACCTGGCCGGCGGCCGACAGGTGGATCTGATGCTCTCGATGAGTCACATCCCCACCCGCCTGGCCGCCGCTGGTTTCTCCGCCACCCAGAAGGTGAATCCCGCCACGGGGGGCTGGCCGGCCCAGGCCCTGGCCGCCTATCTCCAGCCGATTGGCGTTTCCCTCGACGCCGATGCCTTCCGCCTCGTTCTGCCCCAGAAGGCCCTGGCTGAGGCCACCTCCCGCCTACCCGCCGGCGACGGACCGATGCTGCTGCTGAGCCCCGCCGGGGTGCCGGGCGACTGGCCGCAACAGCGCTGGCAAGAGTTGCCCAGTCGGATCCGCACCAGCCTCCCGGGACTGCGCAGCCTGGAGCTGGGGCCGGCCGATGCCGCCCACGTCCTGGAGCGGGCCGCGATGGTGGCCGCCAGTGACGTGGTGCTGGCCAGCGATCCCCTCAGCGAAGAGCTGGCCCTTCTGTGCGGCGTGCCGATGGTGGCCCTGGGCCGCGATGGTGACAGCCTGCCGCAGCGACCGGGAGTAAAAGGACTGACAGCCGCCACCGGCCTCGATGCCCTCACCCCTGAAGACGTGCTCGCGGCCCTGGGACTGGCCTGAGCCCCTGTTGGCCATCGGGCCATGAGGACCAAGCGCCCCTGGTTCCGGCGATCGCCTCCCACCTCCCGCTCGCGGCGGCCTTGGTTGCTACCGCTGATGGCCCTGGCGCTGGTGATCAACCTCAGCGCGATCGGCTACAGGCTCACGGAGGGCTGGGACTGGGGAGACTGCTATTGGATGGTGTCGATCACCATCGCCACGATCGGCTACGGCGAGGTGCATCCCCTCAGCGCTGCCGGGAGGGTGGTGACGGTGTTGTCCATCATCGGCGGGGTGGTCGTGGTCCAGCTGACCATCCGCAGCCTGGTGACCCTCTCAGAGGCCGGCTACTTCCGCAAACTGCGCCAACGACGCTTCATCGATTGGGTACGAACCATGCAGGACCACGTGATCCTCTGCGGCTATGGCCGGATCGGCCGTGAAATCGCCGCCCAGCTGGGCCAGGAGGGCATCCCCCTGCTGATCGTCGAGATGGATCCCGAGCGCCGCGATGCCGCCGAGGAGAAGGGGCTGCCGGTGTTGCTGGCCGATGCCACCCTCGATGAATCCCTGCTGGAGGCCGGCATTCTGCGCTGCCGCAGCCTGGTGGCGGCCCTGCCCAACGACGCCGCCAACCTCTATGTGGTCCTCAGCGCCCGGGCCATGGCCCCCAAGCTGCGGCTGATCGCCCGCTCCGACAGTGAGGAAGCCGAACGCAAACTGCGGCAGGCCGGCGCCGACCGGGTGATCAGCCCCTATGTGGCCGGCGGCCGCACCATGGCCGCCACCGCCCTCAGGCCGCTCTCGGTCGATTTCATGGATCTGCTGGCCGGATCCGACTGTGAGGTGGAGGAGTTCCAGCTCAGCGAGGATCCCGCCATGCTTGGCGATCTGCTGAACCGCACCCTGCAGGATCTGCATCTGCGCCGTCGCACCGGAGCCCTGGTGCTGGCCGTGCGCAACCCGGAGCCCAGCGTCAGCAATCCCTACGCCTATCGCGGCAGTGGTTATGCCCGAGGGGGGCCAGAGCTGATCGCCAATCCGGGCGGCGACGTGCAGGTCATTCCCGGCCAGCTCATGGTGGTGATGGGCAGCAAGGAGCAGCTCGCCCGCTTCCGGACCCTGCTGGGGGCGGCGGTGGTCGAGGAAAGCCCGATGACCGCCTGAGGGGCGGCGCCATACGATCGCCGGCGCAGCTGCCCGTTCTCCATGTCCAGCGCCACCCCAGTCCCTGATCAGGCCAGCCCCGACGCAGGGATGGCCGAGGCCAGGCCGGTGGCCCTCGTCACCGGCGCCAGTCGCGGCATCGGCCGCGCCATTGCCGAGACCCTGGCGGCGGCGGGCTTCACCGTGGTGGTGAACTACGCCAGTTCGGCCGGGGCCGCCGATGAGGTGGTGGCAACGATTGAATCCGCTGGCGGCCGGGCCTGGAGCCACCGGGCCAATGTCGGCGACGAGGAGCAGGTGGAGGGGCTGTTCAAGGCCGTACTGGAGCGGGAAGGCCGCCTGGATGTGCTGGTCAACAACGCCGGCATCACCCGCGACGGCCTGTTGCTGCGCATGAAGACCATCGACTGGCAGAGCGTCATCGACCTCAACCTGACCGGTGTATTCCTCTGCACCCGGGCGGCCAGCAAGGTGATGCTCAAGGCCCGCCGCGGTCGCATCGTCAACATCACCTCGGTGGTGGCCCTGATGGGCAATGCGGGCCAGGCCAACTACAGCGCCGCCAAGGCCGGCCTGCTGGGGCTCACCCGCAGCAATGCGGCCGAGTTCGCCTCCCGCGGCGTCACGGTCAACGCCGTCGCTCCTGGCTTCATCGCCAGCGACATGACCGAGAAGCTCGACAAGGAGGCGATCCTGCAGGCGATTCCCCTGGGTCGCATGGGCAGCACCGCCGAAGTGGCCGGAGCGGTGCGCTTCCTGGCCGCCGATCCCGCCGCCGCTTACATCACCGGCCAGGTGCTGCAGGTGGATGGCGGCATGGTGATGCGCTGAAGCGCGGGAAGTGCCGGCGATCACGCCGGTTCAGGTCTGGTCGACGGCCAGGGGCTGGCCCAGGTCCTCGCGCAGGCGGCGGATCTTTTGCAGGAGGCGCAGCCGGCGGCTTCTGGCGGTGATCGTCAGGAACAGCCTGATCGGCACGTACACCAGGGCCATCAGCAGGCCGAGGGCCGCAATCAGCAGGAACACCATGCCGTTGGCCGTGGTTGCCGGCCCCAGCCCGGCTTCCGCGGCGGCACTGGCCACGGCCGTGTCGATCGTCTGCTGCAGCAGGTCATCCATGGCCGGACGTTATCGAGGCCGGGCTGGACGCGCAGCCTGAAGCCCCTTCCTGCCCCATTCGGCTTTCCCCACCGCCCTGCCGCTGACGGGTGTGGGGACGTTGTGGGAGCCTGTTCCAACTGCGTTCTTTTTTCCGTTCAATGGCTAAGTTGATTCGCTTTTCCAATGAATCCCGCGACGCGCTCGAGCGGGGTGTCAATGCGCTGGCGGAAGCGGTCAAGGTCACGATCGGTCCCCGCGGTCGCAATGTGGTGCTCGAAAAGAAATTCGGTGCCCCCGACATCGTCAATGACGGCGTCACCATCGCCAAGGAGATTGAACTCGAGGATCCCTTCGAGAACCTCGGCGCCAAGCTGATCCAGCAGGTGGCCGCCAAGACTAAGGACACCGCCGGCGACGGCACCACCACCGCCACCGTGCTGGCCCAGGCCCTGGTGCACGAGGGGCTGCGCAATGTCGCCGCCGGCGCCAATCCCGTGGCCCTGCGCCGCGGTATGGAAAAGGCCACCGCCCGGATCGTGGCCGGCATCGCCGCCCAGGCCAGACCCGTCGCCGGTGAGGCGATCCGCCAGGTGGCCACGGTCAGCTCCGGCAACGACGAGGAGATCGGCCGCATGATCGCCGAGGCGATGGACAAGGTCAGTGCCGACGGCGTGATCACGGTGGAGGAATCCAAGTCCCTCGCCACCGAGCTGGAGGTCACCGAGGGCATGGCCTTCGATCGCGGCTACGCCTCCCCCTATTTCGTCACCGACCAGGAACGGCGTGAATGCGTCTTTGAGAACCCGCTGTTGCTGATCACCGATCGCAAGATCGGGGCCGTGGCCGACCTGGTGCCCGTGTTGGAGGCGGTCTCCCGCAGCGGCCGGCCCCTGGTGATCCTGGCGGAGGAGGTCGAGGGTGAGGCCCTGGCCACCCTGGTGGTCAACAAGACCCGCGGCGTGTTGCAGGTGGCCGCGGTGCGGGCCCCCGGCTTCGGTGATCGGCGCAAGGCCATGCTCGAGGACATTGCCGTCCTCACCGGCGGCCAGGTGATCTCCGAGGACCGCTCCATGAGCCTGGAGAAGGCCACCCTGGACGATCTGGGCAAGGCCCACCGGATCACGATCACCAAGGACCAGACCACGATCGTGGCCGATGAGGCCCGCAAGACAGCCGTCAGCGAGCGGGTGGCCGCGATCAAGCGGGAGCTGGAGGCGACCGACTCCGACTACGACCGCGAAAAATTGAGCGAGCGCATCGCCAAGCTGGCCGGCGGCGTCGCCGTGATCAAGGTGGGCGCCCCCACCGAAACCGAATTGCGCAACCGCAAGCTGCGGATTGAGGACGCCCTCAACGCCACCCGGGCCGCCGTCGAGGAAGGCATTGTCGCCGGCGGTGGCAGCCTGCTGCTCCAACTGGCCGACGGACTGGGCAGCCTGGCCGCCGAGCTCAACGGCGACGAGCGCACCGGCGTGGAGATCGTGCAGCGCGCCCTGACGGCACCGGTCCGCCAGATCGCCACCAATGCCGGTGCCAACGGCGATGTGGTGATCGAGGAGATCCGTCGCTCTGGCCAGGGCTACAACGCCGTCACTGGCCGCTGCGAAGACCTGCTGGCCGCCGGCATTCTCGATGCCGCCAAGGTGGTGCGCCTCGGCCTGCAGGATGCTGTCTCGATTGCCTCCCTGCTGATCACGACCGAATGTGTGATCGCCGACAAGCCCGAACCCGCCGCCCCGCCCGCCGGTGACGGCGGCATGGGAGGGATGGGTGGCATGGGCGGAATGGGAGGTATGGGTGGCATGGGCATGCCCGGCATGATGTGAGCCCCAGGGGGCTCTGCACCCGTCAGGTCAGCACCCGTCGTTCAGAGATCCTTCAGCAGTCGCGCATGCAGGCGGCAGACGTTGAGGGCTTTCTGCGGCGGGTCGCTGCATAGTTTTCCCAGCTCTCGGTTGAGAGCCTGCATTTCCCCCATGTGGTGCGTGGTCATCGGCAAGCCGAAGAGCACCGAGCCGAACAGGGCCACCCCACCAAAGGTCAGTGAGCAGAACAGAGAATCGAAGTACCGCATGACAACTGCCCCAGCCGTGGACGGTCAAGTAGGTGTCCGCCTACGGCTGGTCAACGACGCTTTCCCATGGTGCACAAGCCCACGGCCCTTGGGATAGGGGCGACACAATTCCTTGGCCTCGAAACGGTTGGGGCATCGTTTGAGGAAAAAGACGACCCCTGATCAGGCCCATGGGGCTCGGGATCCCAACGGACTCGCCCTCGGTGGTGAATAGACTTTGGACTGCTGCGGCTGAAAGCGGTCGCAGCACTCCTATGGGCTCAGGCCTGAAGTCGCCAGGTGGCGATCAACCGGGGTCCGGGACTGCTGCCATCGCCCGGGTGTAGGCCGCCACCTGCAGATCCACCCCGGTGATCGCCGTGCCCACCACCACCGCATCGGCCCCGGCCGCAAGGGCACGACAGGCCTGCGCCGCCGCCGCGATGCCCCCCTCACAGATCAGCAGGGTTTCGCCGGGCAGCTGGGTGCGCAGGGGCCCCAGCAGATCCCAGGCGGGAGGTTTCAGGTCGGCACTGGCCTCCGTGTAGCCGTACAGGGTGGTGCCTACCCAGCCAAAGCCCAGCTCAGCGGCCCGCAGGCCATTGGCGAGGCTGTCGACATCGGCCATCAACGGCGCCCCCAGCTCAGCCGCGGATCGCGCCACCAATTCCTCCAGGCTCTGGCCCTCGGGGCGGTGGCGCTCAGTGGCATCGATCGCCACCACATCGGCACCCGCGGCCCACACGGCCTCGATCTCCCGCCAGCCGGGGGTGATGTACACGGGGCTATCACTGAAACTGCGCTTCCACAGGCCGATGATCAGGGCCTGCGGGCAGCGGCGCCGCACTGCTCCGATGTGCTCAGGGCTCTCCAGTCGGACCCCGATCGCCCCATTGGCCAGGCTGGCCTCGGCCATGGCCGCGATCACGGCGGGATCGCGCATTGGCGAACCCTCGGGAGCCTGCACCGAAACGATCAGACCACCGGCCAGGGCGGGACGGCCCAGGCGGGCGGCAAGGGGGGAGGGCATGGGCTGGGGCTCAGGAGGCTCGGGGCAGATCATCGTCAGCGGCCAGCCAGGCCCGCAGATCCGACAGGGCCTGGGGGGCTGGGGCCGGACGGGATTCCGGCTGGGGGCGTCCCAGCAGGCGCTGACGCAGGTGCTGGGCGGTGCTCAGCCGGGCCGGAGCTGCAGCCAGGTTGGACAGGGGCGGGATCGAATCACCGCCAAGGGGGGGGCCAAAGGCTGCGATCGGTGCCTGATGGCCCGAGCGCGCGGAGGATCCCTGCGGTTGGGGCAGGGGCTGCTCCAGCGACCAGGGGTCAGATGGGGCCGCGGCCAGCCGACCCTCGCTCTGCGGAGCGGTGTTGTCCTGGGACCTCGGTTCGCCTAGGGGTGCAGGTCCTTGCAGGCTCGAGACGGCCTCCTCCACACAGTCGCGCACCAAGGTCTTCACGCCGGTGAGGGAGAGGCGGCCGCGCACGCGCTCCCGCAGGGAGGCCATGCGGCCCTCGGCCCGCCTCCAGAGGCTGGCGGCGGCCGCTGCGGCATCGGCTGGCTCGGCCTGCAGGGCTGGCTCCGGATCGGTTCCCGTCGATGCCGGGTTCCCCCAGGGCTGATCCTGGTCCGTCGTCCCGGCCGGTTCACTTCCGCTTGCTTGGGGTTGGAGCGGCTGGGGAATCACAAACGAGAAGCGCGTCCGGGGGCGGTTCCCCAGGGGTGGAAACAACAGGGGATCACGGAATAGTTCGGCGGGGGGCTCCTCCAGGTCCATCGGCGGTTCGGCCGCTTCCAGGCTGGAATCGAGGGCCCTGGTGGGGGCAGGCACGATGACGGGCGGCCGCCCATAGTCTGGAAACTCAGCGGCCAAGGCCTCAAAGGCTGCATCGACGGCGGCCTCTGCCCGCTGGTTCAACTCAGGCCTGCCCAACAGGGGCTTGGGCGCCGCTGGTTCGCTGTCACAGACTGCTTGGGCCTGCTCGGCAGCAGGGTCATGTTCCGGTGCAAGGTCAAGCTCGGTTGCAACCCCACCCGCCATGGCAACGCCTAAGGCGGGTTCGGATTCGCTCAGGACTGATAGCTCGGGCTGGACATGGAGTGGCGAGAACCCGGCGGGCGCCTCGGCCGCGGCGGCTGCATCGGCCTTGAGCGCTGCGGTGAGGGCAGTCGTGGCGCCGATCGGGACCGCTGCGACCTGCTCAAGGGGGGCGGGGCCAGCTTGGGCCAGGGCAGAGCGGGGTGCTGCGGCCATGGGCTCGGCCGCCAGAAGCTGGCCCAGCCAGGCCCAATCCAGGGACTCGCTGTCCGGGGTCGGGGCATGGCGCTGCAGCGTTTCGATAGCGGCCACTCCCCGGCGATGAACCAGGTGTTGAACCAGCCGCAGACAGGTGCTGGCATCGCGCCGACCCAGGGCTTTGAGCAGCTCCGCTTCGGGATCGGGACGGGCAGGAAGGGTCGGGGCGGAACCGGGGACAGGCTGGGGCACGGTGGACTCAGGTGAGTTTGCGATCCAGCAGGGGACGGATCGCCAGGAAAAGACCCACCGCCAGTGCCGCCAGGATCCCGAGACAGGTGGCGGCAGTCAGGTCGCCGTAGGGAGCGTTCAGCACCACGTTGGAGAGGTGGAACGTTCCGCCATAGGCGGCGCGGATGGGTTCAATCGCGAAGGTAAGGGGATTCAGGGCCGCTAGCCAGCCCAACCAGCCCGGCATGAAGGAGATCGGGGCCAATGCGGTGCTGGCGAACAGCAAGGGCAGGTTGGCGACGAAGATGAAAGCGATCAGCTCGATGTGACCGGGCAGGGCGAAGGCCAGGCCCAGGCTGAGGGCCGTGACGGCAAACACCAGCAGCAGCAGGGTGACAAGCACCACGACCAACCCGGCAGCCCCGGGCCAGCCGTAGCCCAGCAGGGCCGCCGTGCCCATGATCGCCAGGCTCTGGACCAGGCTGAGGCTGGTGATGTAGAGCACCGAAGCCAGCACGATCGAACTGCGGGAGCGCAGCGGTGCCACCAGCAGCCGGTTCAGAAAGCCGAACTCCCGGTCGAACATCACCGGCAATCCGGCGTTGAGCGCCGCACTGAAGGCGGTAAAGACGATCACCCCGGCTCCAAGGAAGCGGCCATAGCTGCCGCCGCCCGGCAGGAGCCCCTCGGGGGCTTTGGCAAACAGCGCCCCGAACAGCACCAGCCAGATCAGGGGCTGCAGGACACCGGCCACCAGGGTGGAGGGACGGCGGGCCAGCTGAACGAACAGTCGGCGTGTCAGGGCCAGGGTCTCCTGACGAATCTCGGCGAAGGCGGAAGGCTCTGCGGCAACAGCCTGGAGGGGGGCCAGGGAGGGGGTGGCGCTGGTCATCGCGTTTGGAGGGGAGAGGGCTGGAGACGCGGCTCAGCGCATCGACTGCTTGCGCTCGACCTTGGGGTCGCGCAGGCCGGCCACCGAGAGTTCGGCGTCCATTAGGGTGCGGCCGGTGGCCTGGAGGTAGACATCATCCAGGCTGGGGCGGCTCTGGGCGAGGGCGAACACCGGCAGTTCGGCGTCGGCCAATTGGCTGCGCAGTCGGGCGATCACCTCGCCGTCCTGGACGACGAGATTGAGCGAGTAGCCCTGGGAGCGGTTGACCACCACCTGGCGCACACCGGGGCAGCTCTGTAGTAGGTCCTGCACCCGCGCCGCCTCGGTGGCATCGCTGAACTCCCGCACCCGCAGCGTGACCCGATCGCCGCCCAGGGCATCCTTGAGGGCCTGGGGCGTCCCTTCGGCGATCACCCGGCCGGCCTCGATGATGGCCAGCCGATCGGCCAGGGCGTCCACCTCCTCGAGGTAGTGGCTGCTGAGCAGCACGGTGGTGCCCTGGTCGCGCAACTGCTGCAGCACCTGCCAGATCGCGGCCCGGCTTTCGATGTCGAGGCCGACCGTGGGTTCGTCCAGCACCAGCAGCTGCGGGCGATGCAGCAAGCCGGCCGCCAGATCCAGGCGGCGCCGCATGCCGCCCGAATAGGTGCCGCAACGGCGGTCGATCCACTCCCCCATGCCCAGCAGATTGATCAGCTCGTCGATGCGGCCGTTGCGATCGGCGCTGGCGAGGTGATAAAGGTCGCCTTGGAGGGCCAGGAGCTCGCGGCCGCTGAGAATCTTGTCGATCGCCACCTCCTGGGCGACGTAGCCCAGTAACCGGCGAACCCCGCGGGGATCGGCCAGGGCGTCGACGCCAGCCACGGTGACATGGCCGGCGTCCGGGGCCAGAAGCGTCGAGAGGATGCGCAGGGCCGTGGTCTTGCCAGCGCCGTTGGGACCGAGCAGGCCATAGAGACAGCCCGCAGGGACGCTCAGGCTGAGATCGTCAAGGGCCTGCACCGGGGCCACCTTGGAGCCGCCGCCATACCGTTTGCTGAGGTGTTGGAGCTCAATCAAGCCCGAAGATCTCCGTGGAAAGCATGGCAGCGCAATCTAGGCAGCACCGGGGACTCCGAGGGAGGGCAGGGTGCTCCAGAGATCGATCAGGGAACCGAGTTGCAGACTGGCGGCCTGGGGGGTGCGGGCCAGCAGCAGCAGCAGGCAGATGCCAAACAGGTAGAGGATCGACCAGCGGAACAGGCTGCGGGCCATGCGCGGATCTTCTGGCTGAAGGCTGAGCCTGCGGCTCAGCTGCAGCAGGCGCCCGTTGAAGGGCAGCACCAGCAGCCCGTAGAGCCAGCCACCGGTGGGCACCACCAGGATCCCGAGCAGGCTCAGGCCGATTGTGACCCAGGTGTAGCGACCGATCTCGCGGGCCGTGAGGGCCACACCCTTGACCACCGGCAGCATCGGGATGCCGACGGAGCGGTAGTCCTCCCGCAACAGCAGGGCCAGGGACCAGAAATGGGCCGGAGTCCAGACCATCACCAGGCTGAACAGCCACCAGGCGGGCCAGCCCAGCGAGCCACTGGCGGCGGCGGCCCCCACCAGCGGTGGGATGGCGCCGGCCACCCCACCGATGACGATGTTCTGGGTGGTGCGGGGTTTGAGCAGGGCGGTGTAGAGCAGCACGTAACTGCACAGTCCCAGCAGGGCCAGGCTGGCCGCCAGGGCATTGACGCCGAACACCAGCAGGCCGATGGAGGCCAGGGTGAGGGCAATCGCCAGCGCGAAGGCCTGCCGGCTGGCCAGCCGTCCGGAGGGGAGGGCGCGGCGGCTGGTGCGCTGCATGCGGCCGTCCAGTTCCTCCTCCCACAGGCAGTTGAGGACCCCGGCGGCGGCCGAGGCCATGGCCCCGCCGATCAGGGTGCAGCTGATGCGCAGCGGGCTGGGGGGCCACTCAGGGGTGACCGCCATGCCAGCCAGGGTGGTTGCCAGCAGCAGGGGAATCAGCCGGGGCTTGGCCACTTCCAGCCAGGCCGGCAAGCGCACCGACGGGCGAATCGTGCTGACTTCGGCGACGGGTGCTGACGCCTGGGGCGCCAGGACGGTGGCACTAACCATGATCGACCTCCAGATTGGGCTGAGCAGAACGGGTCAGGCCTGGCCAGGTGCGGCCGAGCAGGGCTCCGAGGACGGCCACGAGGAGGGCTGCCACGAATTGATGGGTCACGGTGATGGCCGGCACGGCCAGTTCCAGGCGCAGGGTGGTGATTCCCAGCACCACCTGCAGCAGCACAAGGCCGCTGCCCGCCAGGGCCAGCCCACGCCCAATGGCCACAGGTTTGGACAGGGCCAGGGAGCCCAGACCGATGAGCAGCACCGAGAACGCTGCGGGATAGGCCCCGAGACGATGGGCCAGGAGCCAGGAGCAGGCCTCACCTGCCTCGAAGCAGAGCTGGGCGCTCCACTGACTAGCCATGGCCCCGCCCAGAACGCATTGGCCCAGGACCAGGACGACGGGAACAGGGAGCAACAGCCGCCACCAGAGCGGGGTGCCAGCGGCGGGCAGGTCCAGGGCCCGGGACCCAGGGACTGGTTCGGCCAGGGCAATCAGCAGCCGCTGATGCAGGGCACTCACCGCCAGCACAAGGACCAGAGCGGTGACCAGGTGGGCGGTAACGGTGGAGGCCTCAAGCAGGTGGAGCACAGTCAGAGCTCCGAGCAGGCCTTGGGCGGCCACCAGCGCCAGGGCACCGCCGGCGAACCAGGGCAACCAGCGGGGCAGCCGAGCGCGATAGCCCAGCGAAATGCCGCTCAAGGTCAGCAGGGCCAGACCGACCAAAAAGGCATCCAGCCGGTGGAACCATTCCAGAAAGACCTGGAGGTTCATCTGGCGTCCTGGCAGCAGCGCTCCGTAGCAAAGCGGCCAATCAGGACAGGCGAGGCCCGCCTCCATCACCCTGGTGGTGCCGCCGATCACCACCAGGGCCACCAGAGCCACCACAAGATGGCCGCTCAGCAGGGGCAGGGCCCGTCGCAGAGCGTGGGGCAGCGCCGGGACGGAGGAAGTTTCTCTTGTCGATGGGGGCGGCTGTGCCCGAACCGGTATCGGCGTGTCCACAGCAAGTGAACCGCGGTTGTAGAGCGGAAATTGCAGAGACACCACCGTCCTGAGATCGGAGTAGTAACTTAGCGAGTTTGCACAGATGAGCGATCCCGCACATCTCAGCGACTAAATGCAAAGTTTATTGGTAAATGCTGCTCTCGCTACAGAGGGAGTCGCCATCGGCGAACGAAGTCCATAGGGTGGAACCCGATTGATAGTTCCACTTGGCCATCCCCTCAGCCCTGGTCACCCTGTTGCTCGGCATGGGCCTCGTGCTGGCGGGCCTCTGGGTGGGCCAGAATGTCCAGCTGCTGCCTTTGGATGCCAGCAGCAACGCCCCGGTCTACGACTCCCTTTTTCAGGTTCTCTTCAGCATTGGCGCGATTCTGTTTCTGGGAATCGTCGGCTTGGTTGTGTTCAGCCTCGTGCGATTTCGCCGGCGCCCCGGCGACCTATCGGATGGTGTCGCCATCGAGGGCAACCTGCCCCTCGAAATCGTCTGGACTGCAATTCCAGCGATTGTCGTGTTGTTTGTCGGCATCTACAGCTACGACATCTATGAGCGCATGGGCGGCATGGTTGCTCTCAACGACCACAGTGCCATGCATCACCCTGCGGCCGTCATGCAAGCGGTCGAGGGACCGTCTTCCGGGGCTGAATTGGCCCAGGGAAATCCCGAAGAACCCCGGGTTTGGGCTGGCATCGGCAGTAGTGGCAGTAGTGAAGGCAGCCTGCCCGTGGAGGTCACTGCCATGCAGTTTGCCTTCATCTTTCACTATCCCGATGGAGATATCACAAGCGGAGAGCTGCATGTACCGGTCAACCACCCCGTGGAGCTGCGCATGAAAGCCAATGATGTGATCCATGCCTTCTGGGTGCCCCAGTTCCGCCTCAAGCAGGACGTCATCCCCGGCCAGCCCACCGTGCTCTCGTTCACGGCCACCCGCGCCGGCCGTTACCCGATTGTCTGTGCCGAACTCTGTGGGCCCTATCACGGAGGCATGCGCTCCACCGTGGTGGTTCATGAGGAGGAAGCCTTCAACCAGTGGTTCGAAACCAATGCACCGGCCAAGCCAAAGCCAGCCACCTTGGCGAGTGCCGGACTCACTCCCACAGCCTGATTCCATCACCCAGCTGCAGCCTCCATCACGCCAGCCATGACCGTCGCCTCATCCGCCGATTTTGAACCCCAGGGGCTGCAGCCTCAGGGTTGGTTGAAGTATTTCAGTTTCAGCCTTGATCACAAGGTGATCGGTCTGCAGTATCTGGTCACCGGTTTCATTTTCTATTTCATTGGTGGCGCCCTGGCCGGGGTGATCCGCATGGAGTTGACCAGCCCGATCAGCGATTTTGTCAGCCGCGAGACCTATAACGAGGTGCTCACCCTGCACGGCACGGTGATGATTTTCCTCTGGATCGTGCCGGTGGTGAATGGCGCCTTCGGCAACTATCTGATTCCTTTTTATGTCGGTGCCCGCGACATGGCCTTTCCCCGGCTCAATGCGGTCGCCTTCTGGCTGATTCCTCCTGCCGGGATTCTGCTGATTGCCAGTTACTTCATTGCCGGTGGTGCGGCCCAGTCCGGTTGGACCGCCTACCCGCCCTTGAGTCTGACCACGCCGGCCATCGGTCAGGTGATCTGGATTCTGAGTGTGCTGTTGCTGGGAGGCAGCTCCATCTTCGGCGGCATCAACTTCATCGCCACCATTCTCAAGCTCAGGCGGCCAGGACTGAAGTTGATGCAGTTGCCGATGTACTGCTGGGCGATGCTTGGCACCAGCATTCTCGTCGTCCTCTCGACCCCGGTGCTGGCTGGAACTCTGATTTTGCTGAGCTTTGACATCATTGCCCACACGGGCTTTTTCAATCCTGCCCTCGGCGGCAACGTGGTGGTCTATCAGCACCTGTTCTGGTTCTACTCCCACCCGGCCGTTTATATCATGGTGCTGCCGGCCTTTGGCCTGGTCAGCGAAATCCTGCCGGTTCACGCCCGCAAGCCCCTGTTCGGCTACACGACCATGGTCTATTCAATTCTCGCCATCGTCGTGCTTGGCCTGATCGTCTGGGCCCACCACATGTTCACCAGCGGCACCCCGCCCTGGATGCGCCTGTTCTTCACGATTGCCACCTCCTTCATCGCTGTCCCGACCGGCATCAAGTTCTTCAATTGGCTAGCGACGCTCTGGGGTGGGAAATTGGCTCTGAACAGCGCCATGCTGTTTTCCTGTGGCTTCATCATCAACTTCGTCTTTGGTGGGATCACCGGCGTGGCCCTGGCCCAGGTGCCCTTTGACATCCACGTCCATGACACCTACTTCGTGGTGGGTCACTTCCATTACATCGTCTACGGCGGTACGGTGTTCGTGATCTTCGCTTCCGTCTATCACTGGTATCCCAAGTTCACCGGCAGGCTGCTCAATGAAGATCTGGGCCGTCTCCACTTTCTGCTCACCTTCATCGGCTTCAACCTCTGCTTCACCCCCCAGCACTGGCTTGGGCTCAATGGCATGCCGCGGCGGGTGGCCGAATACGACCCTTCCTTCACCACCCTCAACCAGGTCAGCAGCGTTGGCGCCCTGTTGATGGCGATCAGCACCCTGCCCTTCCTGATCAACGTGATCTGGAGTGCTTTTGACGGTCAGATTGCCGGTGACAATCCCTGGAATGCCCTCACACCGGAATGGCTGACCGCCTCGCCGCCGCCTGTGGAGAACTGGAAGGGTGAAGCTCCGCTGGTTACCCATCCCTACGACTACGGGGTGCCCGAGGGCAAAATTGATCTACGCGTCGCCAGTGGCTCTGACCTCTGGTTTGGAGGAAAACGATGACCAGCCTCGCCCCAGGTTCGTCCAATTCTGCCCAAGCTGCCGTGACCCCTGCTTCTGCCCCCGCTGTCAGCCCCGCCATCGGCGCCGAGGTCCACGGCGGCCATGACCATGGCGAGCATGTGGATGTGCGCATGTTCGGCCTGGCGACCTTTCTGGTGGCCGACGGCATGACCTTCGCCGGCTTCTTTGCGGCGTACCTCACCTTTCGGGCTGTCAATCCCCTGCCTGTCGGCTCCACCTACGAGCTGGAACTGATCCTGCCAACGATCAACACCGCTCTGCTGGTGATCAGTAGCTTCACCTTCCATCGCGCCGGCAGCAACCTGCGCCGGGGCAATCAGGCGGCCTGCCGGAGCTGGTTGCTCGGCACCGTGGCGCTCGGCGTGGCGTTCTTGGCTGGCCAGATGGTCGAGTATTTCAACCTCCCCTTCGGCCTCACCGACAACCTGTTCGCCAGCACCTTCTACGCCTTGACCGGTTTCCACGGTCTGCACGTCACCCTGGGGGTGCTCTGCATCCTGATTGTCTGGTGGCAGGCCCGTCAGGGTGGGCGGATCACCCAGGACGATCACTTCGGCCTTGAGGCCGCAGAGCTCTACTGGCATTTCGTGGATGGCATCTGGGTTGTGCTTTACGGGATTCTTTATCTCCTCTGAGTCCTGGCCCCGTTGCATGATCCACCCTTTCTTCGCCACAATCAGTTCACCGCATCCCGCATCTCGGCCCGATGGCTGCCACTACAGGAACCGAGGGTACGGGCCCCATGCTTGAGGGCAAGGCCCTGCTCGATAAGGCCCGATCCCTGAGCAACCGGCCCGAAGACCAGATCGCCCGCGCCTGTGGTTACGTGGGCCCGAGTGGACGGGTGCTCAAGAAGAGCTTTTACCGCGCGTTGGTGGCGGCCAAGGGCTACACCCTTCCCTCCAGTGCCGGAACCGCTGGTGGCAGCCTCAGCAAGGGCCGGCAGGCCGAGTTCCGCACGCGGGTGCACGGCAATGGCAATCTCTTGATCGGCCAGGCCTACACCCGGCGCATGGGACTGGAGCCAGGCCAGGAGTTCCGCATTGAGATCCACAAGGAAACCGGCGCCATCTGGCTGCTGCCCCTGGAGGACAGCACGCTGCAGGGCTGAAGTCCCTTGGGCTGCGCCGGGTTGGGATCGCAGTCGCTTCGGGTGGGGTTTTGTCCCCGTTGCAGCTTCCAGACTCGCGAACCGTGCGGCCTGGCTGCCCTGGTGTGATTGGCCGAGATTGTTGGTCTGACGAACCGCGAGGTCAACGCGAAGCTCGATGGGCCTGAGAGCCTGAAGGGCCCTTGCAACGTTTTGGTTTTTGGTTCATCTCTGGGCCTTGGCGAGCTTGCTTGTTCCCGCCAAAGCCTGAAATCGTCGATTCATGTTGAACGGCCCAACCATCGCCTGCTTGGGCGGCGTTTCTCCCGCTCGCCGTGATGCAGGCTTGACCCGTGTCCACACCAGAGCGTCCGACGACCGTCGTTCTGGTTCCTGACTCGGCTGCGGCTCTCGTTCAAAGCGATGGAAGCCCCGGGCATCCGGGCGCAGCAACAGGTCGGGAGCATGCGTTCCCTTGCTGGCTCAGGCCGCTCGGAACCTGATTGGCGGCAGCCCTGCCGATCCGTCTGGGCTCCGACCTGCCGGGGATTGTTGGCGCTGCGGCTCAGGCCTGCTCGTCTCCGTTGAGCGGCTGGCGGTGGAAGCTGGCGCTGAAGGTGAGCAGGTCGATGCCGCTGAAGATGAAGCTGATACCCACCAGCAGTCCGAGCACGGACAACAGGTTGATCGGTTTGATCGTCAGGATCAGGGCCCCCAGGATCAGGGTGACGAGGCCATTGGCCAGGCCCCAGCCCCAGCCCCGCACCTCGCGATGGCTGAGGGCCACCACGGCGGCGACCACTCCCTCCAGCAGAAACACCACGCCGATGGCCAGGGCCAGGCCCGCCACCTGGATGGCCGCCGTCAGTGGGCCGGCCGCCAACTGGTGCACCATCCACAGGCCCGCCACCAGAAACAGGGTGGACACCACCAGCCGCCAGAAGGTGATCAGCCGCCGCAGGCGGGCCGCCCGGGTCAGCGTGTTGATCCAGCCCACCAGAGCGCCTACCAGGAAGGCGATCGCCACCACCGCCGTCGATCAGACCGAGGCCACCAGGGGAAAGATCAGGGCGAGCAGGCCGAGCACGATCAGCAGGATGCCTTCGGCCAGGGTCAGGCCCCGCAGGGCATCCTCGGTGCGCCGCAACGGGTTCGACGGGTTCATGGCGGCAGGGGCTCGGGGGCTGGGTGGTCGCTGGCCTGCCGGCAGCTTGACAAGGGCCGCCAACCCTGGCAACGGCAGTGGTCGTGCCGACGCCGGATTCAGGCGCCCCAGCCCTGTTCCGCCAGCCAGCCGGCGCTGAGGGGCGGCTCTTTGGCCTGCGCTTGGGTCGCCATCAACAGACGCTCGGTGTATTTCGCCAGCAGATCCGCTTCGAGATTGACGCCATCCCCGGGGCGCCGATCCTGCAGGGTGGTGCTCAGCCAGGTGTGGGGGATCACGGCGATCCAGAAGCCGGCCCCATCATTGGAGCAGCCCGCCACCGTCAGGCTGACCCCATCGACGGCCACCGAGGCCTTCTCGCAGACGTAGCGGCCGTAGGCCGGGTCGTTCCAAACCAGCTCCAGGCGCCAGGAGGCCGGCTGCTTCTCGATCGTCCGGACCGTGCCGAGTCCATCGACGTGGCCACTGACCAGATGGCCCCCCAGGCGGTCGGAAAGGCGCAGGGCGGGTTCGAGATTGACCCTTTGACCGCGCTGGGCCCGCGCCCCCAGGACGCTGCGACGCAGGGTTTCCTCGCTGACATCGGCCCGGAAACCGGAGCTGTCGCCAGCCGTTCCCAGGCACTCGGCCACGGTCAGGCAGATGCCGTCCACGGCCACGCTGTCTCCCAGGTGGAGGGCTCCGAGCGCCCCCGGGCTGTCGAGCTGCACCTGGACCCCCTGGGGGCAGCGCTCCAACCGGCCGATGGCCTGCACCAATCCGGTGAACATGTCTTGGCCGTGCTGCTTCTGGCCATAATCCAATGGCGGGGTGTGACGACAGTCAGGAGCGGACCCGAACCATGGTGGAAATGCAGGTGGCGGGAATCGCTCTGGATGCGGCCAGCCGCAGCCCGATCGTGTTGTTGCGGGATCCCTCCGGCCGTCGCCAGGTGCCGATCTGGATTGACCAGGCCCAGGCTCAGAACATCATGGCCGGCCTCGAAGGCCGCCGACCGATCCGCCCCCTCAGTCACGATCTGATGGGGGACCTGCTGGTGGCCGGTGACCTGCAGCTGGAGCGGGTGATCATCCATGCGATCGAGGACAACACCTTCCGGGCGGTGCTGAAATTGCTCAAGGGCAGCGGCGAAGCCCTGGAGCTCGATGCCCGCCCCAGCGATGCCATCGCCCTTGCCCTGCGCGCCGGCAGCGGCATCTGGATGCTGGAGGAGGTGGTCGGGGATGCGTCGATTCCGGTGGATGCGGAGGCGGACGCCGAGGAGAAGGCCGATTTCCGCCGCTTCCTTGAGCGCACCAGTCCGGCGGAGCTGATCCGCCATCTCGGCAAAGGATCGGCCGAGGTTCGGGGCGGGGGCCTCTCCGAGGACGCCGGTGACGTTGAGGCTTCTGGGGACACCAGGGCCACCGGAGCTTCGCCAGGCAACGATCAGGAGCCGCAGGCGGCGGCGGATTCGCCGTCTTCCGTTGCCAGCTCATCCCAGGAATCCCAGCCGGAGCCGGGGACGCCCACGTACCCCGAAGCGCCCGGTGCCTCAGCCGCGGAGCCGCCGGAATGCCCCCCCGGCGGGACTGAACCCCATCGTGAGGACTGAACCCTGCCGCCGCCCTTTCGGGATCGGGCGGCCGGTGTCGTTGTTCACCCTCGGCACCATGCGCTGTGTCGACAGCCCAGCCCAGATGGGGGCCGTGCTGGAGGCGGCCCTGGCGGCCGGCATCAACCATCTCGAGACGGCCCCCGCCTATGGGCCGGCCGAGTCCTTCCTTGGGGCCGCGCTGCAGGATCTGGAGGCCCGCCAGCCCGAGCAGCGCCGGGATCTGGTGCTCACCAGCAAGCTGCTGCCGGGCCTGTCCCTGGCGGCGGGCCAGGCCCAGCTCCAGGCCCTGTTGCGCCGGCTGGGCATCGCGCGGCTCGACAACCTGGCGGTGCACGGTCTGAACCTGGACGCGCATCTGCACTGGGCCCTGCACGGGGCCGGGAGCGAGCTGCTGGCCTGGGCCCTGGGGGAAGGGCTGGTGGGCCAGTTGGGCTTCTCCAGCCATGGCGCCACGGAGCTGATCGCCGAGGCCCTGGCCTCCGGTCGCTTCTCCTTCTGCAGCCTGCACCTGCACCTGTTCGACCGGGAACGGATCCCCCTGGCCCGCACGGCCCTGGCCGAGGGCATGGGTGTGATGGCCATCTCCCCGGCTGACAAGGGCGGGCGGCTCTACGACCCTCCGGCCGAGCTGGTGGCCGATTGCTCCCCTTTTGCGCCGCTGGAGCTGGCCTATCGCCTGTTGCTGGCCGAGGGCATCAGCACCCTCACCCTCGGGGCTGCCCAACCCTCCGACCTGCTCTGGGCGGGCCGGTTGGCCCAGGCCGATCAGGCCCTCAGCGACGCGGAACAGCAGGCCCTGGCGCGGCTGGAAGCCGCGGGCCGCAGCCGCTTGGGCACGAGCCTCTGCGGCCAGTGCCGCCAGTGCCTGCCCTGCCCGAGTGGTGTGCCGATCCCATCCCTGCTGCGGTTGCGCAATCTGGCCCTGGGCCATGGCATGCAGACCTTTGCCAGCGAGCGCTACGCCCTGATCGGTCGGGCCGGCCACTGGTGGGAACAGCACGACGGCGGGGCCTGTAACCGCTGTGGCGACTGCCTGCCCCGTTGCCCCCTCGGGCTGCCGATTCCTGATCTGCTGGCTGACACCCACCAGCGGCTGGCCGCCCCGCCCCGTCGTCGGCTCTGGGGCTGAGCTGGTGGGCTTCTAGGCGGCCGGGGCGGCGGCGTCCCAGAGGGCTTGAAGCTCGGCCCGTTTGGCTGCGGCCAGGGGCGGCAGGTCATGGCAACGGGCCAGGACCGGGGCCGGCGGCAGCAGCAGGCTGGCCACAGCTGGCGGGAAGGCCGCCACGGCCCGCTCCAGGGCTGGTCGGGGCAAGGGCGGCACCCAGCCCCCAGCCAGCAACAGGGGCAGCAGCGGCGGCTCCATCACCGCCGCCAGCCACTCCAGGGGTGGGGTGGCTGGGGCTGGATCGTTGGCCGTCGCTGCCGGGCTGGGGGCGGGTCTCAGCAGCAGGCTCCAGCCCAGGGGAGCGCCCTGCTCCGGCAGGATCGCGCTCAGCCGGGGATCCCGGCGCAGCAGCGGAATCACCCGAGGGCGGGGCAGCACCAGGGCCTCCGCTGCGCCGCTCAGCAGCAGGCTGAGGCCGTGACGATCGTCCTGGGCGAGCACCTGGCCACGCAGTCGGCGCAGTCGCTGCGGATCCCCACCGACCAGGGCGATGCTGACCCGCGGGCTGGAGGGCAACACCAGCTTTCCTTCCAGGCTGGGATCGAGCAGCAGATCCCAGCCCTCGTTGTGGCGGCGCTGCAGATCGGGCCGATCCCGCAGCAGCAGCACCCAGGGGTTACTCGACCATGGGAAGGCCAGGATCGGAGCTCCCCCGGCCGCGAACAGCCGGCTGACCGGTCCGGCCTCGGGCGCCAGCCGGGCCAGCAGCTCCGGGGTGCCGATCGGCGCGAAGGCGTTGCGGGGCAGGGTGCTGGCCCAGCCATCCCCCAGTTGCAGCAGGGAGGCCTGGGCGCGGGCCGCGATCACGGCGGCCGGATCGTCGCGCAGGCTCAGCCGCCAGGGCCTCGGCAGCCGGGCAGTCCAGGCAGCGGACAGATCTCCCCTGGAGGCCAGCAGCTGGGGCCCCCGGGCACCGCAGCCGGCGAGCAGGCCGAGGGAACCCAGGGCACCGAGCTGGAGCAGCCTGCGGCGGGACAAGGCGGATCGGTCCATGGCCGAACCGTAGGGCGCCACAGGGGGCCGTGGCAGCACGGCATCGGCTGAAAGCCGCTCCGATGGCGGGGACTGGCGCCCGGGTGAACCAACCCCATCGATGCCCCCGATGCCTGTGTGGGGCTGATGGCATCGATGGAATCGGCCCTGATCGAGTTGGGCTGAACTCGGGCCCCTGTCCCAGGGACTGTGGCTCCAGTGAGCGACGCGGCGTTGGCTGAGGCATCGGGATCCCTGATGGGGCAGCAAGCGCCGCTGTTGGTCTCGCTCAGCTCCAGGGTCCAGCCCGGCCTGGCTTTGGCTCCTGCCCCATGGGGCGGAAGTTGGGCGGGAGAGGCTCGTCAGCTGATCCAGGGGGGGATTTGCCTTGCTGCCGGGACGACGGCGGCGGCGGCAGGTTCTGCCGGTGGCTCCTCGGGTCGCGGTGTTGGTGCGCCTTGCGGTCCCAGTCCGTTTGCCGGGCCCCACCAAGGCCCAGCCCTGTCCCAGCGGCTGCCGCCACCGTGGAGCCCCAGCCCCGGTTGGCTCTGGAGCCGTCCTCAAAAGGTCTTGGCCGGAGGGGGAAAGGAGGGGCGATGGCGTCTCCCCCCTGACTCAGTGCTGCAGCAGCAGGCGACAGGCGCGGTCACAGGCGCGGGCCAGCTCCCGGGGATCGCGGCCCGCCAGCTGCCAGAGCAGGGCCAGGCCACCGGCGCCGACTCCCTCCTTGACGAAGCCGCGCTCGTAGTCCCTCAGGGCCGGATGGCAGTCCGGGCCGAAATGCAGATCGGCGGCGAAACCCAGGGGCTCTACACCCCAGTGGGCTCCAATGTCCGCCAGCAAGCGGGCCAGATCGCTGCCCGGTTCATCGGCCACCCAGGCCGTGGTTCCGACCGCCGCCTGGGCCGCAATGGCCTGGCGCTGCTCCGGAGGAGCCAGGGCCAGGGCCAGGGCCAGCACCGCCGCCATCTGGCTGCCGCCGGCCAGCAGCACTGGCGCTCCGGCGCCGGCGGCCGCCACCACCAGCGCCGCCGCCAGGGGTTGCATCGGATCTCCCACCGCCGCCACCACCCGGCGCGGATCCGGGAGCCCACAGGGTTGCGCCGGCGCCAGGCCGGCCGCCTTGAGTCCCCGGCCTACCAGCTCGGCCTTGAGTTTGTGCACCGGCGCGGGCATGCTTCCGCTGACCAGTCCGTCCACCGCCAGCCCCAGCCCGCTCAGCAGCCCCTGAGCCGAGCTGGTGCCGCCAGGCACACACTCGGCGATCAGCAAGGGTCGACCCGAGCGGGCCAGCCGCTCCCCCCACAGGTGTCCTTGCTGCAGCAGGGCCTCGACCCGCTCCATCGCCATGGCGGCCCCGCCGCTGAGGCAGTGGGCCGGCAGTCGCTGGCCGGCCAGGCGCAGATGGGGGATCGCCGGGGCGACGGCGCAGCCCAGATCCACCACCAGCGGCGCCAATCCCAGCTCCGCCACCACCACCTGGCTGATCAGGGCTGGGGATACGCCCGCCGGCAGCGGTGGCAGGCTGTGGGGGCGCCATCCGGCAGGTCCCTGCAGAAGCAATTCGGCGTCGGCGGCCGCCGTCTGGCGCCGGGAGGCAGGGGTGGCCCCGGCGGCTGAGATGCCCTCCACGGCGGCCGTCTCCGTGGCCGCCAGCAGGAGCAGAACCTCGCTGGCCCCCGGGGCCAGCCGCCAGGGGAGGCACCAGGTCTCGGCAGCGGCCTCGCTGCCGGCAAGCCGCCGCAGGGGCCTCAAAGCGGATCCAGCGCCACCAGGGATCGCAGGGCCGGCGGGGGCTCGCTGATCGGCGACTTCAGGCGCGGGAAGATCCAGTAGGCCACCGCGTGCAGGCAGAGCACGATCAGCAGGTTCTGGATCAGCACCAGGATCAGGGCCGCCAGCTGGACCTGCAGCAGATCGAAGCCGGGCCCGAGCCCGAACAGCCCCCAGAGGCGTTCCAGCAGGCCTGAGGCGGCACTGGTGATCACCACCCAGAGGTTCTCGCCCACCATCACCGACAGCACCGCCACCCGCACCAGGAAGCCCACGGCGCCGATCAGCCCCCCCACGGCCAGGGTGAGCCACCAGCTCAGACGACGCCGCCAGCCCCAGCCCAGCCAGAGGGAGAGGAAGCCATAGGGGAACAGCACCAGCGGCCCCCGGATCGGACCCATCAGCGCTAGCAGAAGCAAGGTGGTCACCGCCACCCCCTCCAGGGCACAGCGCCAGCCGTGGCGGAGCTGCAGCAGGGCCAGGGGCAGGGGCAGGGCCAGCTGGAACAGGGGGCTGCCCACCGGCAGGTAGTACAGCGCCAGCCAGAGCAGGGCCGTGGCGGCGGCCAGGTAGGCGGTGTCCATCAGTTGGCGCGCCTGGCGCGCACTGAGCTCACGGCTCTGGGGAGGGGGGGCCATCTCAGCGGGGGGCCGGCGCCGGCCGGATGGAGGGAGCGGCCTGGGTCGAGGGATTGGCGGCGCCGCTGGCCTTGGAGGAGCCGCTGCCGATGCGCTCGATCGTCTCCACTTCAAAGGGCACCCCCGCCGCCCGCAGGGCCTGGGTGACCACCTCCGCCGGTGCCGAGGCATCGGCCTGGGGCAACAGGATCGTCACCCGGTAGGGGGCCGGCCTACCGGGCAACGGAGCCGCAGCGGGGCTGCCACTCCCCGGGCTGGCTGGCGCCGCCGCCTGGCCCGCCGTTGCAGGGGCGGTTCCGGCCCTGCCCTGGGCGGCTGGTTTGCCATTCGACATTGGCTGTCCCTCGGTTGCGCCAGGGCCTTTGGTGGCGACGGGCTCTGAGCCAGCGGCCGGCGCCTTGCCGGGATTGGCGCCGGAGGCGGCCGGGGTCGCACTGCCGGCAGTCGTCGTTCGGCCACTGGAGGCGCCCGGCGCGGCACCGCCCACACCGCTGCCAGGGGCGCCGCCGGCGGGAGTGGTGGGAGCTCCGGAGAAACTGCGGGAGAGGGTCTCGCCGAAACGGCTGCCGCTGCAGCCCGTCAGGGCCAGGGACAGCAACACGGCCACCAGAGCGCAGCCAGGCCTGGCAGTTGGCACGGCGAGCCTCAACTGCCGGCCGGCTTGATCACCCGCACGGCGCTGGCGCGCAGGCGGCCGGTCTTGGTGGTGGCCGGAGGCTTGGGGGCCGCCGCCGCCTTGGCCGCCGCTGCCCGGGTGGCTGGGGTTCTGGAGCTGGCGGTCTTGGCGGCGCCGGTTTTGGCCGTACCGGTCTTGGCGGCGCTGCGGGCCTTGCCCTTGGCCTTGCCAGTGGCGGCCTTGGCCGCCAGCAGCTCCACCGCCTGCTCCAGGGTGATCGTCTCGGCGGTGGTGCCCTCCGGCAGGGAGGCGTTGACCTTGCCCTGCTTCACGTACAGCCCATAGGGGCCATCGAACAGCTGGATCGCCTCGTCAGCGCCCGCCGGGGTGCCGAGATCCTTGAGGGCCGTGCGACCGCCGCGGCCCTTCTTGGGCATGGCCAGCAGCTCCATCGCCCGCTCCAGGCCGATCAGCAGCACCTCGTCCTCGGCCTTGAGCGAGCGGTAGTCCTTCTCCCCCTTGCCCTTGTCATGCAACACATAGGGGCCGAAGCGCCCCAATCCCGCCTGCACCTTGCCGCCATCGGGATGCTCGCCGAGCTCGCGGGGCAGGCGCAGCAGACCGAGGGCGTCCTCCAGGCCCAGCTCTTCGGGCTTGACCCCCTTGGGCAGGGAGGCGCGCTTGGGCTTGGGGTTCTCCTCGCTCACCTGGCCGCGCTGCAGGTAGGGCCCGTACTGGCCGAACAACAGGTAGATCTCGTCGCCGGTCTCCGGATCGGTGCCCAGGGCCTCCGGACCGTCGGCCTTCTGGCGCAGGATCAGCTCGGCCTTCTCGGCATCGAGATCGCCGGGGGTGATCTCCGCCGGCAGGGTGGCCTTGAGCAGCTCTTCGGTGCCCTCGTCGTTGACCCGCTTGGTCTCCAGGTAGGCGCCGAAGCGACCGATGCGCACCACGCAGGGCAGCCCCTCCAATTCCACCGTGCGGGAAGCGCCGGGGTCGATGTCGCCTTCGCGTTGCTGCACCTGGGTTTCCAGACCGCTCTCGCCCTTATAGAAGCCCTCCAGGTAGGGCAGCCAGGACACCTTGCCGGTGGAGATCTCGTCGAGGGTGGACTCCATCCGGGCCGTGAAGCTGGTGTCGACCAGATCGGGGAAGTGCTCCTCCAGCAGCGCCGTCACCGCGAAGGCGGTGAAGCTGGGGATCAGGGCGTTGCTCTGCAGGGTGGCGTAACCCCGATCGACAATCGTGCCGATGATGCTGGCGTAGGTGGACGGCCGGCCGATGCCCTCCTTCTCCAGGGTCTTGACCAGGGCCGCCTCGCTGTAGCGGGCGGGGGGCTGGGTCTGGTGGCCGAGGGCCTCGACCGCCTTGCAGGCCGGGGCGTCGCCCACGGCGAGCGCCGGCAGCAGCACCTCCTGGCCCTCCAGGGCGGCGTCGGGGTCGTCACTGCCCTCCACGTAGGCGCGGAAGAAGCCGGCGAAGTCGATGCGCTTGCCGCTGGCGCGGAACAGGGCGGGCCCCGTGGCGGAGCCGGCGGCGGCCTCGAGATCGACCGCCAGCATCGTCAGCCGGGCATCGGCCATCTGGCTGGCGACGGTGCGCTTCCAGATCAGCTCATACAGCGCCAGGTCACGGCCATCGAGGCCCGTTTCACTGGGGGTGCGGAAGCTCTCGCCGGCGGGGCGGATCGCCTCGTGGGCCTCCTGGGCGTTGCGGGCCTTGGTGGAGAACTGGCGTGGCGCCGGGCTCAGGTACTCCTTGCCGTAGCGCTCGGCAACGCAGGCGCGCGAGGCCTGGATCGCCTGGTCGGAGAGGTGCACCGAGTCGGTGCGCATGTAGGTGATGAAGCCCTTTTCGTACAGGCCCTGGGCGGTGCGCATCGTCTCCCGAGCCGACAGCCGCAGTTTGCGGTTGGACTCCTGCTGCAGGGTGCTGGTGGTGAACGGCGGCACGGGCTTGCGCACCGTGGGCTTCTCCTCCACCGAGGCCACGCGCCAGGGGCCGCTTTCAACGGCCTGCTGGAGCTGGCGCGCCTCGGCTTCGCTCAGCAGCTTGACCTTGCTGCCGGCCTTGAGGCCGCCGGTGTTTTCGTCGAAGTCGGAGCCGCCGGCGATCCGCTCCCCCTTGAGATGGGTGAGCTTGGCCTCAAAGCCTGCCCCCATCTGCTCGAGTTTCGCCTTGAGATCCCAGTAGCTGCCGCTGCGGAAGGCCCGCCGGGCCCGCTCCCGCTGCACCAGCAGACGCACCGCCACCGACTGGACCCGGCCGGCGGACAGGCCCCAGGCCACCTTCTTCCAGAGCAGGGGCGAGAGGGTGTAACCCACCAGCCGATCGAGGATGCGGCGGGTCTCCTGGGCGTGGACCAGCTCCATGTCCAGCTCCCGGGTGGCATCGAGGGCCCGGCCGATCGCCTCTTTGGTGATCTCGTGGAAGACCATCCGCTTGACGGGAACCTTGGGGGCCAGCAGCTGCAGCAGATGCCAGCTGATGCTCTCGCCTTCCCGGTCTTCGTCCGTGGCCAGCAGCAGCCGATCGGCGCCCTTGAGGGCCTCCTTGAGCTCCTTCACGATTTTTTTCTTGTCCTTCGGCACCACGTAGAGGGGCTCGAAGTCGTTGGCGGTGTTGACGCCGAGGTTGGCCCACTTCTCACCCTTGTGGGCCGCCGGGATCTCGCTGGCGTTGTTGGGGAGGTCGCGGACGTGGCCCATCGAGGCCTCGACACGGAAGTCCTTTGGCAGGAAGCCCCGGATGGTTTTGGCCTTGGTGGGGCTCTCGACGATGACCAGGGTATGGGCCACGGATAGGCGCTGAACCGCTCCCTTCTTTATCGCATCGCTGGCCGATCCGTGCGCTGTCGCTCACCAAAGCCCCAGGTCGAGACCAGGCCACGGCCGCTACAGTCCCCAGCACAGAAGCCTTTTTCGCGCCGTGGCCGACGTGTTTTTCGCCGCCACTCCTGTCGCTTCCACCGCTGCCGACGCCACGGCTGCGATCGGTTCCGGTCTGAGCACCGGCACCCTCAACCTCCAGCTCAATGCGGCGACCATCGCCCCGGAGGCCGCCGTGTTGGTGGCCCTGCTGGTCTGCCTGCTGGTGGATCTGGCCGGCGAGAAGGCCGCCAGCCGCTGGGTGCCACCGATCTGTTACGGCGGCCTGGGTGGATCCTTGGTGCTCCTGGCCCTGCAGTGGAATGGGCCCCTGGAGCCCTCATTCCTGGGCGCTTTTCTGGCCGACAACCTGGCCATCGCCATGCGGGCGGTGGTGGCGGCTTCCACCCTGATCTCCCTGCTGCTGAGCTGGCGCTACGTGGAGCGCAGTGGCACGCCGGTTGGCGAGTACGCGGCGATCCTGCTGGCGGCCACCCTCGGGGGCATGTTCCTCTGTGGCGCCACCGATCTGATCAGCATCTTCATCGCCCTGGAAACCCTTTCAGTCTCTAGTTATCTGTTGTCGGGCTACATGAAGCGGGACGCCCGTAGCTCCGAGGCGGCGCTCAAATATTTGCTTGTTGGTTCTGCAGCAGCGGCCGTCTTTCTTTACGGTGCATCTCTGCTTTATGGCCTCAGTGGCGGTGCCACCAGCCTTGATGCGATTTCGATCGCGCTGCGAACGTCCGACACCCCGATCACGGCCCTGGCCCTTGTCTTTGTGCTGGCCACGGTGGCGTTCAAAATCGCCGCCGTTCCTTTCCACCAGTGGACACCCGATGTCTACGAGGGCTCGCCCACACCGGTTGTGGCCTTTCTATCGGTGGGTTCGAAGGCGGCTGGTTTTGCCCTGGCCCTGCGCATTTTGGTGGGCTGCTTCGAGAGTTTCGACGCCCAGTGGAAGTTCCTGTTCACGGTGTTGGCGGTGCTGAGCATGGTGCTCGGCAACGTCGTCGCCCTGGCCCAGACCTCGATGAAGCGGATGTTGGCCTACAGCTCGATTGGCCAGGCCGGCTTCGTGATGATCGGTCTGGTGTGCGGTACCGAGGACGGATTTTCGGCGATGGTCCTCTACATCGCCGCCTATCTGTTCATGAACCTGGGCGCCTTCGCCTGCATCATTCTCTTCTCCTTGCGCACCGGTAGTGATCGCATCGCTGATTACGCCGGTCTGTATCAGAAGGATCCACTCATCACCCTGGGGCTCAGCCTCTGCCTGCTATCCCTGGGTGGCATCCCGCCGATGCTTGGCTTCTTCGGCAAGATCTACCTGTTCTTTGCCGGTTGGGCCGACCATCAGTATCTCTTGGTTGTGGTGGGTCTGATCACCTCAGTGGTGTCGATCTATTACTACATCTCTGTCATCAAGATGATGGTGGTCAAGGAGCCTCAAGAGGCTTCGGATGTGGTCAAGAGCTATCCGGAAATCAGCTGGAATATGGCCGGCATGCAGCCCCTGCGCGCCGCTCTGGTCGGTTGCGTGGTGGTCACGGCCGTGGGCGGCATCCTCTCGAGCCCCCTGTTCAACTGGGCCAGTTCCACCGTGGCCGGCACCCCGATCCTGCAGCAGGCGATCGCCACCGCCGGTTCGCTGCCGTTGGGCTGAGGTCTGCCATGCCTGATTCAGGCCCAACCACGGCTGCTCCCAGAAATCTCGAGCCCCAGCCCAGGCTTCGGGGCCCATCTCCTATCAGCGGCCCAGATCAGGGCGCTAGAGCGGTTGCCGAGCTGGATCAGATCTCCAAGGTTTACAGCAGCGGCGATACGGAAGTGCGCGCCCTGGATGACCTCAATCTTCTGGTCAATCGCGGTGAATATCTGGCGATGATGGGCTCCTCGGGCTCCGGCAAGAGCACGGCGATGAATATTCTTGGCTGCCTCGATCGCCCCAGCGCAGGCACCTATCGCCTCAACGGCACGCCGGTCGAGCATCTCGATGACGACGAACTGGCCGATCTGCGCAATAAGGAGCTGGGCTTTGTGTTTCAGCAGTTCCATCTGTTACCCCAGCTCAGCGCGCTCGACAACGTCACCCTGCCGATGATCTACGCCGGTGTCCCCCTGAAGGAACGCCGGGAGCGAGCCGCTGCAGCCCTGCAAAGGGTGGGGCTGGGTCAGCGCCTGGACAACAAACCCAACCAGCTCTCAGGCGGCCAGCAGCAGCGGGTCGCCGTCGCCCGGGCCATCATCAACCAGCCGATTCTGCTGCTCGCCGATGAGCCCACCGGCGCCCTCGATTCCACCACCACCCGTGAGGTGCTCGATCTGTTTGATGAGCTGCACCATCAAGGCATGACGATCCTGATGGTGACCCACGAGCATGACGTGGCCGACCGGGCGGAGCGGGTGCTGCAGTTCAAGGATGGCCACATCGTCGATGGCCTTGGCGACTGGATTCACCACGTCTGAGGCGTGATCAGCCCCTTGGGCGCTGGGCCGGAGCGGCCGTGCCCATCGGGGCAATTGGGCCCGGGTTCGCTCCCGGGCCGGCCGGGGCAGCTGAGGGCAGCGACAGGGGGGAGCGGGGACGCTCCAGGGTCTGCAGCAGCTGGCCCATCAGCATCGCCACCGCATCCGGTGCCGGTCCCCCGGGAAGGCCCGCCATGCCCGGCAGGGTCGCAAACATGCCACCGCCTGGATCCAGTTCGCCAGGATCAACGGCCACCCAGCCCCCCTCCTGGGGCATGCGCACTTCAAAGTGCAGGTGGGGGCCGGTGCTCAGCCCCGTGCTGCCGACCCGGCCGATCACCTCACCCTGGCGTACCACCTGCCCCTCCTTGACATAGAGCTCGGAGAGATGGCCGTAGAGGGTGCGTCGGCGCGGGCCATCGTGCTCAATCTCGATCGCCAGGCCGTAGCCGCCGGCGAGGCCACTGCTCATCACGCGGCCATTGAGGGCCGCCACCACCGGCGTTCCCTCCGGAGCCGCCAGATCACGGCCCGAGTGCATCAGCCAGGTGCCCATGACCGGATGCAGGCGCCAGCCGAAGGGACTGGAGACCACGGCCGAACCGATCAGGGGAAACATCAGGCGCGCATTGCCATTGCCGGCGATGGCCGCCGGGCGGGGGGTGCGACCGAAGACATCGGTGAGCCGGAAGGTGCCGCCGGCCCCGGAGAGCAGGGCCGAGACCGGCACGGAAATGGGCGGCAGGGGCATGGCATCGGTGCTGAAGCGCCCGGCCGCTGCTCCGCCGCCGCCGCCGCCGCTGAGGCCCGCATCACCATCGCCGCTGGTGAAACCGACCCCATCGAGCCGGCCGCGGCCCCGCACCACCACACCGCTGCCGCACTCCAGGGCTGACAGGGCGCCGCTGCTGCAGGCTTGGTGGCGTTCGGCGTTCATCGGGCCGATCAGGCCGCCATGGACCCGCACCCGCTCGGAAGGGGAGATGACGCCATCCCGCACCAGTTCATCGAGGGACGCATCGAAGCGACGGGGCGGCAGGCTGCTGCGCTCTGCCGCCGAGGGGCGCAACGGCTGCTCGGCCATGGGTTGGGGGGCGGCGCTGCTGGCTGGCACCGGGCGGGCCTGCTGCAGCGGGACCGGCGGCGGCGGGGTCAAGGCAGGCGCCACCGCCGGGGCCGGTGCGGTTTCGGGGGGTTCTCCTGGGGCCTCGCTGGACGGGGGCGCCACGCTTTCGGCCAGCACCAGCGGCACGGCCGCCAGGGGAGCAGCTGCCAACAGGCCCAGGAGCAGAAGCTGAAGCGGCTTGGTGGCCATGGGAAGCAAGGGAGTGGTGCCTCGGAGAGGGAAAGGACAATGGGGGCAGGACAGCACCAGGTTGGCGGGGTCTGCTGACGGGCCCCTGGGGCTTCGGGGGCAGCTGGGCGAAGGGGACTGGGCGCTCGCGTTCGCTGAACGGATGGCGGCCACGCGAGGGTTCAGCCTGGAGGGTGAGACAGAGATTGCCGCAATTTAAAGGGCAGCCCCCGACCCTCCCACCTCAAACCGCCGTTGCAGCACCCGCTCGCGTGTCCCGCACTGCAGCCGCAGCCCGCCATCGCGGCAGAGACCCACCGGACGCCAGTCCTCTCCATCGAGTTGCAATGGGACGGCGCCGAGGTGCAGGCGCTGTTCGGCCAGCTGGCGCACCGGCTCCGGCCGCCGGGCCCAGGCCATCGCCCATTCCAGCGCCAGCAGCACCCGGGCCGCCAGGCGCAGGGGCTCGGCCCCCCGGGGCCCAAGGGCACGGCGCAGGTTGCAGGCCCCTGCCGGCACCCGATTGAGACCGTTCAAACCCACCCCCAGCCGGGCCCAGCGGATCCGATCGCCCCGCAGCCGCAGCCGCGGCAACAGGCCGGCCAGCTTGGCCGGTTGCCCATTGGCCCCCAGCAGCAACAGGTCGTTGGGCCATTTCAACCGCACCGGCAGTCCCAGTTGCTCCAGTTGCAGGGCCAGGCCGACCGCCACGGCCAGACCGGGGGCCGCCGCTTCCGCCGGATCCTGGGGCCAGGGCAGGGCGGCGCTGAGCCACACCCCCCCCGGGGGAGCCAGCCAGATCCGCCCCTGCTGACCATGGCCGAAGCGCTGATGGCGGGCCAACAGGGCCAACGGACTGGCCAGCGGCCCCGAGCCTGCCGGCAGGCATGTCGCCAGCCAGCGATCCAGCTCGCTTTCGGTGCTGGCACAGACCGGCAAGGCCCTCAATCGCCAGGGTGAGGCCAGATCAGACCCCGTCGCTAAGGCCGCCCCTGGGGCGGGATTCTGAGGCGACCTCAGCAGGCTCCGGCGCTCGGCCAGGATCCGACCGATCACAATTGCCGCAGCCAGGCGCCGATGCGGGCGGCACCGGCTTCGAGATCGGCCGCCGGATGGACCAGGGCCAGCCGCTGCCAGCCCTCGCCGCCGGGCCCAAAGCCGTTGCCCGGTGTCAGGCAGACACCCGTGCCATCCAGCAGGGCCGCGCAGAACGCCTCCGAGTCCAGGCCGCGACGGCGGGCCACCTCCGGCAGCTGCAGCCATAGATAGAGGGCCATTGACGGGCGCTGCAGGGGCCAGCCCTCCGCTTCGAGGGCCGTCGCCATGCGATCCCGCCGCTCTCGGTAGACCGCCCGCAGGCGCTCGGGCCACTCCGGCGCCTGCTCCAGGGCGGCGATCGCTCCAGCCTGCAGGGCTAACGACTGGTTGAAATCCACCACGCCCTTGAGCTGCCGCAGGGCCGTGATCAACCACTCGGCGCCGATGGCGAAAGCCAGCCGGTAGCCGCCGAGGCACCAGCTCTTGGAGAAGGAGAAGAACTCGATGCCGCACTGGCGCCAGGCCGGGTTGCGCAACAGGGCCGGGGCCTCACCCTCAAGGGCCAGATCGACGTAGGGATTGTCGTGGGCCAGGACGATGTCGTGGCGCAGGGCCCGCTCGACCGCCTGATCCAGCCACAGTTGCTCGCCGGTGGTGGCAGTCGGATTGTGGGGGAAGCCCAGCACCATCAGCTTCAGGGCCTCCCATTCGGCGGCGCTGAGCCGCTCGAAATCCGGCCGCCAGCCCCTGGCCGGATCGAGGGGCAGCAGCACCGGCCGGGCCGAGGCCAGGTGCAGGCCGCCCAGGTGGGAGGGGTAATAGGGATCGAGCAGCAGGGCGGCATCGCCCGGGTTCAGTACCGCCAGGGGCAGGTGGGCCGTGCCCTCCTGGGATCCCACCAGCAGCAGCACCTCGCTGTCAGGATCCACCGCCACTCCAAAGCGTCGCTGGGCCCAGGCGGCCACCGCTTCCCGGAACGGCCGGGTGGCGCCGTGCAGGCAATAGGAGGCGCTTTCCGGTTGGTTCAGGGCGGCCGCGACAGCCTCAAGGGCCACCGCCGGCGGCTGCAGGTCGGTGGAGCCGAGGGAGAGGTCCAGCAGGGGCGGCAGGCTCGCTCCGTCAGCGACCTCAGCCAGCCGCTGGCGGTAGGTCAGCTTGCGCTGGTCGTTGCGGGCGAAGACGCCGCTGCCGAGCAGGGCCAGCCGTTCAGAGATGGGCATCCAGGAAGGCCTGCAGCTGGGGCTTGGCCATGGCCCCCTCGTGGCGGCCGATCTCGACGCCATTCCGGAACAGGATCAGGGTGGGCAGGCCCTGCACCTTGTAAGCGTCGCGGCTGTCGGGGTTGCCATCGGCTTCGAGTTTGCCGACCGTCAGTCGTCCGGCATAGGTGTCGGCGGCCCAGCTCATCAAGGGCGCCATCAGGCGACAGGGACCGCACCAATGAGCCCAGACATCCACCAGGACTGCCGCCGGCCGGGTCAGCACCTCGGCGGCGAAGTTGTCGTCATTGAGTTCCAGCACGGCGGCACCACCCTTGGGGGGCTCGGCGTTGGGATCGGTCGACACGGCCCGGAGATCAACTGGGTGGATTGTATGGAGTCCTGTTGACCGGCCGCTGGTCAGCCACTGAGCCGGCAGGGTTGCTGATTCCCCGGGCTGGCCGTAGGGGATGACCCGTCGCAAGCCGGAAATGGCTTGTGAGCCGCCAGCACAGGCCATGGTGATCCAGGGCACCTCACAACGTGAAAGACCCTTTGGGCGAAAGCTCAGGGGGTCAGGCGAAGGCGATTGGGAGCGCTGCACGGGTGGGCGCAGCCCAGGGCATCTCTGCGGAGCGCTCCGGCTCTTCAACAGCTCAGAGCTTGTCGATCGAGCGCTTGAGCTGCTCGAGTTCCGCATCGACTTCGGCCACCTGGACGGGTTCCAACTGGGGCACGGGGCCGCCCGAGGCCGGCAGGCTGATCGGGTTGCTGCCGCCTTCCATGCGGGTCTTGAGCGCCGCCAGCTCTTCGTCGACGCTGCTGCCCTCGAGGGCGGCGAACTGGCTCTCCAGATCGGCGCCGGCCAGTTCAGCGGCGGCCTGGCTGCGGGCCTCCATGGCCAGCACCTTTTCCTCCATCTGGTCGAAGGCGGCCATGGAGCTGTTGGTGCCCAGGTTGCCGACGGCGTTCTGCAGCTGCTCCTGGGCCTGGGCCGCCTGCTGGCGGGCCTTGAGCATGTCCTTTTTGGTCTTGGCCTCGGCGATCTTGCCCTCGAGAGCCGTCAGGCTCTTCTTGAGGGTTTCCACCTGGCCGGACTGGCTGGCGATCTGGTTGTTGAGGGTGGTCGCCGTCTCGGAGTAAGTCTTGCGGCGGGTCAGGGCTTCGCGGGCCAGGTCCTCGCGGTTTTCCTTCAGGGCCAGCTCGGCCTTGCCCATCCAGTAGCGATCCTGGGACGTGGCCTGGTCGGCCTGGTTCTGCAGGCGCTTCTGGCTGGCGATCGCGGTGGCCACGGCCTGACGCAGCTTGACCAGGTCGGCCTGCATGTCGGCCACGGACTGATCGAGGATCTTGGCCGGATCCTCCGCCTTGCTCACCAGGTCGTTGAGGTTGGCGCGAAGCAGGCGGCTGAGCCGATCGAAGAAGCCCATGAAATGGCGGCTGGGGCGAGTTCCAGACAGTAGCGACATCGGCGGTTCGGGGCCGCCGGAGAGAACACCGGATTGCCGCACTTCCCCCGGGCGGCCCGACCTAGCCTGGCTCCATGGCCAAGGCCTCCCGCCAGCAAACACGGCGCATCGGCAATCTGTCGCTGCTGATAGCAGCGCCCAAGCCCCCCGCCAGCCCCGTGGCCCTTTGCCTGGAGACGCTCCAGCGGGAGTGGCACCGGGACGGCCATCTGGCGGCCCTGTGGCAGGCCTGGCCGCGGATCGCCGGCCCCCAGTTGGCGGTCCATTGCCGTCCCTTGCAGCTGCAGGGGGGGCTGCTGACGGTGGGAGCCGCCCCGGGCCCCTGGTTGCAGGCCCTGCAATACCACCGCCATCAGCTGCTGGGGGCCCTGCGGGGAGCGGGCTTTTCCGTGCGCGATCTGCGGCTGCAGCAGCACTATGCCGGTGCCATCCCGGCCGCCGGCAGCAGCCTGGAGGCCGAAATCTGGGCCCGCCATCCCTGTCGCATCGACGTCCATGGCCAGGCCGACTGTCCCGACTGCCGGCGCCCGGCGCCGGCCGGAGAAATGGCCCGCTGGGGCCACTGCAGCTTCTGCCGCCGCGATTGGCTGGCGGCTCAGTTCCAGGTGATGCCTGGTGGGACTGGCGACGTCATGGCTCCCGGAGCAGCGGCCCCAGGGGCTCCGGTAGAAACGGCGCCATCTCCCGATGCGGGCCGGGGCGATGGGGCGGCAGCCGGGCGGCAGAACCGGTCCACCCAGCCGAAATAGACCTGGGGGGGCTGTCTGGCCATCACCCGCGCCTCCGCCTCCCGCTGCCAGGTGCTGCCGCTGTAGAAGACATCCACCTCCCGGCGTTCTCGGCGGTTCAGGCTCCGCAGCAGTTGCTCCCGGCTCAGCAAGGGTGCCCCCCGCAGGCAGCGGTCCTGAATGGCGTGCCAGCCCTCGTGCATCAAGGTCTCGCTGCGGTTGCCGCGGGGGCAGATCACGATCAGCTTGTGGTTGCGCAGATACAGCCCGAATAGATTCGGTTCATCGCAGCGCGGATGGCGAAACGGAGCGGCAGCACCATTGGCTGGGGGCGAGGTGCTGCCCGGCAGAGAACTGAGGCGCACCGCGAAGCCCCGTTGCTCGAAGGCGGCCTGCAGTTCCGGCCAGGCCAGATCGGCGGCCCTGGCGGTAGGCGTGAGGCTGACGCTCCCCGTCAGCACGGCCAAAGCCCAGGTGCCAAGGCAGGGGCGCAGGGCTGACAAGGCTGCCGGTGGGAAGGAATATGATTTTAAGAGGACACTGAAAACAAGGTTTCGGCCCAGTCGGTGCACTTTGGCTCGCCTGAGACCGTCTGTTCATCGGCATTCCACGCTGCCGTCGGAACGCGTCTCAGCTCTGTTGAGACGTTTTCCAACACACGTGTCTGTGAGCGCTAAATAAGAAACGTGTTGAAAAGGGAGCGTCCTGAACATGCAATCGCAGCGGCATCCTCCCGGGCCTCGAAAACTTGTCGGCCTCAAAGGCGACGACCATAGTGTTGTCAACCCCTTGGTCCGTTGCGGCGGCCTCCGAAAAGAATGGCTGATCTGAAGTGTCCGTTCAGTGGTCACGTGGGCGCCGTGACCCCCGCCGGTGGCACCTCCAACCAACAGTGGTGGCCGGATCAGATCCAGCTCGGCCTGCTGCATCAGCACCACCCCGCCTCCAATCCGCTGGGGGCTGGCTTTGACTACGCCGAAGCCTTCGCCGGGCTGGACTTCGGTGCCCTCAAGGGCGATCTGCGGGCGCTGATGACCGATTCCCAGGACTGGTGGCCGGCCGATTGGGGCCATTACGGCGCCCTGTTCATCCGCCTGGCCTGGCACAGCGCCGGCACCTACCGGCTGGCCGATGGCCGCGGCGGCTCCGGCCATGGCAACCAACGCTTTGCGCCGCTCAACAGCTGGCCCGACAACACCAACCTCGACAAGGCGCGGCGACTGCTCTGGCCGCTCAAACAGCGCTACGGCAACCGCATCTCCTGGGCCGATCTGATCGTGCTGGCCGGCACCGTGGCCCTGGAGTCGATGGGCTTGCGCACCCTGGGCTTCGCCGCGGGGCGCACCGACATCTGGGAGCCGCAGCAGGAGGTGTTCTGGGGTCGGGAGACCACCTGGCTCGCCGATCAACGCCACAGCGACGACGGTGCGCTCGAGCAACCGCTGGCGGCCGTTGAAATGGGATTGATCTACGTCAATCCTGAGGGGCCCCATGGCCATCCGGACCCGGTGGCCTCGGGCCGTGATGTGCGCGACACCTTCGCCCGCATGGGCATGACCGTCGAGGAAACCGTGGCCCTGGTCGCGGGCGGCCACACCTTCGGCAAATGCCACGGTGCCGCCCCCGCCAGCAATCTGGAGGCCGAACCGGAGGGGGCACCGCTGGAGGCCCAGGGCCTGGGCTGGTTGAACCGCCATGGCAGCGGCAAGGCCGAGCATACGATCACCAGCGGCATCGAAGGGGCCTGGAAGCCCAATCCCACCCGCTGGGATCAGGGCTACTTCGAAATGCTGTTCACCTACGAGTGGGAGCTCACCAAGAGCCCGGCCGGCGCCTGGCAATGGGTGGCCAAGGATGTGAAACCGGAGCACCTGATTCCCGATGCCCACGTGCCGGGATTGCAGGCGGCGCCGATCATGACCACGGCCGATCTCTCCCTGCGCCATGACCCGATCCTCGAGCCGATCGCCCGGCGCTTCCATCACGATCAACAGGCCTTCGCCGCTTGCTTCGCCCGGGCCTGGTTCAAGCTGACCCACCGCGACCTGGGCCCCCGCTCGCTGTACCTCGGGCCCGAGGTGCCTGCCGAAGTGTTCCTCTGGCAGGACCCGCTGCCGGCCGTGGACCATCCGCTGGTGGAGGCCGCCGATCTGCCGGCCTTGAAGCAACAGATCCTGGCCACCGGTCTGACGGTGAGCGAGCTTGTGGCCACCGCCTGGGCGTCCGCCTCCACCTTCCGCGGCTCGGACAAGCGCGGCGGCGCCAATGGGGCCCGCCTGCGGCTGCAGCCCCAACGCAGCTGGGAGGTGAACGATCCCGAGCAAATCTCCCGGGTGCTGGCTCAATTGGAGTCGGTGCAGGCGGCCTTCAACAGCAGCCGCACCGACGGCAAACGCATCTCCCTGGCCGATCTGATCGTGCTGGCGGGGAGCACGGCCGTGGAGCAGGCCGCCGCCGCCAGTGGTCAGCCGGTGGGTGTTCCCTTCCGGCCGGGGCGCAGCGATGCCAGCGCGGAGCAGACCGATGCCGCCGGCTTCAATGTGCTCAAACCCCTGGCCGATGGCTTCCGCAACTGGCAGCGGGCCGATCTCCCGCTCCGCGCTGAGGAACTGCTGCTGGATCGGGCCCAGCAGCTGGGCTTGAGCGCCCCGGAACTGACGGTGCTGGTGGGCGGCCTGCGGGTGCTGGGCGCCAACAGCGGCGGCAGCCGTCTGGGCGTGTTCAGCGATCGCGTCGGCGTGTTGAGCACGGATTTCTTCGTCAACCTGCTCGACATGAGCACGGTCTGGGGTCCGGTCCCCGGCGCGACCACCTACGAAGGCCGCAGCCGCAGCGACGGCAGCCCGCGTTGGACGGCGAGCCGCGCCGATCTCGTCTTTGGCTCCAACAGCCAGCTGCGGGCGATCGTCGAGGTCTATGCCCAGGCGGACGGCGGCGAGCGCTTCGTCCATGACTTCGTCCAGGCGTGGGTGAAGGTGATGGAGTTGGACCGCTTTGACCTGCATCGGACTGGCCGCTGATCGGCGCTGGCCGCCAGGGACTGGGTGGCGTTGAGCCAGCCCACCCTCCCTGGGCGCTGAATCGCCGGGAGTCCTGGCCCTTGGCAGCGGATCTGGCTAGCAAGAGACCAGCTGCCGCCTCCTTGGTCTTGACCCCGATCTCCCGACGCCCGTGGCCCCAGAGCCTCGCCCTGGGACTGGAGTTCCTGCAGGTTTTGGTGGCGATCGGTCTGGCCGCAGGCGTGGTGGTGGCACCCGGTGCGGCCGCCCGCGCCTCGACCGCGTCCACCGCTTCGGCCGGCGCCAACTTCTGGGACAGCCGCCCCTGGGTGTACGGCTGGTACCGGGTCCATCCCGAGGTCTGGAGCTGGTGGGGGCCCAGCGCGAGCCGCTGGGGTCTCCCTGGCCTGGCGCCAGCCGCCACGATCACCGCCCTGGTCCAGGCCGCCCTGGCCAGCGGCAGCACCGTGATCGGGGTGCCGGGCGGCGGCGAACGGCTCGACCTCGCCAGCCTGCAGCCGATCCGGCCGATGGGGGTGCGCTTCCAATACGCCGCCGAGGGACAGCCCTTCAGCGGTGGCCGGGCGGATTGTCAGGCGGGCCTGCTGGCGGATCAGCCACCGGCGACGCCTGTCGAGGCCCAGCGGCTCAACGCTGTCTGCCAGGTGACCTACGGCAACCCTTGAAGGGTTGGTTCCAGGATCAGCGCTTCAGAGGCTGAGCAGAAAGCCATCGCGGCGATGGAAGTCGGGTTCGGGGCCGCCATGGCCGAGGGCCCAGTAGCTCACCAGGCCCGAGCGCTGCTGGATCACGGCCGTGATCGCCGCCTGCAGGGGTTGGTCCGACGCCAGGCCTGGCGGCAGATCGGCCTCCAGGACCAGGCGCAGCTCCCGGGGATCAAGGCTCACCCGCAGATCCAGCTGGTGGTAAGCCGGTTCGGCCGCCAGGCCGCGGCGATACCCCTCCAGGCGGTAGACGTTCCAGTGGCCCGCCGGTGAGAGGTTGAACTCCCAATAGGGCTCCTGCCCTGGGCAGGCCAGGAACAGCTCAAAGCAGGTGGTCTGCCAGAGCTCATCGAGCCGGCTGGGCCGCTCGGCCGGCGCCGCAATCAACACCGTCTCCAGCGGTCCCTGCAGGTCGTAGCCAATCTTTAGTCGCTCGCCGCGGCGGCTGATCTCACCGCTGATCGCCAGATCGGCCAACGGGGGCAGCGGCTCAAACGGTTGGAGCGCGAAGCGCTGATCGGTGTGCACGGAGATCGCTCGGTTCAGGGGGCAGAGCGCAGCCGCTCGATGAGGGCGCGGATGGCCCCTTCCTGGGTCTCGATGCTCTCGGTCAGGCGGAACTGCACCAGGGCGCGCTGCAGGTTGTGACCGGGTCGGTTGACCTTGAAGTAAAGGTTGCCCGCCAGGTGATCACTGAAGAAACGCAATCCCAGCTCAAACGCAAGCAGGCGGATCGCATCGAAGAGGTGGTCGTAATCGGCTTCCGTCAGGAAGCCCCGGGCCTGGCCCAGATAGCCCTCGAGGATGGCCTCACACAGCTGCAGATCGAAGTGCACGGAACGCCAGTCGGCGGTCTCTTCGCCGAGGCGATTGCAGCCGGAGCGCAGGCAGTCGCCGATGTCGTAGTGCACCAGCCCCGGTTTGATCGTGTCGAGATCCACCAGGGCCAGGGCCTCGCCGGTGGTGACATCGAACATCACGTTGTTGAGCTTGGGATCGCCGTGGATCGGCCGCAGGGGCAGCCGACCCGCCGCCTTGGCGTCCTCCAGCACGAAGGCCAGGCGCTGCCGGTCGCGGATGAAGGCGATGCAGTGGGCCGCCTGGGGCGTCAGGGGCACGGTGGTGGTGCGCAGGGCCCGCTCGAACTCGGCCAGATAGCCCGGCGTGATGTGGAAGCCCTTGAGGGTGTCGGCGAGATCGTCCACCGGCAGATCGCTGATCAGGGCGTGGAAGGTGCCCAGCCCCCGCCCCAGTTCCCGGGCCTGGGAGCGATCCTCAAGCATCTCGCAGCTGCGGCAGCCTTCGATGAAGGTGATCGTGCGCCAGATCTGGCCATCGCTGTCCAGCCAGTAGCGCTCCGGCTGATCCCGCAGGGCCAGGGCCCGTGGCACCTGCCAGCGCCGCCCGGCCAGGACGGCGGCGGCCGGACCCTGGATGTGCTCGGCCAGCCGCCGGATGTTGGCCATCACCAGCTCGGGCTGGGGGAAGATCCGGGTGTTGATGCGCTGCAGCACCACCTGATCGAGGCTGCCGTCCTCGCAGCGCAGACTCACCCGGTAGGTGTCGTTGACGTTCCCCTGACCCAGGGGGCTGATGGCGATGGCCGCACCGGGCAGGGCGAAGGCCTCGGCGATCGCCAGCAAGGGATGGGGACCCTCGCCAGTGGCCGTCTCCATGAGATCGGTTTCGCGGTGAGCGTCCTCGGTGCGGGCAGGAGAGGCTGAACCGTTGTGCAGCCCAGCACCGGTGGGCGAGCCAGCATGGGTCTCGGACACGGGCCACCGGTTGCAGAGGGCCACACTGTTCCATGCCCCTGGCTGGAATCCCAGTCGGACTTTGCCAGTCCTTCAGCTGGGCAGCTGCCCCAGGTCTGCGCCGCGGCCAGCCTCCGGCAGGATCCTGGGGTGTTGCGCGGACGTCTTCGGGGATCGGAGATCGCGAGATTGGCCTCAGGAGCACTGTCCGGCTGGGCCTGAGGGGAAGGCGGCCTGCCCGCAGGCTTCGCTCAATCCAGCAGGCCCCAGTCGGCGCGGACCTTGGCCAGGGGATGGTCGGCGATCGCGAAAGAATCCAGGCCCACCAGCGGATCCACCCGGCAACGGGCACCGCTGGCGATGGCGCCGCCAGGGTGTGGATCAGAAACACGGGGACAGCGGGCGTGGTTTGCGGGAGACGACCCGGCTGCTTCAGAAGGCGTAGCGCAGGCTCACCTGCAGGCCCTGGGTCTGCAGATCGGCCTCGGTGCCGGCGATGGTGAGACTGCGGGTGCCGCGGGGGCGCACGATCGTGGCCGAGCCGGTGCGGCTGCGCACCTGGCCGAGGTCACTGAAGCGGTAGGCCAGATCGAGGCTGAGGCGCTCGCTTAGGGGTACCGCCACGCCGGCCGTGAGCAGGTAGGCGAAGCCGCTGCTGCTGCCGCTGGCCGTGGTGGTGGTGGCGTTGGCCGCAATCGAGGGGAACTGATAAGTGACCCCATCGAGGTGATTGCGGGCGCCGCCGATGCCGGCGCCCAGGAAGGGACGCACGCCGGCGATGCGGGGCAGGTCCACGTAGGCGACGGCAAAGGCCGCCAACGAATCGACCGCGCCACTGACGGGCTGGGACGGACCGGCCCCCAGGAAGTTGCTCTGGCCGCTGTAGGCCAGCTGGGGCCGCCAGCTCAGCAGCGCCTCGCCCCGCAGCCAGGGGGTGAAGCGGTAGCCGAGGGCGCCATCAAGCACGGGGGTCTGGCCGAAGGAACCCGCCGCCTGCAATGAGCGGCCGTTCTGGCCGCCGCCGCAGCCGAACAGGGCCGGAGGGCTGATGGCGCTGCAGGAGCCCTGGTCGCGGAAGCTGGTGGGATCGGACCAGTCCAGACCGGCACCCAGGCGCAGGTAGGGACCGCTGCGGGCGTCGGGGGCGGGCGTCGCGGCGGTCTGGGGAGCTGGGGACCCTTCGGCCACAAGCTCTGACGCCGCGGGGGGGACCTTGGCTCCGGGGACAGGGCCAGCAGGGGAAAGCCGGGCGTTGGCGGCAACCGTGGCTTTATCAGCAGCCGCGGTGCTGTCGGGAACCTGGGCCGTGGGCGCAGCTCCAGCCGACGGGCTGATCGCCGCCGCGAAGGCCGTGGCCAGGCCAACGGCCGCCCCGATCAGCTGCCGGGGAAGGGCCTCCAGGCGGGAGTCCCCACCATCTATCAAGGGGGGATCAAGCCGCACTCCCGGGGCATAACGCTGCAACCGTGCTCCCGATTCCGCCATCAACTGTTCCTGCCGCGCAACGGTTGGGGTGGTTCTAATCCCGGGGCCCTGGCCCTGGAGCGGCCCGTAGCCAGCTGGCCAGCTGACGTCCGGGCGAGGCGCCGAGCGCTCTCCGGTTCATGCCAGCTCCTGGCAGCAGGCGGCGAAGGCGTCGGCGGGATCGGCAGCGGCGCTGATCGGCCGGCCGATCACCAACTGGCTCGATCCGGCGGCGATCGCCTGGGCCGGGGTCATCACCCGGGCCTGATCACCGGTCGAACTGCCGGCCGGGCGGATGCCGGGGGTGACCAGCTGGAAGGGCTCGGGGTGGGTCTGGCGCAGGGCCGCCACCTCCAGGGGCGAGCAGACGCAGCCGCCGATGCCGGCGCCGGCCGCCAGGGCCGCCAGGCGGTTGACGTAGCTGGGGACCGTTTCGGCGATCGCCAGCTCGGCGGCGAAGCGCTCCTCCGGCCAGCTGGTGAGCACGGTGACCGCCAGCAGGGTGGGCGCCCCCAGGCCGGCGGCCGCGGCCCCCTCGATCGCCCCGGCCTGGGCGGCTGCCAGGGCCTCGCTGCCGGCGCAGGCATGCACCGTGATCAGCTCGGCACCGAGACGGGCGGCACTGCGGCAGGCGCCCGCCATGGTGGCGGGGATGTCGTGGAACTTGAGATCGAGGAACACCCGCAGGCCCCGATCCCGCAGCTCGGCCACCACGTCAGGACCGGCGGCACTAAACAGCTCCAGGCCCACCTTCACCCAGCGCAGCTCGGGAATGGCCGCGACCAGGGCCAGGGCCGCTCTGCCATCGGGCCGGTCCAGGGCCAGGATGATGCGCTCAGCCGGATCGGGGGCGGACGCTGGGGGCATGGGCTGCCGGACAGTCGGGTTGGAGGGACCGTAGGAGCGGAAGCCTTCGCCATTACCACCAGTTGCCGGTGCCCAGGCCGACCGACATCGGCGCCAGAGCGCACCGGCCCTTCGAATGCGGTGACCATTCAGCGCGATCGGCCAGACCTGGCGGGGGATGCCCTCAACCCGCCGCCGTAGGGGGACCCTCGGTCGCGAACTTCACCGGCCCTTTGGCCGAACACCGAGCTTTGGCGGCCTTGTTACGGCAAAAGCGGAACCGCTGCGTCCGTTGCGCCTTCGCCCAGGACGGAGCCCTGGCCTGGACAATCGCCCTCGATCGGGGAAGTCGGGAAGCCAGTGCCGGGACTTTCTTCAGAACGGCTAGCGATCCAACCGAGATCGAGCCACAGTCGCGTTACAGAAGTTCATAGAATGCCTAAGGTCATCGAGCGGGTCCCGGACGGGTCCGCTTTTTTTGTGGGCCTGGGGCGACGCGGCGGCGAGGGGGCTATTTGTTGATCGCCCTCCAGATCCACCAGGCCGCCAGGGCCACGACCACCCAGGGCAGCAGGCCCCGGAACACCACCAGCACCAGCAGTAGGACGCCGGCGGAGATGGCGTTGCGCTTGGTGAGTGCCTTCGCCTCGTCGCTCATGAAGCGCCAGCGGGGAACCAGGGCCATCGCGTCCCAAGAAAACACCCCCAGCAAAGCTCTTCAGCGGCCCAGCGCCAAGGGCGGCTCCGTCAGGAGCCCGTTGCCCGGGCTTTTAAAATGGGAATCATTTTCTTGTGGAAGTCCCCATGCGCTTTTGGCGCGCGTTGGCGCTGAAGCAATCGGGGCTGATCCGAGCGGTGGTGAGGGATTCGCTGCGGAGCGTTCCCGTTGCGCGTTGTGCCGGGCTCGGGCTTTTGGGGAGGGTGCGGCTCGTTCTGGCCTGGTCCGAAGCGCCGAGATGTGGAAATGCACGCTCTGACGTGGGCCGGCCCGGCCTGGCGCGAGGCAGCGCGGCGTGGTCCCGGGAGGCAAGGCTCGGGCAGGGGGCATTCGGGAAGCCAAGGTTCCACCCAACAAGGTTCTCGGCGACGCATTCCCGGCTGACCCAGCCAGCTTCAGGCCCGAACCGGCAGCCAATCCCTGGGATCTCACCTTGGAGATCGCCCGCTGTCGCGCCAGGACTCCGGCGCCGTCAGCGCCGTCTCTGGCTGCTGGTTACCCCGCTGCTTGCCTCGTTGGCGCTGGTGGGCTGCGTCAACACGCCTCGCCGAGCCCCGCTCCGCTCCGGCCATCAGCCCCTCAAGGTGCTGGCCAGCGTCCTGCCCGTGGCCCTGTTCAGCCGCTCGATCGCCGCCGGCTGTGCCGAGGTGGAGTCCCTGTTGCCCGCCAATCTTGACCCCCACGACTGGCAGGCCACACCGGCTGATCTGGCCCGTCTCAGCCAGGCCGATGTGCTGGTGATCAATGGTCTGGGGCTCGAGAGCCAGCTCGACAAGCTGGTGGAGGCCTCGGGCAACGCCGCGTTGCGGGTGATCGACAGCAGTCGCGGGGTGGCCACGATCGCCAACCCTGCCGTGATGCCAGCCCCGGGTCCGTTCCCAAAGGCCCCACCGGCTCACCAGCCCCAGGTCGCCGCTGCCGTCAATCCGCACATCTGGCTCGATCCGCGCCGTGCCGCCCAGCAGGTGGTCACGATTCGCGATGGTCTGATCGCGGCCGATCCGGCCTGCGGGCCCCGCTACCGGGCCAATGCCGCCGTGGTCCTGGCGGAGCTCCAGCAGCTCGATCGGGACCTGGCTCGCCAGTTTGCCCCCCATGCCGGCCGGCCCCTGCTGGCGCTGCATGCCATCGGTCCCTATTTCGCCCAGCGCTACCGGCTGCATAGCGCCGCCCTGGTCGAAGACCCGGAACAGAGTCCATCGGCGGCCGATCTGGAGCGTTTCAGCCGGTTGGCGAGGCAGAGCGGTGTGCGGGCCCTGGTCAGCGAGCCCCAGGCCTCCAGCAAGGCCTTCCTCGCCTTGGCGCAAGACCTGGGATTGCCCCTGGTCAGCTTTGATCCGATCGAGACCGCTGCCGCCGATCCCCCGTTTGGGGCTTCGTATTACGTCAGCACCATGCGCCGCAATGGCCTGCAGTTGCTTCAGGCGCTGGGGCGATGACGCCCGACGCCGGTGCAGTGGCTGACAGCGGGGATGGCGTCGGTATGGTGAGTTGATGGCGAAAATGATTCTCGAAGTCAGCCATCTCACCGTCTGCCGCGAGGGCGCCACGGCGGTGGACGACGTCAGTTTCGGCCTGGAGCCCGAATCGGAGACGGCCCTGGTCGGCCCCAACGGCGCTGGCAAGAGCACGCTCGTGCAGGCAATTCTCGGGGTGTTGCCCCGTCAGAGCGGTGAAGTCAGGCTGCTGGGCCATGCCCTCGGAGCCAGGGGGCAGCTGCCGGCGGCCGTGCGCGACCAGGTGGCCTATCTGCCCCAGACCCTCAGCCTGCGGGGCCGCTTTCCGCTCAGCGTGGCCGAGTTCGTCGGCCTGGGCTGGGACCGGGCCGGTCTGGCCCTGCCCTGGCGGGGGCGCTGCGCCCGCCGTTCGGCCGTGGCCGTCGCCCTGGCCAAGGTCGGGGTTGAAGATCTGGCGGATCGGCTGATCAGCGATCTGTCCACCGGCCAGCTCAAGCGGGCCCTGCTGGCTTTTTGCGTCGTGCGGCCCCGGCGGCTGCTGGTGCTCGATGAGGCCCAGGCCGGTCTCGATGCCCAGGCGGCCGAGCAGTTCCATCGTCTGCTGTTCGACCTGCGCCGCAGCGAGGGCTGGACCATCCTGCAGGTCTCCCACGACCTGGAGATGGTGCGCCGCACCTGCAGCCGCGTGCTCTGCCTCAACCGCAGCCTGCGCTGCTCTGGCCCCCCCGATCACGCCCTCAGCCCCGCCCAGTTGGAGCGCCTCTACGGCCGCGGCTGGGTGCCCTATCACCACCATCACCATCCCGGTGCCGGCCGGAGCTGATGCTCGAATCAGGCGTCGATCCGGCCGGCTTGGCCCAGCTGCTGGCCCTGCCGTTCATGCAGCGGGCCCTGCTGGCCGGCCTGCTCACCGGTCTGCTGGGCGGGGTGCTGGGCAGTTTCGCGGTGCTGCGCCAGCTGTCGTTCTTCAGTGATGCCCTGGGCCATTCCGCCCTGCTCGGCATCAGCCTCGGCATTCTGCTGGGTCTCAATCCCACCGTGGTGCTGATCCCCTTCGCGGTGCTGTTCGCCCTGGGGGTCAACCAACTGGCGGGCCGCAGCCAGCTGCCCACCGATGCCCTGCTGAACATCGTCTACTCCTCTTCGCTGGCCCTGGCCGTGTTGCTGCTCAGCAGGGTGCGCACCTACAAGGGCGGCATCCAGCAATTGCTGTTCGGCGACATCCTCGGGGTCTCCTGGCTGGATCTCGGCGTGATCCTGGTGCTGTTGCTGGGGGCGGGTGGCTACCTGCTGCTCAGCCGCCGCAGCCAGATTCTGCTGACCCTCGATGAACCCCTGGCCATTTCGCGAGGTGTGGCGGCGGGCTGGCACCGCCTGGTGTTCATCGTTGTGCTGGCGGTGGTGGTGGCGATTTCGATCAAGGCGGTGGGGGTGCTGCTGATCAGCGCCTTCGTGGTCATTCCGGCCTGCGCCTCGCGGCTGGTCAGCCGTGGTTTCGGCACCTATGTGCTCGTGGCGGCCCTGCTCGGGGCCAGCTGTGCGGTGATCGGCCTGCTGGCTTCCGGAGCCCTGGACCTGCCCTCGGGTCCCAGCGTGGTGGTGGTGCAGTTGTGCGGCTTTCTGCTGGCCCTGTTGCTCGCCCCGCGCCGTCGATTCAGCCGCCCCTGAAACGGCGGAACCCCCCATCCCCCTCTGGCCGTCACCGCCGATTTGGGTCGACCCAGCACCCCGCCTGGGCGGCTGAAAGCCCCTGGCCGCTCAGCCTTCAGGATCCCGCCAGTCAGGTCCCGGCATCCAGCGGTCGGTCGCCCGTCTGGGGCGCTCCGAAGCGGGTCGGTTGGCCATACAGCCAGCGCACGGTGCTGCGATCCCGGGGGCTCAGTTCCACGATGGGGGTGGCTCCCGGTACGGCGGCCATGGCGTCGGCTGGCTGCTCGCTGTGGCCCCAGAGTCCGAGGGCATGGCCGAGTTCGTGCAGCGCGGTGGCTTCGGTGGCCAGGGGGCGCTGGTCCGCACTGATCAGCACCTCCACACGCGGTTCGGGGCGGGGCAGGCCGAGGCGGGTCACCGCCAGCAGCTGCAGGGTGGAGCGACCATGGCTGGCCCGCAGTCGGCCATCGGGCCCCGGCTGCCTGGGGGGCCGGCGCCGCAGGACGCGGATCTGGGCGGCGGCCGGATCCTCCACCCGTTCGATCGACAGCAGGGATTGCCAGCGTTGCAGGGCCCGCAGGTTCGCCTGCCACCAGCGCTGCTCAGCTGCCGCTGCGGGGCCTGCCGCGTTCACGGGTTCCAGCCAGACACACCAGTGATCCAGACGAGCCCAGCCCAGGGGGGTGGTGCTCAGCTGCTGGCGGTAATCGCCCGGTGGCGGCGCGACCTGGGCTGCCACGCCTGATGGTTGCAGCAGCGGACCGGCGGGCAGTGGAATGGGCTGGCTGGCCTGGGCCGCAGAGCAGGTGCTTCGGTCCGACTCGCCGCCGGGGACGTTGGTCCTAGGGCCGCTGCCGCTGGGGTGGATCGGGACGGCGGCCGCCGGGCTCAGCAGCCGGTCGGTGGCAGGGGCCAGCTGGGCCAGGCCGAGCGCCAGAACCATCAGGGCGGCAGTCCCTCGGCCCCGGGGCCGTGACCCCGTCATCAGCCGGGCAGGCCCACGCCGCGGGCCATCAGGGTGGCCAGGAAGGGGATGGCGGCGAAGCCCACCAGCTCGATGTTGAGAATCCAGCGCAGGCGGCTGGCCAGGGCCTCGCTCACCTGGGGCAGTTCCCCTTTGCGTAGGGGGATGGCCCAGAGGATGTAGGTGACCGTGGGATAAAGGGACAGGCCGCCGACGGCCAGGTAGGTGCCGACCTTCCACCAGAACAGGGGGTTTTCGGTGTAGAAGCTGGCCCCCTGGCCGAAATGGAGGACCCGGGCGATGCCGCTGAGCAGCAGGGTCAGGGCGGCGATGCCGTACACCACATCGGTGATCACCATCAAGATGGCGTCCTGGCGGTTCGGGTTGGCCCGGATCAGGCGCCGCTCCAGCACCAGGGCGCCGAAACAGAGCATGAAGCTCAGGTAGTGGGCATAGGCGACGCCGGCGCTGGGAAGGACGCCGGTGGGGATGGCGGCGGAGAGGGCGGCTAGGCCAGCCATGGAAATGACGGGTGGGGCTCGCCAAGGTAGCGAGCAGGCCCGATGGAAGGGGATCCTTGGCCGAGATCGCTGGCGGCCGGTGCGGCGATGCGAATCAAAATCCAGTCACTCACCCAACCGGATGCGGGCCAGCATCGTGTGGGAGCAAATCAGGAAATAAAGCGAAGTCTGAAGCCTTTCTGCGGGTTCAAGTGTTGGCGGAAATCAACCCTAGGTTCAATGAAAAGCGATGTGGCCGATCCATGGCAAGTTCCCTGAGTGCCTTTCTCGGCGAGATCGGTCGGCATCAATTATTGACACCGGAACAGGAACTCACACTCGGTCGCAAGGTTCAGGCGATGGTGGCTCTGCAGGAGCGTTGCAGCCTGGCCGGAGGCCTGGGTGACGCCTGTGCCTATGACGATCTGGAGCGCCGCACGCTGCGCAACGGTGAGCGGGCCAAGCAACAGATGATCACCGCCAATTTGCGATTGGTGGTGAATCTGGCCAAGCGCTACCAGGGCAAGGGGCTTGATCTACTCGATCTGATTCAGGAAGGCACGATCGGACTGACGCGCGCCGTCGAAAAATTCGATCCAACCCGTGGCCATCGTTTCAGTACTTATGCCTATTGGTGGATCCGTCAGGGTCTCAATCGCGCCCTTTCCACCCAGAGCCGCACGATTCGCATTCCGGTCAACGTCAACGAAAAGCTCACCCGTCTGCGGGCCGCCAAGGCTCGCCATCTGCAGGCCCATGGCCAGTCCCCCAGTTCGGCGCAGCTGGCCAAGGCCCTGGCCCTGCCCCTGGCGGAGGTGGAGGAGCTGCTGGGCTGTGAGCTGCGCAGCGTCACCGTCAGCCTGCAGGGGGCCGTGCGCTCCAAATCCGATCCCTCGGAGTTGGTGGATCTGCTGCCCAGCGATGAAATGCCGCCGATGGAGCGGGCCGAGCTGGCGGAGCGCTCCGCCTCGGTCTGGACCCTGCTGGAGCGCGCCAACCTCACCCCCAAGGAGCGCACGGTGGTGATGCTGCGCTTCGGCCTCGATGGCAGCCACGAATGGCGCACCCTGGCGGAGGTGGCCCGTCAGCTGGAGTGCAGCCGCGAATACTGCCGCCAAGTGGTGCAGCGCGCCCTGCGCAAGCTGCGCAAGGCCGGCCTGGAGAGCGGGTTGGTCGACGTCTGAAGTTCGGCGACGGGAATCAGGGGCTGGGATCAGGATCTGCCGGCGGCCGGTTGACCTCACTTTTGTGGTGGTCAACCGGCCCTTTTCAGGGGCGTTCGCGGTCCGCAGACTGTCTGCGTTGTCCCAATCCGGGACCCCACCACACCAGGAGAACGCCGATGTCCGCTGCTCAAGCTGCGGGCCCTGCCGCCCAGCCCCTGCGCTCAGTCCAGGAGGTTGAAGCCACCGTTGTCGATGAGACCCTTCTGGCCCGGCTGCTGCGTCGGGCCGGCCGCACCATCGCCCGTCCGGCGATCGAATGCTTCGAGATGCTGATCGACGGCGGCACCCCCCACCAGGCCCGCCTGACCGTGTTGGCGGCCCTCACCTATCTGGTGTTGCCACTGGATCTGATCCCCGACTTCATTCCGGCGGCGGGGTTCAGTGATGACCTGGTGGCGATCACGGCCCTGCTCGGGCTCTGCACCCGCCATCTCACCCCCGACATCCGGGAGCGGGCAAAGCGCAGACTGGACCTCTGGTTCCCTGTGAACCGTTGATGTCTGTCCGCCGCTTCCCTCTCCGGTGATGTCCACCCTCAGTGCCGACCAGCTCGACGACCTGCAGGCGTTCCTGAAGGACTGGTTGCGTCACACCGGTCGCACCCAGTCCGACCTGCGTCGTGCCCTGAGGGCCCCCTCAATCCGCATGCCCGTGCTGATCGAGGAGCTGCAGCGCATCCATGCCAGGGAGGGTCTGGGCGGCCTGGCCGCCAGACTCTGCGGGATCGAGCAGATGTGGCAGGGCGAGGATCAGGGATTGGAGCGCGACGACTCCCACCCAGATTTCGATGAATCCCTCGGCCAGCTGGATCTGCTGTTGGAGGAGATCCGCCAGCAGCAGGATTAGCGACCAGCCGCCAAAGTAGGAGGGACACCCGTCGAGCCGCATCGTGCGAAGCGTTTCTTTCTCTGGGCTGAAGGCCTGTGATCGGCCTAGCCGTCATCGACGGGGCCCCGCATCCCTGGTGGTGCTGGCCGTGGCGGTCTCGCTGCTGAGCGGCCTCGCGCAGCCGGCTTCGGCCCAGGTGGAAAGCTTCATGCTCAAGCCCGGTAGCAAGGTGGGACCGGCCACCCAGATCGTGCCCACCAACTGCGTCACGGCGGCCGATGGCTCGGTCACCTGTGACACCAAGATCCAGAATTCTCCCTCGGATACGCCCGCCAAGCCCTCATATCAGCCGTTCAAGAACTGATGATCTTCCGGCGTCTGCGCAGTGACGGCAGCTATCTGGCCGTGGTGGACAGGGCGGAGCGTCAGCTCGCCAAGCTGCTCGCCACAGGACTGCTGCTGGTGTTGGTGGTGGCGGCCATCCAGCTGGTCGTTGTCATGGGGCTGGATTTGGTCCAGCGCCGCACCCTCTGGATCGGGGAGCCCCTGATTCGCCTGCTTGGGGATCTGCTCACCCTGCTGATCGGCCTGGAGGTGCTTCAGAACATCACCTCCTATCTGCGCCGCCGCGTGGTGCAGATCGATCTGGTGCTGCTCACGGCGATGACGGCCGTAGGAAGGAAGGTGATCGTGCTGCCCCCCGGTTCCGAGAACAAGCCCCTGCTGCTGCTGGGCCTGGGTGTGGCGGTGCTCTGTCTGGCGGGGGCCTACTGGCTGGTGCGCGAGTCGGGACGGATCAGGGCTGGGACCAGAACAGAGCCAGCCAGATCGTTCCCGGATGAAGATCCGTGCGTTCGAGCCGATGACGGCGATGGGCACTGATCATCAGGCTGTCGCCCCGGTTCAGCTCAATCGGCACCGGTTCATCGGCGAAGCGGATCTGGGCGCTGCCGTGCAGCAGGGTCACCCATTCCTGCTCCGGTTGGTCATACCAGAAGTCCTTCGGGCTTGAAGCCCCGCAGGAATGGATCCGCTCCAGGCGAAAGCCTGGGGCGGTCATCAGGGTTTCAATCCGTTCCTCACCCTCGGGCGGACAGGATCCCCCCAGCAGGTTGGCGTCGCCGCCGCAGGTCAGTTCCGTTTCCCCCCAGCGCCGACCGATCTCGAAGCCCTGCTGCCTGGCCAGGGACACCACCTCGTGGTGGTGGGAGCAGCACCTCAGGGCCTCGCGGAGCTCGGGATCGGCCTCGCTGCGGGCGACGAAGGCATTGAGTTGGTTCACCTTGTCCAGGAAGGCTTGCAGCTGGGCCTCGGCCATGGCGGCGCACGGGAACGGTCAGGGCAGAACTTTGATCATCCGCCAGCGCCGGAACGGTTGGCCGGCAAAGAGCAGCTCCTCTTCGGCTTCGATCTGCCAGTTCAGTCTCAGCAGCAGGGGCCTGGAGAGCTGGCTGGCTTCGGTGCGCAGGCGCCGGTAGTGCTGGCGCTGGGCTTCCCGTTCCAGGGTCAGCACCAGCTGGCGGCCCCGGCCCTGCCGGCAGGAGCGGCCGCGGCAGTACAGCAACGACAGCCGATCGATCGGATCGAGCAGGCCGAAGGCCTCGATCCGATCGGGATCGCTCGCCTCGCAACTGGCCAGTCCATAGCCGCGGCCCAGGGCGGCGCGCACATCGCCATGGCGCTCGGCATGGTGGGCCCAGGCCTCAATCTGGGTCTGGCTGTAGAGGCCCTGCGCCTGGCTGATCACGGCATCGTGATAGACGCTGATCAGCTGGGGTTCATCCTCGGCCGTCAGTGGACGCAGCACCGGTTGCGCCAGCAGAGCCTCGAAGCCATTCTGCAGCCGAGCGGCAAGGATGGATGGCTCCCCGCATCGCTCCCGTGCCCCGACTTGGCCGCGTGTTGATCCGCCTGACGATCGCAGCGCTGCTGTTGTTGCCGATCGGCTGGCCCCTGAGCGCCTGGGGAGCGGACATGCTGACAACGGAGCCCGAACGGGGACAGGCGCTGTTTTCTGCGCATTGTGTGGGTTGCCATGCCGGGGGAGGCAACATTCAGCGCCGCGGCAAAACCTTGCGCCTGGCCGCCCTGGAGCGACAGCAGTTGGCCAGTCCAGAGGCCATTGCCCGGATCGCCGCCGGCGGGATCGGTCAGATGTCCGGCTACGCCAAGGTTCTCGGAGACGATGGCGCTGAGGCGGTGGGTCAGTGGGTCTGGTCCCAGGCCCAGGCCGGCTGGCCGAAGGCCTGAGGGACGGGACCTGACTCAGCAGGCGGGCCTATTGCGTTTCTTGCGGGAAACGTTGCCTCGCCATCACTTGTGCCACACCCCTCAGTGTCCATCGGGCGGCATGGGTCGCAAAAACGGTATTTAGACATACAAAGGTGTGAGACCTAAAATCAATGTCCATCAGCCTTCGCAAGCTCGCCATGGGCGGAGCCGCTGTCGTCGGTGCCCTGGCAGCTGCGCCCGCCCTGGCGGCTCCCCAATCGGGTGCCCAGCAGCTGCGTCTTGACGCTCCTCAAGCCGCCCCGGCCCCGGCCCAGGAGATCGCCCAGACCTACGTGCCCCTGGTGGGCGAAGTCGGCACCGGTGGCTTCCCCCAGGCCAAGGGCTGGTACTGGACCCTGGGTGCTGGTGCTTCCGCTCCCCAGAACCGCACCACCCGCGTTGGCGTCGGTCCTGAAAACAACAACAACGACTTCGATGTCCCCGTTGATGTCACCTACGGCGGTGGCTTCGCCCTTGACACCGGTATCGGCTACGACTTCGGCGCGATCCGCACCGAGCTGACCTACTCCTACAACCGAGCCAGCCTCAACGATCTGAGCGTCAACTACAACGGCCGCGACTACAGCACCAGCAGTGTCAGCGGTGCAGTCAACAAGAATGACGTCTTCGCCAGCGCCTACGTCGACTTCCCCTTCGGCCGCTGGTCCCCCTACATCGGCGGTGGCATCGGTTACTCCAACCTCAGCACCCCCAGCTTCACGATTGAGAATCAGCGCTATGGCAACCTCAGCCATGGTGCCTTCGGCTGGCAGGCCAAGGCCGGTATTTCCTATGCCCTGAGCTACAACTGGGACGTCTACGCTGAAGGCGTGTACCAGGGTGCTTCCGGTTACGAAGCTGACAACGACGTTCACTTCGGTCAGTTCAACAACTGGGGTGGCAAGCTCGGCTTCCGCTACCGCTTCGCCCATCCGGCTGTGGTCGTGGTTGAACCCGCTCCTGCCCCCGCCCCTGCCCCTGCCCCCGCTCCCTACGTCGAGCCCGCTCCGGCTCCTGCGCCTCCTGTGCGCGGCCTCTGGTGATCAGCAGCTGAACCGTGGCGGCTGCTGTCGCCACGATCGGTGTTCTGGGAGTCGGTTCGTCCCACTCCCTTTTTTGTGGGCCGCGGGCGTTGGACGGACCCCTTGTTGCTGGGACAGGGACGGATCAGAAGGCTTGGATCCAGGGGTAGACGCGGATCTCGGTCCAGATGCCCTGCCGCCAGTAGATGTCGGCGTGCAGCAGGGCCTCCACCTGCTCCTGGGTTTCGGCTTCGTAGATCCCGAAGACGTGGCTGCTGTTTTCGGTGGGGCCGAGGGTGATCAGGATGCCGTCCTCCTTCTGGCGCTTCAGCCCTGCCAGGTGTTCCTCCCGGTAGGGGGTGCGCTTGTCGAGGGCGTTGCCGCAGTAGGTGCCCCACAGGACGAATTTCATGGTCAGTCCGCGGGCGTCGCTTGCATTTCAGAGGATCAATTCGCGCCGCAGGAAGACGCGGATCAGCTTTTCATCCATCAGACCCTCGCGGGCGTAGGGCTGTTCGTTGCAGAGCTGGAACACGCTGATCAGGGTTTCCACCCGGAACGTCTGACCGCCGGCCTTGGCGATGTCGCTGACCTCCATGGCGGTCTGCACCAGGTTGAGCTGTTCGCGCAGGTCCGGTTCCTGCTGGATGCGGCCCAGGAACGTGAACAGCTGGTCCAGTTCCTGGCGATCCAGCTGATCGCGATCGGGGGTGTCACTCATGAAGAAGGCCTGATCCTGCTGGTCATCGTGACCCCCGCCCCCACCCGGTGTCTACAGGCAGGGTGCGGAAAGGGTTCCATGATGGAGCCGGTTGCGCTGCTGCGATGGCTTCGGTTCTGCGCTGGTTGCCCCTGGGGCTGCTCGCCCTGCTGACCTCCTGTGGCCCCGTCTACCGGGCCTGGGCGGCGCCGGGGCCACCCGTGCCGATCGGCAGCGCCGAGCCCGACCCACGCCGTCTGCTGGGCACCTGGGCCCTCACTGACAACGACAACCTGCTGTGGCGCCACTGGGCGCCTGGGGCGGATCGTCAGGGGCCGGCCTCCAGCGAGCGACAGGGAGATCGCCTCTGAGGCTGGCGGCATTGAGCAGTCGGGCTGTGGCTCCTGCGTTGGCTGTCTGTCAGGGTGGCGCCTGCAGCGCCGCGGCCTGCTCAGTTGTCGAGGGCGCTGCGCAGCTCGGCGCAGAAGCGACCGGCGGCGGCGGCCACGGGCTCTCCGGCCTGGTGGGCCTGGACCATCACCTTGACCAGGGCACTGCCGACGATGGCGCCATCGGCCCCCCAGTCGCGCACCTGGCGGGCCTGGTCCGGTCCGGAGATGCCGAAGCCCACGGCCACCGGCGTGGGCCCCAGTTGCTTGAGCTGCTGCACCAGGGGCTCCACCCGGGCCTCCAGGTTGGTGCGTACCCCAGTGACTCCGGTGACGCTGACCAGGTAGGTGAAGCCGCGGCTGGCGCCATGGATGCGGGCCATGCGCTCCGGCGGCGTGGTGGGGGCCACCAGCAGGACCAGATCCAGGCTGGCGGCGGCGGCGATCGGTGAGAGCTTCTCGGCCTCTTCCAAGGGAAGATCAGGCACCACCAATCCTGCGGCCCCGGCTGCGGCGGCATCGCGGCAGAAGGTCTCCAGGCCCCGGTTGAGCAGGGGATTGCTGTAGGTGAACAGCACCACCGGGATGGTGAGTTCCCCAGCCAGGCTCGTCAGCATCGCCAGGACGGAGCCTGGGGTGGTGCTGGCCGCCAGGGCCCGGCCGGCGGCGGCCTGAATGACCGGTCCATCGGCGAGCGGATCGCTGTAGGGGATGCCCAGCTCGATCAGATCGGCACCGGCCTCTTGCAGGGCCAGCAGGGTGGCCCGGGTGGTGCCCAGGTCGGGATCCCCGGCCATCAGAAACGGCATCAGGGCGCAGCGGTTCGCTGGCCTGAGCGCAGCGAAGCGATCGGCGATCGCGGAGGGTCGGGCGGCGGCGGTGACCGGGATGGCGGCGCTCATCGGCGCGGGAAGGCTGGCGTTGGCTCCGAGCCTACGGGGCAGGGGCCTGGCAGCTCGTGGCGGAGCTGGGCGGTGTGGCGGCATGGCGCCCCTTGCAGCCAAGCGGGCCATCCAGGGCGGTCGGGGCCGGCGCCTTCCCAGTAGGACAGGAGCCTCAGGCGATGACACCCCGGCACCATCCGATCGCCTGGGTTCTGCCAGGCAGCCCGTTGGTGATCGGCCTGGTTGTTTCAGTGCGGACCCAGCGGGCGGACAGGCACGAAACCCGCTTCAGCGCCCGCTCAGCTGCGCCGAGGATGGGACATATGGGGCGAGGCCGCTCTTTGTGGCAAGGGGAGAGATCGGGGCTGATCCGGTCGCGGCTAGCGGTCGGGCGAAGCCGACAGGAGCACCCGGATCAGGTTGACCCACTCACATCTCGGCATCGGCCTGGATCTGCCCCACCTCCGCCAGCAACTTGGCTTGCTCCTCGGGGCTGAGGGCGTCGAACTTGGCCTGCAGGGCTTCGTCGGTGATGGCGTCGTAGGCGTTGCGGTATTGGCGACGCTGCTCCATGTAGGTCATCTTGCCTGTGACGACCCGCAGCAAATAGCTGCTGGTCCAGCCGACGACGATCAGCATCAGGATGGCGGACGCTGCAATGCCAGGACTGAATCCCTCCAGACCGCTGGCGTGGAAGCCCACGTAGCCCACGCCCCCCAGGGCGAACACCGCCAGGCCCAGCAGGATGGCTCCACGGCGGGTCACGCCCGGGCGCTCCCCTGGCCGGCCATGCGCAGGTTGATGAACGGGGCGAACAGGATCAGGCCGGGGAAGAACAGAAACACCATCCCGTAGATGGCGGTCCGCTCGATCTTGCCCATGACGGTCCAGCGCTTGACCAGCCACCAGTAGAGGGCCAGGGGCACCACCACCAGATAGGCCCCGGCCAGGGCCGTGTAGAGGGCCAGCACCACCAGGGTCTCTGCGGTGAGTTGGAACGGCAGGTCGAATGGGAGTGCCGTGGTGATCGCGCTCAACAACCCGGGCAGGGGCACGGCAAACAACGCCAAGTAAGCGCAAATCTAGGATGGGCCGGCGGGGGCATGGCGGAAGTGGTAGACGCAGCGCACTTAAAATGCGCAGACGGCGACGTTGTGGGGGTTCAAGTCCCCCTGCCCCCATCGCCTTAGCGGACGCGAAGGCTGGCTTGCTGTCCCGGGCTGGAGCGTGACGCTGGGCATGAACTGGGCAGGACCACAGGGGACAGCGTTCTGAGCCTGCGAAATGTTCTGCCCGCCCTGATGCCGCAGCCGGACGGCCCTTGCCTGGCTAGCAAGGGGACAGGACCGCAGGGGAGTCATGTCGGCGGCCACGTCACCAGCAGCAGATCCGGAGCCGTGGGGCGGCCGCGATGTCCGGGGTGTCCAGGGTTCTGACGCACCGGATCAGGGTCAGCTCCCCGGTGCGCGGCTTGTGTCCCGCCGCGAGGCCGGCTCCGAGTCCCTGCCCGCTTCAGGCCGGCAGCCCTCCGCGGGCGACGAGCGCATCGATCGCCTGATCCACCGCCAGGGGGGGCGGGGCGATGCCCTGATCGAAGTGCTCCATCAGGTTCAGGAGCTGTATGGCTACTTGCCCAAGCCGGCCCTGCGGCAGGTGGCCGTGGGGCTGCAGTTGCCCCTGAGCCGGGTCTACGGGGTAGCCAGTTTTTATCACCTGTTCCGGCTCCAGCCGCCAGCGGAGCATCGCTGCGCCGTCTGCCTCGGCACCGCCTGTTTCGTGCGGGGAGGGGGAGCGCTGGCGTTGGCCCTGCAGCGGCGGCTGGGTCTGGCGCTCGACCAGAGCCGCCCGGATGGCCGCTGGTCCCTGGAGCAGGTCAGCTGCGTCGGGGCCTGCGGCCAGGCGCCGGTGCTGCTGCTCGATGGGTGCCTGTTGACGGCACCGTCGCTGGAGGCTGCTGACGTCCTCGATGGCTGGTTGACGGAGCGGGGTCTGCCTCCAGCGCTGGGGAGGCCCTGATGGTGGCCCTGCCGCCCCGGGACCGGCCCCAGTTGCGCTGCTGCGGGGCCAGCGGTTGCCGCAGTGTGGGGGGTGAGGCGCTGCTGGCGGCCCTGCGGGCGGCAGCGGCGACGGATGTGGGTGGGTTGGGGGAGCCAGGGGAGGCTCTGGAGGTACGAAGTGTGGGCTGCCTGCGCCTCTGCGGTCAGGGTCCCTTGGTGGCCCTGGATGGCCCCCAGGGCACCAGCCTCTATGGCGGTGTGCCGCCCGAGCGGGCCGGCGAGCTGGTGGCCCAGACCCGAGCCGCCGCCTCCCCCCAGGCTTCGTGGGATCCGGCCCTGGCCGGCCATCGCCTCGATCTGGAGCATCCCTTCTTCCGTCTGCAGCGGCCCCTGGTGCTGGAGGGCTGCGGCCTGGTGGATCCCGCGCGGATCGAGGATGCCCTGGCCCAGGGCACGTATGCCCAGTTGCGGCGCGTGCTGCAGGAGCTCAGCCCCGAGCAGGTGCGCGATCAGGTGCGCCGCAGTGGCCTGCGGGGGCGCGGTGGCGGCGGCTATCCCACCGGGCTGAAGTGGGACACGGTGGCGTTGCAGCCGCCGGGCCAGCGCTACGTGGTCTGCAATGCCGATGAGGGGGATCCCGGCGCCTTCATGGACCGCAGCGTGCTGGAGGGCGATCCGCATCGTTTGCTGGAGGGCATGGCGATCGCCGCCTACGCCGTCGGGGCGGAGCACGGCTACCTGTATGTGCGGGCGGAGTACCCATTGGCGATCGAGCGGTTGCGGCTGGCCTTGGGCCAGGCCCGCCGGCAGGGCTTGCTGGGCCGTGGCATCGCCGGCAGCAGCTTCAACCTGGAGCTGGAGGTGCGGGTGGGGGCCGGTGCCTACGTCTGCGGGGAGGAGACGGCCCTGCTCCACTCGATCCAGGGCCAGCGGGGCACGCCGCGCACCCGGCCGCCCTACCCGGCCCAGGCGGGGCTGTGGGGGGCGCCGACCCTGATCAACAACGTCGAGACCCTGGCGGCCGTCCCGGTGATCCTGCGGCAGGGGGGGGATTGGTACGCCGCCATCGGTACGGACGGCAGCCACGGCACCAAGGTGTTCAGCCTCTCGGGGGCGATTCGCCACACCGGCCTGGTGGAGGTGCCGATGGGCACCAGCCTGCGCACGGTGGTGGAGACCATGGGCGGCGGCGATCCCGATGGCGGCGCCGTCAAGGCGGTGCAGACCGGCGGCCCTTCCGGGGGCTGCATCCCCGCCGCCCTGCTCGACACGCCGGTGGACTTCGAGAGCCTGCTGGCCCTGGGTTCGATGATGGGTTCCGGTGGCATGGTGGTGATCGGCGAGGGCACGGCGATGCCCGAGGTGGCACGTCACTTCATGGCCTTCAGCGTCAACGAGAGCTGCGGCAAATGCGTGCCCTGCCGGGCCGGCACCGTGCAGTTGCTGGCCCTGCTCGATCGCTGTGTGGAGCGCCGGGCCACGGCGGCCGACCTCGCCGCCCTGGAGAGTCTCTGCAGCATGGTCAAGGCCACCAGCCTCTGCGGGCTGGGGCAGGCGGCGCCGAATCCGGTGCTCAGCACCCTGCGCCATTTCCGCCACGAATACGGCGACGCGAACAGCTGCGACGAAGACAGCTGGGACGAGGACAGCTGCGACGAAGACAGTGGCGATGAAGACAGTGGCGCAGCGGAGGCGAAACCATGAGTGTCGTCACCCTGCAAGTGGATGGCCGGGATGTGGCGGTGCCGGCACGGGCAACGCTGCTGCAGGCGATCCGGGCGGCGGGGCTGTCGGTTCCGACCCTCTGCCATCTCGATGGTCTCGATCCGGTGGGGGCCTGCCGCCTGTGCCTGGTGGAGGTGGAGGGCAGCCAGCGCCTGCTGCCGGCCTGTGCCACCGAGGCGATCGAAGGCCAGCGGATCCGCACCGATTCGAGCCAGCTGCAGAACTTCCGCCGCATGGCGGTGGAGCTGTTCTTTGCCGAAGGCAACCATGTCTGTGCCTTCTGCGTCGCCAATGGCAACTGCGAGCTGCAGGACGTGGCGGTGGCGGTGGGGATGGATCACAGTCGCTTCCCTTATCAGTACCCGCAGCGCTCGGTGGATGCCTCCCATCCGCGCTTCAGTCTCGATCACAACCGCTGCATCCTCTGCACCCGCTGCGTGCGGGTCTGCGATCAGATCGAGGGGGCCCATGTCTGGGATGTGGCCGAGCGCGGCAGCCATTGCCGCATCGTCGCCGGGCTTGATCAGCCCTGGGGTGAGGTGGACGCCTGCACCTCCTGCGGCAAGTGCATTGACGTCTGCCCCACCGGCGCCCTGTTCACCAAGGAGGACGCCACGGCCGAAAAACATCCCCATCCCGAGCGGGCCGGCCAGTTGCGGCGGGCCCGGGAGCAGCACCAATGGACCCCATGACACCCTCGCCTGCCACCTCTTCGGCTAAGGATTCCGCTCAGAGCCGCCCCAGGCTGCGCATGGCGACGGTCTGGCTGGCGGGGTGTTCCGGCTGCCACATGTCATTTCTGGATCTCGACGAATTTCTGTTCGAGCTCGCCGATCTGGCGGAGATCGTCTACTCACCGGTGGCGAGTGACACCAAGATCTACCCCGACCAGGTGGATGTCTGCCTGGTGGAGGGGGCGGTGGCCAATGTCGACAACCTCGAGCTGGCGCTGACCCTGCGGCAGCGCACGGCGCTGGTGATCTCCTTCGGCGACTGCGCCATCAGCGCCAATGTGCCCGGCCTGCGCAATCTCTTTTCTGCTCCCGGCCGCGACAGTGCCCAAACGGTGTTGGAGCGGGGCTATCTGGAGCTGGCCGACGCCACCGGGCAGCTGCCCCATGCCCCGGGCATCGTGCCCGAGCTGCTGCCCCGGGTCTTGCCCCTGCATGAGGTGATTCCGGTGGATCTCTACCTGCCGGGCTGCCCGCCTTCGGCCGAGCGCATCCGCGCCGCGATCGAGCCCCTGCTGCACGGCGAGAAGCCCTGCCTGAGCGGGGAAGCGATGCTGAGGTTCGGCTGATGGGACGCACCGTCGTCATTGATCCGGTGACCCGGATTGAGGGTCACGCCAAGATCACCCTCCACCTCGACGACGACGGCCATCTCGTCGACAGCCGTTTCCATGTGGTGGAGTATCGCGGCTTCGAAACCTTCTGCGAAGGGCGGCCATTCACCGAGATGGCCGGCATCACCGCGCGCATCTGCGGCATCTGCCCGGTGAGCCATCTGCTGGCGGCGGCCAAGACCGGCGACAAGCTGCTGGCGGTGCAGGTGCCGGCGGCGGCTGTCAAGCTGCGGCGTCTGCTGAATCTGGCCCAGATCACCCAGAGCCACGCCCTGTCGTTCTTTCATCTCAGCAGTCCCGATTTCCTGCTGGGCTGGGAGAGCGATCCGGCTCGTCGCAACATCCTCGGGCTGATGGCGGCCGATCCGGAGCTGGCCCGCGCCGGCATCCGCCTGCGCCAGTTCGGCCAGCAGATTCTGGAGCTGCTGGGGGGCCGCAAGATTCATGCGGCCTGGGCGGTGCCCGGTGGCGTGCGCTCGCCGCTGAGCCTCGAGGCCCGGGACTGGATTCTGGCGCGTTTGCCCGAGGCGCAGGCGACGATCCGCCTGGCCCTGGCGTTGCACAAGCGTCTGCTCGATGGTCCCCTGCAACAGGAGCAGCGTCTGTTCGGCACCTTTGCCAGCCTGTTCATGGGCCTGGTGACACCGCAGGGGCTCTGGGAGCACCTCGACGGCCAGCTGCGCTTCCGGGACAGCGAGGGGACGATCGTCGCCGATGGCCTGCGTGAGGACGACTACGCCGATTTTCTGGCGGAGGCGGTGGAGCCCTGGAGCTATCTGAAGTTTCCCTATTACCGACCGCTCGGCTATCCCGATGGCCTGTACCGGGTGGGTCCCCTGGCCCGCCTCAATGTCTGCGAGCGCATCGGCACACCCTGGGCCGACCGGGAGCTGGCGGAATTCCGCCAGCGCAGCGGCCGGGTGGCCATCTCCAGCTTTGCCTATCACCATGCCCGTCTGGTGGAGATCGTCGCCTGCCTGGAGGCGATCGCCCTGCTTGTCGACGATCCGGAGCTGCTCGGTGGCCGCATCCGTAGCCATGCCAGCCTCAACCGCAATGAGGCCGTGGGGGTGAGCGAGGCTCCCCGGGGCACCCTGTTCCATCACTACCGGGTCGACGACCATGGCCTGCTGACCAAGGTGAACCTGATCATTGCCACCGGCCAGAACAACCTGGCGATGAATCGCACCGTGCATCAGATTGCCCGCGCCTACATCCCCGATCCGGTGCCAGCCGGGGTCGAGATCCCCGAGGCGCTGCTGAACCGGGTGGAGGCGGGGATCCGCTGCTTCGATCCCTGTCTCTCCTGCAGCACCCATGCGGCCGGTCAGATGCCCCTGGCGATCAGCCTGGTGGCGGCCGACGGTCGGGTGCTGGCGGAGCGCTGCCGCGGATGACGGGCGGGCGGCCAGGGGGGATCCCCGCGCGGCGGAATGCTGCAACGGTGCCCACAACAGGGACGCATCCAGGCATGGCGGCTTGCGAACCATTGCAGGAGGCGATCCCCCAGCAGCTGGCGGAGCGGCCTCGGCGTTCCCTGGTGATCGGCATTGGCAATCCGCTGCGCCGAGACGATGGTGTCGGCTGGCACCTGGCCGAGGAGGTGGCTGGTCTTTCCGTCCACCAGCTCACCCCCGAGCTGGCGGCCGAGCTGGTGGCGGTGGATCGGGTGTTGTTTGTCGACGCCTGGCAGGTTCCGCCGCCGGGGACCGCTGGTGGCCGCCTCCAGCCCCGGCTGCGTCCGCTGGTCCCGGGGGCCGCTGGGCTGGCCTGCAGTCACCGGCTGGAACCGGCGGAGCTGCTGGCCCTGGCGAGTGCCCTCTACGGGGCCCAACCCGCCGCCGCTGAGTTGCTGCTGCCGGCTCGGGAGTTCGCCCATGGCATCGGGCTCTCGCCTTCGCTGCGGCGCCAGCTGCCCCAGGCCCGGCGCCTGCTCTGGCAATGGCTCAAACAAGGCGATGCATGAGCTGAGCCTGATGGATCGGGTACGGGAGCTGGCCCTGGCCCAGGCCGAGGGGCACGGGGCCAGCCGCATCACCGCCATCCGGCTGCGGATCGGCGCCCTGGCCGGAGTTGATCCCGACGCCCTGCGTTTTGCCCACGAGGTGGTGATGGCGGAGACGATCGCCGCCGGCAGCCAGCTGGAGCTGGAGCTGGTGGCGGCACGGTGTCAGTGCGCCCCCTGTGGGGCTCCGTTTGAGGCGCTGGATGGGGTCTGCATCTGCCCCCGCTGCGGCGCGATCAGCGGCGAGCTGTTGCAGGGGCGGGAGCTGGAGCTGGCTTCCCTGGAGCTGCTCTGAGGGTGTGCGCCATCTCTGAGCCATCCCCGCGTCACAGCCCCTGTGAATCGCCCCGGTGGGCCCCACGTCGCTGATGACGTCCCACTGGAACCCGAGTGGAGCGACGGCGCTGGAATCGCGCTGCCACATCGCCTGATGGCGGCATCGAACGGCTCGACGCTGGCTTGCAGGGACCGCCCCCTATCGATCAAAGCCGCGATAGCCAGCAAAACAAGGCAGCGGCGCTAGCGTTCGGATCGGCTCTGAGCCAGGGGCCTCCGACAGGAGTTGGATCCGGCATGTGTGTGGATTGCAACTGCGGTCAGAGCGCCAGCAGGGCTGTTGAGCTCCCCGGCCTGGTCCCCGCCCCAGCGCCGGTGGTTGGAGACGTGTGGAGCGACAACGGCGAGCCGGTCGATGACAGCTTCCAACGGGACGCTTGGCCAGGAGCCGAAGGGCGAGAGGCAGGTTCGCGACGCCACGGATTCCTGCCCGAGCGCCTGCTGCCCGAGCTGCCGCAGCACGAAGATCAGCAGCCTGAAGGATCGGGGCAGGATCACGCCAAGCGCTCCAGGGGGCGTCAAGGCGCTGTTGATCCCCAGTCACGGCGACTCCAGCTCGAGCAAGGTGCTGCTGCTCCATCCCCGGGCGTGGAACGCCGCCATCGCCAGCACACCGAGACCCGGTCGACGAACGCGCCCGGTTCCCCCCAGCTGCTGAGCCTGGGGGATCGCCTTCTGGCCCACAACGACCTGCAGGCCGCCGTCAACCGCCAGCGCTTTGCGGCGGCGGGGGTGATGGTGGTGAACCTGCTTTCCTCCCCCGGTTCCGGCAAGACGGCCCTGCTGGAGCGCCTGGCCCGCACGACCCAGCGGTCGATGGCGGTGATCGTCGGCGATCTGGCCACCGACAACGATGCCCGGCGCCTGCGGGCCGCCGGATTGCCGGCGGTGCAGATCACCACTGGCCAGGCCTGCCATCTGGAGGCGGCGATGGTGCAGCGGGCGGTTGATGCGCTTGAGGCCCAGGGCCAGCCCCTGGCGCAGCTGGAGCTGCTGCTGATCGAAAACGTCGGCAATCTGGTCTGCCCCGCCGCCTACGACCTGGGGGAAAGCCTGCGGGTGGTGCTGCTGGCGGCCGGCGAGGGCGAAGACAAACCGCTCAAATATCCCGCCCTGTTCCACTCCGCCGATCTGGTGGTGATCAGCAAGATCGACCTGGCGGGGGCGGTGGACTTGGATCGGCACCAGGCCCTGCGGGCGATCGCCGCGGTGGCGCCCAAGGCCCGGGTGCTGGAATGCTCGGCCCGCACCGGAGCCGGTTTCGAGGCCCTATGGGAGGCCCTGTTGCCCTCGCCCCTGCCGGCATGAGCGGCGAGATCGCCGGCCTGCGGCTGCTGTGCCGCGGCGTGGTGCAGGGTGTGGGCTTTCGGCCCTGGCTGCACCGGCTGGCGACGGAGCTGGGGCTCGACGGGAGCCTGACCAACGGTGTCGAGGGGGTGTCGGTGGAGCTCTCCGGCCCCCGCCCCGTGCTGGAGTGCTTCCTCGGGCGCCTGGCCCGGGAGCTGCCGGCCCCGGCCCGTCTGGAGTCCCTGGAGCCCTGCTGGGGTCCGGCCTCCACGGCCCGGGGGCAGGGGGTGCGGATCGCGGCCGGACCGCCCCAGCCGTTGGGGGTGGGCTGGTTCGCCCCCAGCCTGGCGCCCGACTGCGCCCCCTGCGCCGATTGCCTGGCGGAACTGGCCGATCCCGCCAATCGCCGCTTTGGCGATCCCTTCATCAGCTGCGCCCGCTGCGGGCCCCGCTACAGCATCGCCCTGGCCACCCCCTACCGGCGCGCCCACACCACCCTGGCGACCTTTCCCCCCTGCGAGGCCTGCCGGCGGGAGTTTGCCGATCCCGGTGATCGCCGTTTCCATGCCGAGACGATCAGTTGCCCCCGCTGCGGGCCGCGCTTGCGCTTCTGGTCAGAGGCGGCGCCAGAGCATGGGGAGCCCGGGGCCCTCGGGGCTGCTGCGGCCCATGCCGATGGCCAGGGGGATCCCCTGGAACAGGCCTGTGCGCTGTTGGCGGCCGGCCAGATCCTTGCCCTGCAGGGGGTCGGCGGCTTTCAGTTGCTGGTGGATGGGGCCAACTCTGCAGCTGTGGCGCGGCTGCGGCGGCGCAAGCGGCGGCCGGCCAAGCCCTTTGCCCTGCTGGTGGCCGATGGGACCTGGCTGGAGGATGCGGTCTGGATCGACGCGGCTGAACGCAAGGCGCTGGGCCATGGGGCGGCACCGATCGTGTTGCTGGGGCGCCGGCCAGCAGGAACGGAGCTCTGGCCCGGCGTGGCCCCGGGCAGTCCGGCCCTGGGGGTGATGCGGCCTGCCTCGCCGCTGCATCACCTGCTGGTGCATCGTTTCTGCCGGCCGCTGGTGGCCACCAGCGGCAATCGCAGCGGCGAACCCCTCTGCACCGATCCGCTGGAAGCCCGGCAACGGCTCGCTGGTATCGCCGATGCCTTTCTGGTGCACGACCGGCCGATTGCCCGGCCCCTGGATGACTCGCTGCTGCAGGTGATTGAGGGGCGGCCGGTGCTGTTGCGCCGGGCCCGCGGCTATGCGCCCGAGCCTTTGACCCTGCCGGAGCCTCCCCAGGCGCCGGCATGCGAGACCCTGCTGGCGCTTTCGGGGGATCTCAAGTGTGCGCCGGGCTTGGCGGTGGGCCATCGCTTCTGGTTGGCGCCGCACCTGGGGGATCTGGCCGATCGGCGCTGCCAGGAGCGCCTGGTGCAGGGGTTGGCGGAGCTCACTGCGGCGCCGCCCACCGCGCTGGGGTCTGCGGCGTCCAGCGCGCGTGACCCTGCTCCATCCACTGCCCTGGCCGCTGCTTCGCCACTGGCTGCCGTCCGTTCCGTCGACCTGGCCCCCGGGCCTGGTTCGCCACCAGATCCCCCGTCGATCACCCTCATCGCCGACGCCCATCCGGGCTACGTCAGCCACCAATGGGCCTGCGCCAGTGGTCTGCCGCTGCACACGGTGCAGCACCATCTGGCCCACGGACTGGCGGTGATCGCCGAGCACGGTCTGGAGCCGCCCGTGCTGGTGGCGGCTTTTGATGGCCTCGGTTATGGCGAACCGTTGGCGGCTGCCGCCGGGTTCGAAGCGAACCAGAGCCAGCAACAGGGTTCCGCCGCTGCCCATGTGCTTTGGGGGGGCGAGTTGCTGCTGATCAGCCGGGGGAGCCCGGAGCGGCCTGGGGTTGACGTTCCTGGGGGCGTCGGAATCGGGGCGTGCCCTGCCCGGTTGCCCGCAGAGCCGCGCCATTCCTGCGACCAGGCCACCGGGGCCTGGATTCCCTGGCAAGCCCGGCACCTGGCGGGCTTGCGGCCGTTTCCGCTGCCTGGCGGCGAACGGGCGATGCGCGAGCCCCGGCGGGCGGCCCTGGGGCTGTTGCTGGCGGCCGATCTGCTGGACCATCCCGGTGCCTGGCGGCTGCGGCAGGCCTTCGCACCGGCCGATCTGGAGTTGCTTTGCCAGGCGGTGGCCACCGGCTGTCAGGCGCCGCTGTGCTCCAGCGCCGGCCGGCTGTTCGACGGGGCGGCCTCGCTGTTGGGGCTGGTGCAGGTGCTCAGCTATGAGGGCGAGGGCGGTCTGCGGCTGCAGGGGGCAGCGGCCCGGGCGCTGTCTGGTCGCGCCGAGGCGGCCAGCTCATCAGCGGTGGCGAACGGCGACGAACGGCTGCCGCTGCTGCCGCCCGCGGCCAGCGGCGGCCAGCTGGACTGGGAGCCGCTGCTGCGGCAGCTGCTGGAGGGCGTGGCTGCGGGCACCTCTGCCGAAGCGTTGGCGGCCGGTTTCCATGGGGCCCTCGCCGAGGGGCTGGCCAGCGCCCTGGCTACCTGGGCCGATCAGCTGGGCCTGGCTGCAGGCCAGCGCCGGGTGGCCCTGGCGGGGGGCTGTTTCCAGAACCGGCTGCTGTTGGAGGCCACCAGCGCCGGCCTGCGGCGCCGGGGTCTGGAGCCCTGGTGGTCGCAGCAGCTGCCCGGCAACGACGGCGGCCTGGCCCTTGGCCAGGTGTGGGCTGGGCGTCGGGGGCTGGCTAGAACCGCCCTATAGATCCCGATGCCCCCAGGACCGCGCCATGTGCCTGGCCATCGCCGGCAAGATCCTCGCCATCGGCGATCAAGCGCCCCAGGCTGTCAGGGAAGCCGCCGAGCAAGTCGGCCTCGAAGGTGGCGCTGCCATCGGAGGGACGCTCCGTGGAGATGTGGATGGGGATCCGCTCTGGCGGGTCGCCGAGGTGGATTTCGGTGGGGTGCGCCAGCAGGTGAGCCTGGCCTGTCTGCCCCAGGCCCGGGTGGGGGATCGGGTGCTGGTCCACGTCGGTTTCGCCCTGGCGCTGGTGGATGAGGACGGGGAGGACCAGGATCTGGCGCCTTGAACCGGCTGAGTTCGCCGCGCCCCAGGCCCCCTTCCGCCCTGGGTGGGTCCTGTGCGCCGACGGCAGGGTTGGGAATGCCTGCCGATGACTCGGCGCGTAACGAGGCCCATCCGCGGGCGAGCAATCGGCCTAGAACACAGATGGTCAAGTTGCTGAGCAGGGTTTGTGCCCATGACCGGCGCCATGCTGGTGACCATCGACGGCAATGAGGCCGTCGCCCAGGTGGCCTATCGCCTCAATGAGGTGATCGCCATCTATCCGATCACCCCGGCTTCGCCGATGGGGGAATGGGCCGATGCCTGGAGCGCCGAGGGTCGCCCCAACCTCTGGGGCACGGTGCCGGCGGTGGTGCAACTCCAGAGTGAGGGCGGCGCTGCCGGGGCGGTGCACGGGGCGCTGCAGGTGGGGTCGCTGACCACCACCTTCACCGCCAGCCAGGGGCTGCTGCTGATGATCCCCAACCTCTACAAGTGGGCGGGGGAACTGACGCCGGTGGTGCTGCACGTGGCTTCCCGGGCTCTGGCGGCCCAGGGCCTGTCGATCTTCGGCGATCACGGCGATGTGATGGCGGTGCGGGGCAGTGGCTGTGCCGTGGTCTGTTCGGCTTCGGTGCAGGAGGCGGGTGACTTCGCCGCCATCGCCACCCGGGCCAGCTTCAACGGCCGCCTGCCGACCGTGCACATGTTCGACGGCTTCCGCACCTCCCACGAAATCCAGAAGGTGGCGGCGATCCCGGATGGGGTGCTGCAGCAGCTGCTGCCGATCGACAAGATCCGCGAGCATCGCCAGCGGGCCCTGACCCCCGAGCACCCCGTCCTGCGCGGTACGGCCCAGAATCCCGACACCTACTTCCAGGGCCGGGAGTCGGTCAATCCCTTCATTGAGGCCTTCCCCGGCCATCTGCAGGAGGCGATGGCGCACTTCGCCGCGCTCACCGGCCGCGCCTACCAGCCCTATGAGTACGTGGGGCCCGCCGACGCCGAGCGGCTGCTGGTGCTGATGGGCTCGGGTTGCGAGACCGCCGAGGAAACCCTCGAGCACCTGCAGGCCGCCGGGGAACGGGTGGGCTTGCTCAAGGTGCGCCTGTTCCGGCCGTTCGCGGCGAAGTTATTCACGGCGGCCCTGCCGGCGACGGTGCGGGCCCTCGCCGTGCTCGATCGCTGCAAGGAGCCGGGTGCGGTGGGGGAGCCGCTCTATCTGGAGGTGGTGGCGGCCCTGGCCGAGTCCTGGCCCGAGACGCATGCCTATCGGCCCCTGCCCCGGGTGCTGGGGGGGCGCTATGGGCTGGCCTCCAAGGAGTTCACCCCGGCGATGGTCAAGGCCGTCTGCGATCACCTGCTCGGCTGCCTGGATCCGGTGGGCGGCGCGCCCCTGAACCATTTCACGGTCGGCATCGTCGACGACGTCAGCCAGCGCTCCCTGCCGCTGGATCCCAGCTTTCTCACCGAAGGGATCGGCGACGGCGATCAGGGCCAGGTGCGGGCGATCGTCTACGGCCTGGGGTCCGATGGCACCGTCGGCGGCAACAAGAGCACGATCAAGATCATCGGCGAAGGCACCGATCTGTTCGTGCAGGCCTACTTCGTCTACGACTCCAAGAAGTCCGGCTCGATGACGGTCTCCCACCTGCGCTTTGGCTCGCGGCCGATCCGCTCCACCTATCTGGTGCAGTGCCCCACCCTGGTGGCCTGCCATCAGTGGGACTTCGTCGATCGGCTCGATCTGACGGCCGGCCTGGTCGATCGTGGCTGCCTGTTGCTCAATAGTCCCTTCGATGGCCCCGAGAGCTGGCGGCGGCTGCCGGCGTCGCTGCGGGCCGCGATCCGCCACAAACAGCTCGACGTCTGGGTGATCAACGCCTACCGGGTGGCCCGCGAAGCCGGCATGGGCCCCCATATCAACACCGTGATGCAGGTGTGCTTCTTCGCCGTCAGCGGCGTGTTGCCGCGCCAGGAGGCGATTGAACGGATCCGAGCCTCGATCGAGCACACCTACCGCGCCAAGGGGGAGGCGGTGGTGGCGATGAACCTGCGGGCCGTGGACGCCACCCTCGCGCAGCTGCAGCGGCTCGACTGGCGCCAGCTGGCGGAGCCCGATCCCGATGCCCAGGCCCTGGGCGCCGATCCCCTGGCCGGTGCGCCGACCTTCGTGCGCGAGGTTATCGGCCCGCTGCTGCAGCGCCGTGGCGATGAGCTGCCCGTCAGTGCCATGCCCTGCGATGGCACCTGGCCCACCGGCACAGCCCGCTGGGAGAAGCGCAACATCGCCGAGAGCGTGCCGCTGTGGGAGAGCGATCTGTGCGTGCAGTGCGGCAAGTGTGTGATGGTCTGTCCCCATGCCGTGATCCGCGCCAAGGTGGTGCCAACCGAGACCCTGGCGGCGGCCCCCGAGGGTTTCCGTCAGGCGCCGGCCCGCGACGGCGATTTCGCCGGCCAGGCGTTCACGCTTCAGGTGTCGGCGGCGGATTGCACCGGCTGCAGCCTCTGCGTTGAGGTCTGCCCGGCCCGCGATCGCAGCGAACCGAAGCGCAAGGCGATCAACATGGTGCCGCAGCGGCCCCTGCGCGAGCGCTCCCGCCGGGACTGGGCCTTTTTTGAGGCCTTACCGGAGGTGCCCCGCGCCGATCTGAACCTGCACAAGATCGGCCAGCAGCAACTGCAGCAGCCCCTGTTCGAGTTTTCGGGCGCCTGCGGCGGTTGCGGTGAAACCCCCTACCTCAAGCTCATCAGCCAGCTGTTCGGCGATCGCCTGCTGGTGGCCAACGCCACCGGCTGCTCGTCGATCTATGGCGGCAACCTGCCCACCACCCCCTGGAGCCGCAATGCCGAGGGGCGCGGCCCGGCCTGGAGCAATTCGCTGTTCGAGGACAACGCCGAGTTCGGTTTCGGCATGCGGGTGGGGCTGGATCAGCAGCGGCAGATGGCCCTGGAGCTGCTGGTGACATTGGCTCAGCCGGGAGCGGAAGGGGGTTGGGCGCTGTTGCCCCAGGCGCTGGTGGTGGCGATTGTCGGTGCCGACCAGGGCGATGAGGCGGGGATCGTCGAGCAACGGCAACGGGTGGTGGAGCTGAAGCGACGGTTGCGCCAGGGGCTGGAGGAGGGGGAGAACCCGGCGGAGCAGGGCAGCGAAACCGAGCGGGCCCACTGGGCCGCTGGGCGGCTGCTGGAGCTGGCCGATGCCCTGGTCAAGACCAGCGTCTGGCTGGTGGGCGGCGATGGCTGGGCCTATGACATCGGCTTTGGCGGCCTCGATCACGTGCTGGCCAGTGGCCGCGATGTCAATGCCCTGGTGCTCGACACCGAGGTCTACTCCAACACCGGTGGCCAGATGTCAAAGGCGACGCCGCGGGGTGCCGTGGCCAAGTTCGCCACTGGCGGCAAGGCCGCTCCGAAGAAGGACCTGGGATTGATGGCGATGACCTACGGCAACGTCTACGTCGCCAGCGTCGCCATGGGTGCCCGCGATGAACACACCGTGCGCGCCTTTCTGGAGGCCGAGAGCTATCCGGGGCCGTCGCTGATCCTGGCCTATGCCCACTGCATCGCCCATGGCATCGACATGAGCCAGGGCATGGCCCAGCAGAAGCTGGCGGTGGATTCGGGCCGCTGGCTGCTGTATCGCTACGACCCCCGCCGGACGGAGCGGGGCGAAAACCCCCTGCAGCTCGATGTCCAGGCCGCCAGGCGGCCGCTGGCGGAGGCGATGGCCACGGAGAACCGCTTCCGCATACTGGGCTACAGCCAGCCCCAGCGGGCCCGGGAACTGGCGGCCCAGGCCCAGCTGGAACTGGATCGCCGCTGGGCCACCTACCGCGCCCTGGCGGCCCAGCCGGGGTTGTCGGCCACGGAAAGCCCATCGCCTGCAGCGTCCCCGTCATGAGCCTCCCTGACCTCTCCACCACCTATCTGGGCCTGCCGCTGCGCCATCCGCTGGTGGTCGGGGCGGCGGCGCCCCTGAGTGAGGATCCCGCCCGGTTGCTGGCCCTGGAGCGGGCCGGGGCGGCGGCGATCGTGCTGCATTCGCTGTTCGAAGAGCAGATCGAGCGGGAGCAGCTGGAGCACCATCGCCTCAGCCTGCAGGGGAGCGAGAGCTATGGCGAAGCCCTCAGCTACGTCAGTGAGCCGTCGCTGTTCCATGTCGGCCATGAGCTCTACCTGCGCCATCTCGAGCAGGCCCGCCGCCAGCTGTCGATTCCGGTGATCGCCAGTCTCAACGGCCATCACCCCGGCAGCTGGGTGCGCTTCGCCCGGCAGCTGGAGGCGGCCGGAGCCGATGCGATCGAGCTGAATATCTACAGCCTACCCACCGATCCCGACCTCTCCAGTGCGGCGATCGAGGCCCAGGTTGAGGAGATCGTGCGCCAGGTGCGCGCCGAGGTGAACGTGCCGCTGGCGGTGAAGCTGGGCCCTTATTTCACTAATTTCGGCGCCATGGCCAAGCGGCTCGCCGCCGCCGGCGCCGATGGCCTGGTGCTGTTCAACCGCTTCTACCAACCGGACATCGACATCGAGGCCCTGGAGCTGCGGCCCAACCTGCTGCTCTCCACCCCCCACGATCTGCGCTTGCCCCTGCGCTGGATCGCCCTGCTGCACGGCCGCCATCCCCTCGATCTGGCCGCCAGTGGCGGTGTGCATCGCGGCACCGATGTGGTGCGGTTGCTGATGGCGGGCGCCTGCTGCACCCAGGTGGTGGGCGCGCTGTTGCGCCATGGCCCGGCGCGGCTCACCGGCCTGGTGGACGAACTGAGCCAGTGGTTGCAGGAGCACGAGCACGGCAGTGTGCGCGAGCTGATCGGCTGCATGAGCCAGCGCCGATGCCCCGATCCGGCCGAGTACGAGCGCTCCCAGTACATGCGCGCCCTGCAGACCTACCGCAGCGACGACGCGATCACGGCGCCTGGACCGTGGTGAAGCGGGGTGAGACGGATAGCGCCACCGCCGTGGCCGAGCTGGCGGCGGAACTGGCGCGGATCACCACCCGGCCCTGGACCCTGATGGAGGTCTGCGGCGGCCAGACCCACACGATCGTGCGCTGGGGGCTGGACCAGTTGCTGCCGCCGGGGGTGGAGCTGCTGCACGGCCCCGGTTGCCCCGTCTGCGTGACCCCAGCCGCCACGATTGATGCGGCCCTGGCATTGGCTCGCCGGCCCGAGGTGATCCTCTGCTCCTATGGCGACATGCTGCGGGTGCCGGGCTCCGATCCGGCGGCCGGCGACGATCTGCTCGGCGTCCGGGCCGCTGGCGGCGACGTGCGCCTGTTGACGTCGCCGTTGCAGGCGCTGGAGCTGGCCCGCAGCGAACCCCGCCGCCGGGTGGTCTTCCTGGCCGTGGGGTTTGAGACCACGGCGCCGGCCACGGCCCTGCTGGCCCGGCAGGCCCTGCTGCAGGGGCTGACCAACTTGTTGCTGTTGCTGGCCCACGTGCGGGTGGTGCCGGCCATGGAGGCGATTGTGGCCGATGGCGACCAGCGGGTGCAGGGATTTCTCGCCGCCGGCCACGTGGCCGCCGTCACCGGTACCGCGGAGTTGCACCAGTTGGTGCAGCGCCGCTGCCTGCCGGTGGTGGTGACGGGTTTCGAACCGCTTGAGCTGATGCGGGGACTGCTGCAGTGTGTGCGCCAGCTGGAGGCCGGCGAGGCCTGCCTGGGCAATGCCTACCCCGCGGTGGTGCGGCCTGAAGGCAATCGCCAGGCCCGGGCGTTGCTGGCGGAGGTGTTCCAGCCGGTGGACCAGCCCTGGCGCGGTTTTGGCATCCTCAGCGGCGGCGGTCTGGCGTTGCGCTCCCCCTACGACCGCCTGGATGCCCGCGGGCATTTTGACCTGGCCCCAGCCGATACGGGCTCCTGTTCCCCGGAGCCCTGCATTGCCGGTGCGGTTTTGCGGGGCCTGGCCCGCCCCGGGGATTGTCCGGCCTTCGGCGCTGCCTGCACCCCGGAGCATCCCCTCGGGGCACCGATGGTGTCCAGCGAAGGAGCCTGCGCCGCCTATTACCGCTACCGGCGATGAGCGAGCGGATCCGGCTGGGCCATGGCGGTGGCGGCACCTTGATGCAGGCGCTGATCGAGCGGGAGTTTCGCCGTCTGTACGCCGATCCGCAGCAGTTGCTGCAGGACGCAGCCTGCCTGGAGTTGCCCCACGGTCGCCTGGCCTTCACCACCGACAGCTACGTGGTGCAACCGTTGGAGTTTGAGGGCGGCGACATCGGCCGACTGGCGGTCTGCGGCACCGCCAACGACCTGGCGATGGTGGGGGCGCGGCCGCTGCATCTGAGCCTGGGGCTGATCCTGGAGGAGGGGCTGGAGTTGGCCCTGTTGCGCCGCATCGTCAGCTCGATCGTCGCCAGCGCCCGGGAGTGCGGCGTCACGATCGTCACCGGCGACACCAAGGTGGTGGAGCGGGGCAAGGGGGACGGTGTCTTCATCAATACCAGCGGTATCGGCCTGCTGGAAACCCCGCAGCCGATCGCTCCGGCGGCGATCAGGGCGGGGGATCAGCTGCTGGTCAGCGGTGATCTCGGGCGCCATGGGGTGGCGATCCTCGCGGCTCGCCACGGGTTGGACCTGCAGCCGCCCCTGGCCAGCGACTGCGCTCCCCTGTGGCCCCTGGTGCAGCGGCTGCTGGCCGCGGGCGTGCGGCCGCATGCCATGCGGGATCTCACCCGCGGCGGCCTGGCCAGTGCCCTGCAGGAACTGAGCATGGCCGCCAACCTCGACCTGCTGGTGGAGGAGAGCGTGATTCCGGTGCTGCCGGCGGTGGCCCGCTGCTGTGATCTGCTGGGCTTTGAGCCGCTGCACCTGGCCAACGAGGGACGCTGTCTGCTGGTGGTGCCCGAGGCGGCCTGCCCAGCGGCCCTGGCCCTGCTGGAGCCGTTGGGTGGCGCCTGGATCGGCGCCGTGGGCGGCCCGGGCCAGCGGGTGCTGCTGCGCACGGCCTTCGGCAGCGAGCGCCTGCTGGTCCCCCTCAGCGGTGAGTTGTTGCCGCGCATCTGCTGAGGCCGCCGCCGCTGGCAACCCGCGCCGTCCCCCTGGCCCTCAGACCAGCCGCGAACCGCTGGCCTGGATGCGCTGCAGTGGATCGAACACGGCGGCGATCGTGCGGATCAGCCAGCGTCCCTGGGTCGTGACCGTGACCTCGAGGCGGCCGTCGCGCTGCTCCAGCTGCACCAGGCCATCCGCGGCCAGGGCCTGCAGATCGCCCAGTTCCGTCTGGAACTCCGCCAGGGGCAGATTCACGGCGAACTGACACATCAGCGCCCGAATCAGGGCCCGGCGATCGAGAACCTCCTGATCGCGCACCGCAAGACCCCGCTCCACCGGCAGCTCCCCGCGTTCGAGCGCCGTGGTGTAGGACTTGAGGTCGCGATGGTTCTGGGCAAGCAGGTGCTGGAACTGGCTGATCGCCGTCGGCCCCACCCCCAGTAGCTCCAGTTCTCCGCCGGTGGTGTATCCCTGGAAGTTGCGATGCAGGTTGCCCTGACGGGCGGCGATCGCCAGGCTGTCGGTGCGCAGGGCGTAGTGGTCCATGCCGATGGCGTCGTAGCCGCAGCTGAGCAGCAGCCGGTTGGCGTTCTCCAGCATCGTCAACCGCTGGCGTTGATCCGGCAGGTCGGCGGCGGCGATCCTGCGCTGCATCGGCAGCTGCTCGGGCAGGTAGGCGAAGGAGAACAGCGAAATCCGATCGGGCCGCAATTCCCGCACCAGCTCCAGGGTGGTCTGGAAGCGGTCGGGCGTCTGCAGCGGCAGGCCGCAGATCAGGTCGACGTTGACGCTTCTGTAGTCGGCCTCCCGGATCCAACCCATCACCCGGCGCAGCTGATCGACCGGCACAACCCGGTTCACCGCCGCCTGCACCTCGGGATCGGCATCCTGGATGCCGAAGCTGATGCGGTTGAAGCCGAGGCGCCGCAGGGTCTGGATCTGCTCCCGGTCCACCAGCTCGGGATTGACCTCGATCGAGGCCTCCAGATCGGGGTCGAGATCGAAGTGCTGGGCGATCAGCTCCCACAGCTGGGTCAGTTCGATGTTGTTGAGATAGTTGGGCGTGCCGCCGCCCCAGTGCAGCTGGGCCAGGCGCCGCCGTTGCGGCATCCGGGCGCTGATCAGCTCCAGTTCCTTGCCCAGGGCGAGCAGATAGGGCGCCACCACGGTTGAGCCCAGCTGGGTGGTGATGCGGTTGCAGCCGCAGTACCAGCAGGCATGGCGGCAGAACGGCACATGCACGTACAGCGACAGCGGCGCGCTGGCCGGGGTGGCCAGTTGCCGGGCCATGTCGTCGGCCCCCACCGCCTCGCTGAAGGCGGAGGCCGTGGGATAGCTGGTGTAGCGGGGGACGGGGCGGTCGTACTTGAGCAGCAGCTCCAGCGGGCTCAGCGAGGGGCCGCTGCTGGTGGTGGGCTGCTCCTCCAGTGCCGGGGAGAGCGGCTTGAGGCTGGTCGTGGATGCGGGCATGGCAGGGGCGGGCAGCGGGGGGTGAGGAGCCGTCACGGGCAGCCGTGGCTGAAATCAGGGCCTGTGGGCCGGGTCGCAATGGCGTGGTGGCAGGCGGTGCTGGAGACGGTGGCGCTCCGGGGGCGCGGCAAGCCGTCGCGGGATTGCGTCACGGCACGCCGTGGGCTGAACCCATGGCGCCCCGTGGGTCGCGCCGCGGCGCAAGCGGGGGGCGTTCAGCCGAGCTCGGCCAGTTCGGCCAGCAGCCGCTGGGTGGCCTGAAAGGCCAGGACGGCTTCCTCCAGCAGCTCCTCGTCCTCCGCCTCGGAGAGTTCGAGTTGCTCGAAGGCCTCATGCAGTTCCAGCTTCAACTCCGCCGTCGGCCGCTCGAAGGCCCAGAAGCCCAGGTTCGGCAGGCCATGGCGCTGGAGGATGGCGTTGGCCTGGCCCCCGAGCTGCTGGCCGCCGGAGAGGTCGCCGCCGTAGCGCACGTAGACGTGGGCCATCAGCCGGTGGGGGGCCTGCTGGGCCAGGGTGCGCAGGTGGGCCACCCACTGGGCCGAGGCGGTCGAAACCGGCGTGGCCTCGATGCCGATCAGCATGGCGATGTCGTGTTGCAGCGCCGCCTTGCGGCTGAGGTCGGCCCAGGGCATGCCCCGGGCCCCCAGGGCCGCGCCCAGCTCGGGACCGTCCTGCTCAAGCACGGTGTAGCCGGGCTGCAGGGCCCGCAGCAGTCCGGCCAGTTGCTGGGGTTCCACCTGGCCATCGAGCAGGGCGCGGGAGAAGGCCATGCCTTCGGCCTGGTGATGGGCGGCGCCGATGCGCGCATGGAGCCGGCGCACCCTGGGGCCGAAGCCCGGCCGCAGGGCCGCCTCCCGGGGGCCGGCGTGGACGGAGATGGTTTCGGTGGCGTTGCTCATGGCGGAGGGGATGGGGGGAAGGGATGGGAGAGGCTGCCGGCTGCGCTGGGGTCGGCTGCCCGGGGTTGGCAAGCGGGCCCGGGAGCTGATCCGGAGGCGCTGGCTGGGCCCGCAGGCACTGGCGCGGCCCTTGTTCCACGGGCGTGGCGGCGGCCCGATGGCGCCGCTTGGTTCAACGGTATAACAGCAGCGTTGTTATGCTTTGACGTGGTCGCGATTCGTTGCGCGGCCGCGGGCTGCTCCGCTGTCCGCTCGGCCTGGTGGCGCTGTCCCTCGGGTTGGTTGTCCGTCGCGCCGTTCCCCGCTTTCGCCGTTCCTCGCTGTCGCTGTCGCAGTCTCGTGTCGCGCTTGGCCTGACGAACGGAGCGGCCTCCGTTCCGTCGTGGGTTGCCCTCGCCTGTTCCTGGCTCCCAGGGTCAAGGTTGCGAACCCCACACCTCCATCCCCCCCCATCCCCTCGTCTTCCATTCCCATGACCGCTTCCGCCGCCTCCTGCTCCGCCCTGCAGTTGCACCTGCTGCTTGCCCCCCACGGCCAGCTCAGCGCCGATGGCCAGCTGGGGGAGTTGATCCGGGAGCGCCGCAGCCGCCTCGGCGGGGATGGCGGCATCCTCTATCTCAGCCCCGAACTGCTGGTGGCCCAGCAGCTGGCCAGCGGCGACCAGGAAGCGGTGGCGGCCCAGGATCCCGCCGTGATCACCTGGTTGCAACTGCGCTTCGGCGGTCGCCGCCAGAGCTGGCAGCTGGCCGTCGCCTCCCTGCCCGACGGCAGCCTGGAGCTGCCGCCGGCGGTTGTTCTGCCCTGGTGATGGCCCCGGATCAGCCTGCAGCTGGGTCTCAGTAGCGGCTGGGCGCGAAGGCGTAGCCCTGCTGGCGGAACAGCTTCAGGCAGGCGGCCACCGGTGCGGGGTCGTAGTGCAGGCCCTGCTCCGCCTCGACGATGGCCAGGGCCGCTTCGATTCCGAGCGCGTGGCGGTAGGGGCGGTTCGTCGCCATCGCCTCCACCGTGTCGGCGACCGCCAGGATGCGGGCCTCCAGGCTGATCTGATCCCCCTTCAGGCCCTGGGGATAGCCGCTGCCATCGAGGCGTTCATGGTGCTGCCGCACCGCTTCGGCCACGGGCCAGGGGAAGGCGATCGGCCGCAGGGCCTCGTAGCCGGCCTCGGCATGGGTGCGCACCAGGGCCAGCTCCTCAGGCGACAGGCGCGTGGGCTTGGTCAGGATCTCGGCCGGGATCGTGAACTTGCCGATGTCGTGCACCAGGCCGCTGATGCGGATTCCCTCCACCTGCTGGGGGGAGAGCTGCATGGCGGTGGCGATCGCGCTGGCCAGGGCGGAGACCCGCAGTTCGTGGCCGGCGGTGTAGGGATCGCGGGCCTCATTGAGGGAGACCAGGGCGGCGACGATCTGATGCAGGCTCTGCAGCACCTCGCCCTGGTACTGCAGGGCCAGCCGCTCGGCGCCCCGACGATCGGAGATGTCGCGGATGTTGCACTGCATCACGGTGCTGCCGCCGGCGCTGTAGCGGTTGCTGACGAACTCCACCTCCAGCTGCTGGCCATTGGCGGCGACCAGCGGCAGGTCGTCATGGCGCACATAGCCCTCCTGCTGCAACCGGCGGAAGATTTCCCGGGCCTTGTCCCGGTCCTGGATGACCCCCAGCTCCCAGAGCTGCCTGCCGAGCAGTTGCGGCGCCGTCATCCCCAGCAGATTGCAGATGAACGGATTGGCTTCGAGGATGCGGCCGCTGTTGGCCTCGAGGATCAAGATGCCGTCGATCGCGGTTTCAAACAGGCCCCGGTAGCGCTCTTCACTGGTGACCAGCGCCCGCCGGCCCCGGGCTTCGCTGATGGCCCGCAGCACGGCTGGTCCGAGTTTGTCCAGCTGATGTTTGAACACATAATCCACCGCCCCCTGCCGCAGGGCGCTGAGGGCGGCCGCCTCGGAAATGGTGCCCGAGACGAACAGAAACGGCACATCAGGGGCCAGCTCGCGGGCGATCTGCAGGGCCCGGGCGCCGGAGAACTCCGGCAGGGTCCAGTCCGCCAGGATCGCGTCCGGCACCCGCTCGTTGAGGGCCAGGCGCAGCTCGGGCTCCGCTTCGACGCGCCGGATCGACGGCTCCAGGCCCCCTTCGCGCAGGGCGTCGCCGATCAGCTCCAGGTCCTCGGCGGAGTCTTCGACGATCAACAGCTCCACGGCATCGATCGCCGCTTGAGCTTGGTCGTTCATGCGGTGGTTCCCGGCAATTGGTTGAGCAGCATCCAATACAACCCCAGTTCCGCGACGGCTTTCATGAACATCTCCGATTCCACTGGTTTGACCAGATAGCTGTTCGCCCCCAGGTCGTAGGCCCGCACCAGATCCGATTCCTCCTGGGAGGAGGTCAGCACCACCACCGGCAGCAGCCGGGTGCGCACGTCTGCCCTGATCCGCTTCAACACCTCCAGGCCATCCACCCTAGGCAGGCGCAGATCGAGCAGCACCAGCTTCAGATCCAGCCGCGGTGTCCCCTCCTGGGCGTTGCCCAGCAGCAGCTCCAGGGCCTCGGCCCCATCGCGCACCCACTTGACGGTGTTGACCAGACCGCCGGCGCGCAGGGCATCCATCGTCAGCTCGGCATCGGCGGTGTTGTCCTCGACCAGCAGCAACTGCAGGGCGGTGTGCTCACAGGTCATCGGGGTGCTCCTTGGGGATTCAGGTCGGGTCGGCGGGGCCGCTGGAAAGGGCAGGGGGAAGCGGCAGCGTGAACTGGAAGGTGGCACCCCCATCGGGCTGGCCTTCGCCCCAGATGCGGCCCTGGTGGCGATGCAGGATGCGCTGGGCCAGGGCCAGGCCGACGCCGGTACCCTCGAACTCATCCTGGCGATGCAGGCGCTGGAAGACTCCGAATAATTTGTCGGCATAGGCCATGTCGAAACCGGCGCCGTCGTCGCGCACCCAATAGGTCGCCACGCCAGCCTGCGCCGCTCCGCCGACGCTGATGTGGGCCACGGGGCGATCGCGGGAAAACTTGATCGCATTGCCGATCAGGTTGGCCCACACCTCCCGCAACATGGCCGCATCGCCCCGGGCCGCCGGCAGCGCGCCGCAGCAGAATTCAATCTGCCGCTCGCTCTCGCTCGCCAGCAGATCGGCGGCCACCTCCCGCGCCAGGGTTTCCATGTCCACCGGGCTCACCTGCAGCTCGCGCCGGCCGAGGCGGGAAAAACGCAGCAGATCGTCGATCAGCTGGCCCATGCGCTGGGCGTTGTCGCGCACCACCTGCAGCAACCGCTGGCCTTCGCTGTCGAGTTGCTCGCCATAGAGCTTCAGCAGTTTGTGGCTGAAGCCATCCACGGCCCGCAGGGGCGCCCGCAGATCGTGGGAGACCGAGTAGGCGAAGGCTTCGAGCTCCTGGTTGGCCTCGGTCAGTTCTTCGGTGCGTTGCTGCACCCGCGCTTCCAGCTCGGCGTTGAGGTTGCGCAGCTTCTCCTCCATCTGCTTCACCTGGCTGATGTCGCGGGCGGCGGCGTAGACACCCAGCACCTCTCCCTTGGCGTTGCGATAGGTGCTGGCGTTGTAAAGCACCGGCATCAAGGAGCCCGACACATGGCGCAGGGTGAGCGGGTAATCGCGCACCGTCCCCCGCTGGAAGGTGCTCTGATAGCCGGCCCGGGCCCGCTCCGGTTCGGTGAAGAAATCGGCGAAGTCCCGCCCCTGCAAGGCCCCGCGCGGCAGGCCGGTGGCCTGGACCGTGGCATCGTTGACATCCTCGATCGTGCCCGCCGGGCTGATCGTGACCAGGGGATCGATGCTGGTTTCGATCAGGGTGCGGGTGTAGTGCACCTTCTCCAGCAGCGCCTGCTCCTCGGTTTTCAGGGCGGTGATGTTGAGCATGATCGTGATCAGCTCCATCGCGGCGGCATCGCTGCTTTGGCGCAGCACCAGCCCTTCGTCGACCCACACCTGGTGGCCGTTGCGATGGCGGTAGCACTGCACCACCCGGGCGGAGGCTTTGCTGCCATCGAGCAGGGAGGCCAGGCCGGCGGCATGGCTCGGGGGCTCCTGGGGATCACAGAGGCGCTCGAGGCTCAGGGTCTTCAGTTCTGCCCGGCTATAGCCGAGCATCGTGGCCACGGCCTCGTTCGCCTCCAGGGTCTGGCTGTGGCCATCGAGGCCCGGCAGGTTGGTGATCGTCATGCCGACACTGGCATTGTCGAACAGGTGGCGAAAGCGCTGTTCACTGCTGATCAGGGCCCGCAGCCGGGCTTCGCTGGCCTGCCGTTCCCGACGCAGCAGCAGCAGGTTCAGCCCCAGCAACAGCAGCATCGCCACCAGACTGAGGGCCTGGAGCTGCTGCAGCCGTTGGCGCAGCAGCAGCAGGTGGCTGTTGCGGCGCTCCAGCAGCAGCTGCTCATCGCGGGTCATGGCGTGCAGTTGGCCCAGGATCGCCGCCCGCGAAGGGTTGGCCTGGGCGATCAGCAGCCTGCTGGCCGCCTGGTCCTGGGACCGTTCCGCCAGCTTGACGCTGTCCTCCAGCAGCCGCTGGTGGCGACTGAGGTTGAGCCGCAACTGGCTCCAGCGGTCCTGTTGCTCGCGGTTGTCCGCCGTCAGCAATTTCAGTTCCGCCAGCGACTGATCCTGCAGGCCGTAGCCGCTCCAGGGGATCGGCGCGACCGGTTCGACATTGAGGATCGTGGCCAGCGCCCGCAGATCGCTGTGCAGCAGCCCACGCTCCACATCCGACAGCGACACCAGCACCGCCAGGCTGCGGCTGGTGCGGATCGCTTCGTTCAAGGTTTCCTGGCTCTGCTTCCAGGCGAATCCCATCGCCACCAGCGCCAGGGCCCCGGCGGCGGCCAGGGGGATCAGGGGGTGGAGGGCGCGGCCCCTGGCGACGGGGCGTTCAACGGCTGGCCGTAGGGCGTCGTCCATGGCCTTGCCTCGGTGGCGGATGGCGTCCCTGGTTCCGGCCACCCCTGAGCCCCCCATGCATAGTCCAGTTCGGGGCGCCGGTCATCCGCCTCGGCATAAGTGCCGCTGGCCAGCGGCACCCTGGCCGGGTTCAGGCCGCCATCGCCCGACGCAGCAGGCGGGCGGCCTCCGGGGAGCCGTAGCCGATCCTCTCCAGGGATTGCTGGAAGCACTCCCCGAAGCCGGCCACCAGCTCCTGGGGATCCATGCCGATCGCCCGCATGTCCTCCACCAGGGCCCGCAGGATGGCCAGGGTGGTCGGCAGGGCCTGCAGGCAGATGGCGCTGACGGCCGCCTGAACCGCCCCGAAGCGTGGCTTCAACCACACCTCCCCGTAGTTGAGGTGTTCGCTCTCATCGGCGAGCACGGCGGCGGTGATCGGCTGGGCGAAGGCATCGGCCACCGGCAGGTAGTTGCGATAGGCCGCCACGGCGAAGCACTCGACGATCAGGCACTGGATCACGATGCAGCCCGGGATGTCGCCGCGTTCGTCGCTCTGGCGGAAGAGCCGGTGCAGCGGCGCGAACAGCTCCTTGGCCAGGCGGACGTCGGCTTTGACACCGAGATTTCGGGCGCATGCGCTCAGGGCTCGGGCGTGGTTCCCCTCCATCTGCCCCAGCCGCAGCAGCTCGGCCCCGTCATCGGGGATGGCGCGGGCCAGCAGGCGGAAGTGGTGGTGGGCCAGGGTCTCCCCCACCACGACCACGCCGTTGATGCGGCCGTAGGCCTGGCGGTAGGCCTCGCAGGAGGTGTCGGGCGTGTTCGGCGAGGGGACCTGAGAATCGGCACTGGCCAGGCCAGGCGGCGAGATCGTGGAGGCAGGGGAGACCGTCATCGGGGGGATGGCTCGGCGGAGCAGAGGGGATGGTTCATGGCGGCCCGGGCGGCCTGCCAGCGGTCGGATTGCGGCATCGCCTGGCAGTCGTCGAACCAGGGACCGCCGAGGGTGTAATGCAGGATGCGGGCGCCCTCGGGCACCGCATCCACCCCCACCAGCACGTTCCATTCCGGTGGCAGATCGCCGATGGCCTCATCCTCCAGCCAGCGGAACTGATGCAGATCCAGGCCACTGGCGGTGTTGACGTAGTCCGTCGTCAGGGCCTGGCAACGGCTGCAGTTGAACAGCATCACCGAGGACCAGTTCTTGCGGCCGTAGGGGCTCTGGGGCATGCCCTGGAATTTGAGCCCCTGCTCGCACTGCTGCTGGTGCTTCACCACCTGCACCGCCTTGCGCTCGTCTCGCAGCGACCAGAGTTCGGCGATGTCTCCCTGGCAGAGCATGTCGGCATCGATGAACATCGCCCAGCCTTCGTAGCCGGCCAGCCAGGGCACCAGGAAGCGGCTGAACGAAAACGCCGTGCTCTGCAGCGGATGGTGGCGACGCCGGTAGTTGGGCCCGAGCTGGGAGAGCCTGACCTGGGCGATCTGCACCGGCGTGCTCGCATGGGCCTGGATCGAATCGCTCAGCACGTTGACCGCCACGTCCTCGCGGGGGTCGTAGCCGATGTACACCCGCGGTGTGTCGCGGCCGGTCAGGGGGCTCCGGGGTGGGCTGGCCGGGTTGGTGGGCGTGGTTTTGCCGTTCATGCCACCACCTCCACCGAGGCCACCATCGGTTGGCAGAACTGGCGCAGCAGCAGCAGGGCGAACTGGCCGCGCAGTTTCAGCCGCTGCAGCCAGCGGTGGTCCGTGGAGCCCGGGGCGGCGAGCGCTTTGAGCTGGCGGAAGGTGGTCACCAGTTGGTCCCGCAGCGCGAAGTAGTGGCTGTTCTCCAGGTCAAACACCTGGGGGAAGGCCCGCTGGGCGGTGCGGTTGGTCTGGCGCATCACTTCGGCATCGAACTGGGCCGGATCGAGGCCGAGCAAGGCATAGAAATCGCCGCGCTCGCACACCGTCAGGCTGTGGGTGAGAAAGACGGACCAGAGGAAGAAACGGCTCAGCAGGCGGCCGCGCAGGCCCCGGCGCAGGCCCGGCCAGCAGCGGATCAGCATGTTGAAGATGTCGCCATGGCGGTTTTCGTCCTGGCACCAGGGCTCGAAGAAATCGAACAGGGGCGCGACGCTGTTGTCCGGATTGGCCTTGAGATGGCGATCGATCAGGATGTAGCGCCAGTAGCCGATCTTCTCGGACAGGTACACCGAATACAGCACCCAGCTGAGCGGGAACCAGGTGATCGGTCGCTTGCCACTCAGGGAGGGAAGGTCGATCGTGATCCCCTCCGCCACCAGGGCCCGGTTGAGGAAGCCGGCATGGCGCGCCTCGTCGCGGGCCATCAGCTGAAACAGGCGGCCCAGATCGGCGCGGCCGGCCTGGATCAGGCGGCGTGAGAGCTCCTTGAACAGCAGGAAGCCAGAGAACTCCGACACGCAGGAGCGCACCAGATAGCTCTCGTAGGCCTCCTTGTCCGAGGCCGAGAGGCTCCGCAGGCGATCGAGGGGTGTGCGCCGATCAAAGTGATCCCGGTTGTAGTCCGCCTCCATCTCGGCGAGCATGGCGTCGAAGATCGGCCGCTGGGTTTCGATGTCGGTGCTGGCGGCCTTGGCGATCTCGGTGGTGTAGAAGCGCGGCGTCAGCAGGTCTTCGCGCAGGTGGGGGGCGGGACCGGTGGCGGCGGACGCGACGGGACTGGCGCTGGTGAGGGTGGTCATGGTTGGTGGGGGGCAAGGGATCGGGCAATTCCGTAGGCGTGGGCATCGGGACCGCCCGTGTGCTCCTGCAGCCAGGCCTGAAGACCCCGCAGCCAGAGCAGCTGTTGCTGGCGCACCGCGGCGGCCTTGTTCAGTCCCGCCTCGGTTTCATGCACGACCAGCTGGTGGATCGCCCGGTGCCCCGGGCAGAGGCAGCCGCAGGCGGCCAGCCAGCGCTCCTCCAGGCGCAGGTGAAGCCGCAGCTGCCGCAGCAGCCGTTGGCAGCGGCTGTGGCGTTCGGCCAGGGCTTGCGGCTCGCCGGTTCCGGCGATCACGGCGAGGATCAGCTCGCCGATCTGTTCTTGCAGGATCTGGTGCTGCCGCTCGAGCAGCTTTTCCCGCTCGGGCCAGCAGGTTGGCCAGGGGCCCGGTCTGCTGGTTCGAGTGGCCCGCTCCGCTTGCGGCGGCGGCGCCTTGCTGACCATCAGCACCATTGGATTCCTCCCATCAACGGCAGTCTCACGACGGGGATGCCATAACGACATCGTGATACTACATCAAAAGGTAGGCCTGATGAAATTGGGGCTGGCGGGCGGCCGTGTCGCCGAGCCAGGGGCTGGCTGCCGGCTGTGTCGATGCCGTCAAACTGCGCTACTGTTAAACCGTTTTCTGGGTTGGCGTTTTCGCGTCCCTCTCCCCGCGGCTCCTCCGCGCCGAGGGGGAGTCGCGCGTCGCCCACCTCGCCGCGCCCGGGCCGTTCACGACTGCCGTGATCGGCTGAGGTTTCGGCCCCAGCCTGCGTGGGGCTGCGGCGAAACGCCCCCGGCGCCTGCCCCTGGCAGCCGCGCTGGCTGCCCATCCAGGGCTTGCGGCGCCATCCCTTCCGGTCGCTCCGCCGGCACCCTTGGTTCCTTCTTCGTCACCCCCGTCTTCGCCGCCGTCATGGAAGCCCTGGCCGATTACTTCAAGGTGTTCTCCGAGCCCAACCGGCTGGCCGTGCTTGATGCCCTGCGCGGCGGCCCCCTCAATGTCACCGCCGTCGTCGACAAGACCGGCCTGAGCCAGGCCCTGGTGTCCAAGCACCTCAAGCTGCTGATGATCGCCGGCGTCGTGCACCGCCGTCCCGAGGGCTCGCTGGTGTTCTACGAAGTGGTGGATCGCTCGGTCTTCAAGCTGATCGCCCAGGCCGAGAAATTGCTGCTGGCCTCCCGTCGTCTGCAGCTTGAGGCCCTGGCGGCGAGCCTCTGATGGCCACCGCCGGCCCCCTGCCGCTCACGGTGGCGGAGCTGCGTCAGGCCCTGGCGGCGGGGCGGCGCCACTTCCCCGGGCTGCGGCTGGTCGATGTCGACGGGGGCGACCTGGATCTTTCCGGCTGCGATCTGCGGGGGGGCTGCTTTCAGGAAGCCCGGTTCGGCCATGCCCGCTTCCATGGGGCCAACCTGGCGGGCTGCGCCTTCCAGCAGGCCCTGATCTGGGGGGGCGACCTCTCCGGCGTGCTGGCGCCACGCTCCTGCTGGCAGGAGGCCGATCTCTCCGGTTCCCGGTTGCAGCAGGCCGACCTGCGGGGCGCCCTGCTGCACCGCTGTTGCCTGCGGGGGGTGGTGGCCGCTGGCAGCATCTGGTGGGAAGCCACGCTGGTGGATGTGGACTTCCGCAGCGGCCAGGACCAGCTCACCGATCTGGGCGGGGCTGACTTTCGCGGCGCCGATCTCAGCTTTGCCCAGTTGCAGGGGGTGCAGCTGGGCGGGGCGGATCTGCGGGGCTGCTGCCTCTACGGTGCCAACTTCAGCGGTGCCGACCTGCGTCAGGCCGATCTGCGGGGCTGTGATCTCAGCGCGTGCCAGCTCGATGGCGCCGATCTGCACCAGGCGCGGCTGGATCCTGGGTCCGGGCCGGCGGTCGCGGCCGTCTGAGTGGTCCGTCTGCCGGCGGCGGGCCTGCTTCTGGCTGCCTCCATGGCTCCTCTGCCGGCTGCTTGCTTCGGTCCGGGCGGGGCTCCGTTTTCTGTGTCGCCGCCTCTGTGTCGCCGCCGTCGATCCCAAGCCTGGGCCGTGCCTGGGGGCCGTTTGCCGTTCCGATGGCAGGTCGCACCGCCCAGCGATCAGCGCGGCTGACGGTCGGGGGCGATTGGACGGGTCGGGCGTCATCGGCCCGTGTGGGCTGCGCCCCTGGAACCGCCGCTCGCCAAGGGCGAAAGGGCAACGACTGACGATCAACACCTGAAGGCCAACAGCGGAAGGCCAACAGCCGAAGGTGGCCGCCGCGGCCAGCGCGGTCAGAATGGGGAGCCCGCGCGCCCAGGTGCCGGGCCAGCGACCTCCAGGCAGCCCGGTCCCGGGCCCCCGGATCTTGACGCCGCATACCCACGGAGCGATCGGATGGCCAAGCAGCCGCGCAAGCCGGTGGAGGACTTCTTCACCTTCATCCTCGGGGCCGTGCTGCTCAGCACCGGCGTGTTCCTGTTCTTCAACCAGGTGCTGGTGGGCTCCCACGGCTTCGCCATGGGGGGCCGCTTCGGAATGCACCGCGGCTGGGGCGGCGGCGGCCCGTTCGGCGGCGGCTACGGCGGTGGTTTTGGAGGCGGTTTTGGTGGCGGCGGTTTCGGTGGGGGCGGTTGGGGTGGTCCCCTCGCCCCCGGCAGCGGCTTCGGCCTGCTGTTGATCCCGCTGACGCTGGGGGTGTGCCTGCTGTTTGCCCTGCGCAATCAGCGCTGGGGCTGGTTTCTGGTGCTGGCCTCCCTGGCGGCCATGGCCGCCGGCGTGTTGCAGACCCTGTTCGTCCAGTTCCAGCCCACGACGCTTTGGAACCTGATGATGATGCTGGCTTTGATCGGCAGTGGTGGTGGATTGATGTTCCGTGCCCTGATGGGATACGACGATGGCCAGGAGTGATGCCGGTGGAACCGGCTTGCCGGCCCAGGACGCAGCGACAGGGCGCCGAGGCTCTCCCTTCGGCTGCGTCAGCCTGCTGGCGACGGCCTTGCTGCTGGGACTCGGCTTCTACGGCGGCTGGTGGGCCCGCACCCTGCCCTGGTTCACGGCGCCCAAACCCGTCATCAGCGAGGCGGCCGCGGAGCGCCAGCGTCTCAAGGACACGGGCTGGCGGGAGGCCGATTCGGGGGTTTTCGTGCGCCCCTGCGCCGGCAGCTGCCGCCCGCCCCGGGTGTTCGGGGGCGGCGCCGTCGAGGTGATGGAGGTGGAGTGCCTCGATCGGCCCTGCGGCGAGATCCGCGCCACCTTCAACGTGCTGGCTGCCGATGGCGCGCCGCTCGACACGCTGACGGTCACGGGCGATGGCCGCCAGGGGGAGCGGCTGCAGCTGGTGGCCGAAACCCCCAACCCCCGGGCCCGAAGCCTGGTGTTGCAGGCCTTCAGCGCCAGGGCGCGACTCGATTGATGGGGCCCGATCCGGCGACGGTGCCGCTGCCGCTGTCCCAGCTGCCCCCCCTCGGGGCTCTGCGGCTGGCGGTGGTGGGCCATGTGGAGGTGGTCAGCTTCGTCGGGGTGCCTCACCTGCCGGAGCCCGGCGAGATCCTGCGGGCCGGCGATTTCCACGAATGCGCCGCTGGCGGCGGCGCCGTGGTCGCCGTGCAGCTCGCCCGCCTGCTGGGCCGGCCGGTGCCGTTCTTCACCGCCTTGGGTCGCGATGCCATCGGCGAGCGGGCGGCGGCGGAGCTCACCAGCCTCGGGCTTGAGCTTCACGTGGCCTGGCGGGAGGCCCCCAGCCGCCGGGCGATCACCTTCGTCGACGCCGATGGGGAGCGCACGATCACCGTGATCGGCGAGCGGCTCAACCCCGGGGCGGCCGATCCCCTGCCCTGGGATCGGTTGGCGGCCTGCGACGGGGTGTTCGTGACGGCGGCGGACGCCGGGGCGCTGCGCCTGGCCCGTCGGGCGCGGTTGCTGGCGGCGACGCCGCGGGTGCGCCTGCCCCTGCTGGAGCAGGCGGGGGTGCCCCTAGATGCCCTGATCGGCAGCGGCCTGGATCCCTCGGAGCGGTACAGCCCCGGGGACCTGAGCCTGGCGCCGGCCCTGGTGATCGCCACCGAGGGAGCCGCCGGCGGCCTGGCCAGCCCGGGGGGACGGTTTGCGGCACCCAAGCGGCAACGGCCGGTGCAGGACACCTACGGGGCCGGCGATTCGTTTGCCGCCGGGGTCACGGCCGGCCTGGCCGCCGGCTGGAGTGTGGCTGAGGCGATCAGCCTGGGCTGCCACTGCGGCGCCGCCTGCCTGGATGGCCGCGGCCCCTACGGCGCCCAGCTGCGCCACCCCTGGAGCGGGGCCTGAAACCGCGACCGGTTCGGCCCCGCCGTGACCCCAGCGTTGCCGAGACTCCAGGCGTGCAGTGCCCACAGCTGGGTCACGACCACAGGACTGCCACGCCAACAGCAGCGTGACCCCAGCCCATCGCGACCTTGGGCCCGGTGACCCGATCCCCGGTGGCGACAGCCCCGGTGATCCAAGCCCCGGCGCCCAAGCGACCGCTGAACAGCCTGTCGCGGCGGCGTTTGACCTCCGCGTTCCCCAAGGGCGGCCCAGGTCTCAACCGCTTTTGACGCGGCTGGCAGAACCCTTGCCCGGTCTTTGGAGGGGTCTTCAGCAAACTCCTCAGGAGGTCCTGGAAACCTGTTGGCTTTCGGGACCTGCGCTGGGCCGATCTGGGATCTCGCTTTCACTCCAGATCAGACATGGGGCTTGGCCAGAGCTTCCCCGACAAACTGCTGAAAACAACTTGTCCCGGCCGGGTTTGAGCACCGCTTTGACAACGGGCAATCCAGTCTTCACGCCCCTTTGACACAGCTGGTGGAACCCTTCCCAGGCCTTTCGCGGGGGCTTTCAGCAAACTCCCAATGGCCCGGTGATCCCAGCCCTCCGGGACCCCACGCCCCCTGGAGCCTTGCCCGGGGCAACGCCTGCTTGAAGCAACCTTCGCTGGTTCCAACCCCGGCTTGCCCAGGGCTCTCGCGGGCCCCGGGTGCCGCCGGGATCCGGGCGAGCTGGCCCCTTGGGGCTGCCAGGGCCCTGTTGCCAAGATCGGGCTGCAGGCGCCGCGGCGGGCCGATCAACGACCAGAATGGCCCCCTCTCCATCCCTCTGGATCCCGGCCATGGCCCAGCCCAGCGACTCGATCAGCGCCGGTGACCTCGACCTGCTGCGCCTGCTCTGCTGCGTCGCCTGGAGCGATGGCGAGGTGTCCCCGGAGGAGCGGCGACTGCTGGAGGTGCTGGCCCGCCGCTATTTCATGGCCGATGTCGGGCTGCCGGAGGCTGCCGACACGGTCGCCGAGATGGTCTCCGGAGCGATGGGACTTGAGGTGATCGAGGAGCTGGCACCCAAGTTCAGCGGCCACGATGAAAAGCAGCTGGCGCTGAAGTTGGCCTACATGGTGATTCGCGTCGGCCGCAATCTGGGGGATACCTCCTCGATCAACGAGCGGGAAAAGGTGGCCTATCGCCGCCTGGTCGAAGCCCTGGGCCTGCCCCAGGGTGAGGTCGAGGAGGCGGAATGGGCCGCCGACCAGGAGCTCAAGAAGCACACCAGCCTCCTGGCCGTGCTGGCCAGTCGTTTCGCCTCCCTCGGCGCCTGGCCCAGTGACACCCTGCTCGACATGCCCGGGGGCATGCGCCTCTGAGCCGGTGGCACTGGCTGGGGGCAAGACCTGGTGGGGCTGATTGGTTGCGCTGGCTGGAGGCGATCGCTGAAGCTGAAGCCGAAGGCTCGGGCCGCTGCAGCCTGCGCCCTTCGCTGCCCGGGCCATGCGCCCCAGCCGATGGCAGCAGCACACCGCCGCAGCGAACGTCTTCAAACTGGCTACAGCGCACGGCTACAGCGCACCGAAGCCGCGTACGCAAGCAGTGCAAGGCTTCAGCCCAAGGCAGAAAGCACAACGCAGAACCTGCAACACAGAATGTGCAACGCAGAAAGTGCAACGCAGAAAGCGCAAGGGAGCAGCGCACGGCTTTAACCCGTGGCAGAACGTGCAAGGCTGCAGCGCAGAACTGAGGTTTTCCCCTGAGCGCCGGCGGCCGGCCCCGCAGGGTGGCCTGTTGCCGGCCCCGCCGAGTGGCCTGCGGCTGGATCCATGGCCGGCCCTGGGGCAGGGCCGGGACTGCCGGTTCAACGGTTCGGGGACCAGAGGGTGCAGATCGCCACGGTCTGATCCCCCTGGCTGAGGCTGCTGCAGCCGAGGCTGGTGGCCCGGGGCCGCTCCAGCAGGATCGCGTGGTGTAGCGGCGAGGACAGCCACTCGCTCACCACCCGCTTGGGATCCCACTCCCGCGTGGGCCCGCAGGTCAGCACCTCGCTGCTGGGCCTAAGGCCCGGCGAGCCCGCCAGGGAGGCCTGGAAGGCGCTCCAGCGGTTGCGGTCATGGTCGCAGTTGCCGCTGCTGAGGATGGCCTGCTGCACCGGCTTCAGATAGGCGCGATTGCGGCTCGCCAGCTCGGCCGGCAGCGCCTGGAACGGCGGGCGCCCTTGCTGTTGCCGCATGCTGTTGAGGGCGCCCTGCAGGGCGTTGGCGGCAGGGTCGCCGGCAGTTGGGTCGCCGGCAGCCTGGTCGCCGGCAGTTGGTTCGCGGCCAGCCGTGGCGGGGGCGAGTCTCAGGTTGGGGTAGGCCCGTTGCAGGAAGGTCTGCAGGGCCTGCTGGTGGCTCAGGGGCACAAGGAACCCCTGGAACAGCGGGCCGCTGAGCAGGGCGGCCACCTCGGCCTCGCTGAGCCGGTGGCGATCGCTGACCGCCCCGTCGCGACCCACGCTGACCCGGTTTCCCCCGAACACGGCCGTGGGCCTGGCCTGGGCGGGCACGTTGACGCTCTCGGGGGCTTCCACCAGCACCTGGCCTTCGAGCACGGTCAGTTCGGCCGGGCCGGACTCCGGGACGCTGATCAGATAGTTGGTGCCGCGCACACTCAGGCGGCTCGAGCGGGTGCAGCCGTTCTGCGGTCCCGACACCAGCACCTGCCCCTTGGCCAGGAAGAAGCAGCTGGTGCCGAGTCGCAGTTGGCTGAAGCGGTTGATGCGGGCCGTGCCACCGGCCCGGAAGGCCACCTGGGCGCGGCTGTTGCCGGTGCGAAGCCGGTCCGGCACCCGGGCCGAATCGCGAACCCGGGCCTGTTTCTGCTCGATGTAAACCTGATGGCCATCCAGGATTTCCTGCACCGTGGCGGCGTTGTCCTGCTCGGCCGAGGCGCCGGCGGGGGGGCGGGACGCCAGGCCGGCGCCGAGGGCGACGGCGAAAAGCAGCAGCGCCGGCAGCGGCGCTCCAGGGCCCGGGCCTTGATCCGCTCCGCGCCGGGGGCGAGCCATGGGTCGGGCGCCGGGGACTCCATTGTGATCGGGTTGGCCCTGGAATGGGCTGGTAGCCGCCAGCCCGGCTCCGCAGCCAATCCGCCGCTAGCCGGTGCCGCTGGCGGCGGCGGCTGCGCCCCTGGTGCGCCGAGGGCCTCCGTGGCCTGAGGCTCTTCGGGACCGGGTTGCCGCTGGCTGGGGCTGTTCCGCGACCGGAGTGCGGCTGCCGGTTCGCGATCGCCGCGATGGCTGCGATGGCACCGGCAGCCCGGGGGGAACCGGAGCGGCGGGGTCGGGTGCACGGGTGGCCGCGCCTGGCGAGCGGGTGCGGCTTCGGCCCCACGGTCACGCCGGGGTTGGTCTGGAGTCGGGGGTTGGCGGGTAGTTTCAGAACCGTTTGCTGACCTGTCGGGATCCATGGGCCAGGCCCCCACCGCCCATCGTCTGCTGCTCGGCCTGGGTTTCAGCGCCCTGCTGCTCGGTTCGGGCTGCGTGGTGCGGCCCGAGCTGGCGCCCCGGGCCGGCGCCGAGCCGGTGGGGGCCCAGCCCGGTGCCAGCGCCGAGCCCCTGCTGATTCCGGCGGCCACCCCGGGGCCAGCGGCGGCGACGAACCCGCCCGTCAGTCCTGGCGCAGCCGCCTCCGCTCCCGCCAGCTCGGGCCCAGCCGGCAATCCCGCGCCAGCAGGCCTCCCCGTCCTGCCGGCCGATGCTTCGCTGCCCGCCGCCGCCGGGTTGCGCTATCCGCTGGTTCCCGCCGATCCTGCCTCGATCGCGGTGCTGCTGGCCGGCCTGGAGCCGGCCCTGCGCTCCCCCTCCACCCCGGAAGACCAGCTGGCGGTCCTGGGCCACCAACAGCAGGTGATCTATCGGGTGCTGGCCTATCGCCAGGATCTGGCCCAACAGGTGCGGGCCCAGCTGCCCGCTCGCTGGCAGGGGGTGTTCGACCATCACATCGCCGCCCGGCGCGAGTTCATCGCCATGCATCCGCCAGGCCGGCAGCGGCCTACCCAGCTGCCGGCCTGGCGAATCATCCAGCCGGAGCCGGCCGAGAAGCTGCTGGGTTATTACCGCGAGGCCGCCGCGGCCACGGGCATTCCCTGGCAGGTGCTGGCGGCGGTGAACCTGGTGGAAACGGGCATGGGCCGCATCGATGGCATCTCCGTGGCCGATGCCCGAGGTCCGATGCAGTTCCTGCCCTCCACCTGGGCCGAGCCCGGTGTCGGCAACGGCACCGACATCCGCGATCCTCGCAGCGCCATCTTCGGGGCTGCCCGCTATCTTGTGCGTCGGGGTGGCCTCAAGGACATCAGCAAGGCGCTCTGGGGCTACAACAACAGCGATCACTACGGGCGGGCCGTGCTGCACTACGCCGCCCTGCTGCAAGAAGACCCCGCCGCCTACTTCGGCCTGTATCACTGGCAGATTCACTTCGCCTCCAGTGCCGGCGATCTCTGGCTGCCGGTGGGCTACAACGAACCCCGCTCGATCCCGGTGGCCGTGTGGCTGGCCAAACAGCCCGCCGGCCGCCCGCCCGCGGGGTCTTCGGGCTACTGAGTTCAGGCGAGACACCTGGAGATCAGCCAGCGCTTGTGGACCGTGTCGGCTGCCAGCACCAGCAGGGTGGAGAGGCCCATCCAGGGCAGCCAGGCCAGCGGGAAGGGGGCATTGCCGAAGGCGGCGGCCAGGGCCGGGATCAGCACCAGGCTGCCGGCCACCAGCGGTTCGCTGAGCAGGCCCAGCCAGAGCAGGCGGTTGGGGGTGCGCAGCCGTTTCCAGAAGGGCACCGTTTCACTGCGACAGGCCAGCAGGGCGCCCATCTGTCCGGCCACGATCAGACAGAAGGTGACGGTGGCGGCCTGGTGTTGAATCGCCAGCAGCGCCGCCGGGGCGGTGTGGTGCAGCAGCTGGGGGGCGAGCTTCCTCAGGTCACCCAGGCCGACGCCGTGCTGGCGCCAGACCAGCAGGTAGCCGGCCATCGCCGTCAAGGCCTCCGCTAGACCCAGCACCAGGTAGGAACGGGTCATCACGGCCCGATCCAGCAGGGCCTGGCCCCGGGGTCGGGGCGCAAGCCGCATCACCCCTGGCTCCGGAGATTCAGCTCCCAGCCCCAGGGCCGGCAGGATATCGGTACCCAGATCCACGGCCAGGATCTGCAGCACCGTCAGGGCTGCCGGCAGCTTGAACGCCACCATCGCCAGGAACGGCGCTGCTTCGGAGACGTTGGCAATCAGGATGTAGGTGATGAACTTGCGGATGTTGTTGACGACGCCTCTGCCGTAGTGAATGGCCGCGACGATGGTGGCGAAGTTGTCATCGAGCAGCACGATGTCCGCGGCTTCGCGGGCCACATCGGTGCCGCTGATGCCCATGGCCAGGCCCACATCGGCGGCCCGCAGGGCCGGGGCGTCGTTGACGCCGTCGCCGGTGACGGCCACCACCTCTCCCAGGGAGCGGTAGGCCTGCACCAACCTGAGCTTCTGCTCCGGCGCCATTCGGGCGAACACGAGCCGGTGGCGGTATTTGAGCAGCTGCCGCAGCTGCAGATCGCTGATCAGATCGAGGGTGCCGCCATCGATCACCCGCACCGGGTCGGCGCCGTCGCCCTGGTGACCGAAGGCTCCGGAGACATGCTGCGGCGCTTCCAGCAGGCCGATCTGGCGGGCGATCGCCTGGGCCGTGAGCCCGTAGTCGCCGGTCACCATCGTCACCTTGATGCCCGCCTCCTGGCACTGGCGGATGGCGTCGGCCACCTCCGGGCGGGGCGGGTCGTAGAGCCCCAGCAAGCCCAGAAACAGCAGGCCGTTCTCCAGTTGTTCCGGCGCGGAGGTGAGCAGGCCTTTGTCGCCGGGCCGGATCGCCACGGCAATCACCCGGTAGCCCTTGCTGGCCATGGTGTCGTTGGCCCGCACCACCTGTTGGCGCATCGCCTCGTTCAGTGGCAGGGGCCCCGCCGGGGTGATCCAGCCGCTGCAGCTCTGCAGCACCTCAATCGGGGCTCCCTTGGTGATCGTCAGCAGAGACTTGCCGATCCCCTGGGGAGCCATGCCTCCTCCGCCGATCGTTGTCATGGCTGTGGCCATGGCGCCGGGAAGATCGTCGTCCCCGGCTGACCACTCCACCAGCACCGACATGCGGCGGCGATGGGAGTCGAAGGGCACCTCCCGATGGCGCCGGTGCCGCTGTTGCAATTCAGCTGGAATCAGTCCGGCGGCGGCGGCGGCCAGCAGCATCGCCGTTTCCGTCGGATCGCCGATGGCCTGCCAGCTGGGATTGGCGTCGCCTCCGCTCCGGTTCGGGTCCGGTTCCAGTCGGGCGTTGCTGCACAGGGCGGCGCAGCGCAGCAGCAGGGGGTTGAGGAGATCCGCCGGGTCCGTTGCGCCGCTGGGCATCCAGGTCTGCTCCACCGCCATGCGATTGCTGGTCAGGGTGCCGGTCTTGTCACTGCAGATCACACTCACCGATCCCAGGGTCTCCACCGCGGAGAGGCGCCGCACCAGGGCCTGGCGGCGCGCCATGCGCTGCACGTTGAGGGCCAGGGTCAGGGTGACCTGGGGCAGCAGGCCCTCGGGCACGAAGGCCACGATGATGCCGACGGCGAAGACCAGGCTTTCCATCGGCGCCATGCCGACAAACAGCACACTCAGGCCGAAACTGATCAGCCCGGTGGAGAGCGCGATCAGGGTGATCGTGTGCACGATGCGGGCAACCTGTTGCTCCAGGGTGCTGATCGCCCGGCGGGTGCCGGCGGCCAGATGGGCCACCTGGCCGAACTCGGTTTCGGCGCCCGTGGCGTAGACGATCGCCTCGCCGCGGCCGGAGGCGATCGCGCTGCCCGCCAGCACCAGGTTGGGGCGTTCGGCGGTGGCGATCCGCATGTGGGCCGGAGCGTTGACGATGGCCTCGTTGTGGCGGGCCACCGGCAGGGATTCGCCGGTCAGCACGGAGAGGTCGAGGCAGAGGTCGTGGGCCACCACCAGGCGGCAGTCGGCCGGCACCCGGTCGCCCTCTTCCAGCAGCAGCCGGTCGCCGCTGACCAGGTCCTCGGCCTGGAGAAAGCCCAGCTGGCCGTCCCGCCAGGCCTGCACCTGGCGGGGCAGGGCGCGGGTCAGGGCCGCCAGGGTGCGCTCCGCCTGGAACTCCTGCCAGAAGGAGAACAGGCCGTTGATCAGCACCACCGACCAGATCGCCCAGCCCAGCTGCGGCGTGCCGGCGGCGAAGGCCAGGCCGCCGGCGATCCAGAGCAGCAGGGCCATGAAGTGGACCATCTGATCGAGAAAGCGCAGCAGCAGGGGCCGGCGTTTCTGGGGTGGCAGGCGGTTCGCCCCGTAGCGCAGGAGCCGCCGTTGGGCCTCGGTCTGGCCCAATCCTTCGGGGGCGCTCTGCAGGGCCGCATAGACCTGATCGACCGGCAGGGACCAGATCGGTTGGCTGGCGGCGAGTTCCATCAGTTCAGGCCCCCATCACAGCGGTAGCCAGGTATCCGGGAGCTGACGCGACCGGCGCTGGCTCGGCGGCGGCAGCGGCGGGCCGTGGGGAGGATCAACGTCATGGCCCGCGGCGCAATGTCCGGGATCGGGATGCCCGCAGGCTAGGGAGAGCGGCCGGGGCTGATCGGCGATTCAGCAGTTGTTCACAGGTGGGCCCCGTTTCGCAGGCTGCCGGAGGATCTCGAAATGCTGTGGTTCTTCCGCGGTCAGTTGGTCTGTGGGGTTTCCAGGCCTAGGCTGGCACTAGGCTGAATAGCAGATGGTTCAGACGGACCGCGTTCGTACGACAGGTCGCTACAGGGCGGCGGTCATTCAGGGCCTCCGCCGCCGGGTGCTGGAGCGGGGCTGGGCGGCGTTGGGAGCCAGCGCCCTGGTGCTGGCTCCGCCTCTGGCGGCGCTGGCCTCTCCCGCCGTGGCCGGCGCATCGACCGCCACCGTGGCTTCCGCTCCGGCCCAGGCCGCCCGCACGGCGGAGCAGCCCCTGCGCTTCGTGCTGATCCCCAAGCTGCCCCATCCCTGGTTTGACCTGGTGCACCAGGGGGCACTGGAGGCGGCCGCCAACCTGCAGGCTCAGACGGGTCGCCCGGTGCGCGTTGAGTACCGGCCGCCCGCCAAGGCCGATGTGGCCGAGCAGGCCGCGATCCTGGAGGCGGCGATCGCCAGCCGTCCCAGTGGCATCACCATTGATCTGCTTGATGGCCCCCGGCTCAGGCCGCTGCTGCAGAAACCCATTCGGGAGCACATCCCGCTGACGGTGTTTGATTCGGTCGGCCCGGAGGGCCTGGCCCTGCCCAGCATCGGCAACGACTTCTGCCTGCAGGCCCGCATCGGCTCCGAGCGCCTGGTGCAGCTGCTGGGCGGCCAGGGTGAGGTGGCGATCCTGCAGGGGGTGCCGACGGCCCCGAACCACGCGATCCGGGTGCGCTGCCATCGGGAGGTGTTCGCCGCCCATCCCGGCATCAAGGTGGTGGCCACCCCGGCCGACAACGACAGCATCGCTGAGGCGGAGCGCCAGGCCCGGCTGACCATGGCCGCCCATCCGGCCCTGCGGGGCTGGGTCACGGCCGATGCCGGCGGCGCCATCGGCATCGGCCGGGCCCTCAAGAGCCTGGGGCTGCAGGGCAAGGTGAAGGTGATGGGGATCGATGATCTACCCGAAACCCTGGAACTGCTCCGGGAAAGGGTGGTGGATTCCATCTCCGCCACCCGGCCCAGGGCCCAGGGGTACTGGGCGGTGGTGGCGCTGTGGCAACTGGGCCTGGGGGCGCCAACGATGGAGCGATTCAATACCGGAATCCTGGTGCAGAACGGGCCGGAAAGGTAGGTGGCGGCTGCGCTTATGTGGTGGGCAACATTAGGGCACCCAAGCGGATCTCTCTTGCCCTAGTTTGTTGGCCTGGTTCAAGTTGAGGGTCGATTTTCAATGGTCACCGAGGAGCAGCTCGAAGCCCTGGATCTGCTGCTCTGGCTTGGCAATGGCAAGCTGGCGGGGGCTCGTCAGTTCTGCAATCAGAGCTCCGTCTCCCGCCGCATCGCCAACTGCCTGGAGATCTTCGGCATAGGCCTCGATCGCCAGGATGGCCAGTATCTGCTCTCGGAAATTAAGGACTATCTGCTGCTTGAACGCCAGCTGCACCAGTTGCTGCGCCTGCGGGCCGGCCAGCGCCTGCGGCTGGAGGCCACCCACTGCATCAGCCATCTGCTGCAGCAACCGCCGTTGCCGGGCTGGTTGCTGGGCAGCTTCGATCACCGCAGTGTCGAGCGCATGCATCTGCTGCTGCGGCAGCGGGTGATCGATGTCTGGATCACCAGTGACACTTTTGATCTGCCGCCGGACGATGACCCGGATCTGGCGGTGTTGCGGCTCACCCATTGGCCGGCCTGGGTTCTGGCGGATGCCCACCACCCGCTCTGCCATGAAGCGGGGCTGACCAACGGCGATCTCGATCGCTTCCCGGTGCTGGCGTTCCCGGAGACGATCTATCCGGTGATGGCCGGAGCCCTTGATGCGATCGGCTTCGGGGCCAGCCACACCCGCCTGCCGCGCTACGACCGGGGCAGCTGGAACAGCCGCACCGCCGATGAGGTGACCCTCTCCTTCGGCGGGTCGGTGAGTGCCTGCGGCTCCCCCGGCCAGGTCAAGCTCGAATGGGATCTCGGCCTGGTCAGTGGCGAGGCCCTGGTGTTGCGGCGGGATCTGATCTCCCATCCCCAGGTGCTGTTGCTGGTGGAGCGGCTGCGGGAACGCTTTGCCCAGCTGCAGCCCCACTGTCACGACATGACCCTGCTGGTCTGAGGCCAGCCCGGTCGTTCCTTGCCACCCTTTCCCTGACAGCCGTCTGCGCCACCGCCACCATGTCCGCTTCCTGGGCCTTCGAAACCAAGCAGATCCACGCCGGCCAGGCCCCCGATCCGGGGACGAAGGCCCGGGCCCTGCCGATCTTCCAGACCACGTCGTACACCTTCGACAGCGCCGACCACGCCGCCAACCTGTTCGCCCTGCGGGAGCTGGGCAACGTCTACACGCGGCTGATGAATCCCACCCAGGCGGCGGTGGAGGAGTGCATCGCCGCCCTTGAAGGCGGGGTCGGGGCCCTGATGGTGGCCAGCGGCCAGGCGGCCGAAAGCCTGGCGATTCTCAACCTGGCGGAGGCCGGGGACCACATCGTCGCCAGCCCCTCGCTCTATGGCGGCACGATCAACCTGCTGCGTCACACCCTGCCCCGCTTTGGCGTCGCTGTCTCTTTCGTCGAGGATGCCTCGGACGGCGAGGCCTGGAAGCGGGCGGTGCGGCCCAACACCAAGGCGTTCTTCGGCGAGACGATCGCCAATCCCAGCACCGAGGTGCTCGATCTGGAGCTGGTGGCGGGCATCGCCCATGGGGTGGGGGTGCCGTTGATCGTCGACAACACCGTGGCCACGCCCTACTTGCTGCGGCCGATCGAATGGGGCGCCGACATCGTCGTCCATTCGGCCACCAAGTATCTCGGTGGCCACGGCACGGCCATTGCCGGGGTGATCGTCGACAGCGGCCGCTTTGATTTTTCAGCCTATCCCGAGCGCTTTCCCCGCTTCAACCAGCCGGATCCCAGCTACCACGGGCTGGTCTTCGGTCGCGATTTCGGGGCCGGGGGTGCCTTTGGCGTCAACCTGGCCTTCATCCTCAAGGCCCGGGTTGATCTGCTGCGCGATCTGGGGCCGGCGGTGGCGCCGTTCAATGCCTGGTTGATCGCCCAGGGGCTGGAAACCCTGTCGCTGCGCATGGAGCGCCACAGCCATAACGCCCTGGCGGTGGCCCGCTGGCTGCAGGCCCGGCCGGAGGTGGCGTCGGTGCAGTACGCCGGGCTGCCCACCAGCCCTTCCCATGGGCTGGCCAGCAAATACGCCCCGCTCGGTTGCTCCGGCCTGCTCACCTTTGAACTGGCCGGGGGCCTGGAGGCGGGACGCCGTTTCGTCGAGGCCCTGGAGCTGCACAGCCATGTGGCCAACATCGGCGACGTGCGCAGCTTGGTGCTGCAGCCGGCCACCACCACCCACTCCCAGCTCAGTGAGGAGGAACGGCGCGCCTCCGGGGTGACCCCCGGTCAGATCCGGCTGTGCGTCGGCATCGAGGCCCTGGTGGACATCCTGGCCGACCTGGAGAAGGGCTTCGCCGCCCTGGCCTGAGGCCTCAGGTTGGATGCAAGGGGGCATCATGGGTCCAGTCTGGTGGTGAGGCGTGCCTGATTCCGACCGTGAGCCCGGCAGTTCTGCGGGCCTGCCAACGCCACCTGACGCCGCCACCGGGGTGAGCGAATCCGGCCAGGGTGGGACGCCCCGCAGCGGCGGCTGGCCGATGCCGGTGAAGATCCTGCTGGCGGCGGTGGTGCTGGGCTTCGTCTGGTCGCCGTTCCTGGCGATGCTGGTGCGCCTGTCCAACATCAACCCGAATCTGGCCCCCAGCGCCCAGCCGGCCGGCGTGCCCAATCTGGCGCCGCCCCTCAGTCCGAACGGGGCTCCACCGGCTGGTGGCCGACGATCCCCAGCTCCCACCCCTTGACGATCCGGTAGATCGTCGGTACCACGAACAGGCTGAGCACGGTGGCCACCAGCAGGCCGCTGAACACCACGGTGCCGATGCTGATGCGGCTGGCGGCACCGGATCCACTGGCGAACACCAGGGGCAGGAAGCCCGCCAGGGAGGCGAAGGCGGTCAGCAGGATCGGCCGCAGGCGGGCGACGGCGGCTCCGTGGATCGCCGCCTCCAGCGCCTGCCCCTCGGCCAGGCGCTGGTTGGCGAATTCGACGATCAGGATGCCGTTCTTGGCCGCCAGGCTGGCCAGCACCAGCAGGCCCATCTGGCCGTAGACATCGAGGGCGAGCCCCCGCGCGGCCAGGCCGGAGATGGCCCCCAGCAGCGCCAGGGGCACGGTCACCAGGATGATCAGCGGATCGAGGAAGTTTTCGTACAGGGCCGCCAGCACCAGGGCCATCACCAGGATGCCGAGGGCGAAGACGCGCACGTTGCCGCCGCCGGAACGGTCTTCCTCCCGGGCCAGGCCCGCCCACTCCAGGGCGATGGCATCGCTGCCGAGCTGCTGCTGGACCCCCTCCAGCAGGGCCATGGCCTGGCCGCTGCTCACCCCCGGCCGGGGCAGGGCGCGGATGCTGATCGAACGCGACAGGCGGGTGTGGTTGATGCTGCTCGGCCCCCCCCTCGATTCGATCCGCACCAGCTGGCTCAGGGGCACCAGGGTGCCCTCGCGGTTGCGCACCGGCAGGGCGAGGACATCGCTGGCATCGCGGCGGGAGTGGCCGTCGAGCTGCACGATCACCCGCCGCACCTGATCCGATTCGAAGGTGTCATTGACGTAGTCGCTGCCGAAGCTGGCACCCAGGGTGTCCACCAAGGTCGCCAGGTCCACGCCCAGGGAGGCCAGGCGCAGGCGATCGGGCACCAGGCGCAGCTGGGGGGCGCCGGCGCTGAAGCGGGTGGAGACCCGCTCGAAGGCGGGCTGCCCCTGCAGGCGTGTGGTCTGGGCGGCGGCGATGTAGGTGCGGGCCTGGCGCTCAAAGGCCGCCAGGCTCAGCTGGCCGTTGCTGGTGTCCAGCAGTTCCAGCTCCAGTCCCCCCTCGCTGCTGAAGCCGCGCACGCTCGGCGCCTCGCTCAGTTGGACGACGGCATTGCGGATGCGGCGCCTCAGCTGTTTGTTGATCCGTTCGGCGACGACGCTGCTGGTCTGGTCCTGGCCCGGGCGCTCGTCCACCGGCCTGAGCCTGAGGAAGAACTGGCCCTTGTTGGGGCTGCTGTCGCCGAAGGAGCGGCCGGCGTAGAAGTTGGCGCTGGCGATCAGCGGTTCCTGCTGGGCCACAGCCCGCACCTGCTCCAGCACCTGCTGGGTCTGGCCGATCGCCATGCCGTCGGCCAGGATCACGACGCCGCGCAACTGGCCCGTGTCCTCCTGGGGGATGAAGGCGGTGGGGCGGGCCCGGATCGCCAGTGCCGTGACCAGCAGGCCCACCAGCAGCACGGCCACCACCAGTTTGCGCCGGGCCATCACCGCGTTCAACCAGCGGCCGTAAGGCCCCTCCAGGCTCTCGAGGCCGCGTCGTGTCGGCTCGATCCAGCGCCGGAGCCAGGCGGGCTCGCGTTGGTCGTTGCGCAGCAGCCGGCTGGCGGCCACCGGCGTGAAGCTGATGGCGTTGATCGTCGAGAAGACGATGGCGCTGGTGATCGCGATCGCGATCGGGGCGTAGAGCCGCCCCAGGCTGCCCCCCAGCCCCAGCACCGGGACGAACACCACCACCAGCACCAGGGAGGTGGCGATCACGGCCCCGCCCAGTTCCCGCATCGCCTCGCGGGCGGCCTGAAGCGGCGGCGTGCCCAGCTCCAGCCGGCGGCCAATGTCCTCGCTGACGACGATGGCGTCATCGACCAACAGCCCCGAGGCCAGCACCATGCCGAACAGGGAGAGGGTGTTGATCGAGCCGCCGCTGAGGCGCAGCACTGTCAGGGAACCGATCAGGGACACGGGCACCGCCACGGCGGTGATCAGGGCCAGGCGACTGTTGCCCAGGCCCAGCAGCAGCACGAGTAACACCAGCAGCACCGAATCGCGCAGGGCCTCGATCGCCCGGTCGATGCTGGTGCGCACCGTCTGGGCCTCGTCGACGATCACCTCCATCGCCACGCCCGGAGGGAAGCGGGGGGCCAGCTCGGCCAGGGCGGCGTCGATGCCCCGGCGCACGTCGAGGGCGTTGCTGCCGTCGCGTTGATAGAGGCCCAGGGAAACGGCTAGATCGCCCCGCAGGTTGGTGGCGACCGTGTCGTAGCTCTCGTTGCCGAGCACCACCCGGCCCACCTCCTTGAGCAGGGTGACGCCGCCGCCGCTGCTGCGGGCCACCACCAGCTGCTCGAACTCTTCGACACTGCGCAGCCGACCCTCGAGGCGCAGCGGCAGGGTGGTGACCTGGTCTTGGGGGGAGGGCGCCTCGCCGGCCTGGCCCAGGGCCGCCAGCACGTTCTGCTGCTGCAGGGCCTGGCGCACCTCCAGGATCGTCAGGTTGCGCTCCTGCAGCCGGGCCGGATCCAGCCACAGCCGGTAGGCCAGGCTGCTGCCGCCGAACAGGCTGACATCGCTGATGCCGCTGACCCGGCGCAGCCGCTCCTTGACCACCTGGTCCACCCAGCCGCTCAGGAAGGTGTCGCTATAGGTGCCCTTGTCGGCGCTGAAGCTCAGCACCAGCAGCAGATCATCGGAGCTGCGCCGCACCTGGACCCCGAAGCGGGCCACCTGGGCCGGAAGCTGCCGGCTGACCACGGTGGTCTCGTTCTGGGTGTTGATCTGGTTGAGTTCGGGATTGCCTCCCTCAAAGCCGAGGGTGATCGAGCTGCCGTTGGCGGAGCTGGTGGAGCGGATCGTGTCCAGCCGTTCGAGCCCGTTGAGTTGTTTTTCCAGCAGGGCGGTGACCCCCTGTTCCACCACCTCCGGCCCGGCGCCGGGGTAGCTGGCGCGCACCGTGACGCGACCCGGGGCAATCGGCGGCAGATTCTCCACCTGCAGCAGCGGCAGGCTGATCAGTCCGGCCAGCAGGATCAGCAGGCTGATCACCAGGGTCAGCACCGGCCGGCGCAGGAAGGGTTCGGAGATCGATTTCATCGGACTCCGGTCGGGGTGGCTGGGGACGCTGCCGGACGGTGGCAGGCCCGATCATGGCCCGCCGCCGCCGCCGTCGGCGGGCTTCAGGCGCAATCGCGCCGCAGCACCACGAACAGGTAATCCGGGGATTTGTAGCGGCTCGGCAGGCAGGTGTGCAGCTGTTCCAGCCGGCTCCAGCAGACCGTGCGGCTCACCTCTTCGAGGCTGCGTCCCTCCTTGATCAACAGGCGCATCGCTTTGCAGTAGAGCGAATACTTGGCCTCCAGCTCGCCGATTGTGGGGGCTGAGGGGCTTTCGGTCCGGCTGCCCTGGGACATGACAAAGGGGGGCGTCCGGGGGGAGCGAGGACGCTGGGCCAATCTACGAGCTGGCCAGAACCCGATCCTTGCCGCCCGGTGGGCCTGCCCCCTGGACCGAGCCGACCGGCTCTAGCGCCCCCGCAACCCCAGCTCCCAGCTCCCTGGCTCCCAGCACCGCCGCCTGCCCATCGCTGAGTCGGCCGTTGCGGTGCAGCACCTGGGTGATGCGATGGATGTCGAGCACGGCCCGGCAGCGGTAGCCCCTGGCTTGCAGGCGCTGCAGGGCGGCGCTGCCGCCAGCGCCTCCTGGGCCGGCCTGGTCGTCGCCGTGGTCGATGAACACCACCACGTCGCGCACCACCAGGCCCGAGCTCTCGAGCTTGGCGATGCCCTCCAGCAGGCTGCCGCCGGTGATCAGGATGTCGTCGACCAGGGCCACCACATCCCCCTCCTCAAAGTCGCCCTCGATCAGGCGGCGGGCGCCGTGGGCCTTGACCTCCTTGCGGGGATAGATCAGGGGCTTGTGCAGCTGCAGCGAGAGCCCGGTGGCCGTCGGCAGGGAGCCGTAGGGAATGCCGGCGATCCGATCGAAGTTCAGGCCCTGCAGTTGGCCGGCGTAGGCATGCAGCACCCGGTGGAACAGGTTGGGGTCGGAGATGATCTGGCGCAGGTCGATGTAGTAGTTGAACAGGGCTCCGGAGGCCTGCACGTAGTCGCCGAACAGCAGGCAGCCGATGTCGAACAGGTCGACGATCAGGCTCTCCAGCGGATCGCTCGGCCCGGCTTCGGCCGCCGCCAGTGTCGGCCCTGCAGGGGCTGCATCCGGGGTTGAGGCGCCGCGGGCGCCGTCGGGGCCGCTCGGCCCGGCGGCCGTTGGCACCCCGTTGCCGTCCTGGGGGACGGTGGCCTTCCCGACCAGCCCCGGCAGCCAGATGCTGCAGCTGGCGGCGGGTTTCTGGCGGCTCTCCAGCCAGTGATCGCGCCGCTCGCTGATGCGCTGCTTGAGCTGGGCCGCCTGCTCCGCCATGTCGTCCTCCACCAGCAGGTTCTGGGGGAGGGGCAGCAGCAGGCCATCGGCGGATTGGCTCAGGCCGGCCTCCAGCAGGGCATCGAGGCGATCCTCCTCGGCCCAGAGGCTGCGCAGGATCAGGAAGCGCTCCGGCGCCTCCCGCCGCACCCGGGCCAGGATCGCCGGATCGCTGGTGCCCACCTCGAGCAGCAGCTGCTCGGGGGTGGCCCAGAGCTGGGTTTCACGCACGATCCGCAAATAGAGCGGATCGGTTTCGTTGGGGTGGTGCTGCAGCACCCGGGCGGCCGGATTGGAGCTGTGGCAGGTGACCACCACCGCCTTGTCCGGGTAGAGCAGGAAGGGGGCGGCGATGTCCTGGCCGGGCAGGGGCGAGAGGGTGACCGCATCGGCCCCCAGGCCCCGGAACAGGTAGTGGGCCAGGGCTGAGGAGCTGTTGAGATCGCCGTGTTTGGCGTCAATGATCAGCGGGATCTCCAGGGGCACCAGCTCGCGCACCTCCCGCAGCAGGTCCAGGCCCACCGGGCCCAGGGCCTGGTAAAAACCCAGGCTTGGTTTGTAGGCGCAGACGTGCGGCGCCGTGGCCTCGATCACCGCCTTGATCCAATGGCGGGCCTGGGAGAGGAAGGAGCGGCCGGCCATGCCGCGGCGCATGGCCCAGCTCTGCAGCATCTCCGGGTTGGGGTCGAGCCCCGTCACCAGCAGCGACTGGTGGTCGGCAATGGCGTCAGTGAGCTGGACGAAGAATCCCAAGCGCAGACCAACCAGTGGCCTGGTGCTAGTCCGGCGGCGGGGTCCCCTGCGAGGGGGTGACACACCTCTTATTGAAGGGGGGCGGCCCGAGACCGGCCCCGGCCGCCTGCGGGCCGTTCAGGCCAGCGGCGCCGTGCTGCCGCTCAGGCAGCCTGCACCGGCCCGTATTCCGCCCGCCAGGTGCAGGCCTTCAGCCGGGCCAGGGCCTGTTCCGCGCTGGTGGCGCGACTGGCCAGCCCTTCGGCCACGGCGGCCAGGGCCACGGCCTCGGCCACGGCCGCGGACACCCGCTGCACGTCCCGCAGGGCCGGCATCAGCGGCGCTTCCGGATCGTGGGCGGCGGGAATCACCGCCGCCAGGGCCTCGATGCAGGCGTCAATCATGCCCTCGCTGACCGTGCGGGCGCCCACCGCCACCGCGGCGAAGCCCAGCCCAGGGAAGACGAAGCAGTTGTTGCACTGGCCGATCTGGCGCGGGCGGCCGTCGATCGTCACCGGCGCGAAGGGGCTGCCGCTGGCCACCAGGGCCTGGCCCTGGCTCCAGCTGAGCAGGTTCTGCGGTGTGATCTCGGCCAGGGGGGTGGGATTGGAGAGGGGCAGCACGATCGGCCGCGGGCAGCCGCGGCAGAGGGCCTCCACCACCGCCTGGTCGAAGGCGCCGGCGACGGTGGAGGTGCCGATCAGCACCGAGGGGCGCACCGCCTCGATCACCGCCAGCAACCCGATCCGCCCCTGGCCATCTCTGGCCATCCCCGCCCGCAGCTCCGGGCGTTTGCGATAGGGCTCCGCCGCCGGGCTGGGCGCCGACAGGCCGCTGGCCTCCATGCCCTCGTGCACCAGGCCGTCCCGGTCGAGCAGCCAGAGGCGATCGGCCGCCGCCTGGGCCGAGAGCCCCTGGCGCTGGAGCAGCCGCAGCAGCCGCTCGGCGATGCCGCAGCCGGCGCTGCCGGCGCCGAAAATGATGATGTGCTGGTCCGCCAGGCTCTGCCCCAGCCCCCGCAGCCCCGCCAGGATCACCGCCGCCGCCACGCCGCTGGTGCCCTGGATGTCGTCGTTGAAGCTGGGGATGCGCTGCCGGTAGCGATCGAGCACCCGCCGGGCATTGGTGGCGCCGAAGTCCTCCCATTGCACCAGGGCGCCGGGGCAGACGGCTTCGACCGCGGCGACAAAGTCCTCGATCACGGCGTCGTAGGCCTGGCCCTGCAGGCGCGGTTCGCGCAGGCCGGGGTAGCCGGGATCGGCGAGCAGCTCCGGGCGGTCCGTGCCCACATCCAGCATCACCGGCAGGCAGCGGTTGGGATCGAGGCCGGCGCAGAGGGTGTAGACCGCCAGCTTGCCCTGGCAGATGTGGATGCCGCCGATGCCCTGATCGCCGATGCCGAGGATGCCCTGGGCGTCGGTGACCAGCAGCAGTTCGGGGGGGCTTTCACCCCAGCTGCGGCAGGCCTGGGCCAGGATCTCGCCGAAGCGATCCCGCTGGGGAGCCGCCAGGAACAGGCCCTGGGCGGGGCTGCGGTAGGTCTGGCTGAAGTGCTGGATCGCCGAGCCGACGGTCGGGGTGTAGACGATCGGCATCACCGCCTCGATGTGATCGCCCAGGAAGCGGTGAAACAGGGTGAGATTGCGCTCGCGCAGGATCTGCACGTAGGCGTAGCGCTCCAGATCCCGATCCAGTTCGCTGAAGGCACGCCAGCAGCGCTCCACCTGCTGGTCGATTGTCTCCACCTGCCAGGGCAGCAGCGCCTCCAGTCCCAGCTGCCGCCGTTCGGCGCGGCTGAAGGCGGTGCCCTTGTTCAGTCGCGGATGGTTGAGCAGGTCGGCGCCCCGCAGCGCGGTGGACAGGGGCTGGGCGCTGGGGCCGGCCATGGAACGGGGACGGGGCACCGCATTCTGGAGGTCATCGGTCAGCCTGCAGGGCCACGGTGAACAGCCTTCAGGCCCGTCTTCAGGCAGCCCTCAGGCCAGCCGCCAGCCCAGCAGCTCGCCGGCATGGAAGGGCACCAGCTCGACGGCTTCGCCGGCGGCGTCATTGAGATGGAGCCGGGTCGGCACCAGCTGGGCGTCGCGCACCAGGGTGATGCGCTCCTCGTTGGGGGGCAGGCCGTAGAAGCGCGGCCCGAACTCCGAGGCGAAGGCTTCCAGCCGCTCCAGGGCCCCCTCCTGCTCAAAGGCCAGCGCGTAGCTCTCGATCGCGAACGGGGCATTGAAGATGCCGGCGCAGCCGCAGGCCGCCTCCTTGGCGTGGCGGGGGTGGGGGGCCGAATCGGTGCCGAGGAAGAAGCTGGGGTCGCCACTGATGGCGGCGGCCCGTAGGGCCAGGCGATGGCGCTCCCGCTTGGCCACCGGCAGGCAGTAAAAGTCGGGCCGCAGGCCGCCGCGGAACAGGGCGTTGCGGTTGATGTGCAGATGGTGCGGCGTGATCGTGGCCGCCAGGTTCGCCCCGGCCGATCGGACGAAATCGGCCGCCTCGGCGGTGGTGATGTGCTCCAGCACCACCTTGAGACCGGGGTGACGTTGCAGCAGGGGCTGCAGATGGCGCTCGATGAACACCGCCTCGCGGTCGAAGATGTCGATCTCGGCGTCGGTGACCTCGCCGTGGATCAGCAGCGGCAGGCCGAGGCGCTCCAGGGTTTCGAACACCGCAGTGAGCTGGGCCAGGTCGCTCACCCCCGCGGCCGAGTTGGTGGTGGCGTTGGCCGGGTAGAGCTTGCAGGCGGCGAACACCCCTTCAGCGAAGCCCCGTTCCAGTTCTTCGGAGTCGATCGTGTCGGTGAGATAGGCCGTGAGCAGCGGCGTGAAGCGGGTGCCATCCGGGATCGCCGCCAGGATCCGCTGCCGGTAGGCCCGGGCCGCGGCCACCGTCGTGATCGGCGGCGAGAGATTGGGCATCACGATCGCCCGAGCGAACTGGGCCGCCGTCAGCGGCGCCACGGCCTGCAGCAGGGCGCCATCGCGCAGATGCACATGCCAGTCGTCGGGGCGACGCAGGCTGAGCTGGGCCGGAGGGGCGCTCATGGGGTAAGGGCGATGGGGGGAATTTAGTAGTGGGTCGCTGTTGATCGGTGGGTGAGTGGTTGGCGTTACTGGGTTGATAGGGTCGGCCTTCAGGCGCTGGCGGCGGCGTCGCTTGTGTGTGTGGGCGTGGAGTGGTCCTGTCGAGCCCTGGCGGGGCTGGAAGACGACCCGAAGCCTGCTATGCATGGATTGCATAAAAACCGAAAAGGATTGCTATGACAGGGTCTGGCAAGATAGATCAGCATTGCTCATCACAAAATTCCTGAGCAAGCCCGTCATTTCCCACCCGGAGCCCTCACGCCTGGATATAGAGTGAAAGTAAATCTAAAGACATAGCTCGGGCGTTGTCGCCAGGGGCTTGTTATTTAGTCCTTCTTAGGGCAAGCCTTTGGCCATCACCAGCAGCAGCAACGACCTCCTCACGGCGTTGCTGCCCGAATGGCAGCGGTTGCTTCAGGTCTGGTCGGCCAGTGGGGCGCTCTCGGCCGCGGCTCAGGAGGCCTTGGTGCTGAGCGGGGAGCCGCAAGCATTGACAGACCTCGTGACCCAGTGGTCAGCAGGAGATTTCACAGGGATCCCGCCGATCGTGCTGCTGTCTGGCACGGAGATGAATGGGGCGATGGGGGCTTATGCGCTCAGCACAGGCACAATCTATCTCAATGCGGATTGGTTGGCGACGGCAACGAAGGATCAGTTGTTTGCGGTACTTACGGAAGAACTGGGGCATTCACTGGATGGATTGCTGAATTCAGTGGACACTTCTGGGGATGAGGGGGAATACTTTGCGGGGCTACTAAAAGCCTCTGGAGTGGTTGGCGCAAAGCAGCGACTGCGATTGCGGAGCGAAAACGATCAAGGGACAGTGTTGGTGAACGGAGAGGTGTTGACTGTAGAGCAAGCAACAGTGATTCGCACACCAATTAGCGTAACACTCCCAGGTCGTACAAATAGAGAATATAAGAACAACGGTGCCTTTGCTGCGCTGAGAGCAGATGGCTCCGTCGTCACCTGGGGTGGTCCCGGCTTTGGAAGCGACAGCAGTGCGGTAGCGGCCGACCTCGCCTCAGGCGTTACACAGATCTTCTCCAGCTACTCAGCTTTTGCAGCACTAAAGGCCGATGGCTCTGTCGTCACATGGGGGGACTGGGGCGGAGACAGCAGTGCGGTAGCAAGCAGCCTTACCTCAGGCGTGAACGAGATCTTCTCCAACGAAGGTGCCTTTGCTGCCCTGAAGGGTGATGGCTCCGTCGTGACATGGGGTTACGGATGGGGCGGCGACAGCAGTGCGGTAGCAAGCAGCCTTACCTCAGGAGTCACCCAGATATTCTCCACTTGGGGGTCCTTTGCGGCGTTGAAAGCCGATGGATCTGTAGTCACATGGGGCTTATCCAACACCGGCGGCGACAGCAGTGCAGTAGCGGCCAGCCTCGACTCCGGAGTCACAAATATCTTCTCCAACCAATGGGCGTTTGCGGCGCTGAAGAGCGACGGCTCTGTCCACACCTGGGGTGATTCACGTAGAGGCGCAGACAGCAGTGCGGTGGTGGTCAGCCTCGGCTCCGGCGTCACCGAAATCTTCTCTTCAGTGTTCTCATTTGCGGCCCTGAAGGCTGATGGCTCCGTCGTCACCTGGGGCGATCCCGGCTTTGGAGGCGACAGCAGCGCGGTAGCGTCAAGGATCTCCTCCGGCGTAACCCAGATCTTCTCGACCTTATACGCGTTTGCGGCCCTGAAGGGTGATGGCTCCGTCGTCACCTGGGGAGAACCCGCCTTTGGAGGCGACAGCAGTGCGGTGGCGACAAAGATCTCCTCCGGTGTTACCCAAATCTTCTCCAACAACGGCGCATTTGCAGCACTAAAGGCCGATGGCTCCGTCGTCACATGGGGGGACTGGGGCGGAGACAGCAGTGCGGTAGCAAGCAGCCTTACCTCAGGAGTCACCCAGATATTCTCGACCCTTACTGCCTTTGCGGCCCTGAAGTCCGACGGCTCCCTCGTCACATGGGGGGACCCAAATAGAGGCGGCGATAGCAGGAGAGTGGCAGATGCACTTGCCTCCGGAGTAACCCAGGTATTCTCAAATGGCGGTGCCTTTGCGGCCCTGAAGACCTACGGCTCTGTCATCACATGGGGGACTGGCGGTGGAGGTGCGGCATCCAATCAGCTTGCCAATGTGGTGGCAATGGCGAATCCGTTTACTGATGATCGGCTTGTCGTTTTTAATCAGAGCAATACTGAAATCACTCTGAACAGTAGCGGAATTCTCGAGAATAGTGTAACTGGGATGCTGATCGGTACCCTTTCAGCCACGGACCCTGGCACCGGCTCATCCCTTAACTATTCATTGGTTACAGAGAATGGCAGCAGTGATGCTGACAATGCACTGGTTGAGATTATCAACGGGAATGAAGTTCGGATCAAAGCGGGTGGGCTTATCGACTTTGAAACCAATCCCATCCTCAACATCAACATTCTGATTGCCGATAACGGCACTCCTGGTCGTTCTTACACCCAAGCCGTCACAGCTGCGGTTCTCAACTTGCAGGAAGGCTGCTCCATGGACACAATCATCTCAAGCGCTGAAGGCATCTTCCAGGAAGGAGTCACACTCACTGCTGGGATACTGAAAGATCCAGATACTATCACGTCCACACCCATCTACGCCTGGTACCGGGATACAACCGCCGTCCAAATCAGCAGTTCCGACATCTATGTCGTTGGCCCACTTGGAGAAGGTTCCTACCGGGTGGAAGCCTCTTACACAGACGGTACAGGATCAATTGTTACTGCAAGCTCCACCAGTCAACTCGTCAACAAGATTGACAACGGACAGGGCATAGCCTCTGTCATAACCGGCGACGGTATCTTCCAAACTGGAGTCACCTTGATTGCCGGCGATATTGTTGGCGATCCCGATGGTGAAGCCACAATTATCGATTACCAGTGGTATTTGAATAACGTTCCACTCAATGGTGCCACTCTTAGCAGCTTTAACACCTCGTCGGTTGGGGCCGGCGACTATCAAGTCAGCATCAATTATATCGATGGACAAGGACAATTCGCATCCGTCACCTCGACATCGCGTCCCGTCAGTGTTCCGCCCGACACAACCCCTCCAAGTGTATCCTGCATAATCCTAAAGGATGGTGCCTTATTTATCAAGTTCAATGAAACTGTTAGTGCAGATCAAGTCCCAGGAACCGCCTTCAGGGTCGACATTCTGGATACCGTAACTGGGGTGTTGACGACACAAACAGTCTCAGCAGTAGCCTTGGACAGCACTGACAAATCTCTTCTTTTTCTGCTAATCAGCGGCGGAATAACAGACCTCAACTTCCGCGTTACCTATGCCGATCCACTTGGAGACCAGAATAATAGAGTTATTCAAGACCTTGCCGGCAACGATCTTCTTTCTTTTGCAAGAGATGCTGATAACCTAACGCTTACGGGCGCTGTGAGTCTTTCAGCGACTGGAAATGCAGGCAACAACATCATGATTGGCAATGACGGTGCTAATACCCTCACCGGCCTAAATGGAAATGACACGCTTGTCGGTGGGGCTGGGGCCGATATTCTATACAGTGGCAATGGTAATGATACGGTCAATGGCGGCACTGGTAATGATCTCATTATTGGCGGCGACGGAGCAGGTGATGATACATACGATGGCGGCGATGACATCGATACTGTTAGGTATATGTCTGCTACACAGAATATCGCTGTCAACCTTAAAGCAGGACTCGCCTTTGGAGCGGAAATCGGCAACGACACTCTCTCCAGCATTGAGAATGTCATTGGCGGTCAGCGAGACGATCTAATCATCGGAGACTTAGGTAGCAATATCCTTGATGGTTTCACAGGCGATGACACAATTCACGGCTGTGGCGGCAACGACACGCTAATTGGCGGTGTTGGCACTGATACTGCCGCCTTCTCTAATGCCTCCACTGGCTACACCTTTGGATGGGACGGTGCGACCATCCTGATAACTGATGCAACAGGCACCGCTCGCCTCACAACAATTGAGAACTTGCAGTTCTCCGACCGCACCGGAACTATAAACACCTATTTGCAGCTCAACCGTAATCCCTTCCTGAGCGGTAGTTTAGCAAGCCTCCCGCCAGGTTCAGAAGACATGGATTACATTATCACCGACAGTCAACTGCTCGCAGGCTTTAGTGACCCAGATTCTGACAACCTCCAAGTTAGTTCTCTTGCTGCAAGCAACGCGACCGTTATCAACCACGGCAATGGCGCCTACACCATTCGACCAACCGCCAATTTCTACGGACTGATCACCCTCACCTACTCGGTGATTGATGGACGGGGCGGTGCAACAGCTGCCTCCCTAGTTCTCAATCTCGCCAACGTCGATGATTCCGCCACCGGCATTCTCACTGTCTCCGGCACCGCAGCAGAAGGTGGCTCTTTGGTCGCCAGCCTCTCCAATCTCATCGATCCGGATGGTGCCATCGTTTCCACCACCTTCCAATGGCAGGAAAACACCGGAACCGTTGCTAACCCCATCTGGAGCAATCTCACCGGACAAGCTAGCTCCACACTCACGATCTCTGCTGATCAGAGTTTTGTTGGCAGAACCGTCCGCGTCATCGCCACCACCGCCGATGGCTTCGGTGGGCAGACCTCCTTCACTGGCACGGGTCAGACCATCGTCAATGTCAACGATCCACCAACAGGTTCCGTCTCCATCGCCGGCACCCTGACCCAGGGACAGACCCTCATCGCCAGCAACACCCTCGCGGATGCTGATGGCATCGGCGTCATCAGCTACCGCTGGAATGCCAATGACACGGCGATCCCTGGAGCCACCGGCAATACCTACCTCTTAGCGGCAGCTGATGTCGGCAGAACCATCACCGTCACCGCCTCCTATATCGATGGTTTCGGGATGGCTGAATCGATGACATCCCCTGCCACCGCTCCGATCGCCCCACCGCCTGACATCATTCCCCCCACCATCACCGGCATCACGGTGACGGGCAACCAGGTCGTGCTTCTGTTCTCAGAAGCCCTGGATCCACTCAATCTCCCTACCGCTGCGCGCTTCACGGTAAGGGTTGCAGGCGTTGTGCAGGCTGTCTCCACCCTGGTTCCAGTCGCAGGCGATCCAACGCGTCTCCAGCTGACCATCGCGGTCACGCCGACCAGTGCCCAAACGGTGACCGTTGCCTATACCGATCTCTCGGCTGGCAATGACACCACCGGCGTTGTTCAGGACACCAGTGGCAACGATTTGGCGACCACACCTACGCCGCTCAACGCTGATACCTTCTCAAGTGCTGCCACCGTCGCCACCCTGGCTGCCACCTACACCAACCTGATCCTGACCGGCACCGCTGCCATCAATGGCAGCGGTAATGCCCTTGCCAACACCCTGACGGGTAATTCAGCCAATAACATCCTCAATGGCGCAGCGGCTGCCGACACCATGGCTGGTGGCCTGGGGAATGACACCTATGTGGTTGATAACACCGGCGATGTTGTCATAGAAGCACTTGCAGAAGGAATCGATACGGTTCAGTCATCGATAACTTACGGCCTCGCTGCCAATATTGAGAACCTCACCCTCACGGGCGCTGCCGTCATCAACGGCACGGGCAATGAGCTCAACAACACCCTGACAGGCAACACGGCTGCCAACCTCCTCGATGGTGGCATTGGTGCCGACACCATGGTCGGTGGCACTGGCAACGACACCTATAGCGTCGACAACACGGGTGACATCGTCACTGAGGCTGCAGCAGCAGGCACCGACATCGTGCAGTCATCGGTTACCTATGCCCTCGCTGTCAATGTCGAAAATCTGACTCTCACCGGCACGACTGCCATCAACGGTACCGGCAACACTCTCGTTAATCTCCTCACCGGCAACGCAGCCAACAACATCCTCGACGGCGGCACTGGTGCTGACACCATGGTTGGTGGCCTGGGTGATGACACCTACATCGTCGATAACGCGGGGGACATCATCACAGAAGCCGCAGCAGCAGGTACGGACATCGTCCAGGCCTCTATCACCTACACCCTTGCTGCTGAAGTCGACAATCTGACCCTCACCGGCACCGCTGCCATCAATGGCACCGGCAATGTGCTCAACAACATCATCAACGGCAACAGCGCCATCAATGTCATCACTGGAGCTGGTGGTGTCGACACCATGAATGGTGGCGAGGGTTCTGACCTCTACCTCATCGCCACCAGCGCCGACCACACGGCTGCCGAAATACAAGACAACGGTGCCACCGGCAGCGATGAACTGCGCTTCTCCTCCGCCACGGATGGGCAAACTCTCACCGTCTTTGCTGCTGATACAGGGTTGGAGCAGATCACCATCGGCACTGGTACCGCTGCCGCAGCCATCACAACCGCAACTACCGCCCTCAGTATTGATGCCACTCTCGCTGCCAATGGCATCACGATCATCGGCAACGATGGGGCTAATACGCTGATCGGGACGGTCTTTGCCGACTCCCTGATTGGCAACGCCGGTAATGACACCATCACCGCTTTGGCGGGTGATGACCTCCTCAATGGTGGCGCTGGCAACGACTCCATGAACGGTGGCAATGGCAGTGATCTCTATCTGATCGTCAGCATCGCTGACCATGCCGTGGCTGAAATTGCCGATAACGGCATCACCGGTAGCGACGAACTCCGCTTTGCTTCTATTACCGCCAATCAGACGCTGAACGTCTTTGCGGCTGACACGGGTCTGGAGCGCGTGTCCATCGGAACCGGCACCGCTGCAACTGCTCTCACGGCCGCCACCACGGCACTCAACATCAACGCTGCAGCAGCACTCAACGGTCTCACGATCACAGGCAATGACGGTGCCAATGCGCTGACGGGCACTGCTTTTGCCGACACGATCATCGGCAATGGCGGTAACGACACCCTGAACGGTGGCCTTGGCAACGACACCCTTTCCGGTGGAGCAGGCGCGGATATCTTCCGATTCGACTCCGTGCTCAACGCCAATACGAATGTCGATCGGATCACGGATTTCACCCCCACGACAGTGGCAACCACAACGGATCGCATCCAGCTGGAGAACACCGGTGTGGGGCTGTTCACGGCGATCACCGCCACCGGCACCCTGGCCGCCACAGCTTTCATCAACGGCGCTGCCTTCACCACCGCCGCCCAGCGGATCCGCTATGAGTCGACGACCGGCAACCTGTTCTATGACGCTGATGGCAGCGGCATCGCCCAGGCGTCCACGCTGTTCGCGACGCTGAATTCAGGCCTGGCGATGACGAACACGCAGTTCGTCGTGACCTGAGGGCTGGGGCTGATTGTTGCGCCCTCCATGCAGCCTCATGCCCGCGATTGCTGCAGACTTTGGTGAGGACTGCCACCGTAGAGAGACAACGGTCAGGCTGGCTGCGGTCGTTTGGATGGCTTCTGAAGGGCTGCCAAGGCCACCCCTTGTTCTGGCTCTTCCTGGCCGGATTCAGTGATGCTTGCTCTTTCCCAGATTCCCCGTCACCAGAAAACCACTGATCGCCAGCAGCAGCACACTCAGGCAGAAGAAGGCCAGGGAGGGGCCGTCGACGATCGGCAAGGACAACATCGCCTTGAAGGCTGAGACAATCAGAGCCACCACCAGCACCTTGACCAGCTTTTCCTTGAGCTGATCGAGATCACGGATGTCGAGCAGACCTTCGCCGACCCGGCTGGCATTGCGGGCCGTATCGATCGGTGAGATCAACAGTTCATAGACGCCGTATCCAAAGATCAGCAGGGCGATGCCGATCAGATAGAGGTCAATGCCCGTCACCACGCTGCCCAGCAGGCGGGCGATGTAGGACTTGTGCGGTGCGCTCTCGACGCTGGCCAGGCCCAGGATCGCCTTGCCGATTTCCATGGTGCCCAGCACAAAGGTGATGCAGGTGCTGGCCAGGCTCATGATCACCGGTAGGATCGCGATCAGCCGCAGGCGCCACAGCACCTTCTCGAAGCGCAGTTCGTAGCGCCTGAGCCGTCGTTTGCCGTTGGATTCGGTAACGGCGAGTTGGCTGTCGTTCAAGATGCTGGCGGCCGGGCCTGCACCCTATGTTTCCCCCATCCGTTGCGGCCGCCGGCGATGTCTGAAGCCTCCCCGGCGGCTGTGGTGGCCCTCTGGATCCAGCCCCGCGCCAGCTGGGATGCGGTGGTGGGGGAGCGGGACGGCGCGATCGCCATCAGGCTTCAAGCCCCACCGGTGGACGGTGCTGCCAATCAGGCCCTGGTGCGCTTCATTGCCAGCCGCCTGGGGGTGCCCCCCCGGGACGTGCAGCTGGTGCGGGGGCTCACGGGCCGGCGCAAGTGGGTCAGCGTCGCCGGTCTGGAGTCAGCGCTGGTCCGGCAGCGGTTGCTGGCCGACTGAGCATCACCGGCCCCGGACGCGTTCCAGGGAGCCGACCGTCAGGTTGTCGGGATCGGTCTGCAGATAGAGGTAGCCCCCGCCATTGGCCAGCACCACCGCCCGGTAGTTGTAGACGGTGCCCAACGAATCCACTTGCCGGATCGTCGCCAGGCAGTCGGGGCTGACGGTGATGCTGCCCTTGTAGGTCGCCTCCTCAATCGTCGGGCCAAAGCTGGCGACGGCGATGCCCTTCACCTGGCCCTGCTGCCATTGTTCGTGCTGCACCACCGCATTCGGTTGCCAGCTCTGGCCCTTGCGGCTGTGGCCCGTCTGCATGCTCACCACGGCGCCATCCAGCAGGGCGCTGCTGCAGCTGTTGGCGCTCTGGCGGTACCAGCGGGAGATCAGCAACACATCCGGCAGGGTGCCCAGCGAAAAGCGGGGATACCCCTGGGGATCGAGCACCACCTGGCTGGGGCTGGTGGCCGTGCCGTAGCTGCGGCTGATCGAGGCCCGGCAGTTGGAGATCGCCCGGTAGCTGCCGGTGTAGGTCGTCTCGGCGTAGCGGCTGCCGCGCCGTTCCAGCCGCACGCCCTGCAGCGTGCCGTCCGGCTTCCAGGTTTCCTGCAGGATGCGCGCCACCGGTTCACCGCTGGACTGTCCCTGGCCCATCACCACGTAGCGACCGGGCTGGGGCGCCGCGCAGTTCAGTTCCACGGCGCTGGCGGGCCTGGTCAGCAGGGCCCCTGACAGGCCGGTGGCGGACACCACGCCCAGCAGCAGGGAGACGGAAAGCAGGGAGCGGGCGGGCATCGAAGGGGAATCAGGCCTGAGCCCGTTTATAGCCAGCAACGGGATGCCCAACCTGAAGGCCGCTGCTGGGGCCGACTCCGCTCAGAGCTTTCTCAGCCGGCTGCCCAGCAGGAACACCACCGCCATCGCCAGGTAGCCCAGGGCCCAGGAGCTGCCTGTGCCCCAGCCCGGATTGAGCACCGTGTCGGCACTGGTGAAGCGCCAGGCGTGCAGCAGGCCCACCCAGGAGCCGGCGGCGGCCACCAGGGTGCAGAGGGCGGCGGCGCGAAAGCGCTGCTCGATCACGTAGACGAGCATGCCCGCCAGCAGCATCGCCGCCACGATCTGCCCCTGCTCGAGCGCAAAGGCCCCGGCCGCCCAGATGTCGGCCTGTTGCATAGGCAGCAGCAGGGCCGGCGTGAATGGATGGGCGTCAGTGCCGGCCCCACCGGCTCTCAGGCCCGCCTTGATCAATAGCGAGCCCCAGCCGGCCAGGCCAGGCAGCAGCCCCAGGGCGACGGCCGGCGCATGGCGGGACGGTGTGGCCTGGAAGGCCTGGGCCGCGATGATCAGGGCGATGTAGAGCACGATCGCCATGCCGGCCTCGATCGGCACCAGTTGGCCGATCAGCCCGAACAGCCCCAGCAGACAGCCCAGGCCCATCACCAGGCCGTTGAGCCAGGAATAGCCGATGCGGGCGCCCATGCCTTTCCAGCCGGGATGGCCGATGTAGATCGTGGTGGGGAAGCAGGAGCCCAGCAGGGCGGCCACCACGGTGCCGATGCCGTTGATCAGCAGCGAGCCGCGCACCGGGTAATCGTCGCCGGCGACGGCGGCACTCTCGAGGTTCTGCAGCGAGCCGAGCACGTTGAACAGCCCCATCGGAATCGTGACCCCGAGCCAGGGCAGCAGTTGCTCGCGGCCGGCCCAGAGGGCGCCGATCTGGAGCGTCGGCAGCCTCAGACCCACCTGGCTGGCATTGGCCTGCCAGGTGGCCGCATCGACGTGCAACAGGCCGGTGGCCCAGGCCAGCACCACCCCCACCAGCACCGCCAGCAGCCCGCCGGGCAGGGGCAGTTTCACCGAGCCGAAATAGGCCAGCAGGATCACCGCCAGCACCGCCAGCCCCACCACCGGCACCGCGTAGGTGCGCAGCAGGAAGCCCAGACCGATGTAGCCGAGGGCAATGCCGGCCAGGGTGGCGAGCAGGGCGGCCCGGGGCAGCCAGCGCCGCAGCACATCAGCGCAGAAGCCCCCGGCCGCCTCGATCACGCCCGAGCCCAGGCAGGCCAGCAGGCCCGCCTGCCAGGAGAGGGTCACGGCCGCCTCGGCGCTGAGGCCCTGGCCCAGGGCCGAGAGCTTCACCGGCAGCATCACCAGGAACACGTAGGCGAACAGGCTGACGGTGTTGATGCCGTAGGGCAGCGCGGTGCGGTCGCTTCGGCCCTCGGCGGTGCCCAGCCGGTGGGCCTGAATGGCGTAGGCGATGTTGCCCACCAAAATGCTCAGGCCCGTGGCCGGCAGGATCACCCCGAAGATCAGCGGGTCGGGGTAGCCCAGCACGCCGCGGCAGAGCGAGACGATCAGCAGGATCTGGATCAGGTTGTCGAGCCCCAGCCCCAGGAAGCCGTCCAGATCGCCCTTCACCCACCAGCGGGGCCCGGCGCCGCCGGGATGGGGGCTTGGGAGGCTCTCCTGGCCGGGAGTCCCGAAGGACGGCGTGTTGTGCATCGGCTCGGCAGGCTCTGGCGAAGGCTAGAAGCCCGGCTCCCGCCCCCAGCCCTGGATCGGTGGGCCCTGTTTCGCGGCGGGCCGCTCAGGCATCAGTGCTTGCCCCAGGAGCGCTCCGGCCCGCGTCCGGCTGTCAGGCTGACCCGGCGACCGCAGCTCCGATGTCCACCTCACCCACTGCCCCCTCGCCACCTGTCAGTCCAGCGCCCCTGACCCTGAACCGCTGTCTGGGGCCGGTGGCGGTCACGGCCCAGGCGGTCGCCACCGTCGGTCTCACCCTGACGGCGGTGATCAACATTCCCGAGGCGGCCCGCACCGCCGGCCATGCCACCTGGATCTGCTACGCCATCGCCCTGGTGGTGATCCTGTTGGTGGCCGAAACCCTGGTGCTGTTCCGCCGCGAGCCGGGCAGCGCCAGCGGCATCGCCGGCTATGTGGAGGCGGGACTGGGCCAGGCCGCCGGGGCCCTGGCCGCCTGGGCCCTGCTGCTGGGTTATGGCGGCACGATGCTGGCCTGCCTGGTGTTCTTCGGCTACTACATCAACCATCTGATCGCCATGCTCGGAGGGCAGCCCCTGCCCCTGATCGGCTACGTGGTCGGCGGGCTGGGCTGCCTGGTGCTGGCCCGGCGGGATGTGCGCTTTTCCACCCACGCCATGCTCACCACCGAAACGATCTCGGTGCTGATCGTGCTGGGCCTGTGCGTGGTGGTGTTGCGCCACGGCGGGGTCCACGCCGATCTGAAGGCCCTCGATCCGGTCGGGGACAGTGCCTTGCAGGTTCGCTCCGGCCTGATGGTGGCCGTCCTCAGCTTCATCGGCTTCGAGAGCGCCGCCACCCTGGGCGCCGAATCGCTGCAGCCGCAGCGGGCGGTGCCCAGGGCGATCCGGCTGAGTGTGCTGATCGCCGGGGTGCTGTTCCTGTTCTGGGCCGTGGTGCTGACCGAGGGGCTGGCCTGGCTGCCAGTGGCCCAGCGCAGCGGTCTCGATCCGATTGCGTTGCTGGCCGATCGCCTCGGTCAGCCGGGCGCCGGGGAATGGATCCGCGCCGGCGCCTTTCTCTGTCTGTTCGGCAGCACCCTCGGCAGTCTCAATGCCCTCGGCCGCATCGCCTTTGATCTGGCCGAAGGTGGCGTGTTGCCTCAGGCCCTGGCCCAGGTTCATCCCCGCTTCCGCACCCCGGCCCATGCCCTGCTGGCCACGACCTTGCCGCTGATCGTGATCGGTGCGGTGCTCGAACTGCGGGGGCTGAGCATCAGTGATCTGTTTGACCAGCTGGGCGGCTTCGCCGTGCTGGCCTTCCTGTTGGTGTACGGCTTGGTGGCGTTGGCGGCCCTTTGGCGGGGGCTGCCGGGGGTCTCCCGGCTGCGGCGCCAGCTGGTGGCCGGCGCCAGTCTGACGGCGGTGGCCGCCGTGGCCCTGGCCTACCTCTGGAGCGTGGTCGGCCACCAGAACACGATGGTGCTGATCTTCGTTCTGCTGATGCTGGTGGGGCTGGCCCTGGTGGCCCGTGCCCGGCTGCCGGCCGCGGCCTGAATCCGGCCGGGCAACGCAGGGCCTGGCCAGATCGCACGGTTCAGAGCCAGCGTTTCCGAGGGCACCGCTCTGAGCCCTCTGGTTCGATCCCATCCCTGAGGCCGTTCCGCTCAGCCCGGATCGCTGGCGGGGGAACGCAATCCATCGGCAGCGGCAGCTTCGGCGTTTGTCGATGGCAGCCGGTCGGGGAACAGCACGCCATCGAGGTGGTCGCATTCGTGCTGCACCACCCGGGCGTGGAAGCCCTCCACCTCCCGTTCGATCCACTGTCCTGCGGGAGTCAGCGCCCGGTAGCGGATGCGCCGGGCCCGCTGCACCTCCGCGCGCCGGCCCGGCACGCTCAGGCAGCCCTCCGAGCCGAGCTGCTGTTCATCGCCCAGGGGCGTGATTTCCGGGTTGATCAGGATCGTCTCCGGGATCGGCGGCGCTTCCGGGTACCGGGGATTGGTCGTGATCCCGAAGATCACCAGCCGCAGCGGCACGGCGATCTGGGGGGCAGCCAGGCCGGCGCCGTCGCTGGCGGCCATGGTGTCGCGCAGATCGCCGATCAGCGCCTCCAGCTCGCGGCTGCCGATCAGGCTCAGGGGTACGGCCTGGCTGATCTGCCGCAGCCGCGGATCACCGATCACGAGCACGGGACGGATGGCCATGGGCGGGGCCGAGGCGACGGCGAAGCGGCGACAACCAGTTTCGGACAGCTGCGGCGCGGATCGAGGGATGGCGGAAGGGACGGTCTGCGCCAGTGCCGATCGGCACCGGGGCCACTCGGCGCAGGGACCGGCCTGGGTCGGATTGGCCTGCGCAAGACCAGCCGGTGTCAGGGGCGGTGGGGCGAGGTAAGGGCCGGAAACAGTCCGATGGGGCTGGCATGGGTCGGGTTGGCGTTTCCTGCTTTCGCCCCGTCCGACAGAATCTCTCCACGGGGCCTGAGCCATGGCTTTTCTGATCGATTTTCTGTTGATAGCGGGGGGAATCCTGCTGCTGTTCACAGGTGGTGAGCTGTTCCTGGCCGGCTCAGTGGCCCTGGCCCTGCTGCTCGGCATCCCCCACATCGTGATCGGCCTGACGGTCGTTTCGCTCGGCACCAGTGCGCCGGAGCTGTTCGTCAGCCTGCTGTCCAGCCTCCAGGGCAATGACGGGATCGCCGTCAGCAACGTGGGGGCAGCTCCATCTTCAACCTGCTGATCGTGCTCGGCATGAGTGCGTTGGTGATGCCGCTGCGGGTCAGGAGCCGCCTGGTGCGCCGCGATGTGCCGCTGCTGCTCGGCCTGTCGCTGGCGGTATGGGGCATGGCCTCCGGCGGTCGGCTCACCTGGCAGGTCGGCGTGGCCCTGTTGGCGGCCCTGGTCATCCACATCCTCTGGGAACTGCGCACGGCCGACGCCAATCCCGGTGAGGGCGACGCGATCGACGAGAGCGAGCGGGCCGCCCCACCCGTGGCGCTCGCCAAGATGTCCTTCGGCCTGGGGCTGTTGGTGGTCGTGCTGCCCCTGCTGTTGGTGTACCTGGTCTGGCAGGTGTTGCGCTGGTGTCAGCGGCGCCCCGCCGGCCACCCACCGACAGCTGCCGGGGAATAGGGTCGGGGCTCCCGAATGCCCCCTGTGCTGGCCACGTTCGGCGGCGACTGGATTGATCCCGGAACCCTGCAGCAGCTCCTTCAGACCTGGGGCTACGGCCTGATTTTCGCGGCGATGCTGCTGGAGAACGCCGGCCTGCCCCTGCCCGGTGAGACCGTCACCCTGCTGGGGGGCTATGCCGCCGGCAGCGGTCAGCTGCAGGTGCTGGGGGTGATGGCGGCGGCGGCGGCGGGCGCGATTCTCGGTGACAACATTGGCTACTGGGTCGGCCGCCGGGCCGGCTGGGGGCTGATTCTGCGGGTCGGCGGCCTGCTGCGGCAGTCGCCCGAGCAATTGGAGCGGCTGCGCGAGCAGTTCCTGCGCCATTCCGGCAAGTCGGTGCTGCTCGGTCGCTTCGTGGCGGTGCTGCGGGTGGTGGCCGGTCCGATGGCGGGGGCGGTGGGCATGCCCTATCCCCGCTTCCTGCTCTGCAATGCCATCGGTGCCGTGCTGTGGGCCGGCTCGATGGTCAGCCTCGCCTGGCTGGGGGGGCGTTGGATTCCGTTCGAGACGATGATGCGGGGGGTGCTGCAGTTCGGGCTCGGTGCCCTGGCCCTGCTGGCCGTCACCCTGCTGCTGCCCCGGTTGTTGTCCCTGCTGGAGCAGCGCCAGCTGGAGCGGGATCGCGAAGAGCCCTGAATCCCCCTGGTGCGCTGGCTGCTCACGCTGCACAGCCTTTGGCATGTGCTGGGTGATCATGGGGCCACCGACGCGGCCAGATCCGATCGTCCCGATGCGTTATCTCCGCTATCTGACCTTCCCCTTGGCGGTCTGCAGTGCCGGTCTGCTGATCGTGCTGGGTCTCAAGGGGCCGGTGGCGGCCTGGCTCACCCTGGTGCTGCTGGCCCTGGAGATCTCGCTGTCGTTCGACAACGCCGTGGTCAACGCCCGGGTGCTCGACAAGCTCACCCCCGGGCAGCAGCGCTTTTTTCTCACCTGGGGCCTGGTGATCCCGGTGTTCGGCGTCCGTTTCCTCGGCCCGCTGTTGATGGTGGCCCTGGCCGGTGGGGTGGGCATGGGCCATGCCTTTGATGCCGCCATGCACCATCCCGATCTCTACCGCGAGCTGCTGGATAAGGCCGAGCCGCGCATCCTGGCCTTCGGCGGCATGTTCCTGCTGCTGGTGTTCCTGCGCTATTTCTTCGATGAGGCCAAGACCCTGCACTGGTTCAAGCCCCTGGAACGCCGGCTGAGTAAGGCCGGCAGCATTGAAGCCCTGGAGATCGCCGTGGCCCTGCTGCTGTTGCTGGGGCTCGATGTGATGTTGCCCGGCGCGATGCGCGGCGACGTGATGATCGCCGGCGTGCTCGGTCTGGTGCTGCAGCTGCTCAGCACTTCGGTGGCCGATGCCTTCGGCGATGAGGAGCAGGCCGGCGCCCGTCTGGCGGCGGGTGGAGGCATCGTCAGCCTGGTCTACCTGGAGCTGCTCGACGCCTCCTTCAGTCTCGATGGCACCATCGGCGCCTTCGCGATCACCTCCAACCTGGGCCTGATCCTGACCGGCCTGGGTCTGGGCGCCCTGTTCATCCGCTCCCTGACCCTGATGCTCAGCCGGGAGCGGGCCCTCGATCAACTCGTTTACCTCGAGCACGGAGCCCACTACGCGATCGGGGCCCTGGGCCTGGTGATGCTGGGGAGCATCTATCTCAATCAGCACCACTTCGATGTGCCGGAGTGGATGACGGGCACGATCGGCATCGTGCTGCTGCTGTTGTCCTTCTGGGACTCGATGCGCCATCGTCGCCGCTTCGGCCCCGCGGGATTGGGTGGCCAGGACTGAGGGCGGCGGTACGGGCCATCGGTTGGTCGACGCCGCCGTTCGGGCTTGCCGGCACAGCAACCCAGTTGCACCCTCAGGAGGAGCGCCAGCCCAGGCGTGCATGAGAGATGAACCTGCCGGGGCCCCAAGCCGTGCGGCGGCCTGGCTGAGCCCCCGGATTTCGCTCCCAGGCATCAACCGCCAGCTGACTGGCGGCTTGACCTCGAGCCAAGGACAACCACGGCTTGGGTGCAGTCCCCCCGGCAGCGGGATCGAGCCGAACCCTGGCGCGTCGCCGGGGCGCCAATGAAGGCCGCCGTTGAGCCGAGGCGAACGCTGCTTCAGAGATAGAAGCCGACCGTGGTCACCACCCGGGTCCCCTGGGCCCGCAGGGCGTTGCGCAGCACAATCGTCGACTGGTTGTGCAGCAGGTTCTCCCAGCGCCTGCGGGTCACGAACACCGGCAGCACGATCACGCAGAAGTGGTTGCGGTCCTTGCGGTGATCCACCTCGAACTGCTTGACGAACTGCACCACCGGATCCACCAGGGAGCGGTAGGGGGAGTCGAGCACCACCAGCTTCACCTCGGGCACCTGGCGCTGCCACTGCTCCATGAACCGCTCGGTGCGGCCGCCGCCCAGGTCCACATGCACCGCCACCAGATCACTGGCGATGCTGCGGGCAAAGCGGATCGCCTCAAAGGTGCCCCGGTGCAATTGACCCACCAGCACCACCGTCGGGCTGCCGGAACCGGCCGGAGGGGCCTCCGGCAGTTTCAGCAGCTTGTCCGAGGCCATGCGCAGGCGCCGGGCGACGGCGTCGTAGTGGGTGCGGATGCGCAGAAAGAGCGTGACCAGCAGCGGGATGGCGAGCATCACCACCCAGGCCCCGTGGGTGAACTTGCTGACCAGCAGCACCAGCCCCACCAGGGCGGTGATCAGGCCCCCGAGCCCATTGACCAGGGCCTTGCCCAACCAGCCCCGACCTTTCTCGTTCCACCAATGCATCACCATGCCGGACTGGGACATGGTGAAGCTGATGAACACCCCTACCGCATACAGCGGGATCAGCTTGTTGACGCTGCCCTGGAACAGGATCAGCAGCAGGCCGGCGAAGCCGCTGAGGGCGAAGATGCCGTTGCTGAACACCAGCCGATCGCCCAGAGAAGCGAGCTGGCGGGGCAGGTAGCCGTCCTGGGCCAGGAAGGCCGCCAGGCGCGGGAAGTCGGCGTAGGCGGTGTTGGCCGCCAGCAGCAGGATCAGCAGGGTGGCCAGCTGCAGCACCGCCAGCAGCAGCCCGTTGCCGAAGATCCGTTCGCCCAGCTGATACAGCAGGGTCGGACCGTTGTCGACGTAGACCGTGCCGGTCTGGTGGGCTAGGGCGCTGATGCCGCTGAACATCACCGCCAGCATCAGCACCATCACCGCCAGCACCCGCCGGGCATTGCGCCACTCCACCGGCCGAAAGGCCGTGACGCTGTCGCTGATCGCCTCTATGCCCGTCAGGGCGGCGCAGCCGGAGCTGAAGGCCCGCATCAGCAGCAGCGGGCCAAAGGTCATCAGGTCGCCCCCATGGGCCTTCTCCAGCAGGTGCTCCTGCACGTCCAGAGGCGTGGTCGGCAGCTGGCCCAGACCCGTCTTGATCGCCCCGGCCACCAGCAGGGTGATGATCAGCACCATGAACAGATAGGTGGGCACGCTCAGCAGCTTGGCGCTGGAGCTCACCCCCCGCAGGTTGGCGACCATCACCAGCAGCACTGCTAGCAGGCACAGGGGCACCCGATCGGCTTCCAAGGCGGGGAAATAGGAGGTGAGGGCGGCGATGCCCGCCGCCACGCTCACCGCCACGGTCAGCACGTAGTCGATCGACAGTGAGGCCCCCGCCACCAGGCCGGCCATGGAGCCCAGGTTCTCCTGGGATACCCGATAGGAGCCGCCGCCGTGGGGATAGGCCTTGATCGTCTGCCGGTAGCTGGTGGCAACGATCAACATCAGCCCCACGATCAGGGCCGTGATCGGCAGGGTCTGGTTGAGGGCGGCGGCGCCGGCCATGCCCAGCATCACCACGATTTCCTGGGTGGCATAGGCCACCGAGGAGAGGGCGTCCGAGCTCAGGATCGCCAGGGCTTCGGCATTGCTGTAGCGCTCTTCGTGGTGGGCGCTGGTCGGAAGCGGCCGTCCGATCACCGTGCGGCGGAAACTCTCGAGGCCGTTGAGAGGCGGCATGCGGGAGGGGGGACGCTCAGGAGGGCCAACGCTAGGCCGCCAGCTGCCTTTCGCTAACTTCGTGACCGGTTGATCGACCCTGGGGGGCTCGGTCCGGTGTGACCGCCCTGACCTGAGGTGCAGGATGGCTGTTCCCTCCCTGCTCAGCACCCTGACCATCTCGATCACCCCGGTGCGGCCGGGCAGTCGGTGGTTCGGCCTGCCGCCCCGGGGCCTGCCGGGGCTGGTGTTCGCCACCACGGCCCTGTCCTCGGGCCTGATGGATGGGATCCCGTTCTCCGCCCTGGTGCTGATGGTCACGGTCACCACCGTGCTGGGCCTGTTGTTGCTGGAGCGGCGGCTGGCCCGCTGTGACCAGGCTCAGATCAGCACCTCTTCGCTGGGATAGCCGACCCGGGGGTGGCGCCGGCGCCCGTAGATCGCCGACAGCAGCAGGATCACGCCGAGCCGGCCGACGAACATGCCGACCATCAGCACCAGTTGACCCCAGCGATTGAGTTGGGCGGTGACACCCACGTCCAGCCCGACCGTGGCGAAGGCCGACATGCAGGTGAACAGCTTCTCCAGAAAGGTGAAGGCCCGGATCTGCCCCTCGCCGCCGGCGGTGGGGCCCAGGCCCAGCAGCAGGGCCATCAGCAGCACAAACAGCCCGGAGGCCAGGGTCACTCCCACCGCCTTGAGCACCAGCTCGCCGGCGATCTGACGCCGGCTGATCACCACATCGGAGCGCCCTTCGAGGGTGGAGCGGGTGGCGCCCATCAGGATCGCGAAGGTGGTGGTCTTGATGCCGCCGCCGGTGCCGCCGGGGCTGGCGCCGATGAACATCAGTCCGATCATCAGCAGCAGCCCCGCATCGGAGAGGGTGCTGATCGACAGGGGCACCGTGTTGAAGCCGGCGGTGCGGGTGGTGATCGACTGGAACAGCGTCACCTGCAACTTCTCCCAGAGGCTCAGGGAGGCCACCACCCCATCCGGGGCGAACTGTTCGGTGAAGAGCAGCCCCAGGGCGCCGAGGCCGATCAGGATCGCGGTGCTGCGCAGCACCAGCCGGGTGTGCAGGCTGAGGTGGCGCAGACCGCCCCATTGCTTGCGGCGGCTCCAGAGCTCGTTGGTGACGCGCCAGCCGATCCCGCCGATCACGATCAGGCTGCCGATCACCCCGTTGACGACCGGATTGCCCTTGTACTGGACCAGGTTGTCGCTCCAGAGGCCGAAACCGGCGTTGTTGTAGGCGCTGATGCAGTGAAACAGCGAGGCCCAGAGGCGCTGGCCCCAGTCCTCCACATCGCGGAAGCCGAAACAGAACAGGATCACGGTGCCCGCGGCCATCACGCAGCTGGCGGTGCGCAGGATCGAGTGGAAGGTGGGGCCGATGCCGCCCACCCCGAACTCATCGAGCGAGCGGCCCTTGTCGAGTCGATGACGCAGGCCGGAGCGCCCCTGCACGAAGCCCTGCAGGAAGGTGGTGATCGCCATCAGGCCGAGACCGCCCGTGAGGATCAGGCCCGCCAGCACCACCTGTCCCAGGCCGGTCAACTCCTGGCCCACGTCGATGATCGACAACCCCGTGACCGTGATCGCCGAGGTGACGGTGAACAGCGCTTCCCAGAGCCCCACCGAGTCCCGGGAGCAGGCTGGTGTGACCAGCACCAGGGTGCCGCTGCCGATCACCAGCAGACCTGTCACCAGCGTGAACTGGGGCACGGTGAGCTGCTTACGCCACTGCTGCAGAGCGGCCCAGACCGTTCGACGGCTCAACCGGCTGCTCGCCTCGGCAGAAATCCGGCGGGCGGGCATCGTCAACCCACTTTTGGCGATCAGACCATAGGGTTGCGCCCACCTTGACGTGGAAGCCGTTGAGCTCCTCCCCCGCTCCTGCCTCGGCCTGGCACGCCCTGCCACCCGAGGAGTGCCTGCATGGCCTGCAGAGCAGCAGCGCAGGGCTGAGCACCGCCCGTTCCGCCGAGCGCCTGGCCCAGGTCGGGCCCAATCGGCTGGAGCTCAAGGCCGGGCGCAGCAAGCTGCGGATCCTCTGGGATCAGTTCAGCAACGTCATGCTGATCATGCTGCTGGCGGTGGCGGCGGTCTCGGCCTGGGTGGCCTGGGTGGAGCAGAAGTTCCCCAAGGATGCGATCGCCATCGTGCTGATCGTCGGGCTCAACGCCCTGTTGGGTTACCTGCAGGAAAGCCGGGCCCAGCAGGCCCTGCTGGCCCTGCGGCAGATGGCCCAGCCGCTGGTGATGGTGCGGCGCGATGACGCGTGGCAGCGCCTCTCCAGTGAGCAGTTGGTGCCCGGTGACCTGATCCGGCTGGAGGCGGGCGATCGGGTGCCGGCCGATGCCCGGTTGCTGGAGGTGGCGGAGCTGGGCCTCCGGGAGGCGGCCCTCACCGGTGAAGCGGAGGCCGTCTTCAAGCAGGCCAACCTGGTGCTGGAGCCGGGCACTCCGGTGCTGGAGCGCCAGAACAGCGTGTTCCAGGGCACCGAAGTGGTGCGGGGCCGGGGTACGGCCGTGGTCACCGCCACGGGCATGGCCACGGAACTGGGCCAGATCGCCCAACTCATCAATACGGCTGGCGGTGAGGAAACGCCGCTGCAACAGCGGCTGGATGGGCTGGCCAAGGTGCTGGTGGGTTCGTCCCTGGCCCTGGTGGGCCTGGTGGTGGTGATCGGCGCCCTGATGGGTCAGGAGCTGCTCAACCTGCTGGAGGTGGCCCTGTCGATGGCGGTGGCGATCGTGCCCGAGGGGTTGCCGGCGGTGATCACCGTCACCCTGGCGATCGGCACCCAGCGCATGGTGCAGCGGGCCGCCCTGATCCGCCGGCTGCCCGCCGTCGAAGCCCTGGGTTCGGTCACGGTGATCTGCTCGGACAAGACCGGCACCCTGACCCAGAACCGCCAGGTGGTGCAGGAACTGCGGAGCGGCACCGGAGCCATCGCCGTCAGTGGCCATGGCTACCAGCCCACGGGCCAGTTCAGTCAGCGGGAGCTGCCGGTTCCCGCCGGAGCCCGGCCTGGGGTGGCGCCCGGGGCCCAGCAGCTGTTGCTGCAGGCCGGTGTGCTCTGCAGCGATGCCGAGCTCAAACGCGAAGCCGATGGCCATTGGGATGTGCTCGGCGATCCCACCGAGGGGGCCCTGGTGGTGGCCGCCGCCAAGGCGGAGATCGAGGCCTTTGCCCTGCGCAGCCACAACGACCGCGTCGCTGAGATTCCGTTCAGCTCCGAGCGCCAGCTGATGGCGGTCTGGGTGGCAGACCCCAGCGGCAGCTTGCAGGCCCCGCTCGGCGCCGCCGCCGAAGGCTCCCGCACCCTGATGATCAGCAAGGGGGCACCGGAGGTGATCCTGTCGCTCTGCAACCGCTGGCTCGATGGTGGCGGCATGGCTCCCCTGGAGGAGGCGGGCCGCAGCTGGTGGCTGGATCAGGCCCGCGAGCTGGCGGCCTCCGGCCTGCGGGTGCTGGCCTTCGCCTGCGCGCCCCACCACCCCAGCCCGGACCACGGACTGGAGGGACTGGTGCTGCTGGGGCTGATGGCCCAGCTCGATCCGGCCCGGCCGGAGGTGCCCGAGGCCGTCGCCCGCTGCCGTAGGGCCGGCATCCGGCCGGTGATGATTACCGGCGACCATCCGCTCACGGCCCGTGCCATCGGTGCAGGCATCGGCCTGGTGGCTGCGGACGGCGAGGTGGTGCTGGGGCGCGAGCTGGAACAGCTCGATGATGCGGCCCTGCAGGACCTGGTGGGCCACTGCAACGTCTATGCCCGGGTGGCACCCGAGCAGAAGCTGCGCATCGTCAAAGCCCTGCAGGCCCGACGGGAGATCGTGGCGATGACCGGTGATGGGGTCAACGATGCCCCGGCCCTCAAGCAGGCCCACATCGGCGTCGCCATGGGCATCACCGGCACGGAGGTGAGCAAGGAGGCCTCCGAGATGGTGCTGCTCGACGACAACTTCGCCACGATCGTCAACGCGGTCCAGGAGGGGCGGCTGGTGTACGCCAACATCCGCCGCTTCGTGAAATACATCCTCGGCAGCAACGTCGGCGAACTGGTGACGATTGCCGCCGCCCCCCTGGTGGGTCTGGTGGGCGTGCCGATGTCACCCCTGCAGATTCTGTGGATGAATCTGGTCACCGATGGGGTGCCGGCCCTGGCCCTGGCCCTGGAACCGGGCGAGGCGGGCCTGATGGATCGGCCGCCGGCGGAGCCGGGCGAGTCGATCTTCGCCCGGGGCATCGGCAGTTACATCCTGCGGGTCGGCGTCATCTTCGGCCTGATCACGATCGCGCTGATGGTCTGGTCGTATCGCACCTACGGCAATGCCGGTCCCTGGAAGACGATGGTGTTCACCACCCTCTGCCTGGCCCAGATGGGTCACGCCATTTCGGCCCGCAGCGACCTGCCGCTGCTCCAGGTCAAACCCTTCTCCAACCCCTGGCTGCTCTGGGCCGTGGTCGTCACCAGCGGCCTGCAGCTGGCCCTGCTCTACGTGCCGGTCCTGTCCCGGTTCTTCGGCACCGTGCCCCTGCCCGGCCGGGACCTGCTGATCTGCGTGGGCGTGAGCCTGCTGTTCTTCCTCTACCTGGAGCTGGAGAAGCTGGTGCGGATCTGGCGCCGCAGCCGCCACGCCCACAGCTGAGCGGTTCTGCGGCATCACGGAAGCAGTCCTTACTCCTGTTGGGCCCTCTCCGCCGGCTCCGATCCGGCGCCTGGTCCCTGGCGCATCTGGGTCAGGAAAAAGGTCATGCCGGAGATCGCTGCCAGGGCGAGCATGATCAGCGAGCTCCCAAGCAGGCGCCGGCCGCGCTCACTGACGTCGGCATCGCTGATCGGATGGCCGCAATCGCTGCAGATCAGCATCGGCCGCTTGCGGCCGACCTTGGTGAGCATCCGACCGCCGCACTTGCCACAGCCCATCCAGGTCCCAACAGTGGGCTCCACTCTCGCAGTCGCGGCCGGCTCGTTTGCGGCAACAACGGGCACTGAACCTTGCGGGTGGTTGCCGGTGGCGAGTCATAAGCGGATCTTGCAGCTGTGATAGGCGTTTCCTGCTTCGCAACGCACCCAATGGGCCTTGGGGGCCTTTAGTTTTCCCGGTCACGGCGCGCCCCGCGCCATCCCTGCCGCCATGACCCTGCTCTTTGCCCAGTCGGCCTGGCTGGTTCCCCTCTATCCGCTGCTGGCGTCGCTGCTGTCGTTCCTGTGGTCGCCGGGGCTGATCAGCCGTACGGGGCCACGCCCCTGCGGCTATCTCAACCTGCTGATGGTGACGCTGGCCTTCCTGCACAGCACCCTGGCATTGCTGGCCCTGCACACCAACTCCCAGGCCGGCTCCGCCGCCCTGTACAAGCCCCTCACCTTCGGTTGGACCTGGCTGCAGACCGCTGGCCTGCGCATCGGTTTCGATGGTCTGATCACCGAGCCCGCCCTGATCGCGATGACCGTGATCACCGGCCTGCACGTGCTGGTGCAGATCTATTCGATCGGCTACCTGGAGATGGATTGGGGCTGGCCGCGTTTCTTCGGCTCCCTCAGCTTCTTTGAAGCCGGCCTGTGCGCCCTGGTGCTGACCGATTCGATCTTCTTCAGCTACGTGATCCTGGAGCTGCTCACCCTCGGCACCTACCTGATCGTCGGCACCTGGTACAACCAACCCCTGGTGGTCAAGGGCGCCCGCGACGCCTTCCTGACCAAGCGAATCGGGGACCTGATCCTGCTGGTCGGGGTGATCGCCCTGCTGCCGATCACCGGCACCTGGAACTTCCACGGCCTGCAGGCCTGGGCCGCGGATCAGACCAACAACCAGATGGTCCTGCCGGCCGGTTTCACCTTGATCCTGCTGGCCCTGATTGCCGGGCCGATGGGCAAGTGCGCCCAGATTCCCCTGCACCTCTGGCTCGATGAGGCGATGGAGAGCCCCCTGCCCTCCACGGTGCTGCGCAACTCGGTGGTGGTGGTCGGCGGCGCCTGGGTGCTGCTGCGCCTTGAGCCCCTGATCGAACTCAGCCCCCTGGTCGCCACGGTGCTGGTGGTGGTCGGCGGCACCAGCGCCCTGGTGGGGGCCCTGATCGCCCTGGCCCAGGTCGATGTCAAGCGGGCCCTTTCGTTCCTGGTCAGCAGCTGGCTGGGCCTGTTGTTCGTGGCGGTCGGGCTGGGCGGCACCGACGTCGCCGACCACCTGATGCTCGTCTACCCGCTGCCGATGGCCCTGATGCTGCTGGCGATCGGCGCCATCGTGATCACCAACGTCACCCAGGATCTGACCCAGCTGGGCGGACTCTGGAGCAAGCGCCCGCTGATGGGCCTGGCCTTTCTGGCGGGCGCCGCGGGCCTGATGGGGCTGCCCCCCTTCGGTGGCTTCGCCGCCCTGCGGGAGCTGCTGGTTCTCACCAGCGCCAGCGGCCACCCCTGGCTGCTGGGCGGCGTGGTGCTGCTCACCAATGCCCTGCTCAGTGCTGGCCTGATTCGCATCTTCGGCCAGATCTGGGCTGGTCGGCCCACACCGTTCACCAGCCGCTCGCCCGAGGTGTTGTGGCTGATGGTGCTGCCGACGATGCTGCTTACCGGTCTGGTGCTGCACCTGCCCCAGCTGCTGGTGCGCAATGGGGTCTTTGCCGCCGCCCTGCCCCAGCTGCTCCTGCCGGGCTGGGGGCCCCTGTCCCTGCCGCTGCTGCTCTCCACCCTGGTGGGCGCCGGCCTCTCCGGCCTGTTCTACCTGCGGCCCCATCCCTTGGCCCACCTGCCTTCGGCCCTGGGCGGACTGCAGGACTGGCTGGCCCAGGACATGCAGACCGAGCGCTTTTATCACCGCACGGTCGTGGCCCTGGTGGTGGGTCTGGCCCGCATCAGCGCCTGGTCGGATCAGCGCCTGGTCGATGGTTTCAGCGGTGCCGCCGGTGGCGCCGCCCTGGCCGGCGCCAGGCGCCTCAGCCTCACCACCTCCGGCCGCTCCCAGGCCTATGCCCTCACCCTCGTGCTCGGGGTGCTGCTGATGGCGGCCTGGTTGCTGGCCGGCCCCGCCCCGCTTCCCACCGAACTCCTTCGCCCCCTGCGCTGATGGACCCGCTCATCCTGTTGTTGCTCCTGGCCCTGCCCCTGGTGGTGGGGCTGGTGCTGCCGCTTCTCGGCGATGACCAGTCCGTCAAGCTGCGCCTGCTGGCGGCCCTGGCCACCGCCTCCCAGCTGGCCGTCGGCCTGCTCTGCTGGCGGCTGCCGCCCGCCGATCTGCACCTGGCCTGGGTGCCCAAGCTGGGCCTGGAGCTGGATCTGGGCCTGGACGGCCTGTCCCTGCCCCTGGTGCTGCTGACGGCCCTGCTCAGCACCCTGGCGATTCTGTCGGCCCCGGCCGACCAGAGCCGGCCGCGGCTGTTCTTCCCGCTGCTGCTGGCCACCAACCTCGGCGTGGTGGGGGCGTTTCTGGCCCGCAATGCGTTGCTGTTCGTGCTGGCCTTTGAGCTGGTGCTGATTCCCACCACCTTGCTGGTGGCGATCTGGGGCGGCGAGCGCCGGGCCGGGGCGGCGATCCGATTCCTTCTCTATGGGGCGGTGTCGGGGCTGACCCTGCTGGCTGCCGTTCTGGCCCTGGGCTGGTTCAACGCCAACGGTCTCGATTTCGGCTTCAGCGGCCTGGCCCAGGCCGACCTCTCCCCCCGGGCCCAGGCCTGGATCCTGGCCCTGCTGCTGCTGGCCTTCGGCCTCAAATTGCCGATCGTGCCCCTGCATGGCTGGCAGCCGCTGACCTACGGCCAGGCCCCGATCCCGGTGGTGATGCTGCTGGGTGGCGCCGTCTCCAAGCTCGGTGCCTATGGCCTGTTGCGCTTCGGCGTCGGCTTTCTGCCGGAGGCCTGGGCGGCCTGGTCCCCCTGGATTGCCGCTGCCGGAGCCGTCAGTGCCGTCTATGGCGCCCTCAATGCCATCGCCCAGAGCGACATGCGCCGGTTGATGGCCTACAGCTCCCTCGGCCACATGGGACTGCTGGTGCTGGCCCTGGCCTCCGCGACGCCGCTGTCGCTGCAGGGAGCCGTGGCCCAGATCCTGGCCCATGGTCTGATCGTCGCCCTGCTGTTCGCCTGTGTGGGCCTGATCGAGCGCCGCACCGGCACCACGGCGATCGCCGAACTCTCCGGTCTGCTCAATCCCCTGCGCGGCCTGCCGGTCAGTGCCGCCATGTTGCTGCTCGCTTTGATGGCCGCCGCCGGCATCCCAGGCCTGGCCGGCTTCCCCGCCGAACTGCTGGTGTTCGAAGGCAGCTGGACCGCCTTCCCGCGAGCCACCCTGGTCTGTCTGGTGGCCTCCGGCCTGACCGCCGTCTATGCGGTGCGCCTGTTCAACCGGGTCGGCTTCGGCCGGCTGGACAACGCCCGCGCCGACTGGCAGCCCACCCGCTGGAGCGAACGTTTGCCGGCCCTGGCGCTCACCTTGTTGGTGATCGGCTTCGGTCTCTGGCCCGATGCCCTGGTCGGTTGGAGTGAGACCGAGACCGGCGCCCTGGCCCTGCGCCAGCAGGTCTTCCTGGAGTCCCCTGCGGCGATGACGGTGGCGACGGCCGCCCCCCGCACGGTTCAGCGATGGCCCCGAACCATCGCCGTGATCCCGGCCACCCCTGCCGCCCCACCGATCTGAACCCCTGGCGGCTCGCCTCGCCTGGGCGGGCCCCGGGCCCGCTCTCAATCCTTGTCTGCGGCGGACCTGGGTACGCCGCCAAAGCCCGACTGCTGACGTCCCCGCCCGATCGCCGTTCCCCATCTACCGCCGCCCTCGCCCCCATGAGCCCCGCCATCGCCCCTCCTGCAGCACCGGTCCAGGCCCCGTTGATCCCCCCCTCGGAGCATCCCTGGGCTGAGGTGATTCATCGGCTGGAGGCCGGCGGCTCGATGCTGCCGGACACGCCGGAAAACCTGATGCAGATCATCGGCATCTACAAGGCCTACGCCGTGCCGATGGATTTCTACTGGCGCGATCTGCTGTACATCGCCGAGCGGGTGTTCCTGAATCCGCTGCCAGCCTTCAAGTACTTCCCCAGCCAGGAGTATCTCGATCGGCCTAATGCCTATGCCGGCGATCAATCCCAACTGCGCATCTGGCGCGGCGGCGAGAAGGCCCACCCGGAACTGCTGGAGTTCATGGCCAAAGGTGAAACGACGGCGATGCCCAAGCTGTTGCACCATCTCTGGCATGACCGCATCAACATGGAGTTCGCCGAGGCCTGCTTGCAGGCCATGCTCTGGCATCAGGGCATGGGTGGTCGCTTCAATGATTACCTGGCCAGCGACGACTACCGCGCCAATGCCGACCGGGCGATCAAGGCCTATTTCCGCGGCAACCCGCTGATGCTGGGGCTGTACAAGCTGTTCCCGGAGATGTTCCTGGAGCAGGTGAAGCAGCTCAGCTATTACGCCAATCTGGGCCTGTTCTGGGAGGTGATGGCGCCGGTGTTCTTCGAGATGAGCGACCTCTACGACGAAGGCGGCTTCCAGGGGGTTCCCGATGCGATGAACTTCCTGGTCAATGGCATTTTTGCCGTTGCCGGCCGGCCGATCTACCACCACGTCTATGTGGGCGATGAATGTATTGAGGTGATCCCGAAATCGGAGGGATTCACCTGGCTGTACGAGGCCGCCCTGCCCTATGTGGAGGCTGTCTTCTATCGCACATCTCCCTTTCGGGGCACCAAGAGCTATAACGCCCAGGCGGGACAGATTCCCCAGGACCAGGCAGATTTTCACTATGGCATTCTCTATGCCGATGTCTTTCCGGTCGGCTCAGCCGGGATTCCGCCGACCCTGCTGATGCAGGACATGCTGCATTTTCTGCCGCCCTATCTGCAGGAGCTCTATGTCAACCACAAGCGCGGCCAGGAGGACCAGCTGATCCAGTTGGGGGTCACCTTTCAGCGCTCGATGTACAACGTCACGTCGGCCGTGATTCAGGCCCTGCGCGGCGCCCTGCTCTATCCGCTCGATGACACCGATCCCGAGCATCTGCTGGCCAATCGTCGCTTTTTTGAGGCCCAGATGGATCGCTTCCTGCGGCCCGAAGCCCGGCTCGGCGCCATCCAGGACCAAGATTACCGCTGAGATTTCGGCCTTGCAGCCTCGCTGGTTCCAGCTTGAGCTTCCAGTGCAACGTCAGCTCAAGCACCCCATCCACGCTGCCCCCCGGTTTCGATCGCTTTCCTGTCCAGCCCCTGACGCTTCTCCGCTACCCCTTTGTTTGCTATGTCCACCATCATTGAAACCGCCAGGGCAGCCGGCTGTTTCGCCACCCTGCTCACCGCTGTTGAGGTGGCCGGTCTGACGGCCGCGCTGGAGAGTCCCGGTCCCTTCACCGTGTTCGCTCCCGTCGATGACGCCTTTGCCGCCCTGCCCGCTGGCACGGTGCAGACCCTGGTCGACAACTCGCCCCAGTTGGCACGGATTCTCAAATTCCACGTGCTCGCCGGTGCCCACAGCCGCGCCGACCTGATCGCCCAGGCTGCATGGCCGTCGCTGGAGGGGGCTGTGGTGCCGATCCGGCGCAGTGAACCGTTCGAAGTCAAGAACGCCACGGTCGTCAGTGCCGATGTGATCTGCGACAACGGCATTGTTCATGTGATCGATCGGGTGATGCTGCCGGGCTGAACAAGCGCAGCGACAGCCGCTCCGTTGGCAGGCACTTCAGGCTGCGTCCTGATTTTCAGGGCCAGGGCCAACCGCCAGGGCCGAACCCTCCCGAGCGAATCCGGCCTGTTGGCTGTCCTCCTCGCTGGCCAGGTAGATCGATTTCAGGGGCGACTGCTTGGCGCGGTACATGGCGTGGTCAGCGGCGGTGAGCAGCTGACCGGCGGTCACGCCATGGTCTGGGGAGCGGGCGATGCCGATGCTGACACTGAGATCGATGGCCTGGGTCGCCTCTTCCCGGCTGGTCGCCACCACCTGCCGCAGCTTGCTGGCAAAACTCTCCAGATCCTCAAGGCTGGAGGCCTTGGGCACCAGCACCACGAATTCGTCTCCACCCAGCCGGCAGAGCAGATCATCGGTGCGGATGGCGCCGCGCAGCCGCTGGCCCACCAGCTTGAGCACCTGATCGCCGACGGCATGGCCGTAGCGGTCGTTCACCGGCTTGAAACCATCAAGGTCGAGAAACAGCATTGCCACATGGCGATCATGATGGTGTTCCGCCTGGGCCAGGGCGTGGTCGGCACTCTCCATCAGCAAGCTGCGGTTGGGCAGTCCGGTGAGCTGATCGTGGAGGGACTTGTGGCGGATCTTCTCCTGCAGAAGATGTCGCTCGCTGACATCCTGCAGCATGCCGACATAGTTGGTGGTGAGTAAGACCTGGTTGCGCACCGTGGTGATACTGAGTTCATGGCGACGGATCTCGCCATTGCGCAACCGGTTCCAGATCTCCCCTTGCCAGGAGCCCCGTTCCTTCACCTCGCGCCATAGCTCGGAGTAGAAATGTGGTTCATGGCGTCCCGATTTGAGCAGGTTCAGGGTGCGACCCATCACTTCGGCTGCGGAAAAGCCGGTGATCCGGGCGAAGCTCTGGTTGGCAGAGATCACTTCACCCCGGTCGTTGGTGACGACGATCCCCTGGGGTGAGGCTTCAAACACCACGGTGGCCAGGGCCCGTTCGTTGTTGGCCTTTTCCGCCAGCTGCAGGGCCGAGCGGGTGGCGAGGTGGTTGTCCACCAGCAGCCGGGTACCCATGGCGGCAACCGTCGAGGCCAGGCAGCCCACCACCGCCAGCAACAACAGGTTTGGGCTCAGCCCCGTTGGAGCCACCAGATCCCGGCTCAGCTGGATGCCGATCAGCCAGGGGCGGCCTGCCACTTCAATTCGTTTGTACTGGGGATCGGTGAGGCGGTCGCTGCCATGGAGCTGCTGGTTGTCGAAGAGCAGGGTGCGATTGCCGGCACGAGGACCGTCGTAGACCAACACGGCCGATCCCTTGAGATCCTGGTTGTTGACCGTGCGCAGAGAGGCCTCCACCAGATCCCCCACCCGGATCGGTGCATAGGCCCAGCCCAGCAGCTCTCTGCCGTAGTCCCGGGGATTCTCGGGCAGAGCGATCGGATCCCCGCGGTAGATGGGGGCGTAGATCAGCACGCCTGGCTGGACGCCGCTGTTGCGTTCCTGCACCAGACGCACCTTGCCGGACATGGCCGGCACACCGGTGGCCGCGGCCAGGTCCATGGCGGCCCGGCGTGTGGGCTCGCTGTACATGTCGTGGCCGTAGGCCCGCTGATTGCGCAGGTTGAACGGCTCCAGATAGATGATCGCGCTGCCGTTCGCTCGCTCGTCGCTGGGGTGAATGCTGAAAGTCTCCTGGCCTTCGGCGCGGATGCGGGCGATCAGCGCCTGGCGTTGGTCGGCGGCCACATAGGCGCTGAAACCGATGCCCTGGATGCCATCGAGACCATCGCCCTCCTTGTTGAGGGTGCGGTAGTACTTGAAAAACTGTTGACGGTTCAGCCCTGGGTCCGCATGGAACAGGCCTGCCACTCCGCTGATCATGTCCACGGCCTTGTTGAGCCTGACGGCGATGGAGTCGGAGACATCCCCCATCAGGGCCGCCTCGATGCGCTCGTGGGCCTGCTGGTTGAGGCGCCGGGTCTGTTCGCTGACGGCGGCGGTGATGGCCAGGCCCATCAGCAGCACGATCAGCGGCAACTGCCGTTCGCCGGCCACCATCCGGCGCCGCAGGGATCCAGGCTGGGCCGCGCCATCGGGCCGGGCTCGTGCCAGCAGGCCTGACCAGCGCTTAGGGCTGGGCCAGGAACGGCCATGGCCTTTGGGGGCTGGGGAGCCCTGGTGGGACATGGGGGTTCGCTGGGCCAGTGCAGGGTATTTAAGGGGGCTTGGGCTGATTCCGGTACTGCATTCCGTCCAGGTGGGCCAACCTTTACAGCAACCGCAGGCGAGCTTCTATCGGGGCGAAGGCCTTGGGATCGTCTGGTGCCGGCTGAGTCCTCGTCGGACCACCGTTGGCGTCTTGGTGCTCGCACGTGGGCTCGCTTCGCCGCCCAGGTGGGGTGTGCGGAGCTTGGGCGTTGCTGCGGTCCCGTTGTGCCGCTGCGGTCTGTCCAGCGCAGGGAGCAAGCGGCGGAGAAGGTTGGCTGGTCATGGCTCCGGTTCAGGACGATCAATCCGGGCCAGGGATCGGGGCCAGGGATCCCGGTCAATGATCACCGGTCATTGATCACGGTGGCTGATCGGCGGCATTGGCAAGTCTTGGTGCTGCGTACACCCAACCTCGGCCGCTCAGCCTTAGGGTTCACGTCATGCGAAGGGGAGGCACGATTAGCCCCCCGATCGGTGGCATCACCGCCCGATTGTCTGCCCGTTCCGTTATCTCCCCAGCCCATGTCCTCCACCATCCAGGCTGCTCAGCGCCAACGCTGCGGATCCCGCCGCTGTCGCCGAAGTCAGCGCCGCGTTCATAGCCGTGGCGGCGGCGATGAGTTGCCCCAGAGTTGAAGCGGAAGCCCCGGTTGGACAGGACAACCGCGGGACTTCCTAGCCCGTCCCCCCTTCTCGAAGCTCCAGGCTCTTGGTCATGGTCGTTCGTTTTGCCGTGCAGCGCAGAGCTGGCGGACGAACGACTTTCAGCTGAATAGCTGTTCAGCTGAATACCTTTCAGCCGAACACTCTGAAGACTTCGACCACCCAGTCCCGTTGGCTGTTGCATCAGTCTCGGCGGCCTTGCTTGATCGGCCTCATCCATCTCTGCTGCAGCGGAGAGCCAGCGATCGATCCAGCTTGTGGATTCCAGCCGGTTTTCGGTTGAAAATCCCATGGTTCACTGGCTGACTGAGGCAACAGTGAGCTGTCGTGGAGGGTTGCGAGCACTGTCTTCGATCCAGATCCCTCGGGGTCAGGGAGCTGGCTGGAATCCTGATCACTGAGATCAGATCGGCGCTTCCATCTATTCCTCCCTTGCTTGATGCCTGCTGCTCCCATGCAAGCGACAGCCTGGTTGCGGAGAGCGTTGATCAAGCATCCTTGTGCGCAGTGGTTGTCTTGTTCAGCCGTTGCCTGCTTGAACAGATTCAGGGGCTGACTCGGGTATAACGGTGCCTTGGAGATCGGGTGTGGTCGCGATGTTTTGTTGGTAGCAATTTGATCGCGATTCCTCTGGTCGGAAGCCCATTTTGCTCGGTTTGGCTTTGATGGTCAATCGGTATGCCGGTGCTGATAGGTTGTGTTATTCAGAGATTTGTTTGTCGCTTCTGCCGTTGTCGCGGGCTGTCCTTTTGCGCTGGGCGTCTGTCGCGAAGGCTCTGTTGATTGCGGCTGAAGTCTGATCTGATCTCTGTTTTATCGGGCTCAAATCGATGCCCGGATTTGTGTTGACTTTGTCTGTCGTTTTCCTCTTTCGTTGTCACCATGACCAAGCGTCGTCGTTTTCTTGCCCTGATCAGCGCCACGCTGTGTTCCACCACGCTTCTTGCCGGATGTCTGGGTAATCCACCCAGCAGCAGCGGCGGTCCCGGCTCAACCGCCGGCTCCACGTCCACTCCGGTGGCGAGCACGACCAACCTCGAAACCAAGACGATCAGCCTGGGCTTCGTCCCGATTCTGGAAGCGGCTCCGCTGGTGATCGGTGTTGAAAAGGGTTTCTTCGCCAAGCATGGCCTCGATGTGAAACTCTCCAAGCAGGCCAGCTGGGGTGCCGCCCGCGACAACGTGGTGCTTGGTGCCGCCGGTGGCGGCATTGACGGCGGCCAATGGCAGTTGCCGATGCCGCAGATGATCAGCGAAGGCGCGATCACCAACGGCAAGAAGGTACCGATGGTCATCCTGGCGATGCTGATGAGCCAGGGGAACGGCATCGCGGCCTCCAATTCGGTGAAGGATGGCAACCTCAGCGTCGATCTCAAGACCAGCTCCCCTGGCTTTTTCGACAAGTTCCAGCAGAAAGAAGGCCGCAAGTTCCGTGCGGCTTATACCTTCCCCAAAGCCAACCAGGAAATCTGGATCCGCTACTGGCTCGCCGCCTGTGGGGTCAATCCCGACAAGGCAGTGGAACTGTTGAAGGTGCCCGCCCCGGAAACCCTGCAAGGGATGAAGAACGGCACGATGGAGGCCTTCTCCACGGGGGATCCCTGGCCCTCGCGCATCGCCAAGGACAACATTGGCTATCTCGCCGCCACCACCGCCCAGATCTGGAAGGTGCATCCCGAGGAGTACCTCGCGGTGCGCGCCGACTGGGTGGACAAGAACCCCAAGGCCGCCGTGGCCCTGCTGAAGGGTCTGATCGAAGCGCAGCAGTGGCTCGATAAGCCGGAGAACAAAGATGAAGCCGCCAAGATTCTCAGCTCGCGCAAGTGGTACAACGTGCCTCTGCCTGTGCTGCAGGAATCGCTCAAGGGCCAGTACAAGATCGGCCCCAGCGGTACACCCGAGACCGATCCGAAGATGGGCCCGCTGTACTGGAGCAGCGATCGCGGCAACATTTCTTATCCCTATAAGAGCCTGACCGGGTGGTTCCTGGTGGAGTCCATCCGCTGGAAGTTCTTCCCCGGCATCGTTGACACTGTGGCCCAAGCCCAGGCGATCAACGACAAGGTCACCCGTGAGGATCTCTGGAAGCAGGCGGCCACCGAACTGGGTGTGCCGGCTAAGGACATCCCCAGCGGCTCCAGCCGCGGCAAGGAGACCTTCTTTGACGGCATTGTCTATGACCCGGAGAATCCCCAGGCCTATCTCGATTCTCTGAAGATCAAGAAGTGATCATCCGGGTCCGCTTTCCGTCAGGCCGTTGGCGGGCCCTTGATTCCTTATGGCGCTTCGCCTGGCTCAGTTCTATCGACATTGAGTCAACTTTCCCCTCTCCAAACCCAGTCATTGTTCCCATGACGATCAGCACCAGCCCTAACTCCAGCCGCGTTGACCGCACCCCCAGCTCCGCAGCCCTGTGGTGGAAACAACAGCGTAAAGCCCTCCTGCCGCCGCTGTTTGGCATCGGCGGTTTCCTGCTCTTCTGGCAGCTCAGTGCCACGCTTGGCCTCACCAAACTTGCCGGTCCGCTCAGCCTGTTCACCGAAGAGCGCACCCGGGAACTGCTGTTCTATCCCTTCTTCGATCGCGGCGGCCTTGATAAAGGTCTGTTTCTGCATGCCATGAGCAGCCTCAGTCGGGTGGCGCTCGGTTACAGCCTGGCGGCTGTGGTCGGCATCGCCGTTGGCATCGCCGTCGGCCTGAACAAGGGGCTGGATCGGGCCCTGGACCCTTTGTTTCAGTTCCTGCGCATGGTGGCACCGCTGGCCTGGGTGCCGATTGCGCTGGTGCTGTTCCAGAACAACCAGCCGGCCGCCATCTTCGTGATTTTTGTCACCTCGATCTGGCCGATTCTGATCAATACCGCTGAAGGCGTCCGTCAGATCCCCCAGGATTACCGCAACGTGGCCCTGGTGCTTCAGATGTCAAACCGCAACTTCTTTACCAAGATTCTGATCCCTTCGGCCCTGCCTTACATCTTCACCGGTCTGCGCATTTCGATTGGTCTGGCCTGGTTGGCGATCATCGCCGCTGAGATCGTGATGCCCGGCACGCCTGGGATTGGCTTCTTCATCTGGGATGCTTATCAGAACAGCTATGTCTCCGACATCGTCCTGGGTGTGATCTGGATCGGTGCCATTGGCTTGATCCTCGATCGCCTGATGGTTTGGTTGCAGAGCCGTATTGCTTCCGGGCAGTGAAGAGGATGTTGAGCCCCATGCACCAGCGGCTGCAACAGCTTGGAGGTCGCTTGCAGACCTTTGAGCAGTCCCTGTTCCGCAAGCAGATTGTTATCCCTTTCCTGTTGGTTCGGCTTTCCCTGATTACGGCGATGCTGATCGGTTTTTATCTGGCTTTTACAGGCATAGGCTAATTGATGAATAGCGTAAATCTGGGCGACTGCTGCACTTTTTCTTCAGCCATCTCGGCTGATCCACCTCCACTGATCCAACGCCAAACCATGCCATGACAACCCTCGTTCAAGTTCAGGAGATTGAAAAGAGCTTCCCCCTCAGTGGCGGCAGCACTTACCTTGCCCTCCAAGGCATTGATCTGCAGATCCGCAAGGGAGAGTTCATCTCTCTGATCGGCCATTCCGGCTGCGGCAAGAGCACCTTGTTGAACATGATCGCCGGCCTTGATCTGCCGACGGGCGGCACGGTGCTTGTCGATGGCGAGACCGTGCGTCGCCCCGGCCCGGACAAGATGGTGGTCTTCCAGAACTATTCGCTGCTGCCTTGGCTGAGCGTGCGCGAGAACATCGCCCTGGCGGTCGAGGAGGTGATGCCCGCCCTGTCTCGGGCTGAGCGTGAGGCCGTGGTTGACGAGCACATCGCCATGGTCGGCCTGGGGCCGGCCAGCCACAAGCAACCTGGAGAACTCTCCGGAGGCATGCGCCAGCGGGTGGCAATCGCCCGCGCTCTGGCGATCAAGCCCAAGCTGCTGCTGCTCGATGAACCCTTCGGCGCCCTCGATGCCCTGACGCGGGGCAATCTGCAGGAGAAGCTGATGCAGATCTGCAATGAGCACGAACTCACCGCCGTGATGGTCACCCACGACGTCGACGAGGCCGTGCTGCTCTCCGACCGGATCGTGATGCTGACCAACGGGCCCGGTTCCGTGATCGGCGGCATTCTTGACGTCGACATTCCGCGGCCGCGCCAGCGACTGACGGTGGTCCACCATCCCAGCTATTACAGCCTGCGCTCGGAGATCATCTATTTCCTCAACCGCCAGAAGCGGGTCAAACAGTGGCAGGCCAAGCCCCACAAGGTGCTGGCCCGCCACGGCCTCGAAAAGGTGAACCTGGATCTGGGCTTTGTGCCCCTGGCCGCCTGCGCGCCCCTGGCGGTGGCGGAGGCCAAGGGGTTCTTCAGCAAGCACGGCCTCGACGAGGTGCAGCTGGTGCGCGAAACCAGCTGGCGCGGTGTCACCGACGGCCTGGTGGATGGCACCCTCGATGCGGCCCTGATGCCCTCGGGCATGCCGGCCTGGATGACGGCCGGCGGCCACGGCGGTTCGCCCCTGCCGGTGGTGAGTTCACTCACCCTGAGTCGCAATGGCAATGGCATCACCCTGGCCAGACGCCTCGCTGACGCCGGCGTCCACAGCGTCGACGACTACCGGCATTGGCTGCAGAGTCACAACCGGGAACCCCACACCCTGGGCATCGTCCATCCGGCCTCGATGCACAACCTGCTGCTGCGCTATTGGCTGGCGGCCAGCGGCATCGATCCCGACCGCGATGTGCACCTGCAGACCCTGCCACCGGCCCAGATGCTGGCCGACCTCAAGGACGGCAGCATCGACGGCTTCTGCATCGGCGCCCCCTGGCTGGATCGAGCCCTGGCCGATGGCCATGGCTTCACGGTGGCCGGGGATCTGGCGATCTGGCCCGGCCATCCCGGCAAGGTGCTGGGGGTTTGCGAGGACTGGGCTCTGGCCTATCCCAACACCCACATCGCCCTGGTCAAGGCGTTGCTCGAGGCCTGCCGGTACTGCGCCGAACCGAGCCACTGGGGCGAGCTGAGCGACCTGCTCAGTGATCGCCGCTATCTCGGGGTCAAGAAGGAGGTGATCTGGTTCAGCGAAACCGGCGCCGATGGCAACTCCACCGTTCCCCACCATCTGTTCTTCGGCCCGGGCGTCAACCGGCCCAGCCGCAGCGAGCACCTCTGGATCCTCACCCAGCTGGCCCGCTGGGGGGAGATTCCCTTCCCCCGCAACTACGTCGAGATTCTGGAGCGCATCTGTGCCGTGGGGGTGTTCAGCACCGCTGCCCGCGAGCTGGGACTGGACGCGGTCAGCTACCAGCGCGGTCCGATCGAGCTTTTCGACGGTCGCCCCTTCGACGTCGACCACCCGATCGACTACCTCAACGCCGTGCCCGTGCATCGCGACTTCAGCGTCGCTGAGATCCCCATCGGCGCTCCCCGCTCCCTGGCCGGCTGAGGGCTTCAGTTCCCCAGCCGCATTCGACAGCTGCTTTGTGCGCATTCAGCCAAGCATTGCTGAATCTCAGGATCGTGACTTTGCAGGACTTCTGATCTCAGGGATGTCTCCATTCCGGGACCACGGCCTCCCGGGATGTCGTCCTCTTCACCCCATCGCCATGCCCTCCATGCCTACTCCTGACACCCGCACCCGCTCGAATCGCACCGCCAGCGCAGCAGCGGCGCTGCCACCACCCCTACTGCGCTTTGAGCAGCTCTCCAAGGTCTATGCCACGCCGCGCGGTCCCTATCCGGTGCTGGCGGACATCAACCTGGAGGTCAATCGCGGTGAATTCGTCTGTGTGATCGGCCATTCCGGCTGTGGCAAGTCCACCCTGCTCAACATGGTCTCGGGCTTCGCCACCCCCAGCTCCGGCCAGGTGCTGCTCGATGGCCAGCCGATCACCCGGCCGGGCCCCGACCGCATGGTCGTGTTCCAGGGCTATGCCCTGCTCCCCTGGATGACGGCCTACGACAATGTGCACCTGGCGATCGATGCGGTGCAGCCCGATCTCAGTGAGCACCAGAAGCGCGAGATCGCCATGGAGCATCTGGCGATGGTGCGGTTGACGGCAGCCGCCGACAAGCGCATCACCCAGCTCTCCGGTGGCATGAAACAGCGGGTGGCGATTGCCCGAGCCCTGTCGATCCGCCCGGAGGTGCTGATTCTCGATGAACCATTTGGCGCCCTGGATGCGATCACCAAGGAGGAGCTGCAGGAGGAGCTGCTGCAGATCTGGAACACCCAGAAGTGCACGGTGCTGATGATCACCCACGACATCGATGAGGCCCTGTTCCTGGCCGATCGCCTGGTGATGATGACCAACGGCCCCGCCGCCGGCATCGGGGAGGTGTTGTCGATCGACTTCCCGAGGCCCCGCAGCCGCGAGGACATCATGGAAGACCCCCGCTATTACGAGCTGCGCAACAGTGCCCTCGATTTCCTCTACAACCGCTTCGCCCATGACGAGGATGGGGCGGCCTGAGGGATCGGCGCCAGCATGGGGGATCCCACTTCCCCTTGCCATGGCTCCACTCTTCAACGGCTGGCAGATCTGGGCGGCCTTGGCCGCCCTTTTCGCCGCTGTCACCGCCCTGCTGGCCAAGGTGGGGGTGGAGGGCATTCCCAGCAACCTGGCCACCTTCGTGCGCACGGTGGTGGTGCTCGGCCTGCTGGCGGCGGTGGTCAGTGTCAGCGGCGAGTGGCGCTCCCTGCCCGATCTCTCGCGCCGCAGTCTCACTTTCCTGGTGCTGTCGGGCCTGGCGACCGGTGTCTCCTGGCTCTGTTATTTCCGGGCCCTGCAGCTGGGGCCGGTCTCGGCCGTGGCCCCGATCGACAAGCTGAGCGTGGTCTTGGTGGCCCTGCTGGGGGTGTTCTGGCTGGGGGAGCATCTCGGCCCGCTGCAGTGGTGGGGCGTGGGCCTGATGGGGCTCGGGGCGGTGTTGGTGGCCTTGCCCTGAGAATCCAGACCCGGACCCATGGCATGATCACGGATCTATGGCTTGCTGCAGCATGGGATTCAGGCTGCCTGGACCAACCTTTCTGGCTGGACCAAGGGTGTTGCCGGCCCTGCTGGCCCTGGCGCTGGCCGGTTGTGCCGCTGACAGTGGCTCCGGTGTCAGCAGCGCCCACATGGCGACGATCCGCAGCCGCGGCACCTTGATCTGCGGCAGCAACGGCCAGCTGCCCGGCTTCAGCATCATCCGCCCCGACGGCCAGTACGCCGGCCTCGATGTCGACGTCTGCCGGGCCGTGGCGGCCGCGGTGCTCGGCGATGCCACCAAGTTGCAGTTGCGCCCGCTCACCACCACCGATCGCTTCGCGGCCCTGGCCAGCGGCGAGGTGGATCTGCTCTCGCGCAACACCACGGTCACCCTCAGCCGCGATGCCCCCGGCGGCAATGCGATGAGCTTTGCCCCCGTGGTGTTCCACGACGGCGGCGGTCTGATGGTGCCCACGGCCTCCGGCATCAACGATCTCAAGGGCCTGGCGGGCCGCACCATCTGCGTGCTCAGTGGCACCAGCAATGAATCCGTGTTGGCCGATCGCCTGCGGTCCCAGAACATCCCGTACACCCCCCTGCGTTTCCAGACCGCCGACCAGGCCTTCAGCGCTTACGGCAGCGGCCGTTGCCAGGCGATCACCAGCGACCGCTCCGGTCTGGCGGCCCGCCGAACCAAGCTGGCCGAGCCGGGTGCCCATCGGATCCTGCCGGAGGTCCTGAGCAAGGAACCCCAGGCGCCGGCCACGGTGCAGTCCGATCCGGCCTGGGCCGACGCGGTGCGCTGGATCGTCTACGCCCTGTTTGAGGCGGAGGAGCAGGGGATCACCCAGGCGAATGTGACGGCCAAACTGGCCGAAGCCAAGGCCAATCCGAAGCTGGCGGAGCGGCGCCGGCTGCTGGGGGTGGAGGGCAACCTGGGCAGCCAGCTCGGCCTGAGCGATGACTTCGTGGTCAAGGTTATCGGCGCAGTCGGCAACTACGGCGAGATCTACAACCGCAACGTCGGTGAGGGCTCGCCGCTGGGCCTGCCACGGGGCGCCAACCGCCTGGCCCGCGATGGTGGCTTGATCATCTCGCCCCCGTTCCGTTGACGGGCGATCGCCCCTTGCTGTCGGCCCGCGCCCTTGCCGTGGCCAGCTTGCTGCTTTTGGGGGCCTGCGCGACCGGCCCCGGAGGCGGCGGCCAGATCAGCAGTGGGCGGCTGGCGGCGATCCGGACCCGCCATCAGTTGATCTGCGGCATCGACGGTCAGACACCGGGCTTCAGCAGCCCTGATACCCAGGGCAAGTACCACGGCTTTGAAGTGGAGATCTGCCAGGCCGTGGCCGCCGCGGTGCTGGGCGATGCCGCCCAGGTGAGCTACCAGCCCGTCACCCTCGATTCCCGGTTCACGGCCGTGGCCAGTGGCCAGATCGATCTGCTGGCCCGCACCACCACCGACACCCTCTCCCGCGATGCCCCCGGCGGTAACGCCCTCAGCTTCGCTCCGGTGGACTTCCATGACGGGGTGGACGTGATGGTGCCGGTGGCCAGTGGCATCACCGATCTGGCCGGTCTGCGGGATCGCAGCGTCTGCCTGCTGAGTGGGGCGACCACCGAGCAGGTGCTGGGCGATGCCCTGCGGCCGTTGGGCGTGACCTACAAGCCGCTTCGTTTCGGCCAGATCCAGCAGGCCTTTGCCGCCTATCAGGCCGGCCGCTGCCAGGCCGTGAGTATCGACAGTTCGATCCTGGCCGCCCAGCGCTCGGCCTTCGCCGACCCCAGCCGCCACCGGTTGCTGGGCAAGGCCCTGAGCAGGGAACCCCAGGCGCCGGCCACCCAGCAGTCCGATCCGGCCTGGGCCGACGCGGTGCGCTGGATCGTCTACGCCCTGTTTGAGGCGGAGGAGCAGGGGATCACCCAGGCGAATGTGACGGCCAAACTGGCCGAAGCCAAGGCCAATCCGAAGCTGGCGGAGCGGCGCCGGCTGCTGGGGGTGGAGGGCAACCTGGGCAGCCAACTCGGCCTGAGCGATGACTTCGTGGTCAAGGTGATCGGCGCCGTGGGCAATTACGGCGAGATCTACAACCGCCATCTGGGGGCGGGCTCGGCCCTGGGGTTGCCAAGGGGGGCCAACCGCCTTGCCGGCGAGGGCGGCCTGATGGTCTCGCCTCCCTTTCGTTGAGCTCGCTCCATGGAACCCGATCTGTTGAACCCGATCGGAGCCCAGATCGAAGCCCATCCCCTGACCCTGCTTCAGTTTCGGCTCGATGTGCTGGCAAACTGCGCCGGGACGCTTGGAGCACCGTTTTGGATCTGCGCAGGCTGAGGACTGTTGCTCCGCTGCTGTTGCTGCTCACGGCCTTCGGCTGCGCCAGTGAGGGGGGCAGCGGTGGGGTCAGCAGCGTCCGCATGGCGGCGATCCGCTCCCACGGCCAGCTCAATTGCGGCGTCGACGGCCAGGTGGCCGGCTTCAGCAGTGTGGCCACCAACGGCCGCTATCAGGGATTTGATGTCGATGTCTGCCGGGCCGTGGCGGCCGCCCTGCTGGGCTCGGGCGAGAAGGTCGAGTTCCGCAATCTCACGGCCACCCAGCGTTTCCCGGCCGTGGCCAGCGGTGAGGTCGATCTGCTCTCGCGCAACACCACCGACACCCTCGGCCGCGATGCCCCCGGCGGCAATGCGATGAGCTTCGCGCCGGTGGTCTTCCACGACGGCGTCGGCGTGATGGTGCCGGCCGCTTCCGGGATCACCGCCCTGGCTGGACTGGATGGCAAGCCGGTCTGCCTGCTCAGCGGTGCCACCACCGAGCAGGCCCTCACCGATGCGCTCCGACGGATCGACCAGCGCTACGTGCCGCTCAAGTTCAGCACCATTGATGAGATGTTCGGGGCCTACCAGCAGGGTCGCTGCGTCGCCGTCAGCATCGATCGCTCCGCCCTGGCCGCCCAGCGCACCACCTTCACCGATCCCGCCGCCCATCGGATCCTGCCGGAGGTGCTGAGCAAGGAGCCATTGGCGCCGGCCACGGCCCAGGCGGATCCGGCCTGGGCCGACGCGGTGCGCTGGATCGTCTACGCCCTGTTTGAGGCGGAGGAGCAGGGGATCACCCAGGCGAATGTGACGGCCAAACTGGCCGAAGCCAAGGCCAATCCGAAGCTGGCGGAGCGGCGCCGGCTGCTGGGGGTGGAAGGCAACCTGGGTAGCCAACTGGGCCTGAGCGATGACTTCGTGGTCAAGGTGATCAGCGCCGTGGGCAATTACGGCGAGATTTACAACCGCAATGTCGGTGACGGGTCACCGCTGAAGATCGCCCGCGCTGCCAATCGCCTCGCCAAAGATGGCGGCCTGTTGATCGCGCCGCCGTTCCGATGACCGTGACCCCCTGGTGGCGCGATCGCCGCATCCTGCCCTGGCTGCTGCAGGCCGGCGTGGGTCTGGCGGTGCTGGTGGTGGTGGCGCTACTGATGACCAACCTGGTGCGCAATCTCAGTGCCGCCGGCCTGTTGCTCAGCTGGCGCTGGCTGGGGCAGCCCGCGGGGTTCGATCTCTCTGAAACGCTGCTGCCCTTCGATGCCTCGATGTCCTATGGGCGGGCCCTGCTGGCGGGGCTGCTCAACACCCTGCGGGTGATCGTCATCGCCCTGCTGGGCTCCAGCCTGCTGGGGCTGCTGGTGGGCATGGCCGCCTTCAGCCGCAACGGGCTGCTGCGCGGTCTGGCCAGGGTCTACGTCGAGGTGGTGCGCAACATCCCATTGCTGCTGCAGCTGCTGTTCTGGTACTTCGTCGTCTTTCTGGCCCTGCCCGATCGGTCCGCGGCCCTGCAGTGGCCCTTTGTGGTGCTGGCCAAGTCCGGTCTCTACCTGGCGGGCTGGAGCGGCGGCGGCTGGCAGGGACCCCAGTTGCTGGCCGGCGGCTGGCAGGCCCCGATGCATCTGTCGGTTGAGTTCGCCGCGCTGCTCACCGGGCTGATCACCTACATCGGGGCCTTCATCGCCGAAGTGGTGCGGGGCGGCATCGCCTCCGTGCCCCGCGGTCAATGGGAGGCGGCCGGCTCCCTGGGTCTGCATTGGGCCGCCACCCTGCGCCACATAGTCTTGCCCCAGGCCCTGCGGGTGATCGTGCCGGGGCTGACCAACCAGTACATCAGCCTGGCCAAGGCCTCTTCGCTGGCGCTGGCCTGCGGCTTCACCGACCTCTATTCGGTGGCGGAAACCACCCTCAACCAGACTGGTCGGGCCGTGGAAGTGGTGCTGGTGCTGCTCGGGGCCTATCTGGCGATCGACCTGCTGATCTCGGCGGCGATGAATGGGCTCAACCGGCTGGTGCAGGTCCGGGAGCGCTGAGATGAACGAACCCCTGCCCGCCGCCCCTTCGCTCAGGCCGCCCCTGGCCCACCAACTGAGTCGGCTACGTCACCAGCTGGCTCCCACGGCCGCCGATGGGCTGCTGAGCCTGGGGCTGCTCGCTTTGATCGTCTGGGCCGCCCTGCAACTGCTGGGCTGGGCGATCGGCCGGGCCGACTGGGCGGTGCTGCAACTCAACAGCATGCTGCTGCTGGTGGGGCGCTACCCGCCGGAGCAGCAGTGGCGCCTCTGGTTGCTGGGGGCGTTGCTGGCGGCCCAGGCTGGCCTGAGCTGGGGCCTGCTGCGGGCCTGGCCCCGGGCGGACCGCCGCGACCAGGGGCGTCTCTGGCCCCGCCATGACCGGATCGCGGCCCTGCTGATTCCGCTGCTGGCCCTGTTGCTGCCCGCTGCCCTGCAGCTGACCTGGCCGCTGCAGCTGCGCTGGTGGCTGCTGGCCGGCCTGCTGCTGGTCCTGCGCTGGGTCGCGGGACGCTGGGGCGGGCGCCTGCAGCCCCGTGGTCTCAGGTTGGTGGGCTTGCTCTGGCCGGTTCTCTACCTGCTGGGGTTCTGGTTGATCGGCGGCGGGCTGGGCCTGGCGGCGGTCGCCCCCGGTGACTGGGGCGGCCTGCTGCTCACCTTGGTGATGGCCAGCTTCGCCATGGCCTTGAGCTTCCCGCTCGGGATACTGCTGGCCCTCGGTCGCCGCAGCCAGCTGCCGTTGCTGCGCTGGGGGTCGGTGGCCTACATCGAGTTCATCCGCGGTGCCCCGCTGATCACGTTGCTGTTCATCGGCCAGAACATCCTCGGTTTTCTGTTGCCCGGCGGCATGTCGCCCGACCGGATCTGGCGGGCGGCCTGGGTGCTGACCCTGTTCGCCGCCGCCTATCTGGCGGAGGCGGTGCGCTCAGGCCTGGCGGCGGTGCCCCGCGGCCAGCTGGAGGCCGCCCGCTCCCTGGGGCTCAGCCAGCTCCAGGCCCTGGTCACGGTCGTCATCCCCCAGGCCCTGAAGGTGGCGCTGCCGGCCCTGGTGGGGCAGTTCATCGCCCTGCTGCAGGACACCACCCTGTTGTCCTTGATCGGCCTGCTGGATCTGCTGGGCACGGCCCGGGGGATCATGGCCAACCCCGAGTTCCTGGGGCACAGCAGTGAGCTGTATCTGGTGCTGGCGCTGGTCTACTGGTGCTGCTGCGCCGCCCTGGGGCTGGGCAGCCGGGCCCTGGAGCAGCGCCTTGACTCCCGCAGCCCGGCCGCCCGTCGCTGAATGCCTGCTGCCATGACCCCTTGCCCCTGGACAGCACCGCCCCGATCATCGTGTCCGGGTCCCAGCCTGCCCCTCTCCGATCCCCCTTCCGCCCCCTGTAACCCCGGCCCCAGCGATGCCCCCAGCCCCAGCCCCCAGCCGTGACCGGATGATCGAGGCCATCGGTGTCGAGAAGTGGTATCCCAACGGCTTCCATGCCCTGCGCGGCGCCAGCCTGACGGTGAACCGCGGCGAGGTGGTGGTGATCATGGGGCCATCGGGATCGGGCAAGAGCACCTTCATCCGCACTTTCAATGCCCTGGAGGATTTTCAGAAGGGCAGCATCACCGTTGATGGCATCGCCCTCAGCAACGATGTGCGCCAGATCGATGCGATCCGCCGCGAGGTGGGCATGGTCTTCCAGCAGTTCAATCTCTTCCCGCACCTGAGCGTGCTCGACAACCTCACCCTGGCGCCGGTGCTGGTGCGCAAGCGCGCGCGGGCCGAGGTGGAGGCCCAGGCCCGGGCCCTGTTGGAGCGGGTCGGCATTGCGGAGCAGGCCAGCAAGTTTCCCGGCCAGCTCTCCGGTGGCCAGCAGCAGCGGGTGGCGATCGCCCGGGCGCTGTGCATGGAGCCCCGCATCCTGCTGTTCGATGAACCCACCAGCTCCCTCGACCCCGAGATGGTGCGCGAGGTGCTGGAGGTGATGCAGGCCCTGGCCGCCGAGAAGATCACCATGGTGGTGGTGACCCATGAGGTGCGCTTTGCCCGTCAGGTCGCCCACCGGGTGGTGCTGATGGATGGGGGAGAAGTGGTGGAGCAGGCGGAGCCTGAAACCTTCTTCACGGCCCCCAATCACGAACGCACCCGCCGCTTTCTGGAGCAGATCCTCTGATGAATGCCGCCTCTGACAATCCGGCGGCCATCCCCGCCAGCCTGCAGCGCTTCCGGCAGCGCCTGGTCACTGGCGAAACGCTGCTGGGGCCAGTGCTGACCCTGGCCAGTGCGCCGGTGGCCTCCCTGTTGGCGGCCAGCGGCTTCGATTGGCTGTGGATCGATCTGGAGCATGGTGCCATCGGCCTGGAGACGGCCCAGCAGATGATCTGGGCCAGCCAGGGCACCGGCGCCGTGCCGCTGGTGCGGGTGCCCTGGCATGAGCCCTGGCTGGTGAAACCCCTGCTCGATGCCGGTGCCATGGGGGTGATCACACCGATGGTGGAGACCGCCGAGCAGGCCGCCACAGCGGTGGCCGCCCTGCGCTACCCGCCGGTAGGCGTCCGCGGCTTCGCCCCCACCCTGGCGCCGGCCCGTTGGGGGCTGCCTGTGGCCGACTATGCGGCGGCGGCGGATGCCGCCCTGCTGACGATCGTGCAGATCGAAACGGCCGCGGCCGTGGAGCGGATAGAGGAGATCGTGGCGGTGCCGGGTCTGGATCTGGTGTTTGTCGGGATGTACGACCTGTCGGGCTCGCTGGGGTTGCTGGGCCAGGTGGATCACCCCCTGCTGGAGGCGGCGGCCCGGAAGGTGCTGGATGCGGCCCGTCGGGCCGGTGTGGCGGCGGGCACGATCAGCCTCGATCCGGCCATGATTCGCCGGCGCCTGGACCAGGGCTTCAGCTTCATGGCGGTGGCCACCGATGGCTCGCTGCTGACGGGCTCCGCCAGCCAGCTGCTGGAGCGACTCCGGGACTGACGCTCCGGCAGCGGCATGCTGGAGCGGCTCTGAGCATCCAGGTCAGGCCGTGAGGGGCGAAACGCTCGAGGATCCACCCAAAACCGGTCGCCAGCAGGCACGTATCAACAGCAAGCTCCCAGATGAGGGCAAACCCTGTTAATGAACGGTAAAAGCAACGTTCCAAATGGTCATCGTTGGATCGCCTCACCTTCAGCTTCCAGTAGCATGGGTTGATCCAGCGGAAAGAAAAGCCGCGGTCGAATAACTTCTTCATTCATTTTTCCCATTATGGCTCAGTTTTTTAATCCCGCTGACAATCCCGTCGCCAGGTTCAATAACCTGGAAGAGGCTCTTTGTCTTTTGGAAGCGAGATTGACGAGCTGGGCAGGTGGGGAGCTGATCGGGACCTGCTGGGGGCAGGGTTTGACTGGTGAAAGTGGTTCCAGCTCTCCCTTGGACGAGGAAAATGTCGACACACTTGCAGGCAATACTCGCCTGACGGGTGAGTTTCAGGGCTCCCAGATTAGCCTGGAGTCTGTGGACGGGACGACACTGATTGGAGCTGGTCGCGCCAATAAAAGTTCGGCTTATGGTCAGGATGAACGAATCATATTAAGTCTTGATTGGTTGCAGTCAGCCACGTCCAAAGCCATCGCACCCCTCCTTCTTGCCAATTTCGAAGAAGCCTCACAGTGGAGCCTTGACAGCCACGGTCAGGCGGATGGCAGCCCTCTTGCGTTTGGGCTCACGTCTGGGTCTCCAGGTCAACAGAGGGAGAACCCACTCCAGCAGTCCTTGCTTGATGCGGTCCTCGCCACCGCAAGCGACCCTGCCACCCCATCAACGGATCCAACATCCTCAATCAATCTCGACGCCACCAATCCGATACACCACCTCAATGGCTGTGGCTGCTCGGCTTGTGGATTACCGGATCCTTTCGCTTCCCAGTCGGGGACAACCAAAGTCAAGCCAAGCTCATCGTTTGCGGCGTTGGGGACCCAGACCACACAGTCCGCACCAGCGCCAGCTGCTTCGCTGCAAGTATTAGCCGATTATTTGCAAACCGGTTACTGGGCGGCCAACGGTACAGTAGCGCGACGATACAATCTGGGCTCATCCGGCAATAATCCTAACAACGGAATCCTCTACTACAATATTTCTGGCTGGAGTGCCGACCCCGATGGTATTAGTACAGCAAGAAAGTCGCTGGTCCGTGAAGTCTTCAAGCTTTACAAGGCAGTCCTAGGAATTGATTTTCAAGAAACAACTTCGACCGGCGATGAGGTTGATTTTTTCTTCCGCGACAATGCTAGTGGGGCTTATTCTGGTCCGAGAGGGGCCAGTTATAGTGATGGCATCGATTGGACCGAAATCAATATTGCCGCCAACTGGTACGGATCAAGCTCGGCGTATGTTGGCTATACGTTGCAAACGATCGAGCACGAAGTCGGCCATGCCTTGGGCCTGGGTCATCAGGGCACTTACAATGGAACCGTAGATTACGCCACTCAGGCAGTTTACGCCAACGATTCATGGCTGGAGTCCATGATGTCGTATTTGCCGCAAAATAGCAGCCCTTATTTTAGTGCTTATAATCCCAATACTGCTGCTGCCGGTATCAGTTACAGCTGGCTCCAGACCCCAATGGCGGCGGATTGGATCGCGCTCAACGCCATCTACGCGCCCCAGGGCTACGGCGTCAATCGGGCTTTCCTGGGAGACACGATCTATGGGGTGGGCACCAATATTACTTCAACAGTCAGCGATGTTTGGAATAAGTTCAGCACCAATGCTGGCTCGACGACGTTTACGCTGATTGATGGCAGCGGCTACGACCGTCTTGATGTCAGTAATTTCAGTAATGCTCAGCTGATTAATCTGGCTCCTTCTTCGGCGCAGTCAACATCGCCTTCTTACTCCAATATCGGCGGAAAGGTTGGTAATCTCACCATCGCGGTTGGCACCATTATCGAGGCAGCCACTGGTGGTAGTGGTGCTGACACTTTTTATGGAAACGATGTTGCGAATACATTTGTCGGCAATGCTGGTAATGATGCTTTTTACGACAGCCTAGGTTCAGATATTTACTACGGTGGAGCCGATTCTGACACCCTCTATTTCTCGGAATCTATTAATCTTTTTTCGATCGCTTACGATCCGACAACGTCTTTCCTGTCCATCAGTAAGTCTGCCGCCACGGATGTTGATCTTGCCTACAGCGATATCGAGTCGATTTCCTTCAACGGCTCCGCCTATGCTTTTTCCTCATTCATCGACAACACTCCGCCGGTGCTGGCGAGCTCCACTCCCGCAGATGATGCGCAGGGGGTGGCGTTGGCCAGCAACATCAATCTGATATTTTCTGAAAATGTCAAGGCGGGGACCGGGTTTCTGGTTCTTTCCAATGGCACGGATGTGCGCTCGATCAATATCACCGATACCAGTCAGGTTGTTTTCGCTGGTGCCAATGTCACCATCAATCCATCCCTTGACCTTGTCGCTGGTTCGACCTACTCGCTCCAGCTCGCTGCCGGGGTCATCCAAGATGTTTCCGGCAATAGTTTTGCCGGTATCAACAACAGCACGACGCTAAACTTCGCCACCGTAGCCTTGCCCCAGTTGGCGATTGCCGCCACTGATGCCACCAAAGCGGAAGGCAACAGCGGCAGCACGGCCTATACATTCACGGTGAGCCGCAGCGGCGATACCAGCGGCAACAGCAGCGCCACCTGGGCCGTGGCGGGATCGGCTGTCAATCCGGCCAACGCCGCTGATTTTCAAGGCGGCAATTTCCCCTCGGGCACCGTTGTGTTCGCGAGCGGAGAAACCAGCCAGCTGATCACGGTCCTCGTCAGCGGCGACAGCACGGTGGAGCTCGATGAAGGCTTCACCGTGACCCTCGCCAACGCCGTCAACGCCACGATCAGTACGGCCAGCGCCACGAGCACGATCACCAACGATGACGTGCTGCCCCTGCCAGCGTTGGCGATTGCCGCCACTGATGCCACCAAAGCGGAAGGCAACAGCGGCAGCACGGCCTATACATTCACGGTGAGCCGTGACGGGGATCTGAGCGCCAGTAGCACGGCCAACTGGAGCGTCAGCGGCATCGGCACGAATGCGGCCACCGCTTCTGATTTCAACGGCGGTTTGCTCCCTTCCGGCACCGTCACGTTTGCGGCCGGTGTGGCGAGCGAGGTGATCATGGTGCTGGTGGTTGGCGACAGCGTCGTCGAGAACGATGAGGAGTTTGCGGTCACGCTCAGCACCCCGAGCAACGCCATGATCACCACGGCCAGCGCTTCGGGAACGATCCACAACGACGACACAGCTGCGCCGGTGGTGACGCAGGTGAGCGCCTCGCCCAGCGATGGCGTTCTGGCCGTTGGTGAAACCGTTCGGTTGACGGTGGTGTTCTCTTCCGATGTATTTGTCACCGGAATCCCAGCCCTGAACTTGGCCAATGGTGGTGTCGCCACTTATTCATCGGGTTCTGGATCGACAAGCCTCAACTTCACGTATGTCGTCAATGCTTCGAACACCAGTACAGCTGACTTGGCCACCGCCAGCTCCAACGCATTTAGCCTGCCCGGAGGAGCTGCGATCTCGAATCTTCTCGGTACCGCCGCGGTGCTGAGTGGGGCTAATGCTGTGAATCCAGCAGGCATATTGGCTGTAGATACAACCTTGCCAGGCGCCACATCGATGGCCGTTAATGGTAATACCATAATCCTCGGCTTCAGTGAAGTTGTCAAGGGTGCCAACTTGATTGCGGCTAACTTCTCGCGTCAAATTGGTACTGCAGTTGCTGTCTCTGCCTCGGCAATCAGTCTTGATCCTTTGAGCAACAAGGTCACGCTCACCTTCACTGGTACCGCACCTGTCAGTACTTCGGCTGTCAATGTTACCTATGCTGCCATCTCTGGGAGCGCCACTTCAGGTTTGATCACGGATCAAGCAGGTAATCCCCTGACCGTTTTCAGTAATCAAGTCGTCGATACCTATCAATCAGCCGCCACTGTTTCCGCCCTGGGAGATGGCACCACCACCATGCCTGCCACGTCCTTCGCCAACCTGGTGCTCACGGGAACGTCAGCTATTAATGGTACTGGCAACGCCTTGGCCAATACGATCACGGGTAATAGCGCTGTCAATGTCCTCAATGGCAACGCCGGCGTGGACCTTATCGATGGCTCAGGCGCTGGAGATCTTTATCTGGTGTCCAGTTCCGCGGATCATGGTGCCGCGGAGTTCAGGGATAGCGGTCTTACCGGTATCGACGAAGTTCGCTTCACCTCGGTCACGGCCGGTCAAACGCTGACCCTTTTTGCCGGCGATACGGGCCTTGAGACTGCGGTGATTGGCACGGGCAGTGCTCCGGCAGCGGTCACCACGGGCACCACGGCCCTGAACATCGACGCCTCGGCCGCTGCCAATGGCCTCACGATCACGGGCAATGCCGGCGCCAATCGACTCACGGGGACGGCCTATGCCGACATCCTCAATGGCAATGCTGGTAATGACACCATCGCTGGACTGGCTGGGGCGGATTCCATCACCGGTGGCGCTGGCCTTGATGTCCTTAGCGGTGGCGCTGATGCTGACAGTTTCATCTACACCACCCTCTCCGATGGTGTTGTCGGTGGCACCAGCACCGCTCGAACGTTCGAACTCATCACCGATTTTCAGGTTGGGCTCGATCGCATCGACGCACCTGGAACAGCGGTGCGTGCCGTCAAGGTGCTTGGTGCGGTCACAGCCCTGACGGATACGGCCATTGGCAACCTGCTCAATGCCAGTTCTGCTGGAACAGTGAACTTCGCTGCTAATGGCGCTTCCACCTTCACGTTCGGTACTGGCGCCACGATAAGGACCTTCCTGGCCATCAACAATGTTACCGCGAGTTACTCTGCCACGGCCGATCCCATTGTCGAAATCACTGGTTACGGCTTATTCAATGGTGCCACCAGTTTGGCCAACCTTACGATCTCCTGAATCCTTCATGTACAGACCGTCGTAGTGATCGTGCGTTGCGTGGTTGCTGTCGGAGCAGATTGTTGTGTCTGGACTGATGATGGAGGTTACTGGAGGGTCTTTTCCCACCCAGATTGCAGTGGGTTCATTGAACGCTGGTAGATCAGAGTGGCTGGCTCCAGCTGATTGTCATCAGATTCAGGCGATGGCCGCTGTCATCAGCTCCAGGCCGTGCAGGCCCTCAAATAACAGATAGGCCGCGAACAGGATCGCCAGCACCCCCACCAGCGCTTCGGCCCTGTGCTGCAGCCAGTCGTTCAACTTCGCGATCGGTTCGCGGATGCTGCCGGAGCTACCGATCCAGACCAGCGGCGGCAGCAGCAGCAGCGAACCTGCCATCAGGGCGAAGACACTGCTCACCTTCAGGTCGGCGCTGAGGCCGGGGTGGTTGATCAGCAGCAGCCTGGCCTCCTTGAGATAGAAGACCAGGTTTTCGGGTGTCAGCAGGGCGCCGGCGGCGCCGATCGCCACCAGCAGCCAGGTGTCCAGCTCCGGCAGTTTGTTCATCAGGCGCAGGGCCATGCCCTCTTCACCGATGGCGGCCTGGGGCGTGAGCTGGTAGAGGCCCAGGGCGAGCAACCCGCCGGCACCCAGCAGGTCAATCAGCACCTGATCCCGCTCACCATGGGCCAGGCTGATCGGAAAGGAGCTGCCCAACAGCATCAGCAGAGCCACCGCCAGCACATTGGCCAGGCTCCAGCCGAGTACGTAGGCAAACGAGCGGCGCAGCGGTGCTCGGCCCAGCAGCAACAGGGTCACCACGCCGATGTGCAGGGGGCTGAAGGCGATGCCGATGCCAAACAGCGACGACTGGGTCAACAGGCTTGGCGTCATTGAAACTGTCCCGGCAACCGCTCGTGCTCGTCACCCTAGGGAGGGGGACCTGGGCGCCGGGATCGTCGTGCAGGCTTCCATCCTGGATCCGAAGGTGGGACCGGGGCTGGCTTTTGAGGGCCCCGTCTGGTCGGGTGCCCCGGTGACGCGACCGCCCTTCGGCAATCCATCGGCGGCGTCAGCCG
>JBAXXM010000002.1:0-258698 GCA_037127935.1 Synechococcaceae cyanobacterium ELA739
ACGAGAATGAGACTAGGTTTTATGGATTAAGTCGTTTTGATCAGAGCTTCCTTAGATTCGGGCAGGAGGCAGTAATGTTATTTTTTCTAATTTCTGGATTTGTTATTGAATTCTCGTTCAGCAAAGGTCGTGATAAATCCTTTAGTGGCTACTTTATACGCCGCTTTGTGCGGATATACGGTGTTTTAATACCAATGCTGGTAATCAGTATGGCAACACTGAGGCCAGACTTTCAAGACATTAATTTCTGGCGAATACTAGCGGGAAATCTTGCGATGCTACAAGACTTCGGCACAGGAAAACCGAATGTAATTGTTCCCGCTATCTTCGCAAGTGCTTTATGGTCGTTGCATTATGAATGGTGGTTTTATATGCTGTATTATCCAATCAAGACCAACCTAAGGCGGCAGCTTCAACCATACATAGTGGCAATTTTCTCAATTTTATCAGCATTAATCTATATTCGTTTCCCCTATCCCCTGCCAAGAATAATAATGTACTTTGTAATATGGTGGATAGGGGTTGATATGGCATACTCATACGCAAGAAGAGGAAAAGTATTGGCACATGATATCAAAGTCTCATACTTTGGAACATTTGCAGTAGCCTGCATACTTATCTCTCAATGTCTTGCGAAGAACGTGAGCGTCCAACTTGGAGTACACCCCTTTCTTGAACCAAGACATTTCATAGACGCAGTTGCAATTGCTGGGGTTGCTTTTGTTTGGCAGAAAGCCAAATGGGCGGGCTTTGACTGGCTAAAAATAGGAACACTCATAGCCCCAATATCGTATGCACTATACATATCTCACCAACCATTATTAATTCAGGCTTCTTACCTAGGATGGATCAGCAATCCCTGGCTCAGATATTTTTGCTATGCCATAATATTGCTCATTTTCTGCTGGACAACTGAAATAAAATTTTACCCATTTCTCAAGAGTCTCGCTGCCAAGACCCTCGGCAGCAAGCCTATGAGTCCTGATGCCTGAGATGGATGGATTTGGCAAGTGAGTTCTCATTTGTGGACTTCCTAGGCTTTTGCCACTCTGGTGCCGCCTTGCTGGCCTACCTGTATTTCTACTATGAGGTCGGAAATCTATGCATCACGAGGCAGATCAGCCCGATCTTCTGGGTGCTCGACCCCCTCGGCCCTGGTATCGCAGGGGAGCCGAGGAACCTCCCAAGGGCCACAACAAAGCAACCGCCAGGAGCAATAATCAGTGACACACCAGTGACACAAGATTTTTAGGCTGCTCAGATGCCTTGCAAATACAGGCATCTGGATCAGGTCGTGTAATCGGCGTTAATTCGCACGTACTGATCCGAGAGATCACAGCCCCAGGCCGCCCCTGTGCCGGGCCCTGCGCCCACCAGCAGGCGGATCAGCACGGTGTCATCCAGCAGATAGGCGCCGGCGGCGCGTTCCTGCAGGTAGCGGCTGGCGGCCGGGCGATCGAAGGCGAGGGGCTGGCCGGCGGCCATCAGTTGGTGTTCTCCCAGCCAGAGGGCCACCGCCGCCGGCTCAAAGGCGACACCGGCCCGGCCGGCCGCCGCCACGATGCGGCCCCAGTTGGGATCGCGTCCGTGTACGGCGCACTTCACCAGCGACGAGCTACAGACCGTGCGGCCGATGGTGCGGGCTGCGGCGTCATCGCTCGCCCCCTCCACCCGCACCTCGATCAGGCAGGTGGCCCCTTCGCCGTCACGGGCGATCGCCCGGGCCAGATGTTGCGACACCGCCGCCAGGCCGGCCTCCAATGCCGGCCAGTGCTCCTGGCTCAGGGGCTCTCCGGCTGCAAACGCCAGGAACGTGTCATTGGTGCTGGTGTCGCCGTCCACCGTGATCGCATTGAACGAGCGATCCACCGACCGCCGCACCATCGCCCGCCAGGCCTCAGCCGGCACCCCCGCATCACAGCTGAGATATCCCAGCATCGTCGCCATGTTCGGGTGGATCATGCCCGACCCCTTGGCCATGCCGCCGATCCGCACCGTGCGGCCGCCCAGGTCGGCCTCGAGGGCGATCTGCTTGTCGATCAGATCGGTGGTCAGGATCGCCCGGGCCGCCGCCTCACCGCCCTGGCTCGACAAAGCCGCCACCAGCGGCTCCAGGCCCGCCAGCAGGGTGTCCATCGGGATCGGCTGGCCGATCACCCCGGTGGAGCAGATCAGCACCTCCTCCGCCTCCAGGCCGAGGCGCCGGGCCAGTTCCTCCGTGGCCTTGAGGCTGTCGATCAGGCCCCGCTCGCCGGTGCAGGCATTGGCCTGGCCGGAGTTGGTGAGCACGGCCCGGGCCTGGCCGCCCCGGGCAGCCAGCCGCTCGGCGCAGAGATCGACGCAGGCGGCCCGCACCCGGTTGAGCGTGAAGCTGCCGGCGCAGACGGCCCCAGGCGGCGCCACCAGCAACGCCAGATCGGGATTGCCACTGGGCTTGAGACCGGCCGTGATGCCGGCGGCCACGAAGCCCTCCGGGGCGGTGAGGCCACCGGCGATGGCCTGCCAGCCGGAAGGAAGAGAAAAAGCGCTCACGGGGGCCAACGAAGCTGTGCTCATCCTGCCGAGAAGGGGTCCACCTGCTCGATGGGGCTGGGATCGCGACGCTGCCGGCGCCGATCCTTGCTGCTCACCAGCACCGCCAGGGGCAGACGCAGTTCCACCGCCAGCCCCCCCAGGGAGGACTGCCCCAGATGCAGCACACCGCCATGGCGCCGGCAGAAGTGCTGGGCGATCGAGAGCCCCAGGCCCCGATGCTGGCTTTCCTGGCGATCATCGGCCCGGGGCAGATGGACCATCGACAGCAGCTCGGACGAGCGCATGCCATGGCCGTGGTCCTCCACCAGGATCAGCAGGTCCTGCCGCGCCAGCCGGGCCGAGATCTGCACCGGGGGCTCGCCGTACTCCAGGGCATTGTCGATCAGGTTGTTGAGCGTGCGCTGCAACGAGCCCCGATCCAGCCGCACGATCAGCCGGGGGGTGCGTACCTCGACCTGGCCGTGGCCGTAGGTGTCGGCGATGCGATGGCAGAGATCGTCGAGGGCCAGCACCACCGCCCGGTTCTCCAGCGGTTCGTCATCCGAGAGCGCCGCCAGTTGATCGCTGAGGTTGCGCAGCGCCTCGATGTCACCTTGCAGGCCCTGAATCATGTCGGCAGCCACGTCGGTCTCCAGCCGCAGCTGCTCCACCCTCAGGATCAGGCGGGTCAGCGGGCCGCGCAGGTCGTGCACCAGGCCCCGCAGCAACGCCTCGCGGGCCACCGCATTGCTGTTGAGCTGCTCCAGCAGCCGGTTGATGCGCAGGCTCAGCAGCCGCAGCGGTGCAAAGCCCTCCTCCGGCACCAGATCGATGCGGGGGGCCGCCTCCTGGGGCAAGCCGCGCACCAGCTGGGCCAGGGGCAGCTCCACCCAGCCGCGCAGGTAGGCCAGCAGCCCCCCCAGCAGCCCCAGCACCACCGCCAGCCCACCCCACAACATCACCCAGGCCAGCCCGCCGACCGGCTGCTCCATCAACCACCAGCGCAGCGGCAACAGCAGCAGGGCACTGATCAGGATGCCCACCAGGCCATGGCGCAACAGGCGCCAGCGGTCAGCGGTGCTCAGGTGCAGGGGGCGCTCCTGCCGGCGCGGAATCAGGGACAAGGGGGTTGATCCAGGTGGAGGCGATAGCCCAGGCCCCGCACCGTCTCGATCCGCACCGTGCCCTCCGAGATCGACTCCAGCAGGCGCCGCAGCCGCGACAAGCGCACATCGAGGCTGCGGCTGGTGTTGGCATCCACCAGGCTGCCGCTGGCACCGAGCAGGTGGTCCCGGCTGAGCACCTGATCGGGGGCCTGGCAGAAGGCCAGCAGCAGGGCCACCGCACCGCGGCTGACCGGATACTGCAGACCGTCGGCGCCGGTGAGGCGGCACTGGGCGGGCTCGAACTGCAACTTGCCCATCCAGAAGGCTCCCTCCAGCCGCTGGGCCTGGCGCCGCCGCGGATGCAACTGCAGCAGCTTTTCAATGCGCAGCTGCAGTTCCCGCGGCAGGAAGGGCTTGGCGAGGTAGTCGTCGGCGCCCACCTCCAGGCCGCAGATGCGATCGGCCGGCGCCCCCAGGGCCGAGAGCATCAGCACCGGAAAGCGCCAACTCGCCTGGCGCAGATTGGCCAGCACATGAGTGCCGGGCTTGTCCGGCAGCATCTGGTCGAGCACCAGCAGATCCGGGGCGCCGCCGTCGAGGGCCCCCAGCAGGTCGTCGGGGCGATGGAAGCTACGCGTGCGCCAGCCCCGGGAGTTCAGGATCGGCTCCAGCAGGCGACAGAGGGCCTTGTCGTCATCGAGCAGCCAGATCTGGCAACCCATCAGGCCATCGTCAGCCGACGGTCCGGACGCCAAGGCTGGATCAGAAGGCGACATGGGCCGCCGCACGACAAAACAAAAGCTTGGCTGCTGCGGGGGGTTCTGTCCACAAACCCGTGCTGCCAGGCCTGCGACAAAAGACCGGCCCGATCCAGCCACCTAACGTTGGCTCCAGACCTGCAACCGTGCCCCAGGGCCGGACGGCATGCCGATGGAACACCTGTGGCAGGCAATCCGACGCGAGGGATTGGATGTGGTCGAGTGGGCCGATGACGGCTCACTGAGCCAGTCCCAGACGGTGGTCTGGCGCTTCGATCGCCATGACAACGCCCTGAAGCTGGGCTCCCAGCTGGTCGTGCGCGAGGGCCAGTGGGCCGTGTTCGTCAAAGAAGGGCGCATCGCCGACAGCTTCGGGCCGGGCCGCCACGTGCTGGCCAGCCGCAATCTGCCGATCCTCACCAGCCTGCTGTCGTTGCCCTTCGGCGGCGAGAGCCCGTTCAAGGCGGAGGTGTACTTCGTGGCCACCCGCCTGTTCACCGATCTCAAATGGGGCACCCGCCATCCGTTGATCGTGCGCGATCCGGAACTGGGACCGGTGCGGCTGCGGGGCTTCGGCAGCTTCACCCTGCGGGTCAACGACCCCAGCTGGCTGATCCGTGAGGTGACCGGCAACCGGGGCCAGGTCAGCCTGGAGACGCTGAGCGAGCAGCTGCGCAACCTGATCGTCAGCCGCCTGGCGGACGCCCTGGGCCAGGCGAGCCATTCGATCCTCGATCTGGCCGGCCGCTACGACGAGCTGGCCCGGGATCTGCGCCTGGGCCTGCTGGCGGAGGTGCAGGAGCTGGGGCTGGAGATCCCCAGCCTGTTGATCGAGAACCTCACCCTGCCGGCGGACGTGGAAGCGGCGCTCGATCGCCGCAGCGGCCGGGCGATCGGCGGTGGGGAGCAGGCCGTCGCCGGCAGCGGGCTGGGCATCGCCGGCGGTGGGCTGGGGGTCAGGACGGGCGCACAACTCCCCACGGCGAATGGGCCGGCCTTGCCCGCCGCCGGTCTCGCTCGCCTGGCGCCACCCCTGCCGCCACCCCTGCCTCCCCAACTGCCGGCCGAGCCGCCGACGATCCCGTGAACTGCCCCTGTTGCTCCGCACCCCTGCGGGACGGCGGCCCCCGCTGCGCCTACTGCGGCAGCTTCGTGGACATCGACCTGGAGGGCTGGGCCAGGGCCGAGGTCCAGGGTCCGAGGGCGGATCTGCACTGCCCGGACGGCCACGGCCCGCTGGAGGCGATCCGGTTGAGCCATCCCTCGACGATCAGCCTGGATCGCTGTCCCACCTGCCTGGGCCTGTTCTTAGAGCAGGGCACCCTGCAGCAGCTGCTGCGCGAGGCGGTGGGCCCGGTCTGGGAGGTGGACACGCCCCTGCTCAACAGCCTGGTGGAGTCGCCCCGCAGCCAGCCTGGAGCGCTGCGCTACCGGGCCTGCCCCGCCTGCGGCGACATGATGAACCGCAGCCTGTTCGGCAAACGCAGCGGCGTGATCGTCGACCGCTGCCGCAGCCACGGCACCTGGCTCGATCCCGGTGAACTGCGCCAGCTGCTGGCCTGGACCCGGGCCGGCGGCGCCCTGCGCCACGAGGAGCAAAGCGAGCAGGAACGGCTGCGGCAGGAACGGCGGGACGCCCAGGAGTTGCAACGCAAGCTGGAGGGACTGGTGGCCCTGGAGAGCGGCTCACCGCAGAGCTCCCTGCTGGAGACGGATCTGCTGGTCCTGCTGGGCAGGGCCCTGCGCCAGTTGTGGCGTTGATCGAGGGACGTTGAAGATCAGGATTGCGGCTGCGTCTCAACAGGGACCCCGGAAAACGCTGCCCGTCCAGAAGAGAATTCCCTTGTCACACCTGGCCGATGCTGATTCCAAATGGACGGGGCAATGGGCCATCCTTGTCTTCGGTCGACTGGCTGATGCATCTCTCACAATTATGGCCCTATTTTTTACGGCAATACTCACCGCCCACATTCATCCACCCCGATGGGCAGGCTTCGCCATTGGTCGGTTGAACCGTATAGTTGGCCAGTCCAAAGGTGGTGCACTTACCGTTGAGTGTGTCCACATAGCCGAGGGGGCAGATATTGCCGAGCTTTGACACGACACGCTGGGCCTGAACGGGTTGGCTCGCCAAGGCAGTGCACAAGCCAGCGGCGGTGAGGAGAGTAATGGCCCGCAGCCAATGTGAAATCAAGGAACGCATCGTTTCACGCTCAAGCAAATCTGCTCCGATGCTACCGACCGGATTGCCCTGGCGATAGGGGCTGATGTCAAGCTTGCCCCTGTCAGTTCAGACCGGGTGAAAAGCCTTACGAATTTCAACTCCACCATGGCTCATACCGTTGCACGTTCAGAACCAGAGGCTTTCTGGAGTCTTTCAGTCAGCTGCAGCCTTCTTTGTCGTTTCACCGAGCACCCGTGAGCTCGGCGTGGCACCAAGGGCCAGGGCGTGAGCGGCAATCCACAGGTCGTTGGCACCAATCGGGGTGCCATGTCAGCCAAGGCTATTGCCCTGCCCTAGGAGGGCATTCAGAGAGTTCCCAACCCGATGGAAGGCAAGTCCGCCGATAGCGAGGTGCTCGAATTCAGCGAGCGCGGTTCGCGCCTGGCCGTACGCCCCTAGGCCCATACCCCTGATTCGTAGCGAGTCTATTTCGACACCAACCGCATGATCGTCGCAGTGCTCGGCAAGGCTGGGTTCCCTGTTCCCCGCGTCGCATCGGCCCCTCAGGGATTGCTCAAAGAAACGGATCAAATCAGACAGACTTACAACAAGTCAACGAACGAACAGAATGAACAGACTTTCGCCAAGATGACCAGTGCATCGCGGCCAGCGTTGATGACATGCCGGAGTCGATCAAGAAGCCAGACCAACCCTGGAAGCCAAGGAGAGCCGACTATAGAGATCCTCGATGCGAAGCGCCAGCTGCCGCAGCAGACTTCGGCTGAACTCTGGAGAGGTTTGCAACAAACTCTCAAAACGCTCCGCCGGAAAAACCAGCAACTGCACGGGCTCGCCTTCGGCCCTGACCTCCGCCCGTCGGTTGTGGTCGGCAAAGAAGGCCACATCACCGATCGGTTCGCCCGCCCGCACCCGGGCCACTATTCTCAGCTGCCCATCGGGGCGATGGCCCCGCAGCACAAGGCATTGGCCCTCGAGCAGGATCGCGACCAAGTTGGCGGGATCGCCCACCTGAAACAAGCGATCCCCAGGGTTCAGCATTCTCAGCTCGCCCCAGCGCACCATGTTGAACAGTGCCGCTGGCGACAGACCTGCCGCCATGGGAACCGCCAGCAGTCGCCGCAGCAGCAGCTGCTGCTCGGGGCTGTTGTCGGAGAAAAAGGCATCCAGGCTGTCCTGAGTCAAGCCATCCGGACGCCCCTGTCGCAGCAAAGCCTCAGCCCGATGGGGGGAGCGTTTGCCCTGCACGAACAACACCCAACGGGCCGTATCGGGATCCGGATCACCCCAGAGGGAATCGATCACATCGGCAGGATCCGGCAACACCCCGAGACCGGGCGAATCCACGGCAGACAAGGTCGCCGCCAGCAGCTGATCTTCCGTGCGCAAGGTACCCAGAAGCTTGGCTGGACAATGCCGAAGCAATTGCTCAACTTGCCGCTGCAGGGGATGGTCGGCTGGGATGGCACTCAGACCGGGCCGCAGGGCGACATAACAACTGGCGATGCTCCGGTCAATCACCGGCAACAAAGGATTCAGCAGGGGCTCGAGCTCGGCAGCACCAGCCAGACTCTGCCGGGCTGCCAACTGTTGCCTGAGCACCTCAACTTCTCGCTCAAGGTTGTTGATGGCAAAAGCAGAAGCCGGTCCGAAAGAAGCCAGGAGCTCCTGCCAGCTGACATCATCAAGACCGAATTGCCGGCGGATCTGCTCCAGACCGTCCTGTTGACGAGGATTCGTAAGCACCGCCTGCGGGTTATTGCTCGCTTGCACAAGATTGGCAAGGGCCTGGGAAGCAGCCTGTTGCCGCAGGCTGCGGCTGTCCAGCTGTAGATGGTCCAGATGCAGAATGCGGGGATCACTGATGGCCAAGACGCGGATCGCCGCATAGTGATCCTCATCAACAAGACCCAGAGAAAGGCGCAACTCCTCCAATTGCACCAATGACTCAGCCCGCTCCAACCGTCCCGAGGCAAACAGATCTTCCAGCACCGAGCGATAGATTTCCCGTTTGGTCTCTCCCACCTGGGCCGGCAACACCTTGGCCAGCGTGTAAACCTCCTGGGGGGTCAAATCAGCCAGACTGCGTCCATCAAGGTACGGCTCCAACTCGGGCAAGACCTTGGCAAGCTGCTTGCGGAGGCTGGTGCTGGCACTCTCACGGGTGTAGGTGCTGCGGTCCCGAAACCAGGCCCGATACAACCACATGCCGCTGGCACCGAGCACCAGAGAGCGAATCAACTGTCCGCTCACGCCACCGAAAGCCCCCAGGGAGGGATCGGCGAACCAGAAAAAGCCATTGACAGCCACAAAACTGGCCAACACGCGCGTTTGATGGCGGGCCCGATCCCGGGCTTTCTCGGCATTGAGCACCTTATTGAGATGCCGGCAAAACAGACGATCGAAAGCGGTAAAAATTCCCACCGAAACACAGCCACCCAGCACCAACAGCAACGGCAAACTCAACAGGCGAGGCAGGCCCAGCGCCAACCCCTGAGGCAGGGGCTCAAAAATCAGCGCGATGGTCCTGCTGTCAAACGCCCACATCCCACTGCGAAGATAGTTCACACCGCCACGCTATTCATCCTGAATTAACAGGAAAAAGGCAATGACCAGGCCTGGGTACGAATACCAAGCCCAATTCAGGCCAGGCTTGCCAGATAGACCTTGCCAGTAGGCCCGTTCCGAATCGATATCCATGCAGGGCGACTGGCAGGCGACACAGGCGCTTGACTCTTTGCCATGGGTATCCACCCTGCGGCACATTGATTGCGTCAGTGGTGAACCGGTCTGAAGCTGGGCCGCACTCCCCAACAGACTGCGCGGCCCTGTCACCAGGGTCTGCACCGGAGCCATCGGACAGAAGTACTGACACCAGGCCTTGCCGGCATAGGCCCAGCCAACCCCCAGGGCCGCCAACACGGTGACCATGAGAAACAGCCCCAGGGCGAGGGGATTGCTGTTGACCACGAGCAAGCGCAGGCTCAGACCGGCGATGAACAGGGCCCACTGCAGCTGCACATGGTGACGGGCCAGCCAGGAATTGGCTTCCACCTTCACGACATCGCGCCGTCCGCCCTTACCGAGCAGCGTGCGCTGCATGCCCAGGGCACGGAACAGCTGGGAAACAAAGGCCAGGGGACAAATCCGTCGCCAGATCTCATGGCTGAGCAACACCAGGATCAGCACACCCAGAGGCACAACAACCCCCCAGAACATCTGGTTGCCCTCGTGGTGATGGCACTGGCGCAGACCACCGCAATGATCAAGATCAAACGGCCAGGGATCCCAGCCCGGCACCAGCATGGTCAGGATCAGTGCGCACCAGCCCGTCAGCAGAGCCCAGCGAGCCAGATGGGCCCTTCTCTCGGACCAGAGGCTGAGTACCTGCACAGCTACGACGCAATAAGGCCCCAACTACAGCATGTTTGCCGCAAAACTATGCACCCTGAGTAAAGCGATTAACAACGTTCCACGGCCCCCTTCCCCATCGGCTCCGGAGGATCCGCGGGCGTTCCAAGCCCCCTGGAGTTTGCATGGAGCCGATGGCGTCAAAAACCAGTGACCTAAGTTGGCGAACCAGCAGTGGTGGCAAATCGGGCCGAAGCATGCTTCCGGGGGCGCCGAAAAACCACACCATCGCTCTCTCGCTTCACGCTCCTGCCGCATCACCGACGACGACCATGACGTGCTCTGAACCGACCGGGTGGGGCTGGCTCGCCGCAACGTCGAAGCCGAAGCCGCGATGGCCATGAGGCAACGGCGCATCGGCCTCACCGGCGGCATCGCCAGCGGCAAGAGCACGGTGGGGCAGCTCCTCCATGAACGCTTCGGCCTGCCGGTTCTGGACGCGGACCACTACGCCCGGGAGGCCCTGGCCCCGGGCACGGACGCCACGGTGGCGGTGCTGGCCCACTTCGGGCCAATGGTGCGGGCGACCGGGAGCGAGCCGGCGGCGGCCACGGCGCCAGCGATCGACCGGGCGGCCCTGGGCCGCATCGTCTTTGCCGATGCCGCCGAACGGCAATGGCTGGAGCAGCGGATCCACCCCGAAGTGCGCCGCCGTTTCGCCCTAGAGCTGGAGAGGCTTGAGGCGGAGCCGGTGGTGGTGCTGATGATCCCGTTGCTGTTCGAAGCCGGCCTGCAGGAGCTGTGCAGCGAGGTGTGGCTGGTGAGCTGTGACGAAGCCAGGCAACGGGAACGGCTGCAGAGGCGGGACGGACTGGCTGGCGACGACGCCCGCCAGCGCCTGGCCGCCCAGTGGCCCCTGGCGCGCAAGCGAGCCCTGGCCGATGTGGTGATCAACAACGACGGCGGGCGCGACATGCTGTTGCCGGAGCTGGAACGGCTCCTGGGCCAATCCCGGGCGGACCGTGCAGCGGGTGCGCCGAGCCAAGCCGATGGCAGGGAACCCGGCGGGACAGACAATGGCCACCAGGTGACGACCGATTGAGGCTCCAGTGACGGCCACGATCTTTGTGCAGATCGCCAGCTACCGGGATCCCGAATGCGAGGCGACCCTGCGCGATCTGCTCCGCAAGGCGGCGGCTCCCGAGCGGATCAGCATCGGGCTCTGCCTGCAGAACCAGCCCGAGGATGAACCCCACTGCGGCATCGGCGATCTGGCGGACGATCCCCGGCTGCGGCTGATCCAGTGGCGGGCGGCCGATTCCAGGGGCGTCTGCTGGGCGCGCAGCCTGGTGCAGGGCCTCTGGCGAGGGGAGGACTTCAGCCTGCAGCTCGACAGCCACATGCGCTTCGAGCCGGACTGGGATCAACAGCTGTTGCTGAGCTGGCAGGAGTGTGGCGATCCCCGGGCGATCCTGAGCTGCTACCCCAACGGTTTTCAGCCGCCGGATCAACGGGACCGCGCCAGCCTGCCGCTGATGGCCGCCCTGGCCTTCAACGAGGATGGCCTGCCGCGCTTTCAGTCGATCAACCGCTTCAAGCTGCCCGAACAACGGCCGGTACGACCGGTTCCGGGAGCCTTCATCAGTGGCGGCATGATCTTCGGCCCCGGCCAGATGATCAGCGACGTGCCCTATGACCCCTATCTCTACTTCTACGGCGAAGAAGTGACCCTGGCCGCCAGAGTATGGACAGCTGGGTACAACATCTACAACCCCAATCGACTGGCGGTTTACCACCTGTACAAAACCGCGGCCACCGCCGCCCACACCCACTGGAGCGATCACAGCCACTGGTGGCAACACAACCAGCTCGCCCTGGAACGGGCCAAGCATCTACTGGGCATGGCCCCAAGCCCAACAGATGCGGCCCTGCAGGAGATCGGGCGCTTCGGGCTGGGCCGCCAGCGCAGCCTGGAGGAGTACCAGGCCTGGAGCGGCCTTGATTTTCAGGCCGCTCAGATTGCAGACCATGCCCTGCAGGGCCTGTTCGGCACACCGGCCACCAATCCCTTGCTGGCCAGTCCGAACAGTTCCGAAGAGCGGCGCCGCATCTTCACGGACATCCATGCCGCCAGGCTCTGGAGCCAGTCCCAGGCCGACGAGGGCGCCGAGCCGGAATCCATCTCAGGGCCGGGCAGCAGCCTGGCCGAAACCGAGCACCTGCGCCGAGATCTGAAGGCAATCATCGAGAGGCTGGGGATCCACAGCCTGCTCGATGCCCCCTGCGGCGACAGCCACTGGATTGCCAGCCTGGCCGGCCAACTCAATCTCTACCTCGGTCTCGACATCGTTGCCGAGCTGATTGCCGACAACATCCGCCGCTACGCCGATCGCAACATGTACTTCCAGGTCGGCGACATCCTGAGCACGCCCCTGCCCCGGACCGATGCGATTCTGTGCCGGGATTGCCTGGTGCATCTCAGCGACGCTTCGATTCTCAGGGCCCTCCACAATTTCCAAGCCAGCGGTGCCCAGTATCTGCTCAGCACCTCCTTCCCGCAGCGCTCCAACAGCGCGATCGAGCAGGAGGGCTATCAATGGCAACCCCTCAATCTCCAAGGCGCCCCCTTTCATCTCGGCGAGCCCCTGGCCGTGATCGAGGAATACCCGAGCGATTCCACCTTTGATTTCCGCGATAAAGCGCTGCTGGTCTGGGACTTGCCCAGCCTCAGGCTCTGAGGCCAAACACCGGCCGCTGCCGCAGACCGCCTGAGCCAGTCCGCGGCGGATCCGCCCAAAGCCGCAAGACACAACCGGTCAACAGGGCTTGGGGCCATGGCGTCCCGGCTCGGCACGGAACCACTTGGTGATCACATATTTGCGCCCCTTCTGCACCGGCAGGGCCTCATGCAGGGTGGCGGGATTAGGGAGTCCATCCGGCAGCAGATTGTTCCAGGCCAGGGCGAGTCCCTGCTGCGGTTGCACATCCCTGCCGATCTGGACAAAGCGCGTCTGGCCGCCGGCCGGCACCCGATTCAGATAAATCATCACCGTCCAGGTGCGCTGGCCACCGGGATTGGTGTGCTCGTCGTATTCCGACGTGCCCGGAGCGAACCAATCGGTGTGGGCCTTGAAGTATTGGCCCTGGTCATAACGCTGCCCCTGCAGTGGCTCGGAAGCGGCCGGATCCACGCCGATCAGAGCCGCCAGACGCCGGTCAAGATCTGCTGCCAACTCCGGCAGCGCCTGGTTGAGATAGCAGGTGCGGCTGGTGCGGTAATCCTGCGGTCCGCGGGTGACGGTGGAGGGATTGAGGCTGGTATCGATCGCTCGGATCAGTTGGCGGCACTCCTTGCCAGGGAGCAGGTCGGGGATCTCGTACACCTGGGCCAGGGGGGTGTCGAGCCGCCAGGCCCGCGGCCGATGCTCCGGGTCGGTCAGTGGTGCCCGGGCCAAGCGCTGCCAGAGCGAAAGCTCAACAGGCGGACTGGGCTGGAAGGCCAAGGGCTCCGAGCCTGCCGGCACGAAGCCCCCCAGTTCGGCGGCGATGGCGGCCGGATCAAAACCTTCGGCCTGGGCCCGAAGGAACAAGGTGTTCAGGTCACAGCCGCGCTGGTGGTTGAGCCGCAGCCAGCCCCGCCAGGACTCATCCAGGGGCCTGGGCGTCGATCCCATGACAGCCAGCCTCGCGCTGAAACCTTGAACCGATCAGGCCGCTTTGATCCAATTGATCAGGGCCGGATAATCGAGAATGAACCGGACGGCCAGCGAAATCAGCATGACCGCCAGGCTGGCGAAAACAAGCCTCAACTTCTGGCTGGAAAGATTCAGCAGAGCCAGGTCTTCACCCTGAGTGTTGACAATTTTACGGAAGCCCCTGGCGGCCTGGTTGAGTTGATAAGCCGCGAACAAAGAGGCCAAGGTCACGAACGCATCATCAAGGGTGCGAACCATGAGGGCGACCTTACCACTCGCGATCACGTTGAACAGGAAAGATGCATTGGCGATCGCATAAACGACCAGAGCCAGAGCCGAAACAACACAGTATTGAGCCAGCGAGCTGAAATGCTTGTTTTCAACACGTCCAAACTCAAAGGGGGCTTGAGACACCAGAACTTGCCAATCACTGCCCCGAAACCTTAGCCTCTTGCGCCAATCGGCGCCAATCCTGGTTTTCTTTAACACTGGAAACCATGCCCGTCCAGCTGTTGCTGTTGACCGATCTGACCAGACGGCGCCGCCGCTGTGCCCCCTTGGGCCGATCAGCCTTGGGGGCTCCGTTGGCCGCACCGAGCTGGGATCTTGATCAAGCCCCTGGAACTCCAGAGCCCGTCAAAGCGCAGGGAACGCAGATCCTCAAGGCCGCCTGGCGAACGGCCAAAGGAACACGATCAGTCCAGCCAGGACCCCGCGTCTCAGGAACCCAGGGAGCGGACCCATGGGTTGCCCTGAGCATCGCTCAACCGTTGAGCCGCTCAATCAGGATCTGGTTGGCCAACTTGGGGTCGGCGCGACCGCCGGTGCGCTTCATCAGCTGCCCGACGAAGAAGCCCTGGAGCTTGTTCTTACCGCCCCGGAAGGCCGCCACCTCCTCGGGGTGGGCCGCCAGCAGCTCCTCGACGATCGCCGTGATCGCCGCCGGATCACTGATCATGCCCAGCCCCTTGGCCTCGACGATGGCGCGGGCGGAACCACCTTGCTGCAACAGCTCCGGCAGGATCTCCTTGGCGATCTTGCCGCTGATGGTGCCGTCCTCGATCAGGCCCACCAGCTCGGCCAGCTGGGCCGGCCGCAAGGGCAGCTCGCCATAGGCCAGGCGGTTGGCATTGACGTAAGCGGCGATGTCGCCAGTGATCCAATTGGCCACGGCCTTGGCATCGCCGCCCGCGGCGACGGCGGCCTCGAAATATTCAGCCATCGGGCGCTCGTCGGTGAGCACGCGGGCGTCATAGATCGAGAGGCCGAATTGCTCGACATAGCGATGGCGCTTGGCGGCCGGCAATTCCGGCAACTCCGCTTGCCAGGCCTGGCGCTGCGCCGCGCTCACCTCAATCGGCCCCAGATCGGGATCGGGGAAATAGCGATAGTCACTGGCGCCTTCCTTGGAGCGCATGCTCTTGGTGAGCTGCTTGCTTTCATCCCAGAGCCGGGTTTCCTGCACCACCGGCTCACCGGCTTCATAGGCCTTGATCTGGCGAGCGATTTCGTAGTCGATGGCCTTCTGAATCGCCGAGAAGGAGTTCATGTTCTTGATCTCCACCTTGGTGCCAAAGGGAGCGTTGGGCCCGCGCCTCACCGAGATGTTGACGTCACAGCGCAGCGATCCCTCCTGCATGTTGCCGTCGCTGACCCCCAGATAACGCATGATCCGGCGGATCTCCGAGGCATATTCCGAGGCCTCCCGACCTGTACGCAGGTCGGGTTTGGAGACGATCTCGGCCAGGGCGACGCCGGCGCGGTTGTAGTCCACCAGCGAGTGGCTGGAGCCGTCGAGGCGATCGCTACCGGCATGCACCAGCTTGCCGGCGTCCTCCTCCATGTGCAGGCGTTCGATGCCGATCGTCTTGAGATAGGTGTCCTTGCCCTTCTCGGCCACCTCCACCTCGATCCAGCCGTTTTCAGCAATCGGTTCGTCGTACTGGGAGATCTGGTAGTTCTTGGGCAGGTCGGGATAGAAATACTGCTTGCGGTCAAACTTGCTGTGCTCAGCCACCTGCAGATTCAGGGCCATCGAGGCCTTGACCGCATACTCGAGCACCTTCTGATTAAGCACCGGCAGGGTGCCCGGCAAGCCGCAGACGACCGGATCAATGTGGGAGTTGGGATCGTCGCCGAAGGCCGTCGAGGCGCAGCTGAAGATCTTGCTGTTGGTGCCCAGCTGCACGTGGGTTTCCAGGCCGATCACCGCTTCCCAGGCGGCCTGTCCGCCGGCGCTGGCTGACTCGGAAGTCGCCGGGGCGGTGGACGGGGCGGTTGCTGCTGCTGGGGCGCTGGCCATGGGGCGGTTGCAACGAGGAGAAGGACAGAAAGCGCAGGCAGGGTCTCCGTGGTGAAGCAATCACCAACAGGGTTCGGCAGGCGCTGGTGCTGGCGTCGGGGCCAAGGTGGCTGGGTGCGGATCCTAGGCAGGGGGTCTGCAGCCCCGATTTTGAGCCCCTGTCGGAGTCCGACCGGCGGCCCGTTGAGCTGAAACACTGAATGAGATTCCCCAGCCCCCATGCGGCCATGACGGCTGCCGCCACCCCACCCTCGGAACCCGTGCTGATCCTGGGCGGCGGCCTGATGGGACTGGCCGTGGCCCATCAGCTGGCCCGCCGCGGCCAGGCCGTGCTGGTGCTGAGCCGGCGCCGCAGCGAGGCCGCCGGCTTCGTGGCCGCCGGCATGCTGGCGCCCCACGCCGAGGGCATCAGCGGCGCCCTGCTGGCCCTGGGCCAGGCCTCGTTGGCGCGGATTCCGGCCTGGGTGGGTGAGATCGAAGCCGACAGCGGCCTGGGCTGCGGCCTGCGCCCCTGCGGCATCGTCGTGCCCTTCGCCACGGCGGCCGAGCGGGACGCCTACCCCACGGCCGCCTGGGGCACGGCCCTCGACCGCGGCGCCCTGGAGCGGGAGATTCCGGGCATCGGACCGCTGTGGCGTACGGGCTTGCTGTTTGAGCAGGACGGCCAGATCGACAACCGCCGCCGGCTGATGCGGGCCCTGGAGCGGGCCTGCGTGCAGCGGGGCGTGCGCTTCGAGGAGGGCAGCGAGGTGCTGGAGCTAATCACGAGCTCGGCGGAAACCTCGACGGCTCACACCGCCCCCCGCCGGCGGCTCGAAGCCGTGCGGCTGCGCCGCGCCGATGGCAGCGAACTGGCGCTGCCCTGCCACACGGCGGTGTTGACCGGCGGTGCCTGGAGCACCCGTCTGCTGCCCCTGCTGCCGGTGTTCCCGGTCAAGGGCCAGATGCTGTCGTTGCAGGGGCCGATCGGGGCCCTGCCGCGGGTGCTGTTCGGCCCCGGCACCTACCTTGTGCCCCGCGAGGACGGCCTGCTGGTGGTGGGCGCCACCAGCGAACCGGAGGCCGGCTTCGCCGAAGGCCTCACCCCCTTCGGCCAGCGCCGCCTGGAGCAGGGCATCGCCGCCCTGCTACCGGCCGCCAGCGCGTGGCCGCCGATGGAGCGCTGGTGGGGCTTCCGTCCTTGCACCCCCGACGAAGGTCCCCTGCTGGGGCCCGGTCCGCTCGCGGGACTGTGGCTGTGCACCGGCCACCACCGCAACGGCGTGCTGCTGGCGGCGATCAGCGCCGAGCTGGTGGCCCGCGGCATCAGCGGTGCGGCGTACCCGGCCGATGGGGAGCACCTGGACGCCTTCCGCTGGGATCGCTTTGAAGCGGCGGCTCAACAACCCCTCTGACGGCCCACAGGCTGGGGCCCTCCGCGAGCAGCGGATCGGGCCCCGCCCCGCCAATCAGCCCTCGACGCGCCAGGTCTGGTCGGCGGGGGTCCAGTCGCTCAGTTCGGCGGCGGTGAACCAGAGGCCGATCTCGAATTCGGCGGTTTCGGGGGCGTCGGAGCCGTGGATCACGTTGCGGCCGATGTTGATCGCCAGATCGCCGCGGATCGTGCCGGGCTCGGCCTCCAGGGGCTTGGTGGCGCCGATCAACTTGCGGGCGCTGGCGATGACGCCGTCGCCTTCCCAGACCATCGCCACCACCGGGCCGGAGGTGATGAAGTCGACCAGGCCGGCGAAGAAGGGGCGCTCGCGGTGCACGCCGTAATGGCTCTCGGCCAGTTCACGGCTGGGGGTGAGCTGCTTGAGACCCACCAGCTTGAAGCCCTTGCGCTCGAAACGGCCCAGGATTTCCCCCACCAGACCGCGCTGCACCCCGTCGGGCTTGATGGCGATGAAGGAGCGCTCGACGGCCATGGATCCAGGGCAAAGGAATGGAGGGCCATCGTCCGTGCTGGGGTGGCCGGTTGGCAAGCGCGGAGCACACCCGATCGTTCAGCGATCAGCGGAGCCGCACGCCCCAAGCCCGAACACCGCCACCGGCTCCGGCCAGCCCTTGAGGGCGTGCCGCCCCAGATCCACCACCGGCAGATCAGGCGGCAGCAGGGCGCGCAGCTCGCCGCTGATCAGGATCGGCTGGTCCGGGAACTGTCGGGTGAGCGACTCCAGGCGACAGGCCAGGTTCACCGCCGCGCCGACCACAGTGAACTCCAGCCGCTCGCTGCTGCCGAGATTGCCGGCGATCACCTCGCCGAGATGGAGGCCGATGCCCTGGCGCAGGGGCTCCATCCCCTGGCCCACCAGCTCCCGGTTGAGGGCTTCCAGGCGGCGCTGCATCGCCAGGGCGGCCCGCACCGCCGCCAGGGCCTCCACGGCATCGCCCCGGCTGCGCGGCACCCCGAACTCGGCCATCAGGGCATCGCCGATGAACTTGTCCACCAGCCCCTGCTCCTCAATCACCGCCGAGGCGATCGCCTCGAAGTAGCGGTTGAGCAGGCTGAACAGCGGCGCCGGCTCCAGCCGGGCGCTGAGGGCGGTGAACCCGACCAGATCGGTGAACAGCACCACGCAGCGGCAGCGGCTGCCGCCCACCTGGGTCCAGATCGGTCCCGGTTCCCGCAGGATGTCCTGCAGCAGGGTCGGCGAAATGCGGCGGGACAGCAGTTGATGCAGGTAGGCCCGCTCCCCCTGCTCGCGCAGGCCCTGCTCAGCACCCCGCACCAGGCCGCCCAACAAGGGCGCCAACAGCAGCGCCGCCGCCGGGGGCCGCAGCCGGGCCAGCCCCCAGGCCGCCGCCACCAGCAGCAGGGCCAGGGCCACCAGGGCTGCGGTGGTGGCCAGGGTCTGGCGTGACCCCCCAGCCCGCCGCAACGCCCACCAGGCCAGCAGCCCCCAGCCGAGCAGCAGGGCCACCAGGACTGGCGCGGCCAGGGGGAGCCGACCGCTGAGCGCGATCACGCTGGCCAGGGCCGTCGCCTGCACCTCCGTGCCACTCATCGGGCCGAAGGGGGTTTCCTGTTGATCCCCCAGGCCACCGGCGGTGACGCCGATCAGCACGGTGCGGCCCCGCCAGAGGGCGGCGGGCCGCTCCAGCAGCTGCCAGGCGGGCACCCGGGCGAGGCTGGCTGCCGGGCCCACAAAGTCGATGCCCAGGGCCGGCAGCGGCGGCGAGGTGTCGCGGGCGGCGAAGGCCAGCGGCAGCAGCGGCGGCCCCGCGAAGCCAGCGAGATTGGCCGCTAGCCACTGGCGACCGGGGATGGCCTCACTCACCCCCTGGGGGCTCTGCAGGATGGTGGTCAGCCCCTGGCGGGGCAGGCCCCCAGGCCAACCGGGATGGGGCAGGGGCCGAGCCAGCTGAACCCGCTCCAGGCCGTCCTGGGCCGTCACCGCGTAGGAGGCCGCCAGCACCAGCCGATCCCGCCAGGGGGCCAGCCGCCGCACGAAGGCCGCGTCATCGGCGGGCCCGTAGCGGCTGGGCTCGGCGTGGACCACGTTGAAGACCACCTGGGCCGCGCCGCGCTCCAGCACCAGCGCCGCCAGCTCCGCCTGCAACGCCCGGGGCCAGGGCCAGGGGCCCATCGCCCGCCAGAGCGGCGAAGCCTGGCGCTGACGCTCCTCCAGCAACTCGCCCAGGGCCAGGGAGTCGTCGTCGATGGCCAGGATCAGCGGATCGCGGAGCCCTGGTCGCGCGCCCCGCAGCCGGAAGGCCAGGCCTTCCAGCTGGCTGTCGAGGGCGGCCAGCAACCGGCCCGGCGGCGCGCCGGAGAGAACCGGCAGGGCCGCCAGCAATGGCAACACCAGGGCCGCCCCCCATAGCCCCCCGACCAGCCGGCGCCGCCAGCTCACTGGGGTTGGTCGTCGAGCGCCAGCTCTCGGCGGATGATCGGCAGGGTTTCCATCGGCGTCGGGAACTGGTTCAGCAGCAGGCTGGCCTTGGCCCGGGTCCGGGCCTCCTGCTGGCTGAGCCTGCGCTTCGGCTGCCACGTGGCGTCGCGATAGAGCAACTCCTCGCCGCTCTGCAGCACGACCTGCTGACCGGTGGCGGTGCTGACCCGCACGTTGCCCTCCCAGCTGAACAGCTTGATCTGCTCCGGGGTGGCTTCGATGAAGACGGTGGTGCCTTCGATCGAGGCGGTGGCGACCCGGGTATGGATCCGCAGGCGGCCCTGGCCCTGACGGCCGGGATTGACCCAGGCGATGATCTGACCCCGCTGCAGATCGAGTTCCCGGCTGCCGATCCGCAGCAGGGCATCGCCGCCGAGGCGGAAACTGCGGCCATCGGCCAGCCGCACCTGCAGCCGCCCCGGCTTCTGGGTGCGCAGCAAGGTGTCGGGCCGCAGCAACTGGCCCACCGTGGCGACTTGCTCCGCGGCGCCCGGTGGCGTGATGAAGGCGGGACGGGCGGGCACGGCCACCACCTGGGGCAGGGCCCCAGCGGCCCTGGCACCACGGACCATGGCATCGCCGGCCAGACCGGCACTGGCCGTGGCCACGGCCAGCAGCAGCGACGGCAACACCGGCAGGGACGACCGCAGCCGGCGCCGCGAGCAGAAGGCCAGGACCATGGGGGAATCAACGACCGAAGATCCCCAGATTGGCGAATCATCGGAGGCTGGGACAGCCCAAGGAGAACACAATCAACCGCCCACTTGGAGGCGGGTGGGCCGCCGATCACACGGCTGCAGCCTCTGGGCGCAGCGCCTTGGATGGGAGTTGCGTTGATCCGAAGTCAGGCCGCCCCCAGCCGCGGGGGGAAACAGAGCAGGGACGCCTGGCCTTCCACCTCCACCCAAGCCATGCCGGCCTTGAGCAGCGAAGCGATCACCAGGGGCTGATCGTCTTCCGGAATGGCGACGCCCGCCTGGGGCGGCAGCAGACCCACCCGGCCATCCGGCAGCACCTGACGGCGGAAACCATCCAGCAGCAGCACGAACACCTGCTCCATCAACAGCAGCTCTTCGCTGAACGGACGCTCAGCACTGAGGCTCCGGATCTCGGCCGCCAGGCTGAGCAACACCGCTTCTGGGCTGTCGTCCTGGCGGCGGCGACGCTCCACAGGCCGCAACTGGGCATGGCCTGGCCGGCATCTCGGGCTGACCGTCATGGTTGCAATCCTCCGGGCCAGGCCCTGGTACGACGGTTCTTGGTCTGAGATGAACCCGGCCGGGAAGGTCGGGGCGACACCACCGGCAAGCCGGTTGCAACTCCATTTCAGGGGTAATTCCGCAGCACCACGGCAACAAGAGGCCCGCACCCCCCCCATCTGGGGAGGGTCAGGCCGAGGGCCAAGGCTGCCGCTGATCAGCTGCAACAAGGCATCTACCCCCGGCAGGGCCTGCGAACCGCTCGGCACCAGGGGAAGGCTGATCCGTTAACGGGTTAACGCCCGGATGGGGGGCGCCTGCCCGAACTCCGCTGCGGATCCAGGCGTCTGAACCTGGGCCCGCTACAGCAGGATCCGCGATTCGATCGCCTTCTCCAGCAGCAAGCCAGCCTGGGCGGTGCTGGGGCTTTCCTGGGCCTTGAGCCTGGACCAGCTGATCGGCCTTGAGGGCCGGCAGACCAACGTGATGATCGGCAGCCGAAAGGGGCGAAAGCCATTTAAACTGGTTGCCAACTGGTTGAAACTGCTCCCATGCGCAGCGTCGGTGCCTTCGAGGCCAAGACCCATCTGGCGGCCCTGTTGGATGCCGTCAGTGCCGGCGAGCAGATCACGATCACTCGCCACGGCCACCCCGTGGCACGGCTGGTGCCAGCCGCTGCCGAGCCCCCCGGCAGCGTGGCGCAGACGATCGGGCAGCTGCGGCAGTTCAGCGAAGGGCAGACCCTTGGCGATCTCAGCATCGCCGAGCTGCGCGATCAGGGGCGCCGATGAACACCCCGGAATCGAGCGCCGGCGCGGCGGCGCATGGCGGCGATCTGGTGCTCGATGTCTCGCTGAGCTGTGCCTGGTGCTTTGCCGATGAGGCCAACGCTGAGGCCTGGGCGATCCTGGAGCGGCTGCAGACGCAGCGGGCCCATGTGCCGGCCCTCTGGCTGTGGGAAACGGCCAACGTGCTGGTGCAGGCCGAACGCCGGGGCCGCATCCGTCCTGCCGCCATCCGCACCTATCTCGGCCTGTTGGAGGGCCTGCCGATCAGCGTGGACCAGCCCAGCACCGCCAGCGCCTGGCACGACACGCTGGCCCTGGCCCGCAGCCACCGCCTCACCAGTTACGACGCCGCCTATCTGGAGCTGGCACTGCGCCGCAGCCTGCCCTTAGCCAGCCGCGACCAGGCCCTGCAGGCGGCGGCCCGAGCCGAGGGCGTGCCCCTGCTGCCCAGCTGAGGAACAGAGCCATCCATCGTTCACGGCCCGCACCGGCCCCCTGTCGCCAAGGCAGCAACGGCGACTGCATCGCAGCCCCGCCTCCGGGTCCTACCCCGGCACAACAGCCCCGGCCACACCAACCGGTTCCGCAGGGCCGACCTCCGCCAGGGAGCGCCGGCGGGCGCCCACCGCAAAACCCATGGCCAGGGCCAGGGACAGCAGCAGCACCCGCAGGCTGTCCTTGATCAGGGCCGCTCGGGGCACCGGCGGGCCGGACGGGGCGCCGCTGGGGCGCTCCTGGGCCTTGAGCTGGGCCAGCAGATCGGCCTTGATGGCCGGCAGGCCCAAGCGCTGATCGGCGGCCGACAGCGGCGGCGCCTGGATCGCCGCCAGGTTGGCCTGCAGCCCGGCGAGGCTTTGGGCGCTGATGACGGCTTGGCGGAACTGCTGGATGCGGGCCTGCTGGCCCTGGCCGGCCCGGTTCGAGAGGGCGGTGGCGTTCTCCAAGCCCCGCCAAGCCGCCAGACCCTGCAACGGGATCAGCAGCAGAAAACCGATCGCCACCCAGCCGCAGCAGCGGCGCACCAACAGCCGCCGGGCGTCATGACGACGTGATTCCGGCAGCAGCGCCGCCGCCAGATTGACCAGTACCACAGCCAGCAAAGCCAGAAAGCCATTGCTGCAGAGCACACCGGTGAAGCCCAACTGCCAGAAGGGATCCGCCAACTTGAGCGGCAGCAGCGGCAAAGACACCGCCTACATGAACATCAGCAGCAACACATTGGCCACAGCCGCCAACAACGAAGCCAGGCGCTGGCGCTCGCCAACGGGAAGAGAAACCTCCACGACCCGACCTCAGGCCAAGGGCTGGCCGGAGCCTGCGGCAAGGCGGGACTCCTGAATGCGCTTCCTCAGCTTGCGGCTGAAGCCGAAGGCGGCACCGGCGCCGAGCAGAGGCAGAGGGCCGGGGGCGGAGTAGAGCGTGGCCGGGGCGTAAACAAAAGTCTGCGTTGGCGGGATATCTCCAGGCCCCACAGTTCCGTACGAGTCGTTCCCTTGATTAGTAAAAAAGATTTTAGCCTGAACAGATCCATCGCCATAATTGCCATATGCGAATGCTGGAGCTGCGGTAAAACCGTAAATTGTATTGGCGCCTGCATTTACGCCAAGCCCAAGATTCGTGCCGACTGCCCTAAAGAATTGGTCGACCAGAGCAGCGTTACCCCACCAAGGCATCATGCCACTGTTGGCGAGGGTTTGAAATTTGTTGGTGTTGCTGTTGTAGCTACCCGTAAAGGTGGTCACGTCGTACTTCACGCTGTTCACCGTCACCACATAAGCCATCAGCCGAGCCGGGGCTCAGGCTGATGGCCGCCAGAGCCGCAGCGGTGCCGAGGGCCAGCTTCGGCAAGGGGGCCAAAGATGAAATAAAAGATTTCACAACGCAGAAGGGGGAGGCGCCAGCGCCGCAATCTTGCTGGGAATCCCCCCCCGCAACCTTTTGGCCCCCAAAAGCCCAATTGGGCTTTTTTGGGGGTGTCGGTTTGCTGGCAAGTTCCGGGGCAACGGCCGATTCAGTAGCGCAGATCACGTTTTGGGCGGAGGCAGGGGCTGAGGGGGTGAGACGCTCGATTCGCCCATACCTTGATCGTTCATCGTTTCTCCTGAGGCGGGTCCGGCAAACAGCGGGCCGCTCAGAGGCCCCCATGCTCCGCCCAGAACTCAGCGGGGGTGCGGATGGGATAGCGATCCCGCAGGGCCAGTAGGGCCTTGTCGCCGGTCACCAGGGTCTGGGCCAGGCCAAGCCGTAGCGCCGCCAGCAGGGTGCCGAGCACCGGTAGGTCGGCGCGATCCGTCAGTTCGTTCTCCACGACAGGCTCCGGCTCCACAAGTTCGGCCAGGATCGCCAGGGCATCGATCAGATCGTCGCTGGCCTCAGGCGTCAGCCCATGCCGGTGGGCCAGCCTGGGCAGGGTGCGACGCAGCTCAGCGAGGATGAACTCCGACAGCACCACTTCCAGTGCCCCGAAGCGCCAGGCGGCGATCAGTCTGCCGGGCATGCTGGCGGGGTAGGCGAGGCCAGAAAGCAGCACGTTGGTGTCGAGCACCACCCCCAGGCTGGCCATCGTCAGCCCGCGGCGCGGCTGGCCGCTACTGCGGCATCGATCTCAGCCAGGCCCTCGGCTTCCGGCACCTGGGCGTAGCCCGCCTCAATGCGCTGGCATAACCCGTCGAAACGAGCCTGCAGGCGTCGGATCCGCTCAAACAGACGGGCATCCACCAGGGCCGCCACGGGTTTGCCATCCCGCTTGATCACGATGCTGTCGTGCCGGTACTGCACCTGGTTGAGCATGTCGCCCAGGTTCTGGCGGAAGCTGACGGCACTGGCTTCGCTGATCATGCCCACACGATCCATAGGACCTACAAGATCAGCATGACCGATAGGGTCATTCGGGGCAAGCGGCGACCCCGCAGTCGAGCCGGGCGTCGGCCCAACAATTGGGTCTGGGCGCTCAGTGGATTGGAGCAGGGATCCCTTAACGCCCAAATTCGCCCTGACACCATGAGGCGTGCCCCAGGGCATTGCCGCCACAGGCCTTGCTGAGCACGCCGGCTGGAGCTGAAGCCCAACGGTCAGAAGGGATCCGCCAGCTTCAGCGGCAGCAGCGGCAAGGCCACCGCCAACACGAACATCAGCAGCAACACATTGGCCACCGCCGCCAACAACGAAGCAAGCGTCTGGCGCTCACCCATCGATAGGGAAACCTCCACGACCAGACCTCAGGCCAGGGGCTCACGGGAGCCTGCTGGGAGGCGTGAGCCCTGAATGCGCTTCCTCAACTTGCGGCTGAAGCCGAAGGCGGCAGCGGCACCAACGATTGGAAGGGGGGCGGGAGCGGAAGCGGAAGCTGCGGGGGCTACTTGGGCCCAGACACGGGTCTCAGAAGAAATTGCGAAATAAGGATAATTACCACCTCTGCCATTAAAGCCATAATATCTACCAAAAATGTTGCCAGTGTCAAATAGCGCAGCAAATATCGGGCCAAAGGTACTGCCGGAGTTAGAGTTAGCGTTAGGCTCCCCAAGTGAGCTGCCAACGCGAGCGGCAAACTTGCTCGCGGTGTTTGTTGATCCCCACCAAGGCATCACCCCACCATTGGCCGGGGTTTCAAATCTGTTGATGTTGCTGTCGTAATCCCCCGTGAAGGTGGTCACGTCGTACTGAACACCGTCCACCGTCACCACATAGGCCTGGGCCGAGCCCGGGCTGAGGCTGAGGGCCGCCAAGGCTGCAGCCCCACCGAGAGCCAGCTTCGGCAATACAGCGAAAAAGGCAGGGAAGCTACTCACGCCGTAAACGGAGGATGCGAAATCTCTGTCACCCTGCCGAAGCAAGCAGCGCCCCGCGCAACTTTTTTGGCCCCAAAAATCCCAAATGGGCTTCTGGGATGTCGATTTGCTGGCAAGCTCCGGGGCAGCGGCCATTTCAGTAGCGCAGATCACGTTTTGGGCGGACGCAGGGGCTGAGGGGGTGGGAACGGCAGACCATCAAGGGCAGCCCTGGATCAACTCGCCCCGGCGATAAAGAACCTGCCCGACTCGCTCGATGTGTGCCAACAGGGATGGGCCAGAAACCCGCCAGTGTTCCTGGCTAAGGCGAGATCGGTGCTGACGGACAGCACGTGTTCATGGCGCAGGGCCAGCCGCAGGCTGGCGCGACGGAACTTCGCCCTACAGTTGGTCATCCAGATGGTCAACGGCCATGATGCAGGTAACAGTGGCAGAGGCCAAGACCCAGCTCTCCAGCCTGCTGGATGCGGTGGAGGCCGGCCAAGCCGTGGTGATCACCCGCCGCGGCAAGCCCATCGCCGAGCTGGTGCCGCGCTGCAGCGTGCGTGATCTGCTGCCCCAGCTCGCAGCCCTGCGCGCCTCGCTGCCCGAACAGCCAGCCAGCGGCGTGGACACCATCCGGGCGTTGCGGGATGGGCCCAGCGCCTGATGCTCTACATCGACACCTGCGTGCTCCTGGCGGTGCTGACACCGGAAGTGCACTCCCCCACCGCCGCGGCGTTTCTGGCCCAGGCCAGTGCACCACTGGCGATCAGCTCCTGGAGTGTCACCGAGCTCCATTCCGCCCTCGGCCTCAAGGTGCGCACCAAAGCCCTGAGCCCCTCGCAGGCCGAGGCGGTGCTGCAGGGCTTTGAGCGCGGCCTGGCGCCGGGACTGCTGGTCCTGGAACTCGAACCCCAGGACTTCCGCAATGCCAACGCCTGCCTGCGGGGCTGGACCACAAGCCTGCGGGCGGCTGATGCCCTGCACCTCGCCATCGCCAGCGGGCGTGGAGCCAGCCTCTGCAGCCTCGATGCCCCGTTCGTGGCGGCGGCCCAACAGCTGGGTCTGGACGCTCAGTTGCTTGGAGCATAGATGCGCACTAAAATGCGCACATCGATGGCCCCGGAGCATGCGCACCACCCTTGAGCTGCCGGATCCGCTGTTCGCACGCCTGAAAGCCCGGGCCGCCAGCGAGCGTTTGACCCTCAAGCAGTTGCTGCGCCACTACGTGGAGCAAGGGCTCAGCGCCGCACCCGAGTGCGCCGGGCTGAGCCGATCCGCGGCCATGCTGCCGCGTTTGGAGGGGCCCGTGGCCATCGAGGCCCACCAGCTCAGCAACGCCGCGCTGTTCGAGCTGCTCGAGCCATGAGCCCCACAGCCGACCTACCCGATCTGAATGTCTGGTTGGCGCTGACCTGGCCCGAACACAGCCATCACCAGCAGGCCGTTCACTACTGGGAACAGCAGGCCGCTGAACGCGTGCTGTTCTGCTCGGTGACCGCTCTGGGGCTGGTGCGTCTGGTGTGCCAGCCGAAGCTGATGGGCACGGCTGTCCGGAACGCTGCCGAAGCGTCCGACCTGCTCAACGCCCTGTGCCAGCAGCCAGGCGTCCAGCTGGCCGAGCCGGAACACGACGGCTGGGAGGTGTTTCACCAACTGCTGCGGGGCGGTGAATTCCCGTCCCGACTCTGCACCGATGCCCATCTGGCGGCCCTGGCGATCGCCAATGGCTGGCGCCTGGTGAGTTTCGATCGCGATTTCAAACGGTTCGCGGCCCTGGAGAGGTTGCCGCTGCCCTGACCATCAGCGAGGTGTCCCATCGGATCACGGCTGAGGGCCCACCCCTGCCTGGCCGCCGCGTCAGCGGCCCGCCAGTCGGCCTAATCCCAGCTTCAACGCTTTGGCCACCAACTGCGCCCGGCTCCCGCTCGCCCAGCTCCGGTGCCTCGTCACGCCAGCACTGCCGCACCACCGAAGCCGCCTCCATCGCCGCCAGAACGGAACGGGAGCGGTAGCGCTGGCCCAGGGCCAGGCTGCGGCTCAGGGCGATCACGGGCTTGTCTTCCGTAAAGCAATCCGCCTCGGCCAGCACCGCATCGGCACTGGATTGACCAGCTGCCACCAGATCATCCTGCTGAGCATCAACAATCAGAATCGTGCGGATGTCCTCCACCAGCGCGCGGGCCTGCTCCACCAGCGCCAGCCCACTGCCCTGCTCCAGCTGGTTGCTGACAATCAGCATTCCAGGTCTGGCACGCACCAAGCCCTCGAGGCATCCTGCTCCGTGGTGACCATGAAGGCCAGACGCTGCTTGTTCAGCGCCAGGCCGAAGAACCCCAGCAGCATCAGACGCCGGGCCGAGGCGCAGCCGGCACTCAGGCGGATCTCACTGCTCAACACCCAGCTTGCCGCCGAGGGATAACGGCGGCGGTTCGTGCTGAAAATGGGCAGCAGGTCCACGCAATCTCCCTGGGTAACAAGCGACCACCCAAAGTTCAGTCTGCTGTGTCGGGCTGACCGGAGGGCACAGGGCTGGCCTCCAACAGCAACCGGAGCGTTGCGGCCGCCGGAGCCCGTGCGGAAGGGACCGCTGGCGGCCCCGCTGGACAGTGACGGCGCCTCGATCACCGCCCAGCCCGCAACCCCATGGCGAAAGCTTGGGGCCCAGGGGACGGACACCCGCGAAGTCAGCCGTGCCGATGTGCAGCAGGCTCCTAGATTCAGCCCAACGCAAACCGCCGCAACGCCAGGCCTGATGGTGCTCGCCAACCCAGCCGGCACCGAGGCCGTCCCCGTCCCCAGCGGCACCTGGCAAGCCAGCGATGGGGCCTCGCTCTACGGCGTCGATCGCTGGGGCGATCCCTACTTCTCGGTCAGCCCGCGGGGCCACGTGATGGTGCAGCCCCGGGGCGATCGCGGCGGTGCCCTGGATCTGGTGGACCTGGTGAAGGAGCTGCAGGGCCGCGATCTGACGCTGCCGCTGCTGATCCGCTTCGACGACATCCTCGAAGATCGGCTGGAACGGCTGCACACCGCCTTCGAGCGGGCGATCGCCCAGTACGGCTACAGCGGCCGTTACCAGGGTGTGTTCCCGGTCAAGTGCAACCAGCAGCGCCACGTGGTGGAGCAGCTGGTGGAAACCGGCCGGCGCTGGCACTTCGGCCTCGAGGCCGGCAGTAAGGCCGAGCTGCTGATCGCCCTCTCCCTGCTGGACGATCCGGACGCTCTGTTGATCTGCAACGGCTACAAGGACCGCCGCTACATCGAAACCGCGATCCTGGCCCGCCGCCTGGGCCGCAAGCCGGTGGTGGTGATCGAACAGGCGGACGAGGTGCCGCGGATCATCGCCGCCAGCCGTGAACTGGGCGCCGCCCCCCTGATCGGCATCCGCGCCAAGCTCTCCAGCCGCAGCACCGGCCGCTGGGGCAGCTCCGTCGGCGAGCGGGCCAAGTTCGGCCTGTCGATCCCCGATGTGCTGGCCACGGTGGAGGCCCTGCGCGAGGCCGGCCTGCTGGACGATCTGCGGCTGCTGCACTTCCACATCGGCAGCCAGATCAATGACATCGCCGTGCTCAAGGACGCCCTGCAGGAGGCGGGCCAGATCTACGGGGAACTGACCCGGCTCGGCGCACCGATGGGCTACCTGGACGTCGGCGGTGGCCTCGGCATCGACTACGACGGCAGCCGCACCGCCAGCGCCGCCTCCACCAACTACTCCCTGCAGAACTACGCCAACGACGTGGTCGCCACCGTGCGCGAATGCTGCGAACCCCACGGCATCCCGGTGCCGACGCTGGTGAGCGAGAGCGGCCGGGCCATCGCCAGCCACTTCTCGGTGCTGGTGTTCGATGTGCTCGGCGCCGGCGCCCTGCCCGGCGGGGTGCCCGAGCCCGTGGCCAATGAACCACTGATCCTGCGCAACCTGCGCGACACCCAGGCGGCGCTCGCCGCCGATGGCACAGCGGCAGCCAACGGCCATGCCACAGGCGACACTACAGCCCTGGCGCCCTCGATCGAGCGGCTGCAGGAGGCCTGGAACGATGCGCTCAAGTTCCGCGATGACGCCCTGGCCGCCTTCCGGCTCGGCTACCTGAGCCTGCCGGAGCGGGCCCGGGCCGAGCAGCTCACCTGGGCGTGCTGCCAGGCGATCGCCTCCCAACTGGAGACCTTGCCAGCCGGTACGTCGATCCCCGATGAGCTGTTGGCCCTGGCCTCGGCGCTGGCGGGCACGTATTACGCCAATCTCTCGGTCTTCCGCTCCGCGCCCGACACCTGGGCGATCGATCAGCTGTTCCCGATGCTGCCGATCCACCGCCTCGACGAAAAGCCGACGCGGCTGGGCAGCTTCGCCGATCTCACCTGCGATTCCGACGGCAAGTTCGCCCGCTTCATCGACCGCGGCCACAGCAAACCCCTGCTTGAACTGCATCCCCTGCGGGAGGGCGAGCCCTACTGGATCGGCCTGTTTCTGGCCGGGGCCTACCAGGAGGTGATGGGCAATCTGCACAACCTGTTCGGCAGCACCAATGCCGTGCACATCCGTCTGGCCGATGGCGGTCGCTATCGGGTCGACCATGTGGTGCGGGGTGACACCAACGCCGAGGTGCTGCAGGCGATGGAGCACGATCCGCCCCTGTTGCTGGAGCGCCTGCGGCTGGCCAGTGAAACCGCCATCGCCCGCGGCGATCTCTCAATCAGCGATTCCCGCCGGCTGATGGCCCACCTCAAGGCCAGCCTGGAGCAGACCACCTATCTGGAGGGTTGAGGAGCGGGCGTCGGCGCTGGGGTCGGCGACAACTGGGCCACCGAGCTGGGCTGGGTGCAGCATTTCCAGACCAATGACAATCTCGGCACCTGGAGCGACTGGAACCTGGCCAAGGGCCTCTACGCCAAGCTCCAGTACCGCTTCTGATCCAGAGCTGCTGGGAAGAGCATGGCCCCACAGGCCCCTTGACGGGAATGCATCCGTCAACAGCAGAGACTTTGTCGAATTGAGACTCTTTGTCGACTTGAAAATCAGCGTCAGTTTGGGGGCCGACGCCACTCAAATCAATCGCCGAAACCAACGAGAAGCCGGAAGAATAGTTGCAAACCTACCCGATGCCAAAGCCGACAAAGTCCCAGCAAAGAACATAGCCATTAGATCCAAGCCAGCAACCGCAGCCAAGACCGGGCGCCACAGAGATTACCTGCTAAAGTTCACAGATACACATTTTCACAAAAAGCCCGTGGACAGTCTATCCCTTGAATCACAGAGCGACAACCCAGTCCCTGGCCAAATAAAATTACCGCACACACTCAACGTACTACGCAAAGCCACACTTCCACGCAAGCTTGGCCTCCTGGAAAAGTTGTATGGCGAATGGCTACAGCGCCAAGGGATTGCCTGGGTTCGCTGCTGGAACGGAACCATTTGGAAGCTGGATCTGTCCGACCCTTGCCACCGCTGGATGGTTTACGGAATCTATGAGGGCGGGACGGGCATCCGCCTAGCCAAGCGAATCCTTGCAAAGGGCGGCGTATTTGTTGATTCTGGAGCAAATATCGGGTAGTGGCTCACCTACCTTGGAGGTATTTCCGGCGTAAAAGCCCTAGAATTTGAACCAGTCATATCCCAGAGATTATGGTTAAAACAATGCCTCGATCATCAGACGACATGGGATGTTCAACTTCTAGATTGTGGACTCGGCAACGAAGAGGCGGAGCTTGAGATTCAGGTATGGGGCTCGCGCTCAACATTACGCACTGACTGGTATGTCACCAAAAACTTCCCAACTGAAAAAGTTCTCATACGCCGCCTCGACCAAGTCTTACCAGAATATCATGTTGAAGTTGTCGATTTCTGGAAGCTTGACGTTGAAGGCGCCGAGCTTCAGGCACTTGAAGGCGCTTCAGCCCTTCTACAACGAAAACAGATTCGCCATATCTGGATTGAATGCAATCCATCGACTTACAAGGAAGCTCGCCACCTACTAGAGCGTCACGGCTACAGCCTTTATTCTTGCCATCACAACAAGATCGAACCAGCGCCCGCCGAAGGGATCACTACCGCTCAAGACCTACTCGCGAAGCCAAACAGATGACCTTGTCTTAAATACGCGCCAGCCATCCCAAAGACGCCCCAAGGCGTCGCAGATATCGCCCCCTGCTACCAGCCTAGCCTCAACCAAGTCTTTTAGAGCCAGAAATAATCCCTTGCCCCGGAAATTATTACTTTAGATCTTCAGAAATAATACGGCCACATCTTCCAGGACCATCTCCACTACTCGCCGCTCAAAGCGACTTGCACAAGGCCTTCCATCAAACTTCGTCGGGTGGCTCACCACAGGAATGGCACATGCCAATGACCCTGCCCCAGCGACAGAGATGCATATCCTACAGCGATTATAAACACAACTCACGTTTGTATCACCAACGCCAGATCACCGGTGACACAACGGGGCAGCAGGAGACCTCATTTCCGAGGCCCAGGGCTTCAAGCTGAGTCACAGAAACTCTGAAAACCAAGACGCCATCGCACCAACGGGACAGATTCGGGCTGGCAGTGAACTGCGTCCAGGGAAGATTTCAGCGTCACCCGATCGAACATCGTCAACCTCTCATTCGACATCCGCGCCTGAACCGACCGGAACCTGGCCAAGAACCTCTATACCAGGCTCCAGTCCCGCCCCTGTTCAATGGCTCAGGGGAGCGGTGGTTGCGTCGCAGCGGAAGACGCCTCGACGGCGAGCTCCGCTGGGGCGGCTGGGCGGAACACCTCGATATCCCCCATGCCCTTGACCGGCTGGAGGCCCAGGGAGACCGGGGCGGCGCACGCCGGATCCAGGCGTTCGGCGGTGGTCCGATCGAACAGCACGGACGTCCGGAGGCTGCGGGTGAGGCCTTCGAGCCGGGCGGCCAGATTGACCGTGTCGCCGATCACCGTGAACTCCATCCGGCGGGGACTGCCGATCTGTCCCACCACCACCTGACCGCTGGCCAGACCAACGCCACTGTCGAGGCGCGTGAGGCCCTGCACCTCCCAGTCCTGATTGAGCTGGGCCAGGGCCTGCCGCATGGCCTGGGCACAGGTCACGGCGGCGCGGGCTTCCACCTGCACACCGCGGCCCACCGGCGAACCGAACACCGCCATCACCGCATCGCCGATGAACTTGTCGACGGTGCCGCCGTGGGCCGTGATCACCTCAACCATGGCGCCCAGATAGGTGTTGAGCTGGCGGACATGCAGCTCGCTCTGACCGGCGAGGCTGCGCTGGCGGGTGAGTTCGGTGAAGCCCTTGAGATCGGAGAACAGCACCGTCACATCCAGCAGGCGGCCCCGCAGGATTCCCTGGGCCGCCTGGGGATCCGCCAGGATTTCGGCCACCACCCCCGGGGCCACATAGCGCTCAAAGGTGCGGCGCAAGCGGCGCCGTTCCCGCTCCTCCAGCAGGTAGGCGTCACCGGCATGCACCAGGGCCAGCAGCCCCAGGCCGGCCGCCGGAGCCAGCAGCGGCAGCCACAGGTGCCGCTGCCCCAGGGCCCAGCCAGCCCACGCCAGCTGCAGCCCCAGCACCGCACCGATCACCGCCAGGCGCCAGGCCAGGGAGCGGCGGGCCAGGGCCAGGCCGGCGGCCAGCAGCAGCACCAGGGCGACCAGCAGGGCCCGCTCCCGGTTGCCGGCCGGCCAGGAGCGCAGCCCATCCCCCTGCAGGGAATTGGCCGTGGCGGTGGCCAGCAGTTCTAGCCCCGACAGCGAGCCGAAGGGGGTGGGATAGCCGTCATCGCCCTGGCTCACCACGGGACCGAGCAACACCAGTGCCCCGGCCAGGTCCGCCCGCTGGGGATGGCGGCGCCAGCGGCTGGGATCGAGCACCTCCCAGGCCGGTAGACGGCGGAAACTGCCCTCCGTTCCATAGGCGTTGAGCGCCGTCAGCGCATCGTTCTGGCGGCTGGCGCCCCCCGCCCGCTGCAACAGGGTGGCCGACAGGGAGGGGAAGGGCTTGACCCCCTGGGCCGGCAACAGGCCCCGGCCATAGGCTTCGGGATGCAACAGGCGCCCCCCCGGTTCCCGCAGCGGCGTGTTGGTAAGACCCAGGGCGTCCTGACCGCCGATGGCCGCCATGAACAACTCAGGCCGCACCAGGGTCAGGGCCCCGGCACCCTGCTGATCGGAGGATTCGAGCATCTCCGCCGCCAGCACGATGCGGCCGGGGTGGGCCCGCAGTATGGCCTCCAGCGCCGCGTCATCGGCGGGGCCGTTGCGGCTCGGCCCTTCGAACACCACATTGATCGCCACCGCCGCGGCACCGCCGTCCAGCAGCCGGGCCGCCACCTGGCCGTAGGCGGCCCGCGGCCAGGGCAGGGTGCCGATGCCGCGGGCCCAGCCCGGAATCTGACGGTTCTGCTCGAACCAGCTGCCCTGTTGCAGGGTGGCGTCATCCACCGGCACCACCAGCACCCGGCGGGGCGGACGCCGGGGACCCCGCAGCACCAGCAGCTGATCCTCCAGAGCCCGTTCCCACACCCGCCAACGGGGACCGGGCCAGCCGGCCGTGCCCCCACCCCAGGCCACCACCAGCGCACTGAGGGCCAGCAGGGTCAGGGGCCGCCGGCCAGTCCGGGGTCGCGGAACCGCCCCGGCGGTCCCAACCTTCGCCTGGGCTCCAGGAACGGGCTTGGCATCTGGAACAACATGGAGCCCAGCCCCGCTGTCCTGGTCCCCAACGGCAGCGGACTGGCGATCAGCCTCCGGCTGGGCGAGAGCCCCCGGCTGACCTGCCACCGCCGGGCCTGACGCCGCCTGAGGCCCAACGCCCATGGAGCGCCCACGCGCCGCCAGGCGCCGGATCGCCGCAGGCCACGGGAAAGTGTTCATCGCCCGTCCCCCGCCCGCGGCAGGTCAGCAACCCCAGTGGCGCACCGCGACAGCCTCACGGGAGCTCCATTCAGAAGAAGCGCGGCAGGCTGATCGGCAACGAGGGCACCGTCACCGGCAGCGACGGCAGGCTCACCCCGGGCACATGCAGGCGCAGATAACTCTCGAGGGCCTGGGCGGCGGGCAAGGGCAGACGGAACCCCTCAAACAGGGGACCGGAAAGAATGCTGCTGTAATCCCCCGAGCTCAGGGCCAGCAGGGTCAGCACCACCCCCTCGGGCGACAGCCGCAGGCGCTGGCCGGCGTTGACCGTGGTGGGCGGCGCGCCGGTGGGCTGACCATCGCGCAACGGCTCCACCTCCACCTGTCCTTCCAGCACCGAGAGCTCGGAGTCGCCGTTGTCCTTGACCTCCAGCAGGTAGTTGGTGCCGCGCACGCTCAGGCGAGCCGAGCGGGTGCAGCCGCTCTGGGGGCCGGACACCAGCACCTGGCCGCGATCGACCAGGAAACAGCCCTGACCGAGCCGCAGGATCGAGAAGCGGTTGAGCCGGCCCACCGCCCCAGCCTCAAAACGAATCTGACCGCGACTGTTCTGGGTGCTGATCTGCTGGGGCGCCTGGGCCTTCTCCTTGACCCGGGCCGGCTTCTGGTCGATGTAGAACTCCTTGCCATCGAGGATCTCCTGCACGACCGCCGTTTCGGCCGCCCGGGCCGCGGGAATCCACAGCAGCGACAGGGCCAGAAGGCCCGGCAGGAAGGCGCGGCGGCCGGTCTTGTGGTGTGGCATGGCGCCGAATTGGCGGGGCAGGGTCCGGAAAGCCCATGACATGGCGACGTGCCGGCAGAAGCCCATTCTGGGCGCCCCAGCCCCAGCTTCAATCGGCACAGAAACGGACCAACATCGTCAGGCGGTCCCGGGGGGGAGGCAGTTCGGCTGGATCGAAGGGAGGCGGCGCGGCATCGGCAGCGGCGCGCATCATCACCGGCCGGATCTCATTGCCGTCCAAGGTCACCTCCAGGGGCCGCAGCCGGGCCGCACCGATCACGCTCGCCAGCTCCCGGGCCTGGGCCTGGGCGTCGGCGTAGGCCAGGCGCAGCAGTTCCCGGCGCACCGCCCCGTCCTGGGACGGATCGGCTTCGGTGTTCACCGGCGCCAACCGCACCCCGGCCAGGGCTCCCACCTCCCGAATCAGGGGCTGGAGCCGCTGGGGCATCAGCCGCCCACTGACCTGCAGGCTGGCCTGGCTCATCGCCGGCCGTCCCGATTCGGCGGGGCGCTGCCAGGTGCTGGGGGAACTGGCCCGGAACTCCTGCACCCCGAGCCGCTGCAGGGCGGAACGCACTGCCGCCAGACGCCGCTGCAGCTCCGCCAGGGCGCCATCACTGCTGGCGGCCTCGGCCTCCAGGGACAGGGAGAACTGCAGGCGCCGGGTCGGGCGGGGCTGCTCGGCACTGCCGCGGGCCTCCAGGTGGGTGCCCTCACAGCGCAGTTGCACCTCGGCCCGGGCGGCCCGATCCGGCAGGGCGGCAAACGCCGCCAGCAGCAGAGCCGCAGCCAGTGGTGCTGAGCGGGCTGCCATGCGCCGTCGGCGGCCCGTCACCTGCGGGGCGGCCGCCAGCGGCGACACCGGGCATCCATTGACCAGCAACACGGGGGCACTCCACAGCACGGCACCCACACCGTGGCATCGAAAACCAGGGCCGGCAAAAACCGAACCCGTCAGGGAGCCAGCAGCAGCAACGGCGACACCAACATGCCCTGCCAGCAACGGGGAAGCAGGGAGCCGTCAGCTTGTGACCCAACGGGTCATGGATCCAGACCGGGAAGCACCCAAAGGCTCGGAGCTGGGAGTGAGGCCCCGAGATTCCGCAGTCCGGCCCGAAGTCCTTCCCCAGCCGAAGCGGACGCAAGCCAGGCGTTGCGGGAGGCGCCATGGCCAGCGACAAGACCCGGCGGTGGCAGGCGAAGGGTGTGCGAGCAGACCGTGAGACAGGACGGCGAGCAGCCCAAGTGGGCCCCGACCCGCCAGGAACGATCCGCCATCGGCGCACAAGCCGGAGGCTCGCCCACCGTGATCCCCGGCAGGATGGGGCGAACCGAGCGCCCGCACGACCCATGCCCTTGGTCCAGATCTGGATCCAGGCCATTGCCGCCGTCGCCGCCCTGCTGCTGATCCGGCGGGTCTGCGTGCAGAGGCAGCTGCCCCTGCCGCCCCTGCGATTACCGCTGATCGCGGTGCTGGTCTGCGCGTTGATGCACAGCCTGCCCCTGCCGCCGGTGGCGACCAGCTACCGCCTCTGGTACGGGATCACCGACGACCTGCTGCTCACTTACGCGGCGATTCGCCTGCTGATCTGGGCCCTGCTCGAGTTGCCGGGGGGATGGCGCTGGTGGAACCCACCGCCGGCGCTGCCGCTCCAGCTGCTGACCCTGGGCAGCTGGAGCCTGGCCACCGTGCTGGTGGTGCGCCAGTCCACCCACTTCGATCTCGTGGGGCTGGTAACCACCTCCGCCGTGCTGACCGCCGTGATCGGTCTGGCCGCCCAGGAGGCCCTCAAGGATCTGTTCTCCGGTCTGGAGCTGCAGCTCGATGACGATTTCGTGGTCGGCGACTGGCTGGAGGTGCCCGGGGGTATGCGGGGCATCGTCACCTCAATCACCTGGCGGGACACCACCCTGCGCACCATGGATGGCTATCTGCTGGTGGTGCCCAACAGCAAGATCACCGCCGAAGTCCACACCAACCGCTCCCGCTACGGCTTCTCCACCGAACGCTTCACGATCGGCCTGGACTATGACTTTCCCCCGAGCCGGGCTATCGCCATGCTGCTGCAGGTGGTGAAGCAGCACCCCAAGGTGCTGGACGATCCCACCCCCCGGGTCCGGATCAAAGCCTTCGACGAGAGCGCCATCACCTATGAGGTGCAGGCCTGGCAGAAGGAACCCGGGGACCGGGCCATGGTCGATCTGCGCAGCGATCTGCTGGAACAGATCTGGTACGCCCTCAGGCGCGAGGGACAGACCATCCCCTATCCGGTGCGGGAGCTGAAGCGGCGGCAGCGGGCGATTCCGGCCGACCTGGCCCAGCTCCCCAGCCCGGAGGCCTGTCGTCAGGCCCTGGCTGGCCACGGGATCTTCGCCAAGCTTGACCTGCCCGAACTGGAGCAACTGGTGGCCGGCAGCCAACTGCTGCACTACGGCCCGGGCGAAGCCGTGGTCGTGGAAGGCAGCGAAGGCGAATCGATGTACCACCTGCTGCGCGGGCGCGTGGAGGTGATCAAGCAGGTGGCGGAAGACCGCTGCATCTCGGTGCGGGAGCTCCATCCCGGCGACGTCTTCGGCGAAATGACCCTGTTCCTGGATGCCCCCCGCAGCGCCACGGTGCGCACCATGGAGGAATGCCTGCTGCTGCGGGTCGGTCGACCGGTCGTGCGCGAACTGCTGCTGGGCAATCCCGCCCTACTGGAACGGATCGCCAGCCTGGTCGGCGCCAGGCAGGCGGAACTGGAGAGCCTGGGGAAAGAACCCAGCGAAGAGCAGTCCAACGTCCTGATCGAAACGATGAAAAGCCTGTTTCTGGCGGTCCGCGGCGGACTCTGAGGCCGATCAGCCGGGGCAGCGCACCGGCAACTGCTCCGGCCAGTCGCTGGTGAGCACATCACTCAAACCAAAACTGCGGGCCAACTCGGCGCGCGCAATGGAGCCACCACAGGCCTTCTTCAGGCTCTGCAGCGACTGCTGAACCTTGACATCCTCAGGGTTGGCATCGGAGACCAGCAGGCTCAGGGCCGGTGGCGAGTCGTTGGAGACAAAGGCCATGGGATCGGCCGCGGCTGCATCCGCCGGCGTGGAGCCACTGGCGCAGCGATAGGCGGTTTCCCAGACCGTGGGCCCCTGCAGCACGGGCTGCCGGAACAGGGTGATGCCAGGCCCCATGGCCGGCAGGTTGAGGCTGCTGGCCGCCCCGCCCGATTCGGCGCGGAATGACACCTGGACGGGTCGCGGATTCCCCGTCGGGCCTTCCAGGATGCCCAGCACCCGACTCGCCCCCGGCGCGTAGACGCTGTCCACGGGAACCAGATGGGCGATCAGGCGAGCGCTGCATTCGCCGCGGGTGGCCCCACCGATGCGGCGCCCCGGAAAGCTGCTGCGTTGTGGGCCGGCGCTGGCGGCTGGCAGGGACGTGACCGCCACGGTGAACAGGGCGGCAGCCAGCAGGGCGGCGCGAGCGCACGGTCTGAGGGTGGCAAACCGGGCGCCGGTGGGTTCGACAGACCCAGGGGCCCCTACCTAACGGTGCACGGACGCTTCAGCAACAACCTTTGGCGAACCAGCTCCCTGCAAAACAGCCATGGGAACGAGAAACGTTCAATGCAGCCATCCTGACTCGGAAGCCAGGCTGATGGCAGCAACGGCCCACAGGGCCTTGCAGACAAGGTGTAAGGACTGATCCATCCGCAGCCCCCAGAGGTTGCGACATTTGCCGATGTCAATGCCGATGTGGACGACCCATTCGGCCAGACCGAGCAGGGGGATGCCCGTGATCACGGCCACCAGGAAGGCGTGAATCCCGCCGTGGGCAGCAAGCCACCATTGCCAGCTGAGGACTTGTCCGCATCCAGGACACTTCTCCCGAGCCATCCTGTCGCCCTGAAGGCCGAAATCGCCGACGAAATGGCCCATCGCCAGCAGCAGGAAGAGGTTGAAGGCAGCGGGGAAGTCCAGCAAATGAAGCCCAGGGAAGCCGTAGACACCCTAGGAGACTGCTGCAAACCACTCAGAACAGAGGTCAGCGTTGCTCAAGCCGCCCCCGGCACCGTTGAACCTGGGTTTGCACCTGGACAAACAAGGAGAGATCAATCCTGGCCCCCCTCATTGTTTCTGCAAACTCCTGGACGGCTAGGTTGGCGACAGGATGGAGCCCCATCGCGGCGCGCCAGGCGGGCCTGCAACATTGAGCTGCCGTCCTGAACTGAGCTGCTGAGCCGCCTGGCGGGGCCGCAGGACGGGCATGGCCGAACGCCGTGGCACCTGACTGGAAAGGCCATGGGCCCAGGACCGTGTCCCGAGCCCATGGCCATCGACTGCAGACGGGACAGGAAGATGGTCCCGCCCCGTCCACTGAGACGCAGAAGAATCAATCCTCTTCGTCGGCGGAACCAGCGGGAATCAGGCGAATCTGCTTACGACCCAGCTTGATCTCAAACTCATCGCCGGGGGCCAGGTCCAGCATGGCGGTGTAGGCCTTGCCCACCAGCAGATTGCCATTGCCCTGCACAGTGGCCACATAGCTGAGCTTGCGGCCGCCCTTACCACGACCCTGGCCGCCGCCGTCACCGAGGCTGACACCTTTGGCCTCGAGCAGGGCTTCGTAGAAGGCGGTGAAGTTCAGGCGCTCGGAACCATCCTTCTTGGCGCTGACGTAACCACAGCCGCGCACCAGGTCGGATTTAGAGACGTCACCGAGTTCCTTCACCTTGGCGAGCAGATCGGAGCCTTTGAGCATGATGAAGACCAGAAAACCGTTCCTGCCAACTCTATCGAACGACGGACCACCTTGCAGCATGGATCTCTGGCAGCAGCCAAGAAGTTGTGCGGCATACCCCCGAACCCCTCCAGCTTCCGATGACGACGGAGCCGGAGGGTTGCAAAGCTTCCGCCATGCCATGGACCCACCGGATGCCGGCACGGACCCAACCAATCGCAGCGCGATCCATCTCCGCTCTTTGGAGCGGGCGACGCACATTTGCGCGGCCACCATGCAGAGCGAGCGCAAAGACCTGCCTGAAATTCTCTGACAATCCCGATGGCTCTGGGCCAGATCAAGGCGGCGTGGCGCCAGGCTCCGGCCTCAACACCGCAGGGAGAGTGACCCCAGCCGTCCGGATCGGAGGCTGAGCCCCCTGTCGAGCAGCCATCACCAGGCCCAGGACCCGGCGCGGATCAGCCAACAGCCCTGGGAATGGGATCAGCCCCCCGCCAGCAGGAGCTGCAGGTCCTGCTCCGCCTTCGCCAGGGCCCCGTCCAGGGCCGCCGCGTCGCGGCCACCGGCCTGGGCGAGGTTGGGCCGGCCGCCACCGCCCCCCCCGCAGAGCTTGGCGATGCCGCCAATGAAGCCTCCAGCCTTGGCGCCGGTGGCGATCACCGCCGCACCGAACGCCGCCACCAGTACCACTTTGCCCGCATCGGCGGCATCAGGCTGCCCGCCCAGCACCACCGCAGCCCCGGCGCCGAGCTGCTCCTGCAGACCCTGGGCGGCGCTCTGCAGGCCGGCTCCCTCCACCCCGTCCAGCCGTCCCACCAGCAGCTGGAAATCTCCCATGGCCTGCGCCCGGGTAGCCAGGGCCGCGGCCTTAGCCAGGGCCAGCTCGGCGCGGACCGTCACCAGGGCCTTGTCTGTGGCCTTCAGTTCCTCCTGCAGGGCCGCGACCCGTTCGACGATCTCGCAGGGCTGCACCTTGAAGCGATCGCCCAGCTGGCGCACCACCTGATCCCGTTCGTTGAGGTAAGTGAGCACCGCCGGTCCCGCCACGGCTTCGATGCGGCGGATGCCGGCGGCGACACCGGTTTCACTGACGATCTTGAACAGGCCGATCTCGGCGGTGTTGGCGACGTGGGTGCCGCCGCAGAGTTCCATCGACACACCGGGCACATCGACGACCCGCACGACCTCGGCGTACTTCTCCCCGAACATCGCCACGGCGCCGGCCGCCTTGGCCCGTTCGATCGCCATCTCCTGCACATCCAGCGCGTAGGCCTCGGCGATCCAGCCATTGATCAGAACCTCGATCTGCTCCAGTTCGGCCGCCTGGATCGCCCGGGGGCAATGGAAGTCGAAGCGCAGCCGATCAAAATCCACCAGCGAACCGGCCTGGCCGATGGACGGATCCACCACCTGCTTGAGGGCCGCTTGCAACAGGTGGGTCGCCGTGTGATTGGCCTGGGCCCGGCGGCGGCAGCCCCGATCCACCCGGGCCTGGAGCAGATCACCCACCGCCAACTGGCCCCGTTCAACCCGACCGCCGTGCACGAACACGCTGCGATTGCGGCTGACGGCGTCGATCGTGACAATCACCCCCTCGGCTCCATCGGCGCCGGCGCCCGTGAGCAGGCCCCGGTCGCCCACCTGGCCGCCGCCCTCGCCATAGAACGGCGTGCTGTCGAGCATCAGTTGCACCGTGTCGCCCGCCGCCGCCCGCTCGGCCGGTTCACCGTTGACCACCAGCGCCAGCACACAACAGGGATGCTCCAGCTCCTCGTAGCCGCGGAACTCTGTGGCCGTCAGCTCAGCCGCCAACTGCTCGATCGCATCCTGCAGGGTGAGATCCAGGCTCACGGCCGCCGCCTTGGCCCGCTGGCGCTGGGCGTCCATGGCCGCTTCAAAACCGGCCAGATCGACCGTCAGGCCGTGTTCCTCGGCGATCTCCTCGGTCAGCTCCAGCGGGAAGCCATAGGTGTCATACAGCTCGAAGGCCTGGGCGCCCGTGATCTGGCTGGGACCAGCCGCCAGCACCTCGGCCAACAGCTTCTCGCCCCGCTCCAGGGTTTCGAGGAAGCGGGCCTCTTCCCGGGCCAGTTCCGCCAGAATCAGCTCGCGCCGCTCCAGCAGCAGGGGGTGGGCCTCCGCCATCAACGCAATCGCCGATTCCCCCATCGCCGTTAAAAACGGCTTGTCGATGCCGAGTCGCCGTCCATGGCGCACGACCCGGCGCAGCAGGCGGCGCAGGATATAGCCCCGGCCGAGATTGGAGGCGGTGACTCCGTCGCCGATCAACTGGGTGATGGCGCGACTATGGTCGCCGATCACTTTGAGGCTGGTCTGCCCCTGGCCAGCGAGAGCCCTGTAATCCACCCCGGCCAGGGCGGCGGCAGTCTCGATCAGCGGATAGATCAGGTCGGTTTCGTAGTTGTTGGCCACCCCCTGCAGGATCTGGGCCATGCGCTCCAGGCCCATGCCGGTGTCGATGTTGCGGTTCGCCAGGGGCGTCAGCGTGCCGGCCGCATCGCGGTTGTACTGCATGAATACCAGGTTGTAGAACTCGATGAAGCGGCTGTCATCCTCGAGGTCGATGCCGTCGTCGCCGCATTCGGGCTTGAAGTCGTAGTAGATCTCCGAGCAGGGGCCGCAGGGGCCGGTGGGGCCCGAAGCCCAGAAGTTGTCGGCCTCATCCATGCGCACGATGCGCTTCGGGTTCACTCCCACCACATCGCGCCAGATGGCGGCGGCTTCATCGTCGTCGCGGAAGACGCTGACCACCAGGTTGGCGGGATCCAGGCCGTACACCTCCGTGCTCAGTTGCCAGGCCCACTGGATCGCCTCGGTCTTGAAGTAATCCCCGAAGGAGAAGTTGCCGAGCATCTCGAAGAACGTGTGATGCCGCGCCGTGCGGCCGACATTCTCGATGTCATTGGTGCGGATGCACTTCTGGCTGCTGGTGGCCCGGGGCGCGGGCCGGGGCGCCTGCCCCAGGAACACCGGCTTGAACGGCAGCATGCCGGCGATCGTCAGCAACACCGTCGGGTCCTCCGGCACCAGGGAGGCACTGGCCATGCGCCGATGACCGCGCTGCTCGAAGAACTCCAGAAAGGCCGCCCGGATCTCGGCGCCGGTGCGGGGGCGGACGACGGTCATGGCAGCAGGGCAAAAGGGGAAGGCGGCGAAGGCGCCGGAGGGCTCCATGATCCCCCAGCGCCCGCAACACCCGCCCAGTCCTGAGTTCAGCGGCGCAGATGCCGCTCAATCTCCACCGAATCGATCTGGGCCGGAGCCACGAAACGCTCGGCATAGGTGCGATAAACACCGGAGCGCAGGAACAGCTCGAACAGATCGGGATCGATGTGATGACGATCCCGGAAGCCCGCCAGAATGGCTACCGCTTCCGAGAGCTTGTTGCCGACCTTGTAGGGGCGATCGGCGGCCGTCAGCGCTTCAAAGATGTCGGCGATGGCCAGGATCCGGGCCGGAACGGAGAGCTGCTCGGCCGACAGTCCCCGGGGATAGCCCTTGCCATCGAGGGTTTCGTGGTGGGCGCCGGCGATCTCCGCCACCCGCGACAAACTGGGGGGAAACGGAATCCGCTCCAGCATCCGGATGGTGCTGACCATGTGCTCGCGGATTTTGTACTGCTCCTCAGGGGTCAGCGTTCCGCGGCTGACCTTGAGGTTGTAGACCTCGCCCCGGTTGTAGAGAAGTTCCGGCACCGCCATGGTGAAACCGTCCGCCGGATCGGGGATATCCGCGGCGGAACGGGGGATGCGATGCCAGCACTGATCCGCCAGCAGCGCTTCGGGAACCGGCAAAACCTCGGCGCTCTCCGGTAAGCGGGAACGCTCCAGCCAGCCGAGGCCGAGACTGTGATCGAAATGGCGCTGCCAGATCTGGCCGGCCAGCGCGTCCAACCGCTCCACGGCTTCGGGAGCCAGCTTCTCGGTGCCGATGTTGCAGGCGGCGATGAAGGCGAAGTCATCCTGCAACTGGAGCCGTCGCCGCTCGAACTGATCGCTGGCCTGATCGGCCGCCACTCCAGCCAGGCGTTGCTCCAGCATGGTGATGCGGGCATCGCGCAGCAACACCTCAAAGCGGGTGCGGATCTCGTGGATGCGGTTGTAGGAGGTCTCCAGCTTGGTGGCCTTTTCGACCACCTCGCCAGGGGTGGTGACCTTGCCGCAGTCGTGCAGCCAGGCAGCGGTGCGGAACTCGCGCCAGGCCTCCGCTCCGTCCAAAGAAAAAGCAGCCAGCGGCCCCTCTTCGGTCGCGACCGCGGCCTCGGCCAGCATCAGGGCCAACTCCGGCACCCGGGAACAGTGCAGGCCGGTGTGGGGGCTCTTGGCATCGATCGCGCCGGCCAGAAGTTCGGTCATGCTGTCGATCTGAGCCTGCAGCGCCTGCTGCAGACGGGTGCGCTCCACGCAGACCGCCGCCAGGGCGGCCAGCCCCTCGATCAGGCTCTGATCGTCGCCATCGAACGGCCTGACCTGATCCGCCAGGGTGGCCAGATCGAGCCGCTCCCCTGGACGCCGTTTGCGATTGATCAGCTGGATCACCCCGACCACGACGCCCTGGGTGTTGCGCATCGGCACCACCAGCATCGACTTGGCCCGGTAGCCCAGGGCGCGATCAAAACTGGAATCAAAGTGATACGGCAGCCCCGGATCGAGGGCATAGACATCCTCGATGTTCAGCACGTCACCAAACAGGGCGCACCAACCGACCAACCGCTCAGGGGTGACGGGCAGGCGCGCATCGCTCTGGGAAGCGGGCGACGCCTCGGCCTGGTCCTCGGAACGCGCCGGGCCGAGGGAGTCGTTCTGAAAAGCGGCGAACCAGAGGCGGGACTGCGGTTCGCCAGCATCGCCCTGACCAGGGCTTGGGTCCCGACCCTCTTCCAGCAGATAGATCGAGCCGGAATCACACCAGGTGATCTGGCGGGCACTGCTGAGAATCCGATCCAGCAGCACAGGCAGCTCGGTCGCACTACCTAGGGCGACGGCAATTTTGAGGAGTTCGGCCAGGTGCCCCTCGCCCGCCGAATGCAACGGGACAGGTTCCGCCCCGACGACCTGGCCCATGGACACGATGCGGGTCTGGAATCGACGGTCAGACGCTAAGAGAGGACTGAACCCCGTGCGCCGGCCCTGGCAAACGCCACCAGGCACGGCGGTTGCCCTGGCGTCAGCCACAGCATGTGGTGCAGCAGCCCGAGGGTGCCCTCGGATCGGCCAGGCCTGGCAAACCGGACAGCGAACCTCCCTTGCCCGGCCCCCTTGCTGCCGATGGCTTGGACAGCCGCCGGCTGGGGGCCGGACCGCGATTCGGCATGATCGTCCTAATCTGCCCATTCCCCGCGTGCCGTTGGTCGAGGCCTCCCGGGATCCCCGCAGCGCCATGCGCCTGCAGTCGATCAGTTGGGCCCTCACGGCGGGCCTGGTCGCCCTGGTGATCGGTTTCGGGCTGGCCCTGGGCAGTGGTCTGGCCTGGATCGCCGGTCTGGACACGGCCCTGCGCTCCGCCGGCTGCGGCCTGTTCTACGGCCTGCTGGCCTTCCATCTGCAGCGGGTCGATCCGGACGACTCCCATCTGCAGGCCGGCCTGGTGGGGGCCATCTGCGGCCTGCGCAGCCTCGGCGCGCCGTTGGGGATGGCGGCCCTGGGGGCCAGCCTGCACGAGGCCCCCCTGGCGGAGAGCCTGCCCTCGGCGATGATGGTGGCGATCAAGGGGTGGCTGCCATTGTGGCTGCCCCTGATCGGCAGTGCTCTGGTGCTGCAGGGAGCCCAACGGCTGATCCCCGTCCTGCGTCCTTAGACCCTGCGGTCTGGCCGCGGCCCCCAGGCTCGCGATCCGCCCCCAAGCTCGCAACCCTGGATCGCGTGACGGGATGTCCGGCCAGCCACTGGCCATGCAACCTCTCTTGCAGGCCACGGGTCACGCAACCCGTCGATCCGCAACCCTCTCCCTCCACCCGCCGACTAGCCACCCGGTTTCTCGCGACCCCTGCCGTTCGCGACCCTGCCTTTCCTTCGCGACTCCATCGTTCGCGACCCTGTCTTTTTTCGCGACCCCGTCTCTCGCGACCATGAGCCTGCTGCACGCCACCTGGCTGTTTCCCCCCGCAGGAGCGGGAGGGCGCCTGCTGCTGTGGGCCGACACCTGGCGGGTGGCCGAACCGACCGTGCCCGACCGCGGTGCCCCCGACCATCCGCTCAGCCTCGATGAATCGGCCCTGGCGGACTGGCTGGAAGAACACGATCTCTGGTCGGAGGCGCTGCGGCCGGCCAGTGCCAGCCTGACCCTGCCCAGCCGCACCCAGGTGGCCAAGGGGCGCCGCAAGAGCGCTGGCGCCAGCTGGAGCGGTCTGCCGTTGCAGGCGGGGGAGCCCATTCCCAAAGAGCCCGTGTGGTGGCCCTGGCGGGTGGAGGGCCTGGCCCTCGATCCCGGTGCGGCGGCGGAATGGCTGAGTCGCCTGCCCCTCTCGGGCGAACATCCCGAGCTGGCCGATGATCTGCGCTGGTGGACCCATCTGCAGCGCTGGGCCCTGAGCCTGATCGCCCGCGGCCGCTGGTTGCCCCAGGTGGAGGAGGGCGAAGCGCGCTGGCTGCCCCTGCTGAACCGGGAGGGCGATCGCCGCCGGCTGGAGGACCTGGCCATCCGCCTGCCCCAGGTGGCCTGCTGTGCCATGCCCGCCGATGCCTACGGCATGGCGCCCCTGGCCTGTCGCCGTCCCGGCAGCGGTCGCCTGCGGGTGGCGAGCCTGCTGGAGGCCCTGCTGGACGGCCAGTTGCGGGCGGGGTTCAAGCCGGAGCAGGGCGAACTCGATCCGCTGCTGGAGGCCTGGCAGAAGGCCCTGGGTCCCGGCGACGGCAGGCTCGGCCTGGACGAAGAAGAACAGGAACGCCTGGAGATCGCCACCCACCACTGGCGGGAGTCCGTGGCCGGCCGGGTGGCGCCGGCCCGCGCCTGCCTGGAGCTGTTCACCCCGCCGCCGGAAGCGGACCTGTGGGAGCTGCGCTTCAGCCTCCAGGCCGAGGCCGATCCCAGTCTGAGGATGCCGGCCGGCTCGGTCTGGTCCCGCGGCGACACGCCGCTGCAATTGGGCGAAGTCGAGGTCAATCAACCCGGAGAGCTGCTGCTGGAGGGCATGGGCCGGGCCCTGCAGGTGTTCGAACCGATCACCCGCGGCCTCGACGCCGCGGCCCCGGAGACGATGCAGCTCACCCCGGCGGAGGCCTTCGTGCTGGTGCGCACCGCCGCCAGCCAGCTGCGTGATGTGGGCGTGGGCGTGGTGCTGCCCCCCAGCCTCAGCGGCGGCCTGGCCAGCCGCCTGGGGCTCTCGATCGAAGCGGAACTGCCGGCCAGTTCGCGCGGCTTCAGCCTCGGCGAAGGCCTCGACCACCAATGGGAGCTGATGATCGGCGGCGTCACCCTCAGCCTCAAGGATCTGGAGCGGCTCCAGGCCAAGCGCAGCCCCCTGGTGCAGCACAAGGGCGTCTGGATCGAGCTGCGCCCCAACGATCTCAAGAACGCCGGGCGCTTCTGTGCCGCCGATCCGCCCCTCAGCCTCGACGACGCCCTGCGGCTCACCGCCACCGACGGCGACACCCTGATGCGCCTGCCGGTGCATCGCTTCCTGGCCGGCCCGCGCCTGCAGGCGGTGCTGGAGCAATACCACCAGCAGAAGGCTCCCGATCCACTGCCGGCGCCGGAGGGGTTCTGCGGCCAGCTGCGGCCCTACCAGGAGCGGGGGCTGGGCTGGCTGGCCTTCCTGCACCGCTTCGACCAGGGGGCCTGCCTGGCCGACGACATGGGCCTGGGCAAGACGATCCAGCTGCTGGCCTTCCTGCAGCACCTCAAGGCGGAGCAGGAGCTCAAGCGGCCCGTGCTGCTGGTGGCTCCCACCTCGGTGCTGACCAACTGGAAACGGGAGGCGGCCGGCTTCACCCCGGAACTGGCGGTGCGCGAGCACTACGGCCCCCGGCGTCCCTCCACCGAGGCGAAACTGCGCAAGGCCCTCGAAGGCATCGATCTGGTGCTCACCAGCTACGGCCTGGTGCAGCGGGACAGTGAACTGCTGGAGACGATCGACTGGCAGGGGGTGGTGATCGACGAAGCCCAGGCGATCAAGAACCCCTCCGCCAAGCAGAGCCAGGCCGCCCGCGACCTGGGCCGCCCCGGCAAGATGAGTCGCTTCCGCATCGCCCTGACCGGCACACCGGTGGAGAACCGGGTCAGTGAGCTGTGGGCGCTGATGGACTTCCTCAACCCGCGAGTGCTGGGGGAGGAGGCCTTCTTCCGCCAGCGCTATCGCCTGCCGATCGAGCGCTATGGCGACATGAGCTCCCTGCGGGATCTCAAGGCCCGGGTGGGCCCCTTCATCCTGCGGCGCCTCAAGACCGACCGCTCGATCATCTCCGACCTGCCCGAGAAGGTGGAGCTGCGCGAATGGGTGGGCCTCAGCACCGAACAGAAGAAGCTCTACAACCAGACCGTGCAGGCCAGCCTCGACGCCATCGCCCGCGCCCCCCTGGGCCAGAAGCACGGCCAGGTGCTGGCCCTGCTCACCAAGCTCAAACAGATCTGCAACCACCCGGCCCTGGCCCTCAAGGAGAGCGCGGTGGATGGCAACTTCAGCGCCCGCAGCGCCAAGGTGCAGCGGCTTGAAGAGATCCTCGAAGAGGTGATCGAGGCGGGCGATCGGGCCCTGCTGTTCACCCAGTTCGCCGAATGGGGGCTGTTGCTCAAGGCCCATCTGGAGCGCAAGTGGCGCCAGGAGGTGCCTTTCCTGTACGGCAGCAGCAGCAAGAGCGAGCGCCAGGCGATGGTGGATCGCTTCCAGGAGGATCCCCGCGGTCCCCAGCTGTTCCTGCTGTCGCTCAAGGCCGGGGGTGTGGGCCTCAACCTCACCCGCGCCAGCCACGTGTTCCACATCGACCGCTGGTGGAATCCGGCGGTGGAGAACCAGGCCACCGACCGCGCCTACCGCATCGGCCAAACCAACCGGGTGCTGGTGCACAAGTTCATCACCAGCGGCTCGGTGGAGGAGCGCATCGATCGCATGATCCAGGAGAAATCGAAGCTGGCCGCCGACATCGTCGGCAGCGGCGAGGAATGGCTCGGCGGTCTGGAGATGGGGCAGCTGCGGGAGCTGGTCGCCCTCGACGAGGACGCCTGATGGTGACGACCCCAGCCTGGAGCAGCAACCCCAGCAGCGTCCGCCGCAGCAACCTGCTGGCCCACAACGCCGGCGTCTGGGAGGGCCAGTTCGTCCGGCTCAACGCCAGCGGCCTGGAACAGGAGCGCTTCGCCAGCCACCTGCTGGTGGCGGACACGGGCGGGCTGATCGAGGCCAGCCTCACCAACCGCAGCAGCGGTGAAGTGCGGTGCATGGCCTTCCGCGAGCCGCCGGCCGAGATGCAGATCAGCCCCCAGGGCCACTGGAGCCTCGGCCCCGACCGCATCGGCCCCTGGTCCTGGGTGAATGAGCTGTGCCTGGTGCACGATGAGCAGCGGCGGCGCGCCGTGGTGCGACTGGGCAGCGAACAGCTTGAGAGCCTGGTGGTCGTCTGGGAGGGGCGGCCAGGACTGGCGGATGCTCCGCCGCCGGCGCCTGTGCAGGCCCGGGCCACCGGCTCCAGCGGATCTGCCGGTGCCAACGCGCCCGGCCTGAGCACCTGGGTGATCGGGGCCGACCTGGAGATCGTGCTGCCCACGCTCCGGCGGGCGGGCAGCCCCCAGTCGGTGCTGCTGCGCTGGCAACCTCAACCGGGCCTGCTGCTGGAGATCGCCCGGCCCTACGACGCCTACGGCAACCTGCTGGATCTGGGGGCGACGGCCGGGGCAGACTGGCCGGGGAGCGCGCCCCCATGACCGTCACCCCCGCCATCACCACCCAACTGGGCCAACAGGGCCTGGGCCAGCAGCCCTGGTGGGTGGAACAGTGGATGGAGCTGATCAACTCCTACCGCTACAAGAAACGGCTGGAGCGCGCCTGGGACTACGCCCGTTCCGGCAACGTGCTCTCGATCCGCTTTGAGGGGCGGCGCGTGCACGCCCGGGTGCAGGGCACCGACAGGGATCCGTACAAGGTCAAGCTCTGGCTCGACGTGCTCAACGACGAGGACTGGGGCTATGTGCTCGAGGCCCTCAGCCAGAAGGCCCGCTGGTCGGCCCAGCTGCTGGCCGGGATCATGCCCAAGGACATTGAGCGGGCCTTTGCCGCCAGTGGCAAGCGCCTTTTTCCATTCAAGCTGCAGGAGGTGCGCAGCGAGTGCAGCTGCCCCGACAAGGCCAGCCCCTGCAAGCACACCAGCGCCGTCTACTACCTGATGGGAGATCGCTTTAGCGAAGACCCCTTCGTGCTGTTCCAGCTGCGGGGCCGCACCCGCAGCCAGCTGCTGGGGGAACTGGCCGCCCGACGCCGGGAAGGGGCCGTCACGGACATCAGCCATGCCCCCCACCCGCTCCATGTCGCCATCAGCGATCCGGTGCGCTGGTGGCGTTATGACGCGGCGCTCGACTCCGATCTGGTGGTGATCACGCCGGCCCTGGAGGGCGAAGCGGGCCTCGACGGCGCCGGCCCCCTGCCCCTGGCGATCGACCCGCGCTTCCCGGAGGCCAACCGGGTGTTCCTGGAGCGGCTGCACCAGCAGGGAACGGCCATGGGCCAACTGGCGATGGTGCGGGCCATGGCCGCCGGCGCCGACAACGGGGCAGGCGACAGCGGCACCGACACGGGCGCCGAGACAGACAACGGAGCCGGCCATGGGGCGGGCCGCGGCCGCAGCCAAAACGGTTCGCCTTGAACGAGCCTCCCTGGCTGGCATCGGAGCGCCTCGCACTGGCCGGCGTGATCCTGACGTCCCACCAGCGGGCCTTCATGCACCCCTTGCTGGCCGGTTGCGGCAGCGAGCGATCCGCGCGCCAGGTCGCCCAGGAGCTGTTCGGAGCCACGGCGGCGGTGCTCGCCCACGACGGTGGATCCGATCCGCGCCTGATCTACGCCAACCGCACCGCCTTGCGCCTCTGGCGCCGTGACTGGCAGACCCTGCTCGGGATGCCCTCGCGGCTGACCGCCCCCCCTGACCAACGGCACTCCAGGGCCGCCGCCCTGGCGCAGGCCCGCAACCAGGAGGCGATCAGCGACTACAGCGGCATCCGCATCGACAGCGAGGGCCGCCTGTTCCAGATCCAGGGCGCCCGGGTCTGGAGCCTGCGGGATCCAGACGGCCAACCCTGCGGCCAGGCGGCCAGTTTCGAGAGCTGGTGGTGGCTCTGAAGCCCCGCGGCGGCGGGCCCGGCAACGGGGCTGGGCGGGCCGGATCGGTTCTCGCGCCAACCCTGGTGGGGCAGCCGAACCCGGGCGGGAGCGCCGAACCGGGACGGCCGGTTCTCGCCCTCTTCGGGCTGGTTAAGGGCCGGCACATTGGCTTTGCGGGTGCCCCCCGCCCCCATCCGAGGCCATCCCCATGCTCACCCTGCGCCATTCCCCCTTTGATCTGTTCGACCGTCTCGAGCAGCAGCTGCAGACCGCCGAGCGCGTGCCAGCCGCCGAGGTGATCGACACCGCCCAGGCCTACGAAATCACCTTGGAACTGCCCGGCGTCGACAAGGACAGCATCGACGTCAAAGCCACCGATCGCAGCCTGATCATCTCGGCCGAGCGTCGTAGCCGCCAGGAAACGCCGAGCGACAGCAGCCACGACAGCAGCGCTGGCGGCGAGAGCGCCGGCCGCGGCATCCTGCTCAGCGAAGTGCGCTACGGCACCTGGAGCCGCAGCTTCCGCTTCCCCGGCGGCATCCAGCGCGAAGGCCTGGAAGCCCAGTACCGTGACGGCCTGCTGACCGTGAAGGCCCCCAAGGCCCAGACGATGACCACCGTCAGCGTCAAGGTGGAGGGTTGATCCAGCCGCGGGCTTCCGCCCCGCAACCCACACGTGAACGGACGAGAGCAGCTCACCCCGACGGCCTGCGCGGTCGGGGTGTTTTCGTACCGATCAGCGGCCTGGCCTGCTTGGATGGGACTTTCAAGCAGTTGCCGATGTACGCCACCCTGCGGGAATACGAAGGAATCAAGGACCCTGTCGAGGCCCTGCGGCCCCTGCGGGATGGCCTGTTGGCGGAAATGCAGGCCCTGCCGGGGTTCATCGCGTACTACTTCGTGGATGTGGGGGAAGCCGGCGATCGGATGATCTCCCTGAGTGTGTTCGCGAGCAGCGAAGCAGCCGAGGCCTCCAACCGCATCGCCGCCGATTGGGTCGAGCGCTGGTTCGCCGATCACCCCAACGCGGCGCCCCTCTCCAGCCGTGTCGATGCCGGGCCGGTGGTGTCCAGCGCCACAGCCTGATCAAGGCCCATCTGCAGGGATCCAACACGGCTGCTGGGGATCGCGGCGCCGGAACGCGGCCAAGCAGGATGGGACCACACTCGTGAGCGGCCCATGAAAGAAATCAGTCTTCTGGAGATGCTGGTCAAATCCGCCGGCCGCTTTGCCGCCGTCTCCGGGGTGATCGCCCTGCTGGTCTGGGTCACCTGGGTGATGCTCGACATCAAGAACCTGCAGTCGGGCTTCACGCTGCCGTAGGGGGGGTGCCCAACGCCCATGTCGGCCTGAGGCAGGTCGCACCAGGTCCCTCGCCGCAGGGAGACCTGGAGTTTGAAAGCGAACGCCGCACCGACGATCGGCGCGCATCCGGCAGCCGGGATCCGTGCCATGGTGATCGCTGCGCAGCAGCCAACGACCGCCTGGCTCAACCCTGGTCACCCCTGACCCTTGCCCCATGGGGGACCTGACCAGCGGCGAACGCCACCACCGCCAGGTTTTCGGAAGCCCTCCCTAAAGTTGATTCCCACCTGAGGCGACCCATGGCAGCGAGCGCTACGGCCAGCGGCACCACGGCATCCGCGCCTCCGCGCCTGTCGCTGCATTGCGAGGCGATCGGCCCCGACACCACCACGATCCGCTCGCTCGACTGGGATCGCAGCCGCTTCGACATCGAGTTCGGCCTGCGCAACGGCACCACCTACAACGCCTTCCTGGTGCGGGGTGAACGCACGGCCCTGATTGACACCAGCCATCTCAAGTTCGAGGGCACCTGGCTGCCGTTGCTGCAGGAGCAGATCGACCCGAAGGCGATCGATCACCTGATCGTCTCCCACACCGAACCGGACCATTCCGGCCTGATCGGCCACCTGATCGACCTCAACCCCGAGATCGAAATCGTCGGCTCAAAGGTGGCGATCCAGTTCCTGGAGAATCAGGTGCACCGGCCCTTCAAGAGCCGGGCCGTCAAAAGCAGCGAAGAGCTGGATCTGGGCACCAATCCCAGCAGCGGCGTCCAGCACCGCTTCGAGTTTCTCAGCGCCCCCAACCTGCACTGGCCGGACACGATCTTTTCCTTTGATCACGGCACCGGCATCCTCTACACCTGCGATGCCTTCGGCCTGCACTATTGCTCCGAAGAGCTGTTCGACAGCGATCCCGGCGCCATCGCCCCGGACTTCCGCTTCTACTACGACTGCCTGATGGGACCCAACGCCCGCAGCGTGCTGCAGGCCCTCAAGCGCATGGAGGCCCTGCCGCCGATCAGCACCGTGGCGGTGGGTCACGGCCCCCTGCTGCGCCATCACCTCGGCCTCTGGCTGGGGGACTACGGCGACTGGAGCCGGGATCGCAGCAAGGGCGAGGCCTATGCCGCCGTTTGTTATCTGAGCCAGTACGGCTTCTGCGACCGGCTCAGCCAGGCGATCGCCCGCGGCATCGGCAAGGCCGATGCCCAGGTGCAGCTGGTGGATCTGCGCGCCACCGATGCCCAGGAGCTGGCGGCCCTGGTGGGCGAAGCAGCGGCGGTGGTGGTGCCCACCTGGCCCGCCAACCCCGATCCGGAGCTGCAGGCCTCGATCGGCACCCTGCTGGCGGCCCTGCAGCCCAAACAGTGGGTGGGCTGTTATGACGCCTTCGGCGGCAATGACGACCCGATCGACACCGTGGCCAGCCAACTGCGCAGCCTGGGACAGAAGTGCGCCTTCGAACCGCTGCGCATCCGCCAGGTGCCCGGGGCGGCCGACTACCAGCTCTGCGAAGAGGCCGGCACCGACCTGGGTCAGCTGCTCACCAAGGCCCGCACCATCGCCGCCATGAAGGCCCTCGACGGCGATCTCGACCGGGCCCTGGGGCGGCTGGCGGGCGGGCTCTATGTGGTCACCGCCCGCCAGGAGGAGGGAAGCACCGAGCGCAGCAGCGCCATGGTGGCCAGCTGGGTGAGCCAGGCCAGTTTCGAGCCCCCCGGCCTGACCATTGCCGTCGCCAAGGATCGGGCGATTGAAGCGCTGATGCAGGTGGGCGATCGCTTCGTGCTGAACATCCTGCGCGAGGACAACCACCAGCCCTTGCTGCGCCATTTCCTCAAGCGCTTCCCCCCCGGCGCCGATCGCTTCGCGGGGGTGGAGGTGCTGGAGGGCCTGGCCGCCGGCGGACCGGTGCTGGGCGATGCCCTGGCCTACCTGGGCTGCCGCGTCGCCCAGAGGCTGGAGGGCCCCGACCACTGGATCATCTATGCGGTGGTGGAACAGGGCAACGTGGCCGACACCGAGGCCAGCACCGCCGTGCACCATCGCAAGGTGGGCAACCACTACTGAGCGTCAAGACCAATTGGAAGGCTGACTCCATGATCAAACAGCGGACATTGAAGCCAACGCTGACCGAACCGCCGAGAGCATGACCAGACCAACAATCATCAATTTCAGGTCAAAGACGATAGACGGCCGAAGAGAAGACGGAGAAGCTCGATCCCTTTGACCCTCCAGAGGCGGCAAGGCTCCATGGAAAACCCGATAAAGACCGAGGCTTACTTGCCAAGTTTTTGACAGAGGAAGAGTTTGAGCGGATGCAGCTGGATTTTGAGGACTGACAGCGACCATGGACCTGTGAGGCGTTTATATTAATCAAAATGTTCCCACTTTTGTCCCTTCCGGAATTGCAGACCTTAATGATGCAGGCAACTTGTTCACTTGCCTACAGCAGCAAGATGGACAAATTCCGACATTATTAGCTTTGACCTGAACAGTTTTCATCATCCCGCTCATCGCCAAACGTCGGGGAGGCATCGTTTTCTTGTTGTTGCCGCTTTTCTCGCTGTATCTCTAACCAATACATACGAGAAAGATTCCAATAGACCTCAAGCTCCAATAAAAGAGAAATTTCCTTTCTTGGACGACGGGCAAGCCCAGCGAATCCTATTGCCAAAATTAAACTTGCGATTCCATTACGAAGAACATTGGGCAATAAGAGAAGGGGTTGACTTGGAGGTCGTTGCTTTTTTTTGCGACTCAGTTGAGATTCCGCCTCGTCCAAAATTTGATACAATTGGGCTTTGATAAGCGGTAGAGCCAACTTGCGCTCTTCATCATTCAAGACCGGCCCCTTGAGCGCAATGAGCTGATCGTGTAGCTCGGTGCTATTAGAAGCTTTGGCAACCACTTGACGCCACGCTTGAAGATCGTCATTTGCTTTCTGTATAAGAGAAGCGAAACTACGACTTCGTTGTTGCTGCTCTCCTACTGCCGAAACTGGAAGCAGTAGAATCAACAGCAGAAAACCAACTGATGCCAGCACTGCCAATTGAGCAGCCAATGAACGGCGGAAGATGAGAACCGGATCCTCAGGCTCAAGATCTGCCGTTAGGTGCAAAAGGACAAGACCAATCAAGGCTAGCGGAGAGGAGTTGATCAAGGCTGCTCCTACCTGCAACTGCCAAGCAGGTCTAAGCAGCTGAACTGGAAAGCACGAACTGATGACAATCGTGGCATACAAACCAATTAATGCGATACCAGCGAGCGATAGCCCCCGTATGGAGTTTGGTGAGATTGGCAACTCAGCATCTAGAGGCTCAGGAAGACCCTCCAGCCCAGTATCATTGTGTGATTTGGTCAATGATTTGTTAGCTAAGGAGCAAGTAAAGAATGTGGCTTCTTCTGATTTTGAGCAACATTTACAAGCGCGTTAACATAGGCTACAAACAGATAGACTCAGACTGAGAAACACTGCTGGCAAGACTTTCATTTTGATTACAGAAGTACTTTGGAGTCAGTTGTTACAGCATCAAGCTGATTGAGCCTACATCGCAGACTTCTTTGGCCATCTTAAGAAATCAGTTGCTCCAAATAGAGAGAGTTGACCAAGCAATGGGGCTGAAACGGATCTTAGAAGCTATGACAGCAACATCTCTGCAGATTAAGTGACATCCCTATCAGACCTATGAAATATTTGAAGTTTCTTTACTTGCCTTAATCCGCTTCCTTAACTTGCGGGTCGACAGGAACGCTGCAGGTAGTCCGAGAATTGGAATAGGGGCTGGGACTGAAACATCCCTGGCTGAGCTAGAAGTCAAGTTTACAAAGGAGCTTGAAGCAGAGCCGTCTGAGGGATTTGTAAGCCCATTGTAATCAGCCCTTACTGCACCAGAGTAACCAAGAACGGCACCGTACATATTCACAGCGTTAAATGTTAGACCTGAAACCGCGAAATTAAGACCCGAGCCAGAAAGCAAGAATTCTGAACTAGATGAATTGTACTTAAATGTATTATCACCTAGCCCAGAATCAAATGTACCCGCGCCATTAAGTCCTGTGATTATCCCACCAGTCCAAGTACCAGTAATATTAGTCGCTGTATAGATGTCAGGGGCAGAAGTTGGTGTATCAGAAGCAAAAATCCGGCCCGACCCAACTACTCCATTCTGATTACTCACGCTCCAGTTCAATATAAGAGCATTAGCAGCAGTGCAGCCAAACAGAGCCCAGGGGCCCAGCAGCATAAAAACTGCTGACTTAAGGAGTGTAGAAGAAATCCACATTTCACGCAAAAACGCTCTCACCAACTTTACCTGACAAGTTTCACATACTCATCGCCACCGGGTTGGCCACGACCAATGTCTTGGAACGGCCATCAAGCCACCGCCCAGCCCACTCCCAGCCCTTCCCTTCATCCCCCAAGACCGATCTCACCCTGCAAAGAGCTCTTGAGGATCCTGCAACAGCACTTGCTTGAGGTATCTGCCCTATGACCGTTGGGATGAATTTCAACCGTTTCAGGGACGCTAGTAACCACGATGTCACCGCCCTGATCACCACCATGAGTGCCAAGTACAATCATCCAGTCGTCACAGACGCTCAGTTCAAGGTTCTACTGTCTGCCCACAAGACCTCCTAGTGAGCTTGGAGTCTGAACAACGAAAAAATCGGATAAGACAGTTTCGCAACCGCTCGTCCGTTTCTTGACTGGCACAGAGTCCTATGAGCAACGCCAAAGACTTCCAAAATACTTGTGAATCTGTGACACCAACGCTCCAAGGCTACACGGCATCCAAAGAACCTCAGCGAACCCGTGAAACTGTGACAGGCAACCTCATAAGCAGCAGCACGAAGACCAACCGCATCTCGGCATCAAGAACGCGAATGGCCTCATTTCTGGCTTCTGAGAGAATGAAGCCCTCAGGCAGGGGTCAGGTCGGAATCAGCATTTAATGCTTCTTCTAGCCGATCATGGAGCGTCTGAGAGGGTTCCAAGTAGCAATGGCTTTCAAGGGTTTGAGAAGTGAAATACCCTCAGCTGCTCGTTCTCCGTCCAATGCCGTTTCAGCTAACTTGAGAACCATTCAATTTCGGGATGGCTTTAAAAGATTGCCCGGTGAGTTCCTTTTGTTTGCTTGGGATTTGTGCGCCTTATTCGTGATCAGCAGTCTGTCCCTTTGCTATTTTTACTTTTATAAGCTATAGCAGTCCTCCACCTGTTTTAAATATTTCTCGCAAGTTTCTATGAAAATATTTCCGCCAAGTAAAAAAATCGCACATTACCCTCAAGCTCTCATAATGTCGCAAATGTGCTGGCAAGTATCCCCAAGCTCCTGTCTCGTGGGGTCGCAATGGTCACAATCAATCTATTAAGCAGCGAAAGCTGCACATCCGTTACGGGCGACCCACGGCTGCAACAAAGTAAAGAGAAAAGGCGAGGATTGTAAAGGTGGCGATGAGGTTTCAAAATTATTTCAAGGCGGATTTCAGATCAGTGCCAACAAGGAAGGTAATGATTCACTACTGAAGAGCCGCCTGCCCACAGCCAGCTCTCCAGGCCCAGAACCGATCCTTCCTAAAGTCACGTTTCAGCAGGTTGCAGGTTGATGGACCCGTCCGCCCAGGAACGCCGCGTCATCTGTTTGCCGATTGATCCGGGCCTCACTTGCCTGCGCTGCCTCAGCCCCCGGCGATTGCGCTTCGAGATGGAGTACGGCCTGGAGCGGGGTACCAGCGCCAACAGCTTTCTGTTCGACGCCGGCAGCAACACCACCGGTCAGACCATGCCGCCGGTGCTCGTGCATCCGCCCGGCGCCTCCTTCGCCGCCCCCTACCTGGAGCAGCTCGCCGCCCTGGTGAGCGCCGACGCGGCCCTCAAGGTGGTTGTGGGCCACGTCAACCCCAACCGGGTGGCCCTGCTGCGGGAGCTGGCCAGCCGCTGGCCCGCCCTGATGCTGGTGGCCTCCAATGCCGGCGCCCGGCTGATCGAAGAGCTGTGGGACCAGCAGAAGCCCGGGGCGTCTGCCGGAGCAGCCCCGGACGATGGCGCCAGCCCGCCGCCGCTGCCCGCCATCGACGTGGTCAAACAGGAGGTCTGCCGCACCCTGGCGGACGGGCACCGTCTCTGCCTGCTCCCCGTGCCCACCCCGCGCTGGCCTGGAGCGCTGATCGCCTTCGAGGAGCGCACCGGCCTGCTGATGAGCGGCAAGTTCTTCGCCGCCCACCTCTGCGTCGAAAGCTTCGCCGAAGCCAACCGCGACAGCACCGAGGAGGACCGCCGCTACTTCTATGACTGCCTGATGGCGCCGATGGCCCGCCAGGTGGAAAGCGTGGTGGATCGCCTCGATGACCTGCCGATCCGCACGATCGCGCCGGGCCACGGGCCGGCGATCGACCAGAGCTGGCGCAGCTTGCTAGCCGACTACCGCCGCTGGGGAGCGGCCCAGGGGCGCGCCAATCTCTCGGTGGCCATGCTCTATGCCAGCGCCTACGGCAACACGGCCACCATCGCCGATGCCCTGGCCCAGGGGGTGGCACGCACCGGCGTGCGGGTGGAGAGCCTCAACTGTGAATTCGCCCCGGCCGAGCAGCTGCTCGAGACGATCCGCGGCTGTAATGCCCTGCTGATCGGCTCCCCCACCCTGGGGGGCCACGCCCCGACGCCGATTGTCTCCGCCCTGGGCACGGTGCTGGCGGAAGGGGATCGGGCCAAACCGGTGGGGGTGTTCGGCAGTTTCGGCTGGAGCGGCGAGGCGATCGATCTGCTGGAAAGCAAGCTGCGCGACGGCGGTTTCCGCTTCGCCTTCGAGCCGATCCGGGTGAAGTTCAGCCCCGATCTGGCCACCCTGCGCACTCTCGAGGAAACGGGCACCGCCCTCGGCCGGAGCCTGATCAGCGACCAGCGCCGCAGCCAGCGGCGCCATGCCGCCGGTGGCCTCAGCGACAGCCTCAGCAATCCGGCGGTGCAGGCCCTGGGCCGGGTCGTGGGCTCCCTCTGCGTCGTCACCGCGCGCAAGGGCGAGGGGGAGACCTCTCTCAGCGGCGGCATGGTGGCCAGCTGGGTGAGTCAGGCCAGCTTCAATCCGCCTGGCTTCACCGTGGCGGTCGCCAAGGACCGCTCGGTGGAGAGCCTGCTGCACGTCGGCGATCGCTTCGCCCTCAATGTGCTGGCCGCCGGACGGGAACGGGAGCCGATGAAGCGCTTCCTGCAGCCCTTCCCCCCCGGCGCCGACCGCTTCGCCGGCATCACGACCGAAACCAGCCCGGGGGGACAGCCGCTGCTGCCGGAGGCCCTCGCCTGGCTGGAAGCCTGCGTGAAACAGCGGATGGAATGCGGCGACCACTGGGTGATCTACGCCGAGGTTGGCCACGGCGGCCTGCTCGATGCCAAAGCCACCACGGCCGTGCACCAGCGGCGCAGCGGCGGCAACTACTGACGAACCACCGACGCCGCAACCAAGCCACCACAACCCCGGGCTTACCCATAGTCGCTCCGACTTCAGATAGGATCGACGCCTCGCTGTCTACGGTGACCCCCATGGACCTCTCCAACCCCAGCACCAACGCCAATCTCGAGGCCGCCTTCGGTGGCGAGAGCATGGCCAACCGCAAGTATCTGTTCTTCGCGGACGTGGCCAAGCAACTCGGCAACGCCGAACTGGCCAAACTCTTCCGGGACACCGCCGCCCAGGAGACCGAGCACGCCTTCGCCCACTTCCGCCTGCTGCACCCGGAGCTGGTGATTGCCGATGCGGCCAGCCTCAGCGACGAGCAGAAGCAGGCGATCCTCAAGCGCTGCCTGGACCTGGCGATCGAGGGCGAAACCTACGAGTACACGACGATGTACCCGGATTTCGCCGCCCAGGCCCGCGCCGACCGCGATGCCGGCGCCGAGGCGGAGTTCCAGGAGCAGATCAGCGAATCCCAGGAGCACGCCGGAATCTTCCGCAAGGCCGCCAGCAACTTCGGCTTCCTGACCCCGATCGAGCAGCACCACGCCGAGCGCTACACCGTGGCCCTGGAGGCCCTGGAAGGTCAGGGCACGGCCGGCCAGGCCCCCACGGCGGTGGCGGGCAAGTGGATCTGCAAGGTCTGTTCGATGATCTACGACCCGGCCATCGGCGACCCCGACTCCGGCATCGCCCCCGGCACCCCGTTCGAGACCATTCCCGACGATTGGACCTGCCCGATCTGCCTGACCCGCAAGTCCAACTTCGTGCCCTACCACGAACCAGAGCTGTTGTCCGCGGCCTGAGCGACAGTTCTGTCGCCTAGGACACATTTTTCCCGCTCAATCGGCGCCCCATGGTGCAGGCGCTGCGCCCCTGGCAAGGCCCTCTGCACCATGTCTGGATTTCATGGCCTGGATCTAACCACTCCATCAAGAACTGCTGAGCCCGGGAGCTAGGTGGCTCCGAACGGATTAGAAACGACCAGCCCCTTGCGCTTCGTTTCCATGGCACCGGCCGATCGCCGCGTCACCCTTGACCATCCGGGGAGGCCCCAGCCGGTTCAGGAACGCAGCGTCGTGCGCTACAGGGGCTTTGTGCTGATCCCCCAGGCCGACCTCGGCTGGCTGATCCGGCCGGAACGCAGCCCGATGAAGATCCTGCCCTTCCGCGTTCCGCCCAACTCGCTCAGCGACGTCAAGGCCCTGGTGGACTGGCGCCTCGGCCAAGGTCAGCCGAACTGAAGCGACACGCGTTCCATCGGCCCTGGGGGCGTTGGCGGCGGTCCCTGCCCCCAACTTGATCGCCACAACGATTGGATGCAAGGCTGGTTAAGTAGTTCGACTCCAGCCTTGCATCGTTGACCAAAGACAAGAGCGCTCGTACCTCGTTCTGTTTCTCCAGCCCATGCAGATGCATGGTTGGCGACCGCATTGACGACACCCCAAAAGCCATGCCGTGAGTTTCTGACTGGCTATGGCCTAAAAAGCCATTGGGCCTGCGGAGCAGGGTTGGGATCCAGCTGTCGCGAGCGCCAGGTTGTTCAGCTGATGCTGACGGCGGAGACACAGGCGGAACAGGGCGATGCGCGCCTCTGCCTCAGGTGTCGCCCTGGCGCACATGGGGCATGGGTCCCGTGTTGCCGCCATCCGCCAACCGACTCTCCTGGGTGTTAGAGGCGAAATAGTGGATCAAATTCAACACCAGACCACTCCATCCCGTCTGGTGGCTGGCACCAATGCCAGCCCCATTGTCGCCATGGAAGTATTCATAAAACAGCAGATGGTCCTTCCAGTGGGGGTCGCACTGCAAGGTCTGCTGGCTGCCAAAGACTGGCCTTAGACCTTCGGCGTTGCGTGTGAAAATGGAAACGAGTCTGTGCGCGAGATTCTCGGCAATTTCGTAGAGGTTTGTCATCTGGCCGCTACCGGTTGGGAATTCGACCTTGAAGTCGTTGCCGTAGTACGTGTAGTAGACAGTCAAGGAGCGAATGATCGCGAAGTTGACTGGCATCCAGATCGGCCCGCGCCAGTTGCTGTTGCCGCCGAACAGGCCTGAATCGGACTCGGCTGGCAGGTATTGGACAACGTACTCCTGTTGATTGTGGACAAAGCGATAGGGGTCCCGTTCGTGCCGTTTCGAGATCGAGCGAATGCCATGGTCACTGAGAAACTCATCGGGATCGAGCATGATCGCCAGCACGCGGCGAAGATTGGTTTCGTCGAGGGCTGACATCATTTGTCGATTGGCATAGCCCTTGAGCCTGATGTCGTGAAAAGAGCTGTGTTGGTCTGGGTATTGATCTCGCATGCGTTGCAAGACATCGCCAATTTCTGGAAATTGTTCCACGACATTCTGCTCAAACACATGGACGGCGCACAACGGAATCAGCCCGACCATCGATCTGACTTTCAGCCGAGTTGAGCTGCCGTCGCTTTTGCGGAGGACATCATAAAAGAATCCTTCCTCTTCATCCCACATGCTCTCGCCCGCATTGCGATTGACCATCGCATGGGCGATTCTTAAAAAGTGCTTGATAAATTTGGCTATGTATTCGCGATACGTTTCATCGCTTCGTGCCAACTCAACGGCGATATTGACCATGCTCTGGGCGTAGAAGGCCATCCACGCCGTGCCATCGGCCTGCTCGAGCCGGCCGCCCATCTCTGGGGATTCCGTGCGGTCAAAAATACCAATATTATCAAGACCAAGGAAGCCACCTTGGAACACACTATTGCCATCGGCATCTTTTCGATTCACCCACCAGGTAAAGTTGATCAGAAGCTTGTGGAAGCTTTGTTTCAGCCACTGATGATCAGCCTGGACATGCAGTGATGCATCGGTTAAGTAGACGAGATAAGTTGCCCAGGCATGCACGGGTGGGTTGACATCGCCGAAGTTCCACTCATAGGCTGGAATTTGACCGTTGGGGTGCAGGTACCGGCTGCTCAGCATCAAGCTGAGCTGCTGCTTGGCGAAGCACGGATCCACGAGTGAAAACGCCATGGCGTGGAAAGCAAGATCCCAGGCCGCGTACCAAGGGTATTCCCATTTGTCTGGCATGGAGATGACATCACTGTTGTTCATGTGATGCCACTGCTGATTTCTGAATCCCTGGCCGTTCACGGCACCCAGGGGATCAATGCCACGCTGCTGGAGCCAGGGCGCAATGTCGTAGTTATAGAACTGTTTGGACCACAGAATCCCTGCCATCGCCTGCCGGAACACCAGCTGTTGCTCGGTGCTTAATCCAGCTGGCATCACCTTGGCGTAGTAGTCATCGCAGTCCTGCCTTCTGCAATCCAAGATTTGATCAAAGTCGTGATCGGCAGAGTCGTTCTGTGTTTCAGTTGTCGACTTTGTCAGTCGCAATTGGATCGTGTACGAGGCGTTGACACCAATCGAGAGGCGATGAATTGCGAATGCTTTGGTGCCTTGCTGAGCAGGATTGACAGCTGCCGTTTCACCATGAACCAAATAGCGATTAATGCCACATTTGGTGTAGGGAGATTGATTCGGTTTGTCGAAGATGACTTCTGTGTTCGTTTCGTTGTCCGTGAACACCAGTTCATTGGCCTGCTTGCAATGCAGTTCGAAATCGCCAAGGTCGGGGTGCGTTGCATGGAGGCTAGCTGCACCTGATTCACCCGGCTTCCCCTGGATCAAGGGTTTCGGGCTGTTGCCCTGATCCCAGGTATTGCGAAACCAAAGGGTTGGCAATACATCGAGCTTGGCCGTTTGATCGGAGCGATTGTGGAGCGTGATCTGGATCAGCAGATCTTCGGGGTCAGATTTGGCGTATTCGACTTCAACGTCACAATATTCATTCTTGTCGAAGATCCCCGTATCGATCAACTCATATTCCGGCTCGTGACGTGACCTTGATTTGTTCGTGGCGACAAGATCGTCATAGGGAAAGGCGTTCAGCGGATATTTGTAGAGGTAACGCATGTAAGAATGCGTTGGCGTTGAATCCAGGTAGTAGTAGTATTCTTTGACGTCTTCGCCGTGGTTCCCCTCACTGTTGGTCAGGCCAAACAGGCGTTCCTTGATGATCGGATCCTTGCCATTCCAGAGCGCCAAGGCGAAGCAAAGCAGCTGGCGGTCATCGCTGATGCCCGCCAGGCCATCTTCTCCCCATTGGTAGGCACGGGATCTGGCCTGATCGTGGCTGAAGGATTCCCAGGCGTTGCCATCGGGACTGTCATCCTCGCGTACGGTGCCCCACTGCCTTTCGCTCAGGTAGGGGCCCCATGATCTCCATGGCTTCTGGCCCTGGTCAGCCTCCACCAAGCGCTGGTGTTCAGCCGAGAGGGCTGCTGCGGCTTGAGCCTGGAACATCGCCATGGTGGATGAGCACGAAGCAGAACAGGTCTTGGCACACTAAGAGTTGACCGTTACGGCAGTGACTCTCTTTGGGTTGAGGTGACAGCACCTCGGTATCGGCATCGGTGCTTATCCATCACCTTCCAGGACTTACGCGGCTGGCCATCGGCGGTGGGCCTCGTGGGGGAGGGATGCTGCAGCAGGTCCGCCCTGTCCCCGATCCCGTCATGCGAGCCCTGGCTTGGATTGATCTCGGACGGGGAACGTTCTGGGTCCTCAAGTCCCCCATGGCCGCATCGACCCTCGGTTGTCCCAAGAGCCCACGGCTTCGCATCGGGCGGGGCTGAAACGGAGATGGCTTGCCCCCTGGATACCTACCTCAAAGCGAGCGGCAGCCCTGGAGGTTCCCTACGAAATCTCAACGGGATTGGGTCCTGCGACGCAGCCAGGAGATCTCACCAAGGGAGAACGGCTCACGCAGCCTTAGACCGAATCCAAAGATTCTGCTCCGAACCGCCTATGCATAACCGCCGCAGGCAAGGACGTGCTTGGCGGCTGAACAGCCGGAGTGGTTCCGCAGGAATTTTTTGCAGGCCACCATCCCAGCGCGAATGAACCCCGACCCCAATGCCAATGCCGCTCAGGCGGCGTGCGGAGGCATGGGACCGGAACCGCCGCCCGCCTGGAATGGCAGCACCAGGGTGGCCCAATGGTCAGGGCGCTCGGGCCGGCGGCGGCGAGCACGGCGCACGCCGAATGGCACCCGCACCACATTGGTGCCTTCAACCCTTGTTGTGGCGTCCGATCCGCCTTGATGGCCGTTGCCGTTCATGGTCCCCAGAGTGATGAAGGCAGTTGCCAAGCAGTGAAAGCCGCCAGGCACGGAAATGATGCGCTATTTGCGACGAAAATGGCACCCCAGGAACCCCTAGGAGACCAGTTCCAAAACCGCCACATCCTCAACGGAGGGGCAGGTGCACACCAGATTCCGGTCGCCGTAGGCGTTGTCGATGCGGGCGACCGCCGGCCAGAACTTGCTGGCCCGCTGGCCAGGGCCCGCCGGGAACGCCGCCTGGCTGCGGCTGTAGGGGCGGTCCCAGTCGTCGTCGGTTACAGCGGCCAGGGTGTGGGGTGCGCGCTTGAGCGGGTTGTCCAGGGGATCGGCCTGGCCCGATTCGATCGCCGCCGCTTCGGCCCGGATGGCGATCATCGCCGCGCAGAACCGGTCAATCTCGGCCAGCGATTCGCTCTCGGTCGGCTCCACCATCACCGTGCCGGCCACCGGCCAGCTGACGGTGGGGGCATGGAAGCCGAAATCCATCAGACGCTTGGCCAGATCATCCACCTCCAGACCACAGCTGCGCTTCAGCGGCCGCAGATCGAGGATGCACTCATGGGCCACCCGCCCCGTGGCGCCCCGATAGAGCACCGGGAAATGGGGATCCAGTCGCTCGGCGATCACGTTGGCGCTGAGCAGGGCCACCTGGCTGGCGGTGCGCAGGCCGCGGCCCCCCATCATGCGGATGTACATCCAGCTGATCGGCAGGATGCCGGCACTGCCCCAGGGAGCGGCGGACACCGGTCCGATGGCGCTGCTGACCTGGGCCGGCGCCAGGGGATGACCGGGCAGGAAGGGCACCAGGTGGGCCGCCACGCCGATCGGGCCCACCCCGGGCCCACCGCCGCCGTGGGGAATGCAGAAGGTCTTGTGCAGGTTGAGATGGCAGACATCAGCGCCATAGAGGCCCGGCTTGCACAGCCCCACCTGGGCGTTGAGATTGGCGCCATCGAGATACACCTGGCCGCCGTGGTCGTGCACCAGCTGGCAGATGGCACGGATGCCGGTCTCAAAGACGCCGTGGGTGGAGGGATAGGTGACCATCAGCGCCGCCAGGTTGTCGGCGTGGGCCGCGGCCTTGGCCGCCAGATCGGCCTGGTCGATGTTGCCCTGCTGGTCGCAGGCCACCGCCACCACCTGCATGCCGGCCATCACGGCGCTGGCGGGGTTGGTGCCATGGGCGCTGGTGGGAATCAGGCAGATGCGACGGTGGCCCTCGCCGCGGCTCCGGTGCCAGGCCCGGATCACCAGCAGGCCGGCGTATTCCCCCTGGGAGCCGGCATTGGGCTGCAGGGAGACGCCAGCGAAACCGGTGATCGCCGCCAGCCAGGCCTCCAGATCCGCCATCAGTCGGGCATAACCCCGGCTCTGGTCCGCCGGCGCGAAGGGGTGGAGCTGGGCGAAGGCGGGCCAGCTGACCGGCGCCAGCTCTGCGGCCGCATTCAGCTTCATCGTGCAGCTGCCCAGCGGGATCATGCCGTGCACCAGGGAGAGGTCCTGGCTGACCAGCCGCTGGATGTAGCGCAGCAGCTCCGTTTCACTGCGGTAGCGCTGGAACACCTCCTGGCGCAGCCAGGGGCCGGTGCGGCGGGGCAAGCCCGCCAGGGGATCCTGGGGCTGGCCAAGGGCGGCGTGCAGGGCGGCCAGGGCGGTGGCGGCCCGATCCGGATCGGCGGCCAGGGCGGTCAACAGCCGCTCCAGCTCCGCCGGGGTGCTCAGCTCATCAAGACTGATCGCCAGGCTAGTGGCGGCGGTGGCCACGGCCTCACCGGCCTCGCCCCGGCGCAGGTTGAAGCCGGCCCGAGCGGCCCGATCCAGCAGGTCGTCCATCCCATCACCCCGCAGCACCAGGGTGTCGAAGCCGGGGCCCGGATCCACCTCCACACCCAGGGTCGCCAGGGCCGCCGCCAGGGCCTGGCGCAACGCAACAATGCGCGCCGCGATCGCCGTGAGCCCCTCGGGACCGTGGTGCACCGCATAGAAGCTGGCCATCACCGCCAGCAGCACCTGGGCGGTGCAGATGTTGCTCGTGGCCTTGTCGCGGCGGATGTGTTGCTCCCGGGTCTGCAGCGCCAGGCGCAGGGCCGGCTGGCCCTCCGCATCCCGCGACTGGCCCACCAGGCGACCGGGGATCTGGCGCTTGTAGGCCTCCCGGGTGGCGAAGAAGGCGGCGTGGGGGCCGCCGAAACCCATCGGCACGCCGTAGCGCTGCAGGCTGCCCACGGCGATGTCGGCCCCCAGATCGCCCACCGGCGCCAGCAGCACCTGGGCCAGGGGATCGATCGCCACCGTGGCAATCACACCGGCGCTCCGCGCCGCCGCCAGCAGCGGACTGGGATCCCAGAGGCGACCGGCCGTTCCGGGCAACTGCAGCAGCAGGCCGAAGGCATCGGCCGGCAGAACCTGGTCCGCCGCCAGGGCACCGCTGGCCACCTGGGCGGCCCAGGCTTCGGCCTCGATCAGCTCCAGGGTGATCCCAAGGGGCTCGGCCCGGGTGTGCAGCACCGCCAGGGTCTGGGGCAACACGGCCCGATCCACCAAAAAGCGCAGGGCACCGTCCCGCGGCGCCACGGTCAGGGCCAACGCCATCGCCTCCGCGGCGGCCGTGGCCTCATCCAGCAGGGAGGCATTGGCGATCGGCAGACCCGTCAGCTCGCTGACCAGGGTCTGGAAATTGAGCAGGGCTTCGAGCCGCCCCTGGGCGATCTCGGCCTGGTAGGGGGTGTAAGCCGTGTACCAGCAGGGGTTCTCCAGCACATGGCGCTGGATCAGGGCCGGGGTGGCCGTGCCGGCATAGCCCAGGCCGATCAGGCTGCGGCGGGGCTGATTGAGGGCCGCGATCTCGGCCAGTTCGGCCAGGGCCTCGGCTTCGCTGCAGGGTTCGGGCAGGCCCTGGCGGGCCGCCTCGGGCTGCAGCAGGATGTCAGCTGGGATCACCGCTGCAGAGAGGCTTTCCAGCGAATCAAGCCCCAGTTCGCCCAGCATCCGCTGGCGATCGGCGTGATCCGGCCCGAGATGGCGAATCTCAAAGGATGCGGTCACGGACGCCGATCGGACGGTGGCGGGATCCTAAGGACTTCCGCAGGGTCACGGATTCCCCCACCTCAGGCCTGGCGCTGCCGGCGACGCCCACGCACCGGCGACTCGGCCCCCTGCAACCGGGCTGGGCGCGCACCCAGGCTGGACATCCGCGTCCCCCGATCGCCGCCTTCTGCCCGTCGGCTCAGGTGTATCCAAAGCTCTGACCTCCACCGCCAGGCCTGGATGGCCTGAACCTGAAAGGGCAAGCCGATGGATCCAGTAAGGACAGCTGGTCGGCTCAGCACCAGCCCCAAGCGGCGCGAACCAACCCTGCGGCAGCAGCCCAACAGGATCCAGCCGGACCCCGATCGGGCAGCGCGGTCCTCAGTGGCCCTCGACCTTGCCGCGATAGGTAGCCGCATCCATCAGGGCCTCGATCTGGCCGGCGTCCTCGGGGCGCACCACCAGCAGCCAGCCCTCGCCATAGGGATCGTTCTGCAGCTCCTCGGGGCTGGCCAGCACCGCCTCATTGCGGGCTTCCACCACGCCGCTGATCGGCGCCACCAGATCTTCGACGGCCTTGACCGATTCGACACTGCCGAAGCCCTGGCCGGCCTGGACCGACGCCCCCACCTCGGGCAGCTCCACAAAGACGATGTCGCCCAGCTGATCGACGGCGAAGGCACTGATGCCGATCCGGGCCCTCTCCCCCTCCCGCCGGGCGTATTCATGGCTGTCGGCAAAGCGGCAGTCGTCAGGAAAGGTGAGCGCCATCGCCGGGGGAGGAGCAGATCGGGTGCAGAGCCAGTCTGCTTGATGCTCCCCTGCCGTGCAGCCAGGCTCAGCCCGGATCCAGCCCGGCGGCCGCCAGGCCCCCGACCGCCCGTAGCGCCACCAGCGCCCGCTCGAGGGCCAGACCCACATGGGCGTGGTGGGTGCCGCCCTGGACGTAGAGAACGAAGGGCTGTCGCAAGGGCCCGTCGGCGGAGAATTCGCTGGTGCTGCCATCGATGAAGGTGCCGCCGGCCATCACCAGATCACTGGCGTAACCGGGCATCGGCGCCGGCACCGGATCGAGGTAGGCCCCCACCGGCGAGCAGGACTGAAAAGCCCGGCAGACGGCCTGGAGCGGTTCGGGGGCACCGAGACGCACCGCCTGGATCACGTCGCTGCGATGGGCGCCCGGGGCCGGGTGCACCGCGTAGCCCAGGTCGGCGAAGACCGTTGCCACCAGCTCGGCGCCGATCAGGGCCTCGGCCACCATCTGGGGGGCCAGGAACAGGCCCTGGAACAGCAGGCGGTTGCAGTCGAAGCTGGTGCCGCCCTCACTGCCGATGCCCGGGGCCGTCAGCCGGCAGCAGGCCCGCTCCACCAGATCGGCCCGGCCCGCGACGTAGCCGCCGGTGGGGGCGATCGTGCCGCCGAGATTCTTGATCAGGGAGCCGGCGATCAGATCGGCGCCCACGGCCGTGGGCTCTAGGTCCTCCACCAGTTCGCCGTAGCAGTTGTCGACAAAGACCACGCAATCCGGTTGCACCGCTTTGACCCGTTCCGCCAGCCGGCCGATCTCCGCCACCGGCAGCGAAGGCCGCCAGCTGTAGCCACAGCTGCGCTGGATCAGCACCAGCCGCGTCGGCACCGCCAGGGCCTGCTCCAGTTGCTCCTCGTCCACCCGTCCCGCAGCCGTGAGCTGCAGCTCGTCGTAGAGGACGCCGAACTCCGCCAGGGAGCCCTGGTCCTGGCCCCGCAGGCCGATCACCTCCTCAAGCGTGTCGTAGGGGCGGCCCGTGATCGACAGCATCCGATCGCCAGGCCGCAACACCCCGTACAGGGCAGCGGCAATGGCGTGGGTGCCGGAGACGAACTGCAGGCGGACCGCCGCCGCCTCGGCCTGCAGCACCCGGGCGAAGACCCGGTCCAGGGTCTCGCGGCCCAGATCGCCATGGCCATAGCCGCTGACGGAGGCGAAGTGATGCACCCCCAGGCGCTCGGCGGCAAAGGCCGCCAGCACCCGCTCCAGGCGGGGAGCCACGCTGGCGGTGCGGGCAGCGATCTCGGGAGCGCGGGCCGCCAGGGCGGCGGCGACCCGATCCCGGGCCCAGCTCGGACGATCGACGCTGCTCATGGCGAAAGGGTCATCAAGGCGAAGTAAGGATGGGGGTGAACAGCGGATACCTGAGCCCGCCCCGGTCGGAGCGAAGACCAGAGCACCCCCGTTTCATCGTGCCCGTTGACCGCTCCAGCTGCCGGTGGTTCTGGAGCCAGGCCCTGCCCTATCGACGAGGGGGCCGGCAATCCCACCGCTAGATTCCTGCGTCTGTACCGGTGTGCTGCCGGCGTCCCCCGCCCGACCGGAAGTCGATCTTGCCCATGACCGGTGCCCACAGCCTGTTGATCCCGCCGGGTCCTGACCCGCTGGAATCCTCCCCCTCGGTGCGGCGTGAGGCCGCCCTCAGGCTGGGACTGACCATCGCCCGCGAACCGCTGCCCGCGCGTCAGCGCAAGTACAAGTCGGGCACGACATCGTTCATGCTCGTCATGCATGTGGGGGCCGTCTTCGCCCTGCTGCCCCGCTTCTGGAGCTGGCAGGGGCTGGTCGTGCTGGCGGTTCTGTACTGGATGACCGTGCTGGGGGTGACCCTGGGGCTGCACCGGCTGGTGGCGCACCGCAGCTTTGAAGCCCCCCGCTGGCTCGAGCGCCTGCTGGTGCTGATGGGCGCCATGGCCTGCCAGAGCGGTCCGATCGAATGGGTGGGGCTGCATCGCCATCACCACCTGTTCTCCGATCAACCCAACGACCACCACGACGCCGCCCGCGGACTGTGGTGGGCGCACAGTGAGTGGATGCTGCATGAGATCCCGGCCCTGCGGGAGATCCACCGCTTCACCGGCGATCTGGAGCGGGATCCTTTTTATTGCTGGCTGGATCGCTGGTTCCTGCTGCTGCAACTGCCGCTCGGAATGGCGCTGTATCTCTATGGGGAATGGGCCGGCGTCCATGGCGGCGGGCTGGGGCTGGTGCTGTGGGCGATCCCGCTGCGCCTGGTGCTCGTCTATCACGTGACCTGGCTGGTGAACTCCGCCACCCATGCCTTCGGCTACCGCAACTTCGATTGCCCCGACCGCTCCCGCAACTGCTGGTGGGTGGCCCTGCTCAGCTTCGGCGAGGGCTGGCACAACAACCATCACGCCCACCCCGCCAGCGCCCGCCACGGCCTGCGCTGGTTCGAGTTCGACATCACCTGGCAGCACATCCGCCTGCTGCGGGCCCTGGGCCTGGTGCGGCGCTTGCGGGTGGCGCGACTGCCCTGACCGATCAGCCCCCAGAATCGCCAGCAATGGGAGCCGATCACGCCATGCCCCAATGGGAATATCAGGTCATCCATCTCAATGTGGCGGGGGACCCACCACAGCCCGCTGCCAGCGGGGCGGCGCCGGCAGCCGCGGGGTCACCGGCGCCCAATCCCAAGCCCGCGCAGGTTTTTTCCCAGGAATACCTGCAGAAGGAGTTTCCCGGCTTTTACACGCCGAATCCGACCAGCCAGCAGCATCCGGCCCTGCAACTGCAAACCTTCCTCAACGGTGTCGGCCAGAAGGGCTGGTCCCTGATCGGGGTGTTCCCGCTGGGGCCGCTGCTGATGATGATCTTCCGCCGCCGCCTGGTTGCCGAAGCGCCCGGTGCTGAACCGCCGGCGACCCCAACGCCGCCCGACCAGCCTGGCCCGCCCCCGGCCGGCGGCTCCCCCACCGATCTCGAGGCCCTGCTCCAACGCCTAGCGGCGATCGAAAAGCGCCTCGATCACCCCGCCGGGACCTGAAGGCAGCGCCCGAAGGGCTGCCGGGCTAGGCGGCATGGCTGAAACCCGTCCCAACCGCTTCAGGGCCGAGGGCGGGTCAGGCCCCGGGTTCCACCAGCTCCCGCCGGATCGCCGCGGCCAGATCGGGCAGGGGGCGTTCGGCGCTGAAGCCCAGACGCCGGGCCCGCTTGCGCAGCAGCTCCAGGAATTGATCGGGGGCGAGCTCCTCATCACCGGCGGCCCCCAGGGCCGCCAGGGTGCGGCGCAGGTCGGGCAACTCGGAGTCCAGATCGGTTGCGGTGTAGTCGCTCTGACCGGCCATCACGGCGGCGAAGCGCTCCCGCCGCTGGCGCCGGGCGACCGGATAGGCCGCCAGCAGCTGTTCCCGGCACTGGCGCCAGGGCCGGCCGGCGGTGAACAGGGTGGCCAGGGCAGCGGAGAGGGCGGCGGCCTCGGTGTCGTCGATGCGCAGATCGAAGGCGGGCGGTGGAGGCCGCAGACCCACGAACACCTCCAGCAGATCGCCCGGGCCGAGTTCCCGCTCACCGTCTTCACGCACGGGCAGGGCCGAGGCCACCAGGGCTTCGACCAGCTCGGGCTGACCCGCCAGCAACGCCTCGGCCCGCTGGCGCGGCAGCTTGCCGGTGGGGGCCTGCTCCGCCAGCCAGCGATTGATGCCGCCCAGGGCCAGGAACACCTCCGGACCGGGCGAAGCCAGCTTGCCGTTGCGCAGCATCGACAGCTGGGAGTTGTGAACACGCCCGAGGCCCAGGGCCTCCGCCAGGGCCGGCAGCACCCGGTGGGACCAACCATTGCGGGCATGCCACACCCTGATCAGATGGGCGAAGGCCACCCGGCCCGATTCGATTTCGCCTGCGTAACCCAAGTGATCGGGATCCGTATTGCTACGATCTTACTGTTCGATATGGAGTCGGTCCTTCATGACCGCCACGCGTTCCTCCCGCCCAGCCAACCGCCCAGGCCCCCAGGCCCTGCACACCCGCCGCTCGGCCACGATCACCGGCGGCCCGGCAGCCCTGCGCCGCGCCCAGGCCCTACACACCAGCCGCGACGGCGACCACCTCGCCAGCGCCAGCTCCGGCAAGAACTGGACCGTGATCCTGTTCATGGCCACCATCCACATCCTGGCGATCGTCGCCCTATTGCCCCAGTTCTGGAGCTGGGCCGGCGTCGCCACCCTGGTGATCCTCTACTGGGTCACCGCCTGCCTCGGCGTCACGATCGGCTATCACCGCCTGCTCAGCCATCGCTCCTTCCGGGTCCCCCGCTGGCTGGAGCGCTTCTTCGCCACCTGCGGCGCCCTCAGCTGCCAGCACGGCCCGATCGACTGGGTGGGCCTGCACCGGCACCACCACAAGTTCTCCGATACGGAAGCGGATCACCATGACAGCAGCAAGGGCTTCTGGTGGAGCCACATGGGCTGGATGCTGGAAACGGTGCCCGCCATGGCGGCCGTGCCTCGCCTCACCGGTGACCTGGTGCTCGATCCGTACCACCGCTGGCTGAACCGCTGGTTCCTGATGCTGCAGCTGCCCCTGGCCGGCCTGCTGTTCTGGATCGGCACCGTGACCGGAGCCGGCGGCTGGGCCCTGGTGCTCTGGGGGATCCCCCTGCGCCTGGTGATCGTTTATCACGTCACCTGGCTGGTGAACTCCGCCACCCATTGCTGGGGCTCCGCCGTCCATGACAGCGGAGACCGTTCGAAGAACAACCCCTGGGTTGCGGCCTTCACCTTCGGCGAGGGCTGGCACAACAACCACCACGCCTATCCCCATTCGGCCCGCCACGGCTTCGGCGCCGGCCAGTTCGACATCACCTGGCAGCACATCCGACTGATGCGCTTCCTGGGTCTGGCGACGGCCGTGCGGCTACCCCGGGCGGCGGCCGTCGGCAACGATCCCCAGGCCGTGTCGTAGGTTTGCTAATCGGATTTCAGACGGGCGACCGCATCGGGTAAGTCATGGCCAAGCGTGTACAAGTGGTGCTCAGCGAAGACGTGCTGAGCCTCGGTAAGAACGGCGACCTCGTCGAGGTCGCCCCCGGCTACGCCCGCAACTTCCTGGTTCCCCACGGCAAGGCGGTGCCAGTCACCGCCGCCGTGCTGCGCCAAGTGGAACATCGCCGGGCCAAGGAGGCCGAGCGCCAGGCCGCCCTCAAGGCGGAGGCACTCGCTTTCCGCACCGCCCTCGACACCATCGGCCGCTTCACGGTCAAGAAACAAACCGGTGGCGACGACGTGCTGTTCGGCACCGTCACCAACGGCGACGTGGCCGAGGCCATCGAAGCCGCCACCAAGAAGGAAGTCGACCGCCGCGACATCAGTGTGCCGGAGATCCACCGCACGGGTTCGTACAAGGTGCAGGTGAAGCTGCACCCGGAGGTGGTCGCCGAGATCAATCTGGAAGTCGTCAGCTTCTGAGGCAGGCTCAGGCCAAGCCTGCTGAACCGGGCCCCGGGCACCCCATCTAGTGGGGTGGCCGGGGCCTTTCCACTACCCCTGGTGGGTCGATGGGCTGGTCAAAACCGGCTGCCCAGGTGAGGATGGCAGACCGCGGCCCCGCCCCCGACCCGCCGCTGCCCACCGGCAGCCAACCGCGTGCCCCCTGGAGACGAAGCAATGGTGAGCGTGCCACTGGGGGACCCCGCCCAGGCCAGCGAAGCCGGCCTGGAGCCCCAGGCTCGCGGGCCCCAGAACCCGTCCCGACGCCGACGCCAGGGAGGTGACGGCGAGTTCGAGGTCTTGCCCGATTCCCTGCCGCCCCAGAATCTGGAGGCCGAGGAGGCCGTGCTCGGCGGCATCCTGCTCGACCCCGACGCGATCGGTCGGGTGGCCGATGTGCTCCAGCCGGAGGCCTTCTATCTGGGGGCCCACCGGGAGATTTATCGCACCGCCCTGATGCTGCACAGCCAGGGCAAACCCACCGACCTGACCGCCATGGGCGCCTGGCTGGCGGACACGGGCCAACTGGAGAAGGTGGGGGGTTCGCCGCGGCTGATGGAGCTGGTGGAGCGCACCCTCTCGACCGCCTCAATCGAGCAGGTGGCCCGCCTGGTGATGGATAAATACCTGCGGCGCCAGCTGATCCGCTCCGGCAACGAGGTGATCCGCCTGGGCTTTGACCAGGCCAAGCCGATGGAGCAGGTGCTCGATGAGGCCGAGCAGACGATCTTCGCCATCAGCCAGGAGAAACCCAGCAAAGGCCTCACCCCCACCGCCGAAATCCTGACCAGCACCTTCGAGGAGATCGAGAGCCGCTCGCTCGGCATGGCGGTGGCTGGCATCCCGGTCAACTTCTACGACCTGGACGCCATGACCCAGGGGCTGCAGCGCAGCGACCTGATCATCATCGCCGGCAGGCCAGCCATGGGCAAAACGGCGATCACGCTCAACATGGCCAAGAACGTGGCCCAGCTACATGGGCTGCCGGTCTGTGTGTTCTCCCTGGAGATGAGCAAGGAGCAGCTCACCTACCGCCTGCTGGCGATGGAGGTGGGCATCGAGAGCAGCCGGCTGCGCACGGGCCGATTGCAGCAGGAGGAATGGCCCTTGCTGGGCCAGGGCATCAACAGCCTCGGCCAGCTGCCGATCTTCATCGACGACAAACCCAATTCCGGCGTGCTGGAGATGCGCTCCCTCTGCCGGCGCCTGATGGCCGAATCCGGCAAGGAGCTGGGACTGATCGTGATCGACTACCTGCAGCTGATGGAGGGCTCCGGTTCCGACAACCGGGTGCAGGAGCTCTCGCGCATCACCCGCGGCCTCAAGCAGATGGCCCGCGAGCTCAACGTGCCGGTGGTGGCCCTCTCCCAGCTGAGTCGCGGCGTCGAGGCCCGCACCAACAAACGGCCGATGCTCAGCGATCTGCGCGAATCGGGCTCGATCGAGCAGGACGCCGACCTGGTGCTGATGATCTATCGCGATGAGTACTACAACCCCGAAACGGCGGACCGGGGCATCACCGAAGTGATCGTCACCAAGCACCGCAACGGACCGGTGGGGGTCTGCAAGCTGCTGTTCGAACCCCAGTACACCCGCTTCCGCAATCTGGCGGCACCCTGAAGCAGCGATCGACCGCCGACGCCTCTGCTGAGGAAGCCGTCAGGGGCGAAACACAGAACGATGAGATCCACCCAGGCAGAAACACGGGGTTGGGTTGCTGATTAACCCCCAGCTGTTCGAGGCGAAGCAGGACAACGCTCAGCCGTTCAATGCGCAGCGCGTGCCATCAGGGCCCGCACGCTCGGGATGCGCAGATCCCAGGCCCAGCCACATCGCTCCAGCAACCGGATGAAGCGATAAGTGGGATCGGGCAACAACTGCAGGTTGCCCCCACGCAGGGTGAAGCCCTGGCGGACCGAGGCCTGGAAGGCGTGGTGCAGGTTGTGCCAACCCTCTCCCAGGGTGATCAGGGCCACAAAGCGATTGTTTCGGCTGGCGTCGCCGGTGGCGAACGGCTGATCTCCCAGCAGATGGGCAAGGGAGTTGACGCTGGCCACCCCATGGAACAGCAGGGTGGTGCTGAGGCAGAAAGCAGCCAGCCATGACCAGCCGCCCAACTGCCACGACAGGCCAGCCAGCAGCAGCATGGGCACGAAATGGAGGCGATCGATCAGGCGTAGAACGGGGTCAGCCTCCACATCAGCCGGCAGCTGGTCGGGGAAGAAACCGGAGCTAAGCAACCAACCCGCCTGGGAACGCCAGAGCCCTCGCCAGCCGGCCGAAGGAGCCATGGGGGTGTGGGGATCGGCAGCGGTGTCGACGTGGCGGTGATGCATCCGATGATGGGACTTCCACCAGCTCGGTCCCATCTGACCGGCCGAGGCTGCGACAACAGCGCCGATCCAGGCCACGGGCCGCGGTGCCCGATAGCTCGTATGCGTGATCAGCCGGTGATAGATGGCGGTGATCGCCAGCATGCGGACCAGATAGAGGGCGAGAGCCCAGAGGGCGGCCCCGAGGCTGAGCCCGGTCCAGAGAAGCAGCAGAGCGCCGAGATGACTGGCAATGATCAGAACAGGTCCAAGGGAGTACAGGACATGACGCAAACGCAGCACCCAAACCACTCCCGATCGTCACCGACCCTAGAAGGAAGGTCCTCTCGAACCGTGGCTCAGGGCGACGATCTGCGGGGCGGATATCACCCGGGGCGCAGCCTTGTCTTCGGCCTGAACGTCGAGAATTCGGACCTCGTCAGGCCGCGCCATACATTTCAACCATGGCCCTGAGCAGCTCCCCCACCGAATCCTTTGACCTGATCGTCGTCGGCGGCGGCCACGCCGGCTGCGAGGCGGCGCTGACGGCGGCCAGGCTGGGACTGAACACGGCCCTGTTTTCGCTCAACCTCGACCGCATCGCCTGGCAGCCCTGCAACCCGGCCGTGGGCGGTCCCGCCAAGAGCCAGCTGGTGCACGAGGTGGACGCCCTCGGTGGTGTGATCGGCCGGCTGGCGGATGCCACCGCCCTGCAGAAACGGGTACTGAACGCCAGCCGCGGCCCGGCCGTGTGGGCCCTGCGCGCCCAGACCGACAAGCGGGCCTACGCCCGCCAGATGCTGCAGCTGCTGCAGCACACCCCCAACCTCGCCCTGCGCGAGGCGATGGTGACCGGCCTGGAGGTGGAACTCCACGCTGGGGGCGAAGGCAGTGACGGCCCGACCGAGGCCGCCCAGGGGGACCAGCCGGCCAGCGCCCAGGCCAGCGGCCCCATCGGTCGGGTGATCGGGGTCCGCACCTACTTCGGCAGCGTCTACGCCGCTGAGACGGTGATCCTCACCACCGGCACCTTCCTGGGTGGCCGCATCTGGGTCGGCAGCCAGTCAATGCCGGCGGGCCGGGCCGGCGAACAGGCCGCGGAGGGTCTGACTGAAGCGCTGCAGGCCCTGGGCTTCAGCACCGATCGGCTCAAGACCGGCACCCCCGCCCGCGTCGATCGGCGCAGCGTCGCCCTCGATGCCCTGGAAGAGCAACCCAGCGACGCCCACGACCGCTTCTTCTCCTTTGATCCGGCCGCCTGGGTCAGCGGTGAGCCGATGAGCTGCCACATCACCCGCACCACCGCCGCCACCCACCAGCTGATCCGGGACAACCTGCACCTGACGCCGATCTACGGCGGCTTCATCGACAGCAAGGGGCCCCGCTACTGCCCCTCGATCGAAGACAAGATCGTCCGCTTCGCCGACAAGGACAGCCACCAGATCTTCCTGGAACCCGAAGGCCGCGACACCCCCGAGCTCTACGTGCAGGGCTTCTCCACCGGCCTGCCGGAGCGGCTGCAACTGGAGCTGCTGCGCACGCTGCCGGGCCTGGAGCAGTGCGTGATGCTGCGGCCCGCCTACGCGGTGGACTACGACTACCTGCCCGCCACCCAGCTCAAGCCCAGCCTCGAAACCAAGCGGCTGAGCGGTCTGTTCAGCGCCGGCCAGCTCAACGGCACTACCGGCTACGAGGAGGCCGCGGCCCAGGGTCTGGTGGCCGGCCTCAATGCCGCCCGCCTGGTGCGCAGCCAGCCGGCGGTGCACTTCCCGCGCGAGGGCAGCTACATCGGCACCCTGATCGACGATCTGATCAGCAAGGATCTGCGCGAGCCCTACCGGGTGCTGACCAGCCGCAGCGAATACCGGCTGGTGCTGCGCGGCGACAACGCCGACCGGCGCCTGACGCCCCTGGGGCGGGAGCTGGGCCTGATCGACGACCGCCGCTGGCAGCTGTTTGAGGCCAAGCAGGCGGCGATCGCCACCGAAAAACAACGGCTCGAGAGCGTGCGCCTCAAGGTGAGCGATCCGGTGGCCGCCGCCGTGGCCGCCGAAACCGGCGCACCGATCCGCGGCTCGATCACCCTGGCCGAGCTGCTGCGGAGGCCCCAGTGCCACGGCGCCGATCTGGTGCGCCATGGCCTGGCCGACGGGGACCTGCCGCTGGCGGTGCGCGAAGCCGCCGAGATCGACATCAAGTACAGCGGCTATCTGGCCCGCCAACAGCAGCAGATCGACCAGGTGCGCAAAGAACAGGGTCGCCCCCTGGCCAGCGACCTCGACTACGGCGCCATCGGCACCATTTCGGCTGAAGCTCGGGAGAAACTGGCCCGGATCCAGCCCCGGACGCTTGGCCAGGCCGGCCGGATTCCGGGGGTCAGCCCCGCCGATATCACGGCCCTGCTGCTCTGGCTGGAGCTGCAGCGCCGCCAGCAGCCCCCGGCCGCTCGTCAGGCCGGGGAACCGCCGGTACAGTTGCGCCACGCCTGAGCCGCCCCGAACGCCGGTGAGTCCGACCCCGCCCGGAACCCCTCCCCGCAGCGGCGCAGCCCGGCCCCTCCGTGGCATCCCCCGCTCCCGCGCCTTCTGGGAGCTGAAGGCGGAGCAGATGATGAACCGGGTCTTCGATCCGGAAGCCACCATCGATGTGGGTGCTGATGGCGCTGAAGCCGCTCGCCCCGGCCAGCACCGCCTGCCGGCCCAGCCGCCGGCTCCAGCCGCTCCGGTCAGCCCCCAGGCCCGCGCCGAGCAAGCCTCCGAGACCCTGGAGCCCGCAACGGAGGCAAGGGCCAGTCGCCGCCACGACCAATCCCTGCTGCTGATCACCGCGCTGGCGGGGGTGTGCCTGGTCAGCGCCGCCAGCTCGATCTTCTACGTCTCCCACTGGAACCGGCTGCAGCAAAGCCTCAGCCAGGAACGCAATCTGCTGCTGGTCGAACGCCTGCGCAGCCTGGGCCCCGCCGTTGCCACACCCCTGACCGGGCCGGAGCCGGCGACCCCGAGCCTGCCCCAGCCCAGCCTGGTGCCCTCGGCGACAGCAACAACAACGGCGCCGGGCAGCAGCGCCGATGGCCTGCCGCCGCCGCCCCCGGAGGAACCGTGGATCCAGCAGCTCTCCAGCCTGCCCGGATCCGGGTCCGCCGCCCCCTCCGGTCTGTTGCGGGTCCCCGTCAGCCCCCAGCTCAGGACAGCGCCCCTGCAGGCCCCCGCTCCTGCCAGTGCCCCCCCCAGGCCCGCCGCCAGTGCAGCCCCCCTGCCGCAGCTGGTCGGCGTCGTCGGCGCGGCCGGCAAGGGGACATCGGCCATCTTCCTGGTCAGTGGCACTTCGATGAGCGTCGGCCCGGGCGAAACGATCGGCTCCAGTGGCTGGCGACTGCGCAGTGCCGATGGCGAAACCGCCATGATCGAGAAGGGCGGCGACCTCCGCCAGGTCTCGATCATCAACGGCTTCTGACGCCAGCTCCGCAACAGCAGACCAACAGGGATGGCAGCGCTTCCCCAGGCCACGGCGATCGTCCCTTTCCCACCTGATCGGCCGGTTGGCTCCGCAGCGATCTCACGGGCCTGGTCCCTAGGCTCGTCTCCCCCCCGGGGGCCCGATGCCCAGCGCCCGCACCCCATCCGAAGCGCAGGCCCAGGCCGCCAGGCTGGTCGCGATCACCCCTGAGCGGCTGTACCCGGCGCCGACACCGTTGTGGCAGGCATCCTTCGCCGAGGTGGAGGCCGCCACCGCCGGGCAACAACTCAGTGGGGCCTGGAAGCTGCTGCTGCTGGGGGATGGCAGCCCTACCCGCCATCTGCAGCTGCTCACCGGCACGCCGGTGGAGGTGGAGGTGATCGCCATGGCGCCCCTGATCCAGCCCGATGACGCCGCCCCGCCGGAGGTGGGAGAACTGCAGCCGCCACTGCTGCATCGCCAGGTCTGGCTCAACTGCGGCGGCCAGACCCTGGGCTGGGCCGAAAGCTGGTGGAACCGTCGCGAAGCGGAGGACCATCTGCGCGATCGCCACCAGCCGATCTGGCGCAGCCTGACCAGCGGCCGCACCGAACTGTTCCGGGAGGTGGATGGCCTGGCCAGGGTGAGCGCCCCCTGGCTGGAGGATCGCTTCGGCCATCCCGGCCCCTACTGGAGCCGCCACTACCGCTTCTTCCGTCAGGGCCGGGAACTGACCGTGATCCGCGAGGTGTTTTCGCCCCGGCTGGAGCACTGGCTGGGGGCGGCCACAGAGCCCCCAGCCAGGCCCTGATTTGTGAACTTTCGCAAAGTCGGTGCCACAACGTCACGTTTTCAACTTGACGGATTGACGGTTCTGGTGCCGTGAGCAGCATGCGGGCACTGTCCCCATCGCCATGGCCAGCCGCAAATCCGCCAAAGCCAGCAGCGCTGCCAACCCCGACAGCGGCGCGAACCCCCGCAGTGGTCCCGACTGGCTCAGCCTGACCGAGCTGGGCCGCCTCTACGGGATTTCCGCCGTGCACACCGGGCGCATTCTCTGCCAGGCCGGCCTGCGCCAGAAGGGGGGCAGCCCGACCGCCGACGCCCTCGCGGCCGGCCTGGCCCTCTGCCAGCACCCGGGCCATCACCACCAGGCCCTCTGGAGCCGCCAGGGCTGTGCATCTCACCTGGAGGCCCAGGGCCTGGAAGCCCTGCAGCAGCGCAACCTGGTGGGCCTCTGGGCCGACCTGCTCAGCGCCCTGCAGCAAGGATCACCGGCCATCAGTGTCTCCGCGGAGGAGATGGCCGGCGACATGCCCCGGGAGCTGGTGCATCCGGTGAACCGGGCCCTGCGGGACCGGGGCTGCAGCTTTCAGGTCAAGCCGCTCAGGAGAGCCGCAGCGCCTCGGCCTGCTTGCTCGCCTGCTCCAGCAGCTGACGCAGGCGCTCCTCGTCGGTGTGGCTGAGGTTGGTCCGCAGCAACTTGGCGTGAGGGGCATGGGCACGCAGGCGCTCGATCAGGCGATCGGGCGTGGAATCGCGGGCCAGCAGACAGAGGGCGGCCGTACCCGGCGGCAGGGTTTCACCCACTTCGCGCAGGAAGCCGTCGTTGATGCCTAGGTCGGAAAGGGACCCGGAAGCCGCACCGATGCCGGCGCCCACCGCCGCACCCAGCAGCGGATTGAGGAACAGCAGACCCACCAGCGAGCCCCAGAAGCCACCGCCGATGGCACCGGCAGTGGTCAGGTTCAGGGCCTGGCGCAGATGCACCTTGCCGTCCATGTCGTGCTCAACGACGACGGCATCTTCCAGGGAGATCAGCTGCTCTTTCTGGATGTCGACGAGTTGGGTACGGACCTCCTCCGCCTCACTCACCGTGGGGAAACCCACCACGACCAGGCTACTCATAACATTCTGATGGAAACTGCCCCAACCTAAGCCGCAACGTCGAAATTGGGGCTCAAACGCGGGGTCCCGAGCGCCGGGTGGAACGGGGCAAGGGCCGACCGGTGGCTTCGGCGGGATCCGCGGCGGGGGCTGCTGGCTCCGGTGGACGGCTGCCGGCGGCCGACCGCTGCCAGCGGGGCAGGCTGAAGCTCTCGTCATCCGGCCAGGCGTCGTCGTCCGGGGCCGCCGCAGGCGCCGCTGGCTGAGACGCCTGAACCCCAGCCAGACCGCGCCGCGACAGGGCCTCCAGGCGGCGGCGGGGGGCGGCGGCAGGGGGCTGGAGCGAACCGGCCGGGGTTGGCCGAGCGGACGGATCGCGGGCATCAGCGGAACGGCCCTGGCTGCCGCCGTTGACAGCCGTCGCCCCCCCCGCCGGGACGCGCTCGAGGGCGGGGAAGCCAGCCGCCGGGTTCGCGGCTCCCCGGGGCGCCCAGGGGTCCAGGGTCGGGTTGGGGTGGATCGACGGGGAGGGGCTGCGGGGCCCGGATTCCTGCCAGGGTTCACGCCAATCTTCGCCGTCGTCGAGCAGCCAGTCGAGGCGTTGCTCCACCCAGCGGCCCAGGCCATCAAAGCCCCCACTCCGCCCCGGCCCCAGGCCGCCGGCCCGGCCTTCGCCAGCACGGGCCGGCGGCCGGGAGCCCGGACGGCTGCCCGCCACCCCATCGACCAGCTGGCGCCCCGCACTCACCCAGCGATCGAGTCGCTGCTCCAGCGGCTGGCCATCGCGCGCCGCACGGCGGGGATCCCCGCCGCGGCCATCGAAGCGGTCATCTCGGCGATAGCTGCGATCGTCAGCATCCATGCGGCAACGTTAAGCACCGCTCCTCAACGGCGCCGGTTCGCCAGCCAGCGCTCCCGGCCCAGACCCAGCAGGGCGATGGTGAAGCCACCCCATTCCAGGGTCCAGAGGAAGGTGGCCATGGTTGGGCTGCGTTGGTCGGACCCTAGGCGGCCGCTGGTTCAAACACCAACAGACAGCTGCCATGCCAGTGGCCGCCGTGGAGGCGCTGACAGCAGGCGCGGCAGGCCAGCCCCTCGCGCCGGCGCCGATAGGGGGAACTGAGACCGCACTGGGGGCAGCGGGCGATCCAGCGGGCCGCCTGCACCGGCACCGGATAGCGGTGGCGCAGGCTCACCTCGAACTCCGTCTGGCGACGATTGATCGCCTCCATGCGGGCGCGGAAGTGGGGGCCATGGACCTCCCGCACGCCCTGCACCCGGTCCACCCAGGCGTGGATCATCTCGTGGCAGAGGGTGCTGAGGGTCGCCTGGCGCGGCAGCGGCTCGAGCAGGGGCCTCGAGAGCACGATCTCGCAGAGATCCCGGCCATCGCTGTGGCGCCCGCGCCGGTATAAACCCGCCGTGCGGGTGAGCCTTCCATCACTCCAGCGCAACGCCACCAAGGGGCGTCCGTCGCGCACCAGGGACAGCTCGAAATGCTCGCGGTTGAGCCGGTGGAACAGGGGCAGCAGGGGTTCCAGGGGCACCGGTGCGGAGCAGGGGCGGCGGGGCCCGTCGGCAAAAGCCGCTTCATCATGGCGGGCCCGGGAGGCCCCGGCAGACCCCCGGGCCACCGGGACAGCCCGTCCGTCAGACTCAGGCCACAGACGACGCTTGACGCACCATGGATGTGGGATTGGTCCGGGACCTCGGCTCGAAGGCCCTGTTGGCCGGAGCCGGTGCCCTGCTCCTGTACTGGACGATCTCGGCGGTGAAGCTGGTGCTGAGCGCCCGCGGCATCAACCCGCTGATCAAGCAGTTCTTCACCCAGGTTGCCTCCGGCCAGATCGACGGCGCCTATCTGCTGACCACCAAGAACTACCGCTCCCACGTCAACCGCCAGCAGTTCATCCGCTTCCTGGCCGGCCTGCAGCTCAACAAGTACCGCAACCTCAAGTCGGGCCGGCCGCGCCTGCAGGAAGAGCAGGTGATCCTCACCGTCAAGCTCAAGACCGACGGCAAGGAAGAACTGCCCCTCGACTTCACTTTCTCCAAGGTGGACGAGGCCTGGCGGATCGACCGCATCCAGAAACCCACCGCCGCGTGAACGCCGCCAGCAGCGCCACGGCCCATGCTGTCACTGGCGCCCGTGACGCCGAGCGGCAACGCGCCGAGGAACTAAGGACCCTGCTCAACCGCGCCGCCCACGCCTACTACGTGCTGGATGCGCCGGTGATGGAGGACCCGGTCTACGACCGGCTTTACCGGGAGCTGGTCGAGCTGGAGAGCGCCCACCCGGACCTGTTGAGCGCGGACAGCCCCAGCCAGCGGGTCGGGGGCAGCCCGGCCCAGGGCTTCAGCAGCGTCCGCCATCGCAATGGCCTGCTCAGCCTCGACAACGCCTTCTCGGTGGAGGAGCTCGAGGCCTGGTACGGCCGCCTGCTCAAGGTGCTGGACCGCAGCCCGGTGGCGGATCAGGCGCCGCCTGCGCTGCCGATGGTGTGCGAACTCAAGATCGATGGCAACGCCCTGGCCCTCAGCTACGAGCACGGCGTGCTGGTGCGGGCGGCCACCCGCGGCGACGGCGAACAGGGCGAGGAGATCACCGCCAACGTGCGCACGATCGCCAGCGTGCCGCTGCGGCTGGCACTGAAGAATCCGCCCGCCTGGGTGGAGGTGCGCGGCGAGGCCCTGATCCCCGATGTCACCTTCGCCGCCATCAACGCCGACCGCCAGACCCGCGGTGAAGCCCTGTTCGCCAACCCCCGCAACGCCTGCGCCGGCACCCTGCGCCAACTGGACCCCAAGGTGGTGGCGAGCCGGCGGCTCGATTTCTTCGCCTACACCCTGCATCTGCCCGAGGATTGGTCGGGTGGCGACGGCGACCCCACCGCCCCGACCAGCCAGTGGCAGGCGCTGCAGTGGCTGGCGGCGGCGGGCTTCCGCGTCAACCCGAATGCGAGCCTCTGCCCCAACCTGGGGGCGGTCGAGACATTCTTTGCCGACTGGCAGGAGCGGCGCAAGGCGCTCGACTACGCCACCGACGGCGTGGTGGTGAAACTGGACGACCTGCGGCTCCAGGACGAAGCCGGCTTCACCCAGAAGGCGCCGCGCTGGGCAATCGCGCTCAAGTACGCCGCCGAGGAAGCCCCCAGCCGGCTGCTGCGCCTGGTGATGCAGGTGGGCCGCACCGGCGTGGTGACGCCCGTGGCCGAGTTCGAACCGGTGCCCCTGGCGGGCACAACCGTCAGCCGGGCCACCTTGCACAATGCCGATCGCCTGGCGGAGCTGGATCTGCACGCCGGCGACACGATCGTGGTACGCAAAGCCGGCGAGATCATCCCCGAGGTGGTGCGGGTGCTGGGCGAACTGCGCCCCGCCGGCGCCATGCGCCTGGAACTGCCCCAGACCTGCCCGGAGTGCGGCTCGGAGCTGGTTCGCGAGCAGGGCGAAGCGGCCACCCGCTGCGTCAACAGCAGCTGCCCGGCGATTCTGCGGGGCTCCCTGCGCCACTGGGTCAGCAAGGGGGCCCTGGATGTGGAGGGACTGGGCAGCAAGCTGATCGAGCTGCTGGTGGACCGGGGCCTGGTGCGCCGCATCCCCGACCTGTATCGCTTGGATGCGGCCCTGCTTGCCAGCCTCGATCGCCTGGGGGACAAATCCGCCGCCAACCTGGTGGCCGCCCTGGAGGGCTCCCGCCGCCAGAGCTGGCAACGCCAGCTGTTCGGCCTCGGCATCCACCATGTCGGGGAGGTGAACGCCAAGGCGCTGGCGAAGGCCTTTCCCAGCGCGGCCCTGCTGGCCGCAGCCGCCCTCGAGTCGCCGCAGCAGATCACGGCGATCCACGGCATCGGCGCCGAAATTGCCCAGAGCCTGCAGCAGTGGTTCGCCACCGCCGCCAACCGGGAGCTGGTGGGCGAACTGGAGGCCCTCGGCTTCAGCCTGGCCAACGAACCGAGCGATCCAGCCGACGGCGAGCAGAGCGCCTCCCATCACCTGGCCGGCCAGACCTTCGTGCTGACCGGCACCTTGCCCACCTGGAGCCGCAGCCAGGCCCAGGCCCTGATCGAGGCGGCCGGCGGCAAGGTGAGCGGCTCGGTCAGCAAGAAGACCAGCTACGTGGTGGCCGGCGCGGAGGCCGGCAGCAAGCTCAGCAAGGCGGAAAGCCTGGGGGTGGCCGTGCTGGACGAGGCGGGGCTGCGCGAACTGCTCGAGCAGCCCACCAACAGCTGAGGCCACCTCCTGAGCCATCCCGGCTGGCGACGCCCTCCCCAGGCTCAAGCCTCAGCGCCAGCCGGCCCGATTGACCGGACCACCAGCGTTCGGTCCCACGCCGGGAGCCGCGGCGGGGTGATAGTTGACCGGACCGCCGTAGTTCGGCCCCACACCGGAACCCGCCGCCGGCCGCACCCCAACGCCAGGGGCGCCGTAGCCGCCAGTGGCGGCGGGACGGACGACGGGCCCACCGGGTCCGGCCACGGGAGTGACAGGACCAGCGGCCGTGCATCCCGCCGGCACACCGGGATAGCGGCAGACGACCGCCGCGGCCTGGACGGGATCGGCCGCCAACAGAGCCACCGCCGAGAGGCCAAGCATTCGCAGCAGAGCAAGCATCCCAACAGAGCAAATCTCCGGTTCATCCTGAAGCAGACCCGAGAGCCCCGGGATGCGGGGCTGGGTCGGCAGTCCGCCCCCGCCTCCGGCCAGGGTCAGGATAGGCAACGGTCCAGTGTCTGATTAGGCTCTGGCCATGACCGCGCCCTCCATCCACCGCTGGATCAAGACCGAATGCGGTCGGGCGAAATACGCCCAATTGGCGGCCTCCAGGGACCCCGTGAACCGACTGCGCCTAGCCTGGTACGTGCTGATCGCATCCCTGAGGGACTGGCGACTGCCGGCCGAAGGCATCGACAACCCCTGAACCAGCCCTACCGAGGCAGGGACCGGCGGATCAGATCTGAAAGGAGCCCAACACGGAAGCTCAGGTACGGAGCAGCGGAGGCTTTTGCATCGGCAGCGTGATCTGACCACCCGCCGCCAAAGAGTTTCCTCCCCAGAGATTGGCGACTTCAAGGGCAGCTCGAATCATCGACACGTTGCACGGTCCTCGCAGACACGAAAAAGCCGCCGATGAGGCGATAGAGACAGGGAACTTTTGATCGACCACTGACGAGATCACTTGAATTCAGAGAGGCTCTCCGCGAGATTCACGGAACCGATGCTATGCGACAAGCACATTGCTGGTTTTTTTTCGAGGCGCCCTGTAGATTTCCGCCCTTGCAATCATAGTCAAATCGGCTATCGGCGACCATTTTACCGATGCTGGATCAATGAAACCCGTCAAGCCAAAGTGAACCTACCTTTTTTCAAAAAGCACTAGATAAACGTTAAAGCGACGCAAATCCTGCTGTCAATAGAGCACTTTGATATCATCCATGCCAGGATCTAACTCAACGAGCAGCTCCTCCAGAAAGAACCCCAGATGGTATTCAGTGAACCAGGCCAACGGTGATGAAACCAGGAGCAGAATCTGCTCCTGGTTTCAAAGACGGAGAGTCTTGATCTAGCCCTTGGGCTGGTTGTCTCACCAAGAAACGCTGAGGTCAGTGAAATCTTGGTGGATTTTAAGTCTTGAACGGAGATGGGGGCTGCTCGGGCGCGACGACTCTTAGAGCACGAAGGCTGTGCTGCCTCCGAGGAACTGAGCGAGGGCTGCGTTGCCGACAGTGGGCCCTGCGGCTGTGAGCCCGAAAGGCTGCTCGTAGCTTCTACCGAAGCTGCGTGCGGTATCACCGGCGTAGGCGGCGAGTTCGTTAGGAGCGTCGATGGCGTTAGTGAAGCTCTCAGCGGAGCGGATCTTATTGGAGACTTCGACGAGGTCAATCCCCCGGGCACCAAGTGCAACCTCAATGGCGAGTTGCGAGAGAGTAACATCACCTTTATCAAGCTTGGTTTGCCAGTAGTTCTTGCCGGTGATGGGATCAACATCGGCAGAGCGGTTGAACAACTGGCGATAAACTTGATCGACTTTCTCCTTATTAGAAAGGCCGGCGAAGAGTTTTACGGACTCGGTGGAGTTACCGAAGTCATTGACGATGCGATTGTAGTTTGGCTGCTCGGCTCCGGTGAGTCCATCGCCAAGGAGTGGCGCGTAGCTGATGCCGCCTGAAGCGAGCTTACTATTCCAGAAGGCAAGGCCGGTGGGATCGGCGGGGGCGCCAAAGTTGGCAACATACATGAGCTGTGCGAAGCCTGCAGCCAGGCGAAGGCCGGCTGCGCTGGGATCGATGGTGAAGGAGAGGGGTGCGGAGGCCGAGGAAACCTGGTTGCGGGAAGTGATCTGACGTGCGATCGCGGAGTAGGAGCCATTGCCTTCGAGTCGGAAGCTGGATCCAGAGCCATTGATCCAGTTGGAGCCGTTATCGATGCTGTACTGGAACGTGGCGTTGGGTTGGAGCCCGTCGACGATCACGGTGCCGTTGCCGGTTATACGGTCGTTCGGGTTAAGGCCGGTATCGGCCGCAAGGGAGAGTGTGACATCGGGGGCCACAGAATTTGGATCGATCGAAAAACTCAAGATGGTGCGAAGTGGATTCGACGAACTTGGCTCGGGGAAGGAATTCTGAGCGTAGGAATTAATGCCCCGCAAGGCAATGTTCAGGACTCCATCTGCAGCAACATCAAGGCTGACGTAGTTGTTCGTGTCAGGCGACGCGAAATCAACCGGATTCAGGGCCACAGAGGCCGTGCTGTCGCCTTCCCGATAAACATTAAACAGGCCACGATAAGTAGAATCCAATCCAACCGGATTAAGACCAGCCTCTTTCTGCTTGAGGGCGAGGGCATCGACCAATGCCTTCACATTGGCAAAGCTATGGTCGGTCACGTTATCCGGACCCGTGGCACCCATCGGTCCATCGACAATGCTGATCACGCCTTCGAGCACCTTGTAATTAGCCGGATTCGTGGGATCCAAGCTGGGATTCGGCATGTAGGTCAGATCGTTGATGCGACCTGTGTGATCATCGGAGGCGAGAAACACAACATTTCTGATGCCATTGTCGGCAATGAACTTCAAAATTTCATTGCGCTCAGCCCGATAGCCACCCCACCAGGACTTCCCGCCATCATCGCCAGATCCATAGGAGCCGATCATGTCGATCGGATCCGTAATGTTGATGAACTTCCACACCGCACCACTGGCCTTGGCATCCAGGAGGGTCTGCTTCAACCACGCCTTCTGAGTGGCCCCCAGCAAGGTGCGACCAGGATTATCGGCGCGGGAGCCGGTGTCATCTCCACCGGCAGCCTTGTTGAGACGAACATCCCGGAAAGTACGGGTATCGAGGTTGATGAACAGAGCATTCTTGCCCCAAGCCTGGGCACCGTAGTATTGCAGTTCGCCATTGGAGCGGGAATCGCCAGGGGCATTGATCGTGGACTGGGTACCGGGCATGTAGTCGTTAAATGCCCGCAGCAATGTATCAAATGTTTGAGTATCATTGATGTACGTACCAGTTGTATTCACGTCAAAGGCGGGATTGGCCGAACCATTGGCATTGGTGGTACCCAGCTCTTTGGGGGCGCCGCCATTGATGAACGCCTTATTGCCCAGCTCGTGATTATCGAAGCTGAATGTGATGCCAGTGGAAGCAAAGAAATCCTTCAACCCTGGATAAGTACCGCCAGGAGCAGGCAAGAGGTTCTCCAGATACTTGCGATGGTAGGCATCCAGCAGAGCCTGCTGGGAGATGGTCCCATTCTCAGCGTCTTTGGTAGGCGGAGTTGCCGGTGATCCAGTGGAGGCCGTTTCATAGATGGTGTCACCATTGAAGGTGAAGCCATCAAATTTCTCGGCGGCGATGGCGGCGGCGAGAGCATAGGGACGCATCAGGCCATCCACATCACCACTGTGGCCTAGATGGAGAGCGACTGCGTCGGACGGATTGGGCAGGGTGTGAAAACGACCAACACCGCTGATCTCACCATTTTTCGCCTTGAAGCGGTAGAAGTAGGTGGCATTGGCAATGAGGCCCTCAGCCTTGAATTTCACAGTGTAGTCAGTGTCAGCACTTGTGGCACCAGTAGCGGTATAAACAAGCTTGGCAAAGGTTTCATCAGCAGCCACCTCAACAACCACCGATTCCGCAACACCGGTGCGGCCCGTGCTGTCAATCTTGTCGAAGGTGCGTGTCCAGAGGGTGGCCTGATTGACCGTGGGGTTGCCGGCGGCCACGGCATTGAAGCCAACCGTGCTGTCGGCAATTCGGAGAGTGGCAATCGGCTGTGCCGCACCGACCAGGCCCGGACCCGATGGATTCGCGAGGGCAAGGCTGACAGTTTCAGCACCCTCAAGCCGCCTGTCTCCCAGGATCTGCACGTTGACATCCTTGCTGGTGTCTCCCGCCGCAAAGCTCACTGTCACCGGGGTATTGATGAAATCCGGCTGATAGCCCTTATAGGTATCCGGGTTGAACATCAGCATCAACTGGCCGCCCTCCACCGTGATGGGATCGGTGGGATTGTGCGCCTGATCCACAAAGGCAAAGGAACCTGGCCCGAGAATATCCTGCAAATCAATAATGCCGGAGGTTTCCTCGTCCTGATTGAATGGCGATGTTGCCGCGACGCCCACATCACCGAACCGGGCCGGATCATGCTGCGCCAGCTGCTTCAGGGAATCGGTGGCGATGTCGTATTGCCAGATCTTGCCATTATGGGCCGCATTGCCCACATCCTCCAGCAGAAGAATATGACCAAACTTATCAATCGTGATGTTATCGAACATATTCACCTTCTTGCCATTCACCACATCGCCATCGACCAGCAGATCGATCTTGCCGCCCGCATCAGGATTGGTGATGTCATCAAAGGTCAGGCGCCACAGCCGTGTCTGGCCGATCTGGGTGCCTAGGCCATCGCTGGCCTGATCAAGTCGATCCGTGGTCACGAAATAGTATTTGGTCGGATCCAGCGGATCCCAAGCACCATCCTCAGGACGCGAGAACGTGGTGGAAGCCGTGCTGCTCAGGCTGAATCGCGTGCCATTGGTGATGCCCGTAGCCCGGGTGGTGGCATCGATGATCTCCGCGGCATTACCGACCACGCTCACAAACTTCAGCACCCCATTGGTGAGGCCAGCCTTGTCCGCTTCGGTGCCAGTGGTCGTCTTGGTGCCCACATACACCGCCAAGGCGTTGTTCAACACACCCGTGCCGCCATCGTTGTCACCGATCACCACCGTCTTGTCCTGGGCGTACCAGTTGGCCAGCAGGTTCTCCCAGCCGCCCACGGCCGTCAGGCCCGATCCATTCGTGCTCGGGTTGAACTTACCCAGCACATAGCTGTTGCCCTTGCTGCTGCCGCTCGCCACATTCGCCAGCGCATAGCCGGTGGCGCCTCCCTCCTCACCGTTCAGGAAGAGCCGCGCCTGTGATCCCTTGCCCGTGGCCGCGTTATAGAAAGCGCTGACCGGCGCGAGATCCGCCGAACACATCCGGTTGAAGCTGATGCCGTTGCTATTAGCCGCATTATTGGCAATGCTGCTGGATTGCTGCAGGGTCGCGTCCCAGCCGAACACGTTCTGGATCAGATCCGAGCCACTCACCACACTCAGATCACTCTTCTTAATCACCCAGCTCGACACAAACGCGCCCTTGCCGCCATGGGCCCGCACCGCACCCAGGGTGTTTCCGATCTCTTGATTCATCAGCAGGGTGAACGTGCCATCCCCGTTATCAAATGCTCCCAGGCCATCGGGGATGCCTGCCATCGTGTAGCCGCCGATGGAATCACCCACCGTGAGCAGCGATTTGATCGCCACTCCCGATCCGGTGGCCGGCAGCACATAGGGCGTGGTCTTTGTGCTCGGACCCGTGCTGGTGCCTTCCGCAGGCGCTGGCGCCGCTCCCTTCGCGGTGCCATCGCCCAACTGCAACACCACACTGCCAGGCACGCTCGTATCGCCACTCCGCGTCACACGCACCGTGGCATTGCTCAAACCGCCGATGGCGGCCGGCTCAACCGCGTTGAAACTGGCAGCGCCAAAGTTATACACCACAGCCGGATCCAAGATCGCCAGAGTTGCCTCGGGCTGCGGGCTTGCCACCGCACTACCCGGAGAGGGATTGGCCAAAGTGAGCTTCACCGTTTCAGGAGACTCAATAAGGGAGTCAGCCACGATCGGCACGGCAACATCCTTGCTGGTGTCTCCCGCCGCAAAGCTCACTGTCACCGGGGTATTGATGAAATCCGGCTGATAGCCCTTATAGGTATCCGGGTTGAACATCAGCATCAACTGGCCGCCCTCCACCGTGATGGGATCGGTGGGATTGTGCGCCTGATCCACAAAGGCAAAGGAACCTGGCCCGAGAATATCCTGCAAATCAATAATGCCGGAGGTTTCCTCGTCCTGATTGAATGGCGATGTTGCCGCGACGCCCACATCACCGAACCGGGCCGGATCATGCTGCGCCAGCTGCTTCAGGGAATCGGTGGCGATGTCGTATTGCCAGATCTTGCCATTATGGGCCGCATTGCCCACATCCTCCAGCAGAAGAATATGACCAAACTTATCAATCGTGATGTTATCGAACATATTCACCTTCTTGCCATTCACCACATCGCCATCGACCAGCAGATCGATCTTGCCGCCCGCATCAGGATTGGTGATGTCATCAAAGGTCAGGCGCCACAGCCGTGTCTGGCCGATCTGGGTGCCTAGGCCATCGCTGGCCTGATCAAGTCGATCCGTGGTCACGAAATAGTATTTGGTCGGATCCAGCGGATCCCAAGCACCATCCTCAGGACGCGAGAACGTGGTGGAAGCCGTGCTGCTCAGGCTGAATCGCGTGCCATTGGTGATGCCCGTAGCCCGGGTGGTGGCATCGATGATCTCCGCGGCATTACCGACCACGCTCACAAACTTCAGCACCCCATTGGTGAGGCCAGCCTTGTCCGCTTCGGTGCCAGTGGTCGTCTTGGTGCCCACATACACCGCCAAGGCGTTGTTCAACACACCCGTGCCGCCATCGTTGTCACCGATCACCACCGTCTTGTCCTGGGCGTACCAGTTGGCCAGCAGGTTCTCCCAGCCGCCCACGGCCGTCAGGCCCGATCCATTCGTGCTCGGGTTGAACTTACCCAGCACATAGCTGTTGCCCTTGCTGCTGCCGCTCGCCACATTCGCCAGCGCATAGCCGGTGGCGCCTCCCTCCTCACCGTTCAGGAAGAGCCGCGCCTGTGATCCCTTGCCCGTGGCCGCGTTATAGAAAGCGCTGACCGGCGCGAGATCCGCCGAACACATCCGGTTGAAGCTGATGCCGTTGCTATTAGCCGCATTATTGGCAATGCTGCTGGATTGCTGCAGGGTCGCGTCCCAGCCGAACACGTTCTGGATCAGATCCGAGCCACTCACCACACTCAGATCACTCTTCTTAATCACCCAGCTCGACACAAACGCGCCCTTGCCGCCATGGGCCCGCACCGCACCCAGGGTGTTTCCGATCTCTTGATTCATCAGCAGGGTGAACGTGCCATCCCCGTTATCAAATGCTCCCAGGCCATCGGGGATGCCTGCCATCGTGTAGCCGCCGATGGAATCACCCACCGTGAGCAGCGATTTGATCGCCACTCCCGATCCGGTGGCCGGCAGCACATAGGGCGTGGTCTTTGTGCTCGGACCCGTGCTGGTGCCTTCCGCAGGCGCTGGCGCCGCTCCCTTCGCGGTGCCATCGCCCAACTGCAACACCACACTGCCAGGCACGCTCGTATCGCCGCTCCGGGTCACACGCACCGTGGCGCTGCTGGGGGCGCCATTGAGACCTTCTCTGGCGCTGTAGGTGGGTGAAGCGAAGGCATAGGTGGGTGCAAACGCCACACCGGGAGAACCGATCTCAAACGTGCTGCCAGTAGCCGGCAGCACCGAGGCGAAGGCATTCACGCCAAGGCTGCTGAGGGTGGACACCGTGGGGGTGGGGGGGGTGGTGGCGCCAGCGCCGGCCCCATTAGCGAAGGTGAAATACGTGGTGGAGGCCGGCACCTTGATACCGGTGATCAGCCTCCCGAACTGATCGAACAGGTTGACGGCATCCCCACCCGTGCTCAAGCCGACGCCGGCGCCGCTGTAGGTGCCGATCTGAAAACCAGCCGGCACGGAGGTCCCAAACCAGTCGGTCTTGAAGGCACTGATCAACTGGCTGATCGTGGCAGCTTCGTTGTCGACGGATTCGATGAACACGGCCGAGCGGCCCGCTGCCAGGCTGGTGACACCCTTCAGGGCCACGGAACTGCCGAAGGCGTTGGAGTCGTCGTCGTAACGGAGACCGCCGAGATCAATGGATGTGCTCCCCGTGTTGGTGATCTCAAACCAATCGGCCTTGTAGAGGCTGTTGCCGCTGCTCCAGGGGGAGACTTCGGTGATCGCCAGAGAAGGCAGCGCAGCGTTCTCGTTCACCACATCAATCAGATCCAGCCTGAAGGCCCGTGAGGCATCGGGGGTGGCACCAACGCTGGTGTCATCCACCGCAACGGTGACGTCGTAGCGGCTCTTGGTTTCAAAATCGAGCTTGGTGCCAGGCTTCAGGTAAAGGCCACTGAAATCAACCTGGAAATTGGCAGCATCCGGACCGGTGAGGAAAAGATTGTTGACGCCGAGACCATCATCAACGATGGCAATATCGGCGAGCTTATAGGGATCACCGATCGGAATGTTCTCAAAGATCGTGTTAACGGGATTGATGAACACCACATCCGTGGGTGCCTTATTGACGGCCGCACTGGGGGCATACACCCATAGCTGCGGACGGGTAATATCGCCGCCACCATTCTCGCTCACAATATAGATATTGCCGTTGGCATCCATGGTGAGGCCTTCATGGGTCTGATCAGCGATCGATGCCTTGTCTTCGGGGCTGAGCTGCAGAATCAGACTGCTCCGGACCGTGCCATCACGGCTGATATCCACCACCTTGCCGCTCTCCTGGCTGAGAATCAGGAGGTCATTGGCATAGATGGTGCCATTGAGAGCCGGAATGTTGGAGAGGGCAAAGACATCAGCGAAGTCGGCCAGACCAGCCTTGACTGGATCAAATAGGTTGGTGGAGTTCGTGGTGGTGGCCGATCCATTGGTGGAAATAACGCCACCGCCGGGGCTGATGGTGCCGAGGGGAACCTGGCTGAAGTCAATATTGGAGAGGAAAATGCCCTCTGGAGACACCTCCTTGACCAGGATGTAGGCGTTGTTGCCCGAAGGGTCAAACGTGATGCCCTCTATGCCGACATTCCCGATCGTGGTGCCGAGCTTGACGGTTTTGGCAGCGGCGCGGGTGAGGGTGGCTCCTGCCTGGTAAGTGAACTGAACCACCTGGCGGTCCCGTTCTTCCACGAAGACAAACACACCGTTGCCAACGTAAGTCAGACCTTCTGGATCATAAAACTCCGTGCCCTGGGGGCTGTTGCCCTTGGCCAGGGTCATGGTGCTGATCAACTGGCCAGTTTTGCTGATCTCAACAATGGCTGTACCGCCATCGCCCAAAACAAACAACGTGTCCGTCACCTTGTTGTAGGTGATCGCCGATGCTTCCTGAGCTAGCAGGTTCCAAGCCGGTGTTCCAACCGGGAGGCTTGTGCGAGTGGGTTCTGGCAGATCATATCGACCAATCCTTACATACTTCGAAAGATCGATTGAATTGAGAGCTGCCATTTGGATGTTTTGACTGTCTCAAACATAGGGGGCAGCATCGCCCGACCCAATGTCATCTAGGCGACAATGATCAACACTTATCTGTTAACCGAATTGGGAACCGTTTTTAGTGTATCCATAACCATTGTCCTCCGCTCTCTTAACCCACGTGGCTTCCAAGCCCTTCGGGCTGGCGGAGGCAGACGCAAACTGCGCAACCATCTCCTTCAAAGCTCCGCGACTGATCACCCTCCCTGATCAGTGGCGCGTCGCATCGACCCAGCTTCATGTGACATGGCCAACAAGTGTTCGTTGGCCATGTCACATGGAGCGGCCATCCCCTCTCCTACCGGCACCATCTCAACCCAACTCGATGGCCACCACCAGATCGCTGCTGCACGTGGAGTGCTTTCTCGCAGGAGGCGTCAACGGGGCTGCCGGCTGACTTCCCTCCGTTCTCTGTTGTGGCCATGGGTGGACCGGTCAAGGCCAAGCGTTTCAGCCCTCCGGATCCGGCTGGGCCAGCGCCCGCTGGGCCGCCCGCCCCACCAGCCAGACCGAGGCCACGGTGGCCACCAGGCCGATCAGGCGCAGGGCCCAGGTGCCGGGATCGGCCGCGCCGGTGAGCACCTCCTGAAAGCGGGCCACATCGCCCGCCAGGGCCCCCAGGCCGCAGAACAGCACCGTGCCCGGCAGGATGCCCAGCAACCCGATCGAGTAGTCCCGCAGGCTGACCTCACTGAGGCCATAGGCGAGGTTGAGCAGGCTGAAGGGGAAGGCAGGCGACAGGCGGGTCAGCAACACCAGCCGCAGCCCCTCCCGGCTGACCGCCTGCTCCACCTGCTGCAGTTTGGGCGTGGCCGCCAGGCGGCGGCGGGCCCAGTTCCGCAGCCAGCCCCGCCCCAGCAGAAACACGATCTCGGCGCCGAGGCTGGCCCCGACGAACACGATCAGGCTGCCCCACCAGGTGCCGTAGAGGGCGCCGGCCAGCATCGAGGCCCAGACCCCCGGCAGCAGCAACGTCACCCAGAGGGCATAGAGGGGCACGAACGCCAGCCCGCCGAGCGGCGAGCGCAGCGCCGGCAACAGCTGGTCCAGCAGGGCGGATCCATCCATGGCCGAACCGTAGCGATGGGCAGGACCCCAGCGGCGCCCTATAACCGGCCGAGGCGAGGAACCATCGCGCGATGACCATGCCCAAGACCACTGGTCGCCAGGGCGGCGGCGGACCCTGGCCCCTGATTGCAGCCCTGCTGGCCCTGGTGCTGCTGGCCGGCCTGGGCCATCAGCTGTGGCAGAAGCGCGAACAGAAGCAGGTGGCGGCGCAGAAGGCCGTGCCGCTGCTGCCGCGCCAGGTGTCCGCTCTGGGGCGGATTGAGCCCCTGGGCGGCATCAGCAAGGTGTCGGTGCCCAGTTCGCTGAGCAACGACCGGGTGCGGGAAATTCTGGTCAAGGACGGCCAGGAGGTGCGCAAGGGCCAACCCCTGGCGGTGCTGGAAAGCCTGGACACGCTCCAGAGCAGCGTGAACAAATCCGAGGCGGCCATCCGGGTGGCCGAGAGCAAGCTGGCCGCCCAGGACAGTGTCATCGCCCGCTACAAGGCCGACCTGGGCCAGGCCAGCGCCGAGGCGCGGCGGGCCGAGCAGCTGTTCGCCGCCGGGGCCACCAGCGCCAACCGGGTCGAAAAACTGCAGGCCGACGAAAGCAGTGCCAAGGCCCAGCTGGCCGAGGCGATCACCACCAAGGGCACCCTGGCCGCAGAACTGAAGGAGAGCCGGGCTTCGGTGGAGAAGGACAAGACCGAACTGGCCAAGGCCACGGTGCTGGCCCCCTTCTCCGGCACGGTGTTCAAGGTGCACGCCCATCCCGGCGACAAGGTGGGAGAAGACGGCCTTCTGGAGATGGGCGACAGCAGCCGCATGGGCGTGATCGCCGAGGTGTATCAGAGCGATCGCCCCTTGATCACCCTGGGCCAGAAGGTCAGCCTCAGCGCCGATGGCTTCAAGGGGCGCAGCGTGCAGGGCCAGGTGGTGGAGATCGCCCGCGAAGTCAGCCGCCAGACCGTGTTCAGCGGCCAGGCCGGCGAGAACCTGGACCGGCGCGTGCTGGAGGTGAAGATCGGCCTGACCCCGGAGGAGTCGGCCCTGGCCAGCCACCTCAACTACCTGCAGGTGAACGTGCTGTTCGCCCCGCTTAACGCCGCCCAGAAGGCCAGCCAGGAGGCAGCGCGGGAGCGGGTGCTGGGCGGCCAGAAGCCATGAACCCACTGACCGCCCTGCGCCGCACGCCCCTGGCCTGGCGGCAGACCAGCCATCGACCGATGCGGCTGTTCGCGGCGATCGCCGGGGTGAGCTTCGCCAACGTGCTGGTGTTCTTCCAGCTGGGCCTGGCCAGTGGCCTGTATGCCAGCCAGAAGCGCCCGCTGGAGCGGCTTAACGGCGACCTGGTGATGGTGAGCCGCCGCTACACCAACCTGGGCGAACCGCTCAATCTGCCCCGCAGCCGCCTGATCCAGGCCCGAGGGGTGCAGGGGGTGAAGGCGGTGACACCCCTGTACATCGGCAAGACCGACTGGCTCAACCGCGACAGCCGCGAGAAGAAGCAGGCCCTGATCTTTGGATTGTCACCGGAGAATCCGGCCCTGCGCATCCCCGAAGTGACGGCCGATCCGGGCCGGCTGCTGCGGCCCGATGGCCTGTTCTTCGACACCCTCTCCAAGAAGGCCGCCGGTCCGGTGGGCCAGGTGGTGGCCAAAGAGGGCTACTACGACACCGAACTGCGCGGCAAGCGGGCGGTGGTGAACGGCCTGTTCAGCATGGGCCTCACCTTCGCCGCCGACATCAACCTGCTCACCTCCGCCAGCAACTTCAAGACCTGGTTCCCGGACCAGAGCAGTGACGACATTCAGATGGGCGTGATCCAGCTGGAACCGGGCGTCAACCCGCTGCAGGTGCAGGCCACCTTGAACAGCTTTCTCGATCCCTCGGTGAAGGTGCTGACCCTCCAGGAACTGGAAGCGGTGGAAGTGGATCACTGGCGCAACAACACCTCCTTCGGGCTGATCTTCAACCTGGGGGTGTTGGTAGGCCTGGTGGTCGGCGCGATCATCGTCTATCAGATTCTCTACTCGGATGTGAGTGATCATCTGCCGGAATACGCCACGATGAAGGCCATGGGCTACAGCGATGGCTTCGTCGTCGGCATCATCGTGCAGGAATCGGTGCTGCTGGCGGCCCTGGCCTTTGCCCCCAGCCTGCTGTTGGCGATGGGGCTGTATGCCCTGCTGGCCCGCTCCACCTCCCTGCTGATCGCCATGACCCTGCAGCGGGCCCTGGCGGTGTTCGTCCTGACCCTGGTGATGTCCGCCGGTTCGGGCTGGCTGGCCACCGGCAAGCTGCGGCGGCTCGATCCCGCCGACATCTTCTGATGGCCTCGCCGAACGCCGCAGCTGGGCCGCCCGACCCCAACACCGAGCGCGAGCTGCGCATCGCCGTGCAGCATCTCGACCACTGGTTCGGTGAGGGGGAGACCGCCAAGCAGGTGCTCAGCGACATCAATCTGAGCGTGCACGCCGGCGAGATCGTGATCCTCACGGGGCCCTCCGGCTCGGGCAAGACCACTCTGCTGACCATGCTCGGCGGCCTGCGGGCGGCCCAGAGCGGCAGCCTGCGGGTGCTGGGGGAGGAGCTGCTCCATGCCGACAACGGCAGTCTGACCCGGCTGCGGCGCCAGGCCGGTTTCATCTTCCAGGCCCACAACCTGCTGCCCTACCTGACGGCCCTGGAGAACGTGCGCTTTGGCCTGGAGGTGACGCCCACCTGGCTGGAGCGGGGCCGCTCGGCGATGGACGACTGCGCCGCCGCCATGCTCGGCCACGTGGGGCTGGCGGAGCGGCTGCACTACTTCCCCGAGAAACTCTCCGGCGGCCAGAAGCAGCGGGTGGCGATCGCCCGGGCCCTGGCCCCCAGCCCCAGGCTGCTGCTGGCCGACGAACCGACCGCCGCCCTCGACAAGACCTCCGGCCGCGACGTGGTGGCCCTGTTCCGCCAGCTGGCGGACGACCGCGGCGCCGCGATCGTGATGGTGACCCACGACAACAAGATCCTCGACATCGCCGATCGGATCGTCAACCTCGAAGGCGGTCAGCTGGTGGACAGCTGAGCGGGGCCGGCCGGGGCGACCGCCCGAACCACCCCAGGCGTGCGCCGTGAGCCAATTTGCCCCCATCCTTAGCCTGCCCTTGGCGACACGGGACCGACGGCCATGACCAAGGCACGCCTGAAAGGAAAACCAGGGCCACGCAGCGCAGGTCGCAGCAAGGCGAACTTCCTCATGCCGGGCACCACCGTGTTCATCGGCGAGCGCAAGCTCAACGAGGCGCAGATCGATCTGTTCGTCTATGACGCCACCACGCTGCGGGAAGCGCGGGCGGTGGGCCAGGCCGAATGGCGCGAGGCGCGGGATGGCCCGGGCGTGGCCTGGATCAACATCAGCGGCGTCCACGATGTGGAGCTGATCGAGCAACTGGGCCAGGATTTCGGCCTGCATCCACTGACCACCGAAGACATCGCCAACACCTCGCAGCGGCCCAAGTGGGAGGAGTTCCCCGACTACGCCTTCATCGCCCTGAAGATGATCGAGTTCCTCCCGGGCGAAGCCCAGGTGAAGGTGGAACATGTCAGCTTGATCCTGGGGCGCAATACCGTCATCTCCTTCCTGGAGGATGAGGGAGATGTGTTCGAGAGCGTGCGACAACGCCTGCGGCGGGGCGCTGGGCGGGTGCGCAGCAAACAAGCCGACTATCTGGCCTTCTGCCTGATAGATGCGGTGATCGACCACTACTTCCTGACGGTGGAGCGCATCGGCGATCTGGTGGAACAGTTTGACGAGGACCTGCTGAGCAATGTCCGCCATGAGGACATCCCGCAACTGCACCGCTTCAAGCGCAAGCTGCTCAATCTGCGCCGGGCCATCTGGCCGCTGCGGGAGGTGCTGTCCTCGATCAGCCGCAGCGAATCACCGCTGCTGCAGAAGGAGAATCAGCTCTACTGGCGCGATCTCTATGACCACAGCGTCCAGGTGATCGACATGGTCGAAACCGCCCGCGACACCCTGGCCAGCATGCACGACACCTACCTCTCCAGCCTCAGCAACCGCATGAACGAGGTGATGAAGATCTTGACGATCATCTCAACAATCTTCATTCCCCTCACCTTCATCGCCGGCGTCTACGGCATGAACTTCAAGAACATGCCCGAACTGGACTGGCAGGACGGCTACTTCGTGGTGCTGGGGGTGATGCTGGCGATCGGCATCAGCCTGATCCTCTACTTCCGACGCCGTCACTGGCTCTGATTCCAGTCACCGGCACGCTCCAATCCCGGCCGAACCCCTGGAGGGCAACAACGCAAGCGGCCGGATGCGACCGACCGGCAAGCCCCCTACGGTGACCGGCGAGCGCCCTGGAGTTGCATCCCATCGCCCCCCGCGTCCGACCACCGGTCAACCGACCCATCAGCCCCGAGGACAGTCCTGAAGAGCAGCTGATCGCCAAGCTGCGCCGCATCGAGGCCCTGCACGCCCGGGCCGGCAGCGAGGGCGAAAAGATGGCGGCCCAGCGGGCCCGCGAGCGCATCCAGGCCCGGCTGCAGCAGCTGGCGGCCGAGGAACCGCCGATCGAGTTCCGCTTCTCGCTCTCGGACCAGTGGTCGCGCCATCTGTTCGTGGCCCTGCTGCGGCGCTACGAGATCACCCCCTACCGCTATCGGGGCCAGCGGCGCACCACCGTGATGGCCCGGCTGAGCCGCAGCTTCGTCAACGACACCCTCTGGCCGGAATTCCAGGAGCTGCAGCAGACGCTCTCGGCCTACTTCGACGCCCTCACCGACCGGGTGATCGAGCAGGCGCTGGAGGTGAAAGCCGGCGAAGCCGAGGAGCGGCCCGAGCCCCAGGCCCTGCCGCCGGTGGAGCATCAGCCGTCGTTGCTGTAGGGGCCTGCTGAATCACAAGCCATGGCCCCCTCCCCCACCAGCTCCCAGAAACCGTGCTTGCGGCCGTGATCCAGCCCCAGGCGCAGGCGGTAGCTGGCATGGTCGCCGTGGCCAGCCCAGTCGTCGATGCGCGCCGCCAGGGCGCGGAGCGTTCCCAGGTGGCGGGCGGCGTGTTTGTAGCGGCTGTAGCGGGCCTGCTCGAGACTGAAATCGATCATCGCCCGCAGGCAAAGGCTGGCCGCCAGGGGCTGCTGGCGCTCCAGGGCCTCGGCCACCGGTGAGAGCAATTCAAAGCTGTCGCCATCGAGTTCCTCGTGGCGCTCCAGCACCAGCCGCGCGGCCCGGCGTTGATCGGGCCAGAGGTGGAGGAAACGCAGCGCCTGCCCCAAGCTGGGATGGCTGAAGGCCAGATCCAGGGCCCGATCCTCGGCCTCCACATCCTCGAAAGCGGGCAGTCGCTTGAGGTAGTCGCGCAGGTACGGGATGGACAGCGCACGCTCCACCTGGCGCCAGCGCAGAGCCTGGGCCTCCTCGGGGCGCTCCAGGGCCTCCAGGGCGGCGATCCGGGCGTCGAGCCACTCGATCAAGCCCGCCTGGCGGCCGCGGCTCTCCGGGTCGGCGGCCGCCAGGATCGCCAGGGATTCAGCGGCCCGGCCGGCGGCGGTGAGCCGTTGCGCCACCTCGGCCGCGAACACCGGCACCAGGAGGGCCTCAGGGTCATGGTCGCGGTACTCGGCCAGATAGGCCTCGGCATCGCCAAGGGCATCGGCGATGTCCAGCATCGCCAGCCGCACCGTAATCAAAGCCGATTCACGGCCGACCTTGCGGCCCCGCAAGACGTTCAGCCGCAGGCTCAGATGCTGCAGCCCCTCCGGACCCAGGGCCCGGTGGAGATGGTCGATCAGGTGGTCGAACTGGCCGTAGCCGTTGTCGATCAAGGCCCCGTAGACCTGATCCGCCAGGGCCTCGGGCTTGACCTGGGCCCGCTCGGCCACCACCCCCAGATCGGCCGTGGCCTGATGAAACAGGGGCATCAGGGCGCCATCGCTGTCGTCGCAGCGCTCCAGCACCGGCTCCACCAGCTCCAGCAGGCTCCAGAGCAGGTCCACCGCCAGGGCCGGGTCGTGGCCGGCGATCGGCCCGATGATCGCCTGGCGCTGCTGCTCCAGGTCCTTGAGCAGGGCGTCGCGCTGGCGCCGGTCCAGAAAGCTGCCGGAGCGGGCGATCGTCGCAAAGCGCTTGCGCACCTCCCGGGCCACGTCGGCGGGGCCGGCATCGGCCGCCAGGGCCAGCCGCAGGCTGCGCTTGGCGGCGGCATTGCCCTGGGACAGGCTGATCAGCAGCTCCGCCAGTCGCGCCGCCCCCAGGGCCTCCAGGTTCTTGGCGTTGAGTGTGGTCTTGCTGGCCATCGCGCTGGATCGCGGCAGGGGATCGGCTGTGGTCGCCCCATCTTCACCCCAGTTCCGCCAGCCGACCCCGCACCAGCTCCGCCTGGGCTTCGGCCTCAAGCAGGTTCGCCTGGCACTCCGCCACCACCTCGGGAGGCGCCTTGCCGGCGAAGTTGGGATTGGCGAGGCGGCCTGCCAGGCCGGCGATTTCTTTTTCGGCCTTGGCCAGATCCTTCTGCAGGCGCGCCCGCAGGGCATCCAGGCTCTGCTGGGGCACGGTGATGCCCACCTGGGCGTCACTATCGACGAGGCCCAGAAGCTGACCCGGGGTGGGCTCGGCCGTCCAGTGCTGCGCAGACGCATTCACCAGCCGCTGAATCTTGTCCTGATTGGCCGCGACGAAAGCCTGGCGGACTGGATCGCCGGTGTGGATGCCCACGGGAATCTTTTCGCCGGGTTTGACACCGGACAGGGCCCGCAGATTGCGGATGGCGCGCACGGCGTCGATGCCGAACTGGAAGGCCGTTTCGTGGGCGGCATCGGCCCAGGCGGGATCGCTCTGGGGCCAGCGCTGCAGGGCCAGGAACTCCGTCTGGGCGGCACCGGTGAGGGCATGCCAGAGCTCCTCGCTGAGGTGGGGCATCAACGGATGCAGCATCACCAGCAACGCCTCGAGGCTGTGGGCGAGCACCCGGCGGGCGGCATCGCGGGCGGCCGCGTCATCGCCGAACAGGCGCGGTTTGGCCCATTCGATGTACTGATCGCAGAGATCGTTCCAGGCGAACTCATACAGCAACTTGGCGGCTTCACCGAGGCGATAGCTGCCGTACAGCTCGGCGGCCTGGCGGCTGATGCGCTCCAGGCGCGAGAGGATCCAGCGGTCTTCGCTCTCCAGCTCCGCCAGCTGCGGCGCCCCCAGGGTGGCGGGCGTTTCGCCGCCCAGGTTCATCAACGCAAAACGGGTGGCGTTGAACAGCTTGTTGGCGAAGTTGCGCGAGGCCTCCACCGTGGCGGAGGTGTCGGAACTGCGGTCGTAGTCGAGGCGGATGTCCTGGCCGGCGCCGGCCACCTCGCGCACCAGGGCGAAGCGCAGGGCATCGGCGCCGTAGCGCTCGATCAGCAGCAGCGGATCGATGCCATTGCCGGCCGACTTGCTCATCTTGCGGTTCTGCTCATCGCGCACCAGGCCGTGGATGTAGACATCCCGGAACGGCATCCAGCTGTCGCGGCCGCCGACGGCGCGTTCCTGGCCGTCGGCGCCGCGCTCCTGCAGGAAGGCGCCGGCCAGCATCGTCATCCGCGCCACCCAGAAAAAGATGATGTCGAAGCCGGTGACCAGCACGCTGGTGGGATACCAGGTGGCCAGATCGGCGGGCTCCTGATCCCCCTCGCAGGGCCAGCCCAGGGTGGAGAAGGGCCAGAGGCCGCTGGAGAACCAGGTGTCGAGCACGTCCGGGTCCTGCTCCAGCTGGGCGGCGGCGCCGAACTGGGCCTGCGCCTTCTCCCAGGCCTCGGCCTCACTGCGGGCCACCACGAAAGGAGTGGTCTCGCTGATCACACCGCCGGTCTCGCTGACCACGAACCAGGCGGGAATGCGATGGCCCCACCAGAGCTGGCGGCTGATGCACCAGTCGCGGATGTCGGTGAGCCAGTCGCGGTAGACCTTGCTCCAGCGCTCCGGCACGAAGCGGGGTTCGCCGCGATCGAGGGCCTCGCGGCAGCGGGCCGCCAACGGCTCGGCCTGCACGAACCACTGGGTCGAGAGCAGGGGCTCCACCGGCACCTTGCCGCGATCCGAATAGGGCACGCTGTGGCGATGCGGCTCGGTCTTGACCAGTAGCCCCTCGGCCTCCATCGCCGCCACCACGGCTTTGCGGGCCTCGAAGCGATCCAGGCCGGCAAAGCGACCGGCGGCTTCGTTCATCGAGCCGTCTTTGGCCATCACCGTGATCAAGGGCAGGCCGTGGCGCTGCCCGATCGCGAAGTCGTTGGGGTCGTGGGCAGGGGTGACCTTGACGCAGCCGGTGCCGAAGGCCGGATCAACGTGCTCGTCGGCCACGATCGGAATCTGACGGCCCACCAGCGGCAGGGTGATGCTGCGCCCCACCAGGTGGGCATAGCGGGGATCAGAGGGGTTCACCGCTACGGCCGTGTCGCCGAGCATGGTTTCCGGGCGGGTGGTGGCCACCACCAGGTGATCGATGGGGTGCTCGCCGGCGGCCGGGGTCGCGGGCGAAGCGTCCGCCGCCAGCGGGATGAGCGGATAGCGCAGATGCCAGAGGGAGCCGTCCACCTCCTTCATCTCCACCTCCAGATCGCTCACCGCCGAGCCAGAAGCGGGGCACCAATTGACCAGATATTCGCCGCGATAGATCAGGCCCTGCTCATGCAGGCGCACAAACGCTTCCACCACCGCCTTGTTCAGGCCCGGATCGAGGGTGAAGCGCTCCCGCTGCCAGTCCACCGAATAGCCGAGGCGCCGCAGCTGAGCCACGATCGTGCCGCCGCTTTCCGCCTTCCAGGCCCAGGCGCGCTCAAAAAAAGCATCGCGGCCCAGGTGGTCCTTGCTGGTGCCTTCGGCCTTGAGCTGCTTCTCGAGGATCGTCTGCACGGCGATCGAGGCGTGGTCGGTACCCGGCAAACACAACACGTTCTTGCCCCGCAGGCGCTGGAAGCGCACCACCGTGTCGATCAGGGCCGTGTTGAAGGCATGGCCCATGTGCAGGCTGCCGGTCACGTTCGGCGGCGGGATGACGACGGCGAAGGGTTCCCCCTCCGCCGCAGGATCCGGATGGAAAGCCCCCGCCTGCTCCCAGGCCTGCTGCCAGCGGGCCTCGGTGCCAGCCGGGTCGTAGGTCTTGGGCAGGGCGTCGCTCAAGGGTGCGGTGCTCCCCGCCGGGGACGCTTCAGAGGCTTCGTGAGCAGACACGGCATCGGTCACGGCGACAGGCACGGGCAATCGAAGCCATGGTCGCAAAGCGGCCCAGCCCGACCCCGCCGGAGACTGAAACGTCAGCAGTCGGGTGGACCCGCTCTCCGGGGCCAGAACCACCGGCCAGCTGATCACGATGGCGCCGGTTGCTGGTTCTACGGCTGCCTGGCTAAACCGTGAGCGGTCAAGACTTTTCCCCTGGGGATCGCTTCGATGGCCGCTGTTGCCTGAATGGGCGTTGAAGTCCCCAGCTTCCAAGCCCGGAGAACCCATTGAGAATCGACCGCCAACAGCTGCAGACGATCCGAAAACGCCACTTCGGCTACCGAGTCACGCTCATCTATGGGCTGCTGTTTCTGCTGCTGCTGCCGCTGGCGCCACTGTTCAGTCCGTTGGTGTCATTTCTGCTGATCGGCCTGGCCGTGGTGTTGCTGGTGTTCGTGAACCGCTACAGCGGCATGCCGAGGACGAGGCCCGCCATGCTTCTGCTGGGCTGCAGCGCCATTGCCCTGGAGCTGATCTGGCGTGGGTCCCTGGCCTGGCAGCCTGCCGTGGGGCGGCTGATCACCCTGCCCCATGTGCTGATTTGGCTGCTGTTCCTGCTGGCGGTCGTGGTTCGGGGTGTCCGGACCCTGATTCGTGAACCGTTTGTCACCCTGTCGGTCATCCACTGTGCCGCCTCTGGCTATCTCACCCTGGGCATCTCTGGTGGCGTGATGCTCACCGCCCTCTGGGTGCTGCAGCCGTCAGCCTTCGTGGCGTCAGCCCTGCCACCGCAGATCAGCAGCGCGGCCCCGGGTGGAGCCATGGCCTCGGCCCTGATGACGGCGTCGTTTGGACTGCTCACCACCATCGGCACCCCGGTCCTGGACTCCAGGAACGTGACGGCCCAGGTGATGGCCACCATGATCACCATCGCGGGCCAGCTCTATCTGGCGATCCTGATTGGGCTGATCCTTGGGCGGGTCCACAGGCAAATCGTCTAAAAACGAGGCCTGCATCGGCAGAGCAACAGGGGCAATCAGCCAGCCCGCAAAGAAGCGAAATACCGGCCATGGACGGCCCTTGACCAATAGATGGCAAGCGGAATCAGGATGCCCTCATTGAGGATCATCGAACGCACAAAACCAGCAATCGCAGCGTCGCCGGTCCCGAACAGCGTCAGCACGCTGAGCGAACCCCTGACCACAGCCGCCCAAAGAAAGACACGAAGCCAGGCCAAGGCCGGCAACGACTTCTGCTTCGCGACGCCAAACATGGCGGCGGCTGTGGCCACGGCAATCAGCAGCCCAGCAGCCGTTGACAGAGCATGGAGTCCATGCCCCTTCGCCAGCAACGAGGACAGGCCCGATACCAGAACAACCAGCGAAAAGGCCTGATGAACATAGACAACCCTTGTCAATACATTGAAGCCACGGGGCTTTGACTGACTCAGACCGCTGCCCATGGCCAATAATTTATAATCATAGCCGCCTATCTTACCCCGCAGGCTGCGCTGAATCGCGCCGGTTGCAGGTCAAGACGTTCGGGAACGGGGCCATCAAGGCGCGCAGTTGCTGGGGCCCCAAGAAGCCGGTGCCGAAGGTCGACGTCCCGCCCCCCATGGACAGGTTCCTGGATACCCAGATCGACGGCCACCACAGCGAGAACCATGCGGTCGCAAGCTGCCTGATGGGTGTTGGCGCAGGCATGACCACCCGCCTGGCAGGAGCAACCAGGTCGGCTCGGGATGCGGCTCCGGACGCCGCTTGCGGCTTTCCAGGCCCAGGCAAGACAGAAGCAGCCATCGCGGCCCGGTTGGGCCGTGTTGGAGCCAAAGGCCTTGCGCTGGGTCTCCAGGATCATCGGCGCGGCGATCGCGGCCTGCTTGGTGCCAGCCGGCAGCCCGTTCTGGCCCCGGCGGACCTCGGTGCTGGCCGGGTCGCAGCGCCTGGGCAGGGGTTCACCGGGTGAGCGCGTCTCAGGGGCACAACACGCAGCCGCGCAATCCCACAGCGATGGTTGCATGGTCGTACCTGGTGCCGCCCCCAGCGCTCGCTTCGCCATGCCCGCCGCCGCCCCCCTGGAGTTCCTGCCGCCGCGGCTTGATCCGCGGGTGCTGGCCTTCAGCCGCCGGCTGCTGCCCCTGTGGTTGCGCCGGCAAAGCCACATCACCGACCTGGACCTGCGCCAGCCACAACGGCTGGTCAAGGCGATGGAGGAGTTTCAGACCGGCCAGAGCCGGCTGCTGCTGGCATTTCGCCATCCCAGCCTCGACGATCCGGCCTGCCTGGCCCAGCTGCTCTGGCACGAACTGCCCCGGGAGGCCCAGAGGCAAGGGCTGCGCTGGCGCCGCCGACCCCACGCCCAGTTCCTCTACGACCGGGGCATCCCCCTCTGGGCCGGCGCTCCCATCGGCTGGCTGCTCTCCAGGCTGGGGGGCTGCTCGATTCAGCGCGGCAAGCTCGACGCGCCCGCCCTGCGCACGGCGCGGGAGCTGCTGCTGAAGGGGCCCTACCCGCTGGCGGTGGCACCGGAAGGAGCCACCAACGGCCACAACGAACGGGTCAGCAGCCTGGAGCCCGGCGTGGCCCAGCTGGCCTTCTGGACCGCCGACGACCTGGACAAGGCGGACCGCAGCGAAGCGATGACCGTGCTGCCGATCGGCCTGCAGTACACGTTCAGCGCGCCGGTGTGGCAGCCGCTCGAAAGCCTGCTCAGCCGCCTGGAGCTGGACAGCGGACTGACCCCGGACCCCTCGCACAGCCTCGATCCCGAGCGCCTCTACCAGCGCCTGTTCGGCCTGGCCGAACGGATGCTGAACCTGATGGAGACCTTCTACAGCAAGGCCTATCGCCATGATCTGCTGGCCGGGGAACCCCTGCCGCAGGGCGAGGCCGGCAACCAGGCCCTGGCGGCGCGCCTGCAACGGCTGTTGGAGACGGCCCTGCGGGAGGTGGAGCAGTCCCTGGCGATCGAACCCCATGGCGACCTGGCCAGCCGCTGCCGCCGGCTGGAGCAGGCGGGCTGGGATCGGCTGCACCCGAGCAACCAGGGCCCCCAGCCCCAGACCCCGCTGGAGCGGGGTCTGGCGGACCGGCTGGCGGAGGAAACGGAGCAGCGCATGTGGCACATGCGGCTGGTGGAATCGTTCGTGGCGGTCAGCGGCAGCTATGTCCGCCAGCGCCCCAGCCAGGAGCGCTTCGCCGACACCCTGCTGCTGCTCTGGGACACCCACTGCCGCATCCTCGGCGGCAACCCCGGTCAGCGGCCGCAACTGGGGCCGCGGCGGGTCCTGATCAGCCTGGGCGAACCGATCGAGGTCCGCCAGCGCCTGGCGACCTACCGGGCCGACCGGCGGCGGGCCGTGGCCGAACTGACCGGCGAGCTGCAAACGAGCCTGGAGGCCATGATCGTGCCATCCGGGATGCCTGGGAGCTGAGGCGATCTGGATGGGCGACGGGGGGCCATGGATCACCCCAATCCGACGACCCCGCCGAGCCCGACCAGGCACCACCCAGGCCGAAACCAGCTCAGGGAAGGCGGCCCGCTGCCGCCAGCAGCTGCAGGCGGTCAGCGGCGGAGCTGAGCACGACCAGGGAGACATCCTCGGCGGAATCAGGATCGGAGAAGCCGAAAGGATTTTCGAGATCACTGATCAGATTCAGCAGGAAAATCAACAAAAAGGCAATCACAAAGATAAAGAAGATTGATTCCCTGATCGAATCACAGCGCATCAGCACCAGCCCGCCGCAGAGCAGGGCAGCGCCGGCATAGGCCAGCCAGTACACCAGGGGCACAAATGACGTTTCCCGGATCGTCTCGATGCGATTGATGCAGCGCAGGATGGAGGCCATTTCCTGCATCATTCGCCCCTGCAATGTGGATTCCCCCCGCAACAACACCGCCGCGCCAACTGCAGCGGCATGACGACGGCGAAACAGGGCCGGCCGGATTGCAAGGTCTTGGGGAGGTCGGCCTCGGGCACGGTTGTGGCGCTGGAAGTGGACGCTTCGCCTCAATAGGCCCTGCCGCAGCCCCTGAGTCTGGCCACCGCATCCTCGAGGAGGTCGATTGACACATTTTCAGCAGAAGTGTTGTCGGTTTGTCCGAAGGGGTTGTCGATGTCGTCAATGAGACGCAGCAGCAGAAGCAGAAGAAAGGAAATGACCGCCAGAAAAAAGACGGACTCGGAAATGTTCTCTGTTTTTGCCAGCACCAAGCCGGCAAACAACAGAAAGGAGGCGATGTCGGCCATCCAGTAGACTAGGGGCACAAATTTCGTGGCACGAATGGTTTGGATGCGGTTGATCTTCTGCAGCACAACAGCCATATCTTGCATCAATCTTCCCCGCAGGGTGGATGCATCTCCTTTAAATTGAACGGCTGCGCCCACCACTTCGCCATGCGCATACCGGTAGCTCACCAACAGCTCCTCAAAACTCAGGGCCTCGCCGAGCCAGCCAAGAACGTCTTGCCCAAGCCGGGCGACGCCAGTCAGCGCGCCTCCCACGACGGCCTCGGGATGGTAGGCGGTGATTGCCTGGATCTCGAGATAAAGTGATTGCAGTGCCGTGGCGATTTCGGCTGGAATCTTTTCGCTTTCCTTGAAGTCTGTTAACACCCCGTTCAACAGAAAGCCCAGCAGAAACACCGTTGAGGCAACCAAGGCGGAAAACAATGGATTAAGACTAATTCGCTCAATCCCGAAAGCGTTCCCCGTGATCTTGACCAGACAGACAGCAGCGACCTGTAGCATTACCACGCAGATTTTACGAATCCGCCGACGCTGCGACGAGACTGCTTTGCTACCGCTTCGAGGGAAATAAACCACAGGAATTCTGCTTTTCTGATTGAATAGATAGGATTGACTCGGGCGGTTGATGGTGTGGTAAGCCCGACAGGCACCCTCTCGATTCGAGCACCAATCCGGTTCACTACTCCGGCTCCGTTATTGAAAGTGGTCGACAAAAGATTAGCAGAGGTGATGCCGGCACAATCTCTATGATGCAGGCTGCACGCGGTTCCAACCCCAGCCCGGACGGTCAAGCAAAAGCGGAGATGGCTTCTGAAAATGCGAAGGAGGGACTCCAGTTCGCTTCAACAGGCTGCTCGCGTGATGCGTCCAATGGGCTTGCTCCTTCGTGCCAAATGGCTACTTCAGACAAAACCTGGCTGGCCAGGCGCTCGGCCCTGCACGATCAAGGGGAGTGCCTGCCCCGGCTCAACCGTCCGCCAACCGGGCCAGGTAGGCCTCGCGGCTGCCGGCATTGATCCAGCCGGTGGCAATCGTTTTGGTGTGCGTGTGGCTGACCCGGCCGCGGTGGATGTGGGACAGGCCGGCCGGGAAGATCAACAACTTGCCGCGCTCGGCCTGCTCGTGATGGTCCTGCCAATGGAACTCGGTGCCGCCCTCTGGCACGTCGTTGCAGTACAGGATCCAGGCCAGCACCCTGCGGATCGGCTCGGTGGCCTCGTCGCTGGTGGTCCAGTCGCAGTGCCAGCGGTGGAAGCCCTCGCCGGGGGCGTAGCGCTGCAGGTTGAAGATCGGGTTGACGAACAGAGCCTGCTCCGGACAGCACGCGGTGAACAGGGGCCTCTGCTCAAGCCAGCGGTTGAGGCCGGCCGTCACGCCCCGCACGATCACTTCGGCCAGTGCAAAGGCTTCCGGATCGCTGCGATCAATCGCCACCAGGCTGATGTCGGTGGAGATTTTGGCCGGATCGCCCGCACCGCCGGGCCCGAAGGCCACGCCGGGGCACTGCAGATCGCCGCGGCGCTCAAAGAACGCCATGACACCCTCAGCCAGGGCCTCGTAGCCGGCGTTGTGAAAACTGCCGATCAACCGCATCCGCCCAGGTCCAGCACCTGGGGCCAACCCTAAGAAGCCCAGGGCAGGGCCCAGAGCGCCTCCAGGGCCTGCCAGCGCTCCTGATCCACCACCCGTTCGCCCAGGCCCACCCGCTCCAGGGCGCGGGCCACCTGCTGGCGATCGGGCATGGCGCTGCCGGCCAGAGGGTCGATCGGCAGGGCCAGCACCTGCTGTTCAGCCGGGTCCGCCATCAGCTGCAAGTTCAGATCCGGGAGCTCTCGCTCGAAGTACACCCGCCGCATCCGCCGCGTCAGGGCGGGCCCGAGGGCCTGGGCGAAGGCTTCCAGGGACGCCGTATCGCTGGAGCAACCACAGTTGAGCGCCAGCCAGATCATCAGCTTGGCCCAGCTCTCCGGGGTCCAGAGGGGCGGAAAACTGTCGCGATGCTGGCGCACCAGCTCGGTGATGGCGAAATCCACCAGGGTGGCCTGGAGAGCGGCGGGTTCTGTCATGGAGAAAGCACGCACCTGCCGTCGGGGACGGCAACGGGCAAACTGCAGGGACATCCTCCCGGAAAGCCCCGATGGCCCTGGACCTGAACGACCCGGAGCTCGAGTTCAACGACCTGGTCACCGCTTATCAGAGCTGGGTGATGGCGGTCATCAACGACGAGAAGCTCGGCGGCGAAACCCTGCTGACCGACGACATCGCCGATGACGCCCTCAACGCCATGCGCTTCCTGCCCGATGTGGTGACCAGCGCGATCGAAACCACCCTGGCCCGCGTCTACGACGTGGATCCCGAGGAACTGGCCGAGCTGCTGTATCCGGAGAACTGAGACCCCAGGGCCGGCCAGACAACGGAGGCAGGCGCTGCGGGACTAGGTTGAGGGCCATCTCAAGGGACGGTTGTGTTGACCCATGGACCGGCCCAGCCCGCCCTCCTGAGCCCCACCGCCTCCGGCGGAAGCCCCACGACCGCCGGCGCCAGCCCCACCACCTCTGAGCGAGGCTCCAGCGACGAGGCACCGGCCAGATCCGGACCCCGTCGCACCGATTTCGAGCTCAAGCCCTACATGGCCAGCTCCGACTGGATCGGTGCCTGGCAGATCGTCAACACCCTGGTGCCCTACGCCGCCCTGTGGTGGTTGGCGCTGTGGAGCCTGCATGGGGCCCCCTGGCTGCTGCCTCCGGTGCTGGCGGTGATGGTGCTGTTCCTGGCGCGCTGCTTCTCGCTGATGCACGACTGCGGCCACTATTCCCTGTTCCGCAGCCGCCGGGCCAACCGTGCCGTGGGCTTCCTGCTGGGCGTGGTGGCGGCCATCCCCCAGCTGCCCTGGTCCCGGGGTCACGAGTTCCACCATCGCCACAACGGCAACTGGGAGCGCTACAAGGGCCCCTCGGCCCTGGTGAGCCTGGAGAGGTACCAACAGATGGGGCCGGGAGCCCAGAGGCTCTACCGCTGGCTGCGCCATCCATTGATGCTGTTTCCCGGCGGCTTCTTCTATCTGGTGATCAAGCCCCGGGTGGAGCTGCTGCTCGGTCTGTGGGGCTTCATTCCGGCAGCCATTCAGGATCTGCGCGCCAATCCCGGCAGCAGCTGGAGCGAACTGCTGGCCAGACACAAGAGCCGCTTCTGGCACAGTCCGGAGGAGTTCGTGGACCTACTGCTCAACAACATCGCCGTGATTTCCCTGTGGTGGTTGATGGCCACACTGGTGGGCGCGGGGAACTTCTGGTTGATCTATTCGCCGGTGATGACCTGCGGAGCGGCCATTTTCATCTGTATCTTCTTCGTTCAGCACAATTTCCCCGGCTCCTATGCCCACAGCAACCACGATTGGGACGCCATGGCCGGCACCCTGGAAGGCACCAGTGATCTGAACCTGCCGGCGATCTTTGACTGGTTTTCAGCCGATATCGGCTGTCATGCCATCCACCATCTCTGCGCGGCGATTCCGAACTACAGACTCAGAGACTGCCAGAACCGGAACAGTGAACTCCTGACCGGCATCACACGCCTGAATCTGGCCGATATTCCCAGCTGTTTCGACTACATCCTCTGGAATCAGCAGGCCGGGCGCCTGACCACGGCGGAAGGTTTGCTGACCCAACGCAGGGAGGGGGCCAAGACGGTCGCGATCGGCTGAGCCGGCTGAAAACAGTTCTCTCCATGTTGGGCCGCCATCGTGATGCCGACCACCAACGGCGCCATCAGGCCCCCATCGTGAGCACCCCTGCCAGATCCAGACGATGGCATCAGACGGTGGCACCGTTGCTGTCCAGCCACCCCCTCCAGGGTTCAGCCGCCATCTAGGATGAACACCATGCCCGCAGCGAGCCAGGGCAGAGCGGCACCAGACCATCAGATTGGCAGGCTCCCTGCACCCAAAGGCGTGCATTTCAATGCATGCAAGAGCATAGAAAGCAGATTAAGCCCCTAATCCCAGCGAGAATGACATGACAGAATCAGCCACCCCTGGCCTGACGATTGGGCAACTGGAAGCGAAATATCCGATGTACTGCAAAGCCATGCGTTTATTGCTGCGCGAAGGCTGCACACTCAAACAGATTCAGCGCACCGTTTGCTGGGACAGACTAGAGATTCTGCATAACAGCCTACCCAAAAGCTACAAATCACCCGAGTACCTTTTCCTGCTCTTCCGCCGTGAATGGGAACAGCACAAGGCCTCAATCGCCTGATCTCCAGCCAGCCTGGCCCGTCGCCAGGCAACCGATCAGAAGAAACCGGCCGCAGAGCGAAAGGCGCACGCAACCGACCCGCCCGTTCGGGCGAGAACCTGTGCGGCGCAGACTGGAACTGGAACGGTCGATCGCAAAGACCCATCGGGCTCAACACCCAGGTCAAGCCGAGACGCTGCCGATGCGTTCTGCCCAATTCAGCCCCCAGGCATGACCAGCTTGTGAATTCCGCCTTCCTCGGAACGGTTGAGCGGCCTCCCTGTTGAGCCCCTGGCCCCAGGGCCTTGGAAACAGTCATCAGCTGCCCAGATCGCAAAAAAAACCGTCCCCCGATCAAGGGAGACGGTTGGCCAAAGCAACAGCCCGGAGGTTGCTGCACGGAATGGGCTAAGGATCAGTAACGGCCGCGGCCGCCGCCGCCTCCACCGCCGTAACCACCACCACCACCGCCGCCGCCGTAGCCGCCGCCACCGCCGCCGCCACCGGTGCGGGGCTCAGCTTTGTTGACGCGGATGGTGCGACCCATCCATTCGACGTTCTGAAGATCGTCGATCGCCTTGGTTTCGTCGGCCGCGTTGGCCATTTCAACAAAGGCAAAACCGCGCTTGCGGCCGGTGTCACGGTCGAGGGGGAGGCTGCACTTGCTGACCTCGCCGTACTCGCCGAACAGTTGACGGACATCCTCTGCCTCGGCATCGAAGGAGAGGTTGCCTACGTAAATCGTCATGGACCTGAGAAAAGAAACTATGAACCCGATCCGCCGAAAGCCCTGAAGGAAGTTGTCAGCTTGCTGGAGAGAAATCTTTGAACCTTGCTGATGCTACAACATGATGGACGGATACCGGATCGTCCACGTTGCTGAGGGCAACAGAGCGGCTGACGGCACGGAGCCGACCCGGGATGGCTCAGCCCTGCTAAAGAGGGGCTGATGTCGCCCTTGAAGGTCATGCGCCCGGGCCCCTGTCTGCTAGCCGCTGTGATCAGCCTCGGCAGCCCCGGTCTGGCCCACGCCGATGAAATCATGCGCCTCTGCGGCCCCCGCGGCGTCGGCTTCATCCGCACCGCCAAAGGCCAGAGCTGCCTCTACGACTCAACCGCCCCGGCTACGCCTCCAAGCCAGTCCTCGCCACCGGCATCCCCGTCCCAGCCAGCCCCGGCAGCCAGCCCGACCGCCAGCGGCAATCCCTGATGCTTGGCCTGGGGGAGGGCTGCCCGCAATGGCGGCGACCCCCGTTGGCCCCGGTGGATGAGCTCAGCCGAGGACCTTGGCCAACGGATGGAACCGGAAACGATTGGCCGGATCGACGGCCCGCTTCTGCCGCCTGACCAGCTCCGCCATGGCTTCGGTACCCAGGATCCCGGCCAGAGAAACCCCGGAGTCGCGGTCGTCGGGCTGGGAGTGGGTACCGCTGAAGTCGACCGACAGGCCGTCCACAAGCCGCGCCTTCTCCAAGACCCGCTGGGTGAGCTCGGCGATCTGGTGGCGTTCGTCCACCGTCTTGGCTTTGGCGTCATAAAGAGTGACGAAATCGAGGAAGAACTGGTGATGGCAATTGCCGCTGGCAATCTCCCGTTTCGAGAACACAGCCGCCCCCAGCATCCGGATTTCCACGATCGAAAACGGGGCCTCATCCAGCGGAACCTCGGCAATGACCGTGTCGCAGATGAAATCGAGGATCGCGTCAGTCGGTGGGCCGCTGGTGCCGATGCAGTGTTGAAGCATGCCCAGCGGACTGCCTTTGATCTCGGCGACGACAGGCCACAGGGCGGTGGCCGCCTCGTACCACGTGGTCCAGTGGGATTTCAAGGCGATGGCCAAATTCAGACCGGCCGCAAGCTGCTCCAGCGGCTTGACAAACTCAGCGGCATTTCCTTGAAAAGAGTCATAAAAGACGACGGTGGCCACCAGGGCCTTGGTCCCCGTGATCACCAACTCCATGGCGACGGAGTCGTTGGGCAGCGCGAACTCTCTCTGGATGCGGAGTGCACCCCGGGCAAAGGCCACGGCCTGTTCGCGGGTTTCGTAAGCGACAACCCGTTGTTCAGCCCCCTGAATAATGCTCTCCGGCGCCATCTCAACCGTGATGTCAACAACGATGCCGAGGGCGCCACCGGCTCCCAGCATCGCGGTGAACAGGTCGTCCGCAGGCGTGAGCACCCGGATCTCCCCGTCCGCTGTCACCACGGTCATCCGCACCACCCGCTGCCCCAGCAGGCCGAGACGCCGAGAAAAATAACCACTGAGGCCGCCATTGATGACATAGCCCACGACACCAACATTGGGAGCACTGCCGACGGGCAAGGCGGCATGTTGGCCCTTGACGGCCTCCACGAGTTCACGAAAAATCACTCCGGCCGCCACCGTGACCAAGGAGCTTTCGCCCTCCTGATGAAAACTGATGGACTTCAGATGCACCAGATCCAGAACGATCGCCTCAGGGTTGGCGAACATCGCCAGGTTCGCTGTTTCATGCCCACCGCCCACACAGGCTATGGCGATGGACGGTGGCACCGATCGCACCAATTCGGCAATCTCCTGGGCTGATCGAGGCCGGTAGATCTGGCGGGCATCGGTGCTGGATGGGATCGAACCATCGCCACTCGTCGTCGACAATCTGTTGCCACTGATGCAATAGGCACGCTGCAACAGCCAGCCTTGCTTTGGCTCCACGATTTCGATGGCAGCGCTGACTTCAGCGCCCCTAGAGCCACCCAGAGGCGCCCATTCCCCGAATCCATCGGCGCCAATTGCGGCCAGTTTCGGGGCTGAAGACATGGCTGAATTGATGTCAATTCAAGAAACCCTATCGTCTTGCCCTGGACGTTCACCGCCCAGGTGTTGAGCCTGCGGCAATGTTCAGGACGATCAGGCCACCTGCACAGGAGCGTCCTCAGCTCAACAGACTCACAACCTTCGCCACCCCCAGCCCGAGATCGCTGCCGATCAGATAGCCGAGCATCCCCAGCGCCATCGCCGGCAGGATCAACTCCCTGCGCCCCAGGGCCGCTGCCACTGAGGCGGCGGTTGCGGGGCCACCGATCACCGCCTGGCTGGCAATGAGCACCTTCGGCAGGCCGATGTGTCGGCGGCGGCAGTGGCCGGACCCGGCGGCGTGGTGAGGCCCACCTCTCGCTGGTTTTGACCCGCTTGACCCGCGTGCTCTTCGCCAGGCCGCGGCGGGAGCTCATCAGACAGGAGTCTTAGCCGCTCGCGCTTGACCCGCAGGAACCAGCCGGGGCGGCCTTGGCGATGCCGCTTGAAGCTGCGAGAAAGATCCTCCAGCCAACCCTGTCGAGCTCCCGCCATTCCTGACTCCGGGTCAAATCTGGGTCAAATCTGGGTCAAATCCTGCCATAACCTGACGGCTTTAGGGCGTTTTCGGCCGCTTCCGCTCAAGGGGCGAGTCCCTAGGAACCCTTACCCTGACAGGCTCAGATCCCAGTCTGGCTGCGGTTTCTTGAGATGCGCGATACCGGATTCGAACCAGTGACGTCCTGCTTGTAAGGCAGGCGCTCTACCGCTGAGCTAATCGCGCGAACGTCCATTCTGCCCCGCCGGGGGCGGGGCGCTTCTAGCCTCCGACCAACGGAATCGGAGCGATGGCCAGGGGCCGCAGCCACGACCGGACCACCGGCCTGCTGGCCCTTCCCTACGGCCTGCTGTGGTGGCCCGCTTTCGGAGCCGCCGGCACCGCCATCGCCAGCGGCTGCTTCCTGTTCGGCGGCCTGTGGCTCTCCCCCGACCTGGACACCGTCTCGCGCCCAACCCGGCGCTGGGGCCCCCTGACCCTGCTGTGGTGGCCGTATCGGCGCCTGCTCAGCCACCGCTCCCTGTTCTCCCACACGCCCCTGCTCGGCATGGGATTGCGCCTGCTCTATCTCGGCGGAGCCATCGCTGTGCTCAGCGCCCTGCTGGCCCCCCTGGGCTCGCCCAGCCCCGGCCAGCTGGCCGGCTTTGCCCAGGACCTGTGGCTCCACCAGAGGCCCTGGCTGCTGATGGCCGCGGTGAGCCTGGAGGCCAGCAGCTGGCTGCACCTGCTCCAGGACGGCGATCCGGTGCCGCGATTACCGCGGCTGCTGCGAGGGCTGCTGCGAAGCCGCCGCGCCTCAGGCCGCCGAAAACGGCGCCGCTGATCCAACTGCTGCAGGGCGACACCGCGGTCCACGACAACGCGGCCATGCCTCGATGACCTGCGGCTTTGATGCCGTTTCCGGATCCACGGCCCGGCGGGATCCGGAAATGACAAGGTGAAGCCAACCGAACACCTACAGCGCCATGGCCAGCTCCCCATCCCAACCGATTGGCGGTGACGGGGCCAGCCAGGCCGCGGAGGTGGGCTCCACAGCTGCGGCCACAACCGCACTGGCGGAACTGGTGACGATCGTCGACCGCCTGCGCGATCCCGCAGGCGGCTGTCCCTGGGACCTGGAACAGACCCACCGCTCCCTGATCCCCTACCTGCTGGAGGAGGCCCACGAGGTGGCCGATGCCATCCGCCACGGGGATCCCGAACAGCTGCAGGACGAGCTCGGCGATCTGCTGCTGCAGGTGGTGCTCCATGCCCGCATCGCCAGTGAGGCCGGCCAATTTGACCTGGCCGCCATCGCCCGGAGCATCAGCGCCAAAATGGTGCGGCGCCATCCCCACGTGTTCGCCGGGGCCGAGGCCGCCGACAGCGCAGCCGTGCGCCGCAGCTGGGAGGCGATCAAGGCCGAGGAGCGGGCACAACGCCTGCGGAGGGCTATCTCCACCACCCCAATGACCGGAAACGGCGACAACCTCGTCCCCCCCTTGAGCCCCCTCAGTGATCGCCTCGCCTGCAAGGTGCGGGGCCAACCGGCCCTGGCGGCGGCCATGACGATCTCGCGGCAGGCCGCCGCCGCCGGCTTCGAATGGGACGACCTCGATGGCGTCTGGGCCAAGGTGCACGAGGAGCTCAATGAACTCAAGGAGGCCGTAGCCCAGGCCTGGAGCGAGGGCTGGATCAACGGCGCAGGCTCTGACCAGGCCCCATCCGGCAGCGACAGCACCGCCCGCGCCCATGCGGAGACGGAACTGGGCGATCTGCTGTTCACCCTGGTGAATGTGGGCCGCTGGTGCCGCCTCGACCCGGAGGAGGGCTTGGCCGGCACGAACCGCCGCTTCCTGGATCGCTTCTCACGTCTGGAGAAGGCCCTGGGCGGCGACCTGGGAGGCCGCAGCCTCCAGGAGCTGGAAACGCTCTGGCAACAGGCCAAGGCGGCGATCCGGGCGGAACAGGCACAGTCGGCGGAGCTCTGAACCCGCCGTCACTCGCCGCACGCCCCGGGGACTCCAGGCCGAAGGGGACCAGCCGCAGCTTTCGCGCCGGAGGAGCCCAGCCATAGACCTCTGATCACAGCCGTCGGACCACCAGGTGTTGCGGTGGTTCCGCCAGGCCTGCCGGCCATGCCGCGAAGTGGGCGCGGCCTACAGCCGAGCCCAAAGCCAGGCCATTGCCGCCATCCAGCCTCAATCCTCAGCCGCACTCCCCCCACCCCGCCGCTGGGCCTTGATGGCGCCGCGGCGGTTTTTTGCGGCCAGGCGCCGCTCCTGGGAACCTTTGGTGGGCCGGGTGCGCCTCCGGACCGGCGGCGGCGGTGCGATCGCCTGGCGCAACAGTTCGCTCAGGCGTTTCTGGGCCGCCTGACGATTGAGCCACTGGGAGCGGTGCTCGGCCGCCACCACCACCAGCACCCCCGCCACCAATCGCGTCTGCAGCCGGCTCAGGGCCCGCTGCCGTAGCGGCTCCGGCAGCGCCTGGCTGGCCGCCAGATCAAACACCAGCTCCACCCGCGAATCGGTGGTGTTCACCCCCTGGCCGCCCGGGCCGGAGGCACGCGAAAAACGCCAGCCCAGCTCCGACGCCGGGATCACCAGCGTCTCGTTGATCGGTAGATCGGCAGCGCTGGCCATCGGCTCAGGATGGCTTAAAGCAGGCTCACCCGGCCGCTGCCGATGTCCAGACAGGCGGGCTGGATCCGCAGCCGGCCCGCTTCCAGGGCCCCGGCCAACACCGCACTGCGCCTGGGCAGGTCCCGCGCCGCTGCCCGGGTATGGGCGGCCACCGCCTCCGCCAGGCTGGAGCCTGGGGGCAGGGCCGCGCGGATCGGCAGCACCAGTTCCTCCAGCAGGGGCGTCAGCGGCTGGCGGGCCATGGCAGCCCCCACCGCTCCGCAGTCGCTGTGGCCCAGCACCACGATCAACGGCACCGCCAGCTCGGCCACCGCAAAATCAAGCGAGGCGACGCCCGCATCCGAGGCGGTATTGCCCGCGGTGCGCACCTCAAACAGCTCACCCGGACCGGCGGCAAAGATCCACTCCGGCGACACGCGCGAATCGGCGCAGGCCAACACCGCGGCCCAGGGCCTCTGCCCCCGGGCCAAGGCATCGGGGCGCACCGCGCAGTGCAGGGGCCAGCCCTGCTGCAGCAACCGGGCCCGCTCCAGCGGATCACCGCTGGCTTCGGCCTCGGCCCAGACCGCGGCGAACTCCCGGTTGCGACGCAGCAGTTCCTGCAGCGGATCGCCAGGGGGTTGGCAGACCCGCAGCCGCTGCTCCAGGGGCAGCGGGGCCGCCTCCAAGCGCCCGGGCGGCAGGGCCAAGGCGGCGGCCGTCAGCGCCAGCCCCCGCAGCACCCCTCGCCGGTCCAGGCCAGGGCGCTGCTGCGCAGGGGGATGTGCCATGGATGCGTGACAGGGGGTTTGGCCAGAGGTTTAGCTGGAAGCACTTCCCACAGGCCCATGAGCGACCAGGAGAGCGGCTCCCCCGGCTGGATCGACGAGCACCTCAACGGTGTCCGCTACGGCCTGGAAGGCACCGTGATCGCCGAGCAGGACTCCCCCTTCCAGAACGTCACGATCATCGACAGCCTGGCCTATGGCAAGGGGCTGCTGCTCGACGGCTGCTGGATGACCGCCGAGCGCCAGGAGCGCCACTACCACGAAGCGATCGTGCATCCAGCCCTCTGCGGCGCCGCCGCGATCGAACGGGTGCTGATCGTCGGGGGCGGCGATGGCGGCACCGCCCGCGAGTGCCTGCGCCACACCGGCGTGCGCCAACTCGACCTGGTGGAAATCGACGGCCTGGTGGTGGAGTGGAGCCAGCAGCACCTGCCCAGCATCGGCGGCGCGGCCTGGGGCGACCCACGCCTGCAGCTAACCGTGGGCGACGGCATCGCCTGGGTCGCGGGCGCCCCGGATGCCAGCTACGACGTCGTGATCGTCGATGGCTCCGACCCCGCCGGCCCGGCTGAAGGCCTGTTCAACCGCGCCTTCTTCGAGCACTGCCTCCGCATCCTGCGGCCGGGCGGTGTATTCGTCACCCAGAGCGAATCGCCGGAGGCCTTCCGCGCGGTCCACATCGACACGGTGCGCCTGCTGCGCCAGGTGTTCGGCCACGCCGATCCGCTGTACGGCTGGGTGCCGATGTACCCCAGCGGCTGGTGGAGCTGGACCTTCGCCGCCGTGGATGGCCCCCGCTACCGGCAGCCGGATCCGGCCCGCGCCGCCGCCGTGGCCGAGGGCTGCCAGATCTGGAGCCCCCGCTGGCAGCGGGGCGGCTTCGAGGCCATGCCCGCCTTCGTCGAACGCGCCCTGGCCTGAATCGCCGCACCGGCACGCCCCCTTACCACCCCGCGCTCCCGACTCCCTTGGCCAGCCCCGACCTCTCCTGCTTCGACACCGACGGCGCCATCTTCATGGCCAGCCGCCGCGATCCAGCCGGCTGCCGCGTCGGCCTGTTCGGCGTGCCCTACGACGGCACCACCTCCTTCCGGCCGGGCACCCGTTTCGGTCCGGCGGCGATCCGCGAGGTGAGCAGCGGCCTGGAGAGCTATTGCCCCCAGCTGAACCTCGATCTGGAGGACCTGGCCTTCGCCGATCTGGGAGCTGTGGACATTCCCTTCGGATCGCCCGAGCCGGTTGTGGCGGCGGTGCGCTCGGCCACCGCCACGGTGCTGGACCTGGGCCTGGCGCCGCTGATGCTCGGCGGCGAACACTCGATCAGCAGTGGCGCCGTGGCGGCGGTGGCCGAGCGCCACCCTGATCTGGTGCTGGTGCAACTCGATGCCCACGCCGACCTGCGCCACGACTGGCTGGGCAGCCACCACAGCCACGCCTGCGCCATGCGCCGCTGCCTGGAGGTGCTGCCCAGTGGCGAACTGCTGCAGATCGCCATCCGCAGCGGCACTCGGGCGGAGTTCGAGGAGCTGCGGCAACAGCAGCGGCTGGTGCCCCGCCCGCGCATGGTGGAGGCGCTGCAGGCCCTGCGGGGCCGGCCGCTCTATCTGACCGTCGATCTCGACTGGTTCGATCCGGCGGTGCTGCCGGGCACGGGCACGCCCGAACCGGGCGGCTTCCTCTGGACCGACTTCGCCGAGCTGGTGGACGAACTCAGCCACCACCGTCTGGTCGGCGCCGACATCGTCGAACTCTCGCCCCAGCTCGACCCCAGCGGCGTCAGCAGCGTGCTGGCCGCCAAGGTGACCCGCAGCCTGCTGCTGCTGCTGGGCGCCTCCAGCTGACCCGCCAGGGCTGTGCCAGCGAGCCAGATCGTCCCCGTCAGGCCTTCAGTAGCAGCAGGTGCCGCTGGAGCGCTGTTCCCGCAGGCGGTCGTGCTGCTGGGCGATCAGCAGAATCGCCAAGGTGGGGTGGTTATGCAACAGGTTGAGGAAGCGCAGACGATCCAGGCGCACCACCTCCACCGGCGTCAGGGCCATGGCGTCACTGCGATGGGCCCCAGGGCGCCAGACGATGTCGCGGTAACTGAACAGCTCGCCCCGGCGATAACAGATTTTCTCTCCCTTCTCACCCTGGAGCTCAACGATGCCGCGCCGCACGGCATAGATCGCGTTGGCGGTGGCGCCGCGGCTGAACACCTGGGCACCGGTGGGAAGCGTGAAAATCTCGCTGTCCACCTGATCGGCCATCAGGTCGATCGGGGCCGTTGCGAGATGGGCCGTTGCAGGAGTCGCGACCAAGATCCGTCACCTCCAGGGTGAAGCATGGCAATAAGAACCACTCATACATCCTGGCGCCCCCTTTGGGTAGTCTCCGGGGCTGCAAAAGGCTCCGACGGGGCAGCATCCCTCCGCCAATGCCTCAGGATTGCCTCAGCATGCTGCCCAGGCTCAGCTGCTGATTGCCGCCGACCGGCAGGCCCTGATCGGAGCCAGAGCCGGTCAACACCGGCAGGCGGGGCGGGCGGGCCGTCCAGTGGTGACAGGAGAGATCGGCCACCAGCTCAGGATGGATCGGCAACTGGCGCAGCTGACACCAGCCAAGTTCCACGCCGTTGGGCGGCGTGCAATGGCGACAACTGCGGCAGTTGGGGCGATTGCCCATTCCGCGGGATCCTGCTCTGAGGGGTGGCCGCTCAAGGTAGACACACGGAACCGTTCTGAGAAGTGGGGAAAACCAAATCACCGGCTTTCTCCCGCTTCCTGCAGGGAAACCGCTTTTTTTGCGCCGATCGCCCCAGCTGCCGGAACCAGCCAGCCGCAGAACCCTGGCCTGAGCATGACTCCATAGGATCCGCCCAGCCCGTCCACCTACGCGCTCCATGGCCGATCCGGCAACCGCTACCATGGCGCCCCTGCGGCGCACCCCCCTGGCGGAGGCCTCCCGGGCCGCCGGTGGCCGCCTGGTGCCCTTCGCCGGCTGGGAGATGGCCGTGCAATTCGGCGGCCTGGTGCAGGAACACCAGGCGGTGCGCCACAGCTGCGGCGTCTTCGACATCTCCCACATGGGCGTGCTGCGGCTGCAGGGCGACGGGGTCAAGGAGGCGATGCAGCGGCTGGTACCCAGCGACCTGTTCCGCATCGGCCCCGGCGAGGCCTGCTACACGGTGCTGCTCAATGACACCGGCGGCATCCGCGACGACCTGATCGTCTACGACCGGGGCCGGCAGCCCATCCAGACCAGCGGGGGCGACGGCAGCCCGGGGACCGGCGACACCGATGAGCTGGTGCTGGTGATCAATGCCGCCTGCGCCGACAGCGACACCGCCTGGATCCGCAGCCAGCTGGAACCGGCGGGCTTCCACATCGACGACATCAAAGGGGATGGGGTGCTGCTGGCCCTGCAGGGCCCCGAGGCCGCAGCCCGGCTGCAGGCGCTCAGCGGCGCCGATCTTTCCGGCCTGCCCCGCTTCGGCCATCGCCAGCTGCGGCTGTCGGGCAGCGCCAGCGGCGCCGCGGCCGGGGCCGAGCTGTTCGTGGCCCGCACGGGCTACACCGGCGAAGACGGCTTCGAGCTGCTGCTGGAGCGGGCGGCCGGCCTGGCCCTGTGGGACCAGCTGCTGACCGACGGCGTCAGCCCCTGCGGCCTCGGCGCCCGCGACACCCTGCGCCTGGAGGCCGCCATGCATCTCTATGGCAACGACATGGACGCCGGCACCAGCCCCCTGGAGGCCTCCCTGGGCTGGCTGGTGCACCTGGAGATGCCCGCCGACTTCATCGGCCGCGCCGCCCTCGAACACCAGAGTGCCGCCGGGGTGAGCCGCAAGCTGGTGGGCCTCAAGCTGCAGGGCCGGGCGATCGCCCGCCACGGCTATCCGGTGCTGCGGGACGGTCAGGTGGTGGGCGAGGTCACCAGCGGCACCTGGTCGCCGACCCTGGGCGAAGCGATCGCCCTGGCCTACGTACCCAGCGACGCCGCCCGGATCGGCACCGAGCTGGCGGTGGAAATCCGCGGCAAGGCCGAACCGGCGCTGGTGGTGAAACGCCCCTTCTATCGGCGCGCCTGAAGCAGGGCAGCGACTCCCCGGCCGCCTGGCCCGCCGCGGCCGCCAGCGATGGCCCACCCGCCGTGGGAAAATCGCCCATTGCTTTGGATTCTGCGATGCGCAGCCACGGATGCGGCGATCTGCGCCACGACGCCAGCGGCCAGGCCGTGCAGCTCTGCGGCTGGGTGGACCGACGGCGCGACCATGGCGGCGTGATCTTCATCGATCTGCGGGACCGCAGTGGCACCGTCCAGATCACCGTGGACCCGGACCTGAGCCCGGAGGCCTTCGCCGTGGCCGAGCACCTGCGCAACGAAACGGTGCTGCAGGTCAACGGCAAGGTGCGGGCCCGCCCAGCCGAATCGATCAATGAACGCCTGGCCACCGGAGCGGTGGAAGTGCTGGCGGCTGGCATCACGGTGCTGAACAGCGTCAGATCCAACCTGCCGTTCCCGGTGTCGGTGCACGACGAGGAGAACACCCGCGAAGAGCTGCGGCTGCGGCATCGCTATCTGGATCTGCGCCGCGAGCGCATGAACCGCAATCTGCGCCTGCGCCACAGCACCATCCGCGCCGCCCGCCACTACCTGGAGGACGCCGGCTTCATCGAGGTGGAAACGCCGATCCTGACCCGCTCCACCCCGGAAGGCGCCCGCGACTACCTGGTGCCCAGCCGGGTCTGCGGCGGCGAGTGGTTCGCCCTGCCCCAGTCGCCCCAGCTGTTCAAGCAGCTGCTGATGGTGGGCGGCCTGGAGCGCTACTACCAGGTGGCCCGCTGTTTCCGCGACGAGGATCTGCGCGCCGATCGCCAGCCGGAGTTCACCCAGCTGGACATGGAGATGAGCTTCCTGGATCAGGAGCAGATCCTGGATCTCAATGAAGGCCTGATCGCCGCGGTCTGGAAGGCGGTGAAGGGCGTCGCGCTGCCCACCCCGTTCCCGCGGATCACCTGGCACGACGCCATGGAGCGCTATGGCACCGACCGGCCCGACACCCGCTACGGCATGGAGCTGGTCAATGTGTCGGACCTGGTCGCCGGCATGGGCTTCAAGGTGTTCTCGGGCGCCGTGGCCGCCGGCGGCTCGGTCAAGGTGCTGCCGGTGCCCGGCGGCAACGAGGCCCTCTCCAACGTGCGCATCAAGCCCGGCGGCGATGTGTTCTCCGAGGCCCAGGCGGCCGGCGCCGGTGGCCTGGCCTTCATCCGGGTGCGGGAGAACGGCGAGATCGACACGATCGGCGCCATCAAGGACAACCTCTCCGAAGCGACCAAGGCCGAGCTGCTGGAGCGCACCGGCGCCGTGCCCGGCACCCTGCTGCTGTTCGGCGCCGGCGACACCGCCACGGTCAACAAGGCCCTCGATCGGGTGCGCCAGTTCCTGGCCCGGGAGCTGGGCCTGGTGAAGCCCGAGCGCGACAACGACAGCTGGAACTTCCTCTGGGTGGTCGACTTCCCGATGTTCGAGTTCAACCAGGACGAAAACCGCCTCGAAGCCCTGCACCACCCCTTCTGCTCCCCCAACCCCGGCGACCTCGGCAGCGACCCCGAGCGCTGGGCCAAGACCCTGCCCACGGCCCGCGCCCAGGCCTACGACCTGGTGCTCAACGGCCTCGAGCTGGGGGGCGGCTCGCTGCGGATCCACGACTCGGCGCTGCAGCGCCAGGTGTTGCAGACGATCGGTCTGCCCCTGGAGGAGGCCAATGCCCAGTTCGGCTTCCTGATGGAGGCCCTCGACCTGGGGGCTCCTCCCCACGGCGGCATCGCTTTCGGGCTCGATCGCATGGTGATGCTGCTGGCGGGTGAGGAGTCGATCCGCGACACGATCGCCTTCCCCAAGACCCAGCAGGCCCGCTGCCTGCTGACCCAGGCCCCGGCCGATGTCTCCGAAAAGCAGCTGCTGGAGCTGCATGTGGCCAGCACCTGGAGCGAAGAGGACTGAGGCCGATGGGGCGCTTCCTGCGAGAACAGGCCAGGCTCAGCTGCTGCGGGCTGGCCGTTTCCGCCGCCTTGACGGCCACGATCGTCGTTCCACCGGCGAAGGCCGCCGAGCCAGGGCCCCTTCGCGTGGGGGTCGTCCAGAACGCCATGCCCTGCTCGGACCTGAACAACGGGCAGGCCTCGGGATCAGCGGTTGACCTGTGGGAATCGATCGCTCAGCACCAGCGGTGGCGCTATGTCCTGCAGCCGCTGCCGACGCCGAACGCCGCCGTTGCGGCAGCCGCGGCGGGCAAGGTGGACGTGGCGATTTCCTGTCTCAATATTATTGCCGAGCGATTGGAAAAGGTTGACTTTTCTGTTCCCTACCAGGAAGACAGCCTGGCCTTTCTCACATCAAGCAGCCGCGAAGGCGTTCTCTCAGTCCTGAAAAAGATCGGCAGGGACGAGATCCTGCGTGACACCATCATGCTGCTGTTTGCGATCACCTTTGTTGGCACCAGTCTGGTCTGGCTGATCAGCCGTGGTTTTGATCACAAGGACATCGACGCTGGCAATCGGCCCCGCACCTTCTTCAAAGGTTGGATGATGCAGGTGATGGGCACCGGCATCTACAAGATGGGGACCGGTCCCTCCAGCATCATGCTGGTGACCCTAGTCAACATCTGCCGGCTCGTGGTCACCTCAGTGTTTGTGGGCACCACGGCAACCGTTGTCTTCAAATCCACAATGCCGGCTGATGTTTCCGAACAGGACAGCCTCCTTCAGGCGCTGCGGGCTGGCGTTGGGGTGGATGCCGGCACCGTCAGTGAGCTGTGGCTGAAGGCACAGGCGAAAAAACTCAATCAACCTCAGCTGCTCGGCAGAATCAAACCGATCTCGGGCGATGGGGCGTTGCTGGGGGCCCTGAGCAGTCGGGCCGTGGGCAGCATCATGGCGGACTCAGCTCGCATTGAGATCCTGAGTCACAACATGGACAATTCCTCTCACTATCGCATCTCCGGCCAGACCTACAATAAAACGCCCCAGGCTTTCGTGTTCGGAGCCACGCTCGACAAGTCCCAGCGCGATCAGATCAATCTGGAAATCTCTCGCATGCGCTTCGGTGGTGAGATTGAGGCCATCGTCAAACGCTGGCATGGTTCCTGACGTCCCGGCTCATCGGGCGCCGCCGGACAATCCCGAAGCAATCCGGGCGATTGGCCGCACCGGCTGCCGCGGTGCCACAGGGTTGAGCCATCCCTCGTGCTGCTCTCTTGCCCCCTTCTGCCACCGGCAGCACCGACCTGGTGCGCCAGTACCTCCAGGACATCGGCCGAGTCGATCTGCTCAATGCCGAACAGGAGCTGATCCTGGCCCGGCTGGTGCAGCGGCGCCAGAGCCTGCTGGAGCAGCAACGGGACGACAGCGCCGCCAGCGAGGACTGGGCCACCCGCTGTGACATCAGCCTCACCGAACTGAGGCATGCCCTGCACCGGGGCCGCCGTGCCAAGGAGCGCATGATCCAGGCCAACCTGCGCCTGGTGGTGTCCGTCTCCAAGAAGTACCAGCAACGCGGCGTGGAGTTGCTGGATCTGGTGCAGGAGGGAACCCTGGGCCTGGAGCGGGCGGTGGAGCGCTTTGATCCCACCCGCGGCTTCCGCTTCAGCACCTATGCCTACTGGTGGATCCGCCAGGGAGTCACCCGGGCGATCGCCAGCCAGAGCCGCACGATCCGCCTGCCGGTGCACATCAACGAGAAGCTCACCCGCATCCGCCGCCAGCAGCGCGAGCTGCAGACCAGCCTGGGCCGCAGCCCGACCCTGGCGGAGCTGGCGGCGGCGGCGGGCCTGAGCGAGGAGATGGTGCGGCTGAGCCTGGAGCGCCAGCCCCAGGCCGTGTCCCTCGACCTGCGGGTAGGCCGCGATCAGGACAATGATCTGGGGGACCTGCTGGAGGACGGCCAGCCCAGCCCGGAGGAGCTGGTGGCGCGGCAGCAACTGCATGAAACGCTGGAAGCCATGCTGCAGGAGCTGAGCAGCCGCGAGGCCACGGTGATCCGCCAGCGCTTCGGCCTCGAGGACGACACCCCCCGCACCCTGACCGAGATCGGCGAGCATCTGCAGCTGTCGCGGGAGCGGGTGCGGCAGATCGAATCCAAGGCTCTGCTGAAATTGCGACAGCCCCACCACCGCAGCCGGGTGCGTGACTATCTGTAGGGGGAATCCATCACCCGCCCAGCCGCCGCGCCATGACCGTCAGCACGCCATCCATCGACATCGGCATCCCCGAGGCCCAGCGCCGCCAGATCGCCGAGGGCCTCGGCCGGGTGCTGGCCGACAGCTACGTGCTCTACGGCAAGACCCACGGCTTTCATTGGAACGTCACCGGGCCGATGTTCAACACGCTCCACCTGATGTTCATGGATCAGTACACGGAGCTCTGGACCGCCCTCGACGTCATCGCCGAGCGCATCCGCGCCCTCGGCCATCCGGCCCCGTTCGGCGGCGCCAACTTCGCCGCCCTGGCCTCGATCCCCGAAACCCAGGGGGTGCCGGCGGCGATGGCGATGGTGCAGGAGCTGGTGCTGGGCCATGAGGCCGTGGCCCGCACCGCCCGCAACCTGTTTGAGCTGGTGTCAGCCGCCAACGATCAACCGACCGCCGACCTTCTGACCCAGCGGCTGCAGATCCACGAGAAGACGGCCTGGATGCTGCGCAGCCTGCTGGAAGGCTGAGCGAAAGGCGCCGGCGGCGTTGGCTGAACCAGGGGCCGGGCACGCTCTGGAGCGCGTCGCGGCCCGTCGCCAACGGCCATGGCGGTGGATCGAAGCCGGGTTGCGCGGTCCCTTGAGGGTTGGCTGAAACGGTGTCGCAGGCCCATCGGCACGCCGCCTGACCCGCAGGACAACCCATGAACAGGGGCTGGAGGAACAGCCGACCGGTGGCTTCTGCGGCCGGGGCTGGCGGCAGCCTCTTAAAGTTCAGAGTCAGCCGATTTTTCCATGTCTGCCCCCGTCGCCCAACCAGGTTCGGCCGTGCGGGCGGGGCAGAACACCAAGTTCGTGTTTGTCACCGGCGGGGTGGTCTCCAGCATCGGCAAGGGGATCGTGGCGGCCAGCCTGGGGCGGCTGCTCAAGAGCCGGGGCTACAGCGTCTCGATCCTCAAGCTTGATCCGTATCTGAACGTCGATCCGGGCACGATGAGCCCGTACCAGCACGGCGAGGTGTTCGTCACCGAGGACGGCGCCGAGACCGACCTGGATCTGGGCCACTACGAGCGCTTCACCGACACCGCCATGTCGCGCCTGAACAGCGTGACCACCGGCTCGATCTACCAGGCGGTGATCAACAAGGAGCGGCGCGGCGATTACAACGGCGGCACTGTGCAGGTGATCCCCCACATCACCCGCGAGATCCGCGAACGCATCCACCGGGTGGCCGCCAACTCCGGCGCCGATGTGGTCATCGGCGAGATCGGCGGCACCGTCGGCGACATCGAATCCCTGCCGTTCCTGGAGGCGATCCGCGAATTCCGCGGCGACGTCGGCCGCCATGACCTGGCCTACGTGCACGTCACCCTGCTGCCCTACATCGGCACCTCGGGCGAACTCAAGACCAAGCCCACCCAGCACTCGGTCAAGGAGCTGCGCTCGATCGGCATCCAGCCCGACGTGCTGGTCTGCCGCAGCGACCGACCGATCAACGGCGAACTGAAGGCCAAGATCGGAGGCTTCTGCGGCGTGCCCGGGGGAGCCGTGATCCAGGCCCTCGACGCCGACAGCATCTATGCCGTGCCCCTGGCCATGGAAGAGGAGGGCCTCTGCCGCCAGGTGCTGGATGTGCTCGATCTCACCGACCACCCCAGCGACATGGCCCGCTGGGGCGAGCTGGTGCGCAAGCTGCGCAACCCGGGCCCGGCCGTCAAGGTGGCGCTGGTGGGCAAGTACGTGCAGCTCAACGACGCCTACCTCTCGGTGGTCGAGGCCCTGCGCCACGCCTGCCTGGATCGGGATGCCTCCCTCGATCTGCACTGGGTCTGCGCCGAGCAGCTTGAGAGCCAGGGGGCCGATGCCCTGCTGCGCGGCATGGATGCGGTGGTGGTGCCCGGCGGCTTCGGCAACCGCGGCGTCGACGGCAAGGTGGCGGCGATCCGCTGGGCCCGGGAGCAGCGGGTGCCGTTCCTGGGCCTATGCCTGGGCATGCAGTGCGCCGTGATCGAGTGGGCCCGCAACCAGGCCGGCCTCAACGGCGCCACCAGCGCCGAGCTGGACCCGGACAGCCCGCACCCGGTGATCCACCTGCTGCCGGAACAGCAGGACGTGGTGGATCTAGGCGGCACGATGCGCCTGGGCGTCTATCCCTGCCGGCTGGCGCCCGGCACCATGGCCCAGGGGCTCTACGGCGAAGAAGTCGTCTATGAGCGCCATCGCCATCGCTATGAGTTCAACAACGCCTACCGCAACCTGTTCCTGGAGTCGGGCTACGAGATCAGCGGCACCTCCCCCGACGGCCGCCTGGTGGAGCTGATCGAACTCAAGGACCACCCCTTCTTCACCGCCTGCCAGTACCACCCGGAGTTCCTGTCGCGGCCCGGCAAGCCCCACCCCCTGTTCCGGGGGTTGATTGAAGCGGCGCAGGTGCGGCGGGGCGAGGGCGTCGCTGAGGACCGGCAGGTCCCGGCCGATGGGGTGCCGCTGCAGGTCTGAGCCTCGCAACGGTCGGGCAAGCCTGGGTGGCTGGCCGACCTGGATGCCTGCAGGGCGTGCTGCTTATCCCACCAGGTTCACGGTGGTGCCGTAGCGCCGCAGCTGTCGGTCAGCCGTCAGCAGCAGCATCGGTTCGGTTCTGCTCTGGCACACCAGCAGCCGATCAAACGGATCGCGATGCTCTCCATCGGTCTCCAGCGCTGCCACCGCCAGCAGCTGGCTGTTGTGAATCGGCAGCCAGCGGAAGCCCTGCAGCGGCACCTGGCGCTCCAGCTCCGGCAGGTCCACCTGCAATCGGCCGAGCGACACCTTGATCGCCATCTCCCACAGCGAGGCCTGGCTCACGAACACCTCAGCCTCCGGTGCCTGCACGCGCTCCACAACAGGTTGAGGCAGCTGCGGATCGCCACTCAGCCACCAGAGCAGCAGATGGGTATCGAGCAGGAGTCTTGTCACCGCAGGGCCTAGAACAGATCAGCCAGCGGTGCATCGAAATCATCACGGAGCTGGATCCGGCCGCGCATCGCACCGGGCTCTGCCACCGGCTGGGTAGGAGCCTTCCAGCCCACCAACCGCGCAATCGGTACGCCGGCCCTGGCGATCACCACCTCCTCTCCCTGCTCCACCCCATGCAGCAGCTGGGAGAGCTGGGTCTTGGCCTGGTGGATGTTCACGGTCTCCATCGCCGGCCGCTTTGAACTAAGTCTTAGTTTAGACCTGCGGGAACGATTACCGGCCGCAGGGCCTTTGACCTGCTGTTCGTGGGCTGCGGCGTCGGTTGCTGCCTGGTGCGCTCGCGCCGCTCCAGGACGGCGGAGGAGCATTCGCGGCGGCGCAGTTGCGGCGCGAGGGTGGGAAGCATCAGGAGGCGATCACGAGCGTCCAACCGCCGGCGCGACGACAGCATCAGCCAACTGAACAGCCAACTGAAAAGTTGGCTGACTTGCTGACCCATGCTTCGCTTCGTGATCGATCTAGCAGCGAGCTGGTCGCATTATTTCTTGCCATAGGTAGGATCGTGATCCGGGGCAATCGTCATCAGGCGAATGAAATCACCGTCCCAGTGAGCCGTGGCGCGGCGTGACTGGCTGATGCGTCGTGAATCGGTGACGGGTCATGGTGGGTGAGTTCATCGATGGAAAGTCTGATGGTCATGACGTGACCCTTGTCGACTTGTGCTTGAAAACGGGGGAACCCCAGGGCCAAGCCTCTCGATTGTCCCTTAATCAAAACTTAGGCCACGCAACAACAGGACCGGCCTAGGTTGAAACGGGAATGCAAACAGGCTTCGTTTGATCCGGAAGGCTTCCAGCCGGAAATGCATCAGGTTAAGCGTTCAATAACCGTCTTCACTAGTTGCCTACCGAATCAACAATCGCGCAGATTGCTTCCATGTCCTTCTCGATGGCTGATCACGAAAACGCCTACGGCAGCTTCCTGCCAGCGGATTTCCTTCGATACGGCTTCCTCGACGAAGATGCGATCCTTGCATCCAACCATTGGCAGGCGGGCCTGCATAGCGACGACTTCCCTATGGAGTCCGTTGCAGCCAGCTCCTCTCTGCAGGATCCCTTCGGGCTCTACCAGCCGCCACGGCCGGCATTGCCATCCGCCAGTGGCAATGACCTTTATTTGGTCACTGTCACCGATCCAAGTCTCGCCAACCTTGCCGAGCGGCTCAACCAAGCCGGTGCCCGGGTGCTGCGTCTGGGCGCCGACACGGAACAGGACGCCCTCGTCGCCCAGCTGAACGCACAGGTGGCGCCCGGATCGCTGGACCGGTTGCACGTGATCAGCCATGGCCAAAGCGACCAGCTGCAGATCGGCGGCAGCGTGATCGGAAGCGGCAACGTCGTTCGCAGCGCCGACTGGCTGCGCCAGATCGGTTCCCTCCTCAGCCAGAACGGCGACATTCTCCTCTATGGCTGCAATCTGGCGGCCGATGCCGGCGGGCAGGAGTTGATTCGGCGACTGGCCGACATCACCGGAGCCGATGTGGCGGCCTCCACCAATGTCACCTTTGAGGACGCCATCAGTCGCCGCAGCGACTGGAACCTGGAGGACAGTGTTGGCTCGATCGCCCCCGGCTACCAGGACCTGCTCACCGGTCTCGACTGGACAGGTCAATTGGGTGGCTCCGTCAAGTTCAATGACGGCCTGCTCAGCATCGACGACGCTAGTGGCAGCTTCAGCATCAGCGGCGATCTGGGGGAGGCCAATACCGGCGTTTGCATCCTAACAGGTTCGATCAACGAGACAATTGCGATCACCACAGCACTAAAGAGCATTGAAGTCAAAGGCCTAAATTATGCCATTGCTGGGATTAACTTAGATGATTTCCAGACTGATCAGGTCCCAGGTGCCTACGCCATCAATCTCAGCTCTGATACCAAAGGTGCCAAAGGTGCAACCAATCCGTCTGATTTTGGAGCCCCGATCAATACGAGCATCGCTCTCTACGGCAACGTTTATAGCTTTGGCGGTGACATCACAATCACCGAGAAAAACACCACCAAGGATCTGCCCCTGCTCACCTGGAATCCCCAGCGTCAAGGCAGCATCGATCTTGGCTCAATTGATCAGCCCCTGATTCTTTCAACCCTCTCTCCTGACTTTAGCCTAGCAGGAGCGCTAACGATCCACCAGACAATTGCGGTTGATCCCTATTTGGAATACACGACAGATAATCCACAGATCGATGCATCTGTTAATTCATTTTTGATTGACAAGGTTCTCAATACGGCTCTCTACGGTCTCCAGAATTTATTGGTGCCTGCAAGTGTCAAGGTTGCCGATCTCAGTGGCGGCGTCCATTTTGGCCATGCCACCATCAACGCTGGCAGTGTTGAGGCCACATCTGAAGTCAGTCTCAACCTTTCCAATGAGGCGTTTGTTTCCAACTCAGCCTCTGCGCTCAGTTTAAGTTCTGCCGGCATTCCCTTGGATATCGCTGCAGCGGTTCTTGTCGGCTCCAGCGATTCGTCCATTTCTCTGGATGGATCCTCCATCACCACTACCAGTGGGACGGTGACTCTCACGAGCAGCTCCACCAACAAGCTCAGCTCTTCTTCCCAGGTCGCTGACAACTCCAGTCCCTTCGCTAACCCGCTCTTCAGTGCGTCAAAGCCCTCCGGCAAAAAAAGTGGCCTGGCCGTGAGCGTTGTCTATGGCACGACCGACAGCAATGTTGACCTGGACAGCAGCTCCTCGATCACCTCCGCTGACGCCATCACCATCGACGCCACCAGCAACCCCAGCGGTTCTGCAAGCGCCAAAACCAACATCTGGGTGGATGGCGCCTTGGCCCTCATGAGTGCTGTCAACCAGGACACGGCCCATGCCCTGATCACGATCGATGGTCAGCTGACTTCAGGGGGCGGCTCTGCCACGGCGGCCCCTCCCCCAAATGGCTCAGCCTATGTAGCCACCCAGGACTACAGCGTCAGCACAAGCGGCACGGTGACTGATTCTTCAGGCCAAGCTATTAACTCTGTGGTTGAACTTGACAACGGTCAGGTGGTTCAGTTTTCTGATCGCAATTTGTACGTTTTCCTCGGCAGCAGCGGAACCGATGTTGATTTGGCCAATGCCAGCGAGCATCCTTTTGCCGATTCTCGTTTCGCCCAGTCTGCTGCCTGGAGCTTTGCCGCTAACCCCGAACTTGCCGTCGGCGACACCGTCATTGCGACAGATCTCGCATGTGGTTACACCTATGCCGCTAAAGCCATTGGCGCTGGAACCTTACAGCTTGTCGATTCCGCTGGTACCACCGTGGCCAGGGTGGAAACCCTGGATGATGGCACATACCTGCTGATTGATACCAGTACTGAAACACCTGGTTTCACCTTCAACGATGGTGATGCCGTGCTTTGGAGTGATGACTACACCTATCAATACTTGGCCGATCTACCCCAAACCATCTCCAGCTTTTCGTCCTTTCCGTTTAATCCGCTCGACGGCTGGAACCTGCAATCCTTTCTCCAGCCAGATACCCCACTGCAGATCACGGCAATTCTTGCTGATCCACTCCATCCAGACGCTCCCAGCTATGTTCTCGCCAATGATCAGCCCCAAGCCATCAGTGCTAGCGGCGTTACGGGCAACGAGCACCTCCTCTACATCACTGGCGGGCTGCAGTTCAACGGCGGCTCCCCTGATTCCGTTGATCTCGCGAAATCAGAAATCCTGGTTCCAGCAGACCAGATCGACCTCTACAACAAGTTGTCCCAGGGCCAGGTGGTCAGCTATACCGTCCAGGTCGATTCTGACTCTGGTCAGGACAGCTTTCCCATCGGTGGCGTGGTTTCCGGCATCGACTATTACGTGATCAAAAAGGGCATCGATGCCCAAGGACGGGGCCATTTGGCACTGGCTGCCAATCCCGATGACGTTGTCGATAACAATTTCATCGCGTTCACCGGTTTCGGAGTTGGTGCTGTTCACCTGCTCAGCGGCGAGCTGGGTTTGACATCACGACTCACCCTCGAGCCCGCTGGCGGCACCCCCCTGGCCGTCACCCCGGTGGCCCAAAGCACGGCCCTGCAGCTCAACGGCATCTACGGCAACGGCGACACCATCACGGTTCGCCTGCTGAACAGCGCCAGCGGTAGCGACACGCAAACCATTTCCTATACGTTCACTGGCCTTTTCGGCTCCCAGAGTGAGATTCAGCAGCAGGCCACACAACAGCTGATCACGGCCATCAATGCCGCCCAGGCCATCGGTTCAGGACCTGCTGCCTTTCTCCGTGCCAGTGCCGATCCCGGTAGCCCATCCACCCTGCTGCTCGACGCGAGCGAGGCCGGCGTGTCGTTCATCGTCAACGCCGATGTTGTCGATGCCAGCGTTGCCCAAATCAGCCAGCTGCTGGTTGATGGTTCTTACAACAGCGGCGATGTGATCTCCTTCACTGTCTCCCGGGCTGACGGCAGTGAATCCACGCCTTTCTCTTACACCACCGTCAACAGCGACAACGCCTCGATCACCCAGGCCCTGGCCCTGTTCCTCCAGAGCCAATCCTTCGCCACCGCTAGCAACGGCTACCTCACCGTTACAACCGACACCGACACCGGCATCGCCACCGCGATCCGTTTCACCGCCCGGGTGCCGGGCGATGGCTTCCTCATCTCTGATCTGCTGGTGACACCGGCCCCAGGCCAGCAGCTCGCCGGCTCCGTTGAGGAAATCCCCACCCAGGCCAACGTCAAGGACACCAGCACTGATCCCCAGCTCGCCTTCAGCGCCGTAGCCGAGGCCATCGCCGCTCCTAACTGGTTAGCCGGTCCATTGGCCATCCGTGCCATCGATGGTCAAGCAGCCATCGATCTCCCCAACAGCCTGGTGAGCCAACAGATTGCGGCGGTGCAGCAGGCGCTGTTCTGCACTGGTGATGGTTCCTTCATCGGAGCCAGCCTCTTTCTCACCAGCACCGATCAGCTCTATCTCAACGCCACCACAACCACCCCTGCGGCCACGCTCAAGCCTGGCCAGACTGTCTATGAGGAGAGCGCCGATGGCTCCAGCGTTACCGGTGCCTACTGGCTCTATAGCGGCACAACCGACCTGGTGATCAACAGCGCCACCGATCTGCGCAATCTCCTGCCCCAAACCACCACCACCCCATCCGGCTCCTGGCAGCTTTGCTCAGGCCCCAACGCCTATATCGCCCGCGCCAGCGACAACAACCAACAGCTGCAACTGCTCGGCGTCACCAGTGGCTCCTGGACCTATCAAGGCAGCGCCATCGCCCCCTCCTCGCTGGCAGCACCCACGATCGAGGTGGGCATGCCCTTCTACACCTTCGATCCGACCAAAGTCGGCATCGTCAACGCGGTCAACAACACCCTCCATCTGCCCGGTCTTGATGCCTACAACGGCCAGGTGCTCACCTATTACGCCGACCCCAACTTCGCCAGCACCGTCACGGTGCCGGCCCTGGCCTCTGCCCAGGCGGCCAATGCCGTTGCTGGCACCAACCTCTGGAAGGACGTGCAACTGCCCGATGCGCTCGCCGACGGCAGCCTCGTAGCCGCCACCTTCTTCACCGGCATCGCCCTACCGATCAGCCCATCTTCCTCCCCTGACCTCACCCCCACCGACAACTCAACACCGCCGCCACAATTAGCCGGCGTAGCCGATGGAACCAATCTCTGGGTGCGCCAAGTGCGCGATGCCCAGGGTCACCCCATCGGCATTGAGCTGTTCAGCGATGCCAGCGGCAGTGACCCCCTGCTGCTTTCAGCTGCCGCCGATCCAGCCACTCTGGCCTATTTCCAGGTCAGCGTCAGCCAGTCCCAGGGAGCGGTGCCGATTGCGGGCCTCGAACAGGGAGTTCAGTTCCAGCTGCATGCCCTCGGTCAGGACTATTACCAGGTGGCCATCGATCCACTGCAGTACAACAATTCCCAGCCTTTTGCGCTGCGCGGGCAGCAGATCACCGCCAACACCGTTCTGCTGGAGCAGCCCGATACTCCAGCCAGCACCGTCACGGCACCAGGCATCAGCCTCACCACCCTGGTGAAGGCCAAGGACAAGGCCAAATCCTCTGGAGGCACCGGTAGCAATCCCAAACTCAGGGATTATGCAAGCAATCCCTGGCTGCTCTTGGGCTCAGGGGGCAACCTCAGCAATGCCTTATTAGGCACCAAGTTTAAGGATTCTGTCAAGAATGGAGGTGGATATACCAAGGGTAGTGGCAACGGCTCCGTTGCCGGCTCCGTTGCCGTCAATGTGATTGACCATCAGGCAAATGTCAGCCTTGGCAAGACTTCTATACTCACATCCTCAGGCGCGGTAACGCTTAGTAACCTGACCAATACCCTGCTCAACACCTGGTCGGAAGCCAGCACTGACCTGGATAACAACAAGTTAGGCGTGCTCTCCGTTGGTCTTGCGATCAATACCGTCAGCAATCACGCTGAATCCACCCTGCAGGGCACGATCCAACCCAGTGCTGGATCCACCATCCCGCCTGACATCTCGATCACCAATACCGTTGCCTATCCCAGCCTGTTTTTTGACACGTTTGGCAGCGAAAAGCAGGTCAAGACGTTTTTAGCCAATCCCGCCAATACCGTTGGCGCACTCTCCAGCATCAGCGGCACCTTGATGCAGAATGGCTTCAACTCCTTTGCCACAATCAAGAACAAAGGTAAAACCACAAAAACAAAGAATGATAATAGGACTGAGGTTCAGGAGGCTGGCAACAACCTGGCCGTTGCCATCTCGGTGAACTACAGCCAGGTGGATAACCGGGCGACCACCTTACTTAACGGCTCCATCAGTGCCCGCAACCTCACGGTCAGCAACACGGTGGACAACAGCCTGGTGCTCGGCGCCGGCATGCTCCATCAGGATTTCGGCGTTGATCGACTTTTCAGTGGTTTTATTGGCGGGAAAGGTAGTTGGTGGGGCGGTGACAAGGGTTCTAAGTTTAATAATGGGGAAGGCAGCCGGACTGAGGCCCTTCAGGAATTCCTTAGCTGGGGCAATGTCGGGAAAAACGGGATCGGCGCCTCCCTGCAATTGCTTGAGATGGGTAATCAGGCCACCTCGACCATCGGCAATGCCGCCAAGATCGTACTGACTGGACTGCTGCAGATCACCAACAAGCAGGGCGTATCTGGTGTACAGAACAGCGCTCTCAATACCAAGGGTGCTAACCAGCTCGTCAGTCTCGCCGTCGGTGGCGGTAGCTCCGAAAACCTTGGCCTCACCGGCAGCGTTTCGGTCACCTATGGCGATGGCAACAGCACTGGAACCTCAGTGGAATCCGGCGCCACCGTGAAGGCCGCCGACGCCGAACTGAATGCTCTTGATACGGCCAACAAGGTGGATGTTGCAGGTGCTCTGCAATACAGCAGTGCCGTAGGGATCAGTGCCGCGATCATCATTAATCAATACAAAAGGCGCGCCTTCAATAATTTGCAAGCTCCCATTCAGATCACCGACACTGAAGATCTCAGCACCGATCCCAACCTCTCCCTGACCGCCCTGCAGAATGGCAGCATCACCGCAGTGTCCGCCGCCGGCACCTTCCAGTACCGCGACGAAGAGCTCAGCAAAAACACGAGCAACACCCTCAGTTATTGGCAGGGCACAAGCAATGGATTGTCCACCAGAAGCATCACCTCCCTTGGTCTCGCCGCCGCTGGCAGTGTCAATGTTCTGCAGCTGGCTGACAGCGCTACCAACACCCTTGGCTCGCCGGATTCCCCCTTCTCGCCATCTGGATCAGGCACCTACCGCATCCGTACCACCGCCAGCGACAGCACCAAGCTGCAGAACTGGAGTGGCGCCTTTGCCTTCGGCCAGAACGGCGCCACCCAGCCCACAGGCGAGGCTGCGGCCTACATCGAAGGCCAAAAACAATCGGGCCAGGCCACCATCGCCGGCGCCGCCGCCGTCAATCAGGTGGCCCGCGAGGTCAGCAACACTGTCCAGAACGTCAATTTCGGCAGCAACCCCCTGAGCCTTGACGCCACCGCCGCCACCGACGGGGCTCTGGCGACTGCCGGCGCCATCAGCCTCGCTATCGGCGCCAACGAAGGCACAACCCTGGTGATCCCCGGCTCATTGGCCTTCAACTTCGACAATCCGCCCCTGCCGGATGGCGTCGATCGGGCCTCTGCTAACGAAGTTGCCTCCCGCGTGAGCGGTGTCAACGGCAGCAACCTTGACTCCCTTGACCTCAAAGCCAGCAATGGGGCCGATGCCACCGCCATCGCCGGCAGCCTGGGCCTGGCCATCAACCCCCTCTATCCCACGCCAGAATCTTCCACCGCACCCAGCGTTGCCATCACCCTCGGCTTCTCGGTGGCGATCAACGATCTCAGCACCTCCACAACCGCTGAGCTAGCCGACAGCACCCTCACCTATCAGGCATCGACAGCTCCCGCCATCAATCTCACGGCGACAAGCCAAGACCTTGATCTTACTGCTGTCAGTATCGCCGCCTCCGGCTCGTTCGCCGGAGGATCTGCCCAGAACAATCTCGGCCGCTTCGCCATCGCCGGCGCCGGTGCTGGAGCCCAGAACAGCTTCAGCAATCCAATCAGGGCCAGCATCGCCAACAGCACCATCACCCCGACCACGGGCGATGCGTCAGATCCTGGCAGCGCCACGGTGACCCTTATCGCCAGCAGCGATGAGCAGATCCTCAGCGTCACCGGAGGCCTTGATGTGGCGCTGGCCAATGGTGTTGCCGATGACTCGACCCTCGCTCTCTCGGTGGCCGCCTCCGCCTCCTACAACGCCATCCATGGCGAAGTTGAGGCCCAGGTCGATGCCACTTCCAGCCTGCGCGTTGCCGGCCTCAATCTTTCCGCCACCGACAACTCCCAGATCGGCGCCTATGCCATCGCTGGCGCTTTCAGCATCACGTCCACCCCGCTGTCGAGCACCTTTGCGGGAGCCTTCGTCGGTGCTGGCACAGGCAACAGCATCGACCGGCCGGTGCGGGCGCTGATCGGCGACCCCGACTACAGGAACAGCAGCGGTGCTCTCGCTGTCGGCACGGGCAGTGTTTATACGACAACCAGCTCCATCTCCGCCAAACGCGGCGACCGGTCCCGCATCATTGCCGACGCTGCTGGCGCCGTCCTGTCTCTCTCAAGTTCGACTGCTACGGCATACGGAGCCGACTTCGCCGGCGGTTTTTCCTTCAACGAGCTCAAGGGGGGCATCACGGCCGGGGTGTATCGCATTGCTGGTTACAGCAGCCAAATCACCACCGCCATCGAGGCTCTGGCCAGCACAGCCAACGGCTACCTAGCAGACCAGGGCAACATCGCCAGCTTCGCCGGGGGCTTCGCGGTTTCCCTGAATCTCGACACCCCTAAGGGAAAGGGGCTGGCCGCAGGCGGTGCCCTGGGCCTGGCTGTGAGCACCAACACCATCGCCGACGCCATTCGGGCCGGCATGGCCGATCTGGGCGGCACCCAGATCACACTCGGCGCTCTCGACGTAAGTGCCAGCAACGAGCGCCTGCTCTCCTCCCAGGCCACCGGCGACAGCCTGACGGTGTCGCGCGGCGGTAGCGGCGCCCTAGCGGTGGACATTGCCGCCGCCGACAGTACAAACACCATCGAGGGTGATGTCGAGGCCAGCGTCAACCTTGACGGCAACCAGACCCTGGAGCTGGCCAATGGCCGATTTTCGCTGCAGGCCCTCGATCTCTCCAAGATCGACAGCTTTGCCCTGGCTGTGGCCCTGGCAGTGGCCGAGGGCAGCAGCGCCGTCCCCTTCTCTGGTGGTGGCGCCGGCAGCAGCAACACCATCAGCGCAGCGGTAAAGGCCCGGGTCAAGGCCGGCACTGTGAAAAGCGGTAGCAAGGCAGCCAGTAGCGCCCACAATCTGAAGGCCGCCACCAACAGCACAGACGGCAAGGACAAGCGCGAGGTGGTCTCCGCATTGGGGGCCGGTTCGGTGGCGATTGCCCGTGGCCGATCTGCCAATCCCAGCGGGGCCGCCAGTATCGGCGCCGTGGTGGTGAACAACACGCTCAGTGGGGATGTGGCCGCGGAACTGCAGGCCGACACGGTCGCCCTTCAAGGGACGTTGGCTGTCGAGACCGACAGCGCCGATCAGGTCACAACCACAGTGGCCGCCGCGTCCATGGCAATCGGGCTAAGTGGGGGCAATGCGGTAGTTGCCTCCGGTGCCGGTGCCAGCGCCATCAACACCCTGGACGTGGGCAGTCACGCCCTGATTGAGGGCTACAACCCCTTGGACACCGGGGTCGTCCGGGCGCTCAACCTCACCGGTGGTGGCCTGCAGATGACCAGCCTTGAGAGTGGATCAATCACGGCCAATGTGGGCAGCGGCTCGCTGGCGGTGTCCTTTGCCGGCAACAACTCCTTGGCGCCTTCGATTGGGGTGGCCTTGGCACGCAACACCCTCAGCGGTGGTGGTAGTGCCGCTATTAAGGGGTTTGGCAGCGTGGATGTTGGCGGCGTCCTGAATCTCAGCAGCACCAGTACCCGCACGATCGACTCCACCTCAGTGGCGGTAGCGATCAGCCTCGACCTCGGCCGCCAGTTCTCCCTGGGCCTGGCCGGAGGCGGTGCCGACGCCTACAACACCATCACCGGCGGCAGCCAGTCCCTGCTGCAGGCCGACACGATCACGGCCACAGGCGAGCTCACCCTCGACGGCACATCGAACGACACCATCACCGCCCAGGTGCAGGCGATTGCCGGCGCCTTGCCGGGCAGCGCCACCGGCACCGTGTCCATCGGGGCGGCGGTGGCCCACAACCGCCTTGGGGTGAACGGAGATGGGCCTGATGCCGACGGCGATGGGATCACGATCGCGGCCGCCGTGAACGGCGGCGATGGCATCTCTGGCGTGACCTCCCTCACGAGCAAGAGCTTGAGCGCGACCGCCAAGCAATCGGCCTCTTTGACAGCAACGGTGGACGCCACAGCAGCAGCCATCGGCTGGGAGAAGGGCAAGGTGGGGGTGAGCGCCAGCGGTGCAGGCGCCGATACCACCAACACCGTCAAGCAGACCCTGACCGCCGAGGTGATCGGTCGTGGAGAGGGCTCCACCCTCACCATCACAGGTGCTGGTGCAGGCAATCCGGGCCTCATCAACCTGAGCGCCGATGACACCAGCACGCTCACCACCACGGCTTCGGGAGCAGCCCTGGCCTTCAGCTTTGCTCCCGGCGTGTCCGTAGCGCCGGCCGTGGGGGTATCGCTGGCCGACAACACCCTGATCCGCAACCAGCTCGCCCAACTGCAGGGGTTCAGCGTTGGTGGTGGCACAGGCGGCGTTCTCACCTCCGGCGACATTCAGGTGCAGAGCACCAGCAGCGGAACGATGGAGGCCAAATCGGTGGCCGTGGCCATCGCTTTCTCCCTTGGTAGTGATCCAATCGGTCTGGCTGGTGGTGGCGCCCAGAGCTTCAACACCGTGCTGGGCGCCAGCCAGGCCCTGATTGGCGATAGCGATCTCGGTCAAGAAAGCGGAACCAAAGCCTCCAACGTTCTGGTGAACGCTCAAGACATGGCAACCATCAACAGCGACGTTGATGCGGTTGCCGCTTCCATCATCGCGGGGGGTGCCTCAGTACCCAGTGCCGCCATCGGTGTGGCCCTGAGCCGCAACTTCATTGGCGAAACGCAGGACGACAGCGCCGTAAGCGGTGGCAATCCCATCGCCTACAACAATCCCGTGCATGCCCAGGACGGTGCAACGGTGAGCGGCAACCTGCTCCAGGCAGGCATCCGGGGCAGCAACCTCTATCTCCAGGGAAATCTCACAATCGCTGCCGAGCAGACCAGCACGATCAGCTCGTACATCGACAGCTTTGCCGCCGCACTCGGAGGAAGCCTCGAATCCAACACCGTCCGCGGCTCCGGAGCGGAGGCCAGCAACCGCAGCCTTCAAACCATCCTGGCCAGCCTGGAATCAGCAGCTACGAATGCCGCAGCCCAGCTGCAGGCCGCCGCGGTGGATATCCACGCCAATGACCAATCCCGCATTGAGGCCACCGCCTGGGGAGCGGCCCTCAGCGCTAACTATGGCGGCTATGCCGCCGGCAGTGGCACGATCGGCGTGGCTCTGGCGGGCAATACCCTCAACAACCACGTCGAGAGCCGTCTCAGCCATCTGTCCGGTCAAGCCAACAGCCTGGCGGTGACGGCCAGCAAAGATCGCCAAGGCAACGGTGAACAGCCCACGATCAAGGCCACCTCCGCCGCGGTTTCGCTCGGGTTGACTGTCTCTGATGCATTTGCTGTTTCGCTGGCCGGCGGCGGCGCCGATGCGATCAACACCATCCTCGGCGATGTGCTCACCAGCCTGGATCATGTTGATTTCGTCGGCACGGGAACCGCTGGCATCACGATCGATTCCAGCAGCGATCAGCTGATCACAGCCGGTGTTGGGGCAGGTGTCGGAGCCGGCTCTTTCGCTCCGGAGGGCGGCAGTGTGGCCGTGGGTGCCGTGAATGTGCGAAACCTGATCGGCGTGCGTTCCGACGCCGAGACCGACCAGAATCGAACGGCCATTCGCACCTCCGTCGCCAACAGCGCGCTCACCACATCATCGGCGAATGCGGATCTAAAGCTGACCAGCAGCAGCACCAGCGCCTACGACGCCCTGGCCGTTCCGGTGGTCGTCGCCCTCACCACAAGCAATGACAGTGGCGCCGCTTCAGGAGCGTTCAACTCCTCCCGCAGCGCCAATGCCATCGCCACCGAAACCCATGGCAGCACCCTGATTTCCGGCCGTGATCTGATCGTCACGGCCACCGGTGACAGCCAGGTCACCCAAGCCCAAACCGATGGTGGCGCCCTCAGTGCCACCTTCAACCCCGCAGGCCTCTCCTTGAGCATCGGGGCGGCGCAAAACAACAATCGCATTGATAACAGCATCACCGTCACGATCGATGACGGAGCCACTGCCGCCCTGCCCGCCCAGCAGCGCTTTGCCCTTCAGGCCCAGCGCAACCTGATCGCCGGGGCCGTCGATGCCCGCTCCAGTCTGGACAACGTGCAAGCCATTCCGGTGGCTGCAGCCCTTGGTGGAACGTTTGCGCTCGCCGGTGGGGGTGCCGGCATCGAGTCGGTGGTGGCTAACACCGTCACCACCACGGTTCAGGGGGCGGTTGATCTCAGCGCCGGCGTGATCGGTGGGGTCAATCTTGATCAGAGCACCACGCAGTATGCCCAGGACGGCAATGCCCAGCTGACCTACCTTGCCCCGACCGGCCCGCTGCTGATCGGCGACATCGTGAAACTCACCCTGGCCCAGGGGGACGTTGCCGTAAACGTCAGCTATGTCATCAACAGCCTTGATGCCGCCACACGGATGCGGCAGCTGGCGTCGGCGATCAACACCCAAGTGGGGGGACAGCTGACCATCACGGCCAGCGAAGTGACCTTGACGCCGGATAGTAATCCAACCCCCGTGGTGGAACTCACGGGGCTTAAAGATCAAGGTTTCACGGTATCCGAAATCTCTGTGGTGAGCGCCGCTGCGCAAGACAGCACCTTGTTGCTAACCAGCGGAACCCTCAGCAGCTCAACCAATTCCGAAGGACTGGCCACCCCAACCCTTAGCAGCGGCGATCACCTCGACGGCCAAATCGTGGCGGTGACAACCGCTGCGTTGGCCAATGACGCGTTTGCCATCGGCGTCGGCGTCGTGAACAACACGGCCTCCAGTGCCAACACCCTCACCTTGAATAGCAGTGCGGGCACTGTCAACGGTATCAACGGCACCCCTTCTCTGCAATCAGCGGGTGACCTGCAACTGCTGAGCCAAGGACGCAATCGGATCGCCCGTTCTGAGGCCATCACCGTGACGGGTGCCCTCGGGGCAGCCTATGCGGCAGCGGTGGTGGTGAACACAGCCGATGCCCTGGTGGATGGCAACACCCGCACCCTGGTCGATGCGGGCGAACTGCGGGCTGATCAAGGGCAGCTGTTGGTGCAAGCCACGGCCATCAACGAGCTGGCGTCGAGTGCCTATGGCGGCGCCGGCGCCGCATCAGCAAATGGGTCCCTTGGCTTCGGCTACTTCCAGGCCCACAGCTCCCTTGGCCGGTCCGATGGTGATCCGGAACTGGAGGCCCGCCTGGGCAATGGTGTCAGCGCCTCCGCCCAGCGGATTGACCTCGTTACCACCAGCCAGGACACGATCCTTGCCGACTCGGTGAGTGCGGCGTTGGGAATTGGTGGTTTCGCGATCACTGGCGCCGGCGCCGAAAGCGAAGCCAACACCTATCAAACCGTCCGGAGCACCGTGGGTGACAACGCCCAACTGAAGGCCACGCAAGGCATCAGCCTGCAGGCGATCGCGGACCAGAGCAATCGCGACGATGATGGCATAGGCCAGATCGACAGCCGTGCCGAAGGCATTGCCGTCGCCATTGGTGTCTCTGCTGCCGGAGGTGGGGCGGCCACCGACAACACCATCGCCAGCGAAAGCCAGATTCAGGTGGGCAAGGAAGCAAGCCTGGTCGCTCCCCAGCTCAATCTGGCTGCCGCTAACAGGCTCGGTAAGAACAACTGGGGGGGGAGCAACAACCCCAATGTGCGTAGCGTTGCTGGCGCTTGGCTCGGTGTGGCAGTCAATTTATCTTCCACCAAGATCGGCGATGGCGGCAACACTTTTGGCAGCAGCATCAACCTCGACAATGGGTCGTTGTTGCAGGCAACAGGCACCAATTTCGATGCCAGCAGCCTCAACCTCAGTACCTACAACGACATCTTTGCCACAGACCTCAGCATTCTCGATGCGGTCTCCGCCCTTGGCATTACAGGTGGCGATTCCCAGTTGAGCAATGATGCCCAGGCGGTGATCAAGGCTGGTCCAGGCAGCCGCATTGTTAACACCAGCGGCGATGTGACGCTGAGCACGAGCAGCAGCGCCACCCTCAGCAGTTCCAGTTCGGCCCTATCCGGATTGGTCGGCGGCGGAGATAGCAAGGCCTCAGCTGCTAACCGGCCCAACCAGAGTATCGATTTAGACGGTGCCCAGATCGAAGCCAGCAACATCACAATGTGGTCGGGATTGAGTGCCTCTGGCGTGCCGAATCTGTTTCAGACCGTCGCCGATGCACGTAACAGTGTGATTCTGCTTGGGGCTGTCGTTGCCGAGGCAACGTCCAAAACTGAAGATGTCAACGCCATCAACATCACTGGCGCGAGCAGCCTGTTTGCTCGGGAGAATGTGGATTTGCTGGCCCAACCAAAGTTCGGCACCCGCGGAGCAGATCGCAGTAGCTCCGTCGCCGAAATCATCCTTGCCCTGGCCATCCCAATCGAGGGCATCACGACCCAAACGGACACCACCAGCAACACGATCACGATTGCCGACACGGCCACGATCACCGCAGGTGGGCAGCATCAGCTCTCCATCTGGACACTACCGGACACCCACGTTCAGGCTAAACAGGAGGAAGCCCTCGGATGTAAATTGCCTTCTGCCCTTACCCCTGGCGAGGAGCTTACGTATCGACAGATGCAGGCCCTCGGGCTCGATGGCTTCACCCCCTACACCTACCAGATCCTGCCTTCGCCCGAAGGCACTGGCACCAGCTTTGACAACTTGGTGGGTGTGGTGCTCCCCACGAAGCTTTGGGAAAGCACCCCCCCATCGCTGGCCTATCTGAATCTGGGCAGTTCTCTGAATCAGCAGTACTACACCCTGCAAGACCTGATCGAAAGCTATGCAGGCGATCCGGCCCAGGAAGCCCTGTATTCAAGCCAACAACAGGAGGTGCTGGCCCAGGCCAATAGCCTGGGACTTCTCGATGTCGAGACCGGCACCATCAACGAAACCCTGGATGCCCTGGCCCTGATGCTCCCCAACCTGTATTCGGCACCGGGATCAATCTTCCTGAATGCCGAGGGTGGCGGAGGCAAGATCAGCATCAATGGCTCTACCACATTGCCTGATGCAGCCCCAGGAAATTTAGTTGCTTTTGCCGATTCAACGATAGCCGTTCAAAACGTCATTCCCATTGTGGTGATGACGTCAGACATGCTGATCGACGACAGCCGAGTCGCCAAAACAGTCGATGGCAAATATACGGTCTTTGATGCCGGCCGCATCTACATCAACAACAAAGACGCCTTCCCTGCAGTTTCAGGTGCGGCTTCCGCCAGTGAGATCAGTATCCTTCAGAATCCCAACCCTTCGTACACCTATCAAGGTCAGACCGCGCCCGTACCGGCTGATCTTTATGTGAATGGTCGCGTTGTCAATGCCAAAGGTGCTGTGAATATCACCAATACAGCCTATAGCGTGATCGTCACGGGCGAGGTCACAGGTAATCCAGTCAATATCAGCTCGGCAGGTAGTTTCACCCTCAGCAGTGATACGTGGTTCTCTACCGGCAAAGATCCAGCCCAGTACCTGGATTTTGTCGGGGATTACTACGGCGAGGCAAAGGACAGTCCCAACCATACCGTAACTTTGAATCAGGATGACATGAAGGCTCCCATCCAGAAGCCAACCGCGGCGATTCTCTCCAGGGGAGACATCGCCATCAGTGCGCTGTATCTCAATATCGATGGACTGGTCCAGAGCGGCACGCCTGACCTGAGTCTCGATGTAGCTGCAACATTCAACCCTAGCGTTTCCCAGAGTCTGATTACTCCAGACGGGCAAGCGATCAGTGGCGTCGAGTTCGCCGTCAGCAACGGCACCTCTGTGCCTTTGGCCGGCTATGCCAATGCTGCGGATCACACGATCTATCTCAATGACATCAATGCCAGTGGCGGCTCGGTTCGCCTCACCGGCCAGATCCTCAGCACTGGCAATGGCCGAGTGGTAGCTCTGAACGGCCAGCCCAGCCTGACAATCAACAACTACAGCAATTGGAACTTGGCCCTAGGCGACGTGAATCTTGGGCCGATTTCAGGATCAATCAGCATCACCAACACCCCCAAGATCAGCCTTGTTCCCTCTAATGTCGATACCTATAGTTCCATCTTCGAGTTCACCAATCCGACGGGTCTGAACGTTGGTGACCGGGTCAGACCCGCCTACGACAACGGCATTGTTCAGGAACCCGATGGCACCTACGTCAGTACATCTGTTTCGCCCGTTGTTGGTGTCAGCAAAGACTTAATTTACACCGTAAGCCTGGTTGACGGAGACAGCACCAGAATTCAGCTACTCAATGACTTGAATCAACCTGTCGTCCTGATCAGCTGGGATCCGTACCGTAGCTTTTCATTAATCCCACTTACCGATGTGACGAAAACGACATATACCTTCGACGGCTTGGCACCCTCAGGCCCAAGCATCACGATTGATCATTATTTGTTTGACGAAACAAAGGTTGGCACAACGGATGCCTATGTACTCCAGTCCACCGACACCGTACACGCGAAGGCCAGTACCGGAGACGATGGGACTCTCTATCTCACCACTTTCAATCCGGACCAGGGACTTGTCTACAGCTGGGTTTCAGGGCAGGGCTCGACACAAACAACGGTTGATACCTATGAGTCAACCAGCTTCAACCTGATAGGGGAGAGCAACGCAATATTGGTCGGTAATCCTAAGGATCGCATCAGTACGATCGAGGTGAATACCGATCTCAGTCCGCTGCTTGAGGGTCAATCCCTGTTGCCGGACCAGCCAGATTTCTGGAAAGCTGATACCGACTATTCCGTGACTTACAGGCAAGTCACGATCGGCAACCCCATCCAGAAGGTTGATAACTGGACCACCGGTGGTGGCTGGCTGCGGACAAAGACCTATCACAAAGTGACCACAACGATCCGGGCGGTCAAGGACATCTGGACCAACACCATCAAGGCCGACTGGCCGATCGAGGTGGGTTTCCTTGAGCGTAAGGATCCGGCCCTAGCCGGAAAGCTCCAGATCACCAGTGGCGGCGACATCCTGCTCAACAATGGGGCCACGGCCAACGGCGGGATCGACCTGCATTCCAGTCGCGGTGCCATCAAGGCTAAAAATCTGCTGATCAACCCTGAAACCCACCTGGATCTGCAGGCCCCCACCGGCAACATGGCGCTTCAGGTGGGATCCACATCCACCAGTCCTGACGGAGGTCCGATTGACCTCTCAGCAGTTGCCGGCGGTGATCTGACCATCGAGATGATCGCCAACAAGGGCACCACAGCCAACCTGCGCCCGCAGGCCTATCCCAGCGGCAAACCAGCACTGCAGGCTGGTGGCACCCTCTTCCTTGACAGTGCGGGTTCGTTGGATCTGTCCGCTCAGCAAGCTTTGGACGCGGATCAGCCGTTGCTGCGCGCCAATCGAATCGAGCTGGATCTCGGGGCCGGCAGCCTCGGCACTACGGGGCAGCCGCTACGCATCGACACCGGTGACAACTTCAATAACGACAGCGGTCTGGCCCTGCGTATCGCCTCTGCCGGTGAGGGGGGTGCTGCGTCCTCGGCTGCGTTGCGCGAGTTGAGTGGCTCCCTCACCCTGGTGGCACCGAGCTTGTTCACCGGCAGCAGCTATGCGATTGAGCTTGACGGTGATCTGAGCCTCACGGTGGATCAGGGCGCCCTTCTGGATGCCACCCAATCCTTCACCACGGTGGTGGATGAGGCGAGCCTCCAGGCCCGCGATGACGCTTACAAGTTCACCGGTGACGCGGCCGTTGCGGCCGCTGAACAGGAAATACAGCAACAAGATAACTCAAATTATAATGATTACTGGCTCACTTATCGCGACGCCCAACAGATCGATTCGGGAGCATGGATCGCCAAGCCTGAGCCGCCCTCCCCCTTCACCTTCACGCCTGAACAACGGGCGCAGCTCGCCCTGCCCACGGTTGATGGAGGCCGGGGCATGAGCGATGAGCAGATTGATCTCTATCAGAGCCAGCTCGCCCAGGTGCAGGATGCAACGGGAGCGGGAACTTACGATCCTGAGTATAACTATAGCCGCCCTGAGGAGGATCAGATCGCCTACCTATCGCAGCGGGTCGTCAGCTACAATCTCTATTACTACCCACTCGATAGTGCGGTCTATCAGCTGCTCTACCCCCAGCAGGCCCAGGCCCAAGGATTGAGCTCGCCTCCCAGAAGCGCCGCCGCCCCGCAGGGTGCGGCCATCGCCGCCCATGCCCTTACCATCGCAGCCAAGGGCAGCATCGGTAACAGTGGCCCAATCACGCGGATTGTGCTCCCCGATGGTGATTATGGCCAACTGAGTGAAGACCAAGCCCAGTTGCTCAGCAATGCCAGTCTCGCGGATATTGTTGGTCGTACGTATGTTGTTTTGCGGTACATCGGCGATACGCCATTGGATGTGAGCAACGGCCTGCCGTCGTTCTCCGATTCCAGCGAGTTTGAGGTCTTTGTGCCGAATTTTGTGGCTGGGGAAGGCCTTATCTACGAATATCTGGGCGACACCAAGCCCAATCAAAGCCTGGAAGATGTCAACTTCCAGAGCACCGATGCCGATGGCAATCCCCTCTGGCAACTTGTGCCAGCTAACGATCAGAAGATCACTTACAACACCACCGCCGTCGGCGTGACCCTGAACGCCCACGATCTGGTGCGGGACACCCGCGCTGATCTGGTGGCAGGTGATGTGGTGCTGGTGAACACCCCAGCCCTCTATGGCTATGTCCGCTACGACGGCCCGGCCCAGCGCCTGGATCTGCTGCTCACCGATTTCGGCCTCGGCACCAACCCCGGGGAATCGGTTTGGACATCTCTCGATGCCGGAACCCAGAGCGCCAAAGTCACCACCGAAAACCTTCAGGATCCGTTGCTCCCGGGTGAGCTGATCACCGATCCAACCCGGCTCAGTTCGGTGACGATTCAGCAACAAAATCCGCTGACACTGAGCCTCAGCGGCGGCGCGCTCGCTGCCGCTGGCTCGGACATTCGGCTGCAGTCGATCGATTCCCTCAACCTCTCCACCATTGCCGCCCAGGGGGTGGTGGGGATCACGGCCGCCAGCCTCTCCCAGGCCACTGGCGATGGGCTCAGCACCAGCCAAGGAACCTTGCAGCTGCGTTCCACCGTTGGCGCCATCGGCGACACCGCTGCCCCGCTGAAGGTACAGCTGGGCGGCGCCGCCAGCCTCAACATCTCCAGCACCACCGATGCCACGATTCACAGCCTCGCTGATCTGCCCCTCGGTTCGGTGGTGGCCAACGGCAACTTGACCCTCAGCAGCGACGGCAGCCTCTTTGATGGCGGCCGGCTCAGCAGCGAAGTGGGCTCAGCCAGCGCCAACCTCCAGGCCAGTTCGGTAAACCTCCAGGTCAACGAAAAGATCGGGACGGCTGTCTCGCCCGTGTATGTCACGGCCTCTACGAGCCTGCAGGCCAGCAGCGGCCTCACCACGGGCCCCGACGGCTTGATGGCCATCCGGGCGGTGGGTACGGCGGCGCCCCTGCAATTCCTCAATGCAGGCAATGGAGAAGCCGAGGTGTGGCTCAGCGGTGTGGGATTCAGGGCCGCTGCCTCCGCCAGTTCTCCCTTGATTCAGGCTGGCGAACTGGTGCTTGATGGGCTGACGGGCTTCGGGCTGGAGAGCGCGCCGATCCAAACCAACGTCGGCGGCCTCGCCGGTGCCGTGGGTAGCGATGGCCTCTTTATCTCCAACCAAGGGAATCTGGCGATCACCACCGCGGCCGATCGCAGTGGCAGCAAAACGTTCCAGGGCTTGAGCCTGGCCCAGGGGGGCTCCATTTCCAGCACGGCGAGCATCAGCTTGGAAGCCTTGCTTCAGAACGCTGCCGGAACCCTCAGCCTGCAGGCGGCCGAACAACTGCAACTGCGCCAGCAGGCCCAACTGAAACTGATCAACACGGCCACAGCCACCTTGCAGGCCAAAGGGGGTCCGCTCAGCAGCGCGGTGGGTTCGACGATCAACGTCGATCGAGGAAGCCTCGAGCTCGCAGGCAACGGAGTGGTGCTGCAGGGCAGCCTCAACACCGGCGGCCAGCTCAGCCTTGAGGGCGGTGACGCCACCATCTCCCTGCTTCCGTATCTCACCGCCGGCCAGCAGCAGGAACTCAAGGATGCCGGTATTGATCCGGCCACGCTCGACAGCAACCTGATCCTGGCGGGCACGATCACCAGTCGCGCTGCCGGCGGCTTCAGCCTCCAGAACGATCGCCTGCTGGCCTTGATCGGGGCGATCGAAACCACAGCACCAGAAGCGCCGCTGCTGTTGCAGACCAGCAGCAGCGATGGTGTGTTGTTCCTAGGCAACGCCCTGGCCTCGAACGGTTCCCTCAGCCTCCTGGCCCCCAAGGGGCCCATCTACACCGGCATCCCCAGCCCGATCCGCACCAGCGGCACGGGGCCCCTCAGCATCGAGGCCGCCAGCGCCACCCTCAACGGTCCGATCGAGGCCTCTAACGGCGGCGTGTCGATGAACGTCACCAATGGGCTCACCCTGGCGGGGGCCACCAGCTCCCAGGGGCCGGTCACGGCGCAGGCAGCGGCGATTGACATGACCGCCAGCGGCGGCATTGTCTCCCTGGATGACGTTTCCCTTGCCGCCACCGGAACGGGCTCAGGCAGCGGCCTGGCGCTGGCCGGCCTGCTGGTGGCCGGCGGCAGCATCGCGCCCGCCGGCCTGGCCGCCACGTCGTCGCGCCGTCGCCCGACCACCCGCGTGGCCCTCGACGGCCAGACCAGCCTCGAAAGCACGGATCAGACCCTGCAGCGCGGCGACATACAGCTCGATCCAGGCTCCAAGGCGGTGCTGCAACTGAGCAGCGCCAGCTCCGCCGTGATCGGGGGTTACAGCGATGGCACCAATGACACCGTCGTGGCGGGTGCCTGGCTTGCCGCCCCGGAGGTGCAGATCAGCAGCGTCGATCGCCCCACACTTCTGCACGATCTGATCGCCCGCGACCGGCTGACGATCCACAGCGACACGGCGCTGAATCTGCGCCCCAGCGCCGTGCTCAATCTCGGAACACCGGCCCCTTCTGATGCAGCGGCGACCACTGCTGAGGCCAGCCTGGAGCTGACGGCACCGTCGATCACCCTGACCCACGACGTGGCCGATCTGGTGATCGAGGCCGAGACCAGCGCACCCCAGGAGTTCCTGAATGGCACGCTTATTGAGCCGCTGACGATGGCCTTCACGGTCACCACCCCAGCGGGACAGAGCGCGGCCTTCAGCGCCACGGTGGCGGCCGGTCAACGCGACTCCCTCAACGTGCTGCTGGATGCCATCAACGCAACGCTGGCAACGGCTGCCGGCGCTGCCGGCCTACCCCTCACATCCATCCCCAGCCTGGGGCTGCGAGGGACCAACCTGCGCTTCCAGATTGGACTGTTCGGCGACCAGCCCGATCAACTGGCCTTCGGGCTTGAGGGGGCGCTGAGCAGCGGCCTGGAGCAGTTGGGCTTCGTGGCATCCAGCGCCAACCGTCAGGGGGTGATCCCGGCCACCGTGCTCAGCCATGCCCTGGCAACAAACGTCGCGGCCGGCAGCGCCGCCCAGCCCTACAACCTCCTCGACTGGGGCGGTGGTGTGCGCGCCGATGCCGCCAGTGATCAGACCAGCCTCAGTGAGGTCCTGCATCTGGCAGCAGATGCCAGCACCGCCATCACCGCGGCGGTGGATGTACCCGTGCTCAGGTTCACGGCAGACCAGGCCTTCGGGCAGCAAGGCGATCCCGATGTCCTGGCTGACGTCCACCCCACCGGTCGCACCCGGGAGCTGGAGATCGACTCCGCCGGCAGCTTCACCCTCACCGGCCTGGTCAACACCAGTTCAGCCCCCCAGCTGCAATTGGTGCGCTACCGCTCCCTGGAGGGCTCGCTCACGCTGGAGATCGGTTCCCTTCCAGATCAGCGCCAGCTCAGCAGCTCAAAGCCGATTGAACTCCAGGCCGCCACGGACCTGAGCATCGAGCGCGATCCGGCCCTGACGGCCACGGAGCTCGCCGTACTGAAGCTGCCGGCGCTGCAGGCCAGCGCCGGCGGCCATCTGCTGCTGGGCGATGGCCTGCAACTGCAACTCAACCCGAATGGATCCCCCTCTCCTGTGACGGGCCTGACCCTGAACGGCTCATCGGTGACCATCAGCGGCAGTATCACCAGTTCCAGTGCGATCACCACCAGCGTCACGGCCAGCGCCGGCGACCTGACCCTCCAACCCGGCAGCGTCAGCCTCAGCAATGGCTTCGGTCTCACCGGCCTGCAGGGTGACCAGACCTACACCGCCAGTGGCCTTCTGTTGCAGGCCACGGCCCTCGGTTCAGAGCAGGGCACCGCTGCCAACATCGTCCTGCAGGCCGGCACCGGCCTCACCTCCGCCGCCGCCATCACGGCCGCCGCCGCCCTCACCCTGGCGACGACCTCTGGCACCCTGCGCACCGATCCCCAGCTCTATCGCACCAGTTCCGGCGTGCTGGTCGACCTGTTCGGCTACCAGGTCGATGGGCAGGGCGTCTTTGTTGGTGCCGATGGCCTGCCCCTGCCGCCAGGTCAGTCGCCGATCTACGCCGACGCGCCCGCTGTGCCGGTCAGTGGCGGGGCCATCCAGGCCCCTGATCTCACCGTGGATGCGGGCAGCGGCACGGTGCTGCTGCAGAACTCCCTGACGGCCTCGGGCAGCAGCAGCACCACGTTGGTGGCCAGCGCCTTTGACAGCACCGCCAACGGCTTCTGGAACGCCGACCCCGCGCTGAGCAACGGCACCGTTGTCCGCTACTACGGCGTCCAGGCCGGCCCCATCGCCAATCTCAAGGACGGCAACCTTTATGTCGTCGTGCGGCGAGCCGACAAACCAGGTCTGGTACAGCTGGCGAACAGCCGCGCAGAAGCGGCCGCGGGCCAGGTGCTCAAGCTCATCCTTCCCAAAGTTCTGTCCAGTGCCAACACGGTGCTGGGGCAACTGGTCACGGGGGCCACGCTGGAGAACAGCGTCGCCAGCGTCAGCGGCAGCAGCATCACCCTCGCCCAAACGGCGAGCCTGCAGGCCAATAGCGTAGGCCTGAATGCCAGCAGCGGCGACATCAACCTGCTGGGCGAGTCCTTGCTGCAGGCCGCGAACACCACGCTGGCCTACCCCACAGGCGCCAATCTGCGCCTGGAGCGCAGCCGCACCGACCTGCGCCTCGCCAACCTGCAGACCGATGCGCTGCTACTGGATTCGGCCGGTGGCTTGGTGCTCGACGGTTATCTCGACATCAAGGGAAGCGATGCGACCAGCCTCAGCTTCGCTGGTGAGGTGAGTGTGGGCGGAGAGCTCACCACCCTCGCCGATCTCAGTCTCACAACCCCCGGCCAGGTGACGATCCGCGGAGCCGGCAGCATCGATAGCGATGGTGATCTTTCGATCCAGGCTCAGGCGGTGACCGTGGCTTCAGATGCCACCCGGCCGGGCACCGTGGAAGGCACCGTGATCACCGGCGTCACGCCGATCACCACGACCAGCACGGTGCAGATCGGCACGGCCATGGAAGATCTGCAGTTGCCGTTCGATGCCGGCGCCGTGGCCCATCTGCAGGTGAACACGGCCAGCGATGTGCTGCAGCTGGTGGGACAAGATGGCAGCCCCGTGCGCCATGGGCTGCAAGACGGAACTGCTCTCTACTACCAGAGCAGCGCGATTGCCAACGGTGCTGTTGGTGCGTACGGATTGATCAACACCGCACCGGGGACCACCAATCCGGAGCAGGGGACCCAGTACACAGCCCGCGTGCTGGATGAGTACAGCTTCCAACTGGAACTCGCCGGCACGGTTGTCCAACTCACGGATGCGACGTTCTATAGCGGCGATGCGCTCAATGGGCTGGAGATCAATACCCACGATGTCAGCACCACCACTACCGAAGTTAAACTGATCGGCACCACGGAGGTTGTGACTGGCTACGAGTGGTATACCTACACCCTCAATCTGCTGCAGGATGCCTTCTACAACCCTCAGACAGGAGCGATCGCTGAATCGTTCATTCCTGGGTATAGTTTCCAAATCAGCAACATCAACTGGAACGGCGCTGAAGTGCCCTCCAGCAGCAAACCCTGGGAACTCTATACCCCAGCCCAAAGGCAGGCAGTACTCGACAGCCTCGGCTACCTGCCCTTCTACGCAATCGATATCAACAACGTTCAAAAGGTCACCAACAACAATGGCAATCTCACCACCGTTGCCGTAGCCAATCCCTGGTTCAACGATGCCCAGAGCCTGGTGGTTCCCACCAGTGGCCCCTTGGCAGGCAAGGCCATCGTGGGACCGGCATCGGCGTTGGCTAATTTGTACAGCGCGGTCAATACGGCAGCCGTTGCCACCCAGGCCCTGGCCCTGGGCCACCCGACTGCGGCCAACAGCCCAGTCTCGCAACAGGTCACAGGCCTGACCTTGGAAGCCTGGGTGTGGCTCGATGGCGATAGCAGCCCCGACGGGGAGATTCTCTCCACAACCCTGCCTTACTACCCAGACACCACGCCAGTAGGGATCAAGCTCTTGATATCCGGTGGCAAACTAGCCCTGTCTTCTACATATGCCAATTCCGTTTCCCTGATTCCCCAAGGTACATTCGTGATTGGCAGTGATGAACTCAAACGCAACCAGTGGGTGCATGTCGCCGCTTCAATCACCGCAGGTGATCCCAGCTTCACCAACGTAGGTTCAGCACAGTTTTACATCAACGGCGTCGCCACTGGTTCAGGGCCGTGCTGTTTGGTACCGGAAAATCAGATCAATGACCTCGCGATTTCACAAAACAACTCCAGCTCCCTGAAGGGTGCAATCCGCCAGGTGAAGACCTGGACCCAGGCGCGCACAGCCGCCGAAGTGGTTCAAGACATGAGCCAGACCCCATCCGGAAATGGCAGTGGCATTGCCTACTGGTTCCCCCTCGATGGCAGCCTGGCCAGCGGCATTCCTGGCGGAGCCGCAGCCGGGGACATCAACGGATCCCCCCAGTTCACCGTAAAGCGGGGCATCAATGATCAGACTGATATCTGGAATGAAGAGGTTGGGAATTCAAATAATCGAGGTATTGTCTATTACACACAAAACGATCCGGCCCTCACCCCGACGACTCTGAGTCAGCAAATACTCAACCCCTATTCGCCTGATCAGGTTTATACAATGAACGGCAGTGTAACAAGCCTAAACAATAAAGGAGCCAGCTGGAAAGTGACTTACGCCGGTGCAGGTGGGGAAGATATCTTTGTTCAGCGTGCCCGCACGGCCACGCAGGATGTCAACTTCACCACAACGACGCCGGTCACCACGGAGGGCCATACCGACAACCCGCCCTATTGGGTCGATAACAATCAACTTGACTACCATTACTACGATGCGGCCAATCCTCAAGTCTACGGAATCGGCCGCGGACTGGCACCTTTCCTCCAGGGCAGCACGCCTACGACCCTGACGCCCCCCAGTAAGGCCTACATTCTCACCCTCAACAACGAGGGCGGTCTGTCCCTGTATGGCCCGGATGGTAAGGAACTCTGGTTTGCGGCAAATAATGGCATTAGGGTAACTGGCGCTGCTCAAGCGGTGATGCAGACGGATGGCAATTTCGTGATGTACCCGTCAATGAGCAAAACAAATGCCCTATGGTCTTCAGGTACAAGTGCAGCGATAAATTCGTCGTCCTATCTCTATCTAGGAGACACTGGAGACCTCTTAATTTTTGACACAAAAGCCCTCAAAATAACACCTTTATACCAATCAACAACCAACATTGTGATCGGCTCTGGGGCCTTTTTGTATCCTAACGGCTCAAGTAGTGCCAGTACCCTCAATACAGACGCTTTGCTGAGCAAAGGCTGGCCAGCAAGTTTGCCAGCCAACGTCCTGATCACTTGGGATAAAACAGAGCCAACATGGCATAGCGCATATACGGATTACAACATCAACGACGGCTCAATTTTCTCCCAAGAAATATATCCCGAGGCAGCCGCCTATCCTTACGTTAATAACGACATTAGTCGCATAGGCCCAGCATTGACTAATTGGGTGGATGGCTATAATGCTGACCATATTGGGAACTCTCTAGTCACTCGTTTGGATCCTGGTCTGACGGGTTGCAGGTTGACATTTACACTTGATCGGCTTGCGGGGATCAGCGGAGGCCAGGAGCCCAGCTTTGTACTATCTTACCAAGCGGATAATTCTGCAACAGCACAAAATCTACTTGATATCAAGCTGTGGGGCTCAGCGCAACTGTCACCAAGTGACTTCATCAACTACAATGGAAACATTGGCGGAAAGCCTTATTTCCTTGAATTTATACCCAGGCCTTATTATGGAAGTATTGATAGCAGTCATGGTGATTTCCAGGCTTTCGATGTGGCACTCACCCTGGGCGCCGGACTACAATCTGGTGACTTAACGGCAGGCGCCTACCCGTCTATAGGGTACGGCGGAAATAGATATTTCCCAATATTTGATCTCACAAATATTTCCTTGACCCAGGGCAGCCAGCTACCCTCTATCAAATCAGCCACAAATAAAGATTATCTCAAGCTCGATTACATCGCCAGCACTGGTGCTCTGCTGCCGAATGACCCGGTCGTCCTGCCTGGATCTTCGCACCTTTCGAATGTGGGCACTCTCACGACTGGCGGTCCTACTAATCAAGATTGGAACAATCTGCAACCGGCTAATGCCCAGTATCCCGGCCCTGGTTGGCTCAACGTCATTGGTGGTAATGGCGCGGGGTATTCTTGGTTTGATCAATTTAACTCCCAGAACAAAAGCACCACCTGGCCCGTTTGGGGTCCAAGCAGAAGCCTCCAGGAAATTTGGACAGATTATCAATATCAATGGTATTCAGTGCCTTTCGAGGACACCGATCAGCGCCAGAATTTAACCTTCCAGATCACAACAAATCCCAAGCAAATCGTTGACGTCGAGCCTGTATACCAACAGTACGACATCACCACCACCAGCACCGTCAGCGAGCTGGATCCGACCGTGACGCTACGGCCGGTGTATGCCACGGAATCGGTCACCACCGGGGTTCAGGTGCAAACCGAATCGGTGCCTGTCTCCAGCGGCGCCGTCCAATTCAACAGTTTGCGGGGGCGCTCAATCAGCATCACCACCACAGGATCCACCCAGATCCAGGGAAACGTCAGCACCGCCGCCATCGGCTCGCTCGCCATTGTCACTGGCAGCAGCCTGAAACTCAGCAGCACAACGCCCCCAGCCGCCGCCAGTGGTCCCGCCACGGCAGGTAGCACCGTGGAAGCCACCACCATCAACCTGAAGGCGGCCAACGGCCTGCAGTTGGGCAGTGGCTTGGTGCTGGCCGGTAGTGCCAATCAAGCCAGCCAAACGATCAGCCTGGATGCCGGTAGCGGCACCCTGGCCAGCGAAGCTTTGTTCGCTCCCACGGTCACGCTCAGTCTGGCTGGCGCTGATCTCTCCCTGGTTGGCGAGCAAACGCTGCAGGCCCAAACCATCAGCCTGGACTTTGGCTCCCAACTCAGCCTGCAGGCCAGTGGGAGTGATGCCAAATCCCTACTGCTCGAGCACTCAGATTCCCTGGATGGTGGAACGCCAGAGTTGAAGCTACGCAGTGCCGACGACTCGGCCACCCTGCAGCTCAATGCATTCCAGAGCAGCCTGCCGTTTGCCATCGAGGCCGCTGGCACCCTGGCCTTGAACGGGAGCGTCAATGGTCAGCGACTTGATCTGGTGGGAGGCCATCTGAGTGCCTCTGAGCTTGCCACCAATCTGTCGGCCAGCGACCAACTCAGCCTCAGCCAGCTGAGCAGCGATTCCCTGATCTGGACCCGATCGGTACCGACTGCTCCGGGTCTGAACATCAGCACCGGCGGCAACCTGGTGATGATCGTGGACACTACTGACCTAAAGATCAGCGCCGGCGGCAATGTTGTTGTCCATAATCTCAGCACCGGTAGCACCACCTTGAACCTCAGCGGCTCCGGTGAGCAGCAATTGGACTTCGCTGGTTCGGTGGATCTGCGTGGCCTCGATAGCGGCAATGGCGAGGTCACCATCACCGTGAACAATGGCGATCTCCAACTCGGCGCCTTGAAGCAGTCCATCGGCGGATCCCTTGTGCTGAATGTGGACGATGGTCAGATCACCACCCAGGCTGGAACGACGGGATTCGAGCGCAGCGTGGGCTCGCTGACGGCCAATGCCCGCAACAACATGGATCTCCAGCTGAGACGGCTGCAGCGGTTGAATGCCAACAGTCAAACTGGAAATCTCCTGATCACGGTGGAGGGCGAGATACGCGATCTTCTCCAGGCTGAGTCCCTGAAAGTTGATGAAACCCTCGGCAAGTCAGTGACATTGGATGCTGGCCTCTCCGGCCTTGCAATTGCGTACGCCTCCCAGATTCAGGCCGCCAACCTGAGCCTGAAAACACTCCAAGACTTGCTGATCGACAGCAACCCGACCGCCTCCACCTACTTGGTGGCAACCGATCAGCTGGAACTGAGCTACAGCAATCTCCAGGCCGATCCTGAGCAGGTCATCCTGGCCACAACGCGTCAAGGAGGCTCGATAACGCTCTCCATCGACCAATTGGCTTTGGCCGATGCCCTGCCCAAGCTGCCATTGCTTCAGTCCGACATTGTTGAGCTATCAGGCCGTGGTGGCCTGCGCCTCACCGATCAGTCCTTCAATGACCAACAAATTGATAACCTTATCCCCACGCTTCTCTTTACAGCTCCGAAAGGTCCCAATCAAGTGATCCCTGTTTACTGGCCTTATGAGCTGGATTTGGAAGAAAAGCCTGACGTGCGAGTAACCCAGTTGTTAGAGGACGATGCAGGGATTCCCTATGTCTATAAGCGGAATCCTGGCGATCTGAGCGGTCCACCCAGGCTCTACTCACACTATCAACCAAATGAACAAGATGCTTCTGGTTATCCTTATCTTTACCAAGCCATCACCATTGCCGGTTCATCGGATGCCCCTGTCGTGCAGTTCCGCAGCAACCAGAAGTTGCTGACGGCGGCAAATCTTGAACAGTCCGCTCTACTAGGAATCGTGGCTGCTTCGATCGAGCCAACCACGATTACTCCGGTTCTGGCGTTGCGTTCACCGTCGAGCGTGCATGCAGCTTTTGTGGATGCTATTCCAGGCTCAACGCTTGCCACAGCGATTATTGCAGACCTTGCATCTCAATCGAAGGCGATAGTGCTTGACATCCCAGATGCTGATTCCCTGCCACCGACACAAGATCTGCTTGAATTGCTTGATTTTGTTCCTGGATCAGTTAATGGAACTACAAGTGAAACTCTGCAAGGTGGCGTTGTTTGGCTCGACCGCAACAACAACCTCATCCAGGACCCTCAGGAAAGAAGATCCACTATTGCTTACGGCGGTCGCATCCGCTCGCCCCTCTCTGCTGATTCCAGCGGTGCTGATCTGCTAGTGGCGCAGGCTCCGCAAAACGCGAAACAGACGACTTCTGATCGGATGGTGTTGCTGGGTTCTGTTGATCAACCCAACCTCAGTGTTGATACCACGGTGGATGTGCTGCTCAGCCGCAAGGGTTTCGAACACACGCTGGTGAGACCTCTCCAGCCTGAAGACAAGATCAGCTGGAGTGGCACCGGCATCTCTCTTGCCCCAACGTCATCAAGTGCGAAGTTTGTCCACTTTGAGGTGGCTGAAGCTGAGTGGTTGGCCAGCCAAAACCTCACACTGCTCATCTATCGCACCGATGAGCAGCAAAGAGTTCTCAGAGCTGACGGCCTCCAACTGGCCGACTCCCTTGAGCAGGCCGTCGTCGGCCAGGTTGGAGCGACCAAGGATGATGCCGGCAGCACGCAGTTTGCATCAAGCTCCGTTGATGTGAGACTCGATCCGGGTCAAGAGCTGCGGGTCATGCTCCGCGATGCCACCAGCACCACGGTTATCGCACCAGCTTGGAAGGTTGATGCCTCGGGTAACGTCATTAGCTTGAACCTGGATTCCAGCCCGTTGTCGATTCATGCCTCTCTCACTGAGGCCAATCGGGTGGATCTCCAAATTGATCTGGCTCACAGCTCGGGCCTTGGCGAACTGTTGTTCTTTGAGCAGCAGGACAAGGTCGATGTTCAGTTCTTATCGAGCTGCGCTAACACCAACACTTTGGCCTTTGTCAAGGTCGATGTCAGCCTCGACAGCGTGTCTGGTACTACCCAGCTCTCAGTGGCTGGTCGGCCCTTCAGCAACACCGATGCGTTCCGCGACCATCTCCTCCAACATCTTGAGCCTGATTTCCGTGTCTCCCAGGGTGGAGGAAGCAATCAGTCTTCCAATCATGTCTGGACCGTAGCCAGTACTGGTTACTACACAACAATCATGATCTCGCAACGCGGAGACGTTTTTTCTCTTGGCAGTCAACTGAATCGGGATGGACGAGTCCATCTCCAATGGATCGGCGATGGGGTCTACGCCTTTGAAGATCTGAGCGCAGATCAGGGCAGTGATTTTGATTACAACGATGCTCTGTTAGTGATCAAGCCTCGCTTGTCTTCTGCTTTGACGTCTATTTCTGATGATGCCTCCGGCGCCTCTGCCGTTGATTCCAATGTTGCCCCTGCGGCGCTGTTGAGAAGTCTGCCCCAGCCGATCCTCACCTCCGATGCCGCTCCAATCGCACTGCAACTGCCCGATTCCGATGCTGTGGCCGGCGCGATCACCCAGGAGCAGCAGGATGGAGGTGATCTGAACCAACGTCTTCAGAGCCGAGGCGTGCTGAATGTGGCCTTGGCCTCAGACGGTCCCGGCGTCAGTCAGAGCGATGACATCACCCTCTTCTCAACCACCTTCAATCCCCTCCTGCAGAACCCCCTGCAAGTCACCCAGCCTGAAGAAATCCCTGGCGGCTTTGAAATCAGCGGCGATGTCGTGGATGCGATCATCACCCGTGGCGAACTGCGCGTTGCCGTGGCTCGCGCCGCTGAAGATCCGGCTGATCTGCTGGCCTGGCAGCGCGATTTACTGACGGCGGTGGCGACGTCCCTCGGTAGCAGCTCCATACTCCTGCAGCTGACCCTGACGTCCTACGCATCGGCCTCAGAAGCGTTGGAGCAGCTCACAAGCGGCATGGTCGATCTGGTCCTGCCTGATGACAACGATGCAACCTGGCTGGACGGATTCGTCGGAGTCGACTCCCTGCCGTTGGCCCCGGCCAATTCGGCGGTGCTGTTGGTCAGCCGAAGCAGTGGCATCAGCTCTTTCGAGGATCTAGCCGGCAGCAGGCTTGGTCTTATCGGCGATGCCAGGGTCCGCGCCGCCATGTCCCTCAACTTGAGCCGTCATGATGCACAGGCGACCATCCTTCATTTCCCCGATCTTGAGCAGGCCCGCCATGCCTTGCAAGCCGGCCAGCTCGACGGATTGGTGCTGATGCGGGACTCTGTGTCCGCCGTTGAGAGCTGGCTTGAGAGCAATGGCTTTGACAGTCAACTGCTGCAGGACCAGCTGTTAGCCAGCATGGGTTATCTGTATCTTGCCCCGAATCAGTCTCGCTTGCGCGATGTCCTGTTGGCGGCCAAGGTCAAAATGCAACTGGAGAACTCCTGAGCCCGGCCAACGGGGCGTTGATGGCAACAACAAGCCAAGCGCCGGTTATTCTTTTACCTTTGAACGATCCGCCCAGACCACCTTGGTGCGCTCCCATCAACTGCCATTTCTTCTCTGTCAGCATTACCAGCTGCCCTGGGTTTTGGAACGTTCTTTCAAGCTCGAGGTTGGCAGGGGATTGTTGAGCGATCGCTATGTCCTGGGTGTGCCTGCAGAAGCGATCATTGCAGACTGCCTCGTGGCTATCATTCGAGATCTGGGCATGCCGGCCGATAAACCTGGCTTGACTGAACGGCTGAAGAGTGAGCTATCGCGCGCCACGACCGTCTATTTTGGCTATGAAGGTGTTGCAAAAGGCAGCGGCAGCCTTCGTCTTTATTTTGAGTATTGGGATGAGGTAGTTACCCGCCTGAAGGCCACCCCAGCCTCAGTGATAAGAGGCTGGGCCACCGCAGATCGCCCACTCTGGGAAATGGGAGTCGGCTATAAATGGCATGTGGATGAAACGAGGCCCAAGACGATCAACAGTCTCTATCGCTCGGATTACTGGGTGCAGCCCATGCTGCCGCAGGCTGAGATCTTAAAGCAAACCAATATCACCGTATTGCGCAGCGGCATGGACCCCGAGATCCAAATTATGGTCAAAGACATCATTGCGATCATATTAAGCAGCAGCCCTGAGATTGATCCAGTGCTCCTGCAAGCGAGCGAGATTGATTCGCCGCGGGATTCTATTGATCTTTGCGTTCACCGTTATAATTTGCGCCTAAGCCAATTGGAGCACAGGTTCTTGCCGATTCTGCAGAGCTTTCTAGGAATGCGATGGTCCCTGAGCGACTGCCTGAAGGGGCGCAGTTCAGATGCCTGGATTACCCATCTCTCAACTGGGATATCACGCAACGGAGCACCCTATATCGGTCTTTATTACGAGTCGTTGGACAGTAGCGAGCCGCTGATCTGATCCCGCGCCAGAGTTGCCTACTCCAGGGGCTAGTCCGACCTAAAATATTGATTTGGCTGCGACTGGTCGCGTTTGCTTTGCCTGGTGGAGGCTGCAGGAGAGGCTGGCTACCCAAAAGCTGCGGAGTTCATGGCGGCGGCGCAGTTGGGTTGGAGCGAACGGGTAGATGGGGGACAATCGTTCTTGAGACTGCTCAGCGTAGGTAGCGGATCTGCCTCATGCCCTTCTGCACTGCTGGGATGGGCCTGATGGGGCACGTGACCAATCTCAAAGAACAGATGTTCCTTGACGCCAAGACCCTGCCTGCGGTGCAGCAGGTCCAGGCCGCCGGTCTGCTGGTTGGCGGGCCGCACCCGGAAAGCGGGGCGCTTAGCCCCCTCAAGAGTTTCCAGCTGAATGATTGCCTGCTCACGCAGGCGCTGCAGTACCTCGGTGTTCATCCCGGGGAGGCTGTTCGTCTCCAGGCCGGTGGGCTGCTCCGGCTCAGGGTGTCCAAGGCCGCATGGCGCTCGTTCTTCTGCAGGCTCAGCAGCTGCTCCTGGAACACCGGATTGTTCAGATCGAGCCTGACCTCTGCATCACGGCTCGCCATGGCCAAGGCGCGTCAGGGTGTCCTGCAGCCCCGCATCGGCTGGCCCATGGCTGACGGACCAGTCCATCGCCACTTGCGGGTCTGCTGCAGCAGAGGGTTCGTGCAGCCAGCGCTCATTGTCTGCAATGACGGTCGCGGTGCGAATAACCCAGACACCGGGTTCGCGTTCTTCCACCAACACATGGCGGCCGGCGTATTGCTTGCCCAAGGAAATCTGCCCGTTGCTGCCAACGAGCTTCAGCGCGGCGGGGTGGGCTGCGGCGAGGTGAACTGCGGCGTCCATGGCCAGACTCGCTGATCGATCTACACCAAACTTTACGGTTCGTATCGCACCAACTGAGCAGTGGGAAGGCTGGGTTGGCAGCGGAGTTGCGCAGGGTCAGCTTCTGGGCATCCAGCAGCAGTCCGATGCCGGTTTTAGGCAAAGGCGTGACGTGATCCAGCGTCGAGCCAACCCACCAGCAGTTCGTCGGGGCGGGGCTGGATCTTGAGCTGCTGCCAGCGGATGACGGCAAAGGGGCAGACGCGATCGCTCCGGCCCCCAGCCCGGCGAGGCGGCTGCCAGGCTGAGATGGCCCTCCGGCCGCGGTCCACCGCTCCGCCCGTTTGTCCGTGATCGCCTCGGTGCCACTGTCCCTGCCCGTCGTCGAGACCTTCCACTCCCTGCAGGGAGAAGGCCTCCACGGCGGCCGCAGCGCCTTCTTCATCCGGCTGGCGGGTTGCAGCGTCGGCTGCAGCTGGTGCGACACCAAGCACTCCTGGCCGGCGGCCGCCCACGGCCAGCGCAGCCTGGGGGACCTCACCGCCGAAACCCTTGCGGCGGCGGGGGCCGGGGCCGCCTTCGTGGTGATCACCGGCGGCGAGCCCCTGGAGCACGACCTCGATCCCCTCTGCGCGGCCCTGGAGCCGGCCGGCCTGCCCCTGCATCTGGAAACCAGCGGCACGGCGCCCTTGAGCGGTCGCTTCGCCTGGATCACCCTCTCGCCCAAAGCCCATCGCCCCCCCGAGCCCGCGCTGCTGGCCGCCTGCGATGAGCTGAAGGTGGTGGTGCATGGACCCAGCGATCTGGCCTTCGCCGAATCGATGGCGGAACAGGCCCTTCAGGCGCGCACGATGGAGGCTGTGCCAGCCCTGTTGCTGCAACCGGGCTGGGAGTCGCCCCAGGGCCAGGAGCTGGCGATCTCCTACGTGCGCCGCCACCCCGCCTGGCGCCTGAGCCTGCAGGGCCACAAGTGGCTGGGGGTGCGCTGAGGGCCCGGAGCAGGCGAGGCCGGCCTCAGGCGTCGGCGTTGTGCAGCACCCGCTGGGGGAAGGGGATCTCGATGGCGTTGGCCTGGAAGGCGTGCCAGATGGCGCGGCGCACCTCGCTGCAGATGCCGCCGTTCTCCATCGGATTGGCGATCCAGAAGCGCAGGGCGTAATCGATCGAGGAGTCGCCGTAGTTGATCAGCAGCCCCTTGGGTGCCGGCTGGGGCAGCACGCGGGGATTGGCGCGGGCCACCTCCTCCAGCACGGCGATCACCCGGTCGGGGTCGTGGCGGTACGAGGCCCCCACCTGCACCTCACTGCGGCGCATGCGATCGGTGCCCGTGTAGGTGGTGGTGGTGGCGGTGAAGAAGGTCTGGTTCGGTACCACCAGCTCGACGTTGTCCCGATCGCGCCAGAGGGTGGCGGCCCGCAGGCCCAGCCGGCGCACCTCGACGGGATCCCCTTCGAACATCAGGATCTCGCCGGGCCGCACCGAGCCCTCGAACAGCAGCCACAGGCCACTGACGAAGTTGGAGAACACCTCCTTGATGCCGAAGCCCAGACCCACCGACAGACCACCGGCGATGGCGGCGATGGCCGTGCCGTTGAGACCGACCTGGTTGGCCAGCCACAGCACGCCCACCCCGATCAGCAGGTAGCGGAAGATCAGCTCGAACACCTTGCGGTTGCCGGCGCTCAGCCCCATCAGGCGCTGCAGCAGGAAACCCAGAAACAGCACCGGCAGCTCCGAGAGCACCACCAGGAAGTAGGGCAGGCTGACCAGCAGCACCGCACCACCGACGGTGAAGTGCTCGCCGAACATCTCAATCAGCCGCACATCGGCGATCGCCTGCAGCCCATCGAAGCGATCGATGCACAGCAGCAGCGCCACCACCAGAAACAGGGGCCGCACGGCCCGAAACCAATAGGACTCGACCGCGTCGACGTCATGAAAGCGCCGCAGGATCAGGCGCAGGCCATCAAGCGCCGTCCACACCCCCAGCAGCTCGGCCACCAGGACGATCAGTCCCGAGGCCATGCCGGGCAGGGCCACCAGGGCCGCCGCCAGCAGCAGCACCCCGATCGCCACCAGCTTGGCCAGCACCGGCAGCCAACTGGCCAGGGAGGGCCGGCGGCGCCGTTTCCAGGCCTGATGCAGCAGGAAGACGGCCGCCAGGATCGCCAGCTGCAGGAGCACCGAGCCCCGCACCAGCATCCCGAACCAGCCACCGATCAGAAACAGAAGCTCGCTCATCGACCCTGCCCCTCCGGTTGGGAGGCCCGGGCCAGCGCCTCGATCTGCTTCAGGGCCTCGGCGGGACTGAGATCGCCGTAGATCGCCTGCTTGAGCACCTGGCTGATCGGCTGAGCCGACCGCGTCACACCGACACCGCTGCGGAAGTTGGGCACGATCGAGCTGGCCAGGCTCTGCTCCATCGCCGCCAGTTCGGGCGAATTCTTGACCGGCACGATCACGGTCTGGTTGACGGGCATGTTGCCGACGGCACGTTCCATCAGGTTGTTCTGGCTGAAGTCATTGAGCACGAACAGGGCGAATTTCTGGGCCACGCGCCGCTCCTCGGGGTTGGAATCACGGCCGAAACTGATCAGCAGCAGCCGGGCGAAGGCCCTCGACGGCTCGCCATCGTTGGTCCTCGGCAGGGGGGACACGGCCAAGTTGGCGCCCAGATCCCTCCGCAGGCGGCGGATGGCGGTGGCATTGCAGCTGATCCAGTCGAGCTTGCCGCTCTGAAGGGCCTGAACCAGGTCGTCGCCGTTGTCCAGGAACTTGAGCGTCGGCTCGACGTTGGCGCGGTACAGCCACTGCAACCAGGCCAGCGCAGCCTTGTGATCGGCGGGCGCCAGACCCGGTTGGGCGCCGCTGGAACCGGCCCCGTCCAGCATGCGGATCAGCGGATCCTCGGCCCCGAAACCGGTGGAGGTCCACAGCAGTTCGTTGAACAGCAGCGGCAGACCGATCCGCTTGCCCTCGCCGGCCAGGTGGACCAGGTCATCCAGGCGCTGGGGCGGAACACTGATCCGGCGGCGGTCGTAGCAGGCCAGGGTCGGCTGCACCAGGAACGGCAGCGCCAGATAGCGATGGCCCTGGCGGAACCCCGGCAGATACTTGATCGCCAGGGGGTCGAGCTGGGCCGGCCCCAGGTCACTGGGCCGGCTGAGGCCCTTCTGGGCGAGGGCCTGGGCCGGCGCCGCCCGGGTGATCATCAGGTCAGGGCCAACACCGAGCGATGAGCGGGCCGACAGGGTGTCCAGCACCTGGGCCTCCGGGATGTAGCGCAGGTGCAGATTGACGCCGGGGTTGTTCTGCATGAACTCCCGTGCCATCTGGCTGGCGAGCCGGTTCAGGCTCTCCCGGGACAGCCGATCGGCGCCGGCCCCCGGCGAGATCGAGACCTGCAGGTTGACCGGCAGCCGCTGACAGCCCCCGCAGGCCACGGCCAAGGCCACCAGACCGGCCAGCACGCCGGAGGGCCGGCCCACGGGAAACCGGCGACGGCTGGCATGACGGGAGGAAGCGTCGAGTGCAGAGACCCGCATCGTCAGCGCACCGCCCGACAGATGGGGGGCGCCACCGCCTCAAGACCGGCGAGCTCAAAGAAGTTCTGGCCCAAGGCGATGCGGCGGAAGGCCTCATCGTTGACCTTGCCGAGGATGGCGCTGGTGACTGCAAGTTCCTCCCGATAGACCCCCTCACCCTTGCCGGCAGCCGCCACGAAATCGGTGCCAGGGATGAAGCGGCGCGGCCAGCGATTGATCAGAGCCACGTAGAGATCGCGCTTGGCGGGGTCGCTGAACACCTGGTCATCAAGCACCCGCCAGGAGATGTCAAAGGAGAGGTTGGGATAGCGGCGCAGCAGCGATTCGAGCAGGGTCACATGCTGGCGGGCATCGAGCACCTTCAACTCCTTGGAGAGCCCCAGATGCATCCAGACGATCTTGTTGTTCGGATAGAGACTCAGCACCCGCTCCATCAGCGGCAGGTACTTGAGCGGCTCCTTGTCGTTGCCGAGATCGGAGTGGATCGCGATCGGAATATTGCGGCGCTGCAGCTCCGCCATGAACGGCTTCCAGGCGACGATCCGGTCGATCGGCACCGCCTGATGGCCGTTGTTGTAGAGGGCCTGTTTGGCGAGATTCACCTCCCCCATCCAGCGGAACATGCCCGGATACTCCTTATCCAGGATCGCCATCTGCGGCAGGACCTCGGCCGGCTTGGACAGGTCGGGGAAGGTCATCGACAGCACCAGTTTCAGGCCGCTGGTGTCGACATCGAGGCTGTTCTCGGCATTGCTGAAGTCGCTCTTCAGGCTCGGATCCGCCGCCACTCCGGGACAATTGAGGTAGTAGGTGCAAGGGGAATTGACCGGCAGGCGCTGGCCGATGCCATAGAGATTGGCGAACAGCACCCCACTGTTACGCAGGTAGGTCAACAGCTCTGGGAAAGGGATCGGCCGTCCACCGAAGGGCCGCACATGCAGGTGGGTGTCGACCACCGCCAGCGGCAGCCGGGTCTGGCGGTCGTAGCAATCGGTGCTGCCCTTGACGAAGTTGGCCAGGCTCAACGGCCCCTGGATCGGCTTCTCGGCGACGAAAGCCAGGGCTCGCCCGGCGACCACGCAGCCGACAGCCGCGGCGGCCACCACCAGGGAAGCCGCCCACGGGGACTGGAGCGGACGCGTCAAACGGGCGCGACGGGGCAGAAGGGATCTCAGAGCTGGATACATGGTCTGGTGGGGTCCGTGATGACCGGTGAACGACAGGGGGATCAGGCCAGAAGCTGGCGCTCAGAGCACGTTGGCCGGCCGCTGCACGCGCTCGGCCTTCCACAGGCGCCAGCGCACATCCAGATCCTGCGGCGCATAGATGACGATCGGCAGGCTGGCGTTGTACGGCACCACGAACGGCCTCCCTCCCATCGGCACAAACGCCTTGCGCGTGCCGCTGCCGGGCGGGCAGGCCATGCGGGTGGAAACCACCGGCCCCACCTCCTTCACCCGATAGAACGAGTAGCCCAAGCCCTGCAGGGTTTCGCGCCGGACCTTGCCACCGAAGCTGCGCGTGTTGCAATCCACCTCCAGCTCGCGGCCGACGATCAGCTCCACCCGCCAGTCACTGGGGCTGGGGGACAGCTTGGGATCGGCGGTGGGAGGCAGCACACCGGGCAACTGGATCACCCAGCGGCGCTCGCCGGCCGCCGGGGCCGGGTAGGGCGTCAGGTCCAGCCGCGGAATCGCCCGGGCCGCTCCGCCGAAACCCAGGCCGAGCGGCACCAGCGCGGCGGCCGCCACGGCGGCCAGGCCCAGTCGGCTGAAACGGTGACGGACGGGATTGGCGACGGAGCGTCCGAAGACAGGAAGCATGACGATCAGGCAGGGGATGACGAAGCGGGGTGGTGGTGCGGCGGGGCCCGCTGCATCTTGGCCAGGGCCGTCGCCGGCGTCGACCCGCCTTCCAGAATGGAGGAATGATGTCCACCGTGCCCACGGCGATCGCCCTGCTCTCCGGGGGACTCGATTCCGCCACCGCCGCCGCCCTGGCCCTGGAGGCGGGCTACCGGGTCATCGGCCTGTCCTTGGACTACGGCCAGCGCCACCGGCGTGAACTGGAGGCCGCCCGGGGCCTGGCCACGGCCCTGGGGCTGGCGGAACACCACGAGCTGGCGGTCGACCTGGCCGCCTGGGGCGGCTCCTCCCTGACCGATGCCGCCAAGGCCGTGCCCACCGGCGGCGTGCAGGCGGACGTGATTCCCAGCACCTACGTCCCGGGCCGCAACACGGTGTTCATCGCCCTGGCCCTGAGCCTGGCCGAAGCCCGCGGGGCCGGGCGGATCGTGCTGGGCGTGAATGCGATCGACTACTCCGGCTATCCCGACTGCCGGCCCGACTACCTGGAGGCATTCCAGACCCTGGCGGACCTGGCCAGCAAGGCGGGCCGCGAGGGCCAGGGCCCCAGGCTCTGGGCCCCCCTGGTGAACGCCACCAAGACCGAGATCGTGCGCCAGGCCCTGCGGCTGGGGGTGCCGGTGGCCGCCACCTGGAGCTGCTATCAGGGGGGAGAGCGGCCCTGCGGACTGTGCGACAGCTGCCGCATCCGCGACGCCGCCCTGCGCGAGGCCGGCCGGCCCGATCTGGCCAGCGACCAAGCCGGATGAGCGACCGCCAGCACTGGGAACTGCCCTGGCGCGACCCCTGGGATCTGGCCCGGGCCCTGGCCGCCGCCCTCGGCTCCGAGGGCCTGGTGTTCCTCGATGGCGACGGCAGCCGCCTGGGGCGGCACTCCGTGCTGGGTCTCCAGCCCCTGGAGGTGATCTGCTGCCGGGGCCTGCCGGGCAGCCCCGGCGCCGAGGACCCCTTCCGGGCCCTGGAGAGGATGGCTGCCCGGGGCGGTCCCTGGCTGGGCTGGCTGGGCTACGAGGCGGGGGCCTGGGTGGAGCCGGGCGCGCACTGGCAGGCCTCGGACATGGCCAGCCTCTGGGCTGCCCATCACGATCCGCTGCTGCACTTCGATCGGCTGGAGCGCCGCTGCTGGCTGGAGGGGCAGGATCCGGCGCGCCTGGAGGCGATGCGACGCCTGCTGGCCGAGCTGGCGCCAACCGCCGCAGGCGTCCAGGCCCCGGACCGCCTGGAACCGATCGCCCTGGAGGCCTGGCACTGGCACACGCCCGCCGACCGGTTCGCCCAGCAGGTGGGCCAACTGCAGCAGCGCATCGCCCGTGGTGATCTGTTCCAGGCCAACCTCACCGCCTGCTGCGAGACCCTGCTGGAGCGGCCAGCCAATCCGCTGGGCCTGCATGAACGGCTGCGCCGGCACTGTCCGGCCCCGTTCAGCGGCCTGGCGGTGGCGGGCGACGAGGCCCTGGTCTCCGCCTCCCCCGAGCGCTTTCTGCGGCTCGACGCCGACGGCAGCATCGAGACCCGGCCGATCAAGGGCACCCGCCCCCGCAGCGCCGATCCCCGGGCCGATGCCGACTCCGCCGCCGCCCTGGTCTGCGATCCCAAGGACCGGGCCGAGAACGTGATGATCGTCGATCTGATGCGCAACGATCTGGGTCGGGTCTGCCTGCCGGGCTCAATCGACGTGCCCCAGCTGCTGGGCCTGGAGAGCTACGCCCAGGTGCACCATCTCACCTCGGTGATCACGGGCCAGCTGCAGCCCGGAAACACCCTGGTGGATCTGCTGCGGGCCTGCTGGCCGGGGGGGTCAATCACCGGGGCGCCGAAAGTACGGGCCTGCCAGCGGCTCAATGCGCTGGAACCGCTGGCGCGTGGGCCCTACTGCGGTTCCCTGTTCCACCTCGGCGCCGACGGCAGCTTCGACAGCAACATCCTGATCCGCACCCTGATGGTCAAGGGGCGGCGGCTGCGGCTGCACGCCGGCGGCGGCATCGTCGCCGACTCCGATCCCCAGGGGGAGGCGGTGGAGATGGGCTGGAAGATCCGGCCGCTGCTGGAGGCCCTGGCCTGATGGACGCGAACCACCACCCCCAGGGCGCGCCGATCGCCTGGATCGCCGACCCAATGGTTGACGTTGACACCCCTCATGTCGCGACCGGAGTCCCATCCAACCCTGAGGTCAGCACGACGGACGCTGGCCACCACAACCATGTCCACAACGATCTTGCCGATCAAGGCATCGGCAACACATCAATGTTGGCAAGCGGCCGCTGGGGCCACCCCGATCAGCTGACCCTGCCCCTGAGCGACCGGGGCCTGCAGCTGGCCGATGGCCTGTTTGAAACCCTGCTGGTGGCAGCGGGCCAACCCCTGCTGCTGGACCTGCATCTGGAGCGCTGGCGGAATTCAGCTGCGCTGCTCGGCATGGCTGCGCCCCCCGGCGCCAAAGCTCTGAGGCCCCGTATCGCCGAGGCAGTGCAGCGCAGCAGCATCCACCAAGGAGCCTTGCGCCTCAACTGGAGCCGGGGCAGCGGCGGCCGCGGCCTGGATCTGCCGGCCGCTGGCGAACCCCAGCCGGTCCATCGCTTCTGGCTGCAGCTGGTGGCCTGGCAGCCCAGCTTCAAGCCGCTGACGGCGATCATCAGTCGCCAGGAGCGCCGCCTTGCCGACAGCGTGTTGAGCCGTTGCAAGAGCTTCGCCTACACCGCCCAGATCCAGGCCCGGCGCGAAGCCCGCGCCGCCGGAGCCGACGACGCCCTGCTGCTCAACGGCCGGGGCGAACTCTGCTGCGGCAGCGCCGCCAACCTGCTGGTGCGGCGTGGCAGCCACTGGCTCACCCCCGCAGACGACAGCGGCTGCCTGCCCGGCATCATGCGAGGTCGGGCCCTGGAAAACGGCCTGGCGCTGGAAGCCAACTTGAGCCGCGACGAGTTGCTGCGCAGCGACGGCGCCCTGCTGATCAACAGCCTCAGTTGCCGTCCCCTTGTCAGCTGTGATGGACAGCAGCTGCCGCCGGTGACGGCAGCTGCAGCGGAAGCACTCTGGCGAGCTCTACTGGTCTAGATCGACGCCAGCGGGGGCTCAGTAGCAGCCCTGCACCGAGATGCGATAGGTGAAACCGGTAGCCGCCATGTTGTCGGTGGCACCCACCTTGATGTTCACCTGGCTGGCGAGCTTGCCGGGCACCGCCTGCACACGCACGGAACCACCGCTGCCGGGATCGGGGGTGAAGTTCTTGTTGTACACCTGCAGGTTGGAGCCGTCGCTGAACTTCAGGAAAGCCTGGATCGGGTAGGTGGCGCTGACCGAAGAATTGGCCGTGAAGAACAGCTTGTAGCTGCGGTAAGGCTTGGTGACGAAGAAGTCGGTGTTCCAGTTGGGGCGGCCGAGGGGGTTGCCGGGGCTGATCGTCTTGGTGACGATGTTGGTGGCGCCATTGCCGCCCACGGGGCTGAGGAACACGCAGGGTTCCGCCAAGGCAGGGGTGGCAGCCAGGCCGATGAGGGCGGCACCGGCGGCCAGGCCCAGAGCAGAGCGAGGTGAAGCGAAGCGCATGGGCCGGAACAACGATGATGCCTCAACCATAGCGAGCAACCAGAACCCCACCGCCGCAAGCCTTTCCCGCCGGTCATGGTTCGCATCCGCGCCGTTGAGAACGCTCGCCCGGCGGACTGGCGAAGCCAGCCACCAGGCTGCGAGCGATATGCGGCCCGTCGATCAGGAGAACACTGAAAACCGACCCGACACCATGACCGACAGGTCGCCCTCGCTCCAGGAGGCCGATGCACGCGGGCTTGCCTGGGGGTGATCGGGCGCTCAGACCCCGAAGGGGCCTACGCCCTCGACCTCAGACGCTCAGGAAGCGCTGGATCAGCTCCTGGCTGAGATCGCTGGTTGGACCGCTGGCCACGACCCCGCCTTTCTGCATCGCGTAGTACCAGTCGGCCTGGCGCACGAAGCTGGCGTGGTGTTCCACCAGCAGCACGCTGATGCCCGTCTCGCGGATGATGCGGGCGACGGCCCGCTGGATGTCCAGCACCACCGACGGCTGAATGCCTTCGGTGGGCTCATCGAGCAGCAGCAGCCGGGGCCTGCCGAGCAGGGCGCGGGCAATGGCCAGCTGCTGCTGCTGACCGCCGGAGAGATCGCCGCCGCGACGGGCCAGGAACTTCTCCAGGATCGGAAACAGCTCGAACACCAGCGGATCGATGTGGCGATGGCGGCCGATGCCCCCGGGCAGGGCCTCCAGGCCCAGCAATAGGTTTTCGCGAACCGTGAGCTGGGGGATGATCTCCCGCCCCTGGGGCACATAACCGATGCCGGCACGGGCGCGGCGATGGGGCGGCAGGGCCGAGACCTCGTCACCGGACAACTTCAGGGAGCCGCTGCGCTGGCGCAACAGGCCGATGATCGTCTTGAGCAGGGTGGTCTTGCCGACGCCGTTGAGGCCGATCAGACAGGCCATCTGACCCGGCGCAATCGTGAGATCGACGTTGCGCAGAATGTGGCTCTCGCCGTAGTAGACGTTGAGGTCTCGCACGGCGAGCAGGTGGTCGCCTTCGCCGCTGGAAGGCTGGGAACGCTGCAGGGACATGGCGCTGGTCATGGCATCTCCTGGGTCGATCCGGCGGCGGCGCTGACGGCTGCTGAATGGTCGTCATCTTCAACCCCGAGGTAGACCTCGATCACCCGGGGATCGCTCTGCACCGCCTCCATGGTGCCCTCACAGAGCACATGGCCTTCGTGCAGCACGGTGACCGGACAATCCAGCTCGCGGATGAAGTCCATGTCGTGCTCAATCACCAGCACGGTGTGGTCGCCGGCAAGATGGCGCAGCAGCTCGCCGGTGCGCTCGGTCTCCTCATCGGAGAGGCCCGCCACCGGTTCATCGACCAGCAGCAGATCGGGATCCTGGGCCAGCAGCATGGCGATCTCCAGCCACTGCTTCTGACCGTGGGAGAGGCTGCCGGCCGGCCGCGAGGCATTGGCTTCCAGGCCGACCACCGCCAGCAGCTCCTGCACCCGGTCGCGCTGCTCGCTGCTGAGGCGCCCCAGCAGCAGGGCAAAAGGCGAGTGGCTGCCCTTGACCGCCAGCTCCAGATTGCGACGCGGCGTGAGGTTCTGATAGACGCGGGGCGTCTGGAACTTGCGGCCGATGCCGAGCCGGGCGATGCGATGTTCGCTGATGCCCAGCAGGGACTTGCCGCGGAACAGCACATCGCCCCGGGTGGGCCTGACCTTGCCGGTAATCACGTCCAGGAAGGTGGTCTTGCCGGCGCCATTGGGGCCGATCACCGCCCGCAGCTCACCGGGAGCCAGGCTGAGGTTGAGATCATTGAGGGCCAGGAAGCCGTCAAAACTGACGCTGACCCCCTGGAGTTGCAGCAAGGCGTTCATGGTTCAGCTCCAATGGACTGAGCGCCGCTCGCTGGCCAACCAACAGGCCGAAGGGACCCAGACATCCGCTTCATCGCTCACCTCCGATCGCGTTGGTGCCACCTTCTTCAGCGAGGACACGGGACTCCATCGCCCGCCGCTCGGCCTGCACCTCAGGATCGAGATCAAGGCCGGGATAGGTGGCGGTGCGCGGCGTGGCCCCGAACATCGCCCGAATGCGACCGGGTCCACCCTGGCGCCACCAGCCCACCACCCCATCGGGCAGGGCCGTGACCACCAGCAGGAACAGGCCCCCCTGGATGAACAGCCAGGTTTCCGGCAACTGTTCGCTGATCAGACTCTTGGCGTAGTTGATCAGCACCGCGCCCAGCACCGCCCCGATCAGGGTGCCGCGACCTCCCACCGCCACCCAGATCACCATCTCAATCGAGAAGGGCACGGCCATGTACTGGGGGCTGACGATGCCGGATTGAACCGTGTAAAGCGCACCGCTGATGCCCGCCAGGGCGCCAGCCACCGTGAAAACCAGGGTCTTGAAGGCGGTGGGGTTGTAGCCGGTGAAGCGCAGCCGCGGCTCGTCATCGCGGACGGCGATCAGGGCATCGCCGAAGCGGCCGGTGGTGAGCCAGCGGCACAGGAACCAGGCGGCGATCACCAGCAGCACGGTGATCCAGAACAGATTGCGCTGCGTGGCGTCCGAGCCCACCATCTGGCCGAAGAAACTGGCGGTGTCGGTCTTGAGACCGTTGGTGCCATTGATCAACTTCTGCTGGCCATTGAAGAAGTTGAAGAACACCAGCAGGGCCGCCTGGGTGAGGATCGAGAAGTAGACCCCCTTGATGCGGTTGCGGAAGACCAGATAGCCCAGCAGGCCGGCCACCACAGCCGGAATGACCCAGATGGCCACCAGGGTGAACCAGGGTGAGTTGAACGGCTGCCAGAACAGCGGCAGGGCCTTGACGCCATAGAGACCGAAAAACTCGGGCAGCTGACCGGGCTCGAGCGAGTCGAGCTGCAGATACATGGCGATCGCATAGCCACCAAGGGCAAAAAAGATGCCCTGGCCAAGACTCAGCAGACCGGTATAACCCCAGATCAAATCAATACCCAGGGCAACGATGCCCAGAGACAAGAAGCGACCCAGGAGATTGAGCCGGAACGGCGGCAGGATGAACGGCAGGATCAGGGCCACGGCGATGATCGCGATCCAGAGCCACCAGCGGCGCAGGAAGCCCACCGGTGTGGCGGAACTGTTGGAAGTGATGGTCATCTCAGGCCTCCACCATGCGTCCCTTCTGCGGGAACAGGCCGGCCGGCCGGAACTGCAGGAAGACGACGATCATGATGAACACCAGCACCTTGGCCATCGAAGTGGTGGCAAAGAAGGTGATCGTTTCGTTGAGGCCGGCGGGTATCTGCGGCCAGAGCAGCAGCAGCGAACCCGAACCGAGGATGTAGCTGAGCACGCCGATTCCCAGGGCTGCGACCACGGTGCCGAGCAGTTTCCCAACCCCACCCAGCACCACGACCATGAAGCAATCGACGATGTAGTTGCCGCCCAGGTTCGGACCCACCGACCCGAGCAGGGTGACGGCCACACCGGCCACACCCGCCAAACCGGAGCCGACCAGGAAGGTGAGAGCGTCCACTTTTTCCGTGGGGATGCCGAGGCAGTTGCTCATCGGGCGGTTCTGGGTGACGGCGCGGATGCGGATACCCCAGACGCTCTTCTGCAGGAACCAGTGCACCGCCAGCAGCGCAACAATCGTCAGGGCGATGATGAACAGACGCGCCGTCGGCATGGTGACGCCGACCACATCAATCGAGCCGCGCAGCCATTCCGGCGCCGTGACGTCGATGTTGCGGGCGCTGAACCAGGGCTGGTGCAGATCGCGCTGACTGCCCAGGGCCGCGGCCAGGCCGATACCGATGGCGCCAGCACCGACCCAGCTGCCCACCCCCAGCAACGGCGACCAGCGCTGTTGCCACCAGCTCGCCGGCAGCAGCCGGGGCGCCAGCAAACCCAGGGCCACCGCCACCACCAGGCCGATAAAAAAGGCGCTGGAGACGGAGCGCACAAACTGCTGCAAGATCAAACTGACCCCCCAGGTGGCAAGCAAGGTCTCCAGGGGACGGCCATAAAGACGGCGAATCACCGTCTTTTCGAGCAGCAATCCCGCCAGGCCACTGACCAGAAAAGCCAGGGGAATCGAGATCAGGATGTAGACAGGGAACAGCCCTTCCAGGGGGCCATCCTTGAGCAGGTTCTGCACCACATAGGTGGTGTAAGCCCCCAGCATCATCAACTCGCCGTGGGCCATGTTGATGACGCCCATCAAGCCGAACACGACCGCCAGACCGAGGGCCGCCAGCATCAGCACCGAGCCGATGGCCAGGCCATTGAAAAGGGTGTCAAGTAGAACGTTCATGAACTCCCGTTGAAGACGGGGCAGAGAAAGCAGAAGCTGCCGAGGCCTCAATGAAAAAGGGGAGGGAATGGATCCCTCCCCCCAAGCAGGATCCCCGCAGGGAATCACATCTTGAACTTGCCGGCGTCAGGACGCTTCTGGGTCCAGTCGCAGGTGTAGCCCTTGGTTTCGGGCACGAACTGGTTCCAGGCCACAGGCTTGACCATGCCCTTGTTCTCAAGGATCTTGAACATGCCGTCCTTCTGCACCTCACCGATCAGCACCAGCTTCTCGATGTGGTGGTTGGGCTGGACGGTGACCTTGCCCTCGGGAGCATCGAAGCTCACGCCCACCAAAGCTTCGCGGACCTTGTTGTCGTCGACGCTGTTGGCCTTCTCGGCACCCTTGGCCCAGAGGTAGACCATGTCATAGGCGGCTTCGGCAGGGTCATTGGTAACCCGCTTCTCGCCGTACTTGGCCTTGAAGTCGGCGGTGAACTTCTTGGAGGCAGGGGTGTCCAGGCTCTGGAAGAAGTTCCAGGCGGCATAGGTGCCTTCCAGGTACTCAGGACCGATGGCAGCGATCTCCTCTTCGGCGATCGAGAAGCTCATGATCGCGTAGTTGTTGGCCGGGGTGATACCGGCGGCCTTCATCTGCTTGAAGAAGGCGACGTTGCTGTCACCATTCAAGGTGTTGACGATCACGCCACCCTTGGGCAAGGCCTGCTTGATCTTGGCGATGATCGGGGCCACCTCGGTGTTGCCCAGGGGCAGATAATCTTCGCCGACCAGCTTGCCGCCCTGGGCCTTGAGCTGCTCCTTGATGATCGTGTTGGCCGTGCGGGGGTAGACATAGTCCGAACCCACCAGGAAGAAGTCCTTGCCCTTGTTCTTCAGCAGCCATTCCACCGCGGGCTCAGCCTGCTGGTTGGGGGTGGCACCGGAGTAGAAGATGTTCTTCGAGCACTCCTGACCCTCGTACTGGATCGGGTAGTAGAGGAAAGCGTCCTTGGACTCATAGACCGGCAACATCGCCTTGCGGCTGGCGGAGGTCCAGCCACCGAACACGACGGCAACCTTGTCCTGATCGATCAGTTTCTTCGACTTCTCCGCGAAGGTGGGCCAATCGGAAGCGCCATCTTCTTCGATCGGCACGATCTTCAGTTTCTTGCCGTCAATCTTGACGCCGCCGGCCTTGTTGATCTCGTCGATGGCCATCAGTTCGGCTTCGGCCACCGTGTTCTCGGAGATGGCCATGGTGCCGGAACGGGAATGGAGGATGCCCACCTTCACCTCACCATCGAAGCCACCGCCGCTGGCGTCTTTGTCGCCGCCGCCACCGCAGGCAACCAGGCTGAGGGTGGTGGCAAGGGCGGTGGCTCCACCGATCAGACGCAGGGATTGGATCCGCTTCGCTGATGGCTTCATGGTCGATTCTCCTGAGGGTGGTTGCCGCCTGGAACCATGTCGAAATGGTCTGTCAGGCGTTTGCGAGAAGGTAGTAACCGGGGGCACAGAGCCTTTGTAGCCATTGAAACCATTTGCCTGAATGGTTCGTATCGGCACACCTGAAGCCGCAAAAGCCCCGGGCTGCTTTGGCTCAGTCGGGCGCCGGCAGGTGCTGCAACAGGAAAGCCTCCACCCGCTCCAGACCTTCGCCGCTGCGCAGGTTGGTGAAGCACCAGGGCCGCCCGGCGCGCATGCGCTCGGTGTCGTTCTCCATCACCGTCAGGCTGGCCCCCACCATCGGCGCCAGGTCGATCTTGTTGATCACCAACAGGTCGGAGCGGGTGATGCCGGGTCCGCCTTTGCGGGGGATCTTGTCGCCGGCGGCCACATCGATTACGTAGATGCAGAGATCCACCAGCTCCGGGCTGAAGCTGGCGGCCAGGTTGTCGCCGCCGCTCTCCACCAGCACCAGATCAAGGCCCGGGAAGGCCGCCTCCAGCTCCGCCACCGCGGCCCGGTTGATCGAGCAGTCCTCGCGGATGGCCGTGTGGGGGCAGCCGCCCGTCTCCACACCACGGATGCGCTCCGGCGCCAGGGCTCCGGCGCGGGTGAGGAACTGGGCGTCTTCCTGGGTGTAGATGTCGTTGGTCACCACCGCCAGCTCGAGGCGATCGCGCAATCGCAGGCAGAGGGCCTCGACCAGTGCTGTCTTGCCGGAGCCGACCGGTCCGGCCACACCGACACGCAGACGACTCATCGGACCCGATCCAGGGAGCGTCAAACTAGGCGCCACCGATCTGGAGCGGGTCAACGCAGGGCCCGGCAACCGGTGGGACCAGCTCAGCTGCGGAACAGCCGGGAGTAAAGCTCGCCCTGGCCGAGCTGGGCGATCCCGGCGCCGACGCCACCGCTCCAGAGTTGATGGGTATCACTCTCGGCCAGCTCCCGGCCGCGGACGGCGAGTAGCGGCCCCAACGCCAGCAGCAACCGCTGGGCCTCGGTGGGTCCCAAGGGCACCAGGCGCACGGCAGCGCTCAACTGGTTCGTGACCCAGCCGTGGAGATAAGCCTCGACCACCGCGGCGGCATCGAGTTCCAGGCTGCGGGCGGCGTGGGCGAAGGCGGCGGGCCAGGCCAGGCGGGGCGCCCCTGCCGGCAGGGGCCAACCCAGATCGGCCAGCAGCTGCACCAGCGAGCCGCCCATCTGCCGTTGCTGGGCCCGCAGCTCCGGGGCCTCCCGCTGGGCCAGCAACCAGCCATCGAGATCGGCCACCCCAGCCCAGTCGCCCTGCCCCTGCAGCGCCATCAACCGGGACAGGGCCGCAGCCTCAAGGCAGAGGGAACCCCGCGCCAGTTCAGCCTCTAACCAGGCCCGCACCGCGGCGGCATCCCCCAGCCGGCCGCTCTGGACCAACACCTCCAGACCCTCCGCGTAGCTGAAAGCCCCCACCGGCAGCGCCGGCGACACCAGCTGGTAGAGCCGCAAGCGCTGGAGGCTCACACCGACCCGTGGTGATGGGCGGCTTCTGGACCCGTCCGGGGACCGTGGGTGTGGCCATGGCCCTCGCTGGCATAAGCACCGCCCTCGGGCAGGAAGGGGGCCAGCTGCTCTTCGAGGTGCAGGCCCCGTTGTCGCAGCATTTCGGCGAGCACCGGATCGGCCAGCAGGCGCAGCTCGGTGGCGCTCACCTGCAGCGCCACGTGGCGATTGCCGAGGTGATAGGCCGCCCGCAGCAGCTCCAGCGGATCGGCGGCCCGCACCACCAGCAGAGCCTCGTCCGCCGCCTCAACCCGCACCAAGGCCGGGCCGTCGTCGCTGCCCAGCCATTCGCCGGGCTGGAGCGGCTCGCCGCGGGGGAGCTGCAGCAACAGGGGCTGGCCGCAACGGCTGGGGCGCAGGCCCCGCAGTCGGGTGCGCTCGTCAGCACGGAGGGCCAGGGCCCAGAGGGCACCATGGCTGGGAGCGGCCAGATTCCGGCGGGTGAGGCTGACTGGCGAAGCCTGGGCTGCCGTGTCAGGGCCAGTCCTGGCACCACGACCTGGGGCGTCAGCACCGATGGCGTCGTCGTTCACCCCAACCACCCCGGGAAACCAGCACCTGCCCAGTGTGCCCTGGCGAAGCCGCCCCAATGCCAGGAAGGCTGGACCGGTGATCTGGGGAGAGATTGGTCAGTCTCCATGGCTTTGGATGCCACCGGGGACCAGGCCAGTCATCCGCCACCATGACAAAGCGCGATCCCGCCCGCTCCCTGCCATCCCAGCCCGACGACGCCAATCCCGGCCCGAGCCCCCAGGCCGCCTGGCATGGCCAGGCACAGCTGCACTTTGAGCGCTCGGCTACCGGCACCCGTTTCCTGGGCCGGACCAGCGCCCCCCTGAAGGTGCAACGGGGCTTCCTGCGGGCCGATGGTCGCTGCGAGCTGCCCCTGCTGCACACGGCCGGCGGCCTGGTGGGGGGCGATCGTCTCAGTGTCGAGGTCTCCCTGGCGGCCGGCAGCCGGGCCCTGATCACGAGCGTGGCGGCCCAGAAGGTGTACGGCTCGATCGGCCGCTCACGGCGGGCACCCCAGGGGGACTGGGCTATCCAGGAGCTGGACTTTGAGCTGGCCGAAGCCGCCGATCTGGAATGGCTGCCCCAGGAGTTGGTGCTCTACGCCGATGGGCTGTTCGAACAGCGGGCCCGGGTGACCCTGGCCGCCAGCGCCAGCTGGCTGGGCGCCGAGGTGGTGAGGCTGGGCCGCAGCGCCGCCGGCGAGAGCCTCGCTGACGGTCGCTGGCGCTCCCTGCTGGAGATCCGTCGGCTGCCGGGGGACAAGGCGATCCCGAATCAAGGCTGGTCGCCGGTGTCGCAGGCCCCAGGATGCTCCTGCGACACCGGCGGCCCCCTGCCGGATGGCGACACCAGCACCTGGGTGCTGGTGGACAGGATTGAGCTGGGACAGGACAGCCTCCATGGCGAACACGGCATGGCGGGGCAGCCCGTGTTCGGCTCGCTGGTGTGGGCCGCCCCGGCCGACCTGCCGGCGGACAGGCTGAGCGCCCTGCTGGAGCACTGCCGCCAGGATCGCCAGGGACTGGAGGGGGAGATGGCCTGCGGCGCGCTCGAGCCGGGCCTGGTGGCCCGCTACCGCGGCCCCTCGACCACGGCGGCCCGCTCCTGGTTCAGCCGCATCTGGTGCCGCATCCGGGCAGCGCGAGGGCTGGCGGCGCCGGAGCTGCCGCGGGTGTGGCCGTTTCAGGAGGAGCCCCTGGTCCCTTCACAACACTGATCGAGCACCCTGGCAGACACCGGAGCAGGGCCAGGGTCAACCCACCCGCATGGGCCAACACAAAAGCGCAGGGCCTTGGTGCCTCTGCGCTGGCGAAACGATTGAGCGGGGGGCATCGACCGCCCTCCCGCAACCAACAATCAGACAGTGACCATGCTGTTGGCGAAGGTGGAGAGAGCAAAGACACCGGTGGAGATGGAGATGTTCTCGAAGTTCGTGACATCCATCTCAACACCACCGAAAGAGAGCTGATGCGTACGGCCAGCACAGACCCAATCCAGCGTGCCCCGACTTCAACCGATGCACCACAGGCCTGGACCAGGGCAGCTGGCCGGATCGGGCCACCGGCAACCCCCTGGCGTTAAACCTGAACGGTTTCAGGCGTCACCCACTGCCAGAGTGAGCCTTCAAGCCCGGACTCCCCGACCCCAGGACCATGCACCTGAGTCCCCAGGAGAAGGACAAGCTCCTGATCGTCACCGCCGCCCTGCTGGCCGAACGCCGCCTCAACCGGGGGCTCAGGCTCAACCACCCGGAATCGGTCGCCTGGCTGAGTTTCCAGGTGCTGGAGGGGGCCAGGGATGGCAAGAACGTGGCCGACCTGATGGAGGAGGGCTGCACCTGGCTGAGGCGGGACCAGGTGATGGAGGGGGTGCCGGAGCTGATCGGTGAGGTGCAGATCGAAGCGGTCTTCCTCGATGGCACCAAGCTCGTAACCCTGCACGACCCGATCCGCTGACCCACCCAAGTCCGCTCTCCCGTCCCCTTCACCCTTCCCCGATGGCCCCGCTGATCCCCGGCGAGTTGATGCCCGAACCCGGCCACTTGGAGCTCAATGCCGGCCGGCCGGTCACCACCCTGACGGTGGCCAACACCGGTGACCGGCCGGTGCAGGTGGGCTCCCACTTCCACTTCCACGAGGCCAACGGCGCCCTGATCTTTGATCGCGACGCCGCCCTGGGCCTGCGGCTCGACATCCCCGCCGGCACCGCCATCCGCTTCGAGCCGGGCGACAGCCGCGAGGTGCAGCTGGTGCCCTATGCGGGTGAACGCCGCGTCTTCGGCTTCAACGGCCTGATCAACGGCCCCCTGGACTGAACCGAGCGGCGCCCGCGATCTGCCGGTCACGCTGCAGGCCAACCACCCACCCTTCCACCCCTTCTGCCAGCCCTGCGACCGCCATGCCCTACCGCATCAGCCGCCGCGCCTACGCCGAGACCTACGGCCCGACCACGGGCGATCGGCTGCGGCTGGCCGACACCGCATTGGTCCTGGAGGTGGAGAAGGACTACACCTGCTACGGCGATGAGGTGAAGTTCGGAGGCGGCAAGGTGATCCGCGACGGCATGGGCCAGGCCCAGACCACCCGGGCCGAAGGTGCGGTGGACACCGTGATCACCAACGCCCTGATCCTGGACTGGTGGGGGATCGTCAAGGCCGACATCGGCCTGCGCGACGGCCGCATCTGCGCGATCGGCAAGGCGGGCAACCCGGATATCCAGAGCGGGGTCGACATTGTGATCGGTCCCGGCACGGAGGCGATCGCCGGGGAGGGTCACATCGTGACCGCCGGCGCCATCGACACCCACATCCACTTCATCTGTCCCCAGCAGATCGAAACCGCACTCGCCAGTGGGGTGACCACCCTCCTGGGCGGCGGCACCGGACCGGCAACCGGCACCAACGCCACCACCTGCACCCCCGGCGCCTTCCACCTGACCCGCATGCTGCAGGCGGCGGAGGGCCTGCCGATCAACCTCGGCTTCTTCGGCAAGGGCAACGCCAGCACCCCGGAGGCCCTAGAGGAACAGATCCGCGCCGGCGCCTGCGGCCTGAAGCTCCACGAGGACTGGGGCACCACCCCGGCGGCGATCGACTGCTGCCTGTCGGTGGCCGACAAGCGGGATGTGCAGGTGTGCATCCACACCGACACCCTGAACGAAGCCGGTTTCGTGGACGACACGATCCGCGCCATCGGCGGGCGAACGATCCACACCTTCCACACCGAAGGGGCCGGCGGTGGCCATGCCCCGGACATCATCCGCATCTGTGGCGAAGCCAACGTGCTGCCCAGTTCCACCAACCCCACCCGGCCCTATACGCGCAACACCCTGGAGGAACACCTCGACATGTTGATGGTGTGCCACCACCTGGATCCCCGGATTCCCGAGGATGTGGCCTTCGCCGAATCGCGCATCCGCCGCGAGACGATCGCCGCCGAGGACATCCTCCACGACCTGGGCGCCTTCAGCATCATCGCCAGCGACTCCCAGGCCATGGGCCGCGTCGGCGAGGTGATCATCCGCACCTTCCAGACCGCCCACAAGATGAAGGTGCAGCGGGGTTCACTGCCGGGAGACCCGGAGCGCAACGACAACACCCGCCTCAAGCGCTACATCGCCAAGGTGACGATCAACCCGGCCATCGCCCACGGCCTCGACAGCCAGATCGGCTCGGTGGAGGTGGGCAAACTGGCGGATCTGGTGCTGTGGAAACCGGGGTTCTTCGGCGTCAAGCCGGAGCTGGTGGTCAAGGGGGGCTCGATCGTCTGGGCCCAGATGGGCGATGCCAATGCCTCGATCCCCACCCCCGGCCCGGTGCACGGCCGGCCGATGTTCGCCGCCTACGGCGGAGCCCTGGCCCCCAGCTGCCTGACCTTCGTCAGCCAGGCCGCCCTCGATGCCGACCTGCCCCGCCAGCTGGGGCTGAAGCGCCCCTGTGTGCCGGTGGTGAACACCCGCGCCATCGGCAAGGCGCAGATGCGCAACAACAGCGCCCTGCCGAAGGTGGAGGTGGACCCCCAGACCTACGAGGTGTTCGCCGACGGCGAACTGCTCAGCTGCGAGCCCGCCGAGGTGCTGCCGATGGCCCAGCGTTATTTCCTACTGTGACGGCGGCAGCAACGCAGGCAAGACGGCATCATCGCCGGCTGCGGCATGGAAATGCCCGGGGTCCGCGTTTCTGGTGTTGGCCTACTTCCGGCGTTTCATGTCTTCGCGTTGACGCATTTTTGCGTCCCGATCGCGGATCTTTTCTTCGCGCTCGCGGATCTTGCGGAACTCATTTTCTTTGCGCTTAAATTCTGCTTTTGTTATGGCTTCCTGACGACGGACCGCGCGATCACGCAATTTGGCTTGGTTCCGCCGCGATCGTGCGACTCGGTTGGCTTCGGAGTTCTTGCTAATCGATTTTATCCATTGTGATAACGTACGCTTGATAGCAGCCAGTTTGAGCGCACTCCCTAAGGCGCCAAAAGCTTCAATCCAGGCTCCCAGCAGAGTCCGATCCGTTTTAGGGTTCCAGGCAAGAGCAGCAAAACCAAAGCCAGAAACCAGGCTCAGCAAAGCAATGCGCAGAACCTGCTTAAACACAGGGAGGTATTGCTTATCATAAGGCCCTTTTTGTTGAAGGAGGAAACTCGCCTTGGCTTGATTAACAACCGCCAGAATCTGCTGCTTGATCTGAGGCAGCGGCTGATTGAAATCAGCGCTTTCAATGCGAGGACCCTGCAAGGCCACCATTGCGCTTTGGAGTTCCTTGGGGGTTTGGGCGTCGACAACAGCCTTGCGAATTTGCTTGGCTTTCAGTTCAATCTGATCTTTTTGAAGGGCATTAGTCTTTTCAATCTTCAGGCCATTCAAGAAAGTCAGCAGAGCCAGCAACGGCAAGATCAGAAAAAAGCCAACCGCGGCCCATGACGCCAGCCGACTCAGCCGCCGCTGAATCAACTGATAACGAGATTCCGAAGCGATATGGACAGCCAGATGAACTAGGCCGAGACCCACCAATGGAATGGTGACCACATTGACAAGGGTTGCCGATACCGTGAGGATCCAGTCGGGGTCCAACAATCGAATCGGAAACGAGTCAACCACGATGACGACTAAAAAGACAGCAAATAATGCATAAGCCAGATTCAGAAGCGATGAAGCAAGTTTATCCGAATTCATTTCCGAAGCAAAACTTGCTAATAAGCATACATATGTTAGCAGGCATCACTCGCCTCGCATGCCTGCGCTTAGCCAGCTAGCAAGCAGACCTTTCCGGTTGGAGCCAGGACGGAGGGAGCACGCAGGTGCCTGTCGAGCACCAACAACAGCTTGCTTCCGTTCGCAAGCTCTGGCATCGGGCGGAGGATCATCCTCTGGAACTTGATGGCGTGCTGCCTTGGCCTCGTCATTGGCGGCGCGCAATCAACAGCCGTTGACCGGATCAGCAAGGCTTGCAACCTACATCCCATACTGGCTCAATAAAAAACCCCACCTTCGACAGGTGGGGAAGAGAACGATCAACCGTGATCGGTAGATCGGATGGCTTGAAGTTCAGGCAGCGGTGGAACGGATCCGCTTACGAAGCTTGCGGGAGAAGCCGAAGGCAGCGCCAGCACCAAGAATGGGGATAGGACCGGGAACTGCACCAGGCGCAGGCGGAATTTCATACGTATAAGTCAGGTAGACATTGCCACTTAAAGTTAAAGCACTGTTTCCGATAAAACCATTCCCAGAGGTTGGGGTACTAAAAATATTCGTGGAGATGTTGTTGAGCGTAGGAGTGCCCGCAAAGTAAGCACGAAGGACGTTAGTACCTGTAGCGATGTCAGTAGTGCTAGAGCTATAGGTACCAGAACCGGCGGCGTTGACAACGGCAGAGAAAGTTGTTACAGGATTAGGAGTAAGCGTAACAGGCTGGAGTGTTCCAGTGGAAATGGAGGAATTTGTGAAAGTAAAAGTAGGAAGGGCTGAAGACGAAAAACTGCAGTTAGCAGGATTGTCATTGCACAACAGCTGAATAGTGCCTCCGAAAGTGCCCGTAAAGTTGCTACCGGCTGCATTGGTTATATTGACTTTTGTCAATGTACCGAGCGCAGTATTAAAACCTGCAAAAGTGAAAGGCCCTGTAGCTGGAGTGCCGCCCGTTGTCGTGAAAGATTGGGGACCCACAGTCTGGGTGGCCGTGACGGCTTGGGCTGGCGACGCCATTGTCACAACTGCTGCCCCGGCAGCCAGCAGCAGCAAGGAATATGTCCTAGTCATGCGGTTTGATTTGAGCGGTCCCAAAAACTTAGCAGGATCTCGGGCAACCTGTCAACATCGCGAGCTCAAGCCCCGGCGACGGTGGGGAACTCCTGACGGATCTGCGGTTTCCGGCAGCTGGTCGGCGGCGCTGCTGCTTCGCCATCCAACCGACCAGCGCCAACCAGCTAATGCAATGTCACAACTGTACTGCTGGGCCGAGGGTCCGCCGCCTTCCAAGCCCTTCACTCCTGGGCCCAAGGCTCGTCATTGGGATCACGGCGCTCACTGCGGCGCTCCAGTTCCAGCCTGGGCACCTCCTGCCGGTGCTCCAGGTAACTCACACCAAGGGTGGTGAAGCTCAGGGAACTGCGGCTCCAGCGCACCTCCACCTCGAGGCGCAGCACACCGAAGCCGGGATGGGCGCGCACATCCAGCAACAGCTTCTGGCCCTGCCCGAAACGATGGGAGCCTGAAACCATCAGGCACATGCCCCCCTTGCTGATGTCGAGGATGTCGACCAACAGCCAGCGACCGACCGGGTTCTGCTCGGCATCCAGCTCGCGCAGGGCAATCGGGCGACTGGCCTGCACCGGGAAGCGCTGCATGCGGCGGTGCTCATGACCCAGCCATTCCCTGGCTTCTGCCGCCGCGGCCTCGGTCAACAGCGCACCGCTGTCGTCCTGTGCTCCGAGGGGTAAACCCTGGGGCCTGACCATGCTGCACCCCGTTCCAGTGCCTCCATTGTCACCCGTTCGGTGAGCCATCGGTCGGATCGCGGACACATTCAGGTATCTCCAGCCGCACCTGGGCTCCGAGCGGGCCCGTGGGGCCGACATGAAGGGCCTCGCGGGCGCGAAGAACCGGATTCCGGTAGCGGAAGTAACCAGCCCCGCAGCCGGCGGCGCTGCAGGATCAGGCGAAAGGCAGCGCGCGCATGTTCACGGAGTACCGACCTAACCACGGCTACGACGAGTACTTCAGCGCCGCCGACCAACCCCGCGCCTCGCTCACGCCCCTGCTCTCGTCCCTGGGGCAGATGGGCCTGGACCAGCTCAACCACAACCATGCGGCCGCTGGCATGTTGCTGCGGCGCCTGGGGGCCACCTTCCGGCTCAACGATTCCGGCAGCCAGGGGGTGGAGCGGATCCTGCCCTTCGATCCCCTGCCCCGGCTGATCGGGGCGGCGGAGTGGCAGCTGCTGGAACGGGGCCTGATCCAGCGGCTTGAGGCCATCGACCAGTTCCTGGCTGACGTGTACGGAGCGGGCCGGATCATGGCCGACGGGGTCGTGCCACGGGAGGACGTAGAGAGCTCCCAGGGCTGGCGCCCCCAGATGCAGGGCCTGATTCCGCCCCTGGGGCGCTGGTGCCACATCTCCGGACTGGATCTGGTGCGGGACGGCGCCGGGACCTGGCGGGTGCTGGAGGACAACCTGCGCTGCCCCTCGGGGGTGGCCTACTTCCTGGAAAACCGGCGGGTGATGAAGCGCATCTTCCCCAGCCTGTTCGCCGGCCGCACCGTGCAGCCGATTGACAACTATGCCTCCCAGCTGCTGCAGACCCTGCGGGAACTGGCCCCCTGGACCGACACCCCCAAGGTGGTGCTGCTCACCCCCGGCGTGTTCAACAGCGCCTACTTCGAGCACAGCTACCTGGCCCAGCAGATGGGCATCCAGCTGGTGGAGGGCCGCGACCTGGTCTGCGAAGGGGACCGGGTCTGGATGCGCAGCACCAGCGGCCTGGAGCCGGTGGATGTGATCTACAGGCGCATCGACGATGACTTCCTCGATCCGGACGTGTTTCGCGCCGATTCGCTGCTGGGGGTGAAGGGACTGATCTCCTGCTTCAAGGCCGGCCGGGTGGCGATCGCCAATGCCCCCGGCACCGGCGTCGCCGACGACAAACTGATTTATGCCTATGTGCCGGAGATGATCCGTTACTACCTGGGCGAGGAACCGATCATCGAGAACGTGCCCACCTATCTCTGCTCCAGGCCGGCGGAGCGGGCCTATGTGCTCGAAAACCTGCCCAAACTGGTGGTCAAGGCGGTGGCGGAAGCCGGGGGCTACGGCATGCTGATCGGCCCCCACGCCAGCAGCGAAGAGATCAGCGAGTTCGCCGCCAAGATCGAGGCCGATCCCCGCAACTACATCGCCCAGCCCACCCTGGAACTCTCGACCGTGCCCTCCCTGAGTGAAGGCGAGCTCTACCCCTGCCACGTCGATCTGCGGCCCTACGTGCTGCGCGGCAAGGGGGCCTGGGTCACACCGGGCGGCCTGACCCGCGTGGCACTGCGGCGCGGCTCCCTGGTGGTCAACTCCTCCCAGGGGGGTGGCTGCAAGGACACCTGGATCGTCGATGACAGCAGTGGTCTGCAGGGTCAGAGCCAGATCCAGAACCAGTCCAGCGAGGTGGCGCCATGCTGAGCCGCGTCGCCGACTCCCTCTACTGGATCAACCGCTATGTCGAGCGGGCTGAGAACATCTCCCGCTTCGTCGAAGTCAGCGAGGCGATGGCCCTGGACTGCCCCCCGGGCAGTGCGGAACCCTGGCTGCCCCTGATCGATGCCAGCGGCGACCGCGAACTGTTCGACAAGCTCTATGCCTCCGGCAAGCCCGAGGACGTGATCCGCTTCCTGGTGCACGACAAGGACAACCCCAGCAGCGTGCTCAACTGCCTGGAATTTGCCCGCGAGAACGCCCGCCAGATCCGCGATGTGATCACCACCGAGATGTGGGAACAGATCAACGACGTCTACTGGAACCTGCAGGAGCCCGGTCTTTGGAACCAGCCGCCCCAGGAACAGCTGCGCGAGATCCGCCGGGCCTGCCAATTGTTCTATGGCATCACCGATGCCACCCTCAGCCGCGATCTCTCCTGGCAGTTCAGCCGCCTCGGTCGCCTGCTGGAGCGGGCCGACAAGACCACCCGAATCCTCGACGTCAAATACTTCCTGCTGCTGCCCACCCATGAAGAGGTGGGCGGCGTGCTCGACGAACTGCAGTGGATCGCCCTGCTGCGCACCGCCGGGGCCTATCAGATGTTCCGCCAGTCCCGGCAACAGGCGATCGCGCCCGAGGCGGTGGCCTCGTTCCTGCTGCTGGATCCGATCTTCCCCCGCTCCGTGCGTTACTGCCTGGAGCGCATCAGTGAAACCCTGCGCATCATCCGCAGCAGCGCCGTACCGGCCCCGCCCGATGACCTCGAATGCCTGGTGGGCCTGGTGCTGGCCCGCTGGAGTTTCACCCGCATCGACGAACTGATCGCCCATGGGCTGCACGAGGCGATCGACCATCTGCAACAGGACCTGAACCGGCTGCACGATCTGATCGAAGCGCGCTATTTCATCTCCTCCAACAGCACCACCTCCGGTCCAGAACCCGCATGCGTGCCCGCGTAACCCATACCCTCAACTACCACTACAGCGCTCCGGTGCTGCTGGGGCCCCATCGTTTCTGCCTCAAGCCGCGGGGACATGGGTTCCAGCGCCTGGTGCACTTCCAGTTCTCGATCACGCCGGAACCGTCCTGGCTCTATCCCCTGGTGGCCGCCAGCGGCGATGAGATCCTGCGGGCCCGCTTCGAGGGCAGCACCGACCATTTTCTGGTGCGCTCGGTGAGCGAGGTGGAAACCCAGCTGCCGCCACCGCTCGCCATCTGCCTGGAGGAGAACGAACCCCAGCTGCCCTACCCGGTCGGCCATCTCAACGCCGATCTCAGTGGCGCGATCGCCGGCTGGCTGCCCAACGGCCAGCACGACCCGGCCGCGGTTGACCTGGCCCAGGAAGCGCTGATGGGCAGTGACCAGCGGGCGCTGATGTTCCTGAGCCAGCTGGTGGAGATGATCCAGGACCGGGTCAAGTACACCCAGCGCCACGTCGGTCCCGCCTGGCCCGCCGGCCGCACCCTCAAGGAGCGGGTGGGGTCGTGTCGCGATCTGGCGATGCTGATGATCGAATCCTGCCGCTGCGTCGGCCTGCCGGCCCGTTTCGTCAGCGGCTACCACCTGGTGGAGCCCAAACCCCAGCGATACGACCTGCATGCCTGGGCCGAGATCTACCTGCCCGGGGCCGGCTGGCGCGGCTTCGACCCCAGCGGCATGGGGGCGATCGACGATCGCTACATCACCCTGGCCACCTCGTCCAAGCCCCTGCTCACCGCCGCCGTCAACGGCAGCTTCTCGGGTGATGAACCGGTGCTGAGTGAGATGAGCTGGAGCATTGAGGCCGAAATTCTGGAAAACAACCACCTCGCCGCCGAAGCCATGGAGGCCCTGCAGCTCTGAGACGGCTCCGCTGGCGAAGCCGCCGGGTCCATCCAGAGATTCGCCTGCCGAGCACCAGCTCGGGGCGAGCCGGCAGCGCGGGTTCGATCACCGGCGCTCGCCGCTGCCTGGCGGCTCCAATCCTCTGAACGGCCGAACCCTCCTCGCGTTCTGCCTGAGCATCGAACCGCCCCAGCCTCCTGGCCCATGGGCCCAATCAGGGATTCCAGTCCGAACGAGCAGGCCGGACGAGCGATGGCTGCAGCCGCAGCTGGCAGCGATCCAAAGCCCGTCTTAAGGATTCGGCCGCGGTAGCGGATCGGACAACAGGGCGCTCGATGCCGGGCGATGACTGGCTTCACTTCGTTCTGGCCCTACCCATGGCCGCCACGCTTACGGGCGGCGCACCGCTGCCGACCAGCTCCCTGGCCCAGTCGATGCGACGCCACCTGTTCTCCAGTCAGGCCAAATCGCCGTCGCTGGCCACCAGCCACGACCACTACCTGTGTCTGGCCCTGGCCGTGCGCGATCGGCTGCTGACCAGCTGGGTGGACACGGCCGAGACCTACACCCGCCAGCACGTGCGCACCGCCGTCTACCTGTCGGCGGAATACCTGCTCGGCCCCCACCTGGAGAACAACCTGGGCAGCCTGGGGCTGCGAGAGGAAGCGGACACCGCCTGCCAGGAGCTGGGGCTCTCCCTGGAGGATCTGCTGGCCCAGGAACCGGAACCGGGCCTGGGCAACGGCGGTCTGGGGCGGCTGGCCGCCTGCTTCCAGGAATCGATGGCCACCCTGGAGCTGCCGGCGATCGGCTACGGCATCCGCTACGAGTTCGGCATCTTCCGCCAGCAGGTCGGCCCCACGGGCCAGCTGGAGAGCACCGATCCCTGGCTGGCCAGCGGCAATCCCTGGGAGGTGATCCGCCCCGAGTGGAGCTATCCGGTCCAGATCGGCGGCCAGACCGTGATCGGCGTCGCCTACGACACGCCGATCCTGGGCTACGGCGTGCACACCGCCAACACCCTGCGGCTGTGGTCGGCCCAGGCCCCCGACGCCTTCGACTTCGCCTCCTTCAACGCCGGCGATTACACCCGGGCCGTGCTGCAGAAGGTGCAGTCCGAAACGCTCTCGAAGGTGCTCTATCCCAACGACGAGCTGGAGCAGGGCAAGCGCCTGCGGCTGAGTCAACAGATCTTCTTCGTCTCCTGCTCCCTGCAGGACATGTTCCGCATCCTCCAGGGCCAGGGGTTGCCGGTGACCGAGTTCCACCGCAAGTTCGCCGTCCAGCTCAACGACACCCATCCGGCCATCGCCGTGGCGGAGCTGATGCGGCTGCTGATCGATGAGCACGGCGTCGACTGGGATACGGCCTGGACCATCACCACCGCCACGATCAGCTACACCAACCACACCCTGCTGCCGGAAGCGCTGGAGTGCTGGAGCCTGGGGCTGTTCCAGCAGCTGCTGCCGCGCCAGTTGCAGATCATCTACGAGATCAACGCCCGCTTCCTGCGCATGATGCGCCTCAAGTATCCGGGCCGGCCCGAGCTGCTCGAAAAGCTGTCACTGATCCAGGAGGGGCCCGAGCGCAAGGTGCGCATGGCCCACCTGGCCGTGGTCGGCAGCCATCAGGTCAACGGCGTCGCCGAACTGCACAGCGAACTGCTGGTCAAGAACCTGTTCCACGACTTCGCCGCCATCTGGCCGGAGCGGTTCACCAATGTCACCAATGGCGTCACGCCCCGCCGCTGGCTGTCGGTGGCCAATCTGCCGCTGTCCCAGCTGCTCGATGAGACGATCGGCAGCGGTTGGCGACGGGATCTCGATCAGCTGGGCCAACTCGAGCCCCTGGCCGGCGACGGCGGCTTCCTGGAGCGCTGGCACGGGGTGCGCGAGCAGGCCAAGCAGCGGCTCGCCAGCACGATTCACGCCCAGGCCGGGGTGCTGGTCGATCCGGCCTCCCTGTTCGATGTGCAGGTCAAGCGCATCCACGAATACAAGCGCCAGCATCTGGCCGCCCTGCAGATCGTCGAGCGCTACCTGCGCATCCGCGCCGGCGAGGATCTGCCGCCGCGCACGATGATCTTCGGCGGCAAGGCGGCGCCGGGCTACGCCATGGCCAAGCTGATCATCCGCCTGATCGTCGGCATCGCCGAGATCGTCAACATCGATCCGGCCATGGACGGCCGCCTGCGGGTGGTGTTCCTGCCCAACTTCAGCGTCAAGCTGGGACAACGCATCTATCCGGCGGTGGATCTCTCCGAGCAGATCTCCACCGCCGGCATGGAGGCCTCCGGCACCGGCAACATGAAGATGAGCCTCAATGGGGCGCTGACGATCGGCACCCTGGACGGGGCCAACATCGAGATCCGCGACCGGGTCGGCCACGACAACTTCTTCCTGTTCGGCCACACCGCCGAGCAGCTGGCCGCGATCAACCGCAACGGCTACCACCCGATGCCCTGGCTGGAGAACGACCCGATGACCCGCGAAGCGATCGACCTGATCGGCTCGGGTCATTTCAGCGAAGGCGACCGCGACCTGTTCCACCCGCTGCTGGCCAACCTCTGCAGCAGCGATCCCTTCCGGGTGATGGCCGACATCGGCGACTACCGCCGCGCCCAGAACGAGGTGGACGATGTCTGGCGGGATCCGATGCGCTGGCGGACGATGTCGGTGCTGAACACGGCCCGCTGCGGTTTCTTCAGCAGCGACCGCTCGATCCGCGAGTACGCCGAACGCATCTGGAAGGTGCAGCCCGTCCCTGTGCAAGCGTGCAGTGTGGTTCCGAGTGCGTGACCCCTGGACGATGACCTGGATGGAACCCGCGGCGCGGGCCGCTGAAGCCCGGCTGATCAAGGCCGGTATCCAACTGACCCTCGGTGGCGAGCCCACCGTGGTGCCACTCGAGCCCGAGGGGCCCGAGTGGAGCGTCACCGCCGATGGCCCCACCAAACTGCCGATCGCCCGGCGCCTGGGCCAGGAGCTGCAGCTGGGCGCCTGGCCCGGCAGCACGCTGCTCTACTGCCCCGGCAAGCGCTACGACGGCGAGGTCAACCCCCGCTGGGCCCTGAGGCTGATCACCGGCCTGCAGGGCCAGCCGCCGGTGCGCTGGCCCCATCCCGGCCAGCCGGGCCTGAGCGGCCGCCAGCTGACCGGCGCCGAAGGAGAAGCCTGGCTGACCAAGCTCGGAGAGATCCTGGGCATCCAGCTGGACCCGGTGCCCCTGCGCGATCCCCTCGATGGCGAACGGCGGGTCTGGGCCGTGCCCCTGAGCAGCGATCCCGACCAGGCGCCGGGCGATCCGGACCACGACAGCGACCCGGCCCGGCGCTCGATCCCCTGGCGGCCGGCCGCCTGGCCCCTGGAGGAGGACCTGCGGGAACTCAGCGGTGCACCGGGCCCCGCCGGCCTGCGCCTGCCCCTGGAGCACATGAGCGAGGACCTGCCGCGCCAGGTGCTCACCCTGGAAATCTGGGCCGACGGCTGGGAGCTGTTCCTGCCGCCCCTGACCCGCCGCCCCCTGGAGACCCTGCTGCAGGCCGTGGCCGACAGCCTGGGCGACCTGGCCGCCCCCCGGCTCAGCGGCGTGCTGCCGGTGGACACCGAAGGGCACTGGCAGGTGCTGGGGCTCACGGCCGATCCGGGCGTCCTGGAGATCAACCTGCCGATCTGCCACGGCTGGGCCGACTACCACGGCTGGATGACCCTGCTGGAGCAGGCCTGCGCGGCCGTGGGTCTGCGCAGCTGGAAGGCCGCGGCCGGCGACCGCCAGGAGAGCACCGGCGGCGGCAACCACCTGCTCTGGGGCGGGCCGGATCTGGCCCACCATCCCTTCTTCAGCCGGCCGGCCTGGCTGGTGGGCATCCTGCGCTACTGGCAGCACCACCCAGCCCTGGCCTATCTGTTCAGCGGCCCCGGCGTCGGACCCTCCTCCCAGGCGCCCCGGCCCGATGAGGCGGCCGGCTCGATCTTTGATCTGGAGCTGGCCTACCGGTGCCTGGAGCAGGCCGACGACGGCCGCAGCGCCGACGATCCCCGCGGCGACCACCGCAGCCTGATCGGCGAGACCCTGCGCCATCTGCACGCCGACCGCAGCGGCAACAACCATCGCTGCGAGATCAGCTTCGACAAGTTCTGGAATCCCGGTGCCCCCGCCGGCTGCCTGGGCCTGGTGGAGTTCCGGGCGCTGGAAACCCTGCCGCAGGTGGGCTGGAGCAGCGCCGTGGCCCTGCTCTGGAGCAGCCTGGCCGCCCACCTGCTGGAGCCGGCCCATCGGCCCCGGGCCCTGCGCGACTGGGGCAGCGAGCTGCACGACCGCATGCTGCTGCCCAGCCAGCTGTGGGCCGATCTGGAGGCGATCCTGGCCGATCTGGCCGCCGATGGCCTGCCCCTCGACCCGACGCCCTACCGGCAGATCTGGGGATGGCGCTTCCCGCCCCTGCTGGAGTGGCAACAGGGGGACGACCGGGTGGTGTTGCGGCCGGCCCTGGAGCCCTGGCCCCTGATCTGTGACACCCCGGTGCAGGGGGGCTTCACCAGCCGCTTCATCGACGGCTCCCTGCGCCGCTTCGAGATCAGCGTCAGCGACAGCTTCCGCCAGCACGGCAGCCTGCGGCTCAACGGCCGGCCGCTGCCCCTGGACCGATCGCCCCTGGCGGTGCGCTACCGGCATCTGCGGCTCTACCCCTGCCTGCATCCGGCGATCGCGCCCCAGCTGCCGCTGGACCTGGAGATCAGCAGCCCCACGGACAGCCACCGCTTTCAGCTGCGGGAGCAGGATCTGGGTTTCGTCCCGCTCGATCCAGGCGCGCCGGCGGAGCCCAACACCCCCGGCGGAGGCCCGGCCTGGAGCAGCAGACAGCGTCCCGACGATGTCACCATCGATCTGCGGCTGGCTTGAGGCACCGGGGCTGATCTCGATGCCATGGAGGGACGCCTGCTGGACGCCTGGCCCTACCAGCTGACGCCATGCAGCTTGGGCAGCGGCGCGGTGCGGAAGGTGGTGGCGAACAGGCGCGGAATGCGGCGGCTGTTGTACACCCGGAACTCACGCACCACATCGGCGCCCTGCTCACGCACGGCCTGGTTCAACACCACCGAACCGTCCGGGTCGGAGACGGAGCGATGGAAGGTGCCGGGAGGAATGCGCAGGATGTCGCCGCCGGTTTCGAGGCGGACAATGTGATACGGATAATTCCAGCCCAGATTCACCAGGTAAAAGGTGCGGCCGCCGTGGAGGGCCAGCAGGTTGTCCTCCTGGTGGGGATGGAGATAGAACTGCCAGGCTCCGGTTTTCTCCTCATCGGGAGGGCTGACGGCCGGGCCGCTGTGGATCACCAGATCGCGGGCATTGGAGGCGGCAACGGTGATATCGAAGAAACGAACTGCCGGGGTATCGCGAAACTTTTCGTAGGGGACCAGCTCGAACATCGGCGCCGGACGGGGCGCCCGATGTTGGCTTTCACGGAGTTGTTCGCTGCTGGGGAGGCTGGAGGACATGGCGGCGGCTGCGGGGTCTCAGACCAGAAAGGGAGGTTGACCCAGTGAACCGAACGACCTCCCCGGCGGCCGTCGAGCCCGCTACCGAATTGCGCAACACCTAGGCCACTTTGTGGATTGGTGAGAGGGGAGCGACGACCCCAAGGCAGCTGGGGCCACTGGTTCGAACGCGTTCTGATTGCTTGAATGAATCCCCCAGATCAGGCGATTTGATGCTGAAGCAGCCCCTCGCGTCCAGCCTCTCGGGCCTGCTGCTGGCCGGACTGTTGGCGCCCCTGCCGGCCGCCCTCGCCCAACCCCGGATCGGCGGCGCTCAGCCCGGCAGACCCACCGTCTCGGTGCCCGACTTCAAGAACACGGTGACCCAGCCCGCCTGGTGGTGGCAGGGGCCGGTGGCGACGGACCTGGCGGCGGCTTTGGCCAATGAACTGCAAGCAACGGGCACCCTGCAGGTGGTGGAGCGCTCCAATCTCGGTGCGGTGCTGAGCGAACAGGAACTGGCCGAGCTGGGCATCGTGCGCAAGGGCCCGACCGCCGCCCGCAAGGGCCAGATGACCGGCGCCCGCTACATCGTGCTCGGCACGGTGACCTCCTACGACTCCAATGTCGAGGAGAAGAGCAGCGGCAGCAACTTCGGCGTGATGGGCTTCGGCACCAACCAGCAGCAGCTCGAGACCAAGGACTACGTGGCGATCGACATCCGCGTTGTCGACAGCAGCACTGGCGAGGTGGTCGGCGCCCGCACTGTCGAAGGACGGGCCAGCAACACCGCCGAGGCGAAGCAGCAGGGGGTAAGCCTGCTGCCGCTGGCCGGAGCCGCCTTGCTGCTGGCTCCGAACATGGGTCGCACCGGCCAGGTGCTGACCGGCGCCGCCGGCACCCTCAACTTCGGCAACAACAGCTCCCAGGCCCAGCGCACCCCGGCAGCCAAGGCGATCCGCGCCGCCCTGACCGAAGCGGCCGACTACGTCAGCTGCGTGCTGGTGCCCCAGGGGGATTGTCTGGCCCGGTTCGCCGCCAAAGACCAACTGCGCCGTGAGCGCAACCAGGGTGTGCTGAAGCTGGATTGAAGGAGTGCAGACCTGCAGCAGCGAGCGCTCAACCAGGGCCGTTCAGAACGGAATCGGCATCGTCACATCAGCGGGCTCGGGGGCACACTGCGGCACCTGCTGATTCACCACCTCGCCGATCACAACAATCGAAGGGGAGGCAAAACCGTCGGCTTGCACGCGCTCGGCCAGGTCGCCCAGGCTGGCCACCAGCGACCGCTGACCCCGCACGGTGCCCTGCTGGATCACGGCGGCGGGCGTGGCGGGTGCCAGGCCACCGGCGATCAGCTCCGCCACGATGCGGGCCAGGTTATGCAGGCCCATGTAGATCACCAGGCCGTCGCTGCTGCGGGCCAGGCCGCGCCAGTCGACACCGGCACGTCCCTTATCGATCTCCTCATGGCCGGTGACAAACGTGACGCTGGAGCCCGCCTTGCGATGGGTGACGGGGATGCCGGCATAGGCCGGAGCGGCGATGCCGGCGGTGACCCCCGGCACCACCTGCACCGGAATGCCCCGCGCCGCCAGATGGGCCGCCTCCTCGCCGCCGCGGCCGAACAGGAACGGATCGCCGCCCTTGAGCCGCACGATCGTGCCGTGGCGGCCGGCCAGCTTGACCAGCACGGCGTTGGTGCTGGGCTGGGGCACGGAATGGTGGCCGCGGCGCTTGCCGACGAAGTGGCGCTCACAGCCCTCGGGCACCAGATCCAGGAACGCCTGCGGCACCAGGGAGTCGTAGACCAGCGCATCGCAACGGCGCAGCAGCCGGTGGGCCTTGAGGGTCAACAGTTCGGGATCGCCGGGCCCCGCCCCCACCAGATAGACGGTGCCTGGGCACTGCGAAACCGGCGACGAGCCCCTAGCTCCGGCCCCGGCAGGCTGCGCCAAGTCAGGATCGGGAAGGACTTGCTCAGACATGGCGTCGGGATCGCGGCTCATGGCAGCGCGGCGAGTTTCTCGAGCAGCAGCTGGCGCAGCCGGGGCCGCTCCAGCAGCGGTGCCGCCTGGGCGCGGCCGAGCCGAGGCTCGAGCCGCTCGGTGAGCCGGTTGGCCGCCAGGGCCAGGGGGAGTACGGGGCCGTCGATGGCCAGGGCAGGCTCCTCGGGATCGGTTGAACTGTATGGAGCCGCCAGGCAGCGGCAGCCCAGGCGCCGCTGCAGATGCTCCAGGTAGCGGGGGGCCAGCGGGCCCTCGAGCGGGTGATGCAGCAACAGCGGCGTCGCCGGAACCCGCCCAGCGCTGGCGGCGGACTCGACCAAGGCGGCCAGCTCAGCGGCCAGGGCGCTCTGCCAGGCCGGCCAAGCCCCCAGAAAAGGCAGGCGCCGCACGCGAGCCCCCCAACCACCAGCGCCGTGGTCCCCACCGACGCCGGCGGTTGCACCCAGCTGCCGGGCCAGGGCCGGCACGTCGACGCGGGCGTGGTTGCCCGGCAGGAGCAACAGGGGCACCAGGGTCATCGCGGGGCCCGAGAGGGCGATCTCCGCTCCGGGCCCCGGCGACGACGCCGTAAGGGCCCGCAGACTAACGGGCGCCTGGCGGCGCTGCTGCAGCTCCTGGGCCAGCTGGCGGTACAGCTCAGGAATCAGGCCGCCGGTGCGCCCATGCACCACCAACAGCAGGGGAGTTGCCATGATCCGCTGCACCACCTGCACCCGGGCTCCGGACCGAACCCCCATGCTGCCTCCCGAGCCGGGCGATGGGCTGATCAGCCAGCGGCGCGGCCACTACAGCGCCGAGCTGGGGGCCGACGCGCTGCGCTTCCGGGAGCTGATCGGCAAGCTGGGCAGCGGCGAACGCACCAGCACCGGCCTCAGCCGTGAGGAGGCCGCCGAAGCCCTTGATCGGCTGCTGGAGGGGCGGGTCAGCGACGCCCAAGCCGCCGCCTTCCTGATCGCCCATCGGCTGCGGCGCCCTGAACCCCAGGAATTGGCCGGTCTGATCGACAGCTACCGGCGCCAGGGGCCGACCCTGCAGCCGGCGGGGCGGCGGGTGGTGAGCTTCGGTGTGCCGTTTGATGGCCGCTGCCGCACGGCGCCCCTGCTGCCGCTGACGGCCCTGCTGCTGGCGAGCGCGGGACTGGGCGTGGTGCTGCACGGCGGCGAACCGATGCCGGTGAAATATGGCCTCAGCAACGGCGAGGCCCTGGCCGCCCTGGGGCTGGAGCTGCGCCAGCTGGAATGGCCGGCGGTGCAGGCCGGTTTCGCGTCCTGCGGGCTGGCCCTGCTGCACCAGCCGCGCCACTTCGGAGCGGCCGAACGGCTGATTCCGATCCGCCGCCAGATCGGCAAGCGCCCGCCGATCGCCACCCTGGAGCTGCTGTGGAGCTGCTGCCCCCAGGCCGACCTGCAGGTGAGCGGCTTCGTGCACGCCCCCACCGAAGCGTTGGCCTGGGACGCCCTGGCGCAGGTGGGCCAGTCAGCGGTGCTACTGATCAAGGGGCTGGAGGGGGGCGTCGACCTGCCCACCAGCCGGGTGGCGATCGCCGCCCATCGCCGCGGCAGCCAGGAGACGCCGGAGCGGCTGATCCTGCAGGCCCGCGACTTCGGCCTGCGGGTGCCTGAGGTGGAACTCACCAGCCTGGAGGTCTGGCGCGACCAGGCGCTGGCGGCCCTGGGGGGCGAAGGGCCCCTGCGGCAGGGCCTGATCTGGAACGGCGGGTTCCTGCTCTGGCGGGCGGGACTGGCCGGCTCGCTGGCGGAGGGTGTGGCGCAGGCCGAAGCGCTGTTGGTGGGGGGCGCGGTGGAACGCTGGCGCCAGGCCTGCAGCGCCCAGCTGGAGCGCCCGCGCCGCTGCTTCGCCTTCGAGGCGGACTTCGTCGCCGACCTGCGCTGCCTGCCGATGGCCGTGCGGCGCAAGCTCGATCTGGCCGGGGTGAAACTCAAACTCAGCCACTGGCACGGACTCGACAGCGCAGAGCGCGAACAGCTGCTGGCCTGGAACGACGATCCAGCCGCGATCGAGGCGTTGCGCCAGTGGCTGCTGCAGCGCTGCGGCGCCCTGACCCCGCCGGCGACCCTGCTTGAGCCGGCCCGCGAGACCAGCTGGCAGCGCCAAGTCGGGCCACCGGCGGAGCTGCTGGCCTCCTGCGAACAGCTGGGCCTGCGCCTGGCAGCCAAGCCCTGGGGCGAACTTGACGAGCTGGAGCGCTTCGCCCTGGTCAAGCTCAGCCACCCCGGCCACGAACACCACAACCTGCCCAACGCCCTGGCGGAGTTCGGGCTGCTGGCCTGACCGGCCAGTACTGAGAAAAAGCTGGATGACCCTGGCGCCTGGCCTGGACGAACGACGAGATCCCCAACAGGGCCAGCACCGCAACGGCAGACCAACAGGTTTTCCAAGTCTTCCTGAAGCACGCCTCTCTGTCCCTGCCCGCTATGACCCGCCGCCGTCCAACCGAGCCGCTGCGATTTTGCCCATGACCCTGCTGCGCCAGCCGGCCGGCGACACTCCACCCCTGCGCTGCTGCCTGCTCAGCGGCGGCGCCAGCCGGCGCATGGGCCAGGACAAGGCCCTGTTGCCCCATCCCGAGGGCGGCACCTGGCTGGAACGCAGCCTGACGCTGCTGGCCCAACTGGAGCGGCCGATCACCCTCCTCAGCCGGCACCCCGGCCACCTGGAACTGGCCCAGAACCTGAACCTGGGAGCAACGGCAACGGGATCCGGCAGGCCGGGCCCGATCAGCGCCATCGCCGAGCCCGCCCCCTGGGAGGGGCCGCTGCTGGCCCTGCACCGGTTGATGCTGTTGCACCCGGATCAGCGCCTGCTGCTCTGCCCGGTGGACATGCCGGAGCTCAGCCTGGCGGTGCTGGGGCAGCTGGTGGCGGCGGCGGCCCTGGAGCCCGAGGGGCTGCACCTGGCCCACGACGGCCTGCGCCTGCAGCCGTTGCTGGGGGTCTATCCCAGTTCGATCGCGCTGCGCCAGGACCTGACCAACCGCATCGACGCCGGCGAGCGGCGCCTGCAGAGCTGGCTGGGCGCCCATCCGTTTCACCCCGTGCCGCTGGATCCCCGGGCGCTGCGCAACGTCAACCGGCCGGCCGACATCCGGCCGGACTTCAACGGCCCGGATGGCGACCGGCCGAACTCCAACGGGCCGAACCGCGATCAACCGAACCCCTGAACGGCGGCGTCCCAACCCTCCGGCATCGCTTCGCGTTCGGCCAGCAGCAGCCGCACTCCCCGACAGCAGCGGCTGAGCATGGGGAAAAGGGCCACAGGACAGCGGGTTTTCCAGGGCTTTCCTAGCTTGCGCCCCATGGCCAGCCCTGTCCCGCTCGACCGCCACCACCGGCCCCTGGGGGTGCTGCGGCTGTCGCTGACGGCCCGCTGCAACCTGGCCTGCCCCTACTGCCTGCCGGATGGCCAGGAGCCGCCGGGGCTGCTGGGCCTGGAGGAGCGCCTGGGGCTGGTGGAGGCGGCGGTGCAACTCGGCGTCCACAGCCTGCGGCTCACCGGCGGCGAACCACTGCTGCACCCCGATCTGGAGACCCTGATCCGCGCCCTGGCACCCCTGCGCCAGTGGCCGGAAGGCGATCGCCGCGGCCGGCTGCGCCAGATCGCCCTGACCAGCAACGGCAGCCTGTTGAGCGCCGAGCGGGCCCGATCCCTGCGGGACGCCGGGCTGGAGCGGATCACCCTCAGCCTTGACGGCGCCGATGGAGCCAGCGTCGCCCGCATGGCCGGGCTGGCAACGGAGGGCGACGCGACCCATGCCCGCGGCGAAGCGCTGCTGGCCCGGGTGCTGGCCGCGATCGACCACGCGCGGGCGGCAGGCTTCGATCCGGCCGCCGGAGAGCTGAAGCTCAACGCCGTGATCACCCGCGACGGCAACGCCGACCAGCTGCTGCCCCTGGCGGCCCTGGCGCGGCAACGGGGAGTGGAGCTGCGGCTGATCGAATACATGGATGTGGGCCATCGCAACGGCTGGCAGCCGGACCAGGTGATCAGCGCCGCCGAGATGGTGGCCCGCATCGGCGAACGCTGGCCCCTGGAGCCCCTGGGCCGTGAACCCCAGGCCACCGCCTGCCGCTGGCGTTACCGCGATGGTGGCGGCCTGCTGGCGACCGTGGCCTCGATCAGCGCACCGTTCTGCGGCGACTGCAACCGGCTGCGCGTCACCGCCGACGGCATCGCCTACAGCTGTCTGTTCGCCGGCCAAGGCACCGATCTGCGCCCCTGGCTGCGGCCCCGGCTGGATCGGGACGGCCTGCTGGCGGCGCTGGGCTCACTCTGGCGCCAGCGGGACGATCGCTACAGCGAGGAGCGAAGCCAACGCATGAACGGGACAGCTGGCAGCGCGGCCGCGGCACCCGCCGCCCATGCCGAGATGGCCTACCTAGGGGGCTGAGGCCGCACCAGCACCGGCACCCGCTTGAAGGCCGGGGTGCCGCTGCGGCGATCGCGGTCGCCCTTCATCAGCACGTTGGCCTCGGGGAAGAACATCAGGGCCGCTCCGGCGCGGATCTCGCCGGGGATGATCTCGATGTCGTCGAGCTGGCCCGCCTCCCCCTGCACCCGCACCCGCTGGTGGGCCCGCAGACCGCTGCGCTGCAGGTCTTCCCGGTTCATCAGGATCGTCTGGCGATGGGGCATGCCCCGGTAGCTGTCGGCCTGCTTGTAGACGACGGTGTTGTGCTGTCCGTAGCTGCGGGCGGTGATCAGGCTCAGCACCAGGCCCGGGGTCTCCTTGTCGGCGTCTGAGCTGGGCCCGGCCCCATCGTCAACGACGTCATCGGCACGGTTCCCGACACCCGGGGACGGACCAGGCTCGAACTGGCTGCGGAAGGGCAGGCTCAGCTGGGGCAGGGGCGTGACCGCCAGCTGCGCCCGGCCGCTGGGGGTGCGGAAGCAGGCCTCGCTGAAGAGCCGGCCCAGCACGCTGAACTCCTCGCCCGTGGCATCGATCTGGGCCAGGGGGCCGTAGCCCGGCACGGTGCGGGCGATCAGCTGGCGCACATAGGTCGCATCCTGCAGACGGCGCCAGTCAATCGCGGCCTCGCCATGGACCCGGTGGGCCAGCTCACCGAGGAACACCACCTCGCTGACCAGGTCGGCGTCCCACAGATGGCTGCTGCCGGGCTCGTTGAGCCGCACCCAGTTGTTGCCCGACTCCACCGTGGTGCGGTGCGGTGTCTCGAAGCGGTTGAACACCGGCAACAGCAACGTCTGCCGCGCCCCCAGCCCCTGGAAATGACCGGTGTTGGGCTTGGTCGCCAGATAGAGGACCGTGTCGATCCGGCCCAGGGCGCGGCCGGCCTGGGTGGCATCGGGATTGGCGCCGTAAAGGTTGCCCCCCAGGCACAGCAAGGTGTCCACCCGGCCCGCCTCGGCCGCCTCGATCAGGTTGCGGGTGTCGTAGCCGGGCACGGGGCTGAGGGGGCGACCCAGCAGGGTTTCGAGCGCCCGTTGCATCGGCGCCTGCAGCTGGGTGCTGACCCCCATCGAGCCGAAGCCCTGCACGTTGGAGTGGCCGCGGATCGGCATCGTGCCGGCACCGGGACGGCCGACATTGCCGGTGAGCACCGCCGTGTTGGCGATCGCCTGGACGTTGTCGCAGCCATTGACGTGGTGGGTGATGCCCATCGCCCAGGCGAAGACCACGCCCTTGGCGGCGGCGATGCGCTCGGCCGCCAGCTCCAGCTCCTCGCGGCTGAGGCCGCAGCACGCGCAGATCGCCGACCAGGACAGGCTTTGCAGCTGCTCGAGCAACGGCTCCCAGCCCTCGGCATGGGCGCGCACGTACTCCATGGACAGGCGATCCGTCTCCAGCAGGGCCTTCTGGATGCCCAGGAACACGGCAGTGTCGGAGCCGGGCAGGGGCTGGAGGAACAGCGAGGCGATCTCGGAACCGCGCAGCAGCGAGCGGATCGGGAACGCCGGCGAGCCGAAGCGCTGCAGACCCACCTCCAGCACCGGATTGATCACGATCACGGTGCCGCCGCGCTCCCGCAGGCGGATCAGCTCGTTCATCAAGCGCGGGTGATTGGCCGGCGCATTGGAGCCGACCAGCACCACGCAGTCGGCCTGCTGCAGGCTCTCAAGGCTGACATTGGAGGTGCCGGAGCCGAACACCTGGTTGAGCACCACGCTGGAGGGGGCGTGGCAGAGATCGGAACAGTCGGCCAGGTTGTTGGAGCCCAGGGACCGCAGCAGCAGCTGCAGCAGCCAGGCGGCCTCATTGGAGGAGCGGCCGGAGCTGTAGGAGGCGAGCCGCTCGGGTGGCACACGGAAGGCCTGCTCCGCCAGCGCGTACACCTCATCCCAGCCGATCGGCTCGTAGTGGTGGCTCCCCTGCCGCAGGATCAGCGGCCGCGACAGGCGGCCGAGGTCATCGCATTCGGAGGAGCTGAGCTGCTGCAGCTCCGCCAGGCTGCGCCGGTCGAACACCTGCTGGGGCACGGCGGGCTGCAGTTCGGCCGCCACCGCCTCGACGCTCTTGAGACAGCGCTGCAGCGGTTCCCCCAGCTCATCGCGGAAGCCGCCCTTCTGGCCGCCGGTGCCCCAGGCGCAGGAGAGGCAGGCGCTCTGGTGGCTCAGGGTCTGCCAGAGCCTGGGGCCGAGGCCGGAGAGGGTGGCCCGGGCCCAGCCGTCGATCAAGGGCCAGCCGCCACCAACCGTCGGGGTCACCCCGGCGCCGGGGCTGGCGATCGGCTCAGGCAGCTCGAGACCGGCAGGCTCAGCGCCGAGCCCCTTGGCGGCCTGGCCCTGCGAAGAACCCGATACGGCGGGGTCCGGAACGTCGCTGGCGGAGTTGGCCATCGGCGCCCGAAAGATGGGATCTCAGGCTAGGGGGGATCAACCGCTGAAGGCTCAGGCCAGCAAGGCATCCAGCTGGCCCTGGCGCTCCAGACGGTGCAGATCGTCGCAGCCGCCGACGTGTTGATCGTTGATGAAGATCTGGGGTACGGAACGGGAGCCGCCGGTACCGCGCTGAACCATCGCCTGGCGGGCCCGATCATCGCCGTCGATCGCATATTCGATGTAGTCCACCCCCTTGCGATCCAGCAGCTGCTTGGCACGAATACAGAAGGGACAGGAGGTCCAGACGTAGATCTCAACCTTGGCCATGGCGGTCTGACGAAGCGGCGGGGAAATGGGGTGGGCAACCCGGACTGGGAGGCGAAGACAGGGACCTTGGGACGGGCCGTCGAGGAACTCCCAGGGTCAGGGTCTGTGGCTGGCGAAAAGTATGGCGAAACCCAGCCAGCAGCTGGGGCCCCCTCAGCGCCCCTCGGTCAGCCGCGGCAGCAGCTGCACCAGGTTGCAGGGGCGGGTCGAGGCATCGAGCTGGGCGCAGATCAGGCGGTCCCAGGCGGTGCAGACGGCATCGAGCGAACCGGGCAGCACAAAGATCACCGTGCCGTTGGCGACGCCGGCCAGGCAGCGGCTCTGCAGGCTGCTGGTGCCGATCGTCTCGAACGACAGCACCCGGAACAGCTCCCCGAAGCCCTCGATCGTCTTGTCCAGCAGGGGCCCCACCGCCTCGGGACTGCCATCACGGCCGGTCAGGCCCGTGCCACCGGAACTGATCACCACCTGCACCGCAGGATCGGCGATCCAGCGACTGACCTCAGCCCGGATGCGGTAGCGGTCGTCGGGCACCAGGGTCCGCTCCGCCAGCCCATGGCCGGCCGCCTCTAGGCGCTGCTGCAGGGCATCCCCCGACGTGTCCTCCGCCAGGGTGCGGCTGTCCGAGATCGTCAGCAGGGCAATGGCGAGACCCAAGCGGTGGCAGCGCGAATCGCCCCATTGTCCCGCCGCAGGGGAGCTCAGCCTGAAAGGCCAGGCAGGCGTAGCGATTCAAGGCGGGAACATCGGTGTGACCGCCCTCCCGAACCCCCTGTCGCTGCCATCCCCATCGCAACAGCGGCGGCGCAAGGGCGGTGGCGCGACGGTTTCGAGATTCAGCGGGACGATGATGGGGCGAGTTCCTTTCCAGCCCCAGCCCGATCGTCACCCCGACCATGCCGACGCAGACGCAGGCAAACGCGGCCCCCACCCCAGCCAGCCCGGTGGCGGCAACCCTGCAGGTGCGCCTGTTCGCCGGACTGCGCGAAGCCGCCGGCTGGGGCGAACGAACCCTGGCCTGGCAGCAAGCCGGGATCGCTCCGCCCGGCAACCCCGCAGACAGCTCCCCTGTCACCCCCCGCAGCCTCTGGCGCCGCCTGCAGCTCGGCTCGGCTGAACTGCCGGCCGAACTGCGGGTGGCGGTGAACCAGGCCTTCGCCAGCCCGGATCAGGCGCTGCAGCCCGGCGATGAAGTGGCCTTCCTGCCGCCGATCAGCGGTGGCTGAACCCAGCGCCAGCCAGGGGCCGGCAGTGGAGCGGAGCCCATTGCTGGACGTGCAACTGCAGCCGGAGCCGTTTGAGCCGCTGCAGGCCCTGGCGAGCTGGCAAATGCGGCTGGCCCTTTTGCCCGGCGGCCCAGCGGCGGCTGAGAACCTGTTCATCGGCCGGGTGCGGGGCTGCAACGCTGCCGGAGAGCCCCTGGATGCCCTGGAGCTGGAGCACTACCCGGCGATGACCGAGGCCTGCATCGTCGCCCTGGCCGAGTACGCCGCGCAGCGCCACGGGGCCACGGCGGTGCTGGTGCGCCATCGCATCGGCCGGGTGCTGCCGGGCGAAGCGATCGTGCTGGTGGCGGTGGCGGCCGATCGCCGCGGCCCGGCCCAGCGCTGCGGCCAGGAACTGCTGGAGGCGCTCAAACATGAAGCCCCTTTCTGGAAACGGGAGTGGAGCGGCGGGCGGGGCACCTGGCTCCAGGGGAATACGCCCTTGTGAAGCCCCCACCGCTTGAGCGTTGCGTGGCTGGTCAGAAGCAGAGGACCTCTGCCAGATTCCTGAGGCAGAGCAAACATTCGGGGATCGGATCATGCACATGGTGGCGAACTTCTGGCCCGGGGCGACGTTGGAGCAGTTCCAGGTGGATCTGGCCCAGCTCGAAGGCAAGGAGCAACCCCATGCCCAGCTGCTGCGGACGGTGGCGGAGGTGGAAGGCGGCCTGATGATCGTGTCCCTCTGGGAGGGACAGGAGGCCTACGACCGTTGGGCGGCCTCCACCCTGCTGCCCCAGATCGACCTGCCAGGGGGCATGGAAGGTCGACCGGAACAACGCAAGGGGCTGGTGGTGGATCACTACTCAGTCCTGCCGGCCAGCTGAGCCCACCCCGAGGCTCCCGGCTCGGAACTCAAAACATCGGCAACCGCAACAGCTGCGCCCACAGCTCCATCCCCGCCTCCAGGTTGCCCAGTTCGGCCGGGATCTCCAGCAGCAGATCGGCCCCCTGCAGCGAGCCGATCCGCGAGGAGGCCTGGGATCCTTCGACCCGGGCCAGCAGGGCGCCTTCGGCGCTCACCTCCAGGCGGGCGCGGGCCAGCTCCGGTCGGCCGGATCCGCGCCGCAGCGGTTGGGCCAGCCGCACCCGCAGCCGGGGCAGCTCCTGCACCTGGGCCCCCTCCAGCCGCTGCAGCGCCGGCCAGAGCAGCTGCAAGGCCGTGATCGCCGCCGCCACCGGGTTGCCCGGAAAGCCGAAGAACGGCGTGCTGCCGATCCGCCCCCAGGCAAACGGCCGCCCGGGCTTGAGGAACAGCTTCCAGAAGCTCACCTCCCCCAGCTCCGCCACCAGCGCGCGGATCCAGTCGCTGTCCCCGGCGGACACCCCCCCGGTGCTGACCACCACATCACTGGCGGCCGCCAGCTCCTGAAGGGCCTGGCGCAACGCCTCGGGCTGATCGGCCACCACCTGCTGGATCGCCACCCCGTAACCCAGCCGCTGCAGCAGGGCCGTCAGCAGGGCCGAGTTGCTCTCCCAGATCTGGCCGGGGCCGCGCTCAAGGCCCGACGGCAGCAGTTCATCGCCGCTGATCAGCAGGCCGATCCGCGGCTGCGGTGTCACCACCAGCTGCTGGATGCCGCAGCTGGCCAATCGGGCCAGATCGGCCGGCCCCAGGCGCCGACCAGCCGCCACCAGCTCCTGTCCGGGGCTGGCCTCCTCCTCGGGAGCACGGATCCAGGGATTGGCACCGCTGGCCGCCACCAGCTCGATCGTGGCAGGGCCCTCGCCGCCCTTGAGCGGGCGTACCAGCTCCTGGGGCAGCACCCGCTCACTGCCCTCGGGCACCACCGCGCCGGTGAGGATGCGCACCGCCTCGCCCGGCGCCAGGGCCCCGGCATAGGGGCTGCCGGCGGCTGAGCGGCCCACCAGGCGCCAGCTCTGGCCCAGGGCAGGCGCCTCGCGGCCGGCAATGGCGTAGCCATCCATGATCGAGGCCCGGAACCCCGGCACCGCCGCCGCCGCCCGCACCGGCTCAGCGGTGGTGCGGCCCAGGCCGGCCGTCAGGGGCACCAGCTCGCGGCGGTCCAGGGGCTGCAGGGACCCGAGGATCAGCCGGCGGGCCTCCTCGAGCGGCAATCCCTCGGCCGGGAACGGCTCAGCCATGGTCGGTGGTCGGCGCGGGAGCAAGGGCCTGTCTGGAGTCAACGACCTGGGCGGCAGAAACGCCGCCTGGCCCCTGGCCATCCCCGTGATCGACACCGTCACGGCGCCAGGCGCCATGGCGTCCGCCGTCCTTTTGCAGCAACCGCACCGGCCCGATCGTCATCGCCGGATCCGCCGATTTGACCATGTCGTAGAGGGTGAGCAAGCCCACCGACACGGCGGTGAGCGCCTCCATCTCGACGCCCGTACTGCCGGTGGTGCGGGCACTCACCTGCAGGCGCAAGCCGGAACCCGTGGCGGCCGGTTCGATCACCACCTCCAGGCCCGTCAGGCCGATCGGATGGCAGAGGGGAATCAGCTCCCAGGTGCGCTTGGCCGCCTGGATCGCCGCCACCCGCGCCACCGCCAGCACATCGCCTTTGCCGGCCCGGCCCTCCAGCACCAGGGCGAGCACGTCGGGTGCCATCGCGATGAAACCCTCGGCCAGGGCCCGCCGATCGGTGGCGGGGCGATCCCCCACCTCCACCATGTGCACCTCGCCGCGGGCCGTCAGGTGGCTCAGCGACGGGACTGGCTCCTGCAGGGCGGCGGCAGGGGCTGGGACCGGAGTCGACTCGACCATGGCGGCGGGCGGGTGGCGCGAAGGATCGGGTCCGGAGCTCAAAGCTAGCGGTGGCCGGAACCGAGGCCGGCTCGGCATGGAGCGATTTCCATCGACCCGAGCCGCCGGCGATCAGAGCCCCCGAGCCGCTCAGAGGCTGCGCAGCACCTTCAGGTCTTCGGCATCCAGCGGACTGGGGATGCCGTGGCGCAGCTGCTCGGCGAAGCCGTCGTCGCTGCTGACCACCGTCAGCAGATAGAGCCGGCCTGGGCCTGGATTCTCCAGGTCATGCAGGGAGCCCTCCGGCACCACCACGCTGTCACCGGCGGCCGCTTCGATTGTGGTGCCGTCGACGTGGAACAACACCCGCCCGCTGATCACAAAAAAAACTCCACCGCATGGGCATGGCGATGGGGCGGCACCCGATCGCCGGGGTCATGGATCTCCAGCATCAGCGTCGGCCCGCCGCTGTGGGTGGAGGGATCGGCGATCAGCGCCAGGCGACAGTGATCGCGCTCACCGAACCGATACGCCCGCAGCTGCTCGGGGTGCAGCGCCTGAGGCAACAGGGACATGGACAGGCCTGGCCGCTGGCAGGACCTCAATCTGGCAACGATCGACCCAGGCGACCGGCATGCCTCCGCCCAGTGGGGATCTGCGGACGTGGGCGGGCCAGGCTCAGGCCCCGGGCATCGCGACCAGGGCCACCCCCATCGCCACCATCATCAGGTTCTCCAGCACACCCACGGCCCCCAGGGGCGTGCGGGTGTTGCCGCCGACGCAGGCGCAGCCATGGACGACCCGTCAGCGGTTCAGCCGCCCTGCTGCTGTTGCCGCTCCAGCAGCAGGGCGGTGAAGGACTCCACCTCCAGGGGGCGGGCAAAGTAATAGCCCTGGTAGCCGTCGCAGCCCAGGCCCACCAACAGGGCGGCCTGATCGGCGGTCTCCACCCCTTCCACCAGGATCTGCATCCCCAGCTCGCGGGCCATCGTCAGGGCCGTGCGCACGATCGCCCGGGCCGCAGCGCTGGTGGTGAGGTTGGCGGTGAAGTTCTGATCGATCTTGAGCTTGTTGATCGGCAAGCGGTGCAGGGACTCGAGCGAGGAGTAGCCGGTGCCGAAGTCATCGATCGCCAGGGTGACCCCCAGGTTGGCGAGCCGCTCGATCTCGGCGCTCACCCCGGTGATCGGCAGGATGCCCGATTCGGTGATCTCCAGCTCCAGGAAGTCCGGGGCCAGCCCGTGGCGCTGCAGGGCGGCCGCCACCAGCTCCGACATCGGCGTCGCCGCCGCCAGCAACTGCCGTGGGGAGACATTGACCGCCACCGGCGGCGGATGGAGCCCGGCCAGCTGCCAGAGGCGCTGCTGGGCGCAGGCCTGCTCCAGCACCCAGCGGCCCAGGGACTGGATCAGGCCGGTGCGTTCCGCCAGGGGGATGAAGGCGGCCGGACTGACCTCGCCGCGCTCGCCATCGCGCCAGCGGACCAGGGCCTCATTGCCGATCAGCCGGCCCTGCCGATCCACCTGGGGCTGATACACCAAGCGCAGCCCACCGCTGTCGAGGGCCTGGCGCAGCCGCCCCTCCAGGCCCAGCTCCACCCGCAGGGTCTCGGTGAAGCCGCTCTCGTAGACCATCACGAGCCCCTGGCCGGCGTCATGGGCCTGACCGAGGGCCGTGGCCGCCTGGCGCAGCAGGCTGTCCGCATCGCCGGCCTGCTCGGGATGGAGGCTGAGGCCGGCACAGAAGCCGATGCCCAGACCCTCGCCGCCGGGCAACTGCACGCCACAGGCCAGGGAACGCTGGAGGTCCGCAGCCATCGCCCAGGCCCCGTCCCGATCTAGGCCGGGACGAATCACCAGGAATTCATCTCCGCCCATCCGCGCCAGCCAGTCGCCAGGGGCACGCCAACCGCGCAGGTGATCGGCCACGGCACACAGCACCCGATCCCCGATCAGTCGGCCATGGGTGTGGTTGACCCGCCGGAAACCGTCGAGATCCAGCCACATCAGCGCCAGCGGAATGTCGTTGCGACGGTCGAGGTGATCGGCGAGGAAGCGACGGCTGCTCGCTTCGTTGCCCAGGCCGGTGAGCTCATCACAAAAAGCAAGCCGTTCCAGTTCGAGCCGGGCGGCGGTGAGCTCGCTCACATCCCGGGCCAGCAGCAGGGTGCCCTCGTGCAGGCCGGCCGCGCTCCAGCGGGGGCTGAACTCCAGCTCCAGCAACCGGCGCCGCCCACTGGCATCGAGGACGCTGAGCTGACATTGGCGGTGGCGGCCGGCCAACAGGGCGCCCACCTGCTGCTGCCAGGTGGAGAGATCGTCGGGGGCGAGGAACTCGCTGAGGCTGCGGCCTCTCACCCCTTCACCGTCACACCCCAGAAAAGCGCCCATCGCCGGATTGGCGAACTGGATCCGCTGGCCCAGATCGAGCAGGGCCAACCCATCAGCCAACTGATCCACCAGATCCCGGTAGCGCTTCTCGCTGACGCGCAACTCCTGGATTAAGGTCCGCTGCACCTGCAGCATCGCCTCACTGGATTCCAGCCGGCGACGCTCGCTGATGTCCCGCAGCGACAGGGTCCAACGGGCCTCGCTGCCGCCGCCGGACGGGGGCCGCTCCATGGAGAGGGCCTCCAGCTCCATCGGCAGGGGCTCGCCTTCGGCCTGGCGGACATCGACCTCCATCCGCAGGGGCACACCGGCAGCAAGGGCTTCCAGGCGCTGGCGCAGCACCGCCACCTGGGGGGGCAGGGCCATCCAGCCCTCCAGGGGGAGGCGAAGCAATTCGTGCACCGGCACGCCCAGCAGGCTCGCCAGGCGACCATTGCTCTCGAGCAGCAGCCCATCAGCGTCGAGCAGCAGCAGCAGATCGCCGCTGAACTCCACCATCTGGCGCAGGTGGGGCAGCACCCCCACCGCCTGGCCCAGTTCGTATTCGAGCCGCTGAACCTGACGCCGCAGGCGCCGGCATGGATCGACATCCCCAGAATCCGGGCCAGCGCCGATGCGGTTCATCGACAACCGACACCCGGCGGCGGTTCCCGCAGGGCACCGAGCACGAAGGATTCGACCGCCCGGCGATCCTGAAGTCCCAGATGGCGGGCACCGGTCGGCGCCAGCATGCAGGGGATGCGATCCAACTCCTGCTGCCACCAGTCGGTGGTGCTGGCCAATTCCTCTTCGTCCAAGAAGACCCCCTCCTTCAGGCTGACGCCAGCGGCGTCGAGGGCGGCCTGCAGCTCCGCTTCCGCAGAGATGTCCAGGCTCTGGCGCCAGAAGCGACGGAACACTTCCTGGCGGAAGCGATGGGCCATCTCCGGCGCCTCGTCCTCCAGGGCCGCCTGCAGCAGCAGGGCTTTGTGCGAGTTAATCCAGACCGGCGGCAGGGTCACCCCCACTTCAGGGGCGCGCACGCTCACATCCCTCACCTCCTGGCGCAGGGTCGACAGGTCGTCGGGGCGGTTGTCCTGCCCGAAGCCGACGGGCAGATGGGGCTTGTGTTCCACCCCCACCCAGCGCACCTGGCCCGCCAGGCCCATGGCGGCTAACCACTCATTAAGCGTGTAGCAGTACGGGCAGTTGAAATCCGAGATCACCACGACACGGGCGCTCAACAGGGCTGGCGGCAAGGCAGGCCGAACCTGGGCGGAGGGTCCACCATCAGCGGCTGAGATCGCGGAGTCAGGGAGAGAAATCGAAGGCGCGCCAATGGGGAAATCAAGGCTAGGGGGCTGGACAGGAGATTTCCCATCCTGGAATCAAAAACCCGCTGACCCCGGCCATGGGAGGGTGAGGGTCACGTTGAACGGCCCATGGGACTCAAGCGCCCCTCGACGCTGCTGAGCGCCTTTCTCACCCTGCTCAACGACCGCCTGGGCGAGAGCATCGTCTTTCCGCTGCTGCCGTTTCTGCTGGCGGATTTCGCAGGCGATGGACGCAACCTGGGGTTGACCGTCGGCCTGCTGGGGGGCTGCTACGCCCTAGCCCAGTTCGCCGTCACCCCGCTGATCGGCGCCATGAGTGATCGCTTCGGCCGCAAGCCTGTGATCACGATCTGCGTCGCCGGCTCCGTGCTGGGGCTCGCCCTGTTCGCCCTGACCATCAGCCTGCCCTGGCAGCGGCTCTGGCCCGGAGCCACGGCAGCGGGCGTGCCCCTGGCCCTGATGTTCCTGGCGCGCCTGATCGATGGCGTCAGTGGCGGCACCGCGGCCACGGCCGGAGCCGTGCTGGCTGACATCTCAGCGCCGGAGCAACGGGCCCGGGCCTTCGGCCTGATCGGGGTGGCCTTCGGCCTGGGCTTCATCCTCGGACCGGCCCTGGGGGGCCTGCTGTCCAGCATCTCGGTCAACCTGCCGGTGCTGATGGCCCTGGGCTTTGCCCTGCTGAACCTGGTGGTGGTGCTCACCCTGCTGCCGGAAACGCACCCGGTCGAGGCCCGTCTGGCCCTGCCGCGCAAACGGGAGCTGCAGCCGTTCAGCCAGCTGGCGCGCGTGTTCGGCAATGCCCAGGTGCGGCGCCTGTGCCTGGCCTTTTTTCTGTTCTTTCTGGCCTTCAGCGGCTTCACCGCTGAGCTGGTGGTCTATTTCAAACAGCACTTCGGCTGGGGACCGGGCATCTCCGCCAGCGCCTTTGTCGTGGTGGGGGTGGTGGCCACCGTGGTCCAGGGCGGCCTGATCGGACCGCTGGTGAAACGCTTCGGCGAATGGCGCCTGAGCCTGGTGGGCGTGGGCCTGGTGGTGGTGGGTTGCCTGATGATTCCCCTGGCTCCGGTGGTGCATGCCCAGGCCGTGGTCTTTCCGGCGGTGGCCATCCTGGCCAGCGGCACCGGCCTGATCACCCCCTGCCTGCGCAGCCTGGTGTCCCGGCGCCTTGATGACAGTGGCCAGGGCGCCGCCCTGGGCAGCCTGCAGGGCCTGCAGAGCCTGGGCAGCTTCCTCGGTCCCCCCCTGGCTGGTCTGGCCTACGTGAATCTCAATCAGCAGGCCCCCTTTTGGCTGGGGATCACCCTGATGCTGGGGGTGGCGGTGCTGGTAGCCGGCGGCCTGCCCGGGCAACGGTCGCCGATACACCGGCCGGGGCGCTGAGATTGCTACGTTCGTGGCCTCTGAGCTGCCGGAGTACCAAGCGCCATGACAAATCAGGTCGTTGCCCCGGAGCTGTACATCAACCGCGAGTTGAGTTGGATTGACTTCAACCATCGCGTGCTGGCCCAGGCCCTGGACGAACAGACGCCGTTACTGGAGCAGGCGAAATTCAGCGCCATCTTCAGCAACAACCTCGACGAATTCTTCATGGTGAGGGTGGCCTCCCTCAAGTCCCAGTTGGAGGCGGGCGTCACCACCCGCAGCGACGACGGCCTCACCCCGCAGGAGCAACTCCAGGCCATCCACGCCAAGCTGCGACCACTGCTGGAACTGCAACAACAGCACTACCGCCATTCACTGAAAAGCCATTTGGCTGAATACGGGGTTCAGCTGATCGACTATTTGCGCCTGAACGAACAACAGAAAGCCTGGGCCGACGACTATTTCAAGAGCTCGATCTTTCCGGTGCTGACGCCCCTGGCCGTCGATCCGGCCCACCCGTTCCCGTTCATGAGCAATCTCAGCCTGAACGTGGCGGCCCTGATCCGCGATCCCAACACCGGTCAGCAACAGTTCGCCCGGGTGAAGGTACCCCAGAAGATCCTGCCGCGCTTCGTGCAGATCCCGACCGAGCTCTGCAGCCGGGTACCGGCACCGTGTTTCACGGCCGTACCGCTGGAGCAGCTGGTGGCCTTCAATCTGCAGTTGCTCTTCCCCGGCATGACGGTGGAGGGGCACTATTTCTTCCGCGTCACCCGCGACGCCGACCTGGAACTGCGCGATCTCGAGGCCGATGACCTGATGGAGGCCCTGCAGGAGGGCCTGCGCAAGCGCCGCATGGGCGGCGAGGTGGTGCGCCTGGAAGTCGCCGACGAAATGCCCCAAGCAATCGTCCAGGTGCTGATGGAGGGCACGGACATAGACGCCGAGGACCTCTACCGCATCAATGGCCCCCTGGGGCTCGATGACCTGATGAGCCTCACCGGCATCCCCCTGCCCCAGCTGCGCGACAGCCCTTTCCAGGGCCGCACCGTGCCGCGGCTGGCCCGGGCCCAACGCAGCCGGCTGGCCGATGGCTCCCTGAAGCAGGAAGAGTTCGAAAGCATCTTCCGGGTGATCCGCCACGGCGACGTGCTGCTGCACCACCCCTACGACCTGTTCTCCACCTCGGTGGAGGAGTTCCTGCACCAGGCCGCCGAAGACCCCTTGGTGCTGGCGATCAAGATGACCCTCTACCGCACCTCCAAGGATTCACCGGTGGTGGCGGCCCTGATCCGCGCCGCCGAGAACGGCAAGCAGGTGATGGCCCTGGTGGAACTCAAGGCCCGCTTCGATGAGGACAACAACATCCAGTGGGCGCGGCAACTGGAACATGCCGGCGTGCACGTGGTCTATGGCGTGATCGGCCTCAAGACCCACACCAAGGTGGCGCTAGTGGTACGGCGGGAGAAGGAGCGGCTGCGCAGCTACATGCACATCGGCACCGGAAACTACAACTCCAAGACCTCCAATCTCTACACCGACATCGGTCTGCTCACGGTGCGGGAAGACTTCGGCCAGGACGTGGTCGAACTGTTCAACTATCTCACCGGCTTCTCCAAACAGCAGAGTTTCCGCAAGCTGCTGGTGGCGCCCGTCACCCTGCGCAAGGGCATGGAGGGACTGATCCGCCGCGAAATCGAGCACGCCCGCAACGGCCGCGGCGGCCACATCCGCGGAAAAATGAATGCCCTTGTCGATCCGGCGATCATCGCCCTCCTCTACGAGGCCTCCCAGGCGGGAGTGCGCATCGAGCTGGTGGTCCGGGGCATGTGCAGCCTGCGGCCCGGCGTACCTGGGGTCAGTGAAACGATCAGCGTCACCAGCGTGATCGGGCGCTTCCTGGAACACTCCCGCCTGTTCTGGTTCGGCAATGCCGGCCAGAGCGAACTGTTCATCGGCAGCGCCGACTGGATGCCCCGCAATCTGGACCGCCGCGTCGAAGCCGTTGCCCCGATCGAAGACCCCCAATTGCGCGGCCAACTGGAACGACTGATCGAGCTCTACCTCGAAGACAGCGGCGCCTGGCACATGCACAGTGATGGCCACTTTGCCCAGCGCCAACCGGAAGGCGACCAACGGCGGGTGCAGCCCACCTTGATGGAACGCTGGCGTGGCGGCCTGGCCAACGGATAGCCGGGGGCTCGATGTAACCGACAACACCGAAACCAAACCCGCACGAGGTTCATACAGGAAATCTTCCGTTTACAAGCGACACCTCTGCCACAGCGGTGCTACATTCCGGCCAAATTCATTCGGAGGCCTGGGGTGATGGGGACACCTCTGCATTCCGCTCCCGATGCGCTGCATGCCGATGGCATCAGCGCAGGCGAGAGCTACGCAGTGACCAATTCAATTCATTCTGCGGCTGACAGCACGGTTCTGTCGGTTCCTTTTGCTGGTGACTCCTTGGCGGTGGCTGCGGGCACCACCAAGACCGCTCCCAGATCGAAAGCCGCGGCCACCAAGGCCGCCAATCAGCGGGCCACAGGACGACTGAGCGCCGATTCCATCGGCTGGTACCTCAGCACGATCGGCAGGGTGCCGCTGCTGACACCAGCTGAAGAAATCGAACTCGCCCACCACGTCCAGGCCGCCAAACGCCTGACCCTGGAGATCGGCGAGGGCTTCACGGCCAAGCAACAACGGCAGTTGCGCATGGGCCAACGGGCCCGCGATCGGATGATGGCGGCCAATCTTCGGCTCGTTGTCAGCGTGGCGAAGAAGTATCAGAATCAGGGACTGGAACTGCTGGATCTGGTCCAGGAAGGGGCGATCGGTCTGGAGCGCGCCGTGGATAAATTTGACCCCGCCATGGGCTATAAGTTTTCCACCTACGCCTACTGGTGGATCCGCCAGGGTATGACCCGAGCGATTGACAACAGTGCCCGCACGATTCGCCTGCCGATTCATGTCAGCGAAAAGCTCTCCAAGATGCGGCGCGTCACCCGGGAGCTCTCCCATCGGCTCGGGCGCCAGCCCAACCGACTGGAGCTCTCCCACGCCCTGGGCATGGCCCCGGAAGAGCTGGAAGAACTGATTTCCCAGAGCGCGCCCTGTGCCTCCCTCGATGCCCACGCCCGCGGCGAAGAGGACCGGAGCACCCTGGGCGAACTGATCGCCGATCCGGCCAGCGGTGAACACTTCGACTCGATGGATCGCCATCTGCAGAAGGAGCACCTGGGCACCTGGCTGGCCCAGCTCAACGACCGGGAGCAGAAAATCCTGAAACTGCGCTTCGGCCTGGAGGGCAGCGAACCCCTCACCCTTGCCGAGATCGGCCGCCAGATCAACGTCTCGCGTGAACGGGTGCGCCAACTGGAAGCCAAGGCCATCATGAAGCTGCGGCTGATGAGCAACATGCAGCAGGCAGCCTGAGGCCCGCATCCGCGTTGGGCATGCCGATCGGCGCCGTGAGCCAACAGCTGATCGGTTCGGCCCTGGTGGTGCTCTGGCTGCTGCTGCTGGCAGGGCTCGCCCTTGCCGTGCGCTCCCGCTGGCCTGACCAACCGGAATGGAGTCGCAAGCTCCTGCACATCGGTGCCGGCCTGGTGGTGCCCCTGGCCTGGGGACTGGGCATCGATCGCGCCGTCGCCATCGGCGCGGCGGCGCTCGTCACCCTGCTGGCCGCTTATAACCATCGCCGCAGACTGCTGCCGGGCATCGAGGACGTGGGCCGGCCCAGCTACGGCACGATCGGCTACGGCGCCTCGATCACCCTGCTGCTGCTGCTCTGGTGGCCCGACCACCCCGCCGCCGTCAGCGCCGGTGTGCTGGTGATGGCCCTGGCCGACGGCCTGGCCGGACTGGTCGGCTCCAGCGTCGTCTCACCCAGCTGGACGGTCCTGGGCCAGCGGCGCTCCCTGGTGGGCACACTGACGATGGCCCTCACCAGCCTGGCGGTGCTGCTGGGCCTGATGCTGGTCTGCGCCGCCGCCGGCCTGCCCGCGCCATCCCTGGCCGGGGTGTTCGGCCTGACGCTCGCGGCCGTGCTGCTCGAACAGATCGCCGTGCTGGGCCTGGACAATTTCACCGTGCCGATCGGCATCGGCCTGCTCTGGCAGCTGCTCAGCCCGGCCTGAACCAGGCAGGCCCAGTCCTCAGACCTGCAACAGGGCTTCGCAGCGCTGCTCCCAGTCGCGCTGGCTGCCCAGGCCGGCCACCACCCGCCAATCGGCAGGCTCTTCGCGCAGCCGCAGCTGCCACTGGCGGATCAGATCGGCCCGCTCCATCCAGCTGTCGAGCACGGTGCGCTGTATCGCCGCCCCATCCCACTGGCGCAGCCGGGCGGTGTCCAGGGCCCAGCCGAGCAGGGCATCGAGCTGAAACGGCCGGAAACCGGCAAAGACGGGCCCAGCCCCACCGGCACTGGCCGCGTCACTGCGCTGCTCCAGATAAAAGAGCTGCAGAGGATCGGAGAAGCCGCAGAACTGCAGAAGGTAAGCCATACGCCAACCCGCGAAGACCAATGACAGACAACACCGTAAAGAGGGCGCCAAGCTGCGACGTCCAACACGAACATTCCGTGAGGTTGCTGTTTTTTTGGCACTCGCAATCCTTGAGTGCCAAAACAACAAGCCCGCCCCTTTCCGCTGCCAGCGGCAGCATCAACCCAGGCCACCCACCAACGGCCACCAGCAGCCGGTCGGCACCAATTGCTCCGGCGTGAGCAGGGCACTGCGGCGCACCTCGGCCGCCTGGCTGTCGAGCAAGGAGCCGTGCAGGGCCTCCCCCATCCCTTGCCGCAGCAGGGCACTGGCCGCGAAGGCCGCCGCAGCCTGCTCCAGGCTGCCGGGCAGGCGCGGCACCTGACCCTGCGGCAGGGCAGCCGGATCGCCGCTCAAAGGTGGCGGCAGGGTTCGTGCTCCCGCCAGCCCCTGCCGCACCAGCAGCTGCACAGCCCCCAGCAGCAGGTAGGGATTGGCCCCCAGATCGCTGACCTTGAGCTCCAGATGGGCCGCGGCGCCATCGGCGGCGCCGGGGATCAACCGCAGGGCCGCCTCGCGGTTCTCCACACCCCAGACCTGAAACGGCGCCGACCAGGAGCTGGGCCCCAACCGCCCATAGGACAGGCCCTGGGGACAGGCGAGGGTCATCAGGGCCGGCAACTCGGCCAGCAGGGTTGCCAACAGCTGCTGCCCAGCCTCGGTGAGCCCGGCGACACCGGCGCCGCCCTCCAACAACGGCTGGCCTTGGTGCCGCACGCTGAAGTGCACATGGCCGCCATTGCCCACCCGCTCCAGGCTGGGCTTGGGACTGAAACTGCAGCGCCGGCCGTACCGGCGGCTGACCCGCTGGATGACCAGTCGGGCCCGCACCAACCGGTCCGCCGCCTCCAGGGCCGTGCCCGGGGCCAGGGACAGTTCGAACTGGGAGGCGCCGTATTCCGGATGGAACTGCAGAGGGCGGGGTTGACCGGCTGATCCATACCGACAACCTGCCGTTCCCCGGCACGAGTCGGAGCCGCTTGAAGCGACAACCTCAGGCAAGTCCTGGCGCCGCGGCCTGCGATCAACCCGAGACGAGCGGCAGGCACAGGCGTACTGAGCGAATTGGCCCATCGACGGGCCCCTGACCGCTCAGGGCCTCGCCCCGACCAGGCTGCGGCCCCCGGATGCGCTCAGGCCGCCACCAGCCGGCGCTCCCTCACCTCCCGCACGGCGGCGGCCAGCTCCTCGAGGAGCTCCAGCGTGGTGGCCAGGTCAATGCAGGCATCGGTGATGCTCTGGCCGTAGGTGAGCTGGGAGAGATCGGCGGGGATCTTCTGGTTGCCCTCAACCAGATGGCTTTCCAGCATCACCCCCATCACGTGCAGCGAACCGGAGCTCACCTGCTCGGCCACCTCCCGGAGCACCTCGCCCTGGCGTCGGTAGTCCTTGTTGGAGTTGCCGTGGCTGCAGTCCACCATCAGCCGGGCCGGCAGGCCATCGGCCGACAGCTGGGCCGCTGCCGCCTCCACCGCCTCACGGTGGAAATTGGGGCCACCCTTGCCACCGCGCAACACCAAATGACCATCGGGGTTGCCGGTGGTGGTGACGATGGCGGCCTGGCCGTCCTTGTTGATGCCGAGGAAATGGTGGGAGCGGGCGGCTGCCTCCATGGCATTGATGGCGGTGATGGCGCTGCCATCGGTGCCGTTCTTGAAGCCGATCGGCATCGACAGGCCCGAAGCCATCTCGCGGTGCGTCTGGCTTTCGGTGGTGCGGGCGCCGATGGCCGTCCAGCTGATCAGGTCGGCGATGTACTGGGGCACCACCGGGTCGAGCAGTTCGGTGGCCGCCGGCAACCCCAGTTCGCCGAGGTGCAGCAGCAGGCCGCGGGCCCGGCGCAGGCCGGTGTTGATGTCGTAGCTGCCGTCGAGGTGGGGATCGTTGATCAGCCCCTTCCAGCCCACCGTGGTGCGGGGCTTCTCGAAGTACACCCGCATCACCACCTCCAGATCGTCCCGGTGACGGCGCTGGGCCTCGGCGATGATCTCGGCGTATTCCCGGGCGGCCGCCACGTCGTGGACCGAGCAGGGCCCGACGATCACCAGCATCCGCTGATCGCCGGCATGCAGAATCGCCTTGATCCGTTCCCGGGCCAGTTGCACGGTGCGGGAGGCCTGCTCACTGATCGGCAGCTCCGCATGCAAAACCGCCGGCGGCACCAGAGGCCGGGTTTCGACCACATGGAGATCGGAGGTGGGAATCATGCTGCGCAGTGGGGCGAGCGGACCTGACCGGTCAGCCTATGCGGCCAGCAGCGCCCCTGACAGCACTGCCGATCGGCCCTAGGGTTTTCATGCTTTCTTCACTCTTGGATGCCCCAGAGCGGCACTGCCCCGGAGAGCTGGGCGACAAGCGGATCGGACAGCGGCCCAACGGCGACCGGCGACAACGCAGAACCGCACGGGAGTGAACGCTGGCCGAGGCACGGGCTCCTGAGGCTCAGCACGATCCTGGGGCTGGCCGCGCTCGACCCTCTTTTCGGCCAGGCCAGCTTCAGCGCTCCGTTCAGCAACGGCATCGTCACCCCCATCTGCTTCATTCCCGAGGGCATCGCCCTCAGCGCCGCAATTCTGCTCGGCCCCTGGGTGTGAAGCAGACGGCCTGTACAGGGCCCCAGGGGCAACCTCTCTCAACACCCCCCGCACCACCACGGCTGGTCTGGATCGCCAGTGGCCTGTGACGCAGGGTGGCACTTAACAGGTGACCCACAACAAGAACATCGGGTCGACTCGGAGCCGGAGGCGAGGCGCCCCGATTATCGTGAAACGACATCTCGACAACCAGGCCGGTTTCACGATCGCCGCGGCGATCCTGCTGGCCCTGATCACCCTGTTCAGCAGCTACGACCATGTCGATCTCCCCGGAATCGGTACCGTTGAAGTACCGCAGCAGCTCGGATTACCTTGCCTCGTTGCCGCCGTGGCGGCGGCTGCTGGCGAGGCTGAACTGGCATCCCGTGCGCGAGATCGAGATCGAAACCGAGCGACTGAAAGCGAGGAAACTACGGCTGAGGAGAGAAAACGAGCTGCTGAGTCAAGAAGCGATCAGAAGGAGGCAGCGCGACTTGCAGATCGAAGCACTGTTCTCATCGGACGCTTCCTGCTCGACGCCAACCTCGACAACCGACGACGACTCGACGCCTTCCTGAGCCTGTTGGAAAGCGAACCGCCGCGCTAGACCAGCGCCGAGGAGGAGCATCAGAAAGACCCTGAACCTCGGACCGAGTTCCAACGGCTTAGCCCAATTCCTTCGATCGATCAGCTGATCTGAACAGAAGCTGATTCATCCGCCGGCAATTAGGGATGCTCTGAAAAAACGCGCTTCGCTTGGTGCGTCAGTGCAATACCTGCCATGGCCCGAACCACAACAGCCGGCCAACAGGTTGTTCGGGGCTTTCCTTGTCTCCGAAGCCAATCGGCACGGCTCCCTGACGGGCACGAACCATCACCTGATCGGCTTCGGTAAGAGGCAACACAGCAGCCGTCCGGTGCTTGGCGAAGCCATGCGGTCATGGTCGGAACCTGGGGCAGCCAACCCCCACCCGGCCCGGGCCCATCGCCAACCTGTCGCCATTGCCACCAAGGGGGGTACCGGCCAGAGCGGAAAATGGACCTCTTGCCCTGCTCCGAGCCGAACGGAATGACCGCCGCCCCCCTCTCTCCCGCCGAGTTGCTGCCCGCCTACCGCGCCGCCGCGGCCGAGCGAGAGGCCCTGGGGGTGCCGGCCCTGCCGCTGACCGCCGCCCAGGCCCAGGCGCTGACCGAACTGCTGCAGCAGCCCCCCGCCGGCGAGGAGGCCGTCCTGCTGGAGCTGGTGAGCGAGCGGATCCCCCCGGGCGTCGATGAGGCCGCCTACGTCAAGGCCACCTGGCTGAGTGCCATCGCCCAGGGCAGCGCCACCAGCCCCCTGGTGTCGTCGATCGAGGCGGTCCAGCTGCTGGCCACCATGATCGGCGGCTACAACGTGGCCGCCCTGATTGCCCTGCTCTCCAGCCCCGATCCCGCCATCGCCGCCGAGGCGGCCACCGGCCTGAGCCGCACCCTGCTCGTCTACGACGCCTACAACGACGTGCTGGAGCTGGCCGAAACCAACGGCTACGCCAAGCAGGTGGTGGACAGCTGGGCGGCGGCCGAGTGGTTCACCGCCAAACCGGAGTTGCCGGCCGAGATCACCGTGACCGTGTTCAAGGTGGAGGGTGAAACCAACACCGACGACCTCTCACCGGCGACCCACGCCACCACCCGCCCGGACATCCCCCTGCACGCCAACGCGATGCTGGAGACCCGCATGCCCGGCGGCCTGGGGCTGATCAGCGAGCTCAAGCAAAAGGGCCATCCCGTGGCCTACGTGGGCGACGTGGTGGGCACCGGCAGCTCGCGCAAGTCGGCGATCAACTCGGTGCTGTGGCACACCGGCACCGACATCCCCCACGTACCCAACAAGCGCTCGGGTGGTGTGATCCTGGGCGGCAAGATCGCCCCGATCTTCTTCAACACCGCCGAGGACTCCGGCGCCCTGCCGATCGAGTGCGACGTCACGGCGCTCCACTCCGGCGATGTGATCACGATCCGCCCCTATGCCGGCACGATCGAGCGCGCCGCCGGCCAGCCGAATGCCGGCGAAATCGTGGCCCGCTTCGAGCTCAAGCCCAGCACGATCACCGATGAGGTGCGCGCCGGTGGCCGCATCCCCCTGCTGATCGGCCGCTCCCTCACCGACAAAGTGCGCGCCCAGCTGGGCCTGAGCGCCAGTGACCTGTTCATCCGCCCCAGCTCCCCGGCGGACAGCGGCAAGGGTTACACCCTGGCCCAGAAGATGGTGGGCAAGGCCTGCGGCCTGGCCGGCGTGCGCCCCGGCACCAGCTGCGAGCCGCTGATGACCACCGTCGGCAGCCAGGACACCACCGGGCCGATGACCCGCGATGAGATGAAGGAGCTGGCCTGCCTGGGCTTCTCGGCCGATCTGGTGATGCAGAGCTTCTGCCACACCGCCGCCTATCCCAAGCCGGTGGACCTGAAAACCCACGCCGAACTGCCCGATTTCATCAGTTCCCGCGGCGGCGTCGCCCTGCGCCCCGGCGATGGCATCATCCACAGCTGGCTCAACCGCCTGCTGCTGCCCGACACCGTCGGCACCGGCGGCGACAGCCACACCCGCTTCCCGCTCGGCATCTCCTTTCCGGCGGGCTCGGGCCTGGTGGCGTTCGCGGCCGCCATCGGCGCCATGCCCCTGGACATGCCCGAATCGGTGCTGGTGAAGTTCTCCGGCTCGCTGCAGCCAGGCGTCACCCTGCGCGATGTGGTCAATGCCATCCCCTATGTGGCGATCCAGCAGGGGCTGCTGACGGTGGAAAAAGCCGGCAAGAAAAACATCTTCTCCGGCCGGATCATGGAAATGGAGGGGCTGCCCGACCTCAAACTCGAGCAGGCGTTTGAACTCACCGATGCCACGGCCGAGCGCTCCTGCGCCGGCAGCACGATCAAGCTGTCGGTGGAAACGGTAAGCGAATACCTGCGCAGCAACGTGGCGCTGATGAAGAACATGATCGCCCGCGGCTATCAGGATGCCCGCACCCTGGCCCGCCGCATCAAGGCGATGGAGGCCTGGCTGGCCAATCCGGTGCTGCTGGAGGCCGACGCCGACGCCGACTACGCCGCCGTGATCGAGATCGACCTCGATGCACTTAAAGAGCCGATCCTGGCCTGCCCCAACGATCCCGACAACGTCAAGCTGCTCTCCGAGGTGGCCGGCGAGCGGATCGATGAGGTGTTCATCGGCTCCTGCATGACCAACATCGGCCACTACCGCGCCGCCGCCAAGGTGCTCGAGGGCCAGGGCGCCAACACCGCCCGGCTCTGGGTCTGCCCGCCCACCCGCATGGACGAAGAGAAGCTCAAGGAGGAGGGCTACTACGCCACCTTCGAGGCCGCCGGCAGCCGCATGGAAATGCCCGGCTGCTCGCTGTGCATGGGCAACCAGGCGCGGGTGGAGGACAACACCAGTGTCTTCTCGACCAGCACCCGCAATTTCAACAACCGCCTCGGCAATGGCGCCCAGGTGTATCTGGGCAGCGCCGAACTGGCGGCGGTCTGTGCCCAGCTGGGCCGCATTCCCACCCCGGCGGAATACCTGAGCATCGCCGCCGCCAAGATCGATCCCCTGGCCGATGAGCTCTACCGCTACCTCAACTTCGATCAGATCGAGGGCTTTGCCGACAGCGGCCGGGTGGTCAGCGCCGAGGAGGAAGCCAAGGTGCTGGCGGGGGTGTAGCGATTGGGGGTTGGGGTACGGGCAACCAACCGACCCTCAACGGGCCATCAGCAGCCGGTAGGCGGCATCCAGGCGCAAAAAGGCCTCGGTATCACCGCCCAGGTCGGGATGGTGGTTCTTGGCCAGCCGCCGGTAGGTGCGTTTGATCAGGTCCCGGCTGGCGCCGGCCTCCAACCCCAGCAGCCGCAGCGCCTCGCGGCGCGGATCGGACGGCGGTGGCTTGCGCTTCGGCGTGGGCCCGTCGGACGACCCGCCGGAGGTGCCGCCGCTGGCGCTGTTGTTGGCGGTGCGGGTCCCCCGGCGCTTTTCGCGCTGATCCAGCCGTCGCCGCAGCTCGATCACCACCCGCCACGGTTCTTCGCTCAGCCACTCCGTGGCCCGCGGGCCGTACAGGGCGAACGCAGCGCGCATCGCCCAACGGCTGCGGCTGTGGGGGCCCCGCAGGGCCGCCGCCAGCTCGGTGCCGAGCCCGGCCTGGCGGCGATTGAGCTCCTCCTCCAGGCTGAGGGCGGGGTTCCAGGCCTGGGCGCGCAGGCCGCCGGGCGGGCCGATCCGCAACTCCGACCAGCCGGGATGGCGCGCCATGGCCTGCCCCCAGCGCTCCACCAGCTGGGGGGTGTGCTGGGCGCGGCCCCGCTGCTGACCCGGCTGCCACCGTCCTGGGGGCGGGGCTGCCGCAACTGCGCCAGCTGCTGACGCAGTTGGCGCACCTCCCGCCGCAGGGCCTCGTTCTCCGCCAGCAGGCCATCCAGGTTGGCGGTGATCGGCCGGCTGCCAGCAGGTGGCCGCCAGTGGCGGGGATCAAAACCCATCCGGACCGCCCCGAGGACCAGGTGACTTCCATTGTGCTGGAGGCCCCTGGGCGGTGCTGAGCACCGCCGACACGACCCCGGGCCTGAGAAGCTGGAGGTTGCACCCGGTACCCCCTGAACCAGGAAACCCTGCTGTTTGAGCCCGCCGTGCCCGAGCCCGGCGCCTTGCGCACGGTGCTGGCTTTTCCCAGCAGCTACTCGGTGGGCATCACCAGCCTCGGGTACCAGGTGGTCTGGGCCACCTTGGCCCGCCGCGCCGACCTGGATGTGCGCCGCCTGTTCACCGACCAGGGCGATCCGGCCCACCGCGATCCCGAGCTGTTCGGCCTGTCCCTGAGCTGGGAGCTGGATGGCCCGGTGCTGCTGGATCTGCTGGAGCGCCAGCGCATCCCTCTCTGGAGTCATCAGCGCGGCGACGGCGATCCGATCGTGTTCGGCGGAGGGCCGGTGCTGACCGCCAACCCGGAACCACTGGCCCCCTTCTTCGATGTGGTGCTGCTCGGCGACGGCGAAGATCTGCTGCCCGCCTTCATCGACGCCCTGCAGCAGCGGCGCCATGCCCCCCGATCCGAACGGCTGCAGGCCCTGGCCCAGGTGCCGGGCGTGTATGTCCCTTCCCTCTATGCGCCGCGTTACGGCCCCGATGGCGAGCTGCTGGCGATCGAACCACGCGACGCCACGATTCCGCCCACGGTGACCAAGCAGACCTGGCGGGGCAACACCCTCAGCCACTCCACGGTGATCACGCCGGAGGCGGCCTGGCCCTCGATCCACATGGTGGAGGTGGCCCGCAGCTGCCCCGAGCTCTGCCGCTTCTGCCTGGCCAGTTATCTGACGCTGCCGTTTCGCACCGCCTCCCTCGACGACGGCCTGATCCCGGCGGTGGAGACCGGCCTCCGAGCCACCCAACGGCTGGGCCTGCTCGGAGCTTCCGTCACCCAGCACCCCCAGTTCGCCGACCTGCTGGGCTGGCTCGATCAGGACCGCTTCGACGGCACCCGGGTGAGCGTCAGCTCCGTGCGGGCCGCCACGGTCACGCCGCAGCTGGCCGAGATCCTGAGCAAGCGGGGTAGCAAGTCCCTGACGATCGCGATCGAGAGTGGCAGCGAGCGCCTGCGCCGGGTGGTGAACAAAAAACTCAGCAGCGACGAGATCGCCGCCGCCGCCCGCTACGCCAAGGAGGGCGGCCTCAGCGGCCTCAAGCTCTACGGCATGGCCGGTTTACCCACGGAGGAGGAGGCGGACATCGAGGCCACCGCCGAGCTGCTGCTCGCGCTCAAACGCACCGTGCCGGGCCTGCGCCTGAGCCTGGGGGTGAGCAGCTTCGTGCCCAAGGCCCACACGCCGTTCCAGTGGGAAGGGGTGCGACCCGAAGCCGAAAAGCGCCTGAAACTGCTGGCCAAACGGCTCAAGCCCAAGGGGATCGAGCTGCGGCCGGAGAGCTATGGCTGGAGCGTGATCCAGGCCTTGATCTCCCGAAGTGATCGCCGCCTGGCGCCGGTGATCGCCGCCGCCCGCGGCCAGCACGACAGCCTGGGGGGCTGGAAGAAGGCCTACCGGGCCGTGCTCAGCGGCGACGCCCCCCTGATCGATCCTCTCCAGTCGGTGCTGCCGCCGCCCTGGGAGCAGGTGGTGCATGAAACCTGGAACGAGGAGCGGGTGCTGCCCTGGGAGCATCTGCAGGGCCCCCTGCCCAAGGCCACCCTGGCCGGCCATCGCCGCGAAGCCCTGGCCACCAGCTGAGCCCGGCCGGGGCCAAGGCAACCCCCCGCCGCTCAGGAGGACCGGCTCGCCACCGGAGCCTGAACCGCCTCGGGCCAGGCCGCCATGCGCAGACCCACCAGCAGCACCCAGCCGGCGATGTTGATACGGCTGTCATAGAAGGGGATGTCGGTGGCGTGCAGGCACGCCAACACCAGCGCCGAAGCCCACCAGGCGCGCTCAAACACCGGCGCCTGCAGCATCCCCTGGCGCGCCGAACGCCCCAGCAGCCAGAACACCAGGCCCACCACCAGAACCGCCACCGGCAGGCCATGGCTGACCGCCAGATCGATCGGCAGGTTGTGGGGATGGCCATGCCAGTGGCCGGTGCGCAGGGGGTAGATCAGGCTGAAGGCCGCCGCGCCCCAGCCCAGCCAGGGCCGCTCGCCGATCAGGCCGAGGGCGGTTTGCCACTGGGCCAGGCGAGTCACGGCCAAGGGGCGATGGCCGGCGAACTGCAGATCGCTGAGCCGGCCCCAGATCGCTTCCGGCACCAGGGCACGGGCGGGATGCTGCAACAGGTCCGGCACCCAGGCGACGCTGGCGGCGGCGATCAACACCACCGCCAGGGCCAGCACCGGCAACAACCAGAACCAACTGGCTGGTCCGACCACCAGCGGCAGAGCCAGCAGCAGGGCTCCCCAGGCATTGCGGGAATCGGTCAAGAAGATCGCCGCCACCACAGCGGCGGCTAACACCAGGGCCACCCCCCGCAGCCAGCGGCTCAGCCCGGGCTGGAGCAGGGCGGCCAGGGCAAAGGGCCAGGCCAGGGCCAGCCAGGAGCCGGCGATGTTGGCGTAATCAAACAGGCCAGCGAGCCGCCCAGGCGGATTGCCTCCCGCATGCAGATGCCAGATGATCAACCCGCCCAGCAGCTGGAAGGGACCGCTCCACCCGCACCACAACTGGCCCAGCCCGGTGACGATCACCGGCACCGTGCCCGAAAGCAACAGCAGGCCCACCCGGCGCCGGGCCGAAGCCGTGGCCAGATAGGGCTGAAAACCCCAGAAGGCCCAGAAAAACGGCAACCAGTTGCCCAGGCCGACCCAGGCCAGCCAGCCGCTGCTGGCGACAAAGCAGCCCAACAGCATCAGGATCGACACCCCCAGCAGCACCTGGTTCAGCCGATCCTCCAGCGGCGAGCGACGACCGCAACTGCCGAGGATCAGAGCCACCAGCAAGGGAATGGCCGCCAGGAAGGCACTGCTGGCCACCAGCAGCATGCCCAGCTGGAAACAGCTCCAGCCCAGCGGACGGGCCTCAGGCGGCCGATGGGCCTGCAGGCGTGAATCGAGAGCTGGCGGAACGATCGGGAACATCACGTTCGAACTCAATCAAACACGGCCGTACGGCCGCGGTAGACCATCACCTGGCGGCGCAGATAGCGGTGCACAGCCCGCGCCAGCGCTAGACGCTCACAGTCCCGCCCCTTGCGGATCAGGTCGTCCACCTCATCGCGATGGCTCACGTTCACCGTGACCTGTTCGATGATCGGCCCTCCATCGAGTTCCTCGGTCACAAAGTGGGCGGTGGCGCCGATCAACTTGACGCCCCGCTCCCAGGCCCGGTGGTAGGGCTGGGCGCCCTGAAAGGCCGGCAGGAAGGAGTGGTGAATGTTGATGACCTGATGGAAGGCATCGGGGGGATCAAAACGCGTCAGGAAATCAGGGGTGAGCACCTGCATGTATTTGGCCAGGATCACCAGTTCAATGCCATGGTCGACCAGCAGCTCCAGCTGACGCGCCTCCGCCTCAGCCCGGTTGGCCTTGTTGACCGGCACATGCTCGAAGCGAGCACCGAACTCCTCGGCGATCGACTGCAGATCCGGGTGGTTGCCGATCACCAGAGGCACCTGCATCGGCAGCTCGCCCGTGCGCACACGCCAGAGCAGATCGAGCAGACAATGGTCCTGCTTGCTGACAAAGATCGCCGCCGCCGGGCGGTAATCGGAAAAGTTCACCTTGTAGTCGCCACCCAATCGCTGCGCCAGGGCATGGGCCGTGGGGCAGATCGCCTCCCGGGGCAGGCCGAAGCCCTCCAGCTGCCACTCGATGCGGCTGAGGAACAGGCCGGCGCCCGGGTCACTGTGGTGATCGGCGTGCACAATGTTGCCCCCATTGGCTGCCACCCAGCCCGAAAGCTCACTGACCAGGCCGGGACGATCGGGGCAGATCAGCTGCAGGATCGCGGTTGGAGAACGCATGACATCTCGGAGCCATCGGCATTGTGGCGTCAGCGGCGCCAACGCACGATGCGGGTGATGGCGCTCCGTTGCGACCGGCTACAGAGACACCCGGGAAACCCACGGCTCTCGGTACAGTCCCCCAACCGACCCGACCGCCTGCACCATGGCCGTGAGCATGTCCAAGGCCGTTCATCCATCCCAAGCTGTCCCGCAGACGGCCATCCAGCAGGCCGCTGGAACCACCGGGCTGTTCCAGGGCCTCAGAAAGCTGCTGATGCTTGTTTTGGCCGTGGTGCTGAGCGTCTCGCTGGCCGCCTGTGAGGGCCCGTCGAAGGCCGCCGCCACGATCAGCCCCGACAACATGGCTGCGATCGAGCGCCAGGCGGAGGGCTTCCTGGCGGCCCGCGATCGCCTGCCCGAACTGGCCGCACTGGTCAATGAGCGCAACTGGGTATTCACCCGCAACCTGATCCACGGGCCGATGCAGGAAGTGAGCCGCGAGATGCTCTACATCAACCGTCTGCTGCTGCCGGCGGACCAGCCCGAGGCCGAGGCCCGCGCCAACAAGCTCAAGACCGCCCTCGCCCAGCTGGATGAGGCCGCCCGCCTGCAGGATGGCGAGGCCCTGCGCAAGGGCTACATCAAGGTGGCCAGCGGTTTTGGCCTCTATGCCCAGGTGTTGCCCGAGCAGGTCAAGATCGATCTCAAGCAGGTCTGAAGCCCCGACCTGAGCGAGCCTCAGCTATCGCCGACCCCGAGGCCCCACCGAGCCCTTCACCCCGCAGCGTGATCGTCGTGGGGGGGGGACTTGTGGGGCTTTGTTGTGCCTGGCGGCTCGGCCTTCGGGGGCATGCGGTGCAACTGATCGACGCCGGCAGCACCAGATCGGACCAGCGCAACGGCAGCCAGGCGGCCCTGGGGGTGCTGATGGCCCGGGTGTTCCATCGCAGCAGCGGCCGCGGCTGGCGCCTGCGCCAGCAGAGCCTGGAGCTCTGGAATCTCTGGCGCCAGGAACTGGCCAGCCGCGGCCTGCTGGTTCCCTGGCGCCAGGGCCTGCTGCTGCTCGCCGCCGACCCGGCCGAACAGGAACGACACCAGCTGCTGATCGGCGATCGCCGGCGCCAGGGGCTGGGCCTGGAGCTCTGGGATCAGGCCCGGCTGGAGAGCCTGCAGCCGGCCCTGCCGCTCGGAGCCCTGAGCGGCTTGCACAGCGCAGACGATGGCCAGCTCGATCCGGGGGCAGCCCTGGAGGCCATCGGCAGCGAGGCGGCCCGGCTGGGAATGGCGCGCCACAGCACCAGGGCCGTTCACTTGGAACGGGGCGCCCGCGGCTGGCGGGTCCTGCTGGCGGATGGCGGCCGCTGCGAGGCCGACTGGATCGTCCTGGCCGGGGGGCTCGGCCTGGAACCCCTGCTGGCGAGTCTCGGCCAGGAGCTGGCGATGGAACCGGTGCTGGGCCAGGCCCTGGAGCTGGAGCGAGGCGACCTGCAGCCCGTCCACACCCCGCTCTGGAACTGGCCAGGGGTCGTCCACTGGCAGGGCGCCAATCTGATCCCCAGGCCCGATCGACCCGGCGGCGATCGCTTCTGGCTGGGGGCCACGCTGGAACCGGGGCAACGGGCCGATGGCGACAGCCTTGAAGGCCTGCGGAGACTCAAGGGCACGGCACCCCCCTGGCTGCAGCAGGCTAGGGAGCGGCGTCGCTGGCAAGGGCTCAGGCCCAGGCCGATCGGCCGACCGGCGCCGCTGCTGGACCCCATCGCCCCCGGGGTGCTGCTGGCCAGCGGCCATTACCGCAACGGGGTGCTGCTGGCGCCGGCCACGGCAACCTGGGTCGTGGCGCAAATCGAAGCTGCTGGGGCGCACCTCTGAAGGGCAGGCCCCTCAGACCAGCCGCCAACGCGCCAGTGACCCTCCAGAGCTGACCTGTGAAGGTCAGAAATCTTGCCTGACATGAAGCCTCACCACGGGCCTGGACCATCTTCAGAAGCGGACATCTTGAAAACCCTCCCATCCCACGCAGACCGCTGAGGTGGCGCCGCTCGATGGCTGCTACAGAGCCGGAGCAGGGTGCCCCGAAAAGAGATTGGAACCTGGTAGTCCTGTGGAGCCTCTCAATCCTCAGGCCAGGGCAGGAAGTCCAATCGCCTCACCTCGCTGCTGGACAAAACCAGGATCAACAAAACTCTTTCGCCAGCAATCAGCATCATTCAAGCCGACTGCATTCCCTGTCTCAGCGGAGCTGAACAACCCTACCCCCAGCTGTGCACAGCTGCCCATACGGTTAACGAGGCACCCGCCAGATCAGCTGAAAAGCAATGGCAACCGTCACCTAAGGTCAAATCGAAAACATCCTGTCTTCATGGCTGCGCCCACCGGCCGCAAGCTCACAAGCGCGTTGGTGTCCGCAGCCGCCGGCCTCGCACTGACGGGCTGCGACAGTCCGGGGCTGAACGGAGCGGGAGCTTCATTCCCAGCGGCGATCTACCAGCACTGGTTCCAGGAGATCGCCAGCCAGGGAACCCGCGTCAACTACCAATCCGTCGGATCGGGTGCGGGGGTGCGTCAGTTCATCGCCGGCACGGTCGACTTCGGCGCCAGCGATGTGCCAATGAAAGCAGCGGAAATCGCCAAGGTCACCAGGGGGGTGGTGCAACTGCCGATGACCGCCGGCGCCATTGCCGTGGCCTACCACAACCCCGGCTGCGAACTCAAGCTCAGTCAGGCCCAGCTGGCTGACATCTTCCTGGGCAGGATCCGCGACTTCAAGCAGCTGGGCTGCTCCGCCAAACCGATCAAGGTGGTGTTCCGCTCCGATGGGTCCGGCACCACCGCCAACTTCACCGCCCACCTGGCCGCCATCAGTCCCATCTGGAAATCAGGGCCGGGTCGGGGCAAGGCCGTCACCTGGCCCACCGGCATGGGCGCCAAGGGCAATGAAGGCGTCGCCGCCCAGCTCAACCAGATGGAAGGCTCAATCGGCTATGTGGAAACGGCCTATGTCCAAGGAACACTGCAGGCGGCCAGCCTCAGCAATGCCTCCGGTGACACAGTCAAACCCAGCACCGAATCCGCCGCAGCTGCCCTGGCCTCCATCGACCTCGGTGCCGACCTGACCGGCAGCAATCCCAACCCGCGAGCGGGCTACCCGATCGTGACCTTCTCCTGGATCCTGCTTTACAAGAACGGCAGTGGCGCCAAATTGCCGGTCCTGCAGAAGACCTTCAGTTACACCCTCTCCGATGCCGCCCAGGCCAAGGCCTCAACGCTGGGCTTTGTGAGCCTGCCGGCGCCCGTGCTCAGCCAGTCGCGCCGAGCTCTGGCTGATCTCAAACCCTGAGCCCTCCGACATCAGGACCAGGGTCAGAGGCAGGAACGTCGGGAAAAGAAAATGGCGATTGTCGCCAAGGTCACAATCAAAACCTTTGTCAAAAACAGGCTCCCATAACCGGCCCTTCTCGACCCACTTTTCCTCTCCCAACTTGATCAAGACACGCCTTTGATGGTCGGCTGGATCGGATCTGGCGAAGGCCAAGCCCTTCTTTTCTGAAGAAAACTTTTTCCAAAGCCTTCATCATCTGCCTGGATCACCACGTCGGCAAATCGGGTGATGCTTCACAGTCCTAAAGGCAGATCAGGATGATGCCACGGCACGCGCAGAAGCCATCGAAACGTTCCCACAACCGGTTCGCCTGATCCCTGACGACGGCAGCCACGATCCCGAGCATCAACAATCGACAGTTCCATCTCTTTCCAAGAACCGCCCACAGCCAAAAGGCACCTCGATCATCGAAGATATCAAATATCTCGCCGGAGACGGGACAATCTTGGCGGATTCATTATCTGACGCGGACCATTCAATGACCAGTCCACCATCGAAGCCCTTACTTATTCCAGCGACTTGATCAGTAACCATTGAACTTCATTCCCCGCCCAAAAAGATCACGGCCTAATCGAGCATTCAACGCCACCCACCGATCCCTCACCAAAAAATAAAAGCCCCATTGACACAATCAGCTTCACGCAGAATGGGCAATCACCAACAAGGGCCCTGATCAAGATCCTGTCGACACTTAACGACCGTATCACGACGCCAGCTTCACAACCAGACAGGGCAGACCCCACCTCTTTCAATCAAACCAGGCCATCAGGCCCTCGCCGAGCCACCCCAGGCACAAGGATGAAACGATTGAGTCGGAGACTGCGAGAAACATCCACTGGCTTGATTACCGTGCTGTCACTTGGAAGAAGGCCTGAGACGACCTGATCCGTTAAAAAATCGAATCCAGAGTAGGCCCGCATTCATACAAAAAGCCCCGCTGATCAGCGGGGCTTTGGAGAAGGGCGGCAAACCCCAAGAATTAAATCTCTGAATAACGTTCATGGGCCTACGACGAGGCCCCCTCAACGCCTCACTTGCTCTCGCTGAACTCGGCGTCGATGACGTCGTCGGCGGCACTGCCGGAACCACCAGGGGAGGAACCATTGCCACCAGGGGCCGCAGAAGCACCATCGGCGCCGGCGTTCTGGTAGACGGCGGCACCGGCGGCATAGAGGGCCTGCTGCAGGGTTTCCAGCTCGGACTTCATCGTGTCGAAGTCTTCGCTCTCAATCGCCTGCTTGAGCTTGGCGGAGGAGCTCTCCACCTTGGCCTTGTCCTCGGCACCCACCTTGTCGCCCAGTTCGCCGAGCTGCTTCTCGGCCTGGTAGACGAGGGTCTCGGCCTGGTTCTTCAGGTCGATCTTCTCGCGCTTCTCCTTGTCGGCGGAGGCGTTGGCCTCGGCATCCTTCACCATCTTGTCCACTTCGGTGTCGCTGAGGGTGGAGGCACCGGTGATCGAGATGCTCTGCTCCTTGCCGCTGCCCTTGTCCTTGGCGGTAACGCTGAGGATGCCGTTGGCGTCGATGTCGAAGGTGACTTCGATCTGGGGCACGCCACGGGGAGCGGGGGGAATGCCGTCGAGGCGGAAAGTGCCGAGCGACTTGTTGTCGCTGGCCATCTCGCGCTCACCCTGGAGCACGTGGATCTCGACGTTGGTCTGACCATCGACCGCGGTGGAATACACCTCGGACTTCTTGGTCGGAATCGTGGTGTTGCGGGTGATCATCTTGGTCATCACGCCACCGAGGGTCTCCACCCCAAGGGACAGGGGTGTGACGTCCAGCAGCAGGATGTCCTTGACCTCACCGGCCAGCACACCGCCCTGAATGGCAGCACCGACGGCCACCACCTCATCGGGGTTGACGGTCTGGTTGGGATCCTTGCCGGTGACCCGCTTGACCAGTTCCAACACGGCCGGGATGCGGGTGGAACCACCCACCATCACGATCTCGTCCAGTTCGCTGGTGGAGAGCTTGGCATCCTTGAGGGCCTGCTCCACCGGCACGCGGCAGCGGTCGATCAGCTTGCTGGCCAGCTCCTCGAACTTGGCCCGGGTCAGGGTGAGGTCGAGGTGCTTGGGCCCTTCCGGCGTGGCCGTGATGAAGGGCAGGTTGATCTCACTCTGGGTGGCGCTGGAGAGCTCGATCTTGGCCTTTTCAGCCGCCTCGGTGAGGCGCTGCAGGGCCTGCTTGTCCTGGCGCAGATCGATGCCTTCATTGGCCTTGAAGGTGGCGGCCAGGTAATCGACGATCACCTTGTCGAAGTCATCGCCGCCCAGGTGGGTGTCGCCACTGGTGGAGAGCACCTCAAACACGCCGTCGCCGACTTCCAGAACCGAGACGTCGAAGGTGCCGCCGCCCAGGTCAAAGACCAGAATGCGCTCGTTGCTCTTCTTGTCGAGGCCATAGGCCAGAGCCGCCGCCGTGGGCTCGTTGATGATGCGCAGCACCTCAAGGCCGGCGATCTTGCCGGCGTCCTTGGTGGCCTGGCGCTGAGAATCGTTGAAGTACGCCGGCACCGTGATCACCGCCTGGGTGACCGTTTCGCCGAGATACTTACCGGCGTCTTCGGCGAGCTTGCGCAGCACTTCGGCCGAGATTTCCTCAGGCGCGAACTGCTTGTTCAGCACCGGTGACTTGATCTTGACGTTGGAGCCGGCCTTCTCGACCGTGTAGCTAACCTCTTTCGATTCTTCATTCACTTCGTCGACCCGGCGGCCGATGAAACGCTTGACAGAATAGAAGGTGTTCTCGGGATTCATGACCGCCTGGCGCTTGGCGATCTGGCCGACCAGCTTGTCCTGGTTCTTGGTGTAGGCCACCACCGAGGGGGTCGTGCGGAACCCTTCGGCGTTGGCGATCACCGTGGGCTTGCCGCCCTCCATCACGGCGACGCAGCTGTTTGTGGTGCCGAGGTCAATACCGACGACCTTACCCATGGATTCCCACCTCCTGGAGTGGATGAAATCGGACTGGAAGCATCTTCAGCAGTGGCCCTCCCTTGAGGCGAGGCGTGGTTCCCGAACCGCAGGCGGGACGGTGAGGGCCGCAAAACCTGTGCCCATCTACGGTTCCAGCGACTCAAACCGGTTGGGGGCCTGGCCTGGCGGAGCCCAAAAGCCCCGTTGAAGGCACCGATCCAGCCGACCGCCGCTGCCGTTGCCGCCCAGCACAGCCGCCGATCCCTCCACCCAGACTCCCTGACCACCCATGTCGTCGATGCCCTCCCAGCCCCAGCAAGCCGCTGCCCCTGTCAGCGGCGCCACCTGGCCAGGACCCGGCGGCTGCACAGCCCTGGCCGGGGTGCTGGGGGATCCGGTGCACCACTCCCTGTCCCCAGCGCTTCACAACGCGGCCCTGGCGGAACTCGGCCTCGACTGGGTCTACCTGGCCCTGCCGGTGAGCGCGGCCAACCTGGCGGCGGTGGTGCCGGCCCTGGAGGCCCTGAACTGCCGCGGCCTGAGCGTCACCATTCCCCACAAGCGGGCCGTGGCCGCCCTGGTCGCCGAACTGAGTCCGCTGGCGCAGCGGCTGGGAGCGGTGAACACCCTGGTGCGGCGGCCCCAGGGCGGCTGGCTCGGAACCAACACCGATGTGGAAGGCTTTCTGGCCCCCCTGCGCGACCGCGACTGGCAGGGGAAACGGGCGGTGGTGCTGGGCTGTGGTGGCAGTGCCCTCGCGGTGCTGGCCGCACTGGAGCAGCTGGGCTTTGGCTCGATCGCCGTGGCGGGCCGCAAACCCGCCGCCCTGGCGGCCTTTGAGGCGGACTGCCGGGACTGGCTGCCCGGCCTGGACACCCTCGCCTGGAACGCGGCGGACGAGGAGCCGGTGCTGCAGGCCCTGGCCCAGGCCGACCTGGTGGTGAACTGCACGCCGGTGGGGATGACCAGCACCAGCGACCCCACCGCGGTGAGCCGCTCCCCGCTCAGCGCCGCGGCCCTGGATCGGCTGCGGCCGGGCTGCGGCGTCTATGACCTGATCTACACACCGAGGCCCACGGCCCTGCTGCAGGCGGCGGCGGCGCGGGGCTGCCGCACCTGGGATGGACTGGAGATGCTGGTGCAACAGGGGGCTGCCGCCCTGCGCCTCTGGAGCGGTCTCGACGACGTGCCCGTGGCGGCGATGCGCGACGCAGCCCTGAGCCGGTTGCAGGCCGGCTGACGACCGGTTGCCGTCAGAGGCAGCAGGCCCCCGGCCAGGCGCGTGTTGCCCGCAGACCGTTCGGAGCACCACGCCGCCACACCCTCCGTCACCGGGCCCCAGCAAGCTCGCAGACTGGTCGCAACGGCGTTCTTGCCCGGCTGCGGCAAAAGATCAAGAACCAATGCCGGCCGGTGGTTGTCGTGCAGGGTTGTCCTGCCCAACCGGAAGGCAGGATTGCTACACGGCATTCGACGTGCGGTTCGGGCGTGAACTCCATGGGGGCGGAAAGTCCCAGGCTTTCTGCCAGCAAGCCAGCGGCCCCAGGCTCCTAGCCTGAAGGTCCATTGTCCGCGCGCCGCCTCCCCTCCATGCAGGATCCCCCGATCTGGCAGCGGCTGCTTGCCGCCCTGGCCTACCTGTTGCCCCTGAGCGACGCCATTCCCTTTGGCAAGGCCCTGCTGCTGCAGTTTCCGGTGCTCCAACTGCTGGCTGTGCCCGCGTTGCCACTGATCACAGTGCAGCAGGCCATCCCCTTTGGGGGACTGGTGGTGTTCCTGGCGCTCTATCTGCTGGTGGTGCGCAACAGCCAGGTGCCCTATCTGATCCGCTTCAACGTCCTGCAGGCGATCTTGCTGGACATCGTCCTGGTGCTGCTCACCCTCGCCTTCGACACCCTGCTGGGCTCCCTGGCCGCCAGCTTCGCGGTGCGGACACTGGAGAACACGATCTTCCTCGGCTGCGTGGCGCTGGTGCTGTTTGCCGTGGTGGAAAGCCTGCGGGGCAAGGAGGCCGAAATCCCGACGGTTTCCGAAGCGGTGCGGATGCAGCTCTACTGAGCGCCCCAACAGCGATGGCCCCGGAGGCTCCCGCCTACGCGGGCCAACCGGCCCTGAGACCAGCTGACCAGCCATGGCGGCAGCGCCAAGCCGAAGGTCCCTCTGAACCCCCAGGCTGGGGTCCAGAATGGTGCCGGCCCTGAGGTAGGGTTTGAGATCCGTCGCTGATGGATCCGTCCCTCAGCCCCTCGCGCAGGCGACCACGACGCTAACGACCATGAGCCAGTCTTACTACGAAACGATGTACATCCTCCGCCCGGATATTCCGGAAGAGGAAGTCGAAAATCACGTCACCAAATATCGCGACATCGTCGTCGAAGCCGGCGGCGAAGTGTTGGACACCCAGATGCGCGGCAAGCGCCGTCTGGCCTATCCGATCGCCAAGCACCGCGAGGGTATCTACGTCCAGCTCAACCACAACGGCGACGGCCAGCAGGTGGCCCCCTTGGAGCGGGCCATGCGCCTCTCCGAGGACGTCATCCGCTATCTCACCGTCAAGCAGGACGGCCCGATGCCCGCGCCCCGCTCACTGAGCACCAACGCCAGCGGTGCCGGTGAAAGCACGGCAGCCGCCACCGAAACCGTCGAAGCCTGAAAATCCCTCGACCCACTGAGTCAGTTCCAACAGCGCAGCCCCCAGGTTCCTGGCCGCCAGGATCGGGGCTGCGTGGTTGTGAACCCCATCAAAATGCTCCTAAACTCCGCCCCACTGGGCGAATAGGACATGAACGATTCAGAGGAAACCGGACCTGGTTCGCCGCCGCGCAACCGGAACACGGCGCCTGATTTTCGCCGGCAGCAGGATGCTGGCAACGTCCAACGCCGCTGGTGGGAAACCGGCCAGCAGGTCGGACCTTCAGCCCGAATTCCGCTTGAACCACCAGTGGCTGCCAGCCCAAGCGCTGACAGCAGATTCGCCGCGCCGCCGCCACCGCCGCCCCTCAACCCTGAGTGGATGCGTGCCGCCGCCCAGCCAACTCCGCCAAGCGTTGCACCCCAGCCGGCGAGCCCCACCGAAGGCCCTGGACGGTTTGACGGGGCCGGCAGTCCAGCCCGTTGGGATTTTTCCCCAGCGGCGCCCCCCGATCCCATAGCCCATGGCGGCGCGGCAGGAGCGAACGCCGACCCGACCAGCTCAGCCCAGGCTGCGGCGGCGCAGGCCAGTCTCGATGCCCTGACAGTGCAACGGCTCGAACTGGAATTGGCCGCTGCCCGCGATGAGGCGACGGCACTGCACGAAATGCTGGAGGATCTGCCGGAGATCTTCGAGCGCAAATTCCGGCAACGCCTGCAATCCATCCTCGAGCAGCAACAGCGCCTGCTGGCCGACAACCAGTCCCTCCGGGAGCAGCTCTACAGCCTGACCCCGGCATCACCCGGTGTGGAAACCAGGCCCAACCGATTGCTGCTGCCTTCCTCCCAGCCAAGCCTGCCCCCCCTGGCGAAACGCAGCCCCCTGGGCGAAACCCTGCGCAAGGTGATGAGACTGGGGCGGCCGTCCGCCCCCGATTCCATCGATCCCGACCGCTGCGCCTGATCAGGCTCAGGCTGAAGCAAGCGCCCGTTCAGCGGTTCCGATGGCGGGCTGACCACAGCCGTGTTGGCAATCCCCACACGTAGATGAAGCCCTCGGCGGCGCGGTGGTCGAACAGATCCTCCGCCCCGTAGGTGGCCATGTCAGGCACATAGAGGCTGTCGCTGTCGCTGGTGCGACCGATCACCGTGGCGTTGCCCCGGTGCAACTTGACCCGCACCCTGCCGTTGACCGTCTCCTGGGTGCGATCGAGGAAGCCATCGAGGGCTTGCTTGAGCGGGCCGTACCAGAGGCCCTGATACACCAGATCGGCCCAGCTCATCTCCACCTGGCGCTTGTAGCGCTGCACATCGGCGGCGAGGGTGAGGCTTTCCAGTTCCTGGTGGGCCTTGATCAGCAACAACAGCCCCGGAGTCTCGTAGATCTCCCGGCTCTTGATGCCCACCACCCGATTCTCCACCATGTCCAGGCGACCGAAGCCATGGCTGCCGGCGAGGGCATTGGCCCGCCGGATCAGGGTCACCGGGTCAAGCCGTTCACCGTCGATGGACACAGGGTTGCCATGTTCAAAGCCGATCTCCACCACCTGGGGGGTGGCCGGAGCGGCATCGACCGAGCAGGTCATGGCGTAGATCTCCTCGGGCGGCTCCACATCGGGATCTTCGAGGCTGCCGGCCTCAATCGAGCGACCCAGCAGGTTGAGATCGATCGAATAGGGCGACTTCTTGCTCACCGGGGCGGCGATGCCACAGCGCTCGCCATAGGCGATCGTCTCCTCCCGGCTCATGCCCCACTCCCGCGCCGGCGCCAGCACCTTGAGTTCGGGAGCCAGGGCACCGATGGCCACATCGAAGCGCACCTGGTCGTTGCCCTTGCCGGTGCAGCCATGGGCGACCGCATCGGCCCCCTCCTGGCGGGCGATCTCCACCAGCCGGCGGGCGATCAGGGGCCGGGCCAGGGCCGTGGACAGGGGATAGCGGCCCTCGTACAGCGCATTGGCGCGGATCGCCGGGAAGGCGAACTCGGTGATGAACGGTTCAATCAGATCGCCGACGATCGACTGGCTGGCGCCGGATTCGAGCGCCTTGAGGCGAATCGGCTCCAGTTCATCGCCCTGGCCGAGGTCGGCGGCGAAGGTGATCACCTCCTCGACGCCCCATTCGCGCTTGAGATAGGGAATGCAGACGCTGGTGTCGACCCCGCCGGAATAGGCGAGCACGGCCTTGCGGGCACGGCCGGGCGACGGCGGCGTGGCGGGCTGCTGGTTCGGCTGGGGGCAGAGCTGCTGCTGGTGGACTGACCGCTTTGCTGGCTGTGCCGATTGACCCGTACCCGCCATCACCGCTGCTCCTGAATCGAATCCTCCGATTCTCTCTCCTGACCGGTCAAGGGCAACGCGGGGTCAGCCGGCAGGGACCAGCGCGCCAGCACCAGCGCCACCATGGCCAGGGGTGGCAGCAACAGCAGGGCCCAGACCAGCCAGTCCTGAATCGGCAGGGGCTCGCTCCAGCGCTGCCCGGCGGCGGCCAGGGCGGCACTGATCGCCAGGGCGAGGGCCCAGAGCTGGAGCACCTGGCGGATCTTGGCCAAAATCATGGACACGGGGCGGTAGGGTGGTGGATCGGTCCCGCGGTAGCCAGGCAGGCGGCATGAGCATTCTCGACACCATCAACCCCTCACTGACGCGCTACCGCCGGGATGAACCGGCGCCGGTGCTGCCGCTGAGGGACGAACCCGATCTGCTCAGTCTGCTGGAGGCCAGTGGCCGCCTGGTGGCCGATGAGGAAACCGCCAGCACCGATGTGAGCACGGTCGAAGAGGAAGAACTGTCGGCGCTGATGGGCGAGAAGGAGGACTACAACCAGGCCGACGAACAGTCCGAAGAAGACTGGGAAGACTGAACCCGGCCCTCGTCATGAACCGCCCCGATGGCCGCCTTGCGGCCGGCCTGCTCAGCCTCATCCTGTTGGTTGGCTGCCTGCTGAGCGATGCCTTGGTGGCCAATTCGATGCTAAGCCTGCCCCTGGTGGTCTCGGCCCTGGTCAGTGCCGGGGTCGCCCGCTGGGGGGTTCCCAAGTTGCGCCAGCTCAAGCTGGGCCAGGTGATCCGCACCGAGGGTCCCCAAGGGCACCACAGCAAGGCCGGCACACCCACCATGGGAGGCCTGCTGGTGGTACCGGTGGGCGTGCTGATCGGGGCCCTGGTCAGCCCGGGCGATCCCCGGCTGCTGGCCGTGGCCGCGGTCACCCTGGCCTACATGGCCATCGGCGCCGTCGACGACTGGCGCAGCCTCACCAAACGCACCAACACCGGCCTGACCCCCAGGGGCAAATTGCTGCTTCAGGCTTCAGCGGCCCTGCTGTTTCTGCTCTGGGCCGGCCTCGGTGGCTGGCTGGGTGGCGGGGTGCCCGGGGATGTGGCCCTGCCCTTCAACTGGATCCTGCCCCTGGGCCTGCTGATCTGGCCCCTGGGGCTGTTCGTGTTCCTGGCCGAAAGCAACGCCACCAACCTCACCGATGGCCTCGACGGGCTGGCCGGCGGCTGCGGCGCCGTGGTGTTCACCGGCATGGGCCTGCAGCTGATGCTGCGCGGCCACGGCGGCGATCCGGCCCTGGCGGCCTTCTCTGTGGCAATGGCGGGCTGCTGGCTGGGCTTCCTCAGCCAGAACCACCATCCGGCCAAGGTGTTCATGGGCGACACCGGATCGCTGGCGATGGGGGCAGGCCTGAGCGCCGTCGCCCTGCTCAGCAACAGCCTCTGGCCGCTGCTGCTGATGGGCGGCGTCTTCCTGGCCGAATCGCTGTCGGTGATCCTGCAGGTCTGGGTGTTCAAGGCCACCAAGGGAGCGGACGGTCAGGGGCGCAGGGTGTTCCGCATGGCGCCGCTCCATCACCATTTCGAACTGGGCGGCATCCCGGAGCAGGGCGTGGTGATCGGCTTCTGGGGTGTCAGCCTGTTGTTGGTGCTGCTGGGCCTGGTGCTGCTGCCCTGAGCGGTCGGCGCCGGCCCGACCAGCGGCTCCCCATCACCGATTCAGGAGTTCAGCCATGGCGTACTTCACCTGGAGGGAGGCGGGCCTCACCGCCGACTGCGCCAGCCTCGATTCGATGGCCGCCCGCTTTGAGGAGGCGGCGGCCCTGATGCGCCGCATGGCCGCCGAGGGGTTCCGGCTCGAGCGGGACAGCCAGGGCCAGCGCATCACCCACCCGGACCCGGCCGTGTTTGAGGCCTATGGCTTCATCAGCGAGGAATCGGCGGAGCGCCAGCTGACGGTGTTCAGCTGAGCCTCAGCGCCGCAGCAGACCCACCACCCAGACCGCGACGAAGACCAGGGACGACAGGCCCAGGTAAATCAATGTCCAGGTCTGAAGATCGGCCATCTCCAGGCCGAACGGCAGAACGCCGCCGGCCGCGTCGCCAGCGGTCTGCAGGGCCAGGGGCAGGCTCAGGGCGGGAGGAAGCATGGCGGAACGCTACGTGAAACCCCGTCGACCGCCAGCCCGGAGGCCAGGATCGGAGAGTTGATGACAGAGCCATGGCAGCGCGATGGGCCCCTTCCCCCGCACCCTGATGCTGCTGGGCAGTGGCGAACTGGGCAAGGAGGTGGCAATCGCGGCCCAGCGACTGGGCTGCACGGTGATCGCCGTCGACCACTACCCCGGGGCTCCCGCCATGCAGGTGGCCGACCGGGCCGAGGTGGTAGCGATGGCGGACCCGGAGGCCCTCAAGGCGGTGGTGCGCCGCCACCAACCCGATCTGGTCATCCCCGAGATCGAAGCCCTCGCCGTCGATGCCCTGGCGGAACTGGAAAACGAGGGAATCACGGTGATCCCCACGGCCCGGGCCACGGCGGTGACCATGAATCGGGACCGGATCCGCGATCTGGCGGCGGGGCCCCTGGGCCTGCGGACGGCCCGCTTCGCCTATGCCGAAAGCGCCGCCGACCTGGCCGCCGCCGCTGCCCCTCTCGGCTGGCCGGTGGTGGTCAAACCGGTGATGAGCTCCTCCGGCAAGGGCCAGAGCCTGGTGCGAGGACCGGAGCAGATCAATGCCGCCTGGGAGGCGGCCATGGCCGGTGCCCGCGGCGTCGGGGCCCGGGTGATCGTCGAGGAGTTCCTGCGCTTCGAGCTGGAGATCACCCTGCTGACCGTCAAGCCATGGCAGGGGCCCACCCTGTTCTGCCCGCCGATCGGCCACATCCAGGAGCGGGGCGATTACCAGTGCAGCTGGCAGCCGGCGCTGCTGGGCCCGGAGCAACTGCAGACCGCCCAGGCCATGGCCCGCCGGGTCACCGATGAGCTGGGTGGTGCCGGCCTGTTCGGTGTCGAGTTCTTCCTCTGCGGCCAGCCCGGCCAGGAAGACGTGGTGTTCTCGGAGCTCTCCCCCCGCCCCCATGACACCGGCCTGGTGACGCTGCTGGGCCAGAACCTGAGCGAGTTCGAGCTGCATCTGCGAGCGGTGCTGGGCCTGCCGATCCCCGAAATCCGCTCGCTGGGACCAGCTGCCAGCCGGGTGATCCTGGCCGAGACCGCCGCCAGCAGCGTGGCCTACGACGGAGTGGCGGAAGCCCTGGCCATCCCCGAAACCCAGGTGCTGCTGTTCGGCAAGGCCGAAGCCAGGCCCCTGCGGCGCATGGGCGTCGCCCTGGCCCGCGGCGACGATGAGACCCAGGCCCGGCAGCGCGCCGATGCGGCAGCCGCCTGCATCCGGGTGGGTGCCAGCCGTTAAAGCCGTCGACGCCCCTGGCCCGGACAGTCTTTGAGCCGTAAGGTGCACCCAGCCAGGAGAACGATGGGTCAGGCCGCTTCCCGTCCATCAGTGCCAACCCCTTCGTCGCCCAGGCGCCTGAAGGACCGCCGCGGGCGTCCGGCAGCCGAATCGACTGGAACGGGCGTCCCCGAGCTGCTGACTCGGCGCCAGACCGCTGCGCCACCGCCGAAGCGGCGACGAGCCCGCGGCATCTTCACCTTTGCGCTGGGAGTGGCGCTCGGCTACGCGGTGGCCAGCCCCTACACCCAGCAGCTGCCAGCGCTGACCGCACAATTGCTGACGAACCTCAGCCGCGGCCCGAAAAGCCTGGCGGCCATGGTCAATCCGTTGGCATTTAACCAACACCGTGTGTTGGTGCTGGGCCGGGACAACGTGGCCGAGAACACCGATGTGATGTTCACCGTGCAGGTGAAAGACGGCATCACCCAGATCACCCAAGTGCCGCGTGACACCTATATCGAATCTGAGAAGCTGGGCACACTCAAAGCCAACGCTCTTTACGAACTCGGCGGCATCGCCACCGCCAAGGCCGAGGTGTCGAAACTGGTCGGTGCTCCTGTGGATCGCCATCTGAAGCTGAATCTCAATGCCGTCACCAAGGTGGCCGATGCCCTCGGCGGCGTCGAAGTCGATGTGCCCAAGCGCATGTACTACGTCGACAACGCCCAGGGTCTCTACATCGATCTCCAACCCGGACTGCAGAACCTCACGGGCAAGAACCTGGAAGGTTTCCTGCGCTTCCGCCACGACGAACTGGGAGATCTGGGGCGGATGGAGCGCCAGCGGCTGGTGCTGGCCAAGGTGTTTGAAAAACTGGCCCAGCCCTCCACATTGACCAAGTTGCCGGCGCTGCTCAAGATTGCCGGCGATGACGTCCTCACCGACCTTTCGCCGATCGAACTGACGCAGCTGATGGGCGCCATGGCCCACACCAAGCTCAGCACCACGCGACTGCCGGGCAGGCTGTACTGGGAACACGATCTCAGCTACTGGATGCCGAACAGCAACACCCTCCACCCCACCGGCAACGGCGAAGAACCGACGAACTGAAGCGACTGCTCAGCCCGATGGCATCAAGAGTTCAAAGATGCCGGAATCTGCTCCGATTTTGCCAACTGCATGTGACATTCAAGTCATGCTGGCTGACCATTTCTGATCGTTCCGGTGTCAACGCTGCCACCAACGAAGCCTGTCCCATCAGCACCGAACAGGCTCCTGTTCGCTCAGCATCTCTGCCTGGGGCACGCAGCTGCCGTTGGCGTAAGAACAACAACCCAGAATCTCAGCGCGACACCCGCACCAGTCCCATCTCGGCATCCCCCCAACCCGCCGGAGGCAACAGGCTGGGCGCCGCCGGTTCGGGCCGCACAGCGGCTCCGGCGGCATAGGCCCCGTTGACCCAGGCGAGCAACAGGGCCCGCAGAGGGCCGCCAGCGGTCTCCTGGGGGCCACGCATGTTGAAGTGATCGCCGCCGTCCACCAACACCAGGTCGTGGCCACCAGGAGCTGAGGAGCGGAACGGGTCGATCGCCTCCGGATCCGAGGGCACCACCCAGTCCTGGCTGCCGCTGACCAGCAACACCCGGGCCTGCAAGCCCATGGAAGCTCCTGGAGCAAACAACAGCTGCAGCGGCGGACTGACCGCCGCCACCGCCATCACCCGCGGATCAGCCAGGCCGGCGCGATCGGCGGCATCAAGGAAGCTGCACTGCAGCACCCAGCTGAGGTTGCGATCCGGATCAGCCAGATTGTTGCAGCGCTGTTTGAGCAACGTGGAACTGGGGGCAGCCCCCGCCAGCTGCAGGGCCGTGGTGGCCCCCCAGGAGTGGCCGATGACCACGACACGATCGGTCTTGACGCCAGTCAAGCCGGCGATCCGGCCCTCGGCGACACCATCAATCACCGCCGAGATATCGAGGGGTCGCAGCTTGAGCTCCTCTGGACCCGGGGGCGGGGCGCTGCCCGAAAGCATGGCCCGCTGCTGGCTGTGATCGCTGCCGGGATGGAAGGGGAGGGTCACCGTGTAGCCATGGCTGGCCAGATGCAGGGCCCAGCCGGCAAAGCTTTGGGGTCCGTCCCAGAGGCCATGGGAGATGACGACGAGCTTGCCATTGCCCCCCTGGGAGGGTCGGATCAGCTCGATCTCCAGGGGGGCCGGGCGGTGCTTGACCACCAGGGTGGCCTTGCTGACCAGGGGCTGCAGGGGACCAGCAGCAACCAGGCGGGGATCCACCGACACCGGCGCGCCGGAGGCCAGCTGGCGCGCCTCGGTCTGCTGGCGCTTGAGGCGCTGCAGGCCGCGAACGGCAGGCTCGAAATCCAGGATGGCCGTGCGGCCCGGCAAGGCCTGAATCAGGCCCAGGAGCGTCAGTTCGCCGTTGACCTTGGCCTTCTCCAGAGCCTGGTTGAGCTGCTCACCATTCACCCGGTTCGGCAGACCATCGACCTTGCCCAGAATCGACGCCACCAACAGGGCCTGCTCAAACAGAGGCGTACCGGCGGAATTGGCCACCAGCTTCTTGACCGGCAACGGCAAGGGGGTGTCAAACAGCTGTTGAAGCTGGCGGCCCAGGGCGCCGTTGCTGGCCCGATCCAGTTCCGCCAGATCACTGTTGCCCTGCCGCAACTTTTCGCGGCTGCCCAGCTCGCTCACCTTGATGGTGAAGTTGGTCTCCAGCAGGGGCAGGCGCAGCTGGATCTCCTCCAGGGCGCGGGCCGGGCAGCCCCAGAGGGTGGACGTGCCGACCAGGGACAGCAGGCCAAGGGTCAAGGCCTGACGACGGGGAAGACGAATCCGCAAGGTGGCAGCCATCAGAGGTTCAACAGGCTCGCATAAACCCTGAAGAACCAAAAGCACCCAGGTGGTTCCGGCTGACTGCCTGTGAACACCAGTGTCAACGCAAGATGGTCAGGTTGCACCATCAATGACCCGCAGACCATGCACAATAATTAATTAACAGCCAGACTGAGTCTTTGACGAAGACACTACGATCCAACAACAGCGCTGAAAAGCATCGGAAGCCGCATAATCAGCGGCAGGGGCATCCTTGTTCCTGTCGGCTAGAGTTTGTGTGGCACACAACTTGAGCAGCGGATGCGGTTCAACCCAATGAGACACTCCGGCCTCCTTGCCATGGCAGGCCTTAGTTGCCTCACCATACTTCTAACTCCGTCACCTGCCCTCGCGATGCACATCGCCGAAGGGTTTCTACCAGTTCCATGGGCAGCCTTTTGGTGGCTTGTGTCGCTGCCCTTTTTGCTGGTAGGACTTCGCTCCCTGAGCCGCATCACCAAGGAGCACCCTGATCTCAAATTGCTACTTGCTCTGGCCGGCGCCTTCACCTTTGTCGTCTCGGCCCTGAAGATTCCCTCTGTCACAGGCAGCAGCTCCCACCCCACCGGCACAGGTCTGGGGGCTGTTCTGTTTGGCCCCTCCATGATGGCGGTGCTGGGGGGCATCGTGCTGCTGTTCCAAGCCCTGTTGCTGGCCCACGGTGGCCTGACCACCCTTGGTGCGAACATCTTCTCAATGGCGATCGTGGGCCCGACAGTGGCTTGGTGGACTTTCAAAATCCTGGGCTCATCGGGTTATCCGCGTCTAGCCGTGTTTGCTGCAGCGGCCCTGGCAGATCTGGCCACCTACTTGGTGACTGCGGCCCAGCTGTCGTTGGCCTTTCCTGCGGCCAGCGGTGGTTTTACCGCCTCGTTCGTGAAGTTCGGCAGCATCTATGCCATCACCCAGGTGCCCTTGGCGATCACTGAAGGCCTGCTCACTGTATTGGTGTGGAACTGGCTCCAGACCTATGGCAAACCCGAGCTGGCCATCCTTCAATCGATCCAACAGGACAACTAAGCCGTGAAAAACAATTCTTCCAAGACGCCCACTCACCAATACTTGCTGCTGGCGATGAGCATAGTTGGCCTGTGTGTTGTCCCGATGATCTTCGTGCGTAGTCAGTTCGCTGGCTCAGACCAGCAGGGCACCGAAGCGATCGAAAAGATCCAGCCCAGCTACAAACCCTGGTTCAAGTCGTTGATCGTGCTGCCAAGCAAGGAGATCGAGAACCTGATGTTCAGCACCCAAGCCGCCCTAGGTGCTGGTGTGGTGGGCTTTGTGATTGGTCACTACCACGGCCGCAGCATGGCTCAAGAGCGGAAGAAGCCACCAATTCCATGAGCTATCGAATCGATACCTTGGCCCATAGCAACCGCCTGAGACTTCTGCCACCAGGCCAAAAGGCGGGCTTTGCAACCACGTTGCTGCTACTGGCGCTGGTGTCTCAACCACCAGTGCAACTGCTGATAAGTCTATGGCTGATGGTCTGGATCGTCGGCTATGCGGGCATCCCGGCGAGCACCTACCTGCCGATGGTGCTTCTGCCGTTGGGATTTGCCGTCACCAGCCTTCCCGCCATCGTGATCAATGGCGTCGGCCACGATGCGTTGGCCGTTGTGCACACTGATGCCTGGAGGGGCCTGAGCCAGCCAGTGGGGGAGTGGACTCTCTACATCAGCAAGCTGGGTTTAGGTCAGGCATTCGTGTTGCTCACCCGTTCACTTGCAGCAACCAGCGCTCTGTTCTTCCTATTGCTCACGACGCCCTTCAATGAACTGATTCAAGTGTTGCGTAAGCTGGCTATTCCGCCACTACTATTAGATTTAATGGTATTTGTCTACGGCTTCATCTTCACCCTGTGGGCTATCGTCGAGGAAATCGCCATTGCCCAACACGCCCGCTCGGGTTACAGCAATTGGCAACGGTCCCTCCGCAGCCTGGGCCTGTTGATCGGCCAACTGCTTGAGCGCTCCATGGCCAGCTACCGCGGACTGGCCTTCGGCCTCGCGGCCAGAGGCTTTAGGGGTGACCTTCGGCTAATAAGGTGCGTCAAGTATCAATCCACTCCACGCCTCAAGTACGAAGCCATCGGTGGGTGTGTAATATTGGTTATTCTGTCAATAGCCTGGCCCAAATGAGACCTAGGCTGAAGGACGAGGCCTCCTCGGCAGCAGCGCCCAAACTTCTCGAGTTTGAGCAGGTAGCCTACACCTATCCGGGCGGACTTCAGAGCTCAATCCAGTCGCTTTCTCTAAAGCTACCAAGAGGCTCCCGCTGCGGGCTTATTGGAGATAACGGCTGTGGCAAAACCACCCTATTTCTGCTTGCCAATGGGCTATTGCGGCCCCAAAGCGGCCAAATCCTCTGGGAGGGCAAACCATTCAGCTACTGCCGAGAGGGCCTCTCTAAGCTTCGGCAGCGCATCGGCCTGGTTTTCCAAAATCCAGAACATCAGCTGGTGGCCACCACAGTGGCAGAAGATCTCTCATACGGCTTGGTCAACATGGGGCTTGGAGACGATGAAATTCGTAGTCGCATCCACGCAATCGCCAATAGCTTCAACCTGGGCAACCTGCTGGATCGTCAGGTTCATAGCCTAAGCCTCGGCCAGAAAAAACAATTGTCCTTGGCTGACGTGATGGTTCTGGAGCCCGAACTCCTGCTCATGGACGAGCCCACTGCCTACCTCAGTCCAGGCCACTGCATTGATTTGCGACAGCGCCTGAATCGAATCCATGCTGCTGGTACATCGGTTATCGTCTCTACCCATGATCTGGAATTCCTCAACGGCTGGGCCGATTGGTTGTTTGTGATGGACCGGGGTCAGCTTGTGATGGAGGGTCCACCCGCCGACGTGTTCACCCAGCAGCAGCAGCTCGAAGAACTGAATCTAGGAATACCACCCACCCTTGAGCTCTTGGCCGACTGGCGACAACTAGCCAAATCGCACTTGAATCTGCCGCCTGAACAGCTAGAGATGTTGGAGAGACAGTTGAGGCCATAAAAGCATTGGTTCACCGGGTGGCCGCCAAACTGCTTCCATCCGAAGCCTGCCGAAATGACGGCTACGTAAGCGAAGACTGTCAAAATCCCCCTGTTCAGCTTGTACGAGCTGAACAGGGGGATTGAAGTTGCTATTGCAATCGGCAAGGAGCATCAGAGAAGGCTCAAGAGCAAGACCAACAGATCCCCTAGAAGCTTCAGCGATTGCAAAAGCTTGTTATCCCAGTGGGGAGAAGAGCCATGACAAGCACAATGTCACGCCCTCAATCCCTGAACACGGCGAGATGAAACGATCTGTCGGCGGGCTGTCCGTTTGGAGCATAGGTCCGAACACGCATCTGATGATGGTCACTCAGCAGGCCAACAGTACAAATTCCAGGTTCAACATCTTCATACATCGCGCTGCCGACAACGCAAGAGAAATTTGTTTTAGCCGAACCCTGAAGCTCATCCTGCCAGGAAAGAACATACTCTCCCACTCCTACCTTCTCACAGCCAGAAATTCGATATCCACGAACAATGTGTCCATCTGCCGCGATGACGCAAGCCAAACGGGACTCGAAATCAGCCATTGCTCAAAATGAATTCGGAAACTTAGTTATCTTAAAGCGAAACCCAGACAGGAGGCTTGATGTCGGGAAAACAACACTCACTTAAATCACGCGTCATGCGTACACGCAAACGAAGATTGACGACGAGATTACTGAACCAAACCATACCAAAAGGGATTTTCACAAGCCTTTGATGACGACAGAACCGGCAGCGCTTAAGCAACCAGCCAAGTAGAACTCAGGCCAAAATCATATTGTATTGTTAAACATGTAGAGGCCCTGGGTCAAGGATCGAAATAACTATCTAAATAAATACAACAAAACAAAAAGGTTTCCCGACGGGAAATGGCGTGTGGGGGGGGGCACTGGAGGCAACGGTCAGCACACCAAATTAGCCACTGCTACCTTGGCCAGCCTAAGAAACGGCATGAAATATAAACACAGATCCACGTTTGCTCCAGCTCAAACCTTTTGCGACAATCAGGCAACCATAGGGAAGCAAGACTCTTTATTATTGCCCAAACTGCGAAAAGAAGGCCAGGAAACTGGATTAATTACTTTTAATTGCAGCCAGAACCAAGGCAATCGGATAATCGGCTGTTGCTTGCATTGACAGCCACTTGAAACCAATAAAAAACTCGGCCCATCATCAAGACGACAGACCGAGATAGATTAAATAGGACAAACTGATAAGCCCTAACCCAGAGAAGCACAAAATACACTAATTATTGACAGGTTCAAGGGCCGGCGAAGTGGTTTACTCTTCTAGTCTTGAACGTACAGAGGCCAAACGATCCCGCAGTTCTTGCTCGCTGATTACACCTCTAGACAGAAGTGAGTGGGCAAGGCTAACAAGTTGACTCTCGGGGTAGGGAAGATTGGAGTATGTGGTTGCGGACAACTCATCCTCTTCATCGCGCCGTTCCTTAAACGAAATTAAGGAATCCTCTGAGTCAGTGCAGGAATGATCGAGTGCATCGCAAATTCCATCGAGACTTGTCTTCCATGGAGGAAGCGGGTTCTCAACTCCATACTTGGCAGAGACAACCGGCCAAGTATGATTACTCTCAGAAATCTCCTGAAGGAGATCTATCTGCGCTTCGCTAGACATAATTCAGTATGAAAGTTGATCAAGAACCGATGGGACGGACTGCTGGGATTGTCTTAGTTTTGACGTTGGTTGTCACACCTGGCTTGGGAAGGGCAACTCCAATCATGCAGTCGCGCGTAACGATCTCTGCAAGCTGATCTTCCGACCAACCTTCAGTGCCATCTGGACGATTTGGCAAGACCATGAAACGGTGCTTTTGATTGGAATCTTCGACACGAACTTCAACGTTATCGGAAATCTCCAAGCCAAATTCCGCGAGAACTGGACGTGGCCAGCGGACAATACGACGGCGGTAGTTGGGAGAGCGATACCATTCAGGGGAGTTGCCCAATAGTGGACGCGGATAGCAAGAGCAAAGACAACACACGATAACGTGGTGAACGGTTGGAGTGTCCTCAAGGATCTGAAGAGCGTGAAAATCACTGATCGTCCCTGATCCCGTGGGGTTTAACCAATCGACACCAACTTCAAGGCAAGCTTTAATTGGGTCGGTCAGCGCGAGCTTTTTAAACTCAGGGTCCAACCAAGCTTTGGCAACCAGCTTTGCACCAGGAGTGGGTCCAATATGCTCGGCGAATTCAGTATAAGTCCTATGCTGCTCGGCTGTAAAGATGCCCTTTTCAATACAAAGTTCTCGGACTGCGATTTCGAGAACTTCAAACTCAGTGATCTCGTCGACCATCGGCTTGACGGTGCTTTCGTGATCGTGATCGTGATGATGTTCGGACATGGTGTTGGTGAGGCTTTTGGAGAATGCAGATAAATCGAGGGGTCAGCCGGCAGCTTGAAGCCAGCGTTCAGGTATTTCCGTTTGCAAGGAGTCGCTTGCGGGCCCGTGGTAAGAATCCCAGAGATCGACTTGCTGGAAACGAACAATATAGAACCATTCAGGTTTGTCTCCTTCGCGTCCCCAGGCTTCATCCTCGGGAGCAGGACTTTCGTAGCTGACGTTGGAAATAACCCCTTCGGCACCCCTTACGTATTCGGGAGTGCGAGTATAGAGCAGTGCAGGCAAGTTGCGAACCTTTACTCGATCACCAACCTTAAACATGGCAGGATCAGCTTGCCCTGCATACATGGTTGGATCACCCTTGCCAAGAGAGTCTGAAACCCAGTTGTTGCGCTTAACCTTCGTTCCATCCCCTTCAAACTTGGGTTGGGCCTCGGGAAGCCTACCGTTGAGCTTGCCAGCATAACGATCTTGAACCTCAACCAATCGATCCGTCAGTTCTCCCCACGTGATATATTCCTTCTCAACAAGGGTTTTAGTTGCTGCCCATAGCCAGCGGAAGTAATAGGGAAGGCCAAGATAAGCAGAAAGCCCGATTTCAACGTCTGCGATTCGACGCCTCTCCTCAGAGACCCAAACACCCCCCCAGCCCAACACTTCACAAAGAACGTAGGTCATCAGCTCCCACTGTTCTTCTTGCTTTTCAAGAAAAGGTTCGGCTGGGTTAAGTTGGCCGCCCTGATCTTGAGGGCACTTCATGTATGCCCAAAAGACATCTGACGAGATCATGTCTCCTGAGGTCCACTCAGGCAGCTCTGGATATGATGCTTTGAGGCGAGAAATGAGCGCTAGCTTCTTTTCCCTGTGAGAAGCAGTGGTCATGAGAAGGATAAGACATCTTACAATAAGAGATTATGGACGCTGCCCACCCTGGTGTCAACCACAAACCCAGGGCTCAAGTTAAATTCCGCTTAAATCTCGGGACGAGAATGTTTAAGATTAGGCACCCCGCTGCTGGCATTTCCAATGGGGACTGGTTGTGGTGGCCAGCCGAGGACAGGAAGCTCATCCTGACTTAGCTGGCAGCCTGCGCAACGTAACGGCAGTAGTCGCACAAGCGGGACGCTCAGTCGGGCCATCCTGGATAGGGGCCAGAGCAACTACCGCTCAAGCGCGCCTACAAGGTCGTGGGGCACCACTCCGATTCCTGTCCCAGCTGATCGAAATCCCACCAATCACGCCTTCGGCGATAGAGCCTCGCCAGCACCACCTGGTCTGTGTTGGGTGTGTGGACGCGCGCTGTTGCCCACCGGAAGTCGTATCAGGACGCCGAGAGGTCCTTTCTGGCTGAGATCGCCGAAGATCAGGTGAACCCTGAGCCCCGGCACTTGTCATCACTGGCATTGAGCGACCCAAGCACAAGTTCATCCCCTAGGCTGACCAAGGGTGAAGGATCCGTTAGTCGGGTAAGCCATCCGAGCAAAGGAGCCCAATGCCATGGAAGCCGTGACCGCTGCCAAGATCCAAGCACCATGCCTCATCTGGGTCGCAAACAAAGAGTAAAATAACCATTCAACAAACAACAGAGGCCAAATATTATGTTCCAGAAATAATTACTTTAAGTCCACGCTTGACACAACAAAATCGCAGGCCAAAGCCATGGCCGATCCAATCATGTGGCGCAATCTCCGTTTAACCTCAAGAAAATCCGCTGATAAAAGTGGTCCTTCAAGCTTATACAAACGGAAGGCACAGGCCAAGGCAGCCGTAGTGAGTGGTGGCAACCAAGAAGGAAGTTGTCTGACCACCATTCTCACGCAGACCACCACCGCCTGCGACGGATGCTGCTGGAGCGCTGGCTTAAAATACCGGCCCGCATGACTTATCTCATACTCAGCCACCTCCTCAGACGAACCCAGTAGCACGATTTAGCCACCTTTATCTCCTCCTTCGGGACCGAGATCGACGATCCAGTCGGCACAGAGGATCACATTGAAATTGTGTTCGTTCATCAGGATGGAGTTGCCCAACTCCACCAGGCGCTGCATCACATCCATCAGCCTGTGGTTACCTTGAGATACCAATAAAGATGCTTGATCTCAATGGTGCTCCGAGCAATTAGCCAGAAGTCAAACCAGTTCTACTGAAATCCCCCTGCTCTGTATCCAAATAAAACTCCCACGGCTTCAAACAGCTTCAATGCGGGGTTGAGGGCTTGGCTTCCGCTCAAGCCACCCAATAACCAGGCGGTGACGGCCTCAGCCTTAACCATAAGATTTCAAGACTGAATGGAGACAAAGACCCAAGAGAAACTAATTCGCAAATCGTTTCATTCAAGCAAAATGCACGTTACCTTCTGGACGCCATAGATTGCTTATGCCAGGGGCACAAACTCAACCAGGGTGATTTGCCGAAGCTGGTGATAAAGAAGGAACAACAAAACCTCAGGTCACCCGACAACGACATATTCTAATAGAATCGGAATCCAAGCAGGTCTTGGTAGACATCCAAAAGAAAGCCATCAACCCCGTTATCCATAAACCGAACTTCAGAACACGCGAAGAGGTCCTTGAGGAAGAACTTTATCGCCTCTACATGCGCATGAAACAGCAAAAGATTCTCTGATACCCTCGGAACTCTTATGAGACTTAGGCACCACCCTATCAACCCTAATGGTTTAGGCGCAACCAACAGCAATCGCCACGAGCCATCGAATCCAATTAGGGACTCCTGAAAAAGCCAGATCGACTGCAGCGCAACTTGTTTCAGCGAT
>JBAXXM010000003.1:0-252737 GCA_037127935.1 Synechococcaceae cyanobacterium ELA739
TCTCGGCCGCTGCTCGGTTTCCCGCGCAGTCCAAAAGCTTACCACCTGTTTGGCTGGTTTCTACGCCATGGGGATCAGTCCCGCCGACGCGCAGCCTCAGGCGCTGGAACGACAAGGCAAAACCATGGGCCAGGACTGGGCTGACGACCCTGCGCAGCCCAGCGAGACTTGGAACGGTGACTTGCCCTCAAGCCGCGATGACCATTGATCACCTCAGCTTCGGCACCCATGACCTGGAGGCCACGAAAGCGTTTTATGGGGGGCAGCTGGGCTTTGAGCTGCTGATCCACGAATGGATCCTGCTGGAGGAGGGGGGCCGGATTGACCACGCCTTCTTCGACTGCGGCGGCGGTTGCTGCCTGGCCTTCATGCAATGGATCGACGTGCCGGGAGTGCCCTGCGACTACGACACGGGCATCAACCGGGGCCTGGGCGTACCGGCAGGCACCTTCCATTTCGCCCTTCGCTGCGACTCTCTTGAAGCCCTCGAACAGCGGCGCCTGACCCTGCTCAACGCCGGGGTCTTGGTGGGCGATCTGATCGACCTGCATCCCTACCGCTCGTTTTTCTTTGACGATCCGGTCAACGGACTGCGCCTGGAATACACGGTGCGCCTGGGGCAGCCCGGCGCGGTGGACCGCGACCCGCGCCGGCGCCAGATCAGGACCAACCTCAACCTGTTTCGATCGGCGGCGATCCCTGCTGAGTCCGCCAGCTCCTAAGTCAGCAGCGCATCGGCCCAGGGCATGAACCGCTCGAGGGTCTGGGATCGATCGGCGACCAGCACCGGGAAGTCGGTATGGGAGAGATCGGTGCCGGCGGCGATGTCGCCCGGCTGTCGCAACAGCCAGCGCACGGGACAATCCAGTTCGGAGAGCACCAACCAGGCCGCCGCCAGATCCCAGATCTTTGGGGTGGCCTCCAGGGCGGCGATGGTCTGCCCCATGGCCACACTCACCAGATTCAAACTGGCCACCCCCAGCAGGCGGATCTTGCCCGGGAAGCGGCGATCCGGCAGCTTCTGCAGCACACCGATCGAGCGGCTGCAGAGGGACGCACAGCCCGCACTATGGGCCTGACTGGACGGCGGCTGCAACGGCTTGCCATTGCGCCAGGCACCACCACCTCGGATCGCCACGATGCGCTGCCGCAGCGGAGGCACGTCGAGGATCGCCAGGACGGGCACACCGCCTTCAAAGCGGGCCATCGAAATGGCCCAGTAAGGAATGCCCGCAGCGAAATTGGTGGTGCCATCGAGGGGATCGACGACCCAGTAGGCGGAACTGCCGGGAACCTGTTGCTGTCCCTCCTCGCTGAGCACCCCCTCGCCGGGGAACAGGTCGGCCAGGCCGCTGACCAACGTGGCATCACTCCAGCGATCACAGGCAGTGATCAAGGAGCCATCGTCCTTGGTGTCCGACACCATGTGGCCGAAGTCGGCCCGCTGCCGCTCGGCTACACGGTCGATCAGGGAGGAGAGCGCCGGATCAAGGCCGGGGGCGGCAAGGGTCATCCGAGTTCCATGGCCAGGACCTTGGTCAGGCTGCGGCCCGTATCCTCCCTGAATTGGTGGACGTTGACCCGGTTGAGCAGCACCAGAGCCAGAACCGCCACCACTGTTTCGACCGCCAGCACGAGAGCAAACGGGGAATAGGCGCCGTCTCCGAGGTGCAGCCAGCGGCCCAGGTCGTAGAGGGCACCGCCGCAGAGCTTTCCCAGGGCCCGGGAGATGGCCTGGGCCAGACCCCAGACGCCAACGAAGGTGCCGGCTGCCTGGGGCAGGGTGAGATCGAGCATCAGGCAAAGAGTGCTGTTGGTGGCGATGCCGGCGGCCAGGCCGAACGCGAACATCACCAGCTTGAGCACGGGCACATTGGGGGCCAGACCACAGAGCAGCAGCAGGATCAAGGAGGCGACGATCAACCGACAGCCCAGACGCGCGGTCGACAGTTTGCCCAACCTGGGAACGACCCAGAGCCCCGCCAGCAACAGGCCCAGCAGGGTGCCCATGCCCCAGAACGCGTTGAGCTGGGTGGTGGCGGCAATCGGCATGGCGAACACCTGGGCCGCATAACTCTCCAGCACCGGATCCTGGAGGAACAGGCCCAGGGTGAACAGCACCAGGAAGCTGAAGAACACCAGCACCTGGCGGCTGGAGGTGATCAGGGCCCAGGACTGGGCCAGGGTGACCGCATCGTCTCGACTGGCCTGGCTGGCGCCGGGCGCCCCCGGGGTTTCCATGCCCCAGGTGGCGATCAGCGTCAGTCCCATCACCAGGGTGGCAACGATCGTCATGAAACGTCGCAAGGTGGGCTCCAGAACAGCCGGATCCACCACTCCATCGAGGGATCGCAGGCTGAGACTGATGGCGATGGCACCAATGACGATGCCGACGGTGAGCATGCACCAGATGATGCCCACCGCCCTGGGACGCTCGCTCTCCTCGGTCCGGTCAATCACCAGGGCCAGGTAAGGCGTGGTAGCCAGGGAGATGGCCAGGCCGTAAAGCGCGAACAGGCCACAGAGTGCGGCGATGCCGAGAGCAAGCACGGGCTGTTCGCCCGCCGCCAGCAGGCGACCGACATGGAAGATCAGGGGGATGGAGGCGACCGCCAGCAGGCAGAACAGGGCCGTACCGATCAGCACGTAGGGCACCCGGTGGCGTGATGCGATCGGGTGGGCATCAGAAACCTGGCCGAACAGGACCCGGGCCGGGGCCACAAACTGCTCAAACGCCAGGGCGCCACCCACCAACAGCCCCGGAAAGGCCAGCTCCGACAGCATCACCCGGTTGAGCAGGCCGGCAAAGATGACGGCCAAAGCACCCAGGCAAGCCTGAAACAATCCCAATCGGAGGCAGGTGGAAACCGAGAGACCCGGACGGCTGGGCACGGGCAAGGGGCTCAGGGAGCGAGCGAAGGGGCAGAGGCGCTGGTGGGACGGAACTTGGCCTGGCAGGCCGGCACCAAGGGCTGAACTTCAACCGGGATCTCGCTGGCGCCAACCACCACCGGCTTCTGGGACGGCAAGGTTGGGGCCGGACAGGTCGCGATCTGATCGAGGCCGGTAAGGCGCTGCAACTCAGCCAGCCGCTTGTTGTAGTCGGCGATGGCGTTGGAATAGCGCACCTCCGCCTGGGTCAGGTCGCGCTGGGTATCCACCACTTCCCGCTGGGTGGTGACGCCGGCCTGGAAGCGCAGGCGGGCCAGCCGCAGGGATTCGCGGGCAGAGAGCACCTCACGGGAGGTGGTGGTGATGTTGCGGTTGTTGGCCTCAAGTTCGTAAAAACTCTTCTCCACTTCCTCGCGGATCTTGTCGCGCCGATCGGCAAAGCGGTAACGGCTTTCCTCGGCGACCTGTTTCTGCCGGCGGTACAGAGCCTTGGCCTGACCTCCGTCAAACAGGTTCCAGCGGACGTTCAAGCCGACGGTGTTGTCCACGCTCCAGCCCAGCTGATTGGGTACGGCCTGACTCGGCTGGATGAACTCGTAGCCGCTGGTGCGACCACCGCTGAGGGTGTTGACAATGTTGAGCAGAGGCTGAATCTGGGCCAGCTCGGCATTGGCGTTGCTGTTGGCCACAGAGATATCAAGGATGATCTGATCGAGCTCCTCGCGGAAGGCATAGGCCGCAACGATGCTTTCCTGCAGGGTCGGCAACCAGGTGCCCACCACCCGGGATGGATCCTTGGCGGTCGGGGTCACGTCCTGGGGCAGTGACAGCAGGGACGCCAGGGAGCGTCGGGCGATCGACTGGGCCGAGAGGGAGTTGGTCAGCAGCTGCTGGTCGCGGGCCAGCTGGGTTTCGGCCTGCAGGACTTCCAGCTTCGTGGCGACACCGGCCTGGAAACGGGCCCGGGCATCCCTCAGGCTCACCTCGGAGGAACGGACCGACTCCTGACCGATACGCACCTGCTCATCGGACTCCTGCAGATCGAAATAGGACTGGGAAACCTGCAGACGCAGGTCGCGCAGTCCGATGAGATATTTGTTTTTGGCCTGCTCAAATTGATCGCGGGCGGCGGCGATCTCAGGGTTGCGGGCTGGATTGATCAACGCCCAGCTGGCCTCCAGATCCGCCGCCATCCGCCAGATGCTCGACTCGGTGATGCCCCGCTCCTGGCCGGTACCGGTGAGGCCATTGCTGTATTGCTGGGCTCCCGTGTAGGCCGGGAAGGATCCAGCCCGCAGATTGAGTTGTGGATACCAGAGCGCGATCTTGGACCGCAGGGCCGACTGGGCCTCTTGGACCTGGATGCCCAGGGCCTTGAGGTTGGGATTGTTGACCTCAGCCAAGGTCAGGGTGTCGACCAGACTGAGGGGCCGAAGTTCGTGAATGCTGACCTGGGATAGCTTGTTGGGCAGGGCCAGGGGCAAGGGAGCCCTCAGCAGCTGGAGGTCGGTCGGCAGCACCGTGGAGGCCGGCGGCAGCACATTTGGATTCGACTTGGGCCGATTTCCCTTGAGCTGCGTCGCCAGGGGCAACTTCTGAGGTGGGGGGTCCTGGGGCGCAGCCGAGTCACTGACGGACGCAGCTGGCACAACAGGCACGGACTGGGACTGAGCCCTGGCGTCCTGCTGCAGAAGGGACGTGGCCACGGGAGACACCATCAGGGCCACGAGCAGGAGATGGTGACGCCTCACATCCAGACCAAGACAATGCGCTTGAGCTTAGGCATCCTCACCCCAACTGCCGAGACACATGGCCACCAGATCGTCCGCACCCCCCAGCACCTGAACCGGCACGGGCAGAGCCGCCCGCACGTCCTCGAGGCTGCGATCGTCGAGGAACACCTCGGCCCCCTCGCGCAGCATCACCCTCGGCAGCAGCAATTGATCGCCGAGATCCCTGCCGGCCAGACCCTCCAGCAGATCGGAGCCGGTCAGCAACCCCGTGACCACCTGGTCCTGGCCCCAGTAGGGACTGGGCAGGCCGATCAGCAGCAGCTCCACGCCCTCCACCCGATTGAGTCTGTCCACCACCGGCTGAAGGGCCTGGGCCACCAGCCGACCCACCACCCAGCTGCAGCGCCGTGGCTTGGCGATAGCGGCCGGCAAGGCGCGGGTGGCCTCCTCCAACTCCTCCAGAAAAGCCCGGATGCTGCCGACACCGTTTTCGCGTTGGGGCAGATCCTCGTAGTCATCCCGGGACGGCAGGGGCAGGCCGGCCATCAGATACCACTCATCAGACAGCCAGGCAAAACGGCTGCCGAGTTGCCGCTGAAATCCGGCCTGTAGGGGCTCCACCTGGGCGATCACGGCCCGGGCCACCGCCGGATCGACTGGTTGCAGGCGATCACCAGCCGGCCGGAAGCGGGTGAGACCCACCGGCACCACCGCCGCCGAAAGCACCGCCGGCCAATCACCGTGGCCGAAGCCGGCCAGATCGGTGAGGGTGCGCTCCAGGGCGGGGCCATCGTTGAAACCGGGACAGACCACCACCTGGGCATGGATCTGCAGGCGCCGCTCAGCGAACCACTGGAGCTGCTCCAGGATCAGGCCAGCCCGCGGATTGACCAGCAGCCTGCTGCGCAGCTCCGGCTCTGTGGCGTGTACCGACACAAACAACGGCGAGAGCCGCTGCTCCTCGATCCGCTGCCAGTCGGCGGCGGTGAGATTGGTCAGGGTGAGGTAGGAGCCGTAAAGAAAGCTCAGGCGGTAGTCGTCGTCCTTGAGATAAAGACTGCGCCGGTGCCCCGGAGGCTGCTGGTCGATGAAGCAGAAGGGGCACTGGTTGTTGCACTGCCGCAGGCCATCGAACAGGGCCTCGGTGAACCCCAGGCCCAGGGCCTCATCCCAGTCCTTCTCCAGCTCAACCCGATGTGGCGTGCCGTCCGGATCGAGCACCTCGAGCACCAGCTCCTCCTCACCCTGCAGCACCTGAAAATCGATCAGGTCGCGGGGGCGGATGCCATTGAGGCTCAGCAGGCGATCTCCGGGCTGGAAACCCAGCTCCTCGGCGATCGACCCCGGGGCCACCGTGGCCACCACCGCCGGCTGGGGATGCCGTGCCTGGCTCGGCCCTGTGGCAAGGGCGGCGGAGGGCTCATTCCACACGGCGGCTTTGGGTCACGGGATTCCAGCCTCCACTCTGTCGCTCGGGTTGCCGGAGTGACTCAGGGCGCCACGCCATCAAGCTGGCGGAAGAACAACAGCAAGACCAGACCGAACAGCAGGCGATAGGCCACGAAGACCCAGGTGCTGTGCCGCTGCAGAAAGCGCAGCAACCAGGCGATCGCCATCCAAGAGACGACGCCGGCCGTTAACACGCCGACCAGCATCGGAATCAGACCGCCGTTGGCAGGGATCGCAATCGCGTCCTTGACCTCCACCAGGCCGGCCAGGGTGATGGCCGGGATGCCGAGCAGAAAGGAAAAGCGGGCCGCATCCGCCCGCTGCCAACCATCAAAGAGGGAAGCGGTCAGGGTGCTGCCGGAGCGGGAGACACCCGGAACCAGGGCCAGGGCCTGGGCCAGACCCACCAACAGTCCATCCCGCGGGGTGACCTGCTGGAGCCGGCGGCGACGGGAGCCAATCCATTCGGCCGCGGCCAGCAGCAGGGCCATCACGATCGAGACGATGGCGATCGAGGTGAGGCTGCGCAGGCTGGAGTGTTCGTAGTCGGGCACGAAGTGCTTGAGGGCCAGGCCGGCCAGCACGATCGGAACCGTGCCCAGAACGATCGCCACCCCGAGCCGGGCCGAAGGATCGCGCCACTGGCCGTGGCGGAAGGCCCGGGCAACCCCCTGAACCACTTCGAGCAGGTCCTGGCGGAAGTAGGCGAGCACGGCGGCGATGCTGCCGAGCTGAATCACGGCGGTGAAAGCCACCCCCGGGTCACCCCAGCCCAGCAGCACCGGAACCACCTTGAGATGGGCCGTGCTGCTGATCGGCAGGAATTCCGTCAGGCCCTGCACAAGGCCGAGCACAATCGCGTGCCAACAGGCCTGGGCCAGGGACAGAGCGCCGGTGGTGGCAAAGATCGGCATGCCTTCAGGGCCCGAATGTCTCAAACCCTATGGCGGCGACAGCCACGGGACCAGGGGTCAGGGCCATTAAGGTTGGCCAACTTTCTTCACATCGGGTGATCCGGTACTCCACCAGCCTGTCTTCCGGCACCGCCTTCGCTCCGCCCGCGGCCTTGCCCCTGCCCCCCATTCCGGCGGCCCGACCCGCTGGCACCGGGTTCAGCACGGTCCTGGCCGCCACTGGCGACAGTTGGTTGCTGTTAACGGCAGCCTTTCTGGTGACGGTGCCGGTGTTTCTGCAGGCCCCCTGGGTGCGGATCGCCCCGGCCAGCGCGGTGTTGTTCACGGCCCCATTGCTGGCGCTCGGGATCCTGCTGGAGCGCCATGGCCGCCAGAGCTGGTCGCAACTGGGCGTGCTGCTGGTGGGTTTCAGCGGCAGTTGGCTGGCTGGCTGCCTGTTTTGGGGCTGGTGCCGGATGCACCCGATCTGGCATCTGCCGATCGAGGCCTTCGCCCTGCCCCTGGCCCTGGCTGGCCTGGGCAGCCGCTGGCGCCTGGCCGGAGCCTTCTATCTGGCCTCCCTGCTCGGCACCGCCGCCACCGACGGAGTGATGGCCCTGACGGGCGTGATGCCCCTGTGGCCCCAGGTGGTGGGTGCGCCGCTGGAGCAGGCAGGCCCCCTGCTGCAACAGGCCGCCCAGATGGTGGTGCAGCCCCTGCCCTTGCTGACGATCGCTCTGGCGGCCGGCATGCTCGGCCTGATCTGCCTGAAGCTGCAGCAGCGGGGCGGGATCTGGCGGGTGAGCGCCGCCGCACTGGGAACCACCCTGGCGGTCGATGGCCTGTTTCTGGCCGCGGCCCTGCTGGCACCAGGCCTGAGTGGTCTGATCTGAACGGCGCTCTAGCCTGCGGCGGTTCTGAAGATCTGCAAAAGCCGGTGAACCGTCCAGGATCAGCCGGACAGCCTTCTGTAACGTTGACTTGGATTTGCCGGTCCCTGATCGGCAAAGCTCCACCGGGAACGACCTCCGACCATCAAGGCGTCGTTTCTTCCACCCCAAAGTTCTCTCTCCGACGGAGTGACGTGATGAAGCGGCTGTTTGCCTGGATCATGAGTGGTGTGGTGATGGCCGGTCTGCTCGTGAGCCTGGTGCTGCCGGCTCCCGCCCTCGCCGATCAGCGCCGCAACAGTGCCGACGACAAAATCGCCGAGCGGGCCGGCAAGGTTGACCTCAACAACTGCTCGGTGCGCCGCTTCCAGCAGTATCCGGGCATGTACCCCACCCTGGCCGGCAAGATCGTGCTTGGCGGTCCCTACAGCAGCGTTGACGACGTGCTCAAGCTGGACCTGACCGACCGCCAGAAGGAGCTTTTCGAGAAGTACAAGGACAACTTCACCGTGACAGCCCCTTCGATCGCCCTGAACGAGGGTTTTGATCGCATCAACGACGGCCAATACCGCTGAAGCTGCGGCATCTGCGGGTCCCCCAGCATCCCAGTCGCCCATTTCCGGGCTGGGGCCGCCGGTATCTCCGGCGGCTTTTTCATGTGTTGACGATCACCCTGTCCCATAGGCTCATCAGCCCAGCGGACAGGCGATGGCATCGGCACCAGGCCTGGCGGCCCCGGATCCAGCATCCCCAGCGGCACCCCTGCCAGGCCAGTGGGACGTGGTCGTCGTGGGCAGCGGTGCCGCCGGCCTGATGACCTGCCTGGCCCTGCCGGGGGAGCTGCGGGTGCTGCTGCTGAGCAAGGAGAGCGGACCGCCCTCCGCCAGCCGCTGGGCCCAAGGCGGCATCGCCGCGGTCACGGGCCGCGAGGACAGCTTTCAGAGTCACATCGATGACACCCTGAAAGCCGGAGCGGGCCTCTGCGATCGGGAGGCCGTAGAGATGCTCGTGCGCCAGGCGCCAGCCTGCGTGGAGGAATTGCTGCGGCTCGGCATGGACTTTGATCGCCATGGTCAGGAGCTGAGCACCACCCTGGAGGCCGCCCACAGCCATCGCCGGGTGCTGCACGCCCAGGACCGCACCGGCGGCGCCCTGGTGGACGCCCTGGAACGGGAGGTGCTGCGACGACCGGGACTCGTCCAGCGCAAGGGGATGCAGGCCCTGCAGCTGTGGATGGAAGCCGGTCGCTGCGTCGGGCTGCAGGTGATCGACGGCGCCCGCGTGCGCTGGCTGCGCTGCGGCGCGGTGGTGCTGGCCAGTGGCGGCGGCGGCCATCTGTTCGCCCACACCACCAACCCCACCCAGGCCACGGGCGATGGCGTGGCCATGGCCTGGAGTGCCGGGGCCGAGGTGCGGGACCTGGAATTCGTGCAATTCCATCCCACTGCCCTGATGCTGCCGGGGGCGCCCCACTTCCTGATCTCCGAAGCCGTGCGGGGCGAAGGGGCGCGGCTGCAGGACAGCGCCGGCCGCAGCCCGGTGGCCGATCTGGCCGGCGGTGATCTCGCCCCCCGCGACCAGGTGAGTCGGGCCCTGGCCCGCTGCATGCAGGCCCAGGCGGTCGATCACCTCTGGCTCGACCTGAGGCCGGTGGGTCGCGACCGCCTGGAGCGCCAGTTCCCGACAATTCTGGGGCGCTGCCGCAACCTGGGACTGGAGCCCACGGAACAACCGATCCCCGTGGCGCCGGCGGCCCACTACTGGATGGGCGGCATCGCCACCGATCTGGGGGCCGCCACCAGCCTGCCGGGGCTCTACGCCGTGGGCGAGGTGGCCTGCACCGGCGTCCATGGGGCCAATCGGCTGGCCAGCAACTCGCTGATGGAATGCCTGGTATTCGCCAGGCAACTGGCTGCGATCCAACTGCAACCCCTGCCGCCCCAGGCCCCGGAGGGGGCCCCTCAAGGCTGGCGTGACCGCGGCGGTGCGCAGCGGCAGGATCCAAGTCAGGCCATCGGCCAGCTGCGCCAGCTCTGCTGGAACGTGGCCGGGGTGGAGCGTCAGGCCGGCAACCTCGCTCCAGCCCTGGCCGAGGTGAGCCTGCGCCTGGCCGAGCACCGCCACAGCGCCCTGCTCCGGAGCTGCCATGACCTGGAACCCGGCCAGAACCTGGAGCTGACCCCGGCCCAGCACCAGTCCCTGCTCGTCCAGCAGAACCTGCATCAACGGCTGGTCCTCGCCAGGCTGCTGATGGAAGCCGCCCTGTTCCGCGGCGAAAGTCGCGGCGGCCACTTCCGCACCGATGCTCCGGCCAGCGCCCCCTACTGGCGGCGCCACACCGTGCAGCGCCGTGGCGACAGGCCGCAGACGGCAGCGGTCTCCGACGGCGGCGCCGAGCTGGGCTGACCAAGGGCTCGATCAGAGCCAGCCGAAACCTGGCTCAATCGGGCGTGGTGCGCGGAGATGGCTAGTGAGTGGCTTGGGTGACCGCGCCGCTGGCAGCCCAGCCCCGCCGCGCTTCACGGCCGGGTGGAATGGATCCGAACGCCGGATGATCAGCCGCCCTTGAAGCCGCTCATCTCCGCAAGTTTGGCCAGGGGCTTGACGCCGGAATCGAGCTTGCCGTTGATCTCCCAGGACGGATAACCCTCGACCTTCTTGGAATTGCAAAGGGCCGTCTGGCTGTTGTGGCCATCGGGAGCGCACTCGATGATCGTGAGCTTCTCGGTGGCCTGCTTGCCGAACAGCTCCTTCTGCTCGTGGCAGTGGGGGCACCAATAAGCGGTATACATTTTGGCGCCCACCTTGGTGAGGTGCTCAGCCAGGGCCAGGGTGGCCGGAGTGCTGGGGGTCGTCACCGGAATCGGCATCCCTTTGCCGACAGGCTCCGCCGGCCGGCCCACGGCCGTGGACCAGCCCAGGCCCAGGACGGTGACCAGCAGGGCCACCATCACCCCCCGAAAGATCAGCTGTCCGCGATCCTCCCAGTCATTGCCGATCAGACTGAGCACGAACAGCGAGACGCTCAGCAGCGCCGAGAGCACGCAGAACGGGCAGAAGGCGTGGATGCGGAACAGCATCAGTCCCATCAGCAGCAGGCTGAACACGGCCATGCCGTTGCTGACCAGGAACAGACCCCACCAACTGCGCTGGTTGAGGGTGCTGCCGCTCTCGCCCTTGAACACCAGCGGCACCAGGGCCAGCAGCAGCACGGCCAGATAGGCCAGGCAGCCGAACAGGGACAGGGGCTGGCCAAACAAGGACCCCCAGACGCTGTTGAGGACCTTGTCGCAGTCACCGCCGCCGCCGGGGCAGAGCAAGGGACCCAGCAGGCCCCAACGCTTGAGGGTGATCGAGCCCGTATCGAGGGCGCCGATCGTGGCGAGCACGGCCATCACGATCCGCACCCAGCGGCGGCCAGGCTCACTGCGTCGACGGCTGTTAAGGCGATCGGCCAGACGGGTGGAGGTCACAGGCACGGGCAGGACTACCTGGATTCTCGCAGCCGCGACGGCGCGCCGCCCCAGATTGCATAGGGTGGGCCTCTGGCTCCGACTGCGCTCCATGGGATTGCCCACCATCGCCTTTGCCCATCTGGGCTGCGAAAAGAACCGGGTGGACACCGAACACATGCTCGGTCTGCTGGCCGAGGCGGGCTACGGCGTCAGCGCCGATGAACGGGAGGCGTCGGTGGTGGTGGTCAACACCTGCAGCTTCATTCAGGACGCCCGCGAAGAGTCGGTGCGCACCCTGGTGGAACTGGCGGAACAGGGCAAGGAACTGATTATTGCCGGCTGCCTGGCGCAGCACTTCCAGCAGGAGCTGCTCGAATCCCTGCCGGAAGCCAAGGCGATCGTCGGCACCGGCGATTACCAGCACATCGTCGACGTGCTGCGGCGGGTGGAAGCGGGCGAGCGGGTCAACCAGGTGAGCGCCGAACCCACCTTCGTGGGCGATGAACACCTGCCCCGCTATCGCACCACGTCCGAGGCGGTGGCCTATCTGAAAGTGGCCGAGGGCTGCGACTACCGCTGCGCCTTCTGCATCATTCCCAAATTGCGCGGCAACCAGCGCTCGCGCACGATCGAATCGATCGTGGCCGAAGCCCACAGCCTGGCGGCCCAGGGGGTGCAGGAACTGATCCTGATCAGCCAGATCACCACCAACTACGGCCTCGACCTCTACGGCAAGCCCCGACTCGACGACCTGCTGCGGGCCCTGGGGGAGGTGGAAATCCCCTGGATCCGGGTGCACTACGCCTACCCCACCGGGCTGACCGAGGCGGTGCTGGCCGCCTACCGCGAGGTGCCCAACGTGCTGCCCTACCTGGACCTGCCCCTGCAGCACAGCCACCCCGAGGTGCTGCGGGCGATGAATCGTCCCTGGCAGGAGGGGATCACCGGCGCCCTGCTCAGCCGCATCCGCGAGCAGCTGCCCGAGGCGGTGCTGCGCACCACCTTCATCGTCGGCTTCCCGGGTGAAACCGAGGAGCACTTTCAGCATCTGCTCGATTTCGTGGCCGAGCAGCGCTTTGACCATGTGGGGGTGTTCACCTTTTCGCCCGAGGAGGGCACCGCCGCCGCCGAGCTGGCCAACCCCGTGCCCGCCGCCATCGCCAAGGAGCGCAAGGACCGGTTGATGGCACGGCAACAGCCGATCGCCGGGGAGCGCAACGCCGCCTGGATCGGCCGCATCGTCGATGTGCTGATTGAGCAGGAGAACCCCAGCAGCGGCGCCATGATCGGTCGCTGCGCCCGCTTCGCCCCCGATGTCGACGGCGAGGTGCAGGTGCAACCGGGAATCGGGGGCCTCTGCGCCGCCCCGGGCACCATGGTCCCCGTGCGGATCCTCAGCGCCGATGCGTACGACCTCCAGGGCGAGGTGGTGGGGGCCGCCGCCATGGTGCATCGCGCCCAGCAGGCGCGCCAGGCCGCCGGTTGAGGCCGACGGTTCCCACCGGCGGCTGGCGCCATCGCCATCAACGGGGCGTCTTTCTCTGGGCCTCGGGCCTGAGCACCGCCGGATCATTTGCCGGCATCACCGCCAAAGGCTGGATCCTGCTGCACAACAGCAGCAATCCCGTGTTGCTGGCCCTGCACTTCGCCGCCCTGGCCCTGCCGGCGCTGGCATTCAGCGGCCCGGCCGGCGTGATGACCGATCGGATCGGCTGCGAGAAGGTGCTGATCCGGGCCCAATGGGGCCTGTTTGCCGGCGGCAGTCTCGGTGCCCTGGCCATCCCGCTGCTGACGGGAGCTGCCCAGGTGTGCCTGCTGCTGCTCAGCACCCTGGTGGTGGGCATCTCCAGCAGCTTTGAGCTGACGGCCCGAAACAAGTACTGCGCCCTGCTGGTGGACGAGCCGGCCCAACTGGCCCCCTACCTGACGAGCTTTTCGGTGATCTTCAACGTCGGCAAGCTGGTGGGCCCGCCCCTGGGGGGCTGGCTGCTGGCCCTGAGTGGCCCGACCCTGGCGCTGACGATCGATGCCGCCAGCTATCTGCTGCCGATCGCCTCGGTGCTCTGGTTGCTGCAGCCCAACCGGTCGGCGGATCAGCGCAGTGCCGGCGGCAGCCAGGCCTCCCTGGCGACGGCCTGGCGGGACTGCGGCCCCACCCTGCGGCATGTGCTGCGCTTCACCGCCCTGGCCTGCTTGGTGGGCTTCTTCCATCCCGGCCTTGCTGCCCTGATCGCCGCCAGGATGCTTGGCCCCTCACCCCAGGCTCTGGGCCTGTTCACCAGCGTGCTGGCGGCCGGCAGCATCGCCGGTGGAGTGGTGCTGCAACGCAACAGCCTGGCGTTGAGCCAGCGGCCTGGCCTGCTGCTGGGCAGTTGCCTGGTGCTGACGGCCGTAGCCCAACTGGGCATGGCGGCGTCCAATGGACTGGCCATGAGCCTGGCCATGACCTTCCTGATCGGCGCCGGCACCGCCTGCCTGCTCAGTGGCACCAACCTGATCGGCCAGGTGGGGGCCCCGATGGTGCTGCGGGGCCGCATGGCAGGCCTGGGTCAGATCGCCTTTCTGGGCGGCGGCGGCCTGAGTGGACTGCTGGCTGCCCTGCTGAGCATGAAAGTCGGCCTGCAAGCCACCTTCGCGCTGATGGGGGCGGCCGGCCTGGTTCTGGGGGTCAGTGAGCTGATCAGGCGCGGAGGCCTGCGGCTCAGATCAGCTTGACGCCCTTGAGAATCACCGCCGAGAGGAAGGCGGCGCTGAGGCCACCAGCCACGAGAGCCAAGTACATCGCCACACCCATGGCCGCAACTGTGATGAACGTCGAGCCATCAAAGCAGAGGGCGGGACGCAGCGGCGCAAACTGCCGCAAACGGACTGACAGGCGACTGGCCAGCGGAGCGACGCCAAAGCCCGGAACCATTTAAGGTTGCTTGACATTTCGTGCGGTGTCCTCGTCTGGGCCGCTGTCCAGCAGGTCTCAAACCACCATCCCCGAACCGCCATGCCGGCGATGGGGGTCCTTCCCTCTAGCCCCTCCCCCCTCCCTGTCAGCACTCCGCATGCGCACCCTCTTCATCTATCCGGAGTTCCCCAAGACCTTCTGGAGCTACGAGAAAATTCTCGAGCTGGTGAATCGCAAGGTGTTGCTGCCGCCCCTCGGCCTGGTGACCGTGGCGGCGCTGCTGCCCCAGGACTGGGAGATGCAGCTCGTCGATCGCAACGTGCGCGAGGTGACGGAAGCCGAATGGGCCTGGGCCGAGCTGGTGGTGATCTCCGGCATGATCGTGCAGAAGGCCGACATGGCCGCGCAGATCGGCAAGGCCAAGCAACGGGGGCTGGCGGTGGCCGTGGGCGGACCTTTTGCCAGCTCAACCCCGGATGCCCCGGAACTGGAACTGGCGGACTTCAAGGTGCTGGACGAGGGTGAAATCACCCTGCCGATGTTCATCGAAGCGATCCAAAAGGGCGAGAGCTCCGGACGGTTCAGCTCCAATGGCGAAAAACCGGATGTGACCGGCACGCCGATCCCCCGCTTCGATCTGCTTGAGCTCGACGCCTACGATTCGATGTCGGTGCAGTTCTCGCGCGGCTGCCCGTTCCAATGCGAGTTCTGCGACATCATTGTGTTGTACGGCCGCAAACCGCGCACCAAGAATCCCGAGCAGCTGATCGCCGAACTGCAATATCTCTACGACCTGGGCTGGCGGCGTTCGATCTTCCTGGTCGACGACAACTTCATCGGCAACAAACGCAACGCCAAGTTGTTGCTGCCAGCTCTCAAGCAATGGCAGATCGAGCGCAACTACCCCTTCAGCTTTGCCACCGAAGCTTCCGTCGATCTGGCGTCTGACGACGAGCTGATGGAGATGATGGCCGAGTGCCGCTTTGACAGTGTCTTTCTGGGCATCGAGACCCCGGATGAGGCCAGCCTCTCCATCGCCGGCAAGCACCAGAACACCCGCAGTTCCCTGGTGGAATCGGTCGATCGGATCACCTCCTACGGCATCCGGGTGATGGCCGGTTTCATCATCGGTTTTGACGGCGAAAAGACCGGGGCGGGCGACCGCATCGTCACCTTCGTCAGCCTCACCGGCATCCCCGCCGCGATGATGGGCATGCTTCAGGCCCTGCCCAACACCGGCTTGTGGCATCGACTGGAGAAGGAAGGCCGGTTGATCCAGGAAAAAGCCGATGCCAAGGGCGTCAACCAAACCAACCTGCTCAACTTCGTGCCCAGTCGCCCGATCCGCGACATTGCCAACGAATACGTTAATGCCTTCTGCAAGCTCTATGAGCCCAACGCCTATATAGATCGGGTCACCCATTACTACACCAAAATGGGTCAACCCCGCTGGCAGAAGTATGTGAAAGCTGCGGCTCTGGGCAAGGCCACCCTGCCCACCTGGACCGACATCCGCGCCTTGTCCATCGTGATCTGGCGTCAGGGTGTGCAGCGCGACACCCGCTGGCGCTTCTGGCGCTCCCTGTTCAAGATCGCCCGGGTGAATCCCAACAACTTCGAGCAGTTCGTCGTCACCCTCGCCCACAACGAGCACTTCCAGGAATACCGCGGCATCGTCACCCGCGAGATCCAAGAGCAACTGGCCTCCCTGCCCCCCGACCCTCCCACGGCACCGGTGGAGCAGAGCCGCGAGTTGCAGCCGGCCTGATTTCCGTAAGTTTGGCCGGGAGCTGGAGCCAGCCAGCACCAACTCCTGGCCCGAGAGGAGAGCGTCACCAGTTCGAGACGCCGGCCTGCCTGAGCCTGCAGGCCAGCAGTAGGAACTGGTTTGAGCCCGAACTGCGGAATGATTCACCGACGTGTTGAGGCCGGAAACTGCGCCGACTTTGGCTCCGAAGCAGGCGGGTTGTTCAGCCGATGACTGGGGAGCGGCAATCGGTCGAAAGACGAACCGTCAACCCGCCAAACAGTTGCTCAGATCGGAAGCTTGGAAAGAAGGATCGGCCGCAAGTAACAGGCCGCTGAAGTCAATAACTGGCCCTGCTTAGGCACATCGCGAACGAACCGGTGGGATGGCCAGCAATGGTTGGCCTTTCACCGCGAATTGGCTTTTGGCTGAACAGCTCGAAGGCGACAAAACTTTTCCCCATGAATCGAACGATTCATCCAGAACTGAACAGCAGCATTTCACAGAAGGCCCCCTCCATCCAAGGGCTCCTCTCGGCTGAACAGGACGGATTGAATGCAGCGCCCGGAGCGATCGTGGTGCGATCAACCTGGCTCCTGGGCCAGCAACGGCTAATCCTTCGCGCCCATCGGCCCAACCCAGCACCGCAGGCTCAATCCTGCACGTAGTCGCTCCCGTCCAGCAGACACAACTCCGCCTTCTGCAACTCCCGGCCCAGGTAAAGGGCATGGTCGAGGCAGCTGATCGGGTGGGGGCCCTCCCCCTCCGTCAGGGCGATGCCGAGCTGCTTGGCGCTGCGCCCTCGGTAAACGGCGATGGGGGCGCGAGGCCCGGTGCCGCGACAGCTCAGCACTTCACCGGTCTCCGGATCGGTGGCCAGACCCCGCTCATCGACACCATTGCCGTAGTGCTCAGCCACCAGTTCTCCAGCCTGGCGATCGAGCTTGATCAGGAAGTAGCCGGCGGGATCGAGGGCGATGAAACGCTGGGACAGCTCCTCATCCAGGCTCTGCCGAGGGCTCATGGGATCGGATCGGGGCATGGGGGGGATCGTAGGTAGCGCTGAACGGCAGTTCGGCGTTATCGGCGGCGATTTCGGCCAGCATCTGCTGGTTCGCCCCTGGCAACCAGTTGCGCAGGATGCCATCGAAGCGGGGCTGGCTCCAGCGATGCAGGCTGGCCCTGGGCTCGGCGATGAACCCCCGGCGACGCTTGTGGCGGCCGCCGGCGCCGGGATCGAACTGGCGGATGCCCTCAGCGATGGCCCATTCGATCGGGGCGTAGTAACAGACCTCGAAATGCAGGTTGTCGAGTTCGAGGTCGCTGCCCCAGTAGCGGCCCCAGAGCGCATCGCCGCCCCGCACACACAGGGACATCGCCACCGGCTCATGCGGATCGCCGCGGTGGGCGCTGAACAGCACCAGATACCGGCGCAGCTCGCTGGCGGCCGCCTCAAAGAAGGCCTCGCTGAGGTACTTGCTGCCCCAGGCCCCCCAGCGGCTGCAGTGCTGCTCATAAAAATCATGCATGCGCCGCACCAACACGGCGGGGATCGCCTCACCGGCGAGGGGGGTCACGGTGAGTCCGGCATCGCGCACGGATCGGCGCTCGCGGCGGATGTTGCGGCGTTGATTGGCATTGAAACTGGCCAGATAGGCCTCGAAATCAGCATGGCCAGGATTGGTCCACTGGCTCTGCTGGTTCAGCCACAGGGCACAACCCGCCGCCTGGGCCAGGGGCTGCCAGGCGGGATCGACGTAGAGAAAGTTGCAGCTGAGGATGCCGTTGCGGCGGCAGAAATCATCGATCAGCTCCAGCATCGCGGCGGTCAATTCGGCCGCGTTTTCGCCTGGAGCGAACCAAAAGCGATAGCCCTGCACCGGACTGAGCGGACTCATGCCCACCAGCTTCGGGTAGTAGCGCAGGCCCAGCTGGCCGGCCACCTGGGCGAAGGCCTGATCGAAGACGAATTCGCCGTAGCTGTGGCCCTTGAGGTAGAGCGGCGCCACCGCCACCAACCGCTCGCCGCGCCACAGCCCCAGATGGCAAGGCTGCCAGCCCTGGCCCGGCACGATGCTGCCGCTGGCCTCCAGCTGATGCAGCCACTGCCAGTCGAAAAACGGCAGGGGAGCACGGCCCGGGCCATCCTCAGCAGAGGTCAGCAGCTCCTGCCACTGGTCCTGCGGCAGCTCGGCCATGGCCTGGTGCCAGCGCGCCTCAAGCTCAGCCATGGGCAGGGATTCCGCAGAGGGTCGCAGAAGACGCAAAACTAACGGGGTCTTCTCTGCGACCGAGCCCCCAGCCCATGGGCCACCCGCCACCGATCGCAGCGCTGCTGCTCACCGTTCTGGGGGTCGGGGTCCTGGGCCAGCCCCAGCCAGCTGCGGCCAGCGTGCTCGGCCCGGTGCTGATGCTGCTGCGCCCCCAGCTGGAGCAGCGCCTGGCCAGCGCCTGTGTCACGGCCGCCGCCGGCGATGACCAGGAACTGGCCAGCCACCTGCAGGATCCCTGCCGCAAGCTGGCCGTTCCCACCAGCAAATGCCTGATCGAAGAAACCGACAGCACGGGCCGCGGCCTGGGGGTGCTCAGCGAAATGCTGGCGGGCCGCTTCGGGGACGACAGCGAAGTGGTGGTCAAACGCTGCCTGGCCCGCCTGTTCGGCCTGCCGGCCGACAGCCTGCGGGAGGTGCCGCTGCAGGACCTGGCCCGCCGCTTCGGCAATCGCCACCTGCCTCAGGGGGCGAAGCCCTAGGAACGGCGATAGTGCAGCAGCAGCTCCTCCCCCTCCAGCGTCCGCTGCTCCAGCACGTGCCAGCCGCACTGGCTGGCGAGATCGACCCCGGCGCTGGCCGGCAGCCAGCTGTGGGGGCCGCCCAGCAAGCGGGGACAGAGGGTGAGCTGCAGCTCATCCAGCAGATTTTCGGCCAGCAGGCTCGCCGCCAGGCTGGCGCCACCCAGCACCCCCAGCCGCTCCACCCCGACTGCCTGCAGCGCCGCCAGGGCTTCGCTCCAGCTGGCGCAAGCCCAGCGGTGCTCGAAACCCGATGGCACCTGATCTGACTGCGGCGGCACCGGCGTATCGAGCAGCAACAGGCCCCGCCGCAGCGGCTGCCGGAAAAAGGGCAGCTCCGCCGGGATGGCCCCGCTGCGGCTGACCACGATCGCCAGCGGCTGGGGGGGACGACCGGCGGCACGGCGGTGCTCCAACAGTTCGGGCCGATGGATCAGGCAGGTGCTGCCGTGCAGCCGCAGGGTCTCGGCCCCGAGCAGCACCGCATCGGCCCAGGCCAGGGCCTCTTCGAGCACCTGGCGATCGCCGCGGCCTCCGATCTGGGCGGCACCGCCTCCGGCCGGAGCCAGCCGACCATCGAGGCTGATGGCCAGCACCAGCCGCAGCTCGGGCCGGCTCAAGCGCCGGCGAGGGCCTCCAGGGCCGCAGGCACCATCTCCAGCCGGGCCGTCTCGGCGAACACCTCGGCGGCGTTGTTGGGGCTCTCCTGCAGGCGCACCTTGTGCAGGCTGGCGCCGCTGGCGGCGATCGGTGCCGTCAGCAGATCGGCGATGTGCAGGGCGATGTTCTCAGCGGTGGGCACACAGCTGGCGAAATGCTCGACGTCCTTGTTGAGGAAGGTGTGATCGAAGGGCTCCACCACCAGCTCCTCCACCAGCTTCTGCAGCACCGCCAGATCGCAGACCATGCCGGTGCGCTGGTCGATCGGGCCGCGCACGGTCACATCCAGCAGATAGTTGTGGCCATGGCCGTGGGGCCGGGCGCACTTGCCGTAAATGGCCTCGTTGTCCGCCTGGCTCAGTTCGGGCTTGGCCAACCGGTGGGCGGCGGCGAAGTGGGTGCGGATCGTGAGGAAGGCGTCCATGGGATCGAGCTGCGGATCGCTGAGCACATCGGCCCAGAGCTTGGGGTGTTCGTAGAGGCGGATGCCCATCACGGGCAGGTGGGGCGCAAGCCGATCGCGGATCGCCAGCGCCAGGGCTTCGGTGGTGGGCAGACGGCCCTCGGGACGGCTGAGGTCGAACTCGGGCCAGACCCCGTTGAGGAAGCGGAAATCAAGCGGCTCGGTGACCTCGCGGCGGATGGCGTGCTTCACATCCGAGAGGTTGAGCACCATGCCGTCGGCGTCGAGGGCGCCCCCCATGGCGACGATCAGTTCATAGTTGTGACCGTGGCCCGGGGCGATGCTGCAGGGCCCGAAGCGGGCCTGGTTCTCCGCATCGCTGAGCTCGGGCAGCCGATAGAGATGGCTGGCGCTGAACACCGCCCGGCGGGTGATCAGGCAGCGACGGCCCCGGCCATGGGGGGCGGGAGGCTCGGCCCTGGACGACGCCAGGGGCGGCGCGGTACTCGGCGGGGAAATCGGGGCGGCTGGAGCCGGGGGGGGCGCCTTCAAGCCTGCTGGGGTCATGGCCCGGGTCCAGGGCGCTCCATCCTAGAAACGGGGCCAGAACTGCCGACGATCGCTGCCATGGCTGGGGCCCCCCTTTCTGCAGGCGAGCTGGCCCAGCGACTGCAGGGCCTCAATCTCTACCTGGTCGGCATGATGGGCGCCGGCAAGAGCGCCGTGGCCCGCCCCCTGGCTGAAGTCCTGGGCTACCGCGTCATCGACGCCGACAGCGTCATCGAAGCAACCGCCGGCCGGCCGATCCCTGAGATCTTCGCCAGCGACGGCGAAAGCGGCTTCCGCACCCTGGAAACCGCCGTCCTGGATTCGATCGCCCACTGGCATTCGCTGGTCGTGGCCACCGGCGGCGGTGTGGTCACCCAGCCACCCAACTGGGGCCATCTGCACCAGGGGGTGGTGATCTGGCTGGATGCACCGCAGGAGCTGCTGCTGGAGCGCCTGTTGGCCGATTCCACCGCCCGGCCGCTGCTGGGTCAGGCCGATCCGGCCGAACGGCTGAGCACCCTGCTGGCCGAGCGGCGGCCCCTCTACGGCCAGGCCGATCTGACCGTCCTGCAGCAGGCGGGGGAATCCCCCAGCCAGATCGCCCAACGGGTGCTGGAAGCCCTGCCCTCAATCCTGCACCAGCGCCAGCAGGCCCCCGAGGCACCGGCCCAACTGCTGGACCGGGACGGTCGACCGACGCAAAGCCTCAACTAGGCACGGGAGCGTCCTGGCTCCTCAGCGCCCCGGCGGTTCCAGCCGCACCGCGAACCACTGGATCGTGCGGCCTGGCTCCAGCTCCAGCTCGCAGGCGGTGTCCAGCAGGCGCTCCGCCTGGGCGGCGGCATCCTCCAGGTCGGCCAGATCGGCAGGGGGGCACTCCAACTGGCCCAGTTTCTCGATCAGCCACAGGCGGGTCTCGGCGGCCGTGAGGATGCGCTCGGCCGCCGCCGGCTCCAGCACCACGTAATGATCGAGTTCCCGCAGCAGGGGATCGGACATGACGCAACGCCGGCAGGGCGCCATCCTGGCGCTCCTGATCGCCGCCCTGGTGCTGCTGCTACCCGGGGCCGCCCGGGCCGAGGCGCTGACGACGCCAAAGCTGCCGCAGACCAGCGCCAGCCTGGCGGCCGCTCCACTCCAGAGGCGGGCTGCCGGCGTCACGCTGGAGCAGCGCAGAGCCCAATGGCCGGACTGGCGTCTGCCGGCGCCCCTGCCCCGGGCCAGCCAGCGCGACCAGACCTGGCCCGCCTGGTTCGCCGGCGACTGGAGGGTGCGCTCCACGGTGTTGCCCGACGGCCGGACCGGCGGCGAGGATCCGGGGGCGGACGACCTGATCTGGACGGTGCGCTTCCGCGCCGATGGCCATGGCGGCGCCGTAGCGGATCGGGCCTTCAATGCCCGCGCCATCGGCCGAGCGCTGCTGGGGGAGCAGTTGCTGGCGGTGCAGGACGATCCGACGAATCCGGATCGCCAGTTGAGCCGGCTCAGCGGGGATCGGCTGCTGGAAACCACCGTGCTGGCCCGCGCCGGGGAGACGGCTGGGCCCGACCTGTTCCTCAACGATGAGCTCAACCTGCAGGTGCTGCACCGCTCCGGCCTGGAACCCCGGGTGAGCCAGGTGGAAACCCTGGGCCGCTGGCAGCGGCGCGCCGATGGCGGCATCGACGGCGAGCAGTGGCAGGCCAGTTACCCCTCACCGGCGGCGGGACTGCTGGCGACCCCGGTGGCCAGCGATCACCTGCGACTCACACTGGAGCCGCTCAAGCCGCAGACAGCTCGGTCCAGCTCATCCGGCACAAAGCTGGGCTGAAGGACTACGACCAGCGGCAGTGTCCAAACCGGGTTCATTTTCAGCTGCAGGTCATGCGGAACGCCAAGATCGCCACCTGACTCTTGGCGGCTCCCATCGGAGCCATCTGGGCTCCCTGGATGCGGGAGAAACCTGTGCACAAAGACCAGAGTCAACGGCAGATTCCCGCTGCAGTCAGCCCTCTGCCCCGGTCGCCCCGTCCGTCTGAGAGATGGCCGAGCTGGCTACCAGCCAGGGGGCGAGCCAACCGCAGGCATCTGGATTCAGACCTGACCCACTTCCGCCAGGATCCGGTCCCGCCAGTCGAACAGGCCCGCCAGCAGGGGGTTGTCGGCGATGCCCTCGACCCCCAGACCGGCCAGGGGCGCACCGGCACTGGCCGGGAACTTGAGCAGGCTCAGCTGGGCCACCACGGCCAGATCCGCCAGGCTGAGGGCGTCGCCTTCCAGGTAGGGATGCGCGGCCGTGAGCAGGGCCAGCTGCTCGAGGTTGCGGCGCAGCTGGCGGGCTTCGCAGGGGCCGATCACCTCACGCACCGCCTCGCTCAGGGGTGCCATGACCCCGCCGGGCAGGGCGCTGACCAACTGGCGCAGGGGCGAGGGGGTGGTGTCCGGCAGCAGGGCGGTGCGCAACACCGGATTGACGGCGGCCGCCTGCAGCAGGGCCAACCGAGCGCCGCCGGCCAGGGCGGTATCGGCCCAGTCCTCCAGCAGCAGCACCCGGGCCCGGGCCTGGGGATCCGCCGGCAGCAGTGCCGGAATCGGATGGTGGGCCTCCAGATGCAGGGCGATGGCGGTGGAATCGGCGATCACCTCACCCCCGTCCACCAGCACCGGCACCTGGCGCTGGCCGGAGAGCCGGAACACCTCCAATTGCCCCAGGCCGGGACTGACCTCAACCAGGGTGACCTCTAGCCCCTTGAGGGCCAGGATCAGGCGCACCTTTTCACAGAATGCCGAATGCCTGAATTGATGCAGCTCCATCGTCAACGGGGATTCTGCGGGGCGGGCCTTTGGGCGGCAGAGTAGCCGGCATTCGTACCAAGACGTTGCCGCCGCGATGAAGGACTTCTTCCTGAACGTGACGCGCTACCCGCGCTATCTCGTGGCCTTCGGCCTGGGGGTGTTCAACTCCGTGCTCCAACCCCTGGTGCGCCGGCTGAGCAATCCGGTCACCGCCGTGGCGCTGGTGGGGGCCCTGGTCAGCGGCCTGCTGAGCATGGGGCTGGTGCTGCATGCGATGGTGAATCCAGCACCGCTGGCATAGCCATGGCACAGGGCCGACGGGTGGAGCGGATGGGGGCCTTGATCCGCCGCGAGGTCAGCGAACTGCTGATCAGTGGCATCAAGGACGAACGGGTCCATCAGGGCATGGTCAGCGTCACCCATGCCGATGTGGCGGGCGATCTGCAGCATTGCCGCATCTTCGTGAGCGTGCTGGGCAGCGAAGAGGACCGCCAGTCCGTGCTGGCCGGCCTCAAGGCGGCCGCGCCCTACGTGAAGGGGGAACTGGGCCGTCGCCTGAAGATGCGGCGCACCCCCGAGGTGGTGTTTCTGCTCGACAAGGGACTGGAGCGGGGCACCACGGTGCTGGGCCTGCTGGGCCGACTCGAAGAGGAACGGCTCAGCCGCGGCGACGTGCCCGAGGGCACCGGTGCGGAGCCGGAGGGCCGTGATGCGGCGGGCGAGGACCAGGGCAGCCATGAGCCCTGAGCGCACGGCCCTGCGGCGGCGGGTGGCCCCGTTGCTGGTGGTGCGCGCCAGCGGCTATCTCAGCGATGGCCAGCGGCGCTACCCCCGCTGGGAGCTGGCCCATGGTGAGCTGCAGCGCCTGCTGGCCGAGGGTGTGGGCGGGGTGATCCTGCTGGGGGCCAGCGCCGCCGAGCTGGGCCAGCGCACCCGCCAGCTGGCCAGCTGGAGCGACCAGCCCCTGCTGCTCTGCGCCGATGTGGAGGAGGGGGTGGGCCAGCGCTTCGAAGGCGCCAGCTGGTTGGTGCCGCCGTTAGCCCTGGGCCGGATCCATGCCGCCGATCCCGATGCCGCCCTGGTCCTGGCGGAGCGCTATGGCCGCTGCAGCGGCCGCGAAGCCCGGGCCGTCGGTCTGAACTGGGTGCTGGGTCCGGTCTGCGACGTCAACAACAACGCCGACAACCCGGTGATCAACGTGCGGGCCTGGGGGGAGGATCCGGCCACGGCCGGCGCCCTGGCCACGGCCTTTCTGAGCGGCGCCCAGGCCGAGGGGGTGCTCTGCTGCGCCAAACACTTCCCCGGCCACGGCGACACCAGCAGCGACTCCCACCTGGAGCTGCCCCTGCTGAACCACAGCCGCGAGCGCCTGGAGCGGATCGAGCTGGCCCCCTTCCGCCAGGCGATCGCCGCCGGCGTGGCCTCGGTGATGACGGCCCACCTGCTGCTGCCCAGCCTCGATGCCGAGCGGCCCGCCACCCTCTCGCCGGCGGTGCTGACCGCCCTGCTGCGCCAGGAGCTGGGCTTCGACGGCCTGGTGGTCACCGATGCCCTGGTGATGGAGGCGATCAGCGGCCGCTACGGCGCCGCTGAAGCGGCGGTGCTGGCCCTGGAGGCCGGCGCCGATCTGGTGCTGATGCCCGCCGATGCCGATGCCGCCCTGGACGGGATCGTGGCGGCGATCCAGTCGGGCCGGCTGTCGGAGCCGCGGATCGAGGCCAGCCTGGAGCGACGGCGCCTCGCCCTGGCCCGCTGCGCCAGCTCGCCGGAGACAGCTCATGCCGCCCTACCCGCCGCCGCCGCGCCCCTGGGGCCCCTCAGCAACGGACCGATCGCCGAGGATCGGGCCCTGGCCCTGGAGCTGGTGCGACGCAGCCTGGAGCGGCAGGGGCCACGGCTGAACACCGAGCAGCTGGCCGGCGGCGGCCTCAACCTGATCCGGGTGGACACCCAGCTGAATTGCCCGTTCCTGCCCGCCACGGCGCCGGCCCTGGTGCGGCCCGCCGAGGCGGGCCTGCGCGCCTGCCTGCTCGATGGCCAGGGCCCTTCAGCCTGGAGCGGTGAGCCGACGGCTCCCCTGGCCCTGGAGCGCCTGGCGCCCGGTCCGGTGCTGCTGCAGCTGTTCGTACGCGGCAATCCCTTCCGCGGCAGCGCCGGCGGCGGCCAGGAACCCTGGGCGGCGGTGATCACCCAGCTGCAGGCGGCCGGCCGGCTGGCGGGGCTGGCCGTCTACGGCAGCCCCTACCTCTGGCAGCAGCTGCAGCCCCTGCTGCAGCCCTCGATCGCCGCCGCCTACTGCCCCGGCCAGATGCCCCTGGCCCAGGCGGAACTGCTGGCCAGCCTGGGGCTGGGGGGGGCGGCAGCGACGGCCGAGGGCTTCACGGACTGATGAACCGGATCAGCCTCTCGATGATCGTGCGCGACGAGGCGGCCCAGCTGCGGGACTGCCTGGAGTCGGTGGCGGGCTTCGTCGACGAGATGGTGGTGCTGGACACCGGCTCAGCCGACGACACGGTGGCGATCGCCGAAAGCTGCGGCGCGGTGGTGCACCACATGGCCTGGCCGGGGGACTTCGCGCCGGCCCGCAACCGGGCCCTGGAGCTGGTTTCGGGGGACTGGGTGCTGGTGCTGGATGCGGATGAGCGCCTGCTGCCCCAGGCGCAGGCGCCGCTGCGGGCCCTGATCGAGCAGCCCGAGCTGCTGGTGATCAACCTGCTGCGGGCCGAAGAGGGGGCCGTGCAGTCGCCCTATTCGAGCGTCAGCCGCCTGTTCCGCCGCCATCCGGCGATCCGCTGGAGCCGGCCGTATCACGCCATGGTTGACGACAGCGTGATGGACCTGCTGGAGCGGGAACCCCACTGGCGCCTGCTGCAGTGGGGCGAGCCGGCCTTGAGCCATGGCGGCTACCGGCCCGAGCTGCTGGCCGGCTCCGGCAAGGCCCAGCGGCTGCGGCAGGCGATGGAGGCGGAACTGCGGGCCCAGCCGGGCGATCCCTACGCGAGCGCCAAGCTGGGCGGGCTGGAACTGGCCGAAGGCCACCGCGACCGGGCGATCGCCCTGCTGGAAACGGGGCTGGCGGCCTGTCCCCCCCAGGCCCATCCGGAGCGCTACGAGTTGCTGCTGCACCTGGCGATGGCCCATGGGGAGGCCGATCCCGAGCGGGCCCGCAGCCTGTACAGCCAGGCCCTGACCCTGCCGCTCGATCGGCGCCTGACCCTGGCGGCCCAGCTCAACCTGGCGGCCGTGCAGCTGCGCCTCGGCGACCTGGAGGGGGCCAGCGTCAGCTGCCGCCTGGCCACCGAGGCGGCACCGGAGCTGGCACTGAGCTGGTACAACGCGGGGCTGGTCCACCGCCAGCGCGGTGATCTGCCGGCGGCGATCGACGCCTATCGCCGGGCGATCGGGCTGGCGCCCGAGCATGCCGAGGCCCATCAAAACTTGGCGGTAGCGCTGCTGCTGAGCGGTGAAATCGAGGGCGCCCGCCGGGGTTTCCGCCAGGCGATCGCCCTGCTGGAGGCCCTGGACCGCCCAGAGGCGGCCGCCGAGCTGCGCCGCAACGCGGGGGCCATGGTTCGGCTGGAGGCCCGATGAGCGAACCCACCCCCCCGGCGGCCCCTGGCCTGCAACCCCTGGCGGGCCGCACGGTCGCCGTCACCCGGGCGGAGCAGCAGGCCGGCGAGGCGAGGCGCCTGTTCGAGGCCGCCGGTGCGCGGGTGCTCGACCTGCCGGCCCTGGTGATCGGTCCCCCCGACAGCTGGGGCCCCCTCGATGATGCCCTGGCTGAGCTGGAGCACTTCCACTGGCTGATCGTCTCCAGCGCCAATGGCGTTGAGGCGGTGCAGCAGCGCCTGAAGCGTCTCGGCACCAGCCTGGCGGGCCGGCCGAGCGGGGTGAAGATCGCAGCCGTGGGTCGCAAGACCGCCTCCGTGCTGGAGGGCCTCGGAGCGCCGGCCGATTTCGTGCCCCCCAGCTTCGTGGCCGACAGCCTGATCGAGCACTTCCCGGTCTCGGGCTGGGGCCTGCGGCTGTTGCTGCCCCGGGTGCAGAGCGGCGGCCGCACCGTGCTGGCGGAGGCCTTCGCCGAAGCGGGAGCGCGGGTGGTGGAAGTGGCGGCCTACGAAACCCGCTGCCCCGAGGGCCTGCCCACGGGCACGCTGCAGGCGATCGAAGGGGGGCAGCTGGAGGCGATCACCTTCAGCAGCGCCAAGACCGTGAGCCACACCGCCCAGTTGCTGGAGCGCAGCTTCGGGGGCGACTGGCGGCAGCGGCTGGAACCCACCCGGGTGATCTCGATCGGCCCCCAGACCAGCCTGCGCTGTCAGGCCCTGCTGGGCCGAGTCGACACCGAAGCGGATCCCCATGACCTCGATGGCCTCTTGGCGGCCTGCATCCGCAGCTTCAGCCTGACGGGCTGAACGAACGCGCCACCAGCACCCGGGGGCTCGACGCCTGAGTCCCCGCTTCCCCTGCGGATTGATCCGGGGAGGGACTCAGAGTTTGACCGTGACCTGCTGGCGGCCATGTTGCAGGCGCAGGTTGGGGGCATCGTTCAGGCCGCGGCCCCCCAGATGGATGGAGACAACGGACCAACCCACCGGCAGCAGAGCCGTGGTCAACGCGCCCCGATCACCGACCCGCAGGGTGCCGCTCTGGCTGCCGTAGGTGACCACGGCCTCCGTCTGCCCCTTGCTCTGAAGGACGCCGGTCAGCAGCAGATTCGGCGGTGTCTGCAGCACCACGGGCCTGGCTGGCCCCCCAACCGGGCCCGCGGCCGCACCGGAGTCCTTGCCTGATCCGGTCTTGGAGGCTGTCTCCGCCTGGACCTTGAGCGCCGCCTGCAACGCCACCTGCTGGGCGGTCGTCGAACCGCCGGCCCGGGCCACCTTGGTGACCGCGAGAGCGGGCTCGCTGCCTGGAGCGACGCCCTGGGGCAGGGGAATGGTGGGGCTGACGACGGGAGCGAAGGGATTGCGCCGACCGAGGCTGGACGACGTCACGACCTGCTGTGGCGTGGGCAGGGGCACCAGGCGGACCGTGGCGTCAGGGAGCGGATTCTCCACCGTCTGACGGATGGGAGGCGGCGGCGGCGGCGGGGGAGGCACCACCAGCTGAACCAGGTCGCAGCCACCGAGCAAGGCCATGGGGGCCAGAACCAGGCCCCGCAGGCAACCCCTAGTTCCCCTCCACCAGGTCTCGGAATCGGTCAAGGTTGGCCTGGAGCTCCCGGGTCACGATGTTACCCATGATGCTGGGCTCCATCAGCGGGGCAAGGACGCCGGGCAGTTCATAGCTGACGGTTAGTTTCACCGCCGTCAGCTCCGGACCGAGCGGATAAAACCTGACGCCGCCCTTGGTGGGCAGTCCACCAACGGATTCCCAGTGCAATTGCTGGGATTCCACCCGCCGGGTGATCCGTGCCTTCCAGTGAAAACGAAATCCCTGGGCCGCCAGAGTCCAGTCGGTGAGGTTGGGATCATCGAGGGTCACCACCGATTCGATCCAACGCATCCAGCGAGGCATCGCCTCGAGATCACTCCACACCTCCCAGACCCGATCCACCGGGGCCTGGATCTCGGTGGTGACCGTGTGTTCCAACCAGCGTCCCATCAGTTTGATTCCGACGTCATCGGTGGCGATTGATCATGGGGGTCGGGACGCATCGGAGTTTTCAGATTAATCAGCCTGCCCAAACTCCGCCGGGCTCGGGTTGGCCTTGGCCAGGCGCCCAGGGGGGTGCAGGCGGCTCTAACGGCGGTCTGAAGGCCGGGTCAGGCCACCGAGGCGTTGCTGGCCAACGTCACCGGAAGATCCAGAATCGCCGCCGCCGCCAACCGGCCACTCATGGTGGCCCCCTCCATCGAGTCGATGTAGTCCTGACGGGTGTAGCTGCCAGCGAGGAAGAAGTTGCTGACAGGCGTGCGCTGTTCCGGGCGGTAGGGCTCCATGCCGGGGGCCTCGCGGTAGAGGGACTGGGCCAACTTGACCACATGGCTCCAGACCAGCTTGAGCGGCGCCGCCGACGGGAACAGCTCGCGCACCTGGCGATCGGTGTGGGCCACGATCTCCTCGCTCTTTTTGGGAATCCAGGGATCTCCGGGGGTCAGCACACACTGCAGCAGCGAACCCTGCCCCTCCCGGCGGTAATCCACCGGGCTGGCCAGGGCCAGATCGGCGAAACAGCTGAAATCGGCATCGGCGGTGTACAGCAGGTTGTCGAGCCCGGCCGGCTGGCCCAGGTCGGCCCGGCGCCGGATCGCCTCCGGGCTGTCTCCCAGCTCCGTCACCCAGCCGTCGTAGCGGAGCTGCACCGTGGCCACGGGCACGGCCTCCAGCCGATCGATCGCCGCGAACTGGGGGAAGCGGCGCCAGTCCTGGGGCAGCAGCCGCTGAATCCCCGGCACATCGCAGGCGGCCAGGTAGGCGTCGGCCTGGACCTGGACCTCACCCTCGGGGCTGCCCAGGGTGAGCCCGGTGACCCGCACCTCGCCGGGCGCCGCCGTGGTCCCGTCGCCCGAGCTGTAGTGCACCTCCGTGACCCGGTGGCGCAGATGCAGCCGCCCGCCCCGGGCTTCGATGTAGGCCAAGATCGGACCGGTCAGCCAGCGATGGGGCGAGCCCTTGAGCAGGTTGAGCTTGGAGGCCTCGGTCTTGGTGGCGAACATCAGGAAGATCGTCAGCATGCAGCGCGCTGAGATCGCCTCACAGTCGATGAAACCAAGGGCATAGGCGATCGGATTCCACATCCGCTCAATGCTGCGCCGGCTGCCGCCGTGGCCGAGGAACCACTCCTGGAAGCTGATGCGATCGAGATCGCGAATCACCTTCATCGCCCCCTCGTAATCCAGCAGCCCCAGCACGATCGGACTGGTGCCCAGGGCCAGGGCATTGCGCAGCTTGTCGATCCAGTCGAGCTGGGGAGTGGTGAAGAAGGCCTTGAGGCCATTGAACGGAGCGCCGATCGCAAAGCGAAAGTCGAGCTCGCGCAGGTCGCCGCCGCGGTTGACGAACAGATGGGTGTGATCCTTGGGCAGCAGGTTGTCGATCGCCCCCACCTTGCGCATCAGGGCGAAGAGGTTGGCGTAGTTGAAAAAGAAGACATGCAGCCCCATCTCGATGTGGTTGCCACCGTCATCCACCCAGCTGCCCACCTTGCCGCCGAAAAAGGGCCGCGCCTCATACAGATCCACCTGATGGCCGGCATCCACCAGGTCGACCGCCGCCGACAGTCCGGCCAGTCCGGCACCCACGATGGCGATCCGCACGCTTGTCTCTCCGGCGTCAGGTCCGACTCTATGGAGCGACGGGCAGCGGCTGCCGTGCCCCGAAGGACGACCCGGGCCGCGGCATCAGGCGGCGCCTCGGCGGACTCCATAGAGTGGGGCCAGTTCTTCAGACGCCACCGTCGGGTCCATCCCCCCGTGCCGATGACGGGGGGATGGACCCGACCCGGCTCCAGCCCCTGGCCCTGAGCCCCCTGGTCCAGCGCCGCCAGTCCCCGCCCCTGCCATCCCCCACCCCGACGCCATGACTCCGGAGACCGCCAGCCCCACCCTGGGCGAGGGCACCGCGCTCGAAACCACCGGCTCTGAAGCGATCGTCAACGGCATGGCCACCAGCGAGCCGGCCCCCGCCACCTTCACCGGCGTCGACGGCAAGGGCATCCTGATCACCGAGCCGGCGATGAAGCAGCTGGCGAACCTTATGCAGCAGCAGGGCGACGCCAAGCTGCTGCGGGTGGGGGTGCGCTCCGGAGGGTGCAGTGGCATGAGCTACACCATGGACTTCATCGACGCCGGCGCCATCCGCGACGACGACGAGATCTATGCCTACGAACCGGCGGAGGCGCCAGGCTTCCGGGTGGTCTGCGATCCCAAGAGCCTGCTGTACATCTACGGCATGCAGCTCGACTTCTCCAGCGCCCTGATCGGTGGTGGCTTCAACTTCACCAATCCCAACGCCTCCCAGACCTGCGGCTGCGGCAGCTCCTTCGCCGTCTGAAGCCAGCCGCGGCTCCGCAGGGACACGTGGCGTGGGAATCTGAGGTCCACGCCCTACCCCCCATCGCCGCTGCCATGACGGCCAGCCCTTCCTCCAGCGAAGCCTCCCTGTTCGACGAGGCGATCGGCCGCTACCAGCAGGGGGCCGCCCCCGAAGAGCTGATCGACGACTTCCTGGCGATCACCGCCCAGTCCCCGAAGCTGTCGGCGGGCTGGACCTGCCTGGCCTGGCTGCAACTGCTGCTGGACCGCCCCAACGACGCCCTGATCTCGGCCCGGATGGCGGTGCGGCTCAACCCCCAGGATCCCCAGGCCCGCATCAACCTCAGCGTGGCGATGCTGGAAACGGGCCAGAAGGGGGTGCGGGAGCACATCGAGATCGTGCAGCGGGTGATGGTGATGGCCCCCGAGCTGGCGGCGGAACTGACCGACTCAATGGCCGACGGCCTCGGGCGACGTCCGGGCTGGCAGGCCCTGGAGAAAGTGCGGACCTGGCTGCAGGCTTGAGCCGGCTGCTACTGCTGAGCAATGGCCACGGGGAAGACCTCAGTGGCGCCTTGCTGGGCCGGCAGCTGCTGGCCCGGGGGCTGACGGTCGAGGCCCTGCCCCTGGTGGGACACGGCCATCCCTACCGGCAGGCGGGCATTCCCGTGATCAGCCGCACCCACGAATTCAGCACCGGCGGGCTCGGTTACACCAGCCTGGCCGGCCGCCTCACCGAACTGCGGGAGGGGCAATACCTCGATGTGGTGCGGCGTCTGCTGAGTCTGCGGGGCCGCCGCGACCGGCTGATCGTGGCCGTCGGCGACCTGCTGCCGGTGCTGGTCGCCTGGCTCAGCCGGCGGCCGGCGGCGGTCTACCTGGTGGCCTACTCCAGCCACTACGAAGGCCGCCTGCGCCTGCCTTGGCCCTGTGGCTGGCTGCTGCGCCGCCGCCGCTTCCGGCGGGTCTGGAGCCGGGATGCCCTCACGGCCAGCGACCTGAGCGAGCAGCTGGGGCGGCCGGTGGAATTCCTGGGCAACCCCTTCGTCGACCTGGTGAGCGAGACCGGCGAGCCGATCCCCTCGGGTTCCGCCCAGACCCTGGCGGTGCTGCCCGGCAGCCGCCTGCCGGAGGCCCTGGGCAACCTGGAGCTGATGCTGGGCCTGCTCAGCCGCCTGCCAGCCCGGCTACAGCCCCCCGAGGCCCTGGCCCTGCAGGCCGCCCTGGTGGGGGATCTGGACGCGAGCACCCTGGCCCGCCTCGGCGCGCCCCTGGGTTGGAACCTGGAGCAGGGACGGGGACCGGAGGACGGCAACGCCGCCCTAGTTCTGGTGCGCGGGGCCCAACGGCTGCAGCTGCACTGGGGTCGCTTCGCGGCCGTGCTCCACGGCAGTGACCTGGTGCTGTCCATGACCGGCACGGCCGCGGAACAGGCGGTGGGCCTGGGCAAGCCGGTGCTGCAGCTGGAGGGTCCGGGGCCCCAGTTCACGGCGGGCTTCGCCGAAGCCCAGCGGCGCCTGCTGGGCCCCGGCATCAGCTGCGCCAGCAGCCTGGAAGCCAGGGTCACGGTTGGCGGCGGCACGGCACGCGGACACTCCGCGGGGACTCAGCCCATGCCCGCGGTCTCGGTGACCCGGAGCACGGGCTCCGAGGGCGCCGCCCGCCTGGAGCGGTCACTCCCAGGCATCCCAGCCCGAGGCGGGGTGGGCAGCGCCGAGGCCCTGCAGGCCGGGGCAGAGCTGGCTGACCAGCTGCTGGCCCGGTTGGCCGATCCGCAACAAGGCCCCAGCTGGCGCCAGCAGTTGGCGGCGATCGGCGCCGAGCGGATCGGCGGCCCGGGCGGCAGCCAACGCATGGCCGCAGCGATCATGGAACTGCTCAACGACCGACAGCTCGGAGCGCGATGACCCCGCCAGCACCGGCCGACCACGGCGCCCCCAGCGATCCCCAGGCGGCGCCAGCTGCAGTGGCGACACTGCAACGGCTCAAGAGCTGGCTCGATCTGGCCCTGGTGGCCGATGTGTTTCTGGTGATGGCGGCGGCCGCCTGGTTCGCCCTGGCGGTGCTGCTGCACAGCCGCGGCGTGGAGGCCCCCCTGCGGCTGTTCCAGAAGCTGTGGGAGCCGCTGTTCACCCCGGCGATCGGCCTGTTGATGGCGGCGGCCCTGCTCAGCGGGGGCCTGGGCTGGTGGCAACGGCGAGGGCAGCGTTGAGCGCCGGGTACTGAAACTGAAATCCCTGGGCCAGCAGCCGCTCGGGCAGCACCTGCTGGCCCTCCAGCACCACCTTGGCCCCATCACCCAGCAACAGCTGCAGGATCGCCCCGGGCACCGGCAGCAGGCTGGGCCTGCCCAGGGCCCGCCCGAGGGCATTGGCGAAGATGCCCATGCGGGTCGGTTCCGGCGCCACGGCGTTGTAGACCCCGCTGTAAGCGGCATCCTCCAGGGCGGTGGCGATCAGCCGACAGAGATCGTGGCGCTCGATCCAGCTCATCCACTGCTGGCCCGAGCCCACCGGGCCGCCGAAGCCCAGCCGGAACACCGGCACCATCTTGCCGAGGGCCCCACCATCGGCTCCCAGCACGATGCCGATGCGCAGGATCACCAGCCGGCAGCTGCCCGGAACGCCACTGGCGGCCGTTTCCCAGCGCTGGCAGAGCTGGGCCAGCAGATCACTGCCGGCGGGACTGGACTCGGCGAAGCGCTGCTCCAGGCTGCTGCCGTAGTAGCCGACGGCGGAGGCGTTGACCAACACCCGGGGCGGCTGGCGCAGGGGGGCCATCGCCGCCACCAGGTGGGCCGTGGTCCGCAGCCGGCTGTCCAGCAGCAACTGGCGATGCTCGGGGGTCCAGCGCTTCTCGGCGATCGGCTCCCCGGCCAGGTTCACGACCCCCTCGGCGGCGGCGAGGGCCTGGCGCAGCTCCGGGTCCTGCCAGCTGGCCGGCTCGACAGGGTCGAGCTGCAGGCAGACCAACCGATCGCTTTCGAGCAGGGGAAACGGGTGGGCGCGGCGGCTCACCAGGGTGAGGGAGTGGCCCAGCTTGAGCAGGAAGGGCACCAGCTCCCGACCCACGAATCCCGAGCATCCCAGCAGCAGCAGCCTCATGTCGCGAATCCCTACCAGTCCAGCTGGGGAGGCTAGAAGGGCAGCTGCAGGCTCCGCCAGCACCTAGCCTGGTCCTGCCGCCAAGCTCGCCATGGCCGACACGCCCGCCCCAGCTCCAGCAGCCACGGCCCCCGCTGCGCCGGAGCCGGTGACCAGCGCAGCGCCCGCCTTCAAAAAAGGTGCCCTGGTACGGGTGGCCCGCGCCAGCTACGGCGCCAGCCTGGAGGCCGCCGCCAGTGATCCCGAGCCCCCCGCCTACATCTTCGAGGGGCCGGGTGAAATCCTGGCGATCAAGGGCGATTACGCCCAGCTGCGCTGGCGCCGCCCGGTACCGGACGTCTGGTTGCGGCTCGACCAGCTCGAGGACTACGGCGCCGCCTGAAGCGCCAGCCCGCACCCCCTTCAGATCTCGAGCCGGCGGCGCTCCTGCTGAAGCAGGCTGCGGCGCCGCTTGGCCTCACGCAGCATCTCGCGGCCGTCGTGCAGGTAGCTGTCGACGTAGCCCATGGTGTAGCGCTCCAGTTCCGTCAGGGCGTCCTGCACCTGGCTGAGGCAGTGATAGAGGCTGAGGCCGAACCCCTGGGCGCCGGCGGGACAGGCCATCGAGCGATAGAGGGCCACCACCTTCTCGAGGCGGGCCTGGCTCTGCTCCAGGAAGGTGCAGAACTCGGCCATCAGGCCATCGTCATAGGGATCGGCGGAGAGGGCCCGCAACTGGGCGGGGAAAGGGTTAATCACCTGGGCCAGCAGTCGATCGATCGGGGCATACACCTGGCGCAGCCAATCCAGCAGCTGTTGATCGCTGGCGGCACCTCGGCGCTGGCGGCTGCGATCGCCGGCCGGGACATGGGTCGCCGCCTCCGCCGCGGGATCCGAAGCCCCGGCCCCGCAGGCGTTGTCATAGCGACGGCGACGGGGCCCGTCGCGCAGCACCTCCCAGGCGGCATTGAGCTCCAGGATCCGCTGATCATCGCCACCGGCATCGGGGTGATGCCGTTTCACCAGGGCCCGATAGGCGGCCTTGATCTGGGCCTCGGTCGCCAGCGGCGAGACCCCGAGCACGGCGTAGTGATCCACTCCAACCGATGGGGACGGGAGGCGGCTGCGCTGGCCTGACACGGGAACTAAGGGCGTCCGGCGCCATCATCGACCAACCGCAGCCCTGACCGTGCTCCGCTGGCCCGAGCACCGCCCCAGCCGGAGGAGGCAATCTGCGCCCTGCCAACAAAAAGCCCCCCGCAAGCGGGGGGCTGGAGGCACCAAGGACCCAGGTGTGAGGAGGGCGGTCCGAGGAGAGTTCCGATCCGGGGATCGGAGCAAGTTCGATCAGAACTTGAAGGTGGTCTGCACCAGGGCGCCGAAGGTGCCGAGGGTGTCGCCATTGCTGATGCTGGGATCCGCCAGAACAGCAGCGAAGTTGTTGGTGCTGGTCATCTGACCGCGAGCGCGGGAGAGCCAGAACACCGACGGGGTGACGGCGATATGGTCGGTGACCTGGAACTTGTAGTAGGCCTCCAGGGCGTAGTTGCCGTCATACGTGTTCAGGTTTTCGCCGTTGGACTTGACTCCGGTGATGAACGTGGGCTCACCCACGGCCAAGCCGAGGACGTTGCCCTTGGCGAACAGATCCTTCCAGTTCAGACCCACAAACCAGGATTGGCTGGTGGCCGAATCGAGGTTGAGCACCACGGCGCTGTTAGCCGCTTCACCCGTGTAGGAGTAGGTGTTGTAGCCCCAGCCAGCGCTGAGGGAGGGCGCCCAACCGGACTTGAGGGGCTGCCAGTAACCGGCGAGCGACCAGGACGAGACGTGACCGCCACCCCTGCTGTTGTAGATGCTGGGCAGCAGTTGCTGCGACAGGGGGGTACCGGCGATGCCGACACCAGCGCTGTTGAAGGTATAGGCGCCGGTGATGTTCCAGCCCTTGCCGGTGTAAGCCAGCTGCAGGGTGCCGCTCTGCTTGGAAGCGGTGTTACCGATACCGCCGCAACCGCCAGCAACTACCGACGAGTTGACGTCATAGTTGGCGCAACCCTCACCACTGGGCTGGCTACTGTCGCCATTACCGGCGATGTAGACAGCACCAAGGCTGAAGCCGGTCTTACCGGCCTGCTTCCACCACAGCGAGGCGCCGGGGCCGAGCAGCTGGCTGTAGGCGCCAGGGGCACCGTTGAAGTCCCAGAACTTGAGGATCTTGTCGCCAGTGTAGACGCTGGGCTTGACGGGCAGACCGTCATCCTGACGCATCTTGCCACCGACCACGGCGGTGAACTCGGAGCTGATCGGGAACTTGTAGTACAGGCGGTTGATGGCGACGACGTCGCCGCAATCGGAGCCGGTGCCGCAGTTCTGTTCAAAGCCCGCATCCAGGTTGGTCAGCGGGGTGACTGGGTTCCGGCTGGTGAAACCGCTGTCCGCGAAGTTACCGGCGCGCAGCTGGGTGCGCAGCAGGTCCTTACCGCTGAAGCTGGTGTCGAAGTTAAGGCGAACGTCGTAGTTGAAGGTGATGGCGTCCCGCAGCTGGTTGAACTTGTAGGGGGACGCCACCGTGCCCTTGCCGCTGACGGCCTGCTTGTAGTTGTTGTTGTCGCCCACCTGGTTGCCGCTGTAGCTGAGGCCACCAACAACCCAGCGGGTGTCAGCGCGCAGCTTGGTGGTGGTGGAGAACTGGGTGGCTTCGAGCTCACCCACTTTGGCCTCGAGGCGATCGACACGACCGCGCAGCACGGCGAGCTCCTGTTGGAACTCTCCCATCAGCTTCTTGAGCTCGTCGGTCACTTCGGTGACGCGGTCGAGACAGGCATTGAGCAGGGCCGCCGCTTCGTAGCGGGTCATGGCCTGGCGGCCTTTGAAGGTGCCGTTGGGGTAGCCGGCGACGCAGCCGTACTGCTCCACCAGGTTGCTGAGGGCCTGGTAGGCCCAGTCGGTGGGCTGGACGTCGGAGAACTGGCTGACGCTGGTCACCTGGGCGGCTTCGGCCGAAGGGGCGTAGCGGTTGACGTCGCTCAGGTTCAGCTCGGACGCGGAGGCTGCCAGAGGGGCAACCAGACCAAGCGCCACGGGAGCCAGCAGCATTTGCTGGAAGGGTTTCATTGGATCCTCACACCAATTAAGAGGAAACTTCCCGAAGGAAGCACCGAAAAGATAGGGGGAAGCGGCAACAGCTGGGCGCCTTTTCGACACCAGCCAATGTATCCCGGACGACAGAATTGGCCAACACTGGGGACGGTGCGATTTGTGGCCACAGCAACCTGCAGCCAACCCGAAAAGTGACCACCAGCAGTCACCTCACGCCAACAGGATTGAAGGACCGTGGCGCCATCCACAACCAACGAATCATCGCCGGACAGGTTGGCTGACACGGTCGCAACCCCCACAGTTCCGCCGCATGAGCCACCCGTTGCTCCCGGACCGGCAGACCCTGGGGCCTGTGCTCCAGGCAGCGCTCTGCGCCAAGCACACCCCGAGCATCATCGCAAGCTTTTGGGCGCAAAGCGAATGCCCAGCCTGCCTGAACCCACACTTTATTGGAGGCTTTCCCAGCTCGATTCCGACTGGATCGCCTTCATGGCTGCCAGCAATCGACTCGGACCACTGATCAAGGTCCAACCCTATTCAGGCCGACAAAAGCAACAAAAAAGCCCGACTGCAAATGCAGCCGGGCCAGGAATGAGGAAGGGGAGGAGTTGATGTTGTGATGGAGGTTGGACCGCCGAAGCGGCCCAAGCCACGATCAGAACTTGAAGGTGGTCTTGATGATGCCGCCGAAGTTGGTCAGAGCAGCGCCGGAATCGCCGGAGCCCTGGTTGGCGACATAGCCAACTTGACCCAGCGGGTTGCTGAGGTAGTAGATGGCGGGGGTGACACTGATGTTGTCGGTGACCTGGAACTTGTACCACCACTCCCAGGCGTAGTTGGCGTCGTGGGGGGTCGTGGTGCGATCGCCTTCGAAGTTGTTGCAGACAGAGCCGCAACCGGTGACGAAGGTGGGCTCACCCACAGCCATGCCGAGGGTGTTGCCTTTGATGAAGGCATCAGCCCACTGCAGGCCGACGTACCAGGACTGGCTGGTGGGGCCGTCGAAGTTGAAGGCGTCGTCGTTGAAGTTGTAGGAGTTCAGGCCCCAACCGGTGCTGATCGAGGGGAACCAGCCGCTGTTGGTGGGCTGCCAGTAGCCGCTCACGCCGACGGAGTTGATCGAGCCGAAGCCGATGTAGTCACCGCCGGGGGTTGCAGCGCGGGCGACAACGGCCAGGGGGGTGCCGCTGGCAACGCCAACGCCGTTGCTGTAGTTGTAAGCAGCAGCCAGGCCCCAGTTGGAACCGCCGTAGGCGATCTGAACGGTGCCGGTCTCCTGGGAAGCATCGGTGCCGATGCCGCCGCAGCCGAAGCCGTTCTTGATGCAATCAGCGGTGATACCGGGCTGACCAGCGTCGCCATTGGCGGCGACGTAGTTGGCGCTGATGCTGAAGTTGCCGCTCTTCCACCACAGACCCGCACCTGCACCCAGGTTCAGGTTGTAGGCACCGGGGGCACCGGCGTAGGTGAAGATGTCGAGAACGGTGTCAGCGGGGTACACGCTGGGCCACATGGCCAGCATGTCGTCCTGACGAACACGACCACCGATGGTGGCGGTGAAGTTCGAACCGATCGGGAACTGGTAGAACAGGCGGTTGATGGAGACAACGTCACCACAATCGGTGCCGGTACCGCAGTTCTCCTGGAAGGCAACCTCAAGGGTGTTCAGACCCTGGATGGCGCGGCCGTTGTTGTCGAAGCCGTAGCCGTTGCCGAAGGCGGAGTCACCGAAGTTGCCGGCCCGCAGGGTGGTGCGCAGCAGGTCCTTACCGGTGAAGCTGGTGTCGAAGTTCAGGCGAACGTCGTAGTTGAAGGAGGTGGCTCCTTCCTGACGGGCGGCGAAGTTCGACAGATCGCGGTTGCTGCCGCCGAAGCTGTTGGCGCCCAGCACGAAGGTGGCGATGCCCTTCAGCTTGGTGGTGGTGGAGAACTGATTGGCGGACAGTTCGCCGACCTTGGCCTCGAGGCCATCAACGCGGCCGCGCAGCACAGCCAGTTCCTTCTCGAACTCGGCCATCAGCTTCTTGAGCTCGTCGGTCACTTCGGTGACGCGGTCGAGACAGGCGTTCAGCAGGGCAGCCGCTTCATAGCGGGTCATGGCCTGGCCGCCTTTGAAGGTGCCGTTGGGGTAGCCGGCGACGCAGCCGTAGCGCTCAACCAGGTTGGAGAGAGCCTGGTAAGCCCAGTCGGTGGGCTTGACGTCGGAGAACTGGGTGACGCTGGTGACCTGGTCCTGGTTGGACGTGGCGTACTGGTTGACGCCGGCCATGTTGAGCTCGGCGGCGCTGACGGCCATCGGGGCCAGCAGGCCAAGAGCCGCAGGGGCGACCAGCAGTTGCTGGAAAAGTTTCATGGGAACCTCACACGTAAGGGCGCAATGCGCCTGCCAAATGATCACGGGATGTGGCCGAGAACACCAACACCTGTGTGCCAGCTGCTCGAACGAACAACCCCCGACTCCCTCGGGCACACTGCTCCGCAGGTCCCGCCTGGCCGCTGAAAACCCCATGCCTGACAGCCCCGGCCGGATCCAGTCGCCCCGCAGATCAGGACAGCGAACGCTGATCTGGTGGCTGTTGCTGCTGATGCTCTGGGCCGGCGCCACCGCGGCCGACCGGATCTGGCTCGCCTCCGATGGACGCTTGCCCAGCTGGGATCAGGCCGACTATCTCAACAGTGCCCTCGACCATGGCCGCGCCCTCGGCCTGTTGCCCGGCGGCGGCTGGCAGGGCTGGGGGCATCTGCTAGATCTCTCCCCCAAGATCCCGCCGCTGGCCTCGCTGATCGATGGCAGCGTCATGGCCGTCAGCGGCGAAACCGCTGACCAGGCCAGCTGGAGCCTGGCCCTTTGGCACGGCCTGCTGCTGCTGGTGGTGGCCTGCTGGGGGCGCCAGCTGGGGGGCGGGGGCTTCGGCCTGCTCGCGGCCGCCCTGGTAGCCCTCTGCCCGGCCCTCGCCGCCCTGCGGGTCGACTACACCCTCGACATCCCCCTCACCGCCAGCACCACCCTGGCCCTGTGGCTGTTGGGCCGCTGGCAGCGGCGCACCCCCAGCGGCGGCCGCTGGCCCCAAGCCATCCTGGCGGCCCTGGCGGTGGCGGCGGCCCTGCTGGTCAAACAGAGCGCCCTGCTGCTGGTCGCCCTGCCCAGCCTCTGGGCGGCGCTGGCAGACCTGGGCCAGCGGCGGCGGCGCCTCCAGGCGCTGGTGGCGCTGCTGCTGGTGCTGGGCCTGCTGCTGCCCTGGCTTCACCACAACTGGATCACCACCCTGGGCGGCACCAACCGGGCCGTGATCGAATCGGCCGCCGCCGAGGGCGATCCTTCGCCCCTGAGCCTGGCGTCCCTGCTCTGGTATCCGCGGCTCTGGCCCCAGCAGCTGGGCCTGCCGATCCTGCTGCCGGCCCTGGCGGGAACCCTGCTCGCCCTCTGGCAAAGCCGCGGCCAGCTGCGGGCCCGGCTGCGCCACCCCTGGCAGGCCCTATCAGCGGACTGGACCTGGCTGGTCGGCTGCACGCTCGCCGGCGCCCTGGCCACCAGCCTCAGCCCCAACAAGGACGCCCGCTACATCGCCCCGGTGCTGCCGCTGCTGATGCTGCTGCTGGCCCGGGGCTGGTGGCAGCTGGGGCTGGGGCTGCAGCGGCTGGGGGGGCCTGGCCTCAGTACGGGCCTGCTGGGAGGCGGGCTGCTGGCGGTGGCCGCTGCCACGGCCCAGGGGTCCCTGGCCGCGATCGAGCGACCCGAGCCCAGCCCGATCCCGCCGGCGATCGCCCGGCTGCGGGCGGCGGTGGGCGAGGCGCCGACGACGCTGATGGTGATGCCGGGCAGCCCCGATCTCAATGAACAGACCGTCTCCTATTACGGGCGCCTGGGCGGGGGGCACATCGAGGCCCGCCGCCTGGGCCTCCAGCGCCACGAACATCCCCTGGTGCTGGAGCGCAGCAACTGGATCCTGCTGGCCAGCGGCGACCAGGGCACCAACCGGGAGCCGATGCGGGAGTTGAGCCACAAGGTGCGCCGAGATGGTCGCTTTGCTCAGGTGGACCGCTGGCCGTGGAGCGAGGGGCGCAGCGTTGAGCTGTGGCAACGGCGGGGCGGGGCGGCCCCGCGCTTCGATTCCCAGTTCATCGCCCTGGCCCGGGGGATGGAGCGGGGGCCGGAGGGCTTGGCGACCGTCTTCGCCCGCATCGGTCCGGAACACCAGCTCGATGGCCACTTCCTCTATCAGCAGCGGGTGCGGGCCTGGGCCCGGCAGCGGCTGCAGCACCACCCCGACGACCGCGACGCGCTCTGGAGCCTGGCCCTGCTGGCCACCTTGAACAACAGGCCGGTCGAAGCCGAAGGCTGGTACACCCGACTGGGCCAACTGCAGCCCACCAACCCCTGGCCGGCGGCCTATCGGGCTGTGGTGCAACTGGCCGACTGGCGGCCCGGTGCCGCCGTCGACGGGCTGGATCGCGCTCCGGCCGCGGTGCGCCGCCAACCGGTGGTCAGCGCCCTGGCCGATCTGAACGGCGTGCTCTCCGGTCGCCTCTGGCGCCTGGGCCCCATGCGGCAGCATCTGCCCCCGGCGATCCAGGAGGTGGTCCAGCGGCTGAAGGCCGGCGCCCACCAGCTCGGCCCAGGCGGGTAGGGCGCGGGTGCGGCACGACCCTGTTGGAGGGGATCCACCCAGCGGGCTCCCAAAACGATGCCCCCGATCCCTGATGGGACCGGGGGCTCTCGCCGGGTCCGCTCTGGCGCGGAACCGTTCGATCAGGAGTTGATCAGCCGGGGCAAGCCCCAGAACAATCAGAGCCGATTCAGCCGGCGTTCTCCGCGATCAGCAGACCCTGGGGTTGATGACTGTGATCCATGGACACCTCCGGTGAATGAACGCCAGCCGGCGACGCATCCGGGACACGACTCCGAAGAGCGCGGCCCACGTCACTGCTGACAAAGCAGCCTGAACCTAGCGAAAACACGTGCGCATCGGAAGGTTTGGCGTGCCTGAGTCACGTCACCAGAACAGTCATTGAAATCGGGAGTCCCGGTTCCGTGGAGTGGCCGCAGCGTTTTGCGCAAGGACAACCTGGCGGCGAAGAGCACGACACTGCCCAGCGCCAAGGCACCGGGGAACGAACGTGGTCAGGCTGACCATGGTTGCATTTCTCCAAAGTTGCAACACAAGCCCAAGTGACTTGCGCGCTTCGGCCAGACAGAACGGAGTTCTGGAACATCCCAACAACGAAACCAACCCTCTGGGGAGACAGGGAACGACCGAAGTCAGCGTCAGGTGAATCCCGCACCTGCAGATTCTTCCCAGCGTGAGACACGAGCGCTGGGCAGCCTGCAGGCTCCCCAGTGGGGAGACCCCCATTCCACCAAGGTCTGCCCGCAGGCTGCTGCGCCTGAAGATCCTGACTTCTTCAGCCCCTGAAGCGGCCACACCTTGACGATTGCAGGCAAGATTCGATCCGCCTGAACTGATCACCCATGGCCCAGCTCGCTCACGGGAAAATCGCGAATCGGCCGCGAAGCGAAGAACGAATCCTGCCGAGGCCAGTCGGGGATGGATCGCTGATCCTGAGGCCCGGTGCATCGATCGACACGCCGCAGCTGGCCTTGCAGGCCAGAGGGAAGAACAAAAAAATGCTCCCCTCGAACGAGGAGAGCATGGAGAGAATCTTGAATGGTTTGAATCGAAAACGATTCAGGTCCAGAACTCAAAGAGCATTGCCACGGGGCAGAACCTCTTCAGGGAAGACGAAGTTTTCGTGCGGCTGGTCCGCAGGGGCCATCCAGGCGCGCAGACCCTCATTCAGCAGAATGTTCTTGGTGTAGAACGTCTCGAACTCAGGATCTTCAGCGGCCCGGATTTCCTGGGACACGAAGTCATAGGCGCGCAGGTTGAGCGCCAGGCCGATGATGCCGATGCTGCTGGTCCAAAGACCCATCACCGGCACGAACAGCATGAAGAAGTGCAGCCAGCGCTTGTTGGAGAAGGCGATCCCGAAGATCTGGCTCCAGAAGCGGTTGGCGGTGACCATCGAATAGGTCTCCTCTTCCTGGGTCGGCTCAAACGCCTTGAAGGTGTTGGCCTGATCGCTGTCCTCAAACAGGGTGTTCTCCACGGTGGCACCGTGAATGGCACAGAGCAGAGCGCCGCCCAGGATGCCGGCCACGCCCATCATGTGGAAGGGGTTCAGCGTCCAGTTGTGGAAGCCCTGCAGGAACAGCAGGAAGCGGAAGATCGCCGCCACCCCGAAGGAGGGGGCGAAGAACCAGCTGCTCTGGCCGAGGGGGTACATCAGGAAGACACTGACGAACACCGCGATCGGGCCGGAGAAGGCGATGGCGTTGTAAGGACGGATGCCGACCAGACGGGCGATCTCGAACTGACGCAGCATGAAGCCGATCAGGGAGAAGGCGCCGTGCAGGGCGACGAAGGGCCAGAGGCCGCCGAGTTGGACCCAGCGGACGAAGTCACCCTGGGCTTCTGGGCCCCAGAGCAACAGCAGGCTGTGACCCATCGCATCAGCGGGGGTGCTGACGGCGGCGGTGAGGAAGTTGCAGCCCTCGAGGTAAGAGCTGGCAATGCCGTGGGTGTACCAGGAGGTGGCGAAGGTGGTTCCGGTGAGCCAGCCACCCAGTGCCAGATAGGCGGTGGGGAAGAGCAGCAGACCGGACCACCCCACGAAAACGAAGCGGTCGCGCTTGAGCCAGTCGTCGAGGACGTCGAACCATCCGCGAGCGGCCGGAGCGCGCCCAACTGCGATCGTCATGAGAGTGCTTAACGATGCGTTACATGGCCACTGTACGGGTCGCGGGCCGTCGGCGCGGACTCTCCCCAGCCCGGCCGACAGGAATGAGTAAAAGTGCCTACGACGAACCCGCTGTCGGCGCCCATTCGCCAGAGTGGGCACCATCACGCCGTCTCCCACCGGCGACCGCCTCCCCACCCCAGCAACCATGTACGTCGTCGAGCTCTCCCTCCGGCTCAGCCCCATGCCCGTTGCCGTGGAGCGCAAGGAGCTCGAAGCGGCCCAGGCGCTCTACAACGAGATCCGCCAAGCCCTGGAGCACGGCCATCCCAAGGTCCTCGATCTCAGCTGTGAAAAGGACGAACACAAACGGGTGAGCCTGCTCAGCAGTGAAATCGTCGCCGTGCAGACCTACGAGAAATCGGCCAGCGGCGGCGGTGGCAAGCGGCCTGGTTTCAGCTTCGACAGTTGATGCCCCCCCGCCCCCTGGCCCCAGGGGCCGCCTCCAGCGCCCTGCCGCCACTGGCGGTGCAGGACCTGGCCTTCGTCTGGCCCGGCGGCAAGCAAGCCCTGCAGGACTGCGAGCTGCAGATTCCCCGTCCCGGGCTGTGGATGCTGGTGGGCAGCAACGGCAGCGGCAAAAGCACCCTGCTGCGGCTGATCGCCGGGCTGTTGCAACCCACTGGCGGCACGATCCACAGCGGGCTCAAACCGGCCCTGGTGTTCCAAAACCCCGACCACCAGCTGCTGCTGCCCAGCTGCGCCAGCGACCTACAGCTGGGGCTGCCGCCGGATCTGCCCGCCGCCCAGCGCCTGGCCCGGGTGGAGATGGCCCTGGAGCAGGTAGGTCTGGCCGGCCTGGGCGGACGGCCGATCCACACCCTCAGCGGTGGCCAGAAGCAACGGCTGGCGATCGCCGGCGCCCTGGCCACCGACGCCCAGCTGCTGCTGCTCGACGAACCCACCGCCCTGCTCGATCCCACCAGCCAGCAGGAGGTGATCGCGCTGATCCGCCGGCTCTGCAGCCTCGAGCAGGCCCCGCTCACGGCCCTGTGGATCACCCACCGCCTGGAGGAACTGGACCACTGCGACGGCGCCGCCCGCATGGCTGCCGGTCGGATCGGCCCCTGGCAGAGCGGCGCCGCTTTACGGGTCGGCCTCACCCCCTTGCCCGGTGGACGGGCTGAAAGGTAGGGTCGCAAGCGATCCGGTCACAGCCGGTTCATTCCTCGGTAGCTCAGTGGTAGAGCGGTCGGCTGTTAACCGATTGGTCGCAGGTTCGAATCCCGCCCGGGGAGTTTCATCCAAAAGTCGCTGTCCCAGTGACGTTTGACTTTTTTGTCGCTGGCCTAGCAAGGTGTTTACCTGCTCTTCACGCCAGCTGCTTCCGCCGGGAATGGAGTTCCGGCAGCCGTCCTGAGAGCCTGCTCCTCCCTGACGTTGTCTCGGAAGAGGACTGGAGCATCGGCAGGGTCCGAGGGCAGTGAATCAAGCCGATGCGGCTGGGGCTGCGTTGGGCTTTGGTCGTTTCCGAGATCCCCGGGGCACGGGGCCAACCGGGCCCAAGGCTCCTGAAGCTGGTGGAGCCGATGCGGCGACCCGGCCAGCCAGTGCGGGGTGCAGCGACGGCTGTGGCCGGCCGGAACCGAGGCCAAACGGCCAACCAATGCAACAAATCCAGCCGAAAAAAAGCTGAAGATTTCAGCTCCATCCCTCGCGGAAAGCCCCTGGTTTTTGCAGTCTTGCCAAGGCATCTGGGCGCCCGATCCCGCCGGGGTCCGGGGCCCTGGCGCTCCCACGAGCGCGATCGGGATCGCTGAACGGGAAGCGGTAGGGGGGAAAAACCAAGAGAATGCCCCCTGTTCCGTTGTCGCGGTCGGGAACACCGCGGCCTGGGAGCCACCGCCAAGCGCTCCCTGCGTATCCGCCACCCGCCCATGAAGCCCTGCATCCTGCTGATCGAAGACGACGGCGACATGCGCGAGCTGGTGGCTGGTCACCTCGAACACGGCGGCTTCGACGTGCAGCGGGCCGATGACGGCATCAAGGGCCAGGCCTTGGCTCTGCAGTACGGACCGGATGTGATCCTGCTGGATCTGATGCTGCCCAAGGTGGATGGGCTCACCCTTTGCCAGCGGCTGCGACGGGACGAGCGCACCGCCAAGATCCCGATCCTGATGCTGACGGCCCTCGGCAGCACCAAGGACAAGGTCAGCGGCTTCAACTCCGGCGCCGACGACTATCTGGCCAAGCCCTTCGATCTCGAGGAGCTGATGGTGCGGGTCAAGGCGCTGCTGCGCCGCTCGGAGCGGGCCCCCCTCTCCAGCAAGCACAACGAAATCCTCAGCTACGGCAGCCTCACCCTGGTGCCCGAGCGGTTCGAGGCGATCTGGTTCGACCAGCCGGTGCGGCTCACCCACCTGGAGTTCGAGCTGCTCCACTGCCTGTTGCAGCGCCATGGCCAAACCGTGGCCCCGTCGCTGATCCTCAAGGAGGTCTGGGGCTACGAGCCCGACGACGACATCGAGACGATCCGCGTGCACGTGCGCCATCTGCGCACCAAGCTGGAGCCCGATCCACGCAAACCGCGCTTCATCAAAACGGTCTACGGCGCCGGCTACTGCCTGGAGCTGCCCACGGGCGAGCAGTTGGCCAACCTGGAACCGGTGATGAGCGAGGCCCGCGCCGCCCGCATCAAGGCCAGCACCAGCCAGTCCGGCGACAGCAACGAAGCAGCCTGAAGCTCAGGAGCGGATGCCAGCCATCTCCAGCAGGGCCACCTCCCAGGCCAGGCGTGGCTGCACATAGCCCCGCAGCTGGGAGCGGAGCCGCTCCAGCCGCTGCAGATCGACCCCGGGCCCCCGGCGCCGCCAGAGGGCCAACTGCCACCAGGCCAGCAGCCAGAGCTGTTGCTCTCCATCGAGAGCTTCACTGAGATCCCGGGCCAGGCCCAGCGCCACCAGGGGATCGCTCTCCAGCTCCAGCAGCCGCTCCGCCAGTCCCGGCGGCAGCTCCCGCCACTGGCGGCGGTGCTCCAGCAGGGCACCGGGCGAACCCGCCGCCAGCTCCAGCAACTCGGGCGGATCGGGCGGCGGCGGGCTGTCGGGTTCGGCGGGCTCCGGCGCAGCGTCGCCGTCCTGCCCGGATTTGGTCGAGGCTTTCCTGGCGGATGGCTTCTTGCCCGAGGTCTTGCTGGCCAGGGCGGTCTCGGCCACCGGCCGCTGGGGCAGCGCCGCCGGCAAGGCCGCCAGCACCTCGGCCACCAACGGGCTGGAGAGGCGCACGAACGGAATCTGCTGGCAGCGGGAGCGGATCGTGCTGAGCAACTGATCCGGGGCGGCGCAGATCAGGATCAGCAGGCCCGTCCCCGGTTCTTCGAGGGTCTTGAGCAGGGCATTGGCAGCCCCCTCGGCCATCGCCTCAGCCCCTTCCACCACCACCAGGCCCCCGGGGGCCTCCACCGGGTGGCGGGCCAGGAAGCGGGTCAACTCGCGGATCTGCTCTAGACGGATCTGGGGGGAGCTGCGGCGGTTCACCCCCTCGGCCAGGGCCTCGGAGGCCTTTACCAATCGCCCCTGATGCTGATAGGTGGGCTCCACCCAGAGCAGGTCGGGGTGGTTCCCCTGGGCCAGGCGGCGGCGCAGGGCCGGCAACCCCGAAGGCCAGGCCTCGGGGCCGGCCACCACGCCTTCCAGGAACCGCAGTGCAGCCAGGCGCCGACCGACACCGTCAGCGCCGGCGAACAGATAGGCCGGGGCGATCCGGCGCCGCTCCAGGGCGGCTTCCAGCAGGGCCACGGCCCGGGGCTGACCCAGCAGATCGGCGAACAGCTCGGTCATTCAGGATTCAGCCGCCGGCGCACCGGGGCCCCGCGAGCCTGGGGAGGCCTCGTCCACCGTCTCCAGGCCCCCTTGGAGCGGCTCTGGATCGGGCTCCAGGGGAAGCTGCGGCGCCGCGGCAGCGGCAGAGGTCGATGGGGACAGCGCCTCAGCACCAATCCCACCCAGCTGGGCCTGAATCCGCTGGCAACAGGCGGCCGTGACCGCCGGCGCCGGGGCCGTGGCGTCGATCGTCTGCCAGCCCCGCTGCGCCGCCAGCTGGCCGAAACCGGCACAGACCCTCGCCAGAAAGGCCTCGCCGCTGGCCTCGATCCGATCGGCGGCCCGGCCCTGACGGCGCTGCAGCGACAGCGCCAGGGGCAGATCGAACCACAGGGTGAGATCGGCCCGCAGGCCGTCGGTGGCGATCACCTCCAGCTGCTCGATCAGGGCCAGGGACAGGCCCCGCCCGTAACCCTGGTAGGCGGCGGTGGAGCCGGCGAAGCGATCGCAGAGCACCCAGTCACCGGCCTCCAGGGCGGGCCGGATCGTGGCAGCCACATGCTGGGCCCGATCGGCGGCATAGAGCAGCAACTCCGCCGTCGGGCAGGGGGCGGCGGCCTCGGGCGGATGCAGCAGCAGGCTGCGCAGGGCCTGGCCCAGGGCGGTGCCGCCCGGTTCGCGGCTCACCAGCAACCGGGCTCCGGCGGGCATCAGGCCGCTGCCCGGCAGCCACTGGCGCAGGGCCTCGAGCTGGGTGGTCTTGCCGCAGCCGTCGATGCCCTCCAGCACCAGAAAACGGCCCGGCAGCGGTGGGCTGGAGGCGGAATGGGTCAGGGGATCAGCGGCGCTCAAGCCGAGGTCTTCCGGTGCTGGCCGCGGCCATCCTGCAGCAGCAGCGCATTGACGACGACCGTGATCGAACTGAGGGCCATCAGCAGGGCGGCCAGGGGTGGGGTCAGCAGCAGGTTGAAGCGCGGCAGCAGCACCCCGGCGGCGATCGGCAGCACGATCAGGTTGTAGCCGAAGGCCCAGATCAGGTTCTGGCGCACCTTGGCCATGGTGCGGCCGGCGATCTCCAGGGCATCATCGAGCCCCTGCAGGCGATCGCCCATCACCACGAGCGAGGCGCTCTCCTGGGCGATCTGGGTGCCGGTGCCGACGGCCACCCCCAGATCGGCCGCCGCCAGGGCCGGGGCATCGTTGATGCCATCGCCCACCATGGCCACGGCCCCTCCCGAGCGCTTGCGGGCCAGGATCCTCTCCAGCTTCTGCTCCGGCCGGAGCTCCCAGCCCAGCTCGTCGTCGGCCAGCCCCAACAGGGCGCCCAACCGGCGCACACTGGCCTGGCGATCGCCGCTCAGCAAGCCCAGGCTCAGGCCCCGGCGCCGCAGAGCCTCCAGGGTGGCGGCCGCATCCTGGCGGGGTTGATCCTGTACGGCCACCAGGCCCTGCAAGCTGCCGGCCTCGGCCACCGCCAACACCGTGGCCCCACCGGCTTCGAGGGCCTCCTGGCGGAGCCGGGCCCGATCACCGCTCGGCACCTGACAGGTCTCCAGCCAGTCCAGCCGGCCGACCAGCAGATCCGGAGGCCCGTCGCTGGCGGTGGCGTCCAGCCAGCCCTGCAGGCCTTCGCCGACCACCGTGCGGCTGGCCGCTACGGGCAGCAGCGCCAAGTGGCGGCGCTGGGCCTCCTGCAGCAGGGCATGGGCCAGGGGGTGGCGGCTCTGCTGCTCGAGGCTGGCGGCCAGCTGCACCAACCGATCCTGCGGCGAGAGGCCCCCAGGAGCCTCGCCGTTGTCCAGAGGCTCGACCGCCGTCACCAGCGGTCGTCCCAGGGTGAGGGTGCCGGTCTTGTCGAACAGCACCACCCGCAGGCGGGCCGCCATCTCGATCGCGTCGCCGCCGCGGAACAGCAGGCCGGAGCGGGCCGCCAGGCCCGAGCCGACCGTGATCGCCGTCGGGGTGGCCAGGCCGAGGGCGCAGGGGCAGGCCACCACCAGCACGGCGATCGCCAGCTGCAGGGCCAGGGCCAGGGGCGTCGTCGCCCGGGCACCGAAGACGCCGTGGCCGGCATGGAGGCCGCCATGGGCGCCGGCCGGGGCCATCGCCGCCATCGCCGGATCGGCCAGCACCCCGGGCCAGAGCCGGGTGCCCCACAGCCACCAGAACAGGAACGTGCCCAGCGCCAGGGCCAGCACCACCAGGGCAAAGCGTCCCGCCACCTGATCGGCCAGCCGCTGGATCGGCGCCTTGCGGGCCTGGGCCTGCTCCACCAGATGGACGATGCGGGCGATGGCGCTGTCGGCGCCGCTGCGCAGCACCTCCAGCACCAGGGGCGCCTCCAGGTTGAGGCTGCCGGCCGCCAACTCAGAGCCGGCCGACGCCTGCAGCGGCAAGGGTTCCCCGGTCAGGGAGGAGATGTCCACCGCCGAGGCCCCCTCGCGCACCACCCCATCCACCGGCACCCGATCGCCGGGGAGCAACCGCAGCCGGTCCCCCGGCCGCAGCCCCCCCACCCGCACCTGGCGGGGGGGACCGTCGCCGAGCAGCAGCAGGGCGTGGTCGGGCTGCAGGGCGGCGAGCTCCTCGATCGCCCGGCCGGTGCGCCAGCGGGCGCGCTCCTCCAGGAAGCGACCGGCCAGCACGAAGCCCAGCAACATCACCGGCTCGTTGAAGAAACAGGGCCAGCCGCTGCCGGGCAGCAGCAGGCCCACCAGGCTGGCCAGCCAGGCGCTGCCCACCCCCAGACCCACCAGGGTGTCCATGCTGGGCATGCCGGCCAGGGCCGAGCGGGCCCCCTGCAGCAGGATCGGGCGGCCCGGCCCGGCCAGGGCCACGGTGGCCACCAGCCCATGGACCCAGGGGCTGGCCAGCAGGCCCCAGGGGTCGTGCCAGGGGAGCTGGCCGGCATCGGCCAGATGCCCCAGCCCCGACACCAGCACCAGCACCAGGGCCACCACCAGCTGGCGCCAGCGCTGCCACCAGTCCCGCTGCCGGCGGCGCTCCTGCAGGCTGTGGGGCAGGCTCTGGCCGCCCTCGCGCAGGCGGGCCGCAAAGCCCAGGGCCGCCAGGCTGGCCAGCACCGGCGCGAGCAGATCGATCTCACCGCCGCTGGTCGCCGCCTCAGGGGCGGGCTCGGCACCCATGGCGGCTGGGCAGGAAACCACGGTCGGCGGAGCGCCAGCCGACGGTGTGACAACAGCCGTTGGCCTGCCACCAGACGACGTGGTGGATCCGCCGACCTTGGAGGGGGCTTCAGCCGCGGGTGAGGGTGTGGACGAAGCCGCCGTCGGTGTTTTGAGCAAGGCCGCAACCGGTCTTGATCCCGTCACCTGACCTCCAGCTGAGCCCGAGGCGCCGGCGGCAGCGCCTGTCAGCGCCGGATCCAGCTCCAGCCAGGCGGTGCGGGTGAGCAGGTTGACGCTGGCGGCCCGCACCCCGGGCTGCTGCAACAGGCGCTGTTCGACGGCGCGCACGCAGCCGCCACACTTCATGCCATCCACCTCCAGCAACACGGTCAGGGGCGGCTGAAGGGGCGCCTGGGGGTCAGGAGAGGGCGTGGAGGGAGCCTGCTCACTGCTGGCGGGCCGGTTGGAAGCGGAGGGTGCCAACGGCAGCAGGGCAGGGACTCGGGGGCCCAAGGCTAGGGAGATCCGGGCCAGCGGCCCGGCTTCCGGAGGGACGGGGCAGGATGGTGGGCAGATCCAGACAGCTCGCCGTGCCCCGCTCCCAGCGCAACGACAACTTCATCGACAAGAGCTTCACGGTGATGGCGGATCTGATCGTCAAGCTGCTGCCGATCGATCCCAAGGCCAAGGAGGCCTACGTCTATTACCGCGACGGGCTCTCGGCCCAGAACGACGGCGACTATGCCGAAGCGCTGGACAACTACGAGGAGGCGCTGCGTCTGGAAGAGAACTCCATCGACCGGGGCGAGATCCTCAAGAACATGGCGATCATCTACATGAGCACCGGCGACGAACAGAAAGCGCTCGACTTCTACGGCCAGTCCCTGGAGGCCAACCCCAACTCCCCCTCCTGCCTCAAGAACATGGGGCTGATCTATGAGAAGTGGGGCCGAATCGCCGCCGAGAGCGGTGACCAGGACACGGCCGACCGCTGGCTGGACATGGCCGCCGAAACCTGGGGCAAGGCGGTCAAGCTCTACCCCGGCGGCTACCTCGACATCGAGAACTGGCTTAAGAGTTCGGGTCGCAGCAATGTCGATGTCTATTTCTGAGCCCCAGGTCTGAACCTTGACCCGTCTGGCTGCGATGCAGACACCGACCCCGCCGCGAGTGATCCATCCCCTCTGGACCAGGGCCTTGCACGCGCTGGACATCGGGCTGCTGCTGGTCATGGTCAGCAGCGGTCTGCAGATCTACAACGCCAATCCCGTCTTCGGTGGCCGTGAGGGCATGACCATGCCCTCACCACTGCTGCTGGGGGGCTGGCTGGGGGGTGGGCGCCAGTGGCATTTCGCCGGCATGGGCCTGTTCGCCCTCAACCTGGGGATCTGGATCGCCCTCTTGCTGCGGCGGCGCCACCGGCGTCTGGCGGCCCTGGACGATGTCTCCAGCCTGCGCGCCAGCCAGAGCCAGCCTCGCAGGCGTCTGGCGAGCCATCGGCTGGTGTACACGGCGATGCTGATCGTGCTGTCCTTCGCCTTGCTCAGCGGCCTGGCGATGTACAAGCCGGCCAGCTTCTGGTGGCTGGCGGGCTGCTTCGGCAACTGGCAGACGCTGCGGACCGTGCACTTCGCCACGGTGCCGGCCATGGCCGCGCTGACTCTCAGCCATGGGGTGCTGTCCTGGCGGATCGGCGGACTGCGGCTGTTGCGCAGCATGGTGGGATGAGCCCGGCGTCACCGATGCCCCCATCTCCTGGCCCTAGCCGCCGCCAGCTGCTGCAGGCCGGCCTGGCCAGCGCCGGCCAACTGCTGCTCGGCGGTTGCGCCCTTGATGACCTCGGGCCTGGGGTGGCCGGCGCCACACGCCCCCTCAACGAGCGGCTGGAGGCCTGGCTGCAGAGCCGCGGCCCGGTGCGGGAGTTCCGCCGCGATCAGGTGGAGCCGCAGCGGCTGCTGGTGAACAGTTTCCAGGCGGTGCCCCAGATCGATCCCGCCAGCTTCCGCCTCCGGGTGGAGGGCCTGGTGCAACGACCCTTGAGCCTGTCCCTGGCCGATCTGGCCGCCCTGCCCCAGCGCGAGATGGTGATCCGCCACGTCTGTGTGGAGGGCTGGGCGGCGATCGTGGCCTGGGGCGGCGTGCGCCTGGCCGATGTGCTCGCCCTGGCGGGCGCCTCCCCCCTGGCGGGTTACCTGGCCTTCGATTCGGCAGACGGTTACTTCGAGACCTGGGACCGGCCGACGGCCCTCCACCCCCAGACCCTGCTGGTCAGCCGGATGAACGGCGCTCTCCTGCCCGCCGCCAACGGCGCGCCACTGCGGTTGGCCTCACCCCTGAAGCTCGGCTACAAGCAGAGCAAGTGGGTCACGGGCATCCGCCTGCTGGCCAGCCTGGATCCCCTGCGCCGCGGCACCTGGGAAGACCAGGGCTACGAATGGTTCGCCGGGCTGTGAGCCTGGCCTGCCGCGCAACCGCATGCTGATCTCCGCTCCCCCGCTCGTCCAATCCTGGCTGTGGTCCCTGGGCGGGGGACTGGTCTGCGGTTTTCTCAATGCCGCCGCCTCGAGCGGCTCGGCGATCACCCTGCCCCTGCTGCTGTCCCTGGGCCTGCCGCCGAGCGTGGCCAACGGCACCAACCGGGTGGGTGTGCTGGCGGGGATGCTCACCGCCGCCTGGCGCTTCCACCGGGCAGGAGCGATTCCCTGGCGCCTGATCGGGCGACTGCTGCCGGCCTTTCTGGGCATGGCGGTGCTCGGGGCGATCATCGCGGCGGTGCTGCCGATGCGGGGGATCCGCCTGCTGATTGACGGAGCCCTGCTGTTGGCCCTGCTGATGGTGCTACTCCGGCCCCACCGCTGGTTGAAGGACGACGACAGCGCCGAAGCCAACGACCCCATGCCATCGCCCCTGCTTCAGGTGCTGATGGGTGGGGTGGGCTTCTGGACCGGCCTGATCGTGCTCGACGCCGCCACCTACCTGCTGGTGGCCCTGGTGCTGATCGGCGGGCTGTCGCTGCCCAAAGCCAATGTGATCAAGGTGATGCTGATCGGCATGGCGACGATCGCCTCCCTGGTCGTGTTCATCGCCAAGGGCGAGATCGACTGGTTCGCCTCCCTGCCGCTGCTGGTGGGCAGCGCCCTGGGCGGCTGGCTGGGTGCGGCCCTGGCCCTGGGGCCGAATGCGCGGCTGTGGATCTATCGGCTGCTGATTGGCACCCTGGGGTTCGAGACCGTGGACATGCTGTGGCACTGGCTGCGGGCGCTGCTCTGAACCAAGGGATCCGGCGGCCTGATCAGGACTCCAGCGTGGCGCTGATCCGCTCCAGTCAGGCGGCGATCACCGCCGGATCCCGAAGCATGGCCTCGTGGCGAGGACAGGGGAGGTCCAGGAGGTGCATGCCGGGGTGGAGGGCCCGAGCCTGACGCCGCGGCAGCCGTCGCCGCCAACGGCTGCGGATCACCAGCAACCGCCCGCCGGCCAGGGGGCTAGGCCGCCAGCGGCCGAGCCTGGGCGCCGGTGCTGCTTGCGGCGTTGAGGTTGAGCTGTTCGCCCTGCAGACCGAAGCGCAAGGCCACGGCGGCCCCCAGGACATTGCCCCGCCAGCGGCTGAGGCTGTGGGGACCGGCCCGATGGTTGGAACGGCCGATCTCAGCCAGCAGGGCGCTGACATTGCCCAGGGCACTGGACGCCACGACACCGGCCCGCAGCCGCCAGGCCTGGAGGCCAAGCCCCAGCAGCAGAGCCGTCAGGGCGGCGATCACCAGGGCCACCTCCCAGGGTCGCTGGCCGTGGGGTGGCAGGGATCGCACCCGCAGCAAGGCAAAGCCGAGCACCCAGCCAGCCACGGTGTAGAGGCGGCGCCCGTGACCGCGGCAGAGCTCGTTGAAGCTGCCGATGTAGCAGCCCCCATTGGCGCGGGCAGCGATGCCGAACACCAGGCCACCCAGCAGCACCGCCGACGACGGGGCGTAACTGGGCCGCGGTTCCCCACCCTGCACCAGGGCCAGGAGCTGAAGGCTGAGGGCGATCGCCAGGCTGATCGCCAGCACGCAGCGGGCCGGCGCGTAAGCACCCTCGCGCACACCGAGCACCGCCCGCACCATGCAGAACTGGCTGAGGGCCAGCGCCATGCCCACCGGCACGATCGCCGCGAGCGTCAGCAGGGTCAGGAACGGGTTCATGGCCTCAGGCGCCTGCCCTGGGGCGCAGCGTGAACGACGGCGAAGGGGTCGGCACCGAAGCTCGCCGGCAGCTGAGCCCAGCATGACCCGCCCGCCGGATCGGGTCGCAACGGACCCCGTCGGCTCACGGATCGAGGCAGACCGGCTGGCCAGTGGCGGCCGATTCGATGATCGCCTCGGCGATCCGCAGCCCCTCGACGGCGGCACCGAGGTCGGAGATGGCGGAGGGCGCACCGCTGCGCACGGCCCGGGCGAAATCGGCCATCTGCTCGGCCAGAGCCCCGACCACCCGTCCATCGACCTCAGGCCAGAGATCGGTGTCCGGCCGCTGCACCCCCTCGGGGCTCCAGATCTGCAGGGGGCTGTCCAGCCAGCGCAGCTTGGCGCTCTGGCGCGTGCCCACCACCGCCAGCTCCGCGTCGATGCAGCTGGCGGCGCGCTGTCCCTGAATATTGGCCGGGGCCTGGGCCGGCACATACCAGCTGCTCTCCAGCTGGGCGATGCAGCCATTGGCCAGCTCGAGCAAGGCGAAACAGCCCTGGGGCGAGAGCTGATCCCCCTGGCGGTATTCCGTGGCCATCACGCGCCGCACCCGCGAACCCGAGAGCCACAGGACCAGATCAATGTCGTGGGTGAGGGTCCGGAACACCGTGTGAATCCGGTCGGCGATGGCCGCGAACGAGCTGTGGCTGCAATTGCGCTGGGCGCGGATCGACACCAGGTCGCCGAAGACTCCCGCCCTGATCCGCTGCTGCAGCAGGCGGTGGGACAGGTCGTAGCGCAACACCAAGCCGACCTGAAGCCAGGTCTGATGGGCCCGGGCCACGCCCTCCAGCTGCCGCGCCTCAGCCCAGGTCGCGGCGAGGGGCTTTTCGAGGAACAGGGGGCGGCCGCGGCGCAGGGCCGCCAGGGCCTGGTGGTGATGCTGTTCATCGGGCGTGGCCAGCACCACGGCATCGAGATCGGGGTCGGCGATCAGCTCCAGCGCATCGCCATAGCTGCGTTCCACCGCGTGGGCCAGCTGGGTGCGCTGCAGCGCCCCGGGGTCCGGATCCGCCACCGCCAGCAGCTGCACGCCGGGCAGCCGGGAGAGCACGGCCGCGTGCAACTGGCCGAAACGGCCGGCCCCCGCCAGGCCCAACCGCAGCGGTCGCAGCGGCTCGGCCAGCGGTCGGGCGTTCTCGGGCAAGCGCTTGTCGTGTGCAGGGAATGACCCTAAGGGCGGGATTGCCAACCTCCGCGGTGGCCCGGTGGGAGCGGACTCCGCGCCATGACCGCCAGGCCTACCACCGCCTGGCGCCGCTGGGAGTGGGCCTGGGGCGGCAGGGATTGCGCGCTCAGGCGGTCTCCGTGGCCCTTTCTCCGCCCGTGACACTCCCCGGCCCCGACACCCCCTGCCCCGGAGCGGCAAACACGAGGAACGCCAACCGGATCCAGGGAATCGGGCAGGTCTGACGAGCAGGGTGCGCAACCCCAGGCGCCGGAGGCGGCGGCCAGGTGGCGCCGCGAAAGGCCCCGGCCGATCTCAGGCCCGATCATCCGCCGGATCCACCCCCAGGGCCGCCACCAGGGCCTCGGCCACGGAAGCGGCCTCGAGCAGCTGCAGGCCCAGGGCCGCCGCCGCCCCGCCCAGGCCACTGCCGCGGGGCACCACCGCCCGCACGAAGCCCAGCCGCGCCGACTCCTGCAGCCGCAGCTCCAGCTGGGACACCTGCCGCAGCTGGCCGCCCAGGCCCAGCTCCCCCACCAGCACCGTGCCCGCCGGCAGGGTCAGGTCGCGGAAGCTGGCCACCACGGCGGCGGCCACCCCCAGATCCGCCGCCGGCTCCTCAACCTCCAGGCCGCCAGCCACCGCCAGATAGCAGTCGAAACGGGACAGGGGCAGGCCCAGGTGCTTCTCCAGCACCGCCAGGATCTGGTGCAGCCGGTTGACGGCGATGCCGGTGGCGGTGCGCCGCGGGCTGGCATAGCTGGTGGGACTGACCAGGGCCTGCAGTTCCACGAGCAGGGGCCGGGTGCCCTCACAGGCCACGATCGTGGCGGTGCCCGGACAGGGCCCCTCCCGGCCGAGGAACAGCTCACTGGGGTTGCTCACCTCCGCCAGCCCCTGGCCCCGCATCTCGAACACCCCCAGCTCATGGGTGGCGCCGAAACGGTTCTTGACCGCCCGCAGCAGCCGGTGGCTGGCGAAGCGATCCCCCTCGAAGGTCAGCACCGCATCGACCAGGTGCTCGAGCACCTTGGGGCCGGCCAGGGCGCCCTCCTTGGTCACGTGACCCACCAGCACCACCGCCGTGTCCTGGCGCTTGGCGATGCGGGCCAGGGCCGCCGCGCACTCGCGCACCTGGGCCACCGAACCCGGTGAACTGGCCAATTCGCCGTCGTGGAGCGCCTGGATGCTGTCGATGATCGCCACCGCCGGCCGCAGCAGCTCCAGCTCCTGCAGCACCAGCTCCAGGTCGGTCTCGGCCAGCAACTGCAGCCGCGAGAGGGTTGGCTCCGCCGCGACCGCGACCTGGGCGGCTGCCCCCTCCTCCCCCAGGCGCCGCCAGCGCAGCTTCACCTGCTGGGCCGATTCCTCGGCGCTGACGTACAGCACCGTCTGCTGCTCGGCCATCGCCCGGGCGCTCTGCAGCAACAGGGTGCTCTTGCCGATGCCGGGATCGCCCCCCAGCAGCACCAGCGATCCCGGCACCAGCCCTCCCCCCAGGACCCGATCCAGCTCCCCGTAACCACTGGCCAGCCGCTGCAGGGGCCGCTCGCCGACGCTGGCGATCGGCTCGGAACGGTGGGCGCGGCCGGGGGCCTGGGCCTCGGCCGGAGTGGGCACGGGCCGGCGGCGGCGGTTGTCGGCCGCCGCTTCCTTCTGCTCCAGCAACGTGTTCCAGCCACCACAGGCCGAGCAGCGCCCGAAGAACTGACGGGTGCGGGCGCCGCAGGCCTGGCAGACAAAGGAGGCGGCAGGACGGGGCACGGACTATGAAGAAAGGTGGCGTTTGGTAATGAAGCACCCCGGGGCGCTTTTCAGTGGTCCGGATGCTTGAGCGCCGATCGGGCGCCCGTTCCCAGCAACGCCCTCTCCCGAAGCGAACCCTGCTGGCGCACCGTTCTGCGCCCGGCCTGGCGCCCCCGCCGCAGCATGACCGCGACCCTCCCGACCACCACCCCATCCCCCGCCCGGGAAACGATCCTCGTCGTCGACGACGAGGCCAGCATTCGGCGCATCCTGGAAACCCGGCTGTCGATGATCGGTTACCAGGTGATCACCGCCTGCGACGGCGAAGAGGCCCTGGAGCTGTTCCGCCAGCGCTCACCGGATCTGGTGGTCCTGGACGTGATGATTCCCAAGCTCGACGGCTACGGCGTCTGCCAGGAGCTGCGCAAGGACTCGGATGTGCCGATCGTGATGCTCACCGCCCTGGGCGATGTGGCGGACCGCATCACCGGCCTGGAGCTGGGGGCCGACGACTACGTGGTCAAACCCTTCAGCCCCAAGGAGCTGGAGGCCCGCATCCGCTGCGTGCTGCGGCGGGTGGAGAAGGAGCAACCCGCCGGCATCCCCACCTCGGGCGTGGTCGAAATCGGCGCGCTGCGCATCGACACCAACAAACGCCAGGTGTTCCGCGGCAGTGAGCGCATCCGGCTCACCGGCATGGAATTCAGCCTGCTGGAGCTGCTGGTGAGCCGCTCCGGTGAGGCCTTCAGCCGGGGCGAGATTCTGCGGGATGTGTGGGGTTACACCCCCGAGCGTCACGTGGATACCCGGGTGGTGGATGTCCACATCTCCCGGCTGCGTTCCAAACTGGAAGATGATCCGGCCAATCCCGAGCTGATCCTCACAGCCCGGGGAACCGGTTATCTGTTTCAGCGCCTCGTCGAACCTCGCGTCGAACCCGTTGCCCACGAAGGAGCCTGACCCCAACGACCTGCCCGCAGCCCCTTACCGGGCGAAGCCGGTCCGCGCAAAACAAAACCGGGCGATCCGCCGCCTGGTGATCTGGTACCGCCGCAATGCGGCGGTCACCACCCTGGTGGACACCGCCTCTGCCCTGGTGGACACGGCGAATGCCACCGCCTCCATGGCTGGCTCGATGGCGGGAGCGGCCGGCAACGCCGCCGGCTCGATGGCGGGCGCCGCCAGTTCCGTCGCCGGGGCCGCCACGTCGGTGGCCGGTTCGGTGCTGCAGCCCCTGGTGTTCGATCCGCTGCGCCGGCTGCAACAGGGTTCCGGCGGCGGAGATCCGGCCAAGGACGGGCCGATCGACGATCGTCAGCGGCTCTGGGTGGCGGTCGACGGCATGGGGGGCGATCACGCCCCCGGCCCGATCCTGGAGGGCTGCCTGCGGGCCGTGGAGCTGCTGCCCCTGCGCATTCGCTTCGTCGCCGAAAGCGACCCCCTGCAGGCGGCGGTCAGTGCCATGGGCCTGCAGGAGGAGCTCCATGAAGCCGTGGCGCGCGGCCTGATCCACCTGGTGGCCAGCGGGCCGTCGGTGGGCATGAACGAGGAGGCCACCGTGGTGCGCCGCAAGCGCGACGCCAGCATCAACCTGGCCATGGACCTGGTCAAGCAGGGCGAGGCCACCGCCGTCTATTCCGCCGGCAACTCCGGCGCCGTGATGGCCTCGGCGATCTTCCGGCTGGGGCGGCTCAAGGGCATCGACCGGCCGGCCATCGGCGCCCTGTTCCCCACCAAGGATCCGGACCAGCAGGTGCTGGTGCTGGATGTGGGCGCCAATATGGACTGCAAGCCCGAATGGCTGCACCAGTTCGCGCTGCTGGGCAACATCTACAGCCGCGATGTGCTGCAGGTGCGCCAGCCCCGCATCGGCCTGGCGAACATCGGCGAGGAGGAGTGCAAGGGCAACGAGCTCTGCCTCAAGACCTTCCCGATGTTGGCGGGCGATGGTCGCTTCGTGTTCGCCGGCAACTGCGAGGGCCGCGACATCCTTTCCGGCGACTTCGACGTGGTGGTCTGCGACGGCTTCACCGGCAATGTGCTGCTCAAGTTCCTGGAGTCGGTGGGCAGCGTCCTGCTTGATGTGCTGCGGGCCGAGCTGCCCCGGGGCCGGCGCGGCAAGGTGGGATCGGCCTTCCTGCGCAGCAACCTGGTGCGCATCAAGAAGCGGCTCGACCACGCCGAGCACGGCGGCGCCCTGCTGCTGGGGGTCGATGGGGTCTGCGTCATCGGCCACGGCAGCAGCAAGGCCCTGTCGGTGGTCAGTGCCCTGCGGCTGGCCCACTCGGCCGCCAGCCATGGGGTGATGGACGACCTGCACGCCCTCGGCGGCGACAGCCCGGCCAGCGGCGCCACTTCCGCCAGCGGCCCGGCCCTGGGCCACAGCAGCGGCGCTGCCGCCTGTGGTTGACTGACCCGGAAGCAACGGTGGCTGGATTCCGGTGTCAGGCGGCGCAGGCAACTCCCAGAGACCCAGCCGGGGCATGGCCCTGGTCGGCAGCGGCAGCGCCGTACCGGGCGCCAGCATCAGCAATGCCGCCCTGAGTGAACGGGTCGAGACCAGCGACGAATGGATCCGCAGCCGCACAGGCATCGGCAACCGGCGGGTGGCCGGCGAAGGAGAAACGGTGACCAGCCTGGCCAGTGCGGCCGCGCTCGCTGCCCTTGAGCAGGCCTGCTGGGCTCCGGAGCAGGTGGATCTGATCCTGCTGGCCACCTCCAGCCCTGACGATCTGTTCGGCACGGCGCCGCGGGTGCAGGCGGCGATCGGCGCCCAGGGGGCGGTGGCCTTTGATCTCACCGCCGCCTGCAGTGGCTTCCTGTTCGCCCTGATCACGGCGAGCCAGTACATCCGAGGCGGCAGCTTCGAGCGGGTGCTGGTGATCGGCGCCGACCAGCTGAGTCGCTGGGTCGACTGGAACGATCGCAGCACCTGCGTGCTATTCGGCGACGGTGCCGGCGCCGTGGCCCTGCAGGCCTGCGACGAAGGCGACGACGGCCTGCTGGCCTTCCGCATGCGCTCCGACGGCAGCCGCAATGCCTGCCTGACCCTGGCCCAGACCCCGGAGCATCGTCCCCTGGTGGCCGGATTGACCGCCCAGGTGGGGGGCTTCGCCCCGATTCACATGAACGGCCAGGAGGTCTACAAGTTCGCGGTGCGGGAGGTGCCGGCCGTGCTCTCCGAATTGCTGGCCGCCACCGGCATCGAGCCCACCGCCCTCGACTGGCTGCTGCTGCACCAGGCCAATCAGCGGATCCTCGATGCCGTGGCCGAACGCTTCGCCGTCCCCCAGGAGCGGGTGCTCAGCAACCTGGGGCTCTACGGCAACACCTCCGCCGCCACGATCCCGCTGATGCTCGATGAGGCCGTGCGCGACGGCCGGGTCCAACCGGGTCATCTGATCGCCAGCAGCGGCTTCGGGGCCGGCCTGAGCTGGGGTGGCGCCCTGCTGCGCTGGGGCGGTCCCCAGGCCTGAACTGGACGGCCCGGGAGCAGCCGCAGCCGGGATCTAATCTCCAGCCGTTCGCTGCATCGGCGCCGCAATGGCTATCGCCTGGGTGTTTCCTGGACAGGGCTCGCAGAAGGTCGGCATGGCCGACGGCGTGCTGGACCTGCCGGGGGCCCGGGCCCGCTTCGCCGCCGCCTCCGAGCGGCTCGGCCGCGATCTGCTGGCGATCTGTACCGGCGCAGAGGCGGGCCACACGGCGGAACCCAGCGACCTCAACGACACCCGCAACACCCAGCCGGCCCTGTTCGTGATCGAGAGCCTGCTGGTGGACCAGCTGCGGGAGCAGGGCCGCACAGCCGAGCTGGTGGCGGGCCACAGCCTGGGCGAACTGGTGGCCCTCTATGCCGCCGGCGTGTTTGACGCCGACACCGGCCTGGCGCTGATGCAGCGCCGCAGCGAACTGATGGCCGCCGCCGGCGGTGGGGCCATGACCGCCGTGATCGGCTTCGAGCGCAGCCAGCTCGACGATCTGGTGGCCGCCACCGCAGGGGTGGTGATCGCCAACGACAACAGCAGCGCCCAGGTGGTGCTCTCCGGCACCCCCGAAGCCGTGGCCAGCGTCTGCAGCCAGCTGACCTGCAAGCGGGCGATTCCCCTCACCGTCAGCGGCGCCTTCCACTCCCCGTTCATGGCCGAGGCGTCCCAGGCCTTCGCCAGCAGCCTGGCCGAGGTGCCCTTCGCCGACGCCCGCATCCCGGTACTCAGCAACACCGATCCCACCCCCGCCAGCGACGGCGAGCTGCTCAAGCGGCGCCTGGTAAATCAGATGACCAGAGGCGTGCGCTGGCGCGAATCGATGGACCAGCTGGTGGCCAGCGGCATCGACACCGCGGTGGAGATCGGTCCGGGCAACGTGCTCAGCGGCCTGATCAAACGCGCCTGCCCGTCGGTGGGCACGGCCCAGATCAGCTCCGCCGCCGACCTGGGGCTGTGAACGAGCCCGCAGGGGGCGCATCGGAGCGTCCCGGCAACCGGCCGGTATCCGCGGTGAAGCGGGCGCTGCGCCGCCGCCGCAAACCGGCCGAACCACCGGCCCTGCTGAGCACACCGCGGCCCAGCCTCACCTACCGGCTGATCAGCTATCTGCTGGTGTTTCCGATCTACCGGCTGCTGTTCCGCGGCCGCACCGCCGGCAACGCCAACGTGCCCGTGGAGGGCGCCCTGGTGGTGGTCGCCAACCACGGCTCCCACCTCGATCCGCCGCTGCTGGGCCATGCCCTGGGGCGGCCGGTGGCCTTCATGGCCAAGGCCGAGTTGTTCCGGGTGCCGCTGCTGGGACCGATCATCCGCGCCTGTGGGGCTTACCCGGTCTCCCGGGGCGCCAGCGACCGGGAGGCGATCCGGGTTGCCACCGACCGGCTGCAACAGGGCTGGGCCACCGGTGTGTTCATCGATGGCACCCGCCAGGCCGATGGCCGCGTCAACGATCCCCAGGCCGGAGCCGCCCTGCTGGCGGCCCGGGCCGGCGTGCCCCTGCTGCCGGTGGCCATCATCAACAGCCACCGCGCCCTGGGGCCGGGTCAGAGCTCACCCCGGCTGGTGCCGATCCACATCCGCATCGGCACGCCGGTGCCGCCACCGGCCTCAAGGCGGCGGCCCGACCTCGATCGGGCGACGGCAGCGGTGCAGGAACAGATCAACCGCATGCTCGATCAGGGACTGATCAGCGCAGGCCAGCTCGCCCCAGCCAGGGAACGAGATGCGCTTCCGCCCAGCTCCGCAGATCGTGACCGCTGACCACCCAGATCACCGACCGCAGGCCGTCCTCCCAGAGGCGGCGCCGATGCTCATGGACACAGAGCTGGCCGCAGGGCACCGGCACCGGCGTCAGCTGGATGCCGCGACTGCCGGCCACGATCCGGCCCACCAACAGGGCCCGCTCCATGTGATCGCTGCTGGTGACCAGCAGGGCGTGGCGGATGTGGGCCTGGCGCAGATCATCCACCAGGGTGGTGAAGTTGCTGACCGTGTCCGAGGCGCGGTAGTCAAGGTGCACCTGATGGGGCGGCAGGCCCTCCCGCTGCTCAAACAGCCAATGGGCGTACTCGGGATTGGTGCCGCCGCTGACCACCACCGGCAAGCCGTCGCGGCGGGCCAGACGGGCGGCAGCCTTCTCCCGGTCGACATCGCCGCCCAGCACCAGGATCATCTGGGGCGGCGGTGGCGACGGCAGCCACCAGCCCCGCGACAGCCACAGCAAGGTCAGGCCCAGGCTGCCGGCCACCAGCATCCGCCAGGGCAGCCCCCGGCGCCGCCGGCGCCCCGGCCCGCCGGGGACGAGCACCAGCCGCCGCCCGGGGGCCTCGGGGGGCGCCACAAGCGGCTGGACCAACTGCAGCGGAGCGGCCCGACGGCGCAGGCGCCGCGACGACGGCGAGGAGGATCGGCGGCGGGGCTGGGGCGAACGACCCATCAGCCCCCCTGCACCGGACTGGTGGGATAGAGCGGCACCACCGTCGCCCAGGGAGCGGCCAGGGCTGCCGCTTCCCGGGCCCGACTGATCGCCAGCAATTCGGCCGCGTCGTCCGGCACCAGAGGCACGGCCGGCTGGCTGACCCCCTCGAACTGCTGATCGGCGCCATAGAGCCGCGGTGCGCTCAGCTGGGCCACACCGCCCGGCAGCCCAGCATCGGCCCGGTAGCGGCCGGCCACCAGGCCCCGACGCGGCAGCTCCTGCACCAGCCAGAAGGGCTCCTGATCCGGGACGGCGCCAGCGGCCAGCAGGCGGCGGGCGATCAGCTGGAAACTGCTGACCCCATCCAGGGGCAGGGCGAGCTGCTGGGCGAGGGTGCGGGCCAGCACCACGGTCAACCGGGTGCCGGTGAAGCCGCCCGGCCCGGTCGCCACCGCCAGGCGGCCCAGCTGGGGCCACCGGGCCGCCGGCAGCAGCTCTTCGACGCAGGCCAGCAGCTGGTTGGAGAGGGCCCGGCCCAGGGGGAAGGCGGCCAGCCGGGGTTCCGGCGGCTCCTGCCCCAGCGCGTAGGGGGCCTGCAGGGCCAGCCCCAGGGTGTCGGTGGAGCTGTGCAGGGCCAGCAGCCAACCGGGCTGAACCGCCGCCTGGCCAGCGGCCAGGGCCCCCTCAGCGGCGACGGCAGCTTCCGGGTCGCAGGTCGGGCTGGCGGAGAGGCGGGCACTCACGTCGGCACCGCCAGCTCGGGGCAGAGGCGCTGCCAACGCCCCGCATCAGGGCGGAAGTCCTCGCAGGCGCGCACATCCCACTCGACCCCGACAGCGCCCTCGCCGAGATCGATCACCTGGACATGAATGCGCGGCTGGCGCGGCACCATGTCGGGGGTCCCATTGAGATGGGGCACGCCATGCTGCCGCTCGACCGCGTGGTAGGCCTGACAGCGGTCAACCCAATGGCAATTCACGCAGATGCACATGCCGCCAGAGGGTCCATCACAACCCATTCTGGCGGTTGAGGCCAGGGGGCAAGCGGAGAGCCTGCGCCAACTGCTGGCCCCCGAGCACTGGCCGTTCGATCCAGGCCTGCTGCCGGCCCAGACGGTGCTGGTGGGGGGAGCGGTGCGCGATGCCCTGCTGGGCCGCCTGCATCCCCGCCCCGATCTCGACCTGGTGGTCAGCGGCGACGCCATCGCCCTGGCCCGCTCCCTGGCCCGCCGCCTCCACGGCAGTTGCGTCGTGCTCGATGCCGAGCGCTGCATGGCCCGGCTGGTGCTCCAGGGCTGGACGATCGACCTGGCCCGCCGGATCGGCACCAACCTGGAAGAGGATCTGTGGCGCCGGGACTACACCGTCAACGCCATCGCCCTGCCCCTGGTGCCGGGGGCCGAACCGATCGATCCCAGTGGCGGTCTGGCGGATCTGGCCGCCGGCCGACTGCGGGCGATCAGCGAGGACAACCTGCTGGAGGATCCCCTGCGGCTGCTGCGGGGGGTGCGGCTAGCCGCTGAACTGAACCTGGTTCTCGAGCCCCGCACCCAGGACTGGATCGGCCGCCATCACCAGAGCCTGGCCACGGTGGCCGGCGAACGGGTGCTGGCGGAGCTGGAGCGACTGGCCGCCGCGGAGACGGGCGAAACCGGGCTGATCCTGGCGATCCGGCTGGGCCTGCTGCCGGCGTGGGGAGGAGACGGCGAAGCGGCCTGTGCGCAGCTGGCCAGCCTGACCCCTGGCCAAGCCCTGACCCAGGGGCTGACCGCCGAGGAAAGCAACTGGGCCCTGCCGTTGGCGCGGCTGGCGGCCTGCCTTGACGGGGAGGCGGTGGGGCGCCTGCGCGGCAGCCGGCGGCTGCAACAGCGCTGTGAGCGGCTGCGGCACTGGCGGCTGCGGCTGGAGGCCTGTGCCCCCCTGCCCGCCACCAGTGGATCGCGAGCGACCCTGCCCCCCGGAGTCCTGGAGCGCCTGGGGGAGGCGGAGCGGCTGGCCCTGCAGCGCCAGCTCGAGGCGGATCTGCCGGCCCTGGCGCTGCTGCTCGATGCCGGCGACAGTGGGTCGCTGCTGCGGCGCTGGCGCGATCCGGACGATGGGCTGCTGCACCCCCGCTCGCCGCTCGATGGCGGCCAGCTGCAGGCCTGGCTGGCGCTGCCCGCCGGCCCCCGCCTGGGCCGCCTGATCGAGCATCTGAGCCAGGAGCGGGCCTTCGGCCGGCTGCCGGCGGCGCTGCCGAGCTGCCCGGCGGAGGCCGAGGCCAGCCTCAGGGCGGCCCGGCGCTGGTGGGAGGCCGGCGATCCGCAAACGGCGGCGAAGCCGGCGGAGGGCTCCGAGCTGGACCGGCGACATGATTAACTTCTCTGTGCAACGGCGTGTATGCCCGGCTGCAGAAGTCTTTTTCCCTTCATCTCTCCCCCATGAGCGTTCGCCTCTACGTCGGCAACCTGCCGCAGTCTTTTGATGCCAAGGAGCTCGAAGCTCTGTTCACCAGCGTGGGAGAGGGGGTCCGCTTCAAGGCCGTCAACGACCGTGACACCGGTGCCAGCCGTGGCTTCGGCTTCGCCAACGTCGACAGCCAGGCCCTGGCCGAGACGGTGATGGAGCAGCTGAATGGCCGCGAATTCGGCGGCAGCACCCTGCGCATCGAGATCTCCGAGCGCCGCGATGCCCGCAGCGCCGGCGGCAACGACCGTCGCCCCGGCGGCGCCGCTCCCACAGCCGCCCGCAAGGCCACCAACAAGGTGGTGCATGCCGACAACGTCGACAGCGAAGCTCCCGATCCCCGCTGGGCCGGCGAACTGTCCAAGCTCAAGGCCCTGCTCGCCAACCAGACCGTCGGTGTCTGAAGCCGCCGCGGCGGATCACACCTGGATCTGGCAGGGCCATCGCATCCACTGGAGCCACAGCGGTGACCCCGCCTCCGGTTCCATCGCCCTGCTGATCCACGGTTTCGGTGCCAGTGCCGGCCACTGGCGCCACAACCAACCCGTCCTGGCCCAGCAGGTGGAGGTGTTCGCCCTCGACCTGCTGGGCTTCGGTGCCAGCGAGAAGCCCCGGTCCTGCCTGGCCGATGAGCCCCCCGAAGCTGGAGCCGTGCGCTACTGCTTCGATCTCTGGGCCCGGCAGGTGGTCGATTTTCTAGACGAGGTGGCCCGGGTGGCCGGGCGGCCGGTGCATCTGATCGGCAACTCGATCGGCGGCATGGTGGCCCTCGACGCCGCGGTGCTGCTGAGCGAAGCTGGAAGGCCGCCGGCCCAGGTGATCCTGATCGACTGCGCCCAGCGCACCCTGGATGAAAAACGGGTGGCCCAGCTGCCGCCCCTGGAACGGGCCACCAGGCCGGCGGTCAAGGCGCTGGTGCGCCAGCGCTGGCTGATCGCGCCCCTGTTTCGCTTCCTGGCCCGGCCGGCCTTCATCCGCCAGGTGCTGCGCCAGGCGTACCCCAGCGGCAACAACGTCGATGACGAATTGGTGGCGCTGCTGCATCGCCCCTCCACCGACCCCGGTGCGGTCGAGAGCTTCCGCGGTTTCGTCAACCTGTTCGAAGACCACCTGGCCCCCGATCTGCTGGCGCGGCTGCAGCTGCCGGTGCGCATGATCTGGGGCGCGGAGGATCCCTGGGAGGCCCCGGCCGAAGCCCGCCGCTGGCGCGACACCTACAGCTGCATCCAGGACCTGGAGGTGCTGCCCGGCCTGGGGCACTGCCCCCACGACGAATCCCCCGAGGCGGTGAATGCGCTGCTGTTGCAATGGCTTCGTTGACAGGACGCGTTCCGGGAGCCAAAGCCTTCCGAACGATCTGAACCCTCCTCCGGGACAGCGATCCTGGACCCAGGCTCAACGCAAATCACTCAGCCCGATCCGGGTGCATGGCATCCGGGCAGGCTCCGGAGCCGTCTTCCCCTCAGTGCACCTGGGCCACCACAAACGACAGCGGCAGATCCAGCAGCTTGCCGGCGGTGGGCACGTAGGCGCGATGGTTGAAGACGTCGTAGTCGTGGCGCTCGATCACATCGAGGATGCCGCGATACAGGCGCAGGGACGTCCAGACCGGCCAGCGCGCATCGGCTGACAGCCAGCGGACACCGGCTTCGGAGCGGCTGAACCAGGCCCGGGCCCGCTCCAACTGAAAGGCCATCAGCGCCCGCCAGTTGTCGTTGAGCGTGCCGGCCAACAGCTCGGCTTCGCTGTAGCCAAAGCGCTGAAGATCGTCCTGCGGCAGATAGATACGGCCCCGGCCCCGGTCTTCACCGACGTCGCGCAGGATGTTGGTGAGCTGGTTGGCGATCCCGAGGGCCACCGCCGCCTCGGTCGGGTCGGGGCAGGCGCTCCAGGGAGCCGTGGTGTAGGCCGGATCGAGCCCCATCACCGCCTGGCTCATCAGGCCGACGGTGCCCGCGACCCGATAGCAATAGAGCTCCAGTTCGGCGAAATCGCTGTAGCGGTGCTTGAGCACATCCATCCGCTGGCCCTCGATCATGTCGAGGTAGGCCTGCTGCGGCTGGGGGAACTGCTCGAAGGTGTGCACCATCACCCGGCCCAGGTCATCGCTGGCCTGGCCCTCGAACAGCCGGCGGGTGCTCTCCTCCCAGGCATCGAGGCGGGCCAGCAACTCGGCCGCCGGCAGCGCCTGGGCCTGGGGGCTGTCCATCAGCTCATCGGTGCGGCGGCACCAGACATAGATGGCCCAGATGGCGCGCCGCTTAGCCGGCGGCAGCAGCAGGGTGCCCAGATAAAACGTCTTGGCCCACTGGGCCGTTTCCTGCCGGCAGGCCTCGTAGGCCCCTTCCAGGCCGGCCGGAGCCAGCGAATCGGCAGCAGGCAACGGAGTGGCCACGCTCACGCCGCCGCCAGGCTGCGCTCGATCGCGGCAGCGCACTGCTTGCCGCTGAGCACCGCCCCCTCCATCGAGGCGAGATAGCGCTGCATTGTGAAGCAGCCGGCCAGGAAGAAATTGGCGATCGGGGAGGCCTGATCGGGCCGCAGCTGCTGGCAACCGGGCACGGTCTTGTAGACGGACTGGGGGGTCTTGACCACCACCGACTTGCGCAACTGGGCCGGGTTCTCCTCGCCGAAGTGCATCGGGAACAGGCGCTTGAGCTCCTCGAGCGTGGCGGCGACGATCTCGGCATCGGGGCGACCGATCCAATCCTTGGCGGGAGCGAAGACCAACTCCAGCATCGAGCGCTCGGGATCTTCGTATTCGCGGCAGGTGTTGCTCATGTCGGCATAGACGCTGAGCAGATCACTGCGGCTGAACAGCAGATGGTCGATGTCGGTGAGCTTGCGATCGAACCAGAGGTGGATGTTGATCACCGGCACCCCATTGAGCCCCTGCAAGTTGCTGAAATAAGGCAGGTCCTTCCACGGCTCCGGCAGCAGCAGCTTCAGGGGATCGACCGGCATGGCGCTGACATAGGAGTCCGCCACCACCTCCTGGGGCTCCTGTCCCTTGATGCCGGCGATGCGGAAACCGGCCACCGTGCCGTCGTCGGCGAGGCGGATTTCGCGCAGGGGGGTGTTGAGATGGACCTCCCCACCGCGGGCGCGAATGTATTCGACGATCGGCTCACAGAGGCGCTCGGGGGGATTGCCATCGAGGAAGGCCATGCGTGAGCCGTCGCTCTCCTGCAGGAAGCGGTTGAGGGCGGTGAGCACGACGGTGCTGGAGATTTCCTCGGGGTTGATGAAGTTGAGCGCCTTGCTCATGGCCAGGAAGACCTCATCGTTGACGCGCTTAGGGATGTTGTGCAGCTCCAGCCATTCGGTCCACGAATACTGATCGCACTCCTCCACATAGCTCTGTCCCCGCAGCATCGCCGGCACCAGGCCGATACCGAAGGCGATCTTTTCGGGCCAGGTGAGCATGTCGTTGTTGCCCAGGATCGCCGCCACGCCATTAAGAGGCGCCGGCAGATCGGGGAAATCAAAACGGCTGTAGGTGCCCGGCACCTCCTTCTGGTTGAAGATCATCGAGTGGCTTTTCCACTGCAGGCGATCTTCGATGTCCAGCTCCTTGAACAACTGGCGCATGTTGCGATAGGCGCCAAAAAAAATGTGCAGTCCCGTCTCGTACCAGTCCCCGTCCTCGTCCTGCCAGGCCGCCACCTTGCCGCCGAGCACGTCCCGGGCTTCGTAAACCACCGGGGTGTGACCGGCGTCGCAGAGGTACTTGGCGCAGGACAGGCCAGCCAGGCCGGCCCCGGCAATGGCGACGCGCATGACGACCCCGGACAACAAATCAGGTGGCAACCTTAAAGGTCTCACCGGCCAGGAGAGAGTCGGACCAGGCACCCACCCGAGGCCCAACACCCCAAGCGCTGCCGTTCGGGTTTCGCCGGTCACGGCGCTGCCAGCCGGGATCCCTGGGCCGGCCTGGGACCAGGACCATCGACCGGAACGGCCCCCACCCCCGCCGGTAGCCGGGGTTCCTAAAGTCATCGCCATGCAGCCGGCCCGAGGGTCACTGCCCTGGAGCCCGACCCGTCCGCGTTGCCCGCGCCCTTCCGATGGCCGACACCCTGCTGAAGTCCACCACCCGGCACATCCGGATCTTCACCGGCCGGGTGGACAACGGTGACCTGCTGCCCGATCGCGACCAGCTCACCCTCGACATCGACCCGGACAACGAGTTCCTCTGGGACGAGGCCAGCCTGGAAAAGGTGCGCGAAGGCTTCCGCCAGCAGGTGGCCGCCCACGCCGGCGCCGACCTCAACGACTACACCCTGCGGCGGATCGGCTCGGAACTGGAAGGGTTGATCCGGACCCTGCTCCAGGCCGGCGAGCTGCGCTACAACCCCGGCGCCCGGGTGCTCAACTACTCCATGGGCCTGCCCCGCAGCAGCGACAACCTGTGAGCCGCACGCCCCGCCAGCGCCCGTCCTCCGAGGACTCCTGGGGGCAATCCTCCGGTCGCTACGGCGAACGCCCGGAGAGCCGCTACGACGGGCGCCGAGAGAGCCGCAGCGACAGCCGCTACGAGCGCGACAACCCCCGCAGCCGGGAACAGGAGTTTGAGCGCGCCTACGCCCGTGAGGACGGCGGCTACGGCCGCCGCGGCCCCGCCACCGGTGGCGGTGGCCGCGGACCCGGAGGCGGCCCAGGCGGTGGGGGCGGGCCCAAGGGGGACGGCAAAGGTTTTCAGTTCAGCGTGGCCACCATCGCCGTACTGGCCGGGGTGCTGATCGTGGGCGTGGGCCTCGGCACGCTCCTCTCCAGCACCACCCAGGGCGATCAGGGCAACATCGCCAGCAGCCAGCAGCTGGACATGGCCGTGCCCGATCCGGAGTTCTGCCGCCAGTGGGGGGCCAGCGCCTTCGTGATCGACGTGGAGATGTACACAACGATGAACCCCAGCAGCAGCTTCGTGACCCAGCCGACGCTCAAGCCGGGCTGCGTGATCCGACGGGAGAACTGGAGCGTGCTGCAGAAGGAGGGGGCCGTGACGGCGGAGCAGATGCGCCAGTGCAAGCAGCGGATGAACACCTTCGCCTACATCGGTTCGGTCAAGGACAAACCGATCGTGCGCTGCGTCTACCAGACCGACATCACCGAGAACAAGTTCATCACCCGCGGTGTGGCCGATGACGCCGCCGGTGTCACGCCGGAAGCGGACCAGTTCTGAAGCCGGGTCGGGATCAGCGGGCCAGGGGAGCGAACGGGGTGATGGCTTGAGCCCTCCCCCAGCGCCCGCCCCTTCAGGCCCCGGCGCTGCCGTTGTCGCCGCGACTGGCCCCCTGCCGCAACGGACTGTCGGGGCTGGCGAACACCGGCAGCACCTCCTTGCGGAAAGCCTCCGCTGCCCGGGAGCAGTAGCGGGCGGGGTGGGTGATCAGCTTCAGCTGGCGGCGCACCATCAGGTCCGCCACCTGGGGGCGATGCAGGGTGCCGGCCGCCAGCTCCCGCTCAATCGAGACCACCGGCAGGAAGGCGGCGCCGAGGCCGGCCTGGACGGCGTTCTTGATCGCCTCGAACGAGTTGAGCTCCATCTCGATCTTGAGCCGGCCCACATCGAGCTTGGAGCGCAGCAGCAGCTGGTCCACCATCTTGCGGGTGGTGGACTGGGCATCGAGGCAGACGAAGCCGAGCCGGTAGAGGTCGTCCTTGGTCAGTTCCGGCAGCCGGGCCAGCGGGTGCTTAGGCGGCAGCACCAGGGCCAGCTCGTCGTTGGCGTAGGGCACCACCTGCAGCAGGTCGTTCAGTTCGCCAGGCAGCTCGCCGCCGATGATCGCCAGGTCGATCTGGCCGTTGGCGACGCTCCAGCCGGTGCGGCGGGTGCTGTGCACCTGCAGCTGCACCGCCACATCGGGATATTTCTGGCGGAACAGGCCGATCATGCGCGGCATCAGATAGGTGCCCGTGGTCTGGCTGGCCCCGACCACCAACGAGCCCCCCTTGAGGTTGTGCAGATCGTCGATGGCGCGGCAGGCCTCCTGGCACTGGCTAAGGATGCGATCGCAGTAGCTCAGCAGCAGGTGGCCGGCCTCGGTCAGCTGGGCCTTGCGGCCACCGCGATCAAACAGGGAGACATCGAGCTGCTTCTCGAGGTTCTGGATCTGCAGGCTGACGGCCGGCTGGGTGACGTAGAGGCTGTCGGCGGCCTTCTTGAAGCTGCCTTCGCTGGCGATCGCCCGCAGGATGCGCAGCTGATCGAGGGTGAAGGGGAGATCGGCCATGGAGGGGCCCGCAGGGCCAGCACCGGCAAGCAGACCCGAAATCTAGGGGGGCAGCCCCGATCAGCCGCCACGCGCTTCACATCCGAGCGCCAGCGGCGGTGTTCTCGAGTGGGAGCCACAGCAGCGGCGGCGGCGATGCCGCTCCCAGCCGGTGCGGCCCGTGGCGAGAATCGCCGCCAGACCGTTGCTCCCCCGAACCCCATGCCCAGCGGCAGCGCCCCCTCCAGCAGCCTGGTGATGCTGGCCCTGCTGCTGGCCTTCGCCGTTCTCCACAGCGGCGGCGCCTCCTTGCGGGCCTGGGGGGTGGAGCGGATCGGCGAGCGGGCCTGGCGACTGCTGTTCGCCGCCCTCAGCATCCCGGCGGCGGTGGTGGTGATCGGCTACTTCCTGGCCCACCGCTACGACGGCGTGCGCCTCTGGAACCTGCAGGACCAGCCCTGGATCGTGCCGGTGGTCTGGATCGGCACGGCCATCAGCTTCCTGTTCCTCTATCCGGCCACCTACAACCTGCTGGAGATCCCGGCGGTGCTCAAGCCCCAGGTGCGGCTCTATGCCACCGGCATCATCCGCGTCAGCCGCCATCCCCAGGCGGTGGGCCAGATCCTCTGGTGCGCCACCCACCTGCTCTGGATCGGCACCAGCTTCACGGCCTGGGCCTGCTTCGGCCTGATCGCCCACCATCTGTTCGCGGTCTGGAACGGCGACCGACGCCTGCGCAACCGCTTCGGCGACGCCTTTGAAGCGCTCAAGGCCAGCACTTCGGTGATTCCGTTCCAAGCGGTGCTCGATGGGCGCCAGCATTTGGTGCTGGCCGAGTTCCTGCGGCCATCCCAGCTGGGCATCGCCATCGCCGTGGGCATCTTCTGGTGGGCACACCGCTACATCGGTGTGGCGGCCACCGCCTTCTCACGCAGCACCTCGGCGTTCTTGCCCAGCGCCCTCGCCCACTGGCTGGCCTGATCGGCAGCCCCGCACACGAGCCGGATCCCGCGGTCACCCTGCCTACACTTCCGGCAGCCGATCCAGCCGGATGCCGTCCGCAGCCCAGCTCGCCTGGTTGATCCCGGTGCTCCCCTTGATCGGGGCCTGCCTCTCGGGTCTCGGGTTGATCACGTTCAATCGCACGGTCAACCGCCTGCGCAAACCAGTGGCGGTGATGCTGCTGACCTGTGTGGGCGCCGCCGCGGTGCTCAGTTACGCCGTCCTGGCCGAGCAGCTGGCGGGGGCCGGCATGACCGAGGTGTTGTTCGACTGGGCCAGCGCCGGAACGTTCAACCTGCAGATGGGTTTCCGGGTCGATCCGCTCGGCGCGGTGATGCTGGCCCTGGTCACCACCATCGCCCTGCTGGTGATGGTCTATTCCGATGGCTACATGGCCCACGACAAGGGCTATGTGCGCTTCTTCACCTATCTGGCCCTGTTCAGCAGCTCGATGCTGGGGCTGATCATCAGTCCGAACCTGCTGGAGATCTACGTCTTCTGGGAGCTGGTGGGCATGTGCTCCTACCTGCTGGTCGGCTTCTGGTACGACCGCGACGGGGCGGCCAATGCGGCCCAGAAGGCCTTTGTGGTCAACCGGGTCGGCGACTTCGGCCTGCTGCTGGGCATTCTCGGCCTGTTCTGGGCGACGGGGAGCTTCGGCTTCGAGGAGATCGGCAGCCGCCTGAGCGACGCGGTGGCCGGCGGCAGCCTGGGCAACGGCGTGGCGGTGCTGCTGTGCCTGCTGGTGTTCATGGGCCCCATGGCCAAGTCAGCCCAGTTCCCCCTGCACGTCTGGCTGCCCGACGCCATGGAGGGCCCGACGCCGATTTCGGCCCTGATCCACGCCGCCACGATGGTCGCCGCCGGCGTGTTCCTGGTGGCGCGACTGCAGCCGGTGTATGCGCCCTACCCGGCGGTGCAGGCCACGATCGCCGTGATCGGCACGATCACCCTGTTCCTGGGGGCCTCGATCGCCCTCACCCAGATGGATCTGAAGAAGGGGCTGGCCTACAGCACCGTCTCCCAGCTCGGCTACATGATGCTGGCCATGGGCTGCGGCGCCCCGGTGGCGGGCATGTTCCACCTGGTCACCCACGCCTTCTTCAAGGCGATGCTGTTCCTCTGCTCCGGCTCGGTGATCCACGCCATGGAGGAGGTGGTGGGCCATGAGCCCGTGCTGGCCCAGGACATGCGCCTGATGGGCGGCCTGCGCAAGTTCATGCCGATCACCAGCACCACCTTCCTGATCGGCTGCGTGGCGATCGCCGGCATTCCGCCCCTGGCCGGCTTCTGGAGCAAGGACGAGATCCTGGGCCAGGCCTTCGGCAGCTTCCCGATCCTGTGGGCGGCCGGCTTCATCACCGCCGGCATGACCGCCTTCTACATGTTCCGGCTGTACTTCCTCACCTTCGAGGGCAGCTTCCGCGGCAATAACCAGGCCGCCGCCAGCCAGTTGCTGGCGGCGGCGGGCAAGGGCAGCGGCGACGAACACGGCGATGACCACGGCACGGACGGTGGCCACAGCCATGCCGACCACCCCCACGAGTCCGGCTGGCAGATGGCGATGCCCCTGGCGGTGCTGGCGGTGCCGTCAACCCTGATCGGCCTGCTAGGCACCCCCTGGCACAGCCGCTTCGCGGCCCTGCTCAACCCCGAGGAAGCGGCCGAGATGGCCGAGCACTTCTCCTGGGGCGAGTTCCTGCCGCTGGCGGGCGCCTCGGTGGCGATCTCGGTGGCGGGCATCACCCTGGCGGTGCTGGCCTACCTGCTGCACAAAGTCGACCTGGGTACCGCCGTGGCGGGCCGCTTCCCGGCGGTGAATCGCTTCCTGGCCAACAAGTGGTATCTCGATGCCATCAACGACAGGATCTTCGTCAAGGGCAGCCGCCGCATCGCCCGCCAGGTGCTGGAGGTGGACTCCAAGGTGGTGGATGGGGTGGTGAACCTCACCGGCCTGCTGACCCTGGGCAGCGGCGAAGGGCTCAAATACTTCGAGACCGGCCGGGTGCAGTTCTATGCCCTGATCGTCTTCGGCGGCGTCATCGCCATGGTGCTGCTGTTCACCGCCTTCGGCTGAGGCCCTGGATAGGGGGCCGGGTCGCCAGCGTTCTACGCCCTCCTCAATAGCGAATCATTTCCGAGCCGACACTCCCGGACGGACCCACCAGGTGAGCGCCCTGGCGGGTTTCGGCGCTGCTGCGGCGCCCGGATCAAGCGACCGGCGGCGGCATCCTCAAAACTGATCCGCTACCGGGTGACGAGACCACCGGCTAGCGCCTGGAGGATCTTCAGCCCCGATTCAGGCTCACTTCAAGCTGGTCTGATCTCGCCTTGATACAGCAGCTGGCGTCGACCGGGTCGACGGACGCCGACAGACCAGACCGGCTCCAGCACCGCCACCCTGCGCCAGCAGTCACAGCTGGCCAAGCAGGAGCGCAGCCTCGAGACGCTGCGACGCGCCCTCGCCTGAGTCAGCAGCACCGCGGATCGGCAGCGGCGGCTCCACGCAGGAGCCGTACTCCAGCTGGATGCCTCCCAGGCCCAACAACGCTCCAGGCGCAGCCAAAACCAAGCCAGGCTGCCGGCGCTGCAGATCCTCGCCACAGGTCTGCGTAACAGCCTTCCCTGCCTGGCGCTCGCCCTGGGTTTTGCCGCCCTGGCCCAACGCCGCCACAGCCCGCAACCGCTGCTGTTCGAGTGGCAACACCGGCTCACGCAGGCTGGCCTGAGAGGGCAGAGGCTCCGTGGGCGTCAGCGATCCGATCCGACCAAGACGATGACCTCGTACATCAACGAGATTCTTCGCCCCGAAGACCGCGATCCTTGAGTGCGCCTGACGCCCACCTCAACCCTGGGGGCCCTGCCCTGTTCGGATGGGGCTTCGCAGGTCCGCTCTGGCCAGACCGGAGCCCGACAAAAGTGTTTTCAGCTCAGTACGGGCCAGGCGGGATGGCCGCCGGGCAGGGCCCGCCAGTGCCTGCTGGCCCCGCCCACTCGCCTGGCGCCGCCGGCCAACCGGCCGACCGGCAAACCCAGACAGCGGCCGCAGGCAGCCAGGCAAGGCATTAAGAAAAGAATAAGACCTTAAGAAAAGAATAAGAAGATTTAAGCGTTGCGAGGGCACGGTAACGCGCACTGGCCCGATTCTTAAAAATTGCGAAAAATCAGGCTGGAAATGGCGCGGGATCAGCTGCGGACCCCCTAGAAAGCAAACGTCCCGTAAATGGCCTCTGCCAGCCCCCTCCATGGGAGTCAATCTCAACACGTCCGATCTCCGCTTCCTGCTCTCCCGGGTCACCTGGGATTGGCTGCCCGAAGAGCAGGCTGGACTAGCGCCCCTCGGCCCCACGGGGATCCGCAGAAACCAGGGCTTCGCCAACCACACCCAGAACCCCCTCGCCTTCAACTGGTGGTTCGGCGCCGGCGACACCCTCTTCACCAGGCTCACCTACAACCGGCTCACGGCCGCGGGTGGCAAATCGAACGACGTCATCTCCTATCCGTTCGCTTCCGCTGTCCGCGCACCAAGCACGTTCGTGACCCTGGGCGCCACCACCACCATCGGCGGCCAGCTGAAGGATGCGCTCAACCCGCGCAACATCAGCAACCTGGTAGCCGACAGCAGTAATCCCATCGGCTTCTCGAGCCTCAATCCCCTCGATCCCAACTACGCCAAAAAGCAGCTGCTCAAGCTGCAGGACAACCCCACCGGTCGCGTCTCGCCCACATCAGGGGCCGTCAACCCCCTCCCCTACAGCAACTTCATGGCCCAGTTGGGCCAGTTCTTCGACCATGGCCTCGACTTCGTCGACAAGGGCGGTGAAGGCGTCATCGACGTCAAACTGCTGCCCAGTGACGGCCTGTATGGCGATCCCCTACCCTCCAACGGCTTCCAAAAAGCCAAGGACATTTACGCGTCCCGCAGCAAAACGGTGACCGTGAACTGGGGCTCCGGTTCAACCGATGCCCTGCTCACCAGTATGGGCATCGATCTGGCCAGCCAGGACACCCCCAGCTGGAATCCGGTCTCCACCATCACCACGCCCGGAGCCGGTGGCTATGTCGGCAGGCTGGTGCTCAACAGCATCATCATCGATATCCAGGCTCCGGATGTTCAGGCTCTGGTCAACGAAATCAATGACCTGCTCCCAACCACCGGCGTCACGGTTTCGGTCGTCTCGTTTCCAGCCATCCCCGGTTCCGTTCCTCCAGGCTCCTATCAACTCACCTTCACACCCGCCAAAGCAGAGAGCTTCAACCAGGCTTCTCCCTTCATCGACAACAGCCAGAACATCGGCTCCGATGACAGCAAAACCGTCTTTCTGCGGGAATACCTCGATGTCGCCACCTGGAAAGCCCAGCCCGGCAACGCGGCGCTGACACCAACCTGGAACGAACTGATCACAGGGCGACTGCTCAATTCCGGCGCCACGGTCAATGGCGAAACCAAATCAGGGGTCGCCACCTGGGCCCTGCTCAAGGCCAATGCCGCCAAGTTAGGCATCACCCTGCACGACGCCGACCAAGCCCTGGTCCCGCTGGTGGCCCTGGATGGTTCCGGCAAGCCCATTCTTGGTGCCGACGGCATGCCCCAGCTGCTCGCTCTTAACAAGGTGACCGGCGACTATGTCTATGTCAAAGACACCGACCTGGCCCGCGATCCCGCAACCAGTGCGGATCCAACCGCCTACGTGCTGGCGACAACGCGCCATGCCTGGTTGAACGACAAAAGCTTCAACTGGCAAGGGAACACTCCAGGAGTCAGCTTCAACACCAATCCCGCACTTGGCTCGGTTCGTGATCTTGTTGATCCCAGCGTCCTGAATGCCCATTTCATTTCCGGCGATGGCCGGATGAATGAAAACATCGGCCTCACTCAGATTCATGAGGTCTTCCTCAACGAGCACAACCGCATCCTCACCGACCTGAAGGCGAAGTACGGCTTCACCGGTGAGCAGCCCCAGGGCGGCTGGGCCTGGACCGATCCGCTCACCAATGTGACCACCACGATCACAGGTGAAGAGCTTTTCCAGGAAGCCAAGCTGGTGGTCGAGATGGAGTACCAGCACATGATTTTTGCTGAGTACAACCGCAAACTCAGCCCCAATATTGCCGGCTTCGCTGGCGTCAATCCCCTGATTGATGCCCGCATCTCCTCGGAGTTCGCCAACTGCGTCTATCGGCTTGGCCACTCCATGCTTCCCGATGCGCTGGGGATGCGGCAGCAGATTAACGGCTCGAACTTGGCCACCACCAATGGCTCAGGTGTGATCACCGTGAACCTGGTGAACCATGGCCTCCAGACCGGCAAAACGGTGGCGATCAAAGGGGTCGACCTGGCGATCGGAGGCATCACCCCGCTCCAGCTGAACGGCACCTTCACGGTCACCAGGATCAATGCCAACAGCTTCTCCATCGTCAGCACAGGCCTAGCCACCGCAACGGCCACCGGCCTGGCTACCGACAAGATCCAGGTGGACATCGACACCAGCCTGATCTCCGCCTTCACCAATCCGCAGAGCTATCTGCCAGGCACCACGGCGGGCCAGATTGCCCAGGGCAGCTCCGATCAGGTGGGCATGCGCATTGATGAAAAGGTCGTCGATGCCCTGCGCGACAACCTGCTCGGCCAACCGCTCGACCTGGCCACCCTCAACATGGTGCGGGGTCGCGATTCTGGCCAGCCCACGCTCAACGAGATGCGGGCTGCAGTCCAGCCCCTGGCACCGGTCCTGCTGCAGCCCACCCTCAATCCCTACAACAGCTGGACCAGCTTCCGCAACGCACTCAAAGGCAGCCTGGATGACCAGAACGCCACGGTGAAGAACTTCATGATGGCCTATGCCGCTGATGACCTCTTCACCAAGTTCGGTGCCGCTGCCCGCTCCGCAGCTGGACCGGCCTACAGCGCCTACACCACGCTGGCACAGTGGTACGCCCTGCGCGAAAGCCTCGTTCCAGCCGAACAGACGGCCTACATGGACGCCCTCAAGGCGGCGGCTTCGGCAGCCTTCGCGGACCCCACCTGGATGGGAACCGGCAGCGCCGCCAACAAGGACTACAACTTCATCGACGCCTGGATCGGCGGCCTGGCGGAACGCGAAGTGGTGGGCGGCATGCTCGGCCCCCTGTTTGATGCCGTCTTCGCCATGCAGAACATGAACCTACAGGGTGGCGACAACTTCTATTACCTGGGCCGGGTACCTGCTACCGAGTTCTTCAACGAAGGCATCGACGGCACGTTGATGGCGGATCTGGTGATGCGCAACACCGGCGCCAAGAACCTGTATTCCGACATCTTCTCCGTTCCCGATCAAAGGGTCGAGATGGCGGATGCGGGCCAGCCAGCCCGGGTGGCAACCCTGGCAGCCCTGCAGGCCTCCACCACGACTCAACAGGTATTTGACGCCGCTGGCAACCTGGTCTTTGCCTCCCTCGGCCGTTCCGGTTATGTCGGAACCACTGCTGCTAACCAGGTCTACGTTGGCAATCCAGGCAGCTATGTCGATGCTCGCGGCGTGCTCAATCCCAATGGCATCGGCAACGCCAGCGAGGTGATCGTCGGCACCGCCCTCGCCGATGTGATCTCCGGCGGCGGCGGCAACGACGCCATCTATGGCGAGGCCGGCAACGACACCCTCAACGGCGAAAGTGGCGTTGACTTCCTCCACGCCGGTGATGGCGACGACGTCCTCGATGGCGGCAGCGAGAACGACATGCTCTACGGCGAACTTGGCAATGACACCGTTCGTGGCGGCATCGGCCTTGACTTGATGTTCGGTGGCGATGGCAACGACAGCATGTATGGCGGCCAGGATGCCGACGCCATGAACGGTGGTGCCGGTGATGATCTGATGTACGGCGGCGACGGCATCCTCGTCGCCGGTGTGCTCGATCCGGAGCCGGCTATTGCCGTGGCCGCGATCGACGATGTCATGCACGGCTCCAGTGGCAACGACACCATGTATGGCGGCGGTGGCTGGGACAAAATGCTGGGCGAAAGTGGCCACGACGTCCTGGTCCCCGGAACCGGTGGCGCCGCTCTCGGCGGCCGCGACAATATGAACGGCGGCGAGGGCGACGACATCTACATCGTCGAAAGCGCCGCCCTGTTCGCCTTCGAGGACTTCGCCGACAACGGCCTCACCCAGTTGCAGTTGGTCAACAAGGGCCCCAGCTTCCGCGTCGGCAATGGCCTGGCCATTGACGAGGTGCGCTTCACCGAGACCGTGGCCGACAACATCGTCATCGCTGCCGTCAACAATCTGGGTGTCGCCCAGACTTTCACCGGCATTGAGCGCCTGGTGATCGGCACCGGCACCGGCCTGGCAGCCGATCGCACCGGCCTGGCAGCGATCAACATCGATGCCACCCTCGCCAATGTGGGCCTCACCCTGGGCCTCGAGATCCAGGGCAACGCGGGCGTGAACAGCCTGATCGGCACCCTCTTCGATGACACGATCGATGGCGGCGCCGGAGCCGACACGCTGCAGGGCCTGGTCGGTAATGATGTGTACATCGTCGACAATGCCGCCGATGTCATCATCGAACTCGGCGGCGGTGGCACCGACAGCGTCATCGTCGATGCGGCTGTCAATTACACCCTTGCCGCTGACCTCGAGAACCTGACGCTGCGCAACGTCGGCGCCCTCCAAGGCACCGGCAACAACCTCGACAACACCATCATCGGCAACGCAAGTGCCAACACCCTGCTGGGTCTGCTCGGCAACGACAGTCTCAATGGTGGTGCCGGCAATGACAGCATGGACGGTGGCGCGGGTACCGACACGATGACGGGTGGCGCTGGCGCCGATCGTTTCATCTTCGGTAGCAACATCGCTGAGATCGGCAACAATCCGCTCTTCCTCGAAACGATCACCGACTTCGTCACCGGCACGGACAAGCTGGACTTCAGTGCCGCAGGCTCCCCCCGGTTCTCCTACATCGGGTCAGCGGCCTTCTCTGCCGCCAACCAACTGCGCTTCAATGCCGGCGTGCTCCAGGGCAACATTGACGCCAATCTGGCCGCCGATTTCCAGATCTCCATGACCGGCGTCGCTACCCTCGCCGCCGCCGATTTCATCCTGGCGCCGATCACGCTTTCCTTGAGCGGCCCGGTTGCGGGGATCAATGAAGGCAACACCGGCACCACAACCCACACCTTCACCGCCAGCCTCAGCGCGGCGAGTGCGTCCAACACCACGTTCACCTACGTCGTGACGGGCAACGGTGTCAACCCTGCCAATGCGGCAGATTTCAGCAACGGCGTTCTGCCCACCGGCACGGCCACGATTCTTGCCGGCCAGACCAGCACCACCATCAATGTGCTGGTACAGGGCGACACCACCGTCGAGCAGAACGAAACGTTCCAGCTGGCGCTGTCCAATCCTGTCAGCGCCAACACCACCTTCGTCCTGGGCACCGTCACCGCCACGTCCACCATCCTCAATGACGACCTAGCAGGCGTGATCAACAACGGTACCGCCGGCAACGACACCCTCAACGGTGCCGCCGGTAACGACACCCTCAACGGTGCCGCCGGTAACGACGTCATCAACGGCAACGCCGGCGATGACCTCATCACCGGAGGTATCGGCAGGGATACCCTCACGGGCGGCCTTGGCAACGACAGTTTCATCTACACGGCGACAGCTGAGTCACCTGTCGGCGCCAACACTCGCGACACCATCAGTGACTTCAACACGTTGCTCGACAAGATCAACGTTGCCGCCATTGACGCCAACACGACCCTCGCTGGCGACCAAGCCTTCACCTTCATCGGAGCCGCTAACTTCTCGGCTCTGGGCCAGGTCCGCTATGCCGGCGGCATCGTGCAGTTCAACAACACCGGCAACAACAACGCCGATATGGAAATTGCCTTGACCGGTAATCCCAACTTGGTGGCTGGCGGCTTCATCCTCTGATCCCGACCCGCTGGGACTTGGATCCACCTGGATCCAGGTCCCTTCGCATCTCGATTCCTTCGAATCCTGATTCTCCAGATCTTGATACGAAGCAATCCTGACCCTCCCGGGTCCTTCGACAGAGCTTCAATCCAGATCGGTGGTTCTCGTCCTTGGCACGAGAACCACCGATTTTTTTTGGATCCATTCCGGGGCCGGCGAGCGTCAACCGCAGGACGGGCGAGGGGCCCCACCCCCAGGCCCGACGACACGAGGGCCAAGCGCCGGATTCTCCTCCCAGCAGTCAGCCGCGGCGCATGGCGCGCTGCCGCGGCTATCGGGCTTGAGCCTTCTCAACCTGTGTGCCATCCCCCACCGGTGCAATGCGGGCCGGGCGGGAATTTCTAAACTCCAGCCAACACCTTGCACGGGCCCGTGGTCTTCCCCTGGCTGAGCGCCTCGATCCTGTTCCCGATCGCGGCTTCCCTGCTGATCCCCTTCATCCCCGACAAGGGGGACGGCAAACAGATCCGCTGGTATGCCCTGGGCATTGCCCTGGTCACCTTCCTGCTGACCGCAGGCGGCTACCTCAACGGCTACGACCCCTCGGTGGCGGGTCTGCAGCTGGTGGAGCGGGTGCAGTGGCTGCCCGATCTGGGGCTGGCCTGGTCCGTGGGGGCCGACGGCCTGTCGATGCCCCTGATCCTGCTGACCAGCTTCATCACCGCCCTGGCGGTGCTGGCGGCCTGGCCGGTCACCTTCAAGCCGCGGCTCTTTTATTTTCTGATCCTGGCGATGGATGGCGGCCAGATCGCCGTGTTCGCCGTGCAGGACATGCTGCTGTTCTTCCTGTCCTGGGAGCTGGAGCTGCTGCCGGTCTACCTGCTGCTGGCGATCTGGGGCGCCAAGAAACGCCAGTACGCCGCCACCAAGTTCATCCTCTACACCGCCGGTGGCTCGGTGTTCATCCTGCTGGCGGCCCTGGCCATGGGCTTTTACGGCGGCGGCACCCCCAGCTTTGAATACACGGCCCTGGCCGCCAAGCCGTTCGGCACCGGCTTCCAGGTGCTCTGTTACGCCGGCCTGCTGATCGCCTTCGGGGTCAAGCTGCCGATCGTGCCGCTGCACACCTGGCTGCCCGATGCCCACGGGGAGGCCACGGCGCCGGTGCACATGCTGCTGGCGGGCATCCTGCTGAAGATGGGCGGCTATGCCCTACTGCGCTTCAACGTCCAGATCCTGCCCGAAGCCCACGCCCAGTTCGCGCCGCTGCTGGTGGTGCTGGGGGTCGTGAACATCATCTACGCCGCCCTCACCTCCTTCGCCCAGCGCAACCTCAAACGCAAGATCGCCTACAGCTCGATCAGCCACATGGGCTTCGTGTTGATCGGCATCGGCAGCTTCAGCGCCCTGGGCACCAGTGGCGCCATGTTGCAGATGGTCAGCCACGGCCTGATCGGCGCCAGCCTGTTCTTCCTGGTGGGCGCCACCTACGACCGCACCCACACCCTGCAGCTCGACGAGATGGGCGGCGTCGGCCAGAAGATGCGCAAGATGTTCGCCCTCTGGACGGTGTGCTCGCTGGCCTCGCTGGCCCTGCCGGGGATGAGCGGCTTCGTGAGTGAGCTGATGGTGTTCGTGGGCTTTGCCACCAGCGAGGCCTACTCGCTCAGCTTCCGCGTGGTGATGTCGGTGCTGGCGGCGATCGGCGTGATCCTCACCCCCGTCTACCTGCTGTCGATGCTGCGGGAGATCTTCTTCGGCAAGGAGAACGCCGAACTGGCGGCCCACAGCAACCTGGTCGATGCGGAGCCCCGCGAGATCTACATCATCTCGGCCCTGCTGGTGCCGATCATCGGCATCGGCCTCTACCCGCGGATCATGACCGACACCTACCGGGCCTCGATCGAGGCGCTGGTGGCCCGCGAAGAGGTGGCCCTGGCCAAGGTGGAGAGCCCGCCGGCCCGGGCGGTGATGCGCCAGCTGCCGGTGGGGCTGGTGCAGCCTCGCCTGCTGACGGCCCCGGCCCTGGGCTGAGCCGGCGGCGCGTCACCCCCGGGGGCCGGAACCGGGGCGGTGACGAAACTCTGCAGCCCCCCGGGGCGGCCCTTGCGCTTCGGCGCCATCTGTCTACGCTCCTGATCAGACCCCCTGCCCAGCCATGCGTCAGCTGAACTTCCTGCTGATCTTCAGCTTCGGCCTGGCGATGGTGATGTTCACCCTTGAGAACACCGCCGCCACCACGGTCCGCTTCCTGCCCGGGGTGAGCACGACCCTGCCCCTGGCGGCCCTGCTGCTGGTGGTCGGCGGCATCGGCGCCACCGCCGCCTGGATCTTCGCCGTCTGGAGCGGCGTGGTCAAGAAGGTGGAGACGCTGCAGGATCCCAGCGAAGCCGAGGCCCAGCAGGTGCGCATCCAGGAGCTGGAAAACGATCTGCAGCGCTACCGGGCCACCGTCGATGCCCAGCTGGGGCTCTTGCCGGCCGCCGGCCAGACCTCCGCCGCCGAGTCAGCCGACTAGGGATCCGGCCCACGGCTGGAAGCCTGGGTGACTGGCCAGCGACCGCCGCGCTCGTTACCTTGCCCAAAAGGCCGCCGGCCACCAAGGCGGCCCCGATCTTTGCCCCCCGTTCTCGCCCCCTTGCAGGCATTCCCCCCGAGTGCGGTCGCGGCCTTCCCTTGGCGGGGGCAGGGTGGCTGAAGCGGGCGCCAGGCTGGCGATTCGCCTGCTGCAGGATGCGGCCGAGCGGGGCGAGATCGATCCCTGGGATGTGGATGTGATCGCCGTCATCGACGGCTTCCTTGACCAGCTGCGCCAGCGGATCGAGGCCCCCCGGCTGATGGCCCTGCAGGGCGGCAGCTACGAGCAGGATCTGGCCGAGAGCAGCGAGGCCTTCCTGGCGGCGTCGGTACTGGTGGGGCTGAAGGCGGAGGTGCTGGAGGCGGCCACCTTCCCGCCGGAGGCGATCGTGCAGGAGGCCTTCGATTTCGACGATCCCGGCGACGGCTGGGCCGCAGAGGGCGGCTTCAGCCTGCCGGCCCGGCCGGAGCGCCATCTGCAGCGGCGGCTGGTGGCACCGCCACCGCTGCAGCGGCCGGTGACATTGGGGGAGTTGATCCGCCAGCTCGAAGACATCGCCGAGCAGCTGGAGGCCGATGAGGGCAAGGTGCGCCAGAAGCACCGGCCCAAGCGCTACAGCGACCGGGCCGCCATGGCCCAGGTGGCGGCCCTGGCCCACCGCGAAAAACTGCCGGAGACCACCGCCGCCCTGAGCCGCTTCCTGCAGAGCTGGGGCGACAGCGCCAGCCAGGACTGGATCGGCTTCGATGCGCTGGTGCAGGCCTGGGGGCAGGCGGTGGAGCAGGCCAGCGCCCAGGAGGAGCTGGACCAGGACCGGGTGGGGGTGTTCTGGGCGCTGCTGTTCCTCTGCTCCCAGGGCAAGGTGGAGCTGGACCAACCGGGTGGGCTCTACGCCCCCCTGAGCCTCAAGCGCCTGCTGCAGCCCGGTGAGATGGTGCAGCTACCGCTGGCCGTAGCCCCCAGCACCGCCGGAGCGGCCCAGGGGTCAGATGGGGGGCCGGCTCGCCAGCCGCTGGCGGCCTGAGGCGACTGCCTAGGCTGCCGCAACGATTGCAGATGCCGACGCCGATGAAGGCGATGATCCTGGCGGCCGGTAAGGGAACAAGGGTGCGACCGATCACGCACACCACGCCCAAGCCGATGATCCCGATTCTGCAGAAACCGGTGATGGAGTTTCTGCTGGAGCTGCTGCGTGAGCATGGCTTTGACGAAATCATGGTCAACGTCTCCCACCTGGCGGAGGAGATCGAGAACTACTTCCGCGACGGCCAGCGCTTTGGCGTGCAGATCGCCTACAGCTTTGAAGGCCGCATCGAGGACGGCCAGCTGATCGGTGATGCCCTCGGTTCGGCCGGCGGCCTCAAACGCATCCAGGATTTTCAGCCGTTCTTCGATGACACCTTCGTGGTGCTCTGCGGTGACGCCCTGATCGACCTGGATCTGACCGAGGCGGTGCGGCGCCACAAGCAGAAGGGCGCCATGGCCAGCCTGATCACCAAGCGGGTGCCCAAAGAGCAGGTCAGCAGCTACGGCGTGGTGGTGACCGATCCGCAAGGTCGGGTGCTGTCGTTCCAGGAGAAGCCGGCTGTCGATGAGGCCGCCAGCGACATGATCAACACCGGTATCTACATCTTCGAGCCCGAGGTGCTGGATTTCATCCCCAGCGGCGAACCGTTCGACATCGGCTCCGATCTGTTCCCGAAGCTGGTGGCGGCCAACGCCCCCTTCTATGCGCTGCCGATGGAGTTCGAGTGGGTGGACATCGGCAAGGTGCCCGATTACTGGCAGGCGATCCGCAGCGTGCTGCAGGGGGATGTGCGCCAGGTGCAGATCCCGGGCAAACAGGTGCGCCCCGGCATCTACACCGGCCTGAATGTGGCGGCCGACTGGGACAAGATCACGGTGGAGGGGCCGATCTATGTGGGCGGCATGACCCGCATCGAGGACGGCGCCACGATCATCGGCCCGGCGATGATCGGCCCCAGCTGCCACATCTGCAGCGGCGCCACGATCGACAACTCGATCATCTTCGATTATTCGCGCATCGGCGCCGGCGTGCGCCTGGTCGAAAAGCTGGTCTACGGCCGCTACTGCGTCGACCGCAACGGCGACCACTTCGACCTGCAGGAAGCCGCCCTCGACTGGCTGATCACCGACGTCCGCCGCCACGACGTGGCCAGCCCCTCCCCACAGCAGAAGGCGATGGCGGAGTTGTTGGGGAGTGAGTTGGCGATGAGTCCGTAGGTGGAGCAGATCTGCAATGAAAAGCTTGCCATAATCATGCTGGCCAAACCACCCACCAAGGCAATAGAAACTGGCCAGAAGACAGACTACTGAGGCGCAATATAGAATAGCCGTCTTCAGCAATTTTCTTGTTCACACCAAAAACGCAAAATCACTTTTCAGCTCCAATGAATTCAACGAGATCATTTGAATCACAGAATACGGCACGCGTACTTGGGACGATAGGCCAAGTCTTGATCGGCGTTTACGCTTTAAATATGTTGGCCACCAGCATGCCGTTCGCCTTACTTGATTCCGATTGGGAACTGCGAGCGGCTTCGACGATCCAAAGTGGAGCAGGCTTTCCACTGGTCGGCACAAGCCTATTATTGATAGCTCGCAAGCTCGCGCCAAAAGACGAGTTACTTCAACAACGCACTTCCATTGTTCAACGCCTGGCCCCTTGGGTCGCCATTGGCTTTTTACTTCTGATTCCGCTCCAGATTTCTGCTTCAATCAGAAGTCTTGGCCAGATTTCAGCGCAAGAGCAAAGAGGCCTTCGCAATCTCACAGGAATCGTTAAAAGCATTGAGAATGCAAGCACTGAATCAGAACTAAAAAATGCGATCGCGCTGCTACCCGGAGGTCCAAATCAACTCAACGGAACGATCGAAGGGTCCGCCAGAGAAGCAGGCAAGAAACTTGCCAACGAGCTCTATCCACAAACCAAACAACTGGAAACCAAGCTTGCGGATGCAAACCGTGCACGCTGGATAAAAACTCTTCAAAACTGGGTTCGAGACCTTCCTTCGTCCTTACTCTACGCTTTTGGGTTTTACGCCATTTCGTCTGGACGCCATTTTCAAAAAATAAATAGTCTCTAAACCTAGTAGAAAATTCAGAATAGCCAAAAAAGGCTGCTTTACGGAACCCCATAACTCCGCGCCAACCATATATTTTGGGGAAAACGCTATATTGCCGCTGGAAGAATACTCTCAAATATTAGCTATCCACCCAGGATAATCCCCAGAATCATAAGCCGGAATGGGCCGATAGGCTCGCAAGCAAATTTGGCTTGATCATGTCGCGGGCCACGGACAAAAGCACGCCAGGCAGATCCAGTCATTATAACCAATAGGGAATGTCAATATTCCATAGAAGTGGCTGGTTGAGATGCTCGAGCCCCATGAGCCAAGACAAACGCCATGGGCTGTCAGCGCCAAAGGTTTTAAAAATCAGCCTCAGGATTCAGCTGATGCAGCAGGGCCACCTATGAAGGGCTCAATCCGTGGAAGATTTGCTCCGCAGGGGATGCCCGAAGCGCGGTGTTAAGCCCAAAATCGCCATCGATTAGTCGACAAAAAGTCGCCAATAAAAAAGCCAAGTCATAGAGACTTAGCTTTTAGCGGTTCTAGGATGAAATTTTAGAACAGATATACAGGCTCAAAAATAGCCTGAAAATGCCATTCTGTAAGCATGACAAGCAGCAGGATCAAGCTTGCTTGACGCGACGACGCAGACGGCGAGAAGCCGAGAATGCACTAATAGCACCAAGGACGGGAAGGGGGCCGGGGACGGCATCAACGGCCGTGGAGGCACGATCGACCTGGGCAAAGTTATTGGTTGAACTGATCAAGGTCGTACCGCTACCGACGTTGCCATTGTTGTTGGTCAAAAGAGTAGATTGGATAATATCACCGACGGACAAACCAGTGGGAATGGTGTAGCGGAACTTCAAGCCCGGTTGAATAGACGGGGAGTTGATGACACTGCCGAAGGAGGTGGTGCTGCTAACACTGAACGTACCAGCCCCATAAGTGTTCCAGCTTGAACCACCATTGAACGAGTATTCAACGCCTGTGAGGGTCACGGCAGGGCCGCTAGATTGGAACCCGAATTGGGCATATTGATTAGTCGTGAGGTTCCCCGTTGAGTAGGTCTGAACCGCAAAAGAGCTGGTGGCCGGAGTGAACTCGGAACAGCCGTTTGCACCGCCATCTGCTGTGCTGACGCAAGCAGCCCGCGCCTCCCCAGGCACAGCAAGGGCAAGGCAAGCGCTGCCCAGCATCAGACCTCCGAGGATGCGCGCAGAGGCACCGAAATGTTTGGGGTTCATCAGAGTAAAGCCAATACTTGGCAAACTTAAACCACTCTGAGAAAGCTTGTCAACCTACCATAACCAATCCTTTCCATCTCATACGAGACCCATGCCTGCTGGGCAGATCAGCCCAGAGTCAAGAACGCAACACGCATCGTCGCATCAGGGATCTCAGGCAGCCAAGAGGCCTTCAGGCCGGCAGAAAACCGACCCGCGGCCTGATCTCCACCCCCGCCAGGCTCAAAATCTCCGGGATCCGCTCCTCGGCCTTGATCGCCATCAGGTGGACGCCCTGGGCGATCGTGCGGTAGCTGGCCACCTGTTCGGCGGCGATGGCGATGCCTTCGGATGCGGGATCGGCAGCGGCGGCCAGGCGATCGATGATGGCCTGGGGGATGTTGGCGCCGGGGACGACGCGGTTGATGAAGGCGGCGTTTTTGGCGGATTTGAGCAGGAACACCCCCGCCAGCACCGGCAGGCCCAGGGGGCCGGTGAGCTCGTGCACGAAGCGCTTGAGGGCTTCGCTGTCCATCACCATCTGGGTCTGCAGGAAGCGGGCGCCGGCGGCGTGTTTGCGCTTCACCCTCGAGACCAGGCCGCTCCAGCTGCCGGATTGGGGATCGGCCGCCGCACCAGCCAGCAGATCGGTACCGCCATCGGGGAGAGATCCCTTGACCGGATCCTGGCCGGCATTGAAGCGCTGCACCAGCTGCAGCAGCCGCACCGCCTCCAGCTCATTGACGGGCCTGGAATCGGGCTGATCACCGGCCCGCAGCGGATCGCCGGTGAGACAGAGGAGATTACGGATGCCGAGGGCGTGGGCGCCGAGCAGATCGGCCTGCAGTGCCAGGAGGTTGCGATCGCGGCAGGTCATCTGCAGCACCGGCTCGATGCCCTGGTCCAGCAGCAACCGGCAGACCGCCAGGCTGCTCATCCGCATCACCGCCCGGCTGCCATCGGTGACGTTGACCGCATGCACCAGCCCTTTCAGCGCCGCCGCCGCGGCCAGAGTGCGGCTGGGATCGGCGCCCCTCGGCGGCGTCACTTCGGCAGTCACGGCAAACGCGCCGCTGGCCAGGGCGTCTCTGAGCAGCAAAACCTTCCCCGTCTGTGGCCACATCATGCAGCAGCAACCTGCCTACAGTGACGGATCCGCTGAGCGTCCATGTCTGAGCGCGGCCTCCCCGATCGGCCTCCGGCATCCCGCCCGGCTCCCGCGATCCCGGCGTCGCTGCAGCAGCTGCGCCACGACCTGTCGGAACGGGAAGTGGAGATCATCGAACTGGTGTCCACCGGCCTGACCAACCAGGAGATCGCCGCCCAGCTGATGATCAGCAAGCGCACCGTCGACAACCACGTCAGCAACATCTTCACCAAGACCGGCGCCAAGAACCGGGTCGCCCTGCTCAATTGGGCGATGGACAACGGCAAGATCTGCCGCGACGGCTTCAACTGCTGCTCGCTCGAGGGCCCCGATGCGGCCCAGAAGCACGCCGGCTGAAGCTGGTTGGCTGGCTGTACCGACCGCTCAACGGGCCAGCAAAGCCTGCCGCTCGGCCTCGCTCCACAGCACCAACGGCCGGGCCGCCAGGGCCGCATTGCTGAGCTCATGGCGGCCGGTGAGTTCCAGGCCGCACCAGGGCGGCACGGTCACCGGCTGATCGGGATCCTCCAGCTCCACCTCGGCCACCACCAGCGGCGCGTTGCCCGCTTCGAACACATCCAGCACCCAATCGCCACCGGGCAGATCCAGGCCGTAGCGGATCTTGCCCAGCTGATGCGGGGCCAGGGCCAGCAAGGCCTGGGCATCGGCAGGGGGAATGGCGTACTCGAACTCCAGGCGGCTCAGGGCCTGGCCCGGGCGCAGGGGCTGTTCGGCGCCGGCTCCGGCTCCGGGCCCGCTCCGGGGCGGGGCGGCCTTGAGCGTGAGCCAGGCCTGGCTCCCCTCCCCGCTCAGGGACTCGCTGGCGCGCACCCGCACGGTGAGGCCATCGGCGCCTTGCACCAGATAGCCCTGCTGCAGCCTCGCCTGCCAGCGGACATGGGAGCGCCAGCCCTCGGCCAGCACCAGAAAGCGGCGTTCTATTTCCAGGGCCAAGGAAGCCTGCGGTGCGATGGATCGGCGATTCTGCCCCGTTCGCAGCCGGGAGCTCAGCGTTGGCGCAGATCCAGGGCCCACTCGGCGATCCGCTCGCGGGTGCGGCGCCGGTGCCAGGCAAACCCCAGCGGCACCAGCAGCAGCGACAGCCCATAGGAGTAGGTCATCAGCGCCAGCGCCAGCAGGGCCACAAACCACCAGGGCACCACCCACATCGCCCGACGTTCCGGGCAGAGGCGCTTGCGGCGCGCCAGCCGGACAATCATGCGCTCCTGGGGGGTGAGACCGATATCCATCGCACGAAGATACAGAACTCCTCGCAGAAACTCCATGAAAATATGGTTAACTTCCGCTGCAGAAGCGCAAGGTTGGCGTTGATTCAGCGCAACCAGTAACGCAACCAGTCGTTACCTTCAGTTGTGGGAGGGCTCGACGCTGGTGAGGCTGCCGGCCCAGTGCAGCTTGCGGGTGAGGGTGCGGTAGTAGGAGGGGCTCTGCTCCAGCAGCACCATCAGGGCCGGATGGGGGCCGCGCTGCACCACGCAGCGATCGCCGGGCTCGAGCACGGTGGCGTGGGCGCCGTCCTTCCAGAGCTTGACCCGGCGGCTGCTCTCCCCGAGCGGCCAGACCGTCAGCCGGGCCCGCGGCGGCACCACCACCGCCCGGCTGGAGAGGCTCATCGGGCAGATCGGGTTGACCACGATCGCCTCGATGCCGGGATGGAGGATCGGCCCACCGGCCGCCATGGCGTAACCCGTGGAGCCGGTGGGGGTGGCAATGATCAGACCATCGCCGCGGTACTGGTCCACCACCTCACCGTCGATGTCCAGCTCGAGCACGCAGGTCGGGGACACCTCATCGAGACAGGGCCTGAAATAGAAATCGTTGAGCGCCCCATGGGGTCCTTCGGCCGCCACATCGGCGGCGGGCTCCTCGGCGGCTCCATCCCCGGGCTGGGGCACGCCGTCGCCGCGATCAATGCGGGCCTCCAGCATCATGCGCCGCTCCAGGGCGAAGCGGTCATCGCGCAGGCGCTGCCAGAGGCTGTCTTCGCCATCGAGGCGCAGCAGGGAGCGGTCGTGGGTGAGAAAGCCCAGGTGGCCGCCGATGTTGAAGCTGAGGATCGGCACCTCAAAGCGGGACAGATGGCGCGCCGCCCCCAGCACCGTGCCGTCGCCGCCGAGCACCAGGGCCAGATCGGGCAGGGCGGGCTCGGTGGCCAGCAGGCCGGGAAACGGATTGGCAGCCAGGCCGCAGGCGGCCACGGTGACGCTGACCCCCTGGGGGCGCAGATCTTCGGCGCAGCGCCTGGCCTGGCGCTGCGCCGCCTGACTGCCACTGCGCACGATCAACCAGATCCGTTCAAGCCGCATCGGTTGCAGGGCAGATCAGGTTCAAGGGTGGCTACCAGCGCAGCAGGTTGAAACGCTCCATGTCGACCGTTTCGCGATTTCGATACAGAGACAGCAGGATCGCCAGACCGACGGCGGCCTCGGCGGCGGCCACGGTGATCACGAAGATGGCGAACACCTGGCCGCGGATCAGCTGGCCATCGAGAAAATCGGAGAAGGCCATCAGGTTGAGGTTGACGGCGTTGAGCATCAGCTCAATGCTCATCAGCACCCTCACCGCGTTGCGGCTGTTGATCAGGCCCCAGACGCCGGTGCAGAACAACAGGGCGGCCACGGCCAGATAGGCCTGCAACGGAATCGTGGAACCGAGGGTGATCGTCACGGCCTCGGCGGCCGCCTGGGCAGTGGCCTGCGAATCGGCGCTCATGGGGTGGTCTCCAGCAGAGATGGGGCGTTGGCAGCTCCGGCCGACCCGGAAGGATTGATCAGCAGGGGGGTGCGGGTCTTCTCGATCAGCCCCTGATCCACGGGTTCACCCGTGATCACATCGCTGCTGTAGACGTCGCGGCGGGCCAGCACGATCGCGCCGATCATCGCCATCAGCAGCAGCACCGAAGCCAGCTCGAACGGCAGCAGGTAGTCGCTGAACAGGTGTTCGCCGATGCGGATCGTGGCCTCCTCGCCCACCGGCAGCGGCCCGGGCAGGGCCCAGTGGGTGGTGAAGGCCACCCGCAGCAGCAGCACGAACAGGCCGGCGCACACCCCGCCCGACAGCAGGCGCCGCAGCAGCAGCCCCGGAATGGCCGCCAGATTTTCCTTCTTGTTGACGAGCATGATCGCGAACAGGATCAGCACGTTGACGGCGCCGACGTAGACCAGGATCTGGGCCGCCGCCACGAAGCTGGCATTGAGCAGCAGATAGAGGCCAGCCATGCCGAGGAACACGCCCCCCAGCAGGAAGGCGGAATAGACGATGTTGGGCAGCAGCACGACGCCCAGAGCCCCCAGCACCACCACGGCGGAGAGGGTCAGGAAACAGAGCTGCTGGATGGTGGAAGCGATCGTCATCAGGACTGGGCTCCTTGGTCGGCGGCCGGAGGCTGGGGAGACGCCGGGGCGGCGGGCGCCGGCGTGCTGGCAGTTTGAACGGTCGCCGCCGGGGCTGCGGCAGCCTTGTTGAGACCGGCGAGCACCTGCTCGGGCAGCTGGCCGGCCCGGGGGGCATCGGCGGGCACCGTGTGGGGATCCAGTGCCCCCTTGGGCAGGTAGGCCAGCTCCCGCAGGGCGAACACCGCCGGGTCACTGGTGACGCTGGTGGGCAGGCGGCCGAGGGCGACGTTGTCGTAGTTGAGGCTGTGGCGATCAAAGGCCGCCAGCTCGTATTCCTCGGTCATCGACAGGCAGTTGGTGGGGCAGTACTCCACGCAGTTGCCGCAGAAAATGCACACCCCGAAGTCGATCGAGTAGTTGCGCAGCTCCTTTTTCTTGGTGGCCTTGTTCATCACCCAATCCACCACCGGCAGGTTGATCGGGCAGACCCGCACACACACCTCACAGGCGATGCACTTGTCAAACTCGTAGTGGATGCGGCCCCGGTAGCGCTCCGAAGGGATCAGCTTCTCGTACGGGTACTGCACCGTGATCGGCCGGCGTCTGAGGTGGTCGAACGTGACCGCCAGGCCCTGGCCCAGGTACTGGGCGGCGCTGACCGCGTCCTTGGTGTAGTCACCGACTTTCTTGAGGAACCCGAACATGGTGCTGGTTGGGGAAAGGGGCGGATCCGGCGCAACGGTGCCCGGACCATCTTGACCGGGAAAGCCCGGAGCTGACGAACGGTCTCAGCCTCCGAACGCCATCGGGAACGCCAGCTTGAGGGCGGCGGTGACCAGCAGGTTGACCAGGGCGATCGGCAGCAGGAACTTCCAGCCCAGATCGAGCAGCTGGTCGATCCGCACCCGCGGCACGGTCCAGCGCAGCAGGATCGCGAAGAACACCAGCAGGTAGGCCTTGAGCACCGTCATCACGATCCCGGTGGTGGCGGTGATCACCTGGACCACGGGGGCATCGACGGACTGACCCAGCCAGCCGGCCAGCCACTCCACCGGCAGCGGGAAGCCCCAACCGCCCAGGTACAGCACCGACACCAGCAGGGCCGAGAGCACGAGGTTGATGTAGCTGCCCAGATAGAACAGGGCGAACTTCATGCCCGAATACTCGGTCTGGTAGCCGGCCACCAGCTCCTCTTCGGCCTCCGGCAGGTCGAACGGCAGGCGCTCGCATTCGGCCAGGGCGCAGATCCAGAAGATCACGAAGCCCACCGGCTGGCGCCAGATGTTCCAGCTGAGGATGCCGGCACCGTTCTGCTGGTTGACGATGTCGACCGTGCTGAGCGAGTTGCTCATCATCACGATCGCCAGCACCGCCAGGGCCAGGGGGATCTCGTAGCTGATCGACTGGGCCGCCGCCCGCAGGCCGCCGAGCAGCGAATACTTGTTGTTGCTGGAGTAGCCGCTCATCAGCAGGCCGATCGGCTGGATGCTGCTGAGGGAAATCCACAGGAAGATGCCCACCCCCACATTGCTGATCAGCAGGTTCTGACCGAAGGGCACCACCAGCCAGGACAGGATCACCGGCACCAGCACCAGCACCGGCCCGAGCGTGAACAGCAGGCCGTCGGCCCGGGCCGGAATGATGTCCTCCTTGAAAACCAGCTTGAGGCCATCGGCCATCGGCTGCAGCACCCCGAGGGGGCCGGCGTACTCGGGACCGATGCGCTGCTGAACGGCGGCGGAGATCTTGCGCTCCAGCCAGACGTTGACCAGCACGCCGACCACCGCCGCCACCAGCACGGTGACCATCGGCAGGGGCAGCCACAGCAGGCGGGCCGCGCCGGGGCTGAGCCCCAGTCCCTGGAGCGTATCGACGAAGCTGGCCTGCAGATCGAGACCTGAACTCACGAGGGCAGTCGTCTCCATGCGGGCGTAGGGGGTGGGTGGACCTTAGGAGGGAGTTGGTCGACCTTCGAGAGGCAGCCAGGGCCGCTCGACGGAACCGGTGTAGATCTGCGTCGGACGATAGATGCGATTGGCTCCCAGTTGTTCGCGCCAGTGGGCTAGCCAGCCGGCGGTGCGGGCAATGGCGAAGATCGGCGTGAACAGGTCGCGGGGGATGCCGAGCTTGCGATACACAAGCCCGGAATAGAAGTCGACGTTGGGGAAGATGCCCTTGGGGCCCAGGCGATCGGCAGCCACCGCCTCCAGGCGCCGGGCGACGTCGTACATGCTGTCGTGGCCGAAGCGCAGGAACAGGTCCTCCGCCAGGGCCTGCAGAATCACCGCCCGCGGATCCTTGACCCGGTACTCGCGATGGCCGAAGCCCATGATCTTGCGCTTTTCGGCGATCGCCCGATCGAGCCAGCCCTCCACCTGATCGACCGAACCGATCTCGTCGAGCATGTCGAGCACGTCCTCGTTGGCGCCGCCGTGCAGGGGCCCGGCCAGGGTGCCCACCGCCGAAGCCACGACCGCATAGGGATCGGTGAGGGTGCTGGCGGTGACGCGGGCGCTGAAGGTGCTGGCGTTGAGGCTGTGCTCCGCGTGCAGGATCAGGCAGGCATCGAAGATGCGCGCCGCCAGGGGGTCGGGCTCCCGCTCGGTGAGCATGTACAAGAAGTTGGCCGAATAGGCCAGGTCGTCGCGGGGCTGGATCGGATCCTGACCTTTGCGGATCAGCTGGAACGCCGCCACCATCGTCGGGATCTTGGCGATCAGGCGCACCACCGCCTCGGTGATGTACTGGGGGTCGTACAGGGCGCGGCGCGAATAGAACAGCCCCAGCGAGGCTGCGCTGGCCTGCAGCGCATCCATCGGATGGCCACTGGCCGGGAAGCACTTCATCATGTCGCGGATGCGGAAGCTCACCCGCCGGTGCATCTGCACCTCCTGCTCGAAATCGCGCAGCTGGAAGATCGTCGGCAGCTCGCCCCAGATCAACAGATAGGCCGTCTCCAGAAAGCTGCTGTGGGAGGCCAGCTGGTTGACCGGAAAGCCGCGGTAGGTGAGCACGCCGCGCCTGCCGTCGATGTCGCAGATCGCCGACTGGGTGGCCGGCACCCCCTCCAGCCCGGGACGGAAGACGGGGGGAGCCGCAGCGGCGGCCGACTCAGCAGCTGCAGCCGCGGGACTGGTGGTTTCCGGGGTGATTTTTGCCGCCATGCCATGGGGTCCGATTTGGCGAACCTACGCGGCGATGTCAAGCCCACGCCGTAGCGCTGGCTGCCAGCGGCGGGATCTAGCCGATCAGGCTGCGGGGGTTGAGCAGCAACTGCAGCGTCGCACTGCCGGGGCTGGGATCGGCCGGCAGATCCAGCAGGGCCAGGCCCGCCTTGCGCAGCGGGGTCGCCCCGGGCGTGGCCCCCAGCAGACGGGCGGCCAGCAGGCCCAGGTCGGGTTCATGGCCCACCAGCAGCAGCCGGCGACGGGCCGGCTCGGGCTCGCCAGCGGGCGGCGGGGCCGCGGCCAGCAGCGCCAAAGCCGAGAGCAGGAGGGGCCAGGGATCGTGGCCGGGTTCGAGGGATTCGCTCAGCTCCAGCACCGGTGCCAGACCGACGGAGCAGGCGATCTCCGCCGTCTGCCGGGCCCGGGCGAGGGGACTGGAGAGCAGGCGGTCCGCCGCCAGGCCCAGGGCCAGGGCCCGCTCCAGCACCGCCCGGGTGCGCTGCCGTCCCCGGTCGGTCAGCACCCGGGACCGATCGGCTCGCCCGGGCTCGCGCTCCTCGGCGATGCCATGGCGCAACAACAGCAGCTGGAGAGGGACCATCAGCGATCAAAAACCATCAGCGATCAAAACTGAGACGGGCCTGGATGTGGAGGGTGGTGCCCTCCGGCTCCCAGGCTAGGGCCAGGCTCTGGAGCGAACCGTCCAGCCCGCCGCCGGCCAGGGCCGAAAGCCGCTGCCAGGGCTGCCAGCCCCGCAGCAGCTCCCGGCTGGGGGCGGCGGTCTGGGCCCATTGCAGGGGCGCCCCGGCCCGGTCCAGGGCGAGCAGCGCCGCCTGCAGTTCCTGGTTGCCGCGGCCGCCGGGGGACTGATCGAGGACGGCCAGGTTGCGGCCCCACCAGGCCAGGGGTCCGCTGACCTGGCGCCAGGCCGCCAGGGGTGCCTGCAGGGACTCACCGCTGCCGCCCTGGCCGGGGCGGTGGCCGCCCCGCTGACCCGGGGCCTCCAGCCTGGTCCAGACCTGGAGCGAGCGACCGCCGGACTCCAGCGGTGCCTGGATCAGCCCCTGCGAGGCCAGGGCGGGCTCCAGCAGGGCCGCAGGCGGTTGGCCTGCGGCCGTGCCCATCTGCCAGCCCTCGGGGCCGGCGGCGAGCAGCAGGGGCCCCTGGGCGTTCTGGGCCACCAGCAAGGGCAGGGGACCCGCCGCCGCCCCCGGGCGCTCCTCAAGGCGCTGGTGGGCGGTCGTCTCCGCAGGGTCGCCGGAAGCCTGGCCGGGGGATTGATGGCCTGACTTACGGGCGGGGGGCCCGCCGGCAATCACCTCACCGGAGCCGGCGGCCGTGCCGGGCGCGGCGATCGGAACAACGCCGCCGGTGGTGCTGGCCAGGGCCCGCTGCAGCAACGGTTGCAGCAACGGCTGCTGCAGCTGGGATGCGGGATTCTGCAGCCACAGCAGGCTGCTGAGCGGGCCCCTCAGTCCCTCCAGCAACGCCTGCCGCTGGGCCGGATCGGCCGACGGCAGCGGGGCGACCGGGGAGCGCACCTCGCTGGCGCCGGGCTCAGGGGCCGCTGGGGCTGGACGTGCCGGGGCTGGAGGCAGGGCGGAGGAACGCTCGGGTTGGGACGGTGTTGGTGTCGAGGCCGTCGGTGAGGGGGCCGTCGGTGACGGGGCCACTGCTTGGGGCGCTGTTGCCGAAGGCGACGTCACCGGAGGCACTGGTGTTGCAGGCGGCGTTGCCTGAGGGGCTGGTGTTGAAAGCGACGTTGCTGGTGGAACTGTTGCCGAAGACGACGCTGCTGAATGGGTTGGTGCCGGAGCCGGCACCACCGGAGCGGTTGGTGCTGTCGCAGCCGTTGGGGACGGCGTTGATGACGGATCTGCCAGGAAGCGCGACGGGGCCGGCAGCTGCAGATGGCCATGCAGCAGCAGCGACCGTCCCTCCGGACGCAGCGAGGCCAGCAGCTGGGTCGGCCTCTGCTCAGCCGCCGCCGGCAGGGGCCATCCCAGCCACTGCTCCAGGGCCTGGGGGCGGGCCAGCAGCAGGGCGGCCCCATCGCCGAGGCGATCCAGTTCCCGTTGCAGTCCAGGCTGGGAGGCCTGGTTGAGTTCGGGGATCTGGGAGACATCGAGGGCCCGCTCCAGCACGGTGCGGCCCGAGGCGATCAGCACCAGATCGTCATCGACCAGGGCGGTGGCCAGGGGCATGGCCCGGCGGCCCAGCAGGGCGCCGCGACCGCTGATCAGGCCCATGCCGCGATAGCTGCTCACCTGCAGATCGGTGCCGGCCAGGCTGCGGGTCTGCCAGAAGCGCTGCAGAAAATGGCGGGCGCCGTCGTCGTCGCGGCTGGCCAGGGCCAGCAGCCAGCCCCCGGCGGGCAGGCCGCCACTGGCGCTGGGGCCATCGCCGGAGCCGGTCGCCGGCTCGTCGAACAGCACCAGGGCGATCCCCGGGGCCAGCCAGCTGGCCAGCTCATCGTGATAGTCGAGGCCGGCGGCGGCGAAAGCCCCATCCCGCAGCCGTTCCAGGGCCTCACCGGCCGCCCGGCGCTGACGGGCCGGGGCCACGGCCCGGGCATAGGCCACGGGCTGCTCGCCATCACTGAACCAGTAGAGGCTCAAGGGGGCCTGGGCCGGCACGAAGCGGGCCGCCCGCGGGATGGAGAGGGCCTGATGGGCGAGCTGCAGCGGCCCCCGCTGCCCGATCAGCCACCAGCCCCCCAGGCCGAGGCTGAAGGTCAGCAGCACCACGGCCAGCACCACCGCCAGAAAGGGGCGGCCCTTCATGCACGCACAGCAGGATGGATCCATCCTGCCGCCCCTCCGGTTCCGATGCCCGACAGCCGTCCCCCCGCCGAGGGGTCAGCCTCGCCCTTGCCGATCAGCGCCAGCGAGCTGCGGGCCCGGCTGCTGGCCGGAGAGGCGATCCAGCTGGTGGATGTGCGCGAGGACAGCGAGCTGGAACTGGCCCGGCTGGCCGAGCCGGTGCTGCACCTGCCCCTGAGCCGCTCCCAGGAGTGGGTCAGCCGGATCGACGCGCTGATCGATTGCCAGCGGCCGGTGGCGGTGCTCTGCCATGCCGGGGTGCGCAGCTGGCATTTCGGCTGCTGGTTGATCCAGGAGCACGGCCATCCCCAGGTCTGGAACATCCAGGGGGGTATCGATGCCTGGAGCTTGGCGGTGGATCCCTCGATTCCGCGCTACTGAGCCGGTCCGATCCGTGGCCGGTTTTGGCAGCGGCCTCAACTCCCGTGCTCGGTGCCGGTGCTGACGCCACGCCGCCGTTCCGATCCCTACGATCCAGCGACCACGAATCTGGTAACGGGTTGGAAACCCTGCCGCGACGGCAACAGGATGTGCTCCGGGCCACGGTCCGGCACTACGTCGACACCGTGGAGCCGGTCGGCAGCCACACCCTGGTGCGTCGCTTCGGGCTGCCCGCCAGCCCCGCCACCGTGCGCTCCGCCATGGGCGCCCTGGAGCTGCGGGGCCTGCTCACCCAGCCCCACACCTCCGCCGGCCGCATCCCCAGCCAGCAGGGCTACCGCCTCTATGTGGATCAGCTGCTGCCCGAACCCGGCTCGGCCGCCCGCCAGCTGGAGCGGGAACTGGCCGGGGTGAGCCTGCAGTGGGCCGCCCTCGACGATCTGCTGCTGCATCTGGCCCGTCGCCTGGCCGACCTGACCGGCCTGCTCAGCCTGATCACCCGCCCCCAGCGCCGGCGCCCCTTGCTGCAGGCGATCCGGCTGGTGGCCAGCAGTGATCGCTTGCTGGTGTTCCTGGTCCAGGGCTCGGCCCTGACCACCAGCCTCAACCTGCGGCTGCCCAGCGGCGCCGAACGGGAGCTGCCGATCCTGGAACGCTGGACCAACGACCGCCTGCGCCATCAGGGCGGCGACATCAGCTGGGAGCGACTGCCCGAGGAGCTGCGCCGCAGCGGCGATGTGCTGCGCCAGGCCCTGGAGCACCACGAGCGTCTGCGCTCCGCCGACCTGGACGGGGTGGTGGCGGCGGGGCTGGGCGGATTGCTGGGCCAGCCGGAATTCAGTCGCACCTCCAGCCTGCTGCCCCTGGTGCAGTTGGTGGAACATCAGCCCGAGCGGGTCCTGGGCCCCACCCTGGATGCCGCGTTCCCCGCCGATGCCGTCTGGATCGGCCGCGAGCACCCCCATCAGGCCCTGGAGGCCTGTTCGGTGGTGCAGGCCGCCTATGCCACCGCCGATGGCTCCCAGGGCCACGTGGCCCTGGTGGGACCCATGCGGATGGCCTACGCCACCGCCCGCTCAGCGGTGCGCTCGGTGGCGACGATCCTGCAACGACTTCTGAACTGAACGAGGCCCCAGACTCCCGCCATGACTTATTGCGTCGCCTTCCTGCTCGAGAAGGGTCTTGTCTTCTGCTCCGACTCCCGCACCAATGCCGGCGTTGACTACATCTCCAGCTACAGCAAGCTGCATGTGTTCCAGCCGGCAGATGATCGTCTGTTCGTGATCATGGCGGCCGGCAATCTGGGCACCACCCAGGCCGTGCTCAATCGCATCCGCCGTGACATCGATCGCCACCATGAGGCGGCGACGGAACAGGCGGACATGAAGCCGGCGGCCGACGGCCCTGCCTGCTCCTCCGACGCAGCTCCTGGAGCGGCGCTGCCTGAAGCCTCCGGCGCGGCGCCAACCCTGCTGACCTCCCGCTATCTGTTTGAGGCCGCCGACTACATCGGCAAACTGAGCGTGGATGTGCAGCGCCAGTTCAAGACGTCGTTGCGGGAGGCGGGGGCCACCGGTGAGGCCAGCTTCATCCTCGGTGGCCAGATCGCCGGCGAAAAACATGGCCTTTATCTGATTTATCCCCAGGGCAATGCGGTGATGGCCAGCGCCGAAACGCCATTCCTGCAGATCGGTGAGAGCAAATACGGCAAGCCGCCGCTCGATTACATCGGCCATCGGGGCCTCACGCTGGAAGATGCCGCCCGCCTCTGCCTGGTCTCCCAGATCATCACCCGTCGCTCCAATCTGACCGTGGGGCCACCGTTTGAATTGGCCCTGGTACCGGCCAACGAGCTGCGCGTGTCGCGCCGCGTGAAGCTGGAGAAGGAATCGGATGAAGTGAACCGTTCGATGGAGGTCTGGACCCGCACCATGCGCGAGGGCCTGCAGCGCCTACCGCGTTTTGCCTGGGAGCAGGATCCGCTCTAGAGGCGAGAAGGTCTTCACGCCAGGGCAGCGGTTCGGGGCGGGCCTAGCCGATCCACCGGGGGCGGCGATACTGGACACCACAATCCTGAACCAAGTCCCCGGGCCCATGCCCCTCGCCCTGAGCCAGAGCCAGTTAGACGCGATCAGCGCCGCCTGTCGCCGCCACCATGTGGCCCATCTGCATGCGTTCGGCTCGGTGCTGCGCTCCGATTACCGCCCGGGGGAGAGCGACATCGATCTGCTGGTGGAGTTTGAGCCGATCAATCCAACCGAACTGGTGGACGCCTATTTCGGACTTGAACATCAACTCATGCAGATCATCGGCCCTCAGCTGGACCTGGTCATGTCCACAGCCGTTCGCAATCGCATCGTCCAGGCCACCATCAATGCCTCCAAGCAACTGATCTATGGAACGCGTCCCTGAAGCCTTTCTGATGGACGTCGTGGAAGCGGCGGATGCCATCAGCATTGCCACGCAAGGAATCGAGCTTGACGACTACCGAGAAAGTCGACTGATTCGCTCCTCTGTGGAACGGGAATTCATCATCATCGGCGAGGCACTGACCAATCTGTCTCGACTCGATACCGGCATCTTCTCTCGCATCCCCGATGCACCCAGGATCATCAGCTTCCGCAACAAGCTGAGCCACGAATACACCAAGGTGAACAATGACCTTGTCTGGGGCTTCATCGAGACCTACCTGAAACCGCTTCGCGACGTCTGCATCAGCCTCGCTGAAGAACGGACCTCTGATCGCCACTGAAGCGTGCGGCATCGACTGCAGCGCCTCACCCCCCCAGCTTGTCGCCCAGCCGCTCGACCATGGTGTTGACATCCTTGTCGCCGCGGCCGGAGAGGTTGAGCACCACTTCGGTGCCGGGGGCCAGGGTGGGGCAGAGGCTCTCCAGCCAGGCGAAGGCGTGGGCCGTTTCCAGGGCCGGAATGATGCCCTCGAGCTGACAGAGAAGCTGGAGGGCGTCCAGGGCCTGCTGGTCAGTGACGGCGGCGTATTCAGCGCGGCCGATGCCCTTGAGATAGCTGTGTTCCGGGCCTACGCCGGGATAGTCGAGACCGGCGCTGATCGAGTGGGCCTCCTGCACCTGCCCCTCGCTGTCCTGCAGCAGCAGGCTCATGGCGCCGTGCAGCACCCCCACCCGTCCTTCGGTGATCGTGGCCGCATGGCGACCGGTGGCGACGCCGTCACCGGCGGCCTCGACGCCGATCAGGCGCACCGAGGTGTCCTCCACGAAGGGGTGGAACAGGCCCATGGCATTGGAGCCACCGCCGACACAGGCCACCAGCACATCGGGCAGCCGGCCGAAGGCCTCGGCGCACTGGCGCTTGGTTTCCTGGCCGATCACGGCGTGGAAATCACGCACCAGCATCGGGTAGGGATGGGGCCCCGCCACCGACCCGAGGATGTAGTGGGTGCTCTCCACGTTGGTGACCCAGTCGCGGATCGCCTCGCTGGTGGCGTCCTTGAGAGTGGCGGTCCCGGCCGTCACCGGCTGCACCCGGGCCCCCAAAAGGCGCATGCGAAACACATTCAGGGACTGGCGGCGCATGTCCTCGGCGCCCATGTAGATGACGCAATCCAGGCCGAAGCGGGCGCAGACCGTGGCGGTGGCCACGCCGTGCTGACCGGCGCCGGTTTCGGCGATGATCCGCTGCTTGCCCATGCGCAGGGCCAGCAGGGCCTGACCAAGGGCGTTGTTGATCTTGTGGGCACCGGTGTGGTTCAGGTCCTCGCGCTTGAGCCAGATGCGCGGGCCGCCTTCCGCTCGCCGGTAGTGCTCGCTCAGCCGCTCCGCCTCGTACAGGGGGCTGGGCCGGCCGACGTAGTCACGCAGCAGGTGGTTGAGCCGTTCGGTGAAGGCCGGATCGGCCCAGGCCTCGGCGGCGGCCACCTCCAGCTCCGCCAGGGCCGGCATCAGGGTCTCCGGCACGTACTGGCCGCCATAGGGGCCGAACCGCCCCAGCGCATTGGGCCGGGCGGAGGGCTGCAGCGCCGCAGCCTGCGCATCGGCGGCGGTCTTCGGCGGAAGGGTGCTGGTCACCGTTGGCGCTTGGTACGACGTGGGGTCAGCGTAGAGACTGCGCAGGCCCGACAGGAGCGTGGAGGCCCGGGGCCCGGCCTGGGGCGGACCCGAGTGCTCCGTCCTGGCCGGCTGGGTGTCTGACAAAGTTGTTTTGGTTGCGGCCATCTCCCGGGCTGCGGAACCGGATGGATTTGATCCCGGCGCCCTGCGGCATGACGCCACCGGCCCTGGCGGACGCCCCGCCTGATGGATCGATCCCAGGGGTCGCCGCCGGCAGCGGGGCAGGCTTGGACCTTTCCCCCGTACCCCCGCCCTGCAGGCCGCGCCCATGTCCTCCACCGAGCCCGCCAGAGGGGTGCCCCGAGCCTGCGGCGATGGACCACCTGCCACCCTGCTGCCGCCGCTGGTGCTCTGGAGCTGGCTGCTCAGCCGCCTGCTGTTCTTCGGGCCGCTGCTGATCGCTGTGCAGCGGCAGGGGGCCGGCGCCCTGGCCGCACGCCTGAGCCAATGGGACGCGGCCCACTATCTGCAGATCGTGGACCAGGGCTACACCGGTGACAACTTCGCCTTCTTCCCCGTCTTTCCCGCTCTGATCCAGCTGACATCCAGCCTCCTGCACCTGCCGCCCCTTGCGGTGGCGCTGGTGTTGAGCAACGGCGCTTTTTTGATCGCCTTGGGCCTGCTGCATCGGCTCAGTCACCAATGCCAGGGCCATGCCATTGCCAGAAGTGTGGTGCTGCTGAGCTGTTTCAACCCCATGTCGATCTTCTACGCCATCCCCTATACGGAATCCTTCTATCTGCTGTTCACCTGCCAGGCGCTGTTCGATCTGCTCCGGCCCCGGTTGAACGCCCCTGGCATCGCCCTGTTCGGCGCCCTCAGTGCCGCCACCCGTCCCACCGGTCTGGTGATCGTGCCGGCGATCCTGGTGGCCTACGGCCGCCGCCGGCGCCTGGCCGCCGGCCTGGGGGTGGCCCTGCTGGCCCTGGCCGGGCTGGGGGCCGTGGCCCTGATCGACCTGCAGCGCAGCGGTGATCCCTTGGCCTTCATCCATGCCCAGCAGGCCTGGCATGTGCAGCCGGGCCTGAATCTCTCCGGGCTGCCCTCCTGGCGCAAATTGCTGTCCCAGGTGTTCCTGGGGCTGGCCAACACCAGGGCCGGAGCCCTGGTCGATCCGCTCCAGCCGCTGCTGATCACGGCCACGCTGCTGCTGGGGCTCGGGGCGTTCGCTCTCCGGCGGCGGCGGCCGACCACCAGCTTCGTGCTCTCGCTGGTGGCCTTCCTGGCTTACTGGCTGCTGGCCGGCATGCCCGGCCTCAACCTGCTGGTGGTGGTCGGGGCGGTGCTGCTGACCGTCTGGGGCTACCGGCGCCTGCCGCTGGAGCTCTGGGTCTTCGCGGCGTCCAGCCTGCTGCTCTATCTGCTCAAGCAGAACACGATCAGCCTGGAACGCCACCTGTTCGCCACCGCACCACTGTTGATGCTGTACGGCGCCTGGTTCCAGGAGCATCCCGGCTGGCGCCGCTTTCTGCTGGGCTTCGGCGGCCTGCTGCTGCTGCTCTACGCCCTGCGCTTCGCCCACGGCCTCTGGATCGGCTGAGATCGGAACCGGACCAAGCGCAACCGAAGGGGCATGGCTGACGCACGACCCTGGGCCAGAGTCGGCGATCGCCAACCGAAGATGGCCGGGCAAGCCATCTGCAGCAGCAAAGGACGGACGCCATGGCGAACAAGGGCGGCTGGCAGGAGTTCAGCCGGGCGGAGAGCCTGCAGCGCGGCACGCCGACGCCGGCCGACACCCCTCGGGCCCAGCGGCAGGTGCGGGTGCAGCGCACCAAGGCCGGCAAGGGGGGCAAGCTGGTGACCGTGATCACCGGCCTGGAGCTCCCCGAAGCCGAGGCCCGCGCCCTGCTCAAGGCGCTCAAGGCCAGCGCCGGCACGGGCGGCACCCTCAAGGAGGGCGTGATCGAACTGCAGGGGGACCATGTGGGCGCCGCTCTGGCGGCCCTGGCAAAGGAGGGATTCCGGCCGAAGCAGGCGGGGGGGTGAGGGGCAGCGGCTGCAACGAGGCGCCCAACCGTGCCCGGCCGCAGCGTTCTTGCCGAGCCAGCCAGCAGCCCCGGTACCTGGCCAGGGACAATGGCCCCATGACCCACCGCCGTGGCCGCCGATGACCAGCTCCCCAACCCCCGAGAGCCCGGCCGGCAAGGCCACCAACGGCCCGGCCGGCAAGGCCACCAACATCGTCTGGCACCACTCGACCGTGACCCGGGCGGCAAGGGCCCACCAGCGGGGCCACCGCAGCGCCATCCTCTGGTTCACGGGCCTCAGCGGCGCTGGCAAAAGCACCCTGGCCAATGCGGTCAACTCGGCCCTGTTTGAGCAGGGGCTGGCCTGTTACGTGCTCGATGGCGACAACGTGCGCCACGGTCTCTGCGCCGACCTGGGCTTCTCCGATGCCGACCGGGAGGAGAACATCCGCCGCATCGGCGAGGTGGCCAAGCTGTTTCTCGACGCCGGCGTGGTGGTGCTGACCGCTTTCGTCTCCCCGTTCCGCGCCGACCGGGCGCGCGCCAGGGCCTTGGTCGAAGCGGGCGACTTCATCGAGATCCACTGCGCCGCCGACCTGGAGGTCTGCGAACAGCGCGACACCAAGGGGCTCTACGCCAAGGCCCGCGCCGGCGAAATCAAGGATTTCACCGGCATCTCCAGCCCCTACGAGGAGCCCGAGGCCCCCGAGCTGCGGGTCCATACCGGCAGCCAGAACCTGGAGGAATCCGTCGCCCAGGTGATCAGCTACCTGGAGCAGCAGGGGGTGGTGCCTGCGCCGGGGGAGGGGTGAAGCGAGACACGGAAGGCTTCACGCCTCCGATCGACGGCCCACCAGGCGTGATTGGCCCTGTCAACGAAGGCTTGGCAAGCCCTGGTTCTTCCAGAGTGGGCTGGGCCTGAGCAGAGGCGACGGCTGCCTGGCTGAAGATCGGGCCCACGGGCGAGTCCGTTGCCTGGAGCAGCCTGAGGTGAGATGGCGGGCGAGGCGTCAGGCGCGATCCGTTTCTCATTGACAGGCCTGCAGGAGGCAGGCGGTCATCAGAACGATGCCTCGTAAAGGTACTTCTGGAAGCCTGCAAACAGTTGTCCGATCGCCTCCGGCCGGCCCAGGTCGGCCACGGCATCGGCGATGCTGTTCTGATAGCGGAGCCGCAACAGGGGCGTCAGTTTTTCCTGGGCCAATTCCTGCACGCCCATCGTCACATAGTGCTGGAGCACAAAATCCAGAAAGAGCTGCTGCTTGCTGGTGAATCTGGAGTGGATATAGAGGCGGGCATGCTCGGCGCGCTCCTGGCGGGGGATCGGTGGCAGCGCATAGGCCACATGGGCCAGCACATCAAACAGATCGCTGTTTTCGGCATCCATGATGGTCTGCATTTCGGCCAGCTGATCGGCGCCAAAGCCTTTTTCGGCCAGACCCTGCAGCAACTTGGTGCGGGTATCGGGTGCGCCCCAGAGGTTGCGCAGTTCGGTTTCATCTTTGACAAATTCGGGCAACTGGCCATAGAGCAGTTCGATGAACTGCTGGGAACTCATCGGCGTGCCATCGGGGTGCCAGAAGCTGGTCACCAGCATGTGCTGGATCGAGCGCTCCTTGCCGTCGCCGAGCTTGATGCGCAGCTTGGTGCGGCGGGGCTGCGTCTCTGGCTCATCACCTCCTTTGGGGTCATCGTCGCGTTCAGGAGGATCTGGATTGAGCCCGGGGGTGCGCTGGTTGATCTCTTGCGGTTCCGGAGGCTCGCCATCCCACTCGGGATCGCTGAAATGCTGATAAGCCTTCACGAAGTCGAGAATCGTGAAATAGTCCTTGCCGTCGTAGAGGCGAGTGCCGCGACCGATGATCTGCTTGAACTCGATCATCGAATTCACGGGCCGCAGCAGCACGATGTTGCGCACATTGCGGGCATCCACGCCGGTGGAGAGCTTCTGGGAGGTGGTGAGGATGGTGGGGATCGTCTTCTCGTTGTCCTGGAAAGCGCGCAGCCAGGTGTTGCCCAGCTCGCCGTCATCGGCTGTCACGCGCTGGCAGTAGTTGGGATCCTTGTTGCTCTTGAGCTGGTTGATCAGGTCGCGGATGGCGAGGGCGTGCTCCTGGGTGGCGCAGAACACCAGGGTTTTGTGGCGCGGATCGATCTGGCTCATCAGGATCTCCACCCGCCGGCGTTCACGCCGCTCGATTTCGATGATGCGGTTGAACTCCGCCTCGCTGTAGCGGCGCCCCTCCTGCACCTCGCCTTCTACCACCGTGTCATCCGTTGTGTAGATGTAGTCGTCGAGGGTGGTGGTGATCTGTTTGACGCGGAAGGGCGTCAGGAAGCCGTCGTTGATGCCTTCTTTGAGGGAGTAGGTGAACACCGGTTCACCAAAGTAGGCGTAGGTGTCGATGTTGTCGTTGCGGCGCGGTGTGGCGGTGAGGCCGAGCTGCACGGCGGGGGCGAAGTACTCGAGGATGCCGCGCCAGGTGGATTCGTTGTTGGCGCCGCCGCGGTGGCACTCATCGATCACGATGAAATCGAAGAAGTCAGCCGGGTACTGCCCGAACCAGGGTGAGGGCTTGCCAGCCACCGGCGGGCCGCTCATGAAGGTCTGGAAGATGGTGAGAAAGACGCTGGCGTTGGTGGGCACCCGGCCTTTTTTGCGCAGCGCATCGGGCTCTAGGCGAGCCAGAGCGTTGTCTTCAAAGGCGGCGAAGCCAGTGAAGTCGTTGAAGGCCTGATCGGCGAGGGTGTTGCGATCGGCCAGGAACAGGATGCGCGGTCGGCGTATGGGCTCACCCGAGAGATTCCAACGGGCCTGGAACAACTTCCAGATGATCTGGAAGGCGATGGACGTTTTGCCGGTGCCGGTGGCGAGGGTGAGCAGGATGCGGTCGCGGCCGGTGCCGATCGCCTCCAGGGCGCGCGACACGGCGATGTCCTGATAGAAGCGGATCTGCCAGCTGCCGCCCTTATCGGCATAGGGAATGGCGGCGAAGCGATCGCGCCAGGCACTGTCCTCGGCGAAGCTGCGGGCCCAGAGTTCCTCGGGCGATGGGAAGGCGGCCACCGGACCTTCTTCGCCGCTGGCCATGTCGATGGCGTAGACGCCGAGGCCGTTGCTGGCGTAGGTGAAGCGGAGCCGCAGCTTGCCGGCGTAATCCTTCGCCTGGGCGACGCCTTCGGTAAGCGGGGCCGTGTCGGGCTTGGCCTCCAGCACCGCCAGCTGGGTGTTGCGGTAGGTGAGCACGTAATCGGCCGTGAGCGGCTTGCCGCGCCGACCGCCGCCCTCAATCCGGCCCGGGGTGATCGAAAACTCGCGGCGGATGCGGCTCCCTTCGACAACACCCCAGCCGGCGGCCGTGAGCAGGGGATCGATCAGCTCAGCGCGGGTTTCGGCCTCGTTCATGGCAACAGGCTGCCGACGTGATCGAGCAGATCAGCGCAGAGCTGGTTCCAGGCGGCGCGATCGAGCTGTTCCTGGTCCGGTTCCTCGTCGTATCGACGCAACACAGTAAACAGCGTGAAGCGACTGAGAGCTCTGAACGGTTCGATGGCTGCACCCTGATCTTGCAGCATCTGAAACAGCAGCCGGAGGTTATGGGTGAAGGGAGGCTGCTCGGGCAACAGAAGCAGAAGCCATGCTTTGAGGCCTTTTTCCGTGGCCTGCTGGAGATAGAACCCCCAGCTGTCTTCCTCGAAGACAGAGGGATCCACCATGGCCCTGGCGGCCCGCAGATCGCGGTGGGCGATGCGCAGAAACGCCGAGGGTGTTTCAGCTGGCGCCATGCACAGGCTCCGCTGGTTGCAGCTGACGGCCGTAGCGGAAGGCCTCCGCGATCACGTTGGTGCGGCCTTGGCGACGCTCCTCCACTTCACTGAGGGAGAAAAGCAACAACTCAATCGGCAGCCTGTGATGGGCCAGCTTCCACCCCAGGACATCCGTTTCCACAAACCGCGAATGGCTGGCCAACCATTCATCCGGCACCGTCACCAGTAGATCAAGGTCGGAATCGGGCCGTTCGGTGCCGCGGGCGCGGGAGCCGAACAGGCGCACCTGGGCGCCGGGAATGGCCGCCTGGATCTCGGCCGCGATCGTGCGCAGCAGCGCTTCATCCACGACGTAGTGATAGCTGAAGGGGCGGGAAGAGGTAGCCATGGGGTCAGTCTGGCCGATCCAGGCTCGTCTCGCCCGAGGGACCAGGACGTTCGGGCACCACGATCAAGCCGGTATCCGGCTCGCCATAGGCAAGGCAGGCAGCACCGCTGGCGACCCGATGGGCTGTGAGGGCGCAGAGGGGGTGGTGGTCAGGGGATGTTGTTGCACGGCACGGCAACTGCCAAAGGAGTCAGAATCCATCAACGTGCGTTGGATGGCGCCAGGTCATGCCCGAACTCAAAGCTCTGGAGGAGGCCGTTGAAGCCCTAGATCCCTCCGCATTGGCAGAGTTCAGGCGCTGGTTTGCGGAGTTCGATGCCGACGCCTGGGATCGCCAGCTGGAAGCCGACCTCACCGCAGGCAAGCTGGACGCCCTGCTGACGGAAGCGGAAGACGACTACCGAAGCCAGCCCCGCCGCCCCCTGTGAACCACACGGCATCGAGCAGGTTCTGGCGCTGCTACGGAGCCTTGCCTGCTGATGTTCGCGATCTTGCCGACAAGAACTTCAGGCTGCTCAAAGCGGACCCCAAGCACCCCTCGCTCCATTTCAAGTTGCTGGCGGGCCAAAGGGTCTACAGCGCCCGAGTCGGGCTGCAATACCGCACGCTTGGACTGCCGACCGCCGATGGCGTGCATTGGTTCTGGATCGGCACCCACGCGGACTACGACCGCTTGGTCGGCAGTTGAACCCACCGACTTCATCGACCTCTTCACCCCGCCCCGCATTCAACGCGCTTCTGAAGTGGGTGGGCCGTTAGGGCATCGGTGACGGCGGTGAAGGAAAAGCTGGGACCGCGCGCCACGGCTCAGTGCTCGCCGTTGAACGCCTGGTGCAAAAGGGACTTCTTCAGTTCCTCCAGGATGGCGGCTCCACCACAGGAGGCAGCTAGGCGATCTCCTCAGGCGGAAGACTGCAAATCTGTCCGTTGCGCATGACGATCAGCTCGGTGCCGGTCTGGAGGCGATGCGGCGAGCCTCTTCAGCGGCGCGCTGCAGGGCGGCGAGGCGCCGCATCAGTTGCTTTCGGCCACGATGTAGAGCTGATTGGACTCCACGTGCAACTGCCTCACGGCGAGACGTTCAAGCACTGGATGCATTTAGTAGTCATTGGGCCAGTGGCTGAGCTGCTGGCTGAGCACTGGCAAATCTTGTTGAACGATGGCCCAGATCACAGCAAGACTGAGGCCGAAATATTCATGCACGATTCGATTGCGGAGGCCCTTGATCGCGGCCCAGTCGATGTCAGGTTTCAGGCGTTTTTTCTCGTCAGGAATGCCTTTGGAAGCTTCGCCGATGATTTCCAGATTGCGAACCACGGCATCCACCGTGCGCGTGTCAGCGCAGAAGGCGTCAAAGCTCATGCCGCAGATGTAGGCAGTGATCTTGTCGCATGCTTCCTGCATGTCTCCCACAAACAGAGTCCAGTCACGGCGCGACATCAACCAGGCTGCTGAGAATGAAGGGTCGGCGGTTGGCTTTGATCCCATCGGCGGCCACCAGGTCGACCTTGCGACCCAGCAGGGCCTCCAGGCGATCGGCCAGGTGGATGAAGCCGAAGCCGATGGGCTTTGTGAAGCTCGCCAGGAGGTCCACGTCGCTGCTGGCTGTTTGCTGATCGGTGGCAAAGGAGCCGAACAACTGCAGCGAGCTGAGCCCAAACTCGGCAGCCAGGGCCGGGTAGTGCTCCCGCAGCACCGCCAGCACGTCCTCGCGGCTGGTGCAGGGGGTGACTGCAGGGGCTGACATCGGCTCGCCTGGTTGAGACGGTCAGTGTAAGCGGGCCGAATGAGCTCTCGACAAGGGGTTTTCAGATTTCACCATTGAAAGCCTGGTGCAGGAGGGACTTCTTCAGTTCCTCCAGGGCGGCGAGTTTGCGTTCGTAGAGGCGGGTTAGGCGTTGGGTTTCTGCAGAGACAGATGCAAAATCTGCGACGAGGCTTTTTTGCTCTTGGAGCGACAAGGGGAAGGAAACAATAACATCGCCAATTTTCTTAGGCGACGTGTGACGCACCTTCACTCCAGATGCACTGGCATGAATCTCTCTGCGAACATGCTGCGTATTGAAAACATGGAAGAAGAACTCGTTACTCCAGGGGACATTCGGCCTCGCAGTGACAAGACCAAGCCGCTGATTGTGCAAGAATTTATCAGACTCTGGCACAAGTAAGGAGCTGCCAAGCAATCCTGCTGCTTGCTCAGTCATCGCGACAAGCAAGTCTCCCTCTCGCAAAACGTAGTCGCGTGGAATCTCACCTGTGAAATACTTCTGTTTCCCACCTCTATCACGAAATCCCCCGGCCTCATAGAAGTTTCCAGGGGTCAAAAGTACATAATCACCTTCGGCATTGAAGAACTCACCTTCAAATGCGTAGCCATGTTTGATATCGCAGAGTTCTGAGAGTGCCAGTTCATCCCACCCCTCCCCCCGCTGACTGAAGACGGATTGAAGATGACTCTCAAACAGCGCGCGGGCGTTCTGGAGGTTCTGTTCGGCGTTGGCTTTGGCGGTGGCGAGGCCCGCAAACGCTTCGTCGAGCAGGGCGACGATTCGCTGCTGTTCGGGGAGTGGCAGAAGAGGGATATTCACAGACTCCACCATCTCTTTCGAGATTACGGTTTGAGCTGCACCAACCGAACGAGATCGGAGACGATCCACCAGCGTCATCATGAAGTAATAGAGGTAAAACTGGTCGAGCTTTGCTGAATTTGGGCGAATGGCTGCAACAGAACGTCCGATAGCACAATCCTCGCCAAGATTGATCTTTCCGCAAGTTGCGCCGACCACACAAAGCAAGACGTCGCTAGTACGCGCCATGCGAAGCGGATTGGTCGTCCATTCGCGAATCACAGGGCGAAGAAGCCCAAACTCGCCAACCTTGACGAAGGGTATTCCTTGACTTTCAAAGTTTGTATCTTTACTCGGCGGGGCTTGACCCATTATCAACTCAACAACTTCTCTCAGCGGAGTGAGATTATCCAAATCCCTCATACCAACCCCCTGATCCTCCCCAGCACTTCCGCGCTCTCGGTCATCGATACCGTTCATTTTTCCTCCTTCTCCTCCGGCAATTGGGGCGTGCGTTCATCGGCTGTCAGCAGTTTCATCTGTTCGATGGCGATCTGGTTGAGGCGGCTGAGACGTTCGGATTGCGGCAGGGATTGGCCGATAAACAGGGCGTTGAGGTTTTCGAGGTTGGAGAGGCAAACGAGCTGGGCGCCGTTGGCTTGGTCGCGAATGTTGCCTTTGGCCTCTGAGTTTGCTTCGCGCCATTGGGCGGCAGTTTGGCCGAAGAGGGCCATGTTTAATAGATCGGCCTCGCTGGCATAGACAAAGCTGATCTGAGCCTTACTCAGCTGAGCTGGAATCAGATGAGTCTGGATTGCATCGGTGTGGATGCGATAGTTGATCTTGGCAAGGTTGCGACGGATGTCCCAGCCGAGGGTTTGGCGCTCACTGTCCTTGAGGCGCTGGAACTCTTTGATCAGGTAGAGCTTGAACTCCACCGAGATCCAGGCGGCGAATTCAAAGGCGATATCGGCGTGGGCATAGGTGCCGCCATAGCGGCCGGTTTTCGACTGAATGCCGATGGCGCCGGTGCGCTCGATCCATTGCTTCGGAGTAAGCGTGAAGCTGTTCAGACCGGCTTGCATCCTAATCCCGTCGGATTCGACGGGATTAAAACCGGTGTTGTTGATCTGTTCCCACAGCCCCAGAAATTCAACCGTGTTGCGGTTGCGCAGCCAGTTTCGAATCAGATCGTCAGTGGTGGCTTTGCCCTTGTAGCGGGCGATGTCCGTCAGGCAGATGTAATCCTGACTGCTAATGGCGACGATGCGGATTTCGCTCGAGAGCACCTCGATTTTTTTCGTCGCAGGATTACTCATCTCAGAAGCCCCCTGATCCGCCCAAGCACCTCCGCACTCTCCACATCCAGCGCCGCAATCTCCGCCATGATCTCCAGCGGGCTTCGATGCGCCACCGCCTCACCCCCATGGGGGTTCTTCACCGAAAGATCCCAGCTCTGCGGGTCGATGGAGTCCGCCGGCACGCTCCAGCTCTTGGGCGAATCGGCAAAGGTTTTCTGCAGCGCCACGAACTCGGCCAGGTCGCGGTCGTTGAGCGGGTTGGTCTTGCCGAGGTTGCGGCCAGGGTCGAGCTGGTAGAACCAGACCCTCCGGGTCGGGGCGCCTTTTTCGAAGAACAACACCACGGTTTTCACGCCCGCTCCCTGGAAGGTGCCGCCGGGGCAGTCGAGCACCGTGTGCAGGTTGCAATCGGTGAGCAGCTTCTGGCGCAGGGCCACCGAAGCGTTGTCGGTGTTCGAGAGAAACGTGTTCTTGATCACCACGCCGGCGCGGCCGCCGGCCCGCAGCAGGCGGATGAAGTACTGCAAAAACAAAAAGGCGGTTTCACCGCAGCGGATCTCGAAGTTCTGCTGCACCTCCTTGCGTTCGCTGCCGCCGAAGGGCGGGTTGGCGAGGATCACATCGAAGCGGTCGCGCTCCTGCACATCGCTGAGGTTTTCGCTGAGCGTGTTGGCGCGGATGATCTTCGGCGCCTCAATCCCGTGCAGGATCATGTTCATGATCGCGATCACATAGGCGAGGCTCTTCTTCTCCTTGCCGGAGAAGGTGCGGGTTTGCAGCGTTTCGAGATCGGCGGTGCTGAGCTCCGCCCCGGTGGCTCCGCCCTTGCGCATGAATTCGAAGGCTTCGCAGAGGAAGCCAGCGGAACCCACGGCCGGGTCATAAACCGTTTCGCCGATCTGGGGGTTCACCACCTGCACAATGGCGCGAATCAGGGGCCGGGGGGTGTAATACTCACCGCCGTTACGGCCGGCATTGCCCATGCGCTTGATCTTCTCCTCATAGAGCATCGAGAGCTCGTGCTTCTCAGCCTGGGAGCGGAAGCGCATGCCATCGATCTCTTCGATGATTTCGCGCAAGTTGTAGCCGTTGGAAATCTTGTTGCGGATTTCGCCAAAGATTTCACCGATCTTGTACTCGATCGTGTTCGGTCCGCTCGCTCGAGCCTTGAACCCCGACAGATAGGGGAACAGGTCGTTATTGACAAACTTCAGCAGGTCATCGCCGATCCGGGCATCCTTCGCCAGCTGACCATGGCCATCCTTCGGTGCGGCCCAGCTGTTCCAGCGATAGGCATCCTCCAGGATCGGGGAAGCAGTGCGACCTTCCAGCAGGGCCATGGCGGCGCGGTCGTCCTCCAGGCCATCGAGGTATTTGAGGAACAGCAGCCAGGAGGTCTGCTCGGTGTAGTCCAGCTCGGTGCCGCAGCCGGCCTCCTTGCGCAGGCAGTCGTCAATGGCGCGGAAGGCCGTTTCGAAGCTGCTGGCTGTGGTGCTGCTGGAGCCCCGTGCAGCCCGCGGGCGCCTGGCGGGGCGCTCAGCATTTGCGGTCACTGAAGCCGTGGTGCCCTCACCCCCGGCGAGGGCTACGGAGCCACCGCGGCCTCGGCCGGGCACGATCAGCCCACGGCTGAACAGCTGGGCTTTGACGGCGTCGTAGCTGGCCTCCTCCCACTCCAGAACGTCGCGCAGGCGGCCGTTGCCGGCCGAACCGCCCAGGGCGGTCAGGGCGCCGAGAAACTCGTCCTGGAGATCGTTATCGGCTTCCGCGTCGCGCAGCGGGCTCTCAGCGGTGTCGGTCAACGGGTGGAGGAGTGCTGACCCCCAAGGATGCCAGCAAGCTCACGGCCGGAGCCAATCCCCACGCAGCATCGACAACCCTCGTCGCCCCAGCGATGACCAGCGGATTCTCCAGGACTTCCTCAAGCCAGATCCGCCATGCCATCGTCCCCGCCTGGGCCCCCCTCACCCCGCCGCAGCCGCCCCGCCCAGGTATCGAGGAAGGTCTTGCCGCAGCTGGCCACCGGCACCGCCAGCAGCAGGCCCAGCAGCTCCCCCAGGCCCAGCAGGCTGCCGAGGCGGGCGCCGATCGGCAGGCTGATCAGCAGCCAGGCCGGCTGCAGGCCGACGATGCTGCCCATCAGACGCGGCTGGATCACCTGGTCCACCACCTGTCCCACCGTGATCGCCGCCGCCAGCACCTCCACTCCCTGACCTGGATCCTGCAGGGCCAGGAGCACGCTGATCAGCACGATCGTCAGGGCGCTGGCGTAGGGCACCAGGGTCGTGAAACCGATCGCGACGGCGAACAACACCCCATAGGGAATGCCCAGCAGGGTGAACACCACCATCTGCAGCAGGCTGAGAATCAACGCCAGCACCACCTGGCCGGCGAAGTAGCCGCGGAAGGTGCGATAAAGGGTGCCGGTCACCAACGTGCGCACCCCGGGCGGCAACCACTCCGCCAGCCCCTCGGCGATGCGCTCGCCACCGAGCAGCAGAAACACCGTCAGCACCAGCACGATCACGGTGTTGACCGTCAGGCCCACGGTGGCCCCCAGCAGGCTGAGCAGTTGCTGGCTCAACTGGCTGGCCAGTTTGCTGGTGCGGCTGATCAATTCGCTGCTGAGGTTGCCGAAATCGGTGGGCAACCCTTTGGCCACCGCCCAGTTCTGCAACTCCGTCAGCAGGGTTTCGCCCTTGGCCAGCCAGCCCGGCAACGCGGTGATCAGTTCATCGAGCTGGGTGACCAGGCGCGGCAGCAGCCACAGGGCCGCCAGCACCACCCCGCCGAAACCGATCCCCAGCACCAGCAGCAGCGCCAGTAGGCGAGGCAGGCGTTGCTCCACCAACCAACGGGTGGGGATGTCCAGCAGGAAGGCCAGCAGCGCCGCCGTCAGGAACAGGGCGGGAAACGGGGCCAGGGGCAGCAGCAGCTGGCGCAGCACCCAGAGATTGAGCACCAACAGCGGCAGGGCCAGGCTGATCCGCAACCAGGGAGGCAACACCAACCGCTCGAGCATCGCCTCTGCCAGCAAGGGCCCCATCGGCGGGGCAGGTGTTCTCAGCTTGCCCCCCGAACCGGTCCACCGCCACGGCCTTGGCCCCGGCTTTGGCCCCGGTCATGGGCTCCCGGCGGCAGGCCCGCCGCTGGGGGAGCGAAGGCCAGCCCCAAGCCCCTACATCTGCTCCAGGTAGGTGGCGGCACCCAGCTGCTGCAGGCGAGCGTCCTTGGTGACCACCTGATCGTGCAGGTCCGCCTGATAGCGGGCCAGCTGCTCGGCCAGCCGCCCATCGGCGATCGCCAGGATCCGGGCCGCCAGCAGGCCGGCGTTGAGGCCGCCACCGATCGCCACCGTCGCCACCGGGATGCCGCCCGGCATCTGCACGATCGAATGGAGCGAATCCACCCCCGACAGCGCCCGGCTCTGCACCGGCACGCCGATCACCGGCAGGGTGGTGAGCGAGGCCACCATCCCCGGCAGATGGGCGGCGCCACCGGCACCGGCGATGATCACCTTGAGCCCCCGGCCGGCGGCCGCCTGGGCGAAGGCCACCATCTGCAGCGGCGTGCGATGGGCCGAGAGCACCCGCACCTCGCAGGCCAGCCCGAAGCTCTCCAGGATCCGCACCGCCGGCTCCAGCGTCGGCAGGTCCGAATCGCTGCCCATGATCACGGCCACCTGGGCCGGCTCGACTCCGGATCCGGCCCCCTGGCCTGCCGGGGAGGTGGCGACGGAACCCGGATCCACAGCGCGAGGGCACACAGACGGTGGCATTCTCTCCCTACGTGCGGCCCTGCTCCCACCATGCGCTGGCTCACCAACCTGCGGCTGCCCAACTCCGCAGGCCAGGCCCCTGAGCGCCGCTGGCGCGTCGGCCTCGAGGACGGGCAGCGCATCGCCGTCGTCCAACCCCTGGACCCGGGCAGCCGGGCCGGCGGCGATGACTGGGGGGGGGACTGGCTGTCCCCGGGCGGCATCGATCTGCAGATCAACGGCGGCCTGGGGCTGGCCTTTCCGGAGCTGACGGAGGCGGATCTGCCGCGGCTGGAGGAGCTGCTGGAGTTGCTCTGGCGCGATGGGGCCGAAGCAATCTGCCCGACCCTGGTCACCTGTGGGGTGGCGCCGTTACGCCAGGCGCTGTCGGTGCTGGCCGAGGCGCGCCGCCGGCACCGGCCGGGTCGCTGCCGCCTGCTGGGCGCCCATCTGGAGGGGCCATTTCTGGAGCCGGCGCGCCGCGGCGCCCACCCCAGCCAGCATCTGTGCGCGCCCAGCCTGGCGGCCCTGCAGCAGCGCATCGGCGGCTTCAGCGGCGGCCCCGAGGCCGACATCGCCCTGGTGACCCTGGCGCCGGAGCTGGACGGCAGTGGTCCGGTGATCGCCGAGCTGCGGGCCATGGATGTGGTGGTGAGCCTGGGCCACAGCGCCGCCAACGAAGCGGAAGCCAGCGCCGCCTACGACGCCGGCGTGGGCATGCTCACCCACGCCTTCAACGCCATGCCCGACATGCACCGCCGTGCCCCGGGCCCGGTGGCGGCGGCCCTGCTGCGGGGCGATGTGGCCGTCGGTCTGATCGCCGATGGGGTGCATGTGGCGCCGACGATGGCGGTGCTGCTGCAACGCCTGGCCCCCCAGCAACTGGTGATCGTCAGCGATGCCCTGGCCCCCTACGGCCTGGCCGAAGGCCAGCACCGCTGGGATGAACGGATCCTGACCGTGCGGGACGGCAGCTGCCGCCTGGAGGACGGCACCCTGGCCGGGGTGACCCTGCCGCTGCTGGAGGGGGTGGTGCGCCTGGCCCGCTGGAGCGGCCAGCCTGGCCAGGCGATAGCGGCGGCCACCCTGCTGCCGCGCCAGCTGATGGGGGGCAGCGCCGCCGCCGAAACGGCGCTGTTGGGCCTGGAGCTGGGGGACACCCTGCGCTGGCGATCCGGCGACGCCGGGCTGAGCTGGAAGCGCTCGAGCTGAGCGGGCCGGGGTCCCTGCCTAGGATCCGCCCCACTTGTGCCCGATTCCGTCCGATGTCCGCCGACCTGCAGGAGGTTCAACCCGGCCAGACCAACGCGCTCCAGGACGCCAAGCAGAGCGAGAAGGCCGAAGTGCAGGCCTATTTCGAGAGCACCGGCTTCGAGCGTTGGAACCGCATCTACAGCGACAGCGACGAGGTCAACAAGGTCCAGCGCAACATCCGCATCGGCCATCAGAAGACCGTCGACGAGGTGCTGGTCTGGCTGCAGGAGCAGGGCGATCTGGCCGGCCGCAGTTTCTGTGATGCCGGCTGTGGTGTCGGCAGCCTCAGCCTGCCATTGGCCCAGCTGGGGGCGGGCTCGGTGGCCGCCAGCGACCTGTCGGCGGCGATGGTGGCCGAGGCGGCCCGGCGGGCTGCTGAGGCCGGCATCAGCGGCGAGCGGCTCAGCTTCAGCGCCTCGGATCTGGAGAGCCTGCAGGGCCGCTACGACACGGTGATCTGCCTGGATGTGTTCATCCACTACCCCCAGGCGGCGGCCGAGGAGATGGTGCGCCATCTGGCCGCCATGGCCGAGACCCACCTGATCGTCAGCTTCGCGCCCTACACGCCGCTGCTGGCTTTGCTCAAGGGCATCGGCCAGCTGTTCCCCGGCCCCAGCAAGACCACCCGGGCCTACACGCTGCGCGAAGACGGCATCGTGGCCGCCGCGGCCGCCGCCGGCTTCAAGCCCGTGCGCCGCAGCCTCAACCAGGCGCCCTTCTACTTCTCGCGCCTGATCGCCTTCGAGCGGGGCTGACGCCGAGCGCCAGCTCCTGCCGCCGGCGTGATCCGCACGCCTCAGCGCACCTCCGCCAGGGCCGGCAAGGTCCAGGCCCCCGACAGCACCGAGGGCTTCGGCCCATAGAGCCGCGCCACGAAGAAGAAGGGACCTGCCGGGGCCGGCAGCCAGTTGGCGGCCTTGGCCGGACCGGGATTCTCGGCCTGCAAGTAGATCTCGAGCGAACCATCGGCGCCGTAGTGCAGCCCCGGGGTGCGATCGCCGATCGAATAGCGGTTGATCGGGTTGGGGGTGAGCAGGCGCTGGGGCAGGGTGTACATCGTGATCGACCAGAACTCGCTCACCGGTGGCAGTTGGCCGGCCGGGAAGCGCAGCAGCCACTTGCGGCGACCGTCGAGCAGCTGGCCATCGGGGGCGGTCTGCTGGCTGGCGTAGACCGCCTCGACATCGCTGTTGCCGTAGATCCCCAGCATCGCCCCCATCGAGCGGTAGGTGAGGTAATCGCTTCCCAGTTCCGCCCGGGTGCCGAAGAAGCCGCGGGAGCTGGTCTGGGCCAGGGCCTTGGCCTTGAGCGCCTGGGCGGCCTCCGCCACGCCGGCCTCAAGGGCGGCCCGGCGGGCCGGATCAAGGCGGGCCGGATCGAAGGGCAGGCTGGCGCCGATGCCGATCCGCGCGAAGCGCGCCCGCATCGCCTGCTCGGCGGGCACCTCCACCACCAGGGGGCCCTGCTTGGCCAGATCCCAGAAGCTGAAGGCGTAGAGGGTGGTGATGTTGGGGGTGAGCATCCCCGCCTTGTCCTTGAGCGTGCGATAGAGCAGCACGTCACCGTTGCGCACGCCCATGGTCTTGGCCTGGGCGTCATAAAGAGCCTTGAAGCCCACCGCCGGCAGGGCCCAGAGGTAGGCCTGGCTGGCCCGCTGCAGGTCCATGGCGTCGTAGAGCTTGTCGGCAGTGGCGGCGCTGGGGTAGCCGTTCTCGAAGCGCAGCTCTCCGAGGCTGGTGCCCACGGTCGTCCCACCGGGCTGGGGTGCCGCCTGAAGGGGACCGGCGGCACCGAGACCGGCCGCACAGGCCAGGGCAAGCAGGAGGCCACGGCACAAACCCATCACGTTGCGATGCTCGAAACCAACAACCATGGCAACGGCCACCAGGAAGCGGCACCAGCCCAGAGGGGCAGGCGTGGCCAGCAGCGCATCCTTTGCAGGCCATTCGCGCAATCCTGGCGCTGGCGACCTGCGGGGCCACGCCGCCGTTAATCCAGGTCCGCACAATTCACCCCACTACAGTTCCGGCACCACGTCATCAGCGGAAACAGAGGAGCTTCTCCATGCCTGAGATCCGTCCCGATGGCGCCACCAATCCCGCTGAGGCTCTGGTCAGGCATCCTGAGCCCGGTTGGATCGGCGAGGCGCTCGGCACCACGGTCAACAGCCTGGACGCCAAGTTGCTGGGCGAGGCGAGGGGATTTCAGTCCACCACTTGGCGGCTGCAACTGACCTGTGATCCGCCGGATGCTGGCCCCAGCAGCGTGATCCTGAAAAGCGAAACAGCCAATGAGGACTTCAATACGTTAAGCCGCCTGAACAATGCATTCGTCCGTGAAGTGGGGGTTTACACCCACTGCACCCCCAGGCTCAAGAATCACCAGCCCAGCGTTTATGCCACCAATTCCAGCGAACCCTTCTGGTTGCTGATGGAGGATCTCACCCATCTGCGCTCCGGCGATCAGGTGATCGGACTGAGCTATCAGGAAACGCTGGCCACGATCCAACGCATGGCGGCCATCCACGCCGAATTCTGGATGGATCCAAGTTTGGAGCAGTACAACTGGTTACCGGACCATGGCTTCTGGTTTTCAGATCCAAAAGTAGAGATCATCGATGATTTCTTCGCCACCTATGGCGTGCGCTTTGGTGACGATGTCTGCCGGCTCTACCGAGCGGTGTTGGAACAGACCAGCGCCATTGATCAAGCCCTCGATGCCCGACCCTGGACCCTCGTCCATGGCGACCTCCGGGCCGACAATCTGCTGTTCGGCGACTCGAGCGATGATCCGAGCTCGTTGATCATCGACTGGTCATGGGCCAGCCGCAGCCTTGCCGCCATAGACATCGGCTTTCTCGTGGGCGGCAGTACGCCCCAGGCCCAGCGGCTTGGGCGTCATGACGAACTGCTGATCGCCTGGCACCAGGAACTGGTGAACCGGGGCGTCCGGGATTACCCGTTGAGCGAGGCTCGACACGACCTGCAGTTGGCGTCCCTGCGCTCGATCACCGCTGGCCTGGCGATGCATTCGTTCTTCAAGGGCCCTGAGACCCCGATCCGGGCCGCGCTGTTCATGGATGATGCGATCCAGCGCCACGCCGCCTACGCCCTGGAAATCGGAGCCTGGGCGGCCTTGCCTGATCCCTCGGGCTTTTCCTTGGACCACTGAGATCCTGAGGTCGTCCTGCGCAGCATCGTTGAATTCCCGAACTCCCATGCCCCGACGCCTGCCTGCGATGCAACGTGCACTCCTGACGATTGCCGCCGTAGCCGGTGCTGTTTTCCTCAACACTGCCGCCCAGGCCTCAGGGACCCTGGCCGATGCCTATGCCATCATCGCCACCAAAAAGTTTGTGGATTTGACCCACAGCTTCAGCCCAGAGACTCCGGTATGGAAGGGCTTTGGTCAGGCGACGATGGCCGCCGCCGCCAATCCAAAAACCCATCAGCCTTACACGATCGAGCAGGCTGGTTTCCGGACCACGTTCTACGCGATGGTCGGTCAGTACGGGACCCATGTTGATCCGCCCGCACACTTTGACCCCAAGGGCACAACCATGGATCGCCTGCCCCTCAAGGAAATGATTCTGCGGCTTGTGGTGTTTGATGAAACCCCGCTCCTGGCCAAGGATCCCAATCACGCGCTGAGCGTGGCTGACATCAGGGCCTGGGAAACCATCCATGGCCAGGTTCCCCAAGGCGCCTTCGCAGCCCTGCGCACCGATCTGTCCAAGGACTGGGCCCAGAATCCCGAACGCTTCAAGCGTTATCCCTTCCCAGCCTGGTCCCTGGAGGCGATCCAGTTCCTGTTCGAGCAACGCGGCGTCACGGCCATTGGCCACGAATCCCTCGATACGGACATCAAGGACAACTTCGCCTCCGAAGCCTGGCTTCTCCAACACAATCATTGGCAGATTGAAGCCATGGCCCATTTGGACCAGGTGCCAGCCACCGGCGCCGTCATTGTCGTGACCTGGCCCAAAGTGGAGAACGGCCTGGGTTTCCCGGCGCGAGCCTTCGCGATCCTGCCGTAGTCCAGGCCTCCGGACCCATCCCATGGACCGACACCCATGCTGGGGTGAGGGCTCTCAGTGATGCCTTGCCCTACCAGCCAGAGCGCAGGGCCGAGCGAACACGCTGGCGGACGATCTTGCAGGCCACGGATAGGACGACAAGCCGACGAGCGCCTGACGCCCAAGCGACGAGATTAGCAGGAGCAGAACTGCTACAATTAACGCGAACAAACCAGTCTCCTGGGTGATCAAATATCTCGGTTCCAAGCGCACAATCCTGCCCAAACTATTGGCGGCACTGAACAGCCTCGACAGCGTGAATTCCGTGCTGGATGCCTTCTCCGGAACCGCCAGAGTGGGCTATGAGCTCAAGAACAATGGCTATCAGGTCTTCAGCAATGACATCAATACCTATGCCCATGTCCTGGCCCAATGCCATGTGGAAGCCGAAGCCAGCGCCACAGCAGAAACAGCCAGCCGTCTGATCGCCGAACTCAACCAGCTGACGGGAAAAGCCGGCTACATCACCGCAACCTATTGCCTCAACAGCCGCTATTTCCAGCCCCACAATGGCGAAAAGATTGATGCCATCCGTGAGCAAATCGAAGCCTGGGATCTGCCGCCCCTGCTCAAGGCCATCTGCCTGACCGCGCTCGTGGAGGCTGCGGATCGGGTTGATTCCACCACCGGCGTGCAGATGGCCTATCTCAAGCAGTGGGCCAGGCGCTCCTACAACCCGCTGTTGCTGAGGCTGCCCGCCATGCTCAATGCCGCCGCAGATCGCCGCTGCCGCGCCTATCAGCTGGACGCCCTTGAGGCCGCCGCGAGCATCGACGCTGATTGCGCCTATCTGGACCCCCCCTACAACCAACATTCCTACCTCGGCAACTATCACATCTGGGAAAGTCTGGTCCGCTGGGATCAACCCGAGGTCTACGGCATTGCCTGCAAACGCATCGACTGCAAATCCAACAAAAGCGACTTCAACAGCAAGCCCAGAGCCCTGCCCACCCTGACCGAGCTGATCCAGCGACTCCGCACACCCAACCTGATTGTCTCCTTCAACAACGAGGGCTTCATTGATCGCGAAGCCATGGAACAGCTGTTAAGCCAGAAGGGCTATCTGCACACGATCGAACTCGATTACAAGCGCTATGTCGGCGCCCAGATCGGCATCCACAACCCGGCTGGAGCCCGCACCGGCGTCGTCAGCCATCTGCGCAACAAGGAATACATCTATCTGGTTTCGGCCCAACCCCTCAGCCCCGCCAGCCAGGCCCAGCTCCAGGCAGAGGCCACGGCTCCCCTGATGTCCCAGGCCTGATTCCGGCCGCCCATCCCTGTCCAACCCAGCGGTCAGAATTCCGGCCGCCAGGACAACAGCAGCAGGCCGATGGCGGCGCCGATCGCCAGGCCGACCAGACCGGCCATCCAAAAGGCGACCACGACCATCAGCACCGCGATCAATTTCTGCACCAATCGGATGTCGCGATTCAGCTTCCGCGTCCGTTCGCGCTGCAGCAGCTCACGCCGGCGCCGCTGGAACACCCGGTAATCGTCGATCTCACCCGCTCCGGTCGCCGGGGAACCCCCGCTCCGCTCCTGCTGTGGCGGTGGGGTCGGCTCCGGAGGCCTGTTGAAATCGGGGATCCACCAGCGGGGCACGTCGGACCCGTACTTGAGGCGGCGATTGCGCTCGTCTGCCGTCATGACGTCCTACGCCCAGACAGATGGCGGGCCAAGGAGTTCAGGGTAAGACGAATGGACGAAAAGGCGCCGCACCGTTCACTCACACCACCAGCGCCTGCGGTGCCTCCAGCACCAGCCGGGTGCCATCGGGCCGCACCAGCTCGAGCCGCCAGGCCTGCAGCCGGTAGCCCCCGTCGCCCGGGCGAGCTGCGGCCTCGGCCAGGCCGCCGGGCCCGTACAGCGGATCGCCCAGCAGCGGCGCCCCCACGGCAGCGCAGTGGATGCGGATCTGGTGGGGCCGGCCGCTGGCGATCGCCACCTGCACCAGATCGCCTTCGGCTTGGCGCTCCAACAGGGTGAGGCTGCTGTGGGCAGCCAGATCGCCGGGCCTCAAGCCAGCGGCGGCGCACCAGATCTGGCCCAGCTGGGGATGGTCGCGGCGACCGATCGGCGTGGTGATCGCCAGGGAATCCCCCGGGGCCAGCGGCAGCGCCCCCGGCACCAACAGGGCGCGATAGAGCTTGCGGCAAGCGGTGGCCGCAGCGCTGCCTTCGCCAGCGGCCATGCCCCCCGCCGTACTCTCCCGCAGCCGGGCGCTCAACCAGGCCCGGGTGGCCGGCCGGCGAGCACAGACCAAAAGCCCTGACGTGAACCGCCCCAACCGGTGCACCGGCCGCGGCACGCCGGCGGGATCGCCCTGATGGCGCCGCTCCAGCAGCCGCAGCACGGTGTGCTCCAGCCAGCCGCCGGCCGGCAGCACCGGCAAGCCACTGGGTTTGTCCAGCACCAGCAGATCGCCGTCGTCGTGGACCACCGCCCAGTCGGTCGGCACGGCCTCCTCCCACCAGGGGGGGCGCCGCCAGAGCAGCCGATCGCCGGCCACCAACTCCCCATCGAGCAGAAGCGGCTGACCGTTGCGTTCCATCTCACCGGCCTCCAGGCGCCGCAGCCACTCCGGCTGGGCGGAATGGCGGTAGCGGCCGGCATAGAAGGCGGTGGCGGACAAGCCGGCGGATCCGGCGTCGATGCGGTCGCGGTAGCTCCAGCCGCCGTTGAGAGCTCGCGGCAACCAGCCCTCGGGCGTCATCGCCGCCCAGCGCCGCGATCGCGACGGACCGTCAGTTGCATCCCTGCACGGAGATCCGGTAGCTGAAGCCCAGAGCCGCGGGCTGGGTGCTGGAGCCCACCCGGAAGTTCATCAGGTTGGTGCGCTTGCCCGGCACCGCCAGGAAGGGACCGAACATGCGGCCGCTGCCCGGCTGGAAGGTGGGGGTTTCATTGATCACCTGCAGGCTGGAACCATCGGTGAAGCGCATGAAGCCGGCCACCGGGAACGTGGCCGCCTCGGTGGAGGCCGAGGTGAAGAAGAAGCGGTACTGGCGGAAGGTCCGGTCGACGACGAAATCGGTGTTCCAGTTGGTGCGGCCCAGCAGGCGATCGGGGCCGATGCGCTTGCTGACCACCGGTTCCCCGCCGCCGCCGAGGGGCATCAGGAAGCGGCACTGCTCCTGGGCCTGCGCCGTGGGCAGGGAGCAGGCCAGCAGGGCGGAGGCCGCCACAGCGCCGGCCACGCGAAGGGGAGAGATCAAAGCGGGCAACCTGGACATCGGGGCAGGGGGACCTGGGAACGGATCTGGAGCCGGCTCACGTTTGCACGCGATGGCCAAGGATTCCAGGCCGCGCATCAGCACACCATCCAGCTTCAGGCTCCCCTCACGCCGGCCAGCAGCCGCCCACCGCCAGGTTGCGTGCAACGACCACTCCTGCCAGCAGCCCAGGCTGCCAGCGGAGCCGGCGGCCTTCAATCCACCAGGCCATGCTCCAGGGCAAAGCGCACCAGTTCGGTGCGGCTGGCGGTACCGGTCTTGATGAACAGGCGGCTCACGTACTTCTCGACGTTGCGGATCGAGGTTTCCAGGCGCCGGGCGATCTCCTTGTTCATCATTCCCTCGGCCACCAGCTGCAGCACGCTCGCCTCGCGCGGGGTGAAGTCCAGCTTGACGTCGGCCACCGGCTTGCGGCCGCCACCGCCGGTGCCCAGCATCGAGCGGATCTCGGTGATCTGCTTGGCCATGGCGCCGATGTCGGCATCGGCGAAGCGGGCCGCCTCGGCCAGCAGACGCTCCTGGCGGCGCACCACATTGCGCAGCCGCGCCACCAGCTCATCGGGATCGAAGGGCTTGGGGATGTAGTCATCGGCGCCCGCCTGGAAACCGGCGATGCGATCGGCGGTCATGCCCTTGGCGGTCAGGAAGATCACCGGCGTGCCGCCCAATCGCTCATCGGCCCGCAGGCGCTTGAGCAGGCCGTAGCCATCGCAGCGGGGCATCATCACGTCGGTGATGATCACGTCGGGCAGCAGCTCCTGGGCCGCCGACCAGCCTTCTTCGCCGTCATTGGCGGTGGTGACGTGGAAGCCCTCGTCCTCCAGGTAGGCCTTGACCGCGGTGCGCAGACCCGGCTCGTCATCGACCAGCAGCAGCCGCACCGGCAGCTTGGCCGCCTCCTCGGCGGCGGATCCGTTGGCGTCCGGGGAGGAGGGGCCTGGAGGATTGGCGCTGGAGGCACCGCTGACGCCGGCCATGGATTCACTGCTCATGGCGGAAATCTATCCAGGCTGACGGTTCGGGACCACGCCGGCCGGATCGGGCATGCCAGGCCACCGCATGAGGGCTGGGCTGCCTCAGCGCCGGGGCGCCACCAGCACCTCTTCCCGCTCGACCAGCTGGCCGCTGTAGCCCAGGGAGCGGGCCAGGGCGCCGAGGGTGGCGGGATCCTTGCCCGCCTGGGCCGGCACGCACACGGCCCACCAGATCAGGTGGTCGAGGCGATTGGCGGCGTTGATCGTCCCGCCAGGATTGAGCTCCCGCACGATCAGGCGCGTGGCGGTGCCGGTGACCCGCATCGGCCCCGTCGTGCTGCAGCGGATCTTGTCGGTGGCAATCGTGACCCGATCCGGCGTCTCCTCCCAGAGCTGCACGCTCCAGTTGCCCGGCATCAGCGGATCGGCCTTGGCATCGAAGACACCCATCGCCACCGGGCCTTCGCGGGTGATCTTCTCCTCCAGGATCACCAGACTGGCGGGCCGGGGAGCCTTGGCATCCGGCGCCGCCGGATTTTCAGCCGCCGCCGTGGCGCCGGCCAGGCCGATCGGCAGGGCCGTGGGCAACAGCACCAGGAGTGCCAGGGCCCGCCTGGTCCGTGGCGGCAGAGCCCTCGAGGGGACTCGGGGAGCCGGAAGCCGCAGGGGGAACAGCCCCAGACGGCATGGAAGGAGAAAGGTCAGCATGGCTCCATGCTCGCCTACCTCGACCACCACGCCACCACCCCGTGTGACGAACGGGTTCTGGCCGCGATGGCGCCCTGGTGGCGCCAGCAGTTCGCCAATCCGGCCAGCCGCCTCTACCGACCCGCCCTTGAGGCCGCCGCCGCCGTCGAGATCGCCCGCGGCCAGGTGGCGGCTGCCCTGGGGATGTCCGCTGAGGCGGTGATCTTCTGCAGCGGCGCCACCGAGGCCAACAACCTGGCCCTCAAGGGTGTGGCCGAAGCGGCCCTGGAGCGCGGCGAGCGCCGACGGGGCCTGATCACCGTGGCCACGGAGCACCGGGCCGTGCTCGATCCGCTGGCCTGGCTGCAGCGCCACGGCTTCCCGTTGACCGTGCTGCCGGTGCGCCCCGATGGCCTGCTGGACCTGCAGGATCTGGCTGACGCCCTCGGCCCGGACACCCTGCTTGTGTCGGTGATGGCCGCCAACAACGAGATCGGCGTGCTCCAGGATCTGGCCGCCATCGGCGACCTCTGCCGTAGCCGCGGCGCCCTGTTCCACTGCGACGCGGCCCAGGCGGTGGGGCACATCCCCCTGGCGATGGCCGACCTGGGCATCGACCTGCTCAGCCTCAGCGGCCACAAGCTGTATGGCCCCAAGGGCTGCGGCGCCCTGCTGCGACGCGTGGGCCTGGCCCTGGCCCCCCAGCAGCACGGCGGCAGCCAGGAAGGGGGCCTGCGGGCCGGCACCCTGGCGGTGCCCCTGCTGGTGGGACTGGGGGCCGCGGTGGAGCTGGCCCTGGCGGACCAGGGCGAGCGCAGCGCCCGGCTCACCACCCTGCGCGATCGGCTCTGGGACGGCCTGGAACGCCTGGGGGGAATCGGGCTGAACGGCCACCGCAGCCAGCGCCTGGGCCACAACCTCAACATCGTCGTTGAGGGCGTGGATGGGGCCCGACTGCACCGACTGCTGCGCCGTGAGCTGGCGGTCAGCAGCGGCTCCGCCTGCAGTCAGGGCAGCCCCTCCCAGGTGCTGGCGGCCCTGGGCCGCAGCCGCCAGCAGGCCGCCGCCTCGATCCGCTTCGGGCTGGGCCGCGACAGCAGCGACGCCGACATCGATCGGGCCCTGGCGGCCGTGGCCGCCGCCGTGGCCGAACTCCGGCATCCCGCCTAGCTTTCAGCCATCCGTAGGTCCGCTGATGACCGCCCCGTTACCCGGTCGAGCGGCCACCCGACTGAACATCGGTGATGCCCTGCACGATGGCTGGCAGGCCTTCTGCCGCAACCCGGGTGCCTTCGTCCTGTTCGCCATGTTGCTCTGGGGGCTGCAGACGGGCTTCCAGCTGCTGCAATCGCGTCTGGGGGTCCATGGCGTGGTCTCAACCAGCCCCCTGGATTGGCTCCTGGCCCTGGTGGGCCTGGTCGGCGCCTTCGCCAGCTATTTCTGGGGCCGGATCGGCATTGTGCGCGCCGCCCTGAAAAGCCTCGACGGCCATCGCCCCCGCTTCCTCGAGATGGTCCGCTGGGATGGGGGAGCGATCGGGCGCCTGTTCGGGGCCTCGCTGCTGGTGGGAGCTTTGCTGGCCGCAGCGGGCCTGGCAATCTTTATCGCCGTGGGACTCCCCCTGATCTTCCTGGTCGCCTCCGATCAGGCCCGGGGAGGCGGTGGACCGGCGGTGCCGGATCTGGTGTATGCCGTGTTGTTGATCCTGTTGTTGCTTCTGGTGGGCCTGTTGCTGGTCGCGGCGATCTATCTCAATGTCAACCAGCAGTTCCAGAGCCAGATTTCCCTGGCCGAACCGCTGGGTCCCTGGGCCACCCTGCAGCGCGGTCGCGCCCTGGCGGATCCCCACTGGCCGCTGCTGCTGCTGCTGGTGATCATCGAGGGGGTGCTCTGCCTGCTGGGAGCTCTGGCCTGCTTTGTCGGTTTCTTTGTGGCCTGGCCCGTGGCGCTGTGCATCACCACCGCCGCCTATCGGCAACTGCTGACACTGGAGTCGGCGCAACGGACTTCGGCCCGGGCCAGTTTCATCGGCTGAGCCGGCCGCCGGAGCGCATCGGGCCTGATGGAGCCGCTGGATCCGACATCGATGCGCGCGATCCCGCTCGATCAGGGCCCCTGGGGCCTAACCCCAGCGCACACTCAGCAGCACAAAACCGAGCACCCCGACCACCGCCAGCAGCATCTGGGCCAGGCGGCTGACCAACATGCCGGCCACCACCGCCAGGCCGACCTGCAACGAGCGCTTGAGGCGTGACAGCCCCAACGGCCCCAGGGCGGTGGGGGCACTCAGCAATTCACCCAGGCTGGCGCCCAGCAGCGGCCCCACCAGGGCCCCCAGCAAGGGTCCGCCGACCGGCAGCGCCGGCAACAGACCCAGCAACCCCACCACCAGGCCGATCGCCGAGCCGATGTAGGCCCAGCGGGTGGCCTGCAGCCGGGCCGCCCCCAGCACCAGCCCCAGGGCCTCCGCGCCCCAGCCGAGCAGCAGGATCAGCGACCCCAGCAGCAGGGTGGGCCAGGCCGTGGCCCAGCCCACCGCCGCCACCCAGATCAGGGCCCCGAGCGGCAGCAACGCCAGCCCGGGCAGCACCGGCAGCAACGTGCCGGGGATGGCCAGCAGCTGCAGCGCAAGGGCCGCCCACCAGAGCAGATCGCTGCGGGCCAGCACCGGGCCCACCGTTGCCAACAACGACCCAGCGGGCGGTAGCGACAGCAGCGTCAACGGGATCAGCACGGCAGAAGCAGAACAGGGAGAAGCCGGCATCAAGGCGGGAGGCGCCATCAACGGCGCCGGGCCAACCTCAGCTTGGCCGAACGGCTGCGGGGATTGGCCTCGGCCTCGTCCGCCTCGGCCACCAGCGGCTTGCGGCTCAGCCGCTCCAGGCGCCCATCACTCAGAAAGGCGGTCTTGACGCGCCGATCCTCGAGCGAGTGGAAGCTGATGATCGCCAGGACTCCACCGGGCACCAGCCAGTCGGGGGCGTGCTGCAGCAGCCGATCGAGCTGGCCGAGTTCGTCGTTGACCGCAATCCGCAGGGCCTGGAACGTGCGGGTGGCGGGGTGGATGCGGCCGCGCCGGGCCGGGGGCGGGAAACAGCCAGCGATCACGTAGGCCAGATCACCGCTGCTGCGGCCGCTGCCACTCCAGGGGCGCTCGGCCACCAGGCGCCGGGCGATGCGGCGCGACAGGCGCTCCTCGCCGTAGGCATAGATCAGGTCCGCCAGCTCGTTTTCTTCCAGCCGGTCGATCAGCTCCGCCGCCGTCTCACCGGCCTCGGGATTCATGCGCATGTCCGGCGGGCCATCGCCGCGAAAACTGAAGCCCCGCTCCGCCACATCAAGCTGGGGGCTGCTGACCCCCAGATCCGCCAACACCCCCAGCACAGGCTGATCCGGGGTGTACTCAGCGAAGCTGGTGGCCACGATTGTGACCCGATCTCCAAACGGCGCCAGGCGCTCGGCGGCGGCGGCACGGGCGGTGGGATCGCGGTCGAGGCCGATCAAGCGCCGGCCGGGATGGGCCTCCAGCAGCAGGGCGCTGTGGCCGCCGCCACCGAGGGTGCAATCGAGCAGCGGGGGCGCCGTTTCGCCTGACGGGAGCGCCAGTTCGGCGAAGGCGGCCAGCACCTGGGCAGCCAGCACGGGCTGGTGCTCAAAGGAGCTGCTGGGGCCGGAGTGCGACTCGGGGTGCGACACAAACCATTCCGGCAGCGAGACCTTCCTAAGATCCCGTCATCCATGAGTAGCCCCCGGCCCCATGACGCAGCTGGAAACGCGCACGGAGCCGATGGTGATCAACTTCGGCCCCCATCACCCCTCGATGCATGGGGTGCTGCGGCTGGTGGTCACCCTCGACGGTGAGGACGTGGTGGACTGCGAGCCGGTGATCGGCTACCTGCACCGCGGCATGGAGAAGATCGCCGAAAACCGCACCAGCGTGATGTACGTGCCGTACGTCAGCCGCATGGACTACGCGGCCGGCATGTTCTACGAGGCGATCGTGGTGAACGCGCCCGAGCGCCTGGCGGATATCCCGGTGCCGAAGCGGGCCAGCTACATCCGCGTGATCATGCTGGAGCTCAACCGCATCGCCAACCATCTGCTCTGGCTTGGCCCCTTCCTGGCGGACGTGGGTGCGCAGACGCCGTTCTTTTACATCTTTCGCGAGCGGGAGATGATCTACGACCTGTGGGAGGCGGCCACCGGCCAGCGGTTGATCAACAACAACTATTTCCGCATCGGCGGCGTTGCAGTGGATCTGCCCTACGGCTGGCTGGAGAAGTGCGCAGACTTCTGCGATTGGTTCGGACCGAAGATCGACGAATACGAAAAGCTGATCACCAACAACCCCATCTTCCGCCGCCGCATTGAGGGGCTGGGCGTCGTCAACCGCGAGCAGGCGATCAACTGGAGCCTGTCCGGGCCGATGCTGCGGGCCTCAGGCGTGCCCTGGGATCTGCGCAAGGTGGATCACTACGAGTGCTATGACGACTTCGACTGGAACGTGGCCTGGGAGAAGGAGGGTGATTGCTACGCCCGCTATCGGGTGCGGGTGCAGGAAATGCGCGAGTCGCTGAAGATCCTGCGCCAGGCAATCAAGATGATCCCCGGTGGCCCCACCGAGAACCTTGAGGCCCGGCGGATGGCCGAAGGCAAGGGCAGCGAGTGGTTCGGCTTCGACTACCAGTACGTCGCCAAGAAAGTGGCGCCCACCTTCAAGATTCCCTCCGGCGAGCTTTACACCAGACTCGAATCCGGCAAGGGCGAAATCGGTGTGCTCATTCAGGGCAACGATGACGTCACCCCCTGGCGCTTCAAGATCCGTGCCGCCGATCTCAACAATCTTCAGATCCTGCCCCACATCCTCAAGGGGGCCAAGGTGGCCGACATCATGGCGATCCTGGGCTCCATCGACGTGATCATGGGTTCGGTGGATCGCTGAAGATCCGCGGGGCTCCCCGATGCCTCGAGACCCCGGTGCGCACCGGGCACGGCGGCGACGCCTGAGGCCACGGCTGAAGACCTGGCTGCGACAACTGGGCGGCATGGGATACCGGCTGCCCGCCGCCCTCACCGGCTATCTGGCGCTGAAGGGGCTGCATCCGGACCTGCCCGGCTGGCCCTGTCCGCTGCGCCAGCTCACGGGCATCCCCTGCCCCACCTGCTATCTGACCCGTGCCACCAGTGCCGCCCTGACGGGGCATCTATCGGATTCCGTGCGACTGCATGCCTTCGGGCCGCTGCTGGCGCTGGGGCTGCTGGCCTGGAGCATCAGCAGCTGGCGGGCCGGCACGATGCGGCCCTGGCCCAGCCAGGGACGATGGCCGCTGCCGGCCACCATTGGCGTAGCCGCGGCCCTGCTGGGCTACTGGCTCGCCCGGCTGACCCTGCAATACGGCTTCGGCTGGCCGACCTTTCCGCGATGACAGCATGGGGACCATGCCCTCTCCACCCTGGCTGCTGCTGCACAGCGCCGTGCGCTTCGGCGACACCGACGCCGCCGGCGTGATGCATTTTCACCAGCTGCTGCGCTGGTGCCATGAGGCCTATGAGGAAAGCCTGGAGACCTTCGGCATCGCGCCGGCCAGCGTGTTTCCGGTGCCAGCGGCCGACCGGCCCACGGGCCTGGAGCCCCCCGCGGCGGCCCTGCCGATCGTCCACTGCAGCGCCGATTTCCGCCGGCCCCTGGTCTGCGGCGATCCCCTGGAGATCGAGCTGGAACCTGTGCGGCTCGATCCGAGCAGCTTCGAGGTGCGCTATCGCTTCCGGCGGCTCCGGGCCGGCGAAGAACCCCAGGAGGCCGCCCTCGGCCTCACCCGCCATCTGGCGATCGAACCCGCCAGCCGCCGGCGCTGTGCCCTGCCTGAGGCGATCGGGCGCTGGCTGGAGGCGGCAGCAGTAGCCCAGGGGGGCATCCGGCCCCTGTGAGGCTGGGAGGCCCAGGGAGCCAAACGCATGACAGACAGGCGCAGCTTGACTGACGCCAGCCCTGCAGAGCTTGCTGACAAACTCCACCGAAGACCTGACCAAGGTTCTGTGCCCCGAGTCAAAGGATCTCGAATCCTGTCTTGCCGGTTGGCGAAGCGGTGCTCAAACCCAGCCGAAACAAGTTTGTCTGCAGTCGCTTAAAACCACTCCCGGCGCCCTTCGATGTAGATGCGACGAAACTCCTCGGGGCTGAGCGCCAGGTAGCGCCCCCCTTCCACCAGGGCAATGACGCTCATCACCAGGCCGGCGATGCCGAAGCTGAGCAGGCTGCCCGGCAGGGACACCAGCAGCATGATCCAGCCAGCCCGCCGGTAGCCCAGCAGGAACTTGTGCACGCCAAAGCCTCCGACCAGCAGGGCGAGGCTGCCGGCCAGCACCTTGCGGCGGACCAACTCGCTCTCAGGCAGTCCCGTCACGGGCGAGGCACGCACTGCAACGCTTTTAGCGCCCCCCCAACCACTGCCGCCAATGCCCCCGCTGCCACTTGCCCTGGGCGCTGACGGCCAGCTCCGGGCAGGGGCACCAGCGGCGGGGTCGCTCGGCTGGGGGCCAGCCGGCCACCAGTGCCGCCAGGGCCGCCAGCAGGGAGGCGCTGTCGGCGCCGGCCTCGGCCCGCACCAGGGCCACCAGGCGCTGCCCCCAGGGGGGCTCCTCCACGCCGAGCAGCAGCACCGCCGCCAGCGGCAGGCCCCGGGCCCGGGCCTCGGCCTGCAGCCGGGCCTCCAGCTGCTCCGGAAACACGGTTTCGCCGCCACTGCTGAGGGCGCCATCGAGGCGGCCCAGCAGCTGCAGGCCGGCAGGTCCGATCCGGCCGGCATCGCCACTGCGCCACCAGCCATCGGCCGTCAGCGGCAAGGGCCGCAGGCCACCGGACCCCAGCCAGCCCAGGGCCAGACGGCCGCTGCGCACCTCCACAGCCCCGTCGGCTGGCGCCAGGCGTAGATCCACGTCGTCGAGGGGGGGGCCGCAGCCCGGCTCCCCGGCCCAAAAGCACTGCGGCGGCAGGGCACAGACCATCGCCGCCGTCTCAGTGGCGCCGTAACAGGGGGCCAGGGGCAGCTGCTCCGCCCGCGCCCGCGCCGCCAGTTCCGCCGGCAGGGCCGCGCCGCCCACCCAGATCACCGCACAACGCCGCAGCCAAGCAACCGCCGCCGGTGCTTCCAGCAAGCGGGCCAGCTGGGTCGGCACCAGCGAGAGCACGGCCGGCCTACCGGGCTGCAGGGGCATCGCCTCGACCAGGGCGCCAGGATCCCGCACCAGGGCCGGCGCCAGCCAGTGCAACGGGGCGCCGCTGTGGCGGGCACGCAGCAGCGGCAACAGGCCGCTGACGTGGTGCAGCGGCAATGGATTGAGATGTACGCAGGCCGCCGGATCCAGGCCCAGCCCCGCCAGCCAGCGGCCGCTGGCCGCCGCCGAGGCCCGCAGGTGGGCCAGGGGCTGCAGGCACCAGCGCCTGGCCCCTGAACTGCCGCCACTGCCCAGCAGCACCGCCGGCAAACCCGGCTCCAGCGCCCGCCCCAGGGCCGCGGCCACCCCGTCCTGCCGCAGGGCCTCGGCCAGGCGCGACTGCTCCCCCGGCCCCGCCAGCGCCACGACCCGCCCCTGGCTCCAGGCCGCCTCCAGGGCCCGCACCAGCGGCTCCGGCTCCCCGTCCAGCGCCAGCAGCAGGGGCTCCGCTGCCATCATTGCTCCTCTGCCGCCGCCGCCCAGACCAAGGCCGGATCCGAGGCGAACAGGGCTCCGGCCGGCCGCCAACCGGGGGCCAGTCCGGGAGCTGTGGGCGTCGGCCCGTCCTGCTGCAAGGCCGCCAGATGGGCCAGACAGCGCCGGCCGATGCCGGTCTCAAAGGCGGTGCTGAGCATCAGCCGGGGGCTGCCGGCACTGAGCGCCCGCAGCAGGGGCCTGGGATCCCCCTCCAGGCTGGGCCGGCGCACCTGCCAGCCCGGCCAGCGGCGGCCCAGGCCGGGATCGAGCCGCAGGGATTCATCGAGGGCCACCGGCACCACGGCCGCCAAGGCCGCCAATCCCTGCGGATCCGAGGGGGCCAGGGGCTGCTCCAGCCAGTCGAGTCGGGGGTCGGGCGCCAGCCGCTCCGCCCAGGCCTGGGCGGTGGCCCGATCCCAGCCGCCATTGGCATCAAGTCGCAATCGGGAGCCGGACGGCAACTGCGCCAGCAGGTGCTCCAGCACGGCCCTCTCTTCGGGGTCCGCTCCAACCGCCACCTTCCACTTGACGGTCAGGGCCCCCACCCCCGGTGCCCAGCCCTGCCCTGGTTCAGCCCCCGCCAACAGCGTCTCCAGAGCCACGAGCGCCGCCTCCCCCGCCGGCAGCAGCCAGGCCGAGGCGGGAGCAGGGCGCCAGGGGCCGGCCCAGCTTTCCTGTTCAGCGCCGCGCTCGCCCCCGGCGCGATCACGGGGATCCGCTGCCCCGAGCCCATCCAGCTCCGCAAGGGCCAGCCCCAGGGCAAAGCCCAGACAAGCCGGCAAAGCGGGCAAGACCGCCTCCAGCTCCGTGCGCTCCCGCGACGGCCCCAGCTCGGCGATCGCGAGCTCCACAGCCGCCAGCTGGGGCGACACCGCACCGGCCGGGCTCTGCCCCTCACCAGCCAGGCGCCGCCCGGTCCGCTGCTGCTCGGCCGAGCCCGGCCAGGGGGCCGCCTCGCCCCAGCCCACGGCGCCATCGTCCCGGCTCAGGCGCAGCAGCCAGCCCCGCCGCTCCACCACGGCACCGTGGGCCGTGACCAGGGCCGTGGGCAACGGAAACCGGAAGGGCCGCCACGCCAGCCGCAGGCCTTCGTCGGCGGGGGCGCTCACCGGCCGGCCAGGGCCGTGGCCCAGGGCGCGATCGCCAGCCCGGCCGCCAGCCCCAGCCCATTAAGGGCCTGAAAGCGCAACGCCAGAAACTTGCTGCCGACGATCCGCTCCGGCTGGTCATGGTGGGCCCCCAGCAGGGCGATCAGCTGGCGGGCCGGCGGCAGGCCGATCACCCCCAGCAGCGCCGTCAGCGGCCACTGGCCCAGCAGCACCGGCGCCCACTGCAGGGCCAGGCTGCCGGCCACGAACCAGGGCACCAGGGCCGCGGCCCGAACGGTCCCGAGATGCACCACCGGCGAGCGCTTGCCGTGGGCGGCGTCCTCCTGCACCTGGTGGAAATGGGAGCAGAACAGCACCAGGGTGGTGGCCAGAGCCGGGCCGCTGCCCAGGGCCAGGGCCGGCAGCCAGGGGATCGCCACGGGCCCGGCCGCCGTGGGGGCCAGGGCCAGCAGGGCCGCCGCCGTGGCGCAGGGGCCGAAGGCCAGCCAGCACAGCGGCTCCCCCAGCCCCCGGTAACCGAGCCGGAACGGTGGCCCCTGGTACAGGTAGCCGAGGCCGCAGCAGGCCAGCACCAGGGCCAGCACCAGCGGCGTGCTGCGCAGGGCCACCAGGGCCATCAGGGCCAGCCCCAGCAGCAGGGCGCCGTTGGCCAGCCAGGCCACCCGATCGCGCCGGCCGGTGAGATTGACCATCGAATGGGGCTTGCCCAGGGCGTCGACGCCGGTGTCGGCGTCAAAGACATCGTTGGCCAGGTTCTCCCAGGCCAACAGCAACACCGCCGCCAGCAGGAACAACAGCAGCTGGTCCGGGCGCAGCGGCAGCCCCTTGAACACACGCCAGCCCGCCGCCAGCAGCACCGGCATCACCGCCACCGCGTACATCGGCCATTTGATCGCCGCCTTCCAGAGCTGGCGGCGTTGCTCCAGCGGGCCAGGGGCGTAACGGCTTGCGACGACCTCGGGCTCGGACATGGCGGCGGCGGGCTTCGGGCCGGCAAAGACCCATACATTTGAGCAGCCTTCGGCCCTGGCCCCCCAGACCCCTCCGGTGCAGGCCCCTCTGTCCTTCTCCGAGCTGCTGGCGATCGCCAGCGAGACGGCCCGCCGGCTGGAGGAAGGCGCCGGCCGCCGCGGCGAGGAGGAGGGGGTGCTCAGCCTGGCCCTGCCCCTGGCCGGTCTCGATCCGTTGGAGTGGCTGCCCGAGCTGACGGGGGATGGGCCGAGCGATGGCTTCCGCTTCCTCTGGGATGGGGCCCCGGGTCTCTGCCTGGCCGCCCAGGGCCGCTGCAACAGCCTGGAGCTGAGCGGTCCGCGCCGCTTTGAGCTGGCCCAGCGCTTCAGCAGCCTCAGCCTCAGCCGCCTGGCCGCCGCCCCCCAGCACTGCCCGCCCCTGGCCCGGCCCCGGGTGCTGCTGGCCTTCGCCTTCTTCGACAGCCCCCTGCAGCAGGGCACCGGGGCGGCCGGCGTCCAAGCGGTCCTGCCCCGCTGGCAACTGAGCCGCCAGGGGCGCCATTGCTGGCTGCGCCTGCAGCGCAACCTGGGCGGGGGCATCACGGCCCGCAGCCTGGCCGAAGAGCTGTGGGAGATGGGGCTGAAGCTTGAGCAGGCCGCCGCCGCCGATGAGCCGATCACCGGCCTGGAGGGGGGCGGCGCCCGCATCGCCCACGGCTCCAGCTGGCAGCAGGGCTATCGGGCGGCCATGGACAAGGCCCTGGAGCTGGTGGAGGGCGGCGAGCTGCGCAAGCTGGTGCTGGCCGTGCGCCAACAGCTCCAGCTCGATCGCCCCCTGGAACCGCTGAGCCTGTTGCGCCATCTGCGCAGCAGCCAGCCGGGCAGCTGTCGCTTCCTCTGGCAGCAATCCGGCGCCGAGGCGCTGCTGGGGGCCTCGCCCGAACGGCTGCTGACGGTGCGCCAGGGCCAGCTGCGCAGTGACGCCCTGGCCGGCACCGCACCCCAGGGGGAGGCGGCGGCCGAGCTGCTGCACTCCCAGAAGGACCGCCACGAACACGAGCTGGTGGTCGAGACGATCACCGCCGTGCTGCAGCGCCTGGGCCTGGAGCCGCGGCGGCCCCGCCATCCGCGGCTGGCACGCCATGGCTCCCTGGTGCACCTGCACACGCCGATCACCGCCTCCCTGGCGGAGCACCAGCCCCTGGCCCTGGCCGAAGCGCTCCATCCCACCCCGGCGGTGGCCGGCCTGCCGCGGCGGGAGGCGATGGCCTGGCTGCGCAGCCTGGAACCGTTCGAGCGCGGCCACTACGCCGCCCCGATCGGCTGGTTCGACAGCGAAGGTGATCTGGACCTGCGGGTGGCGATCCGCAGCGGCATCCTGCGCGGCCAGCAGCTCGAGCTCACCGCCGGTGCGGGCCTGGTGCGGGGCTCCCGGCCGGAGCGGGAGCTGCAGGAGGTGGCCCTGAAACTGGGGGTGCTGCAGCAACAGCTGAATCTGCCGGCAGCGGCGCGCATCGGCTGAGGCACCCCGAAGCGGCGGGCCCGCGGTTCACGGCGGCGGATCTCCGCAACCACAACCCCCAGCCACTCAGCCCTCCAGCCGCTCGATCGTCAGATCCGCCAGGGGAATGCCGCCGAGCCGTTCCACCTCGCGCACGCCGGTGGGGCTGGTGACGTTGATTTCACTGAGGCGGCCATCGATCACATCGATGCCGACAAACAACAGCCCCTCCGCCCGCAGGGCCGGCGCCAGCTCTGCGCAGATGCGTCGCTCCGCCTCGCTCAGTTCGGTGGCCTCGGGCGAGCCCCCCACCGCCAGATTGCTGCGGAACTCGCCGCCGCTCGGCACCCGGTTGACGGCGCCCAGGGGCTCACCGTCCACCAGCAGGATGCGTTTGTCGCCGGCGCTCACCCCCGGCAGGAAGGCCTGCACCATCACCGGCAGCTGCTGCTGGCCGGTCACCAGCTCCAGCAGGGCCCGCAGGCCGGGGGTGGCGGCCGAGGCGAACACGACCCCCTGACCGGCCCGGCCGCCCAGGGGCTTGAGCACCACCTCGCCGTGCTCGCGGGCGAAGGCGGCCAGCTGCTCCACCCGGCTGCTGACCATCGAGGGGGCCATCAGCCGGCTGAAGCGCAACGAGCTGAGCTTCTCGTTCCAGGCCCGCAGGGCGGCGGGCCGATTGATCACCCGCACGCCGCGCCGCTCGGCGATATCCAGCAGGTGGGTGGCATAGAGGTAGGCCTCATCCACCGGCGGGTCCTTGCGCATCCAGACCGCCTGGAAGTGCTCCAGGGGCAACAGGGAGACCTCCCCCAGCTCGTACCAGGGGCTGGGCACCTGCCAGGCGCCGGCCTCGAGCCGGATCGGCCCCAGTTGCACCGGCTGGGCCAAGGCCCAGGCGCCGTGGCCGCCACTGCCTTCAGCAGCCAACGGCGCCACGGCCGAGAGATCGGCGGGGGTGCAGACCCAGACCGCCTGGCCGGAGCGCTGCACCGCTTGCATCAACGCCACGCTGGAATCCTTGGCGGGATTGAGGCGCGCGATCGGATCGATCACGAACAGCTGGGAGGCGGGCACAGACAGGAGGCGGGAGAGTGGAAACCGGATCAACACAAGGGCCCGATCAGGCCTGGGCCGCGATCAGTCCTTGGCGCGAGGGCGGGGCAAGCCCCCTGGGCCAGCGCTGGATCCCAGCTGGCTGCTGGGGCGAGGCGGGGCCTGGGACAGCAACAGATCCAACTGGCCGCCCAGCTCCAGGGCATGGAGCTCTTCAAAGCCACCGAGAGCACGTCCGTTGATAAAAATCTGGGGAACATCGGTGCGACCGCCAGAGCGCTTGACCATCTCCGTGCGGCTCTGTTCATCACGATCTACGAAAAATTCGTTGTAGGTGACGGACTTGCCATCCAGCAGGGCCTTGACCTTCATGCAGGGGGGCGAAAAGCGAGAGGTATAGACATCAACCTTGGCCTGCTGGGGTTGTTTCATATCGCGCAGTTGATCAGGACTCGGCGGGATTTGCGGCGGGGCTGCTGGATGGGCACGGGTCAACAGGAGCTGGGGATCAGACCTGTCGGCCGAGGCTTTCGTTTCGGGGTGGTTTAGGCCCCCGACCACCGGATTGGTGGTTGATCTTAAAGGGATGCCGGCGTGTTGACGGCCCGCGGCGATAGGCTCCGCCATCACTCCACTGTCCTCCGTGCTCGACCTCACCGACTTCAAGCGCGACCTCTCCGAGCTCACTGACCGCCTGGGCCATGCCCAGGACTGCCTTTGACGTACCGGCCCTCAAAGCCCGTCAACAGGATCTCGAGCAGCTCGCCTCCCAACCGGACTTCTGGGACGACCAGAAGCTGGCCCAAGCCAAGATGCGCCAGCTGGACGAGGTGAAGGCCCAGCTGGAGCAGCTGGGGCGCTGGCAGCGCTGCCTGGACGATGGCCGCGCCACCCTGGAGCTCTACGACCTCGAGGCCGACGACGACCTGCTGGCCGAAGCCAACGGCGGCCTGCAGTCGCTCAAGGCGGACCTGGACCGCTGGGAACTGGAGCGACTGCTCAGTGGCCCCTATGACAAGGAGGGGGCGGTGATCTCGATCAACGCCGGCGCCGGCGGCACCGACGCCCAGGATTGGGCCCTGATGCTGATGCGGATGTACACCCGCTGGGCCGAGGACCACGGCATGAAGGTCAGCGTCGATGAGCTCTCCGAGGGGGAGGAAGCGGGCATCAAGAGCTGCACGATCGAAATCGACGGCCGCTACGCCTACGGCTACCTGCGCAACGAAAAGGGCACCCACCGGCTGGTGCGGATCTCGCCGTTCAACGCCAACGACAAGCGCCAGACCAGCTTCGCCGGTGTCGAGGTGATGCCCAAGATCGAGGAGGAGGTCAAGCTCGACATCCCCGAGAAGGACCTGGAGGTCACCACCTCCCGCTCCGGTGGCGCCGGCGGCCAGAACGTCAACAAGGTGGAGACGGCCGTGCGCATCCTGCACATCCCCACCGGCCTGGCGGTGCGCTGCACCCAGGAGCGCTCCCAGCTCCAGAACAAGGAGAAGGCGATGGCGCTGCTGATGGCCAAGCTGCTGGTGATCGCCCAGGAACAGCGGGCCGCCGAGATCGCCGACATCCGCGGTGACATCGTCGAAGCGGCCTGGGGCAACCAGATCCGCAACTACGTGTTCCATCCGTACCAGATGGTCAAGGATCTGCGCACCCAGCACGAGACCACCGACGTGCAGGGCGTGATGGACGGCGACCTCGATCCGTTCATCCAGTCCCTGCTGCACCAGGGGGTGGAAGTGGGGGCCGAGAGCGACAGCTGAAACGCCAACGCGGTGGCCGGAGCGGGCCCCGGATGGCCTCGACCCGGGCTGCGGCGCCTGCCGAGGCGGCCGTGGGGTCGTTGGCGACCATGGTCACACCCATGGTCATCAGCCGTTAACCTGCCCTCTCAAGGTCTCGCTTGCCATGAACCGCGAAATCAGTGCCAGCCAGTTCAAAGCCCGTTGCCTGGGGCTGATGGATCAGGTGGCGCGCGACGGCGAGGTTCTGGTGATCACCAAGAACGGGCGTCCCGTGGCCGAGCTGCACCCCTGTTCCCGCTCCCGCCGCGCCTCTCCATTCGGCCTCCACCCCGACACCGAGCTGATCGGGGATGTGGTGACTCCCCTGGATGAACCCTGGGATGCCCTGCAGTGATCCTGCTCGACACCCACGTGCTGCTCTGGTTGGATCGCGATGACGCCAGCCTCGGCGTTCATACCAGGGCCAGCATCGCCGAGGCGTGGAACGCCGGTCGCGTGGCCGTCAGCGCCATCAGTTTCTGGGAGGTGGCGCTGTTGCATTTGCGCGGCCGCATCGCCCTCCGCTGCTCTGCTTCAAAGTGGCGATCGGATTGGCTGGAGGCCGGACTGCAGGAGCTGCCCCTGGATGGCGCCACGGCGTTGCTGGGGGCCGGCCTGAGCGATTTCCATGCCGATCCGGCGGATCGGTTCATCGCGGCCACGGCGCTGCGTCACCAGGCCTGCCTGCTGACGGCCGATCGCCTGATCCTTGCCTGGCCGGGAACCCTGCAGCGCACCCCAGCCGACACCTGAGCCCCCTCCCATGCCCGAGTCCCCTGCCCCCGTCTCCACCCCGCCGCAGAAGGCGGAGAACCAGAGCTTCATCAAGCTCGCCATGCGCAACATGGTGCGCAAAGGTCGCCAGAGCCTGCTGCATTTCGGCCTGACGGCCCTGGGGCTGACGGGTTTTCTTGTGCTGATCGCCTGGCTGGGCCGGCCCAGCCTGCCCCAATGACGCCGGCCTCTCCCCAGGCCGATGGGGCCTCGAGCCCGGAGCTGGACCTGGCCTTCGCCCTGGAGGACGGCCTGGATCCGGCGCTGCTCGCCCAGGCGGGGGCCCTGACCGAGCCGCAGAGCGCCGAATCGCGCTGGCAAACGCACCTGCAGAGCTGGCTGGGCCAGCTGCAGGCCGAACTGCCGCCGGCACTGCGGGCCGCCGCCTACAGCCTGGGGCTGGAGATCTGCGGCGATGCCACCATCGCCGAGCTCAACCAGGCCTGGCGCCACAAGCTCGGCACCACCGACGTGCTCGCCTTCGCCGCCCAGGACGACGCCCCACCGCTGCCGCCCGGCGCCTGGGAAGGGGATGGGGCCGAGGCCCTGGAACTCGGGGACATCGTCATCTCCCTGGACACCGCCGCCCGCCAGGCGGAGGACCAGGGCCACACGCTGGAGCGCGAACTGCTGTTTCTGGCCAGTCACGGCCTGCTGCACCTGCTGGGCTGGGACCATCCCGATCCGCCCAGCCTGGCCTTGATGCTGGAACGTCAAGCGCTACTGCTGCGCTGAAAGGTTCGGCTTGGGGGGTTTCCCGACCGGAAAGGGGCGGTAGGGTGCGGATCCAGGTTGCGATCCGGTGCCGATTCTCGCTTCGGAAAACCAACCAGCACCCCTGCGGGATCTCAGCCAGGACGTGCATCGGCGCGGACGGCGGATGCGGGTCGGTGCCTGGAAGGTGGCCGGAGATCTGCCGGCCAGTTTTCGCTATGCCGCCCAGGGTCTGGCCTATGGCTTCGCCAGCCAACGCAACTTCCGCATCCACGTGTTCACCGGCCTGGTGGTCTTCGCCCTGGGTATCTGGCTGGAACTGAGTCCTGACCGGCTGGCGGTGCTGGTGCTCACGGTGGCGGCCGTGCTGGTGCTGGAACTGCTCAACACCGCCACCGAGGCCGTGGTCGATCTGGCGATCGGCCGCCAGTTTCACCCCCTGGCCCGCATCGCCAAGGACTGCGCCGCCGCGGCGGTGCTGGTGGCGGCCCTGTCATCGATGATGATCGCCCTGCTGCTGCTGATCCCACCTCTGATGCAGCGCCTGGGCCTCTAGGCTCCGAGGCCCGACGGCCAGCCTGCCCCGCCCTCGCCGATGCTCCTGGTACTCGACAACTACGACAGCTTCACCTTCAACCTGGTGCAGTACCTGGGCGAACTGGCGACCCAGCACCCGCTGGCGGCGGAGCTGCGGGTGGAGCGCAACGATGCTCTCGATGTCGAGCAGATCCGCGCCCTGGATCCGGCGGCGATCCTGATCTCGCCGGGGCCAGGTGATCCCGACCAGGCGGGCATCTGCCAGGAGGTGCTGCGGCAACTCGGGCCGACGGTGCCGATCCTGGGCGTGTGCCTTGGCCACCAGTGCCTGGCCCAGGTGTTCGGCGGCAAGGTGGTGCGGGCCCGGGAACTGATGCACGGCAAGACCTCGCCGGTGCACCACGGCGGCCAGGGGGTGTTCGCCGGCCTGCCGGAGCCGCTCACCGCCACCCGCTACCACAGCCTGATCGCCGAGCGCGAGAGCCTGCCCGACTGCCTGGAGGTCACCGCCTGGCTGGAAGACGGCACGATCATGGGCCTGCGCCACCGGGACCATCCCCATCTGCAGGGGGTGCAGTTCCACCCCGAGAGCGTCCTCACCCAGAGCGGCCACGCTCTGCTGGCCAACTTCCTGCGCGAAGCCACGGCCCACCGCACAGGCGCCAAGGCAGCCCTGGCCCAGCCCTGAGCCGTCACCGTCACCGCCGTGGATTTGGAGACCGCTGCTAACTTCGCGCCAACATCCAGCCCCAGGGGCCGCTCCGACGCCATGGCCACGCCTCCCGACCAAGCCAGCGGCGCCGCCCCGAGCACCAACCCCGCCCCAGGCTGCTCCAGCGGCCAGAGCCCCCTGCACCGCCGCCGACTGAACGGGGGCCCGTTGAGGGGCGCCCTGCTCGGCACGGCCCTGATCTGCTGCGGCGGCCTGACCCTTTCGACAGCGCCAACCGCCTGGGCCGGTGGTGGTGGCGGCGTCACGATCACCAGCCTCGGCCACAGCGCCATCGTCGTGCGCGGCGGCGGGGCCACGGTGTTGCTCAATCCCTTCCGGGCCGTGGGCTGCGCCGCCGGCCTGGCTGAGCCCCGCCTGGCCGCCGACGTGATCCTGGCCAGCAGCCAGCTCAAGGACGAAGGGGCGGCCGTCGCCAGCGGCCGGCTGCTGGTCAAGCCCGGCTCCTACAAGGTGGCGGGCCTGAAGATCGAAGGGATCGCCGCCCCCCATGACCGGGTCGGAGGCAAGCGCTTCGGCTTCTCCACCCTCTGGCGCTGGAAGCAGGGGGGCCTGGACATCGCCCACCTGGGCGGCACCACCGCCACCCTCAAGCCGGAAGACCGGGTGCTGCTGGGCCGCCCCGATGTGCTGATCATCGGCGTCGGTGGCGGCGCCAAGGTCTACACCGGAGAGGAGGCCGCGGCCGTGGTGCGCGAGCTCCAACCTCGCCGGGTGATTCCGGTGCAGTACCGCAACGCCGGGCCCTCCAGCAGCTGCGATCAGGGCTCGATCGAACCGTTCCTGCAGGCCATGGCCCCCGCCAAGGTCGTGCGCAGCGGCAGCTCGATCAGCCTGATCCCGCCCTTGGGCGAAGGCCCGGTGATCCAGGTGCTGCGCTGAAGGGGGCTGGCCCCCAATCGAGACGGTATCGATAACAAACCATCAACGCTGATCCACACCCTGGAATTTCGATGCATCGAATCCTGCACATCCTCCTGGTGTTCACCGCCATCGTTGCGCCAGCTGCGTCCATGGCCCAGGGCCCGTCGACTCCTGCAGCAGTCAATCGCCACCAGGCCAGAGATGGCGTGATCAGACTGTATGGCGCCTGCGGCCCGCAGAATGCCTTGCGCGAGGTGGCCGACGCATGGGAACGCAGCAACGACATCAAGGTCAGGATCATCTGCGGTCCAGAACCATCCTGGGCCAGGCAGGCGCAGGTCGATGCGGACATCATCTGGGGAACATCAGAGCAATCCATGACCGCATTTCTGCAATCATTCCCCAGCTTCCCATCGAAAGACGTTGTACCGATCTACCTACGTCCTGCCATCATCGCCGTCAAGACTGGCAACCCCCGCCGCATTCAACGGTTTGAGGATTTACTCCAGCCAGGCATCCGCATTGTCGTCACCGAAGGATCTGGCATTGCCAATACCTCTGGCACGGGCCTTTGGGAAGACATAGCCGGGCGACTGGGGAAGCTGGAGGATGTCAAGCGCTTTCGCGGCAATATCGTGGCTTTTTCAACGGGTTCCGGCGCCAGCTTCAAGGCATTCCAGGAGCTTGATGCCGACGCCTGGATCACCTGGGCTGAATGGGCTGTTGACAATCCCAAGGTCCTCCAGGCAATTCCGATCTCAGGTGATCGAAGCATCTGGAGAGATCTGAATATTGCTCTGTCGACCTCTGCGGATCCACAAGCCGCCTCCTTCCTTCGCTTCCTGGTCTCCGATGAGGCGCAAAAGCTGATGCGTAGCGCCGGCTATGGGCGCTAGGCCGCTTCAGGAGTGCTCACTGGCTTCGCGCCTGCCATCAGCAATGCCGCCAAGATCAACAAAGCCCCCATCAAGGTGCGCACGCTGAGCGCTTCGCCAAGCAGCAGATAGGCACTCACCAACGACACAAATATCCCGCCATTACCCCACAGCGCCACCGTGATCGCCCCGAGCCCGCGGTAACTCAGCAAAAGCAACAGTTCACCGCCAAGATTAATGCAAGCGGTGTACACCAGAAGCAGACCAAACAGCCACCACCAGCGCATATGGAGAAACTGCGCTGGGCCATAAAAAACAAGGGTGATCGTGCCAAAGACCAACTCCGCCGACAGATTTGTCAGGCCAATCGTCAGGCCTGCCCCCAACCCCTTATCGACCACGATCCGATTCAGAACACCGGAAGCAGAAAAGGCCAACACGCTGAGCAAGCCCAGGATAAGACCGAGAGGATCCAGGCCACTCCAAGGCGCAGCGGAAGGCATGGACAGATCAACGTTACTGCTGATCAGCAAGCCCAATGGCAGCAAGGCGAAACTAAACCCGAATCGCTTGGGCAGAGGTTCTCGCAGAAGCAGCTGCGCCAGCAGCGCCGTGACGGGAAGAATCAATGTGAATAGCAAGGTCTGACTGATCACGGTCAATCGTTGAAGCGCCAGGAAATAACAGATCGGTCCGATCAGGCTACCCAGAGCCGCACGCAAACACAAAAGGCTTCGATCGCGGGGCACAAGGTGTGGCAATTGATGCTTCAGGGACCCCCGATCCAGCAACAACACAACCAGTCCCGTGGCCAGATTGGCAAAAAAAGACATTGCCAAAGCTGATTGGATCCACTGCTCCAGCTGTTCGAAGCAGCGTGGCGGCACCTCTTTCCTGCAGCCACTTCAGGACACTGGCATCACAGCCGCGCAACAGCACATTACCCAAGAGAGCCAGAGGAGGCAATCTGGATGGAATCATTCACTGGCTTCCATTGCAACCAGCATCGTAGTGTTACATCGATCAGATTCGCCACGGATCCAGTCAGCAGATCATGGAGGGGTGATTGATCCGCAGCGACTCGGCAGTGAGCACGAATCTGCACCTGCCAGCGCAGATCAAACCCACGGGCAATTGGCACTTCATGCATAACTTGCAAGCCATCACACCAGGTCAGCCAGGACCACAGCACTCCCGGCGAACACCGCCCGGCTGAGATCGCCGCACAACAGGCTGCTCCCCACAAGCCCACCTACGGCGGCGGAACGGTGGATCAGAACCTGGCCCGTGCCTCACCCTCAGCCCTCGATCCTCCGCCAGGCCTCCCAGAACCGCTCCATCTGCTCCAAGGTGCCGATGCTCACCCGCAGGCAGCCATCGAGCAGGGGCTTGCCGGCCATGGAGCGCACCAGGATGCCGGCCTCATCGCGCAGACGCGCCTCCACCAGCGCCGGATCCGCCTTGGGCCAGAGCAGCAGGTAGTTGCCGCCCGCCAGGTGATGGCGCACAGCGGCGGCCTGCAATTGCATCGCCAGCCAGTCGCGGGCACGCAGCACCTCGGCCACATAGCCATCCACATAGGCCTGATCCCCAAGGGCGGCGAAGGCCGCCGACACCGCGAAGCTGTTGATGTCATAGGGGCCGGTGACCCGGCTGACCCGATCCACCACCGCCGGCGAACCGATCGCGAAGCCGATGCGCAGCCCGGCCAGACCGGCGGTCTTGGCCAACGAGCGCAGCACCAGCAGGTTGGGGAAGGCGGCGAAGGGATCGGCGGCTGCGGGGAGCTGGGCTCCGGGGGCCTGGGCGGCCGCAGCCCTGGCCCGCTCGGCCAGCACGGGCAACACGCTGTCGCCGGTGAAGGCCTCATACAGCTCATCGACCACCACCAGCGTCCGCGGCGCCGCGGCGGCCAGCTCAAGCACCTGCTCGGCCGCCAGGCGGGTGCCGGTGGGGTTGTTGGGATTGCACAGCAGCAGCAGCCTGGGCGGTTCGGGCGCGGCCAGGGCGGCGCGGATCGCCGCCAACGGGAAGCCGAAACCGGGCACCACGTAGGGGATCGCCTCGATCGCCATGCCCTGCATGCGGGCGCAGGGGTCGTAGTAGCCGAAGGTGGGACTGGTGGTCAGCAGCCGATCGCCCCGATCGCCATAGGCGTGGAACACCGCATGGATGGCGGCGTCGACCCCGTTGAACAGGCCGATGTGGTCGGCGCCCAGGCCCGGAAAGCCCCCAGGCGCGCCTGCGCCAGCGGTCGCCGCCAGCGAAGCCACCACGGCCTCCCGCAGGCCGTCGTATTCGGGATAGACGGCGTACTGCTCCGCCGCAATGGCCCGGATCGCCGCCACCACCTTCGGGCTCGGCCCCACGGTGTTCTCGTTGAAGTCCAACCGCAGCAAGCCCCGCCGCCCCTCCAGCGGGGCGCTGTAGGCGCGCAGGCTTTCCACCTCGGGGCGGGCCGGCGGCGGCGCCTCGGCTGGATCGGGCAGCGGTTGGGTCGCCTGGGGAACAACGGATCTGTCCATGCCCCGACGCTAGGTTGCAGGCCAGACCAGGCGCCAGCGAGAGCCCCAGCGACACGCTCTGCCGTCCGCCTACAGATCTGAACTCGGACAGCCCAGGCAACGGGATCCGCCCTGATGGCGGGCTGCAGCAGTTTCAGCGGCAGCTGTGGGCGGCGTGAGCCTGCCTACGGCAGCACCTGCTCCGCCAGCCGCTGCAGGCGTCGGTCGGCGGTGATCAAGGTGGCGGCCTCGCGCCGGGCCAGGGCGAGATAGAGGCAGTCGTAGACGGGATGCTGCAGGTGAATGGCCAGGGCCAGGGCCTCGGCCTGCAGATGGCGATCCGGCTCCACCCGGTCCACCAAGCCCTGGGCATCAGCCAACAGCTGTTGGGGATCCAGACCTGCCAGCTGATCGGCTCGCTGCAGTTTCCAGAGGGTGTTAGCCACCTCGGTGAGCATCAGCTCCGGCGCCAGCAGCAGCGGCGCCTCCCGGATCAACCCTTCCAGGCCTGCAACAGCGGGGTCGCCACAAACAAGGCGTACGGCTGCTGAGGCGTCGAGCACGCAGGCGATGCCCATCAGCGCTCGCGGTCGACGCGAATCAGATCCTCGGGCGTCTGCTCCCAGGTGAACGGGGGCAGCTGTGCTGCCCGCCGGGCGATGCGATCGAGCACCTCCTGGCGTCGCTGCTGCGGATCACCGCCGGCGACGGCCTCCAGATCGGCAAGGGCCTGCTGACTGAGGCTTCGCTTGTGGGCCTGGGCCCGATGCTGGAGCAGCCGGTGCAGCGGCTCGGGCAGGTCGCGGATCTGGAGAGACGACATGGAGTGCCGAGCAGCCCGAACAGGACCCACTCATTTTGCATGCATTCCGCAGGCATGGCGCCTTGGAGAGGTGGAAGTGCATCGGGCCCCCGAAAGCGGCGCGGTGGTGATCACACCGGTGCGGCCATCGGCCAAGGACTTGCTGGAGCGAAGGGATGCGTTTCTGCAGAAGCCTGGCTTCCGGGCCGAACTGGATGCGTTTTTCGAGGGATTGCACGACACCCGTCCTGCCGAACCGGTGGTCTTCCCCTGATGGCTGCGGTGAACGAGAGGTTGATGCTTGACACCGAGGATCAATGGCTGGCTGCGCCCTTGTGACCGCGAATCAGGCCTTTGCCCATGCGGCCGAGCTCCACCTGGAGCCTGGTGATGGCAGGAAGAAGCGCAAGCGACAGGCACACCCTGGGCAGCGTCGCCAAGCTCTGGAACCCCTGCAACGTCCTCAAGGACGACGGGTGATCCATCACCAGAAGATGTCAAACCCTCACATCCGCTCCAGCGTCGCAATCCCCAGCAGCCCCAGCCCCAGCTTGAGCGTGTCGGCGGTCAAGCGGCACAGCGCCAGGCGCGAGCGGCGGGCGGCGGGTTCGGCCTTGAGCACCGGCACCTGGTCGTAGAAGCGGTTGAACACCTGGCTCAGCTCGAACAGGTAGCCGCAGAGCCGGTTGGGCAGCAGCTCCTGCTCCACCTCGGCGATCACCGTGTCCAGCTTCAGCAGCTCCCGCACCAGGGCCCATTCCTGGGGTTCGCTGAACTGCAGAGCCTCAGGAGAGCCCGCCTGCGGCTCGGCACCGACGGCTTCAGCGCCCTCCAGATCGCCACCCTTGCGGGCAATACCGGCGATGCGCACCACGGCGTAGAGCAGATAGGGGGCGGTGTTGCCCTGCAGGGCCAGCATGCGATCGAAGCTGAACTGATAGTTGGTGATCCGGTTGGTGCTCAGATCGGCGTACTTGACCGCGCCCAGCCCCACGGTGGTGGCCACCTGCTGCACAAACGCTTCGTCCTCCTGGCGCCCCTCCTCTTCAAGGCGCCGGCGCAGGTCGGCCTCGCAGCGCTCCACCGCCTCATCCAGCAGATCCTTGAGCCGCACCGTGTCACCGGAGCGGGTCTTGAGCTTCTTGCCGTCGTCCCCCTGCACCAGGCCGAAGGGCACATGCTCCAGCCGGGCACCCTCTGGAATCCAGCCGGCGCGGCGGGCCACCTGGAACACGCCGGCGAAGTGGTTGGCCTGGCCCGCATCGGTCACGTAGATCACCCAGCGGGCGCCATCGCCGGCGGGGGGCGCTGCAAAGCGATAGCGGATCGCCGCCAGATCGGTGGTGGCGTAGTTGAAACCGCCGTCGCTCTTCTGCACGATCAGCGGCAAGGGGTTGCCGTCCTTGCCCTGCATGCCCTCGAGGAACACACACTTGGCCCCCGCATCCACCACCAGCAAGCCGGCGGCCTCCAGATCGGCGACCACCGCTTCGAGATAGGGGTTGTAGAACGATTCGCCCCGTTCGCTCAGGCGGATGTCGAGGCGTTCATACAGCTGCTGGAACTCGCGCCGTGACTGGTCGCACAGCAACCCCCAGGCCTTGAGGGACACCGGATCGCCGGCCTGCAGCCGCACCACCTCCTGGCGGGCGGTGGCCTGGAAGTCCTCATCGGCATCGAAGCGCTGCTTGGCCTGGCGATAAAACACCACCAGATCGCCCAGATCGACCGCATCGGCGGTGTCGAGCGCCTCCGGAGCCACCTGCTTGAGGTGGGTGATCAGCATGCCGAACTGGGTGCCCCAGTCCCCCACATGGTTGAGCCGCAGCACCGGCTGGCCGCGGAACTCCAGCACCCGCGCCAGGGCATCGCCGATGATCGTCGAGCGCAGATGCCCCACATGCATCTCCTTGGCGATGTTGGGGCTGGAGAAGTCGACGATCACCGGCGCCGCGTCAGCGCCGCCCGCGGCGCCTAGGGGCACCCCCAGCCGGGGATCGCCGAGCCGCCGTTGCACCTCTGCTGCCAGCACCTCGGGCCGCAACGTCAGGTTCAGAAACCCCGGCCCGGCGATCTGGGGCGTCAGGCAGAGAGCGCCAAAAGCGTCATCGGCCTCCAGCTCCGCCAGCAGGGCGGCAGCGATCTGGCGGGGGGCCTGTTTGAGGGGCTTGGCCAGGGCCAGGGCGCCATTGGCCTGAAAGTCGCCGAACTCTGGCTTGCTCGCCGGCGCCAGCTGGGGATCCAGGGGCAGACCGGCGGCGCGGGCCTCGACAGCAGCCTCGGGGAAGGCCCGCTCCAGCGCCGCCGACAGCTGGCCGTTGAGGGTCTGCAGAACGGAGAGCATGGAGGGCTGCGACGGGGCGACGCGGTCTTGATGCCCCGATCATCCCCCGTGGCGCCTCCGCAGAGGGAAACAACCCATGGGATCGACCGCGGCGCTCCATAGGACAGGGAGCATGCTGGGAAGAGGCGCCTGCGGATGCATGATCCCCCCCAGAAAAAGATGACCGGCATGATCGGCCACCCCGTCGCCGGCAAACCGGACGACCGCATGTTTGACGCGGTCTATGCCCATTACGGACTGAACTGGCAGTTCTGGATGAACGACATCGCCTCCGAGCAGGATCTGAAGCTGGCGGTGCAGGCGCTGATCCCGCTGGGCTATTCCGGCATGGCGATCACCGTGCCCTACAAGGTGGCCGTGATCCCGCTGCTCGATGAGGTCGATGCTGATGTTCAGGCAATCGGTGCCTGCAATCACATCACGATGGAATCGGGTCGCCTCGTGGGCCACAACAGCGACGGCAAAGGCGTGGTCCGCGCCATCAAGAAGGTGGCGCCGCTTCAGGGCCAGAAGGTGGTGATGCTCGGGGCTGGCGGCGCCGGTCGGGCGATGGCGCTGGAGCTGGCCTGGGCCGGCATCGCCGAGCTGACGCTCGTCACCCGGCAGCAGCGCCAGGGCGAGGAGGTGGCCGAGCTGGTGCGGCAGGCGGCCGGCATCCCGGTGCGCTGGCAGGCCTGGCAGAACCCGGTGCGGGTGCCTGAGGGCACGACGATGCTGATGAATGCCACCACCCTGGGCTTCGTCCCGGCGCTGCAGGAGGTGCCGCTGGACTGGAGCACCGTACCGGCGGGCTGCCTGGCCGTGGATGTCGTCACCAACCCGCGCCTGACACCATTCCTGCTCAAGGCCCGCGAGCGGGGCTGCAAGGTCGTCGACGGGGTGGAGATGCTGGTGCAGCTGGCGATGCAGATCGTCCAAGCCTGGACCGGCCTGGAGGTTGAGGAGGAGGTCTTCCAGAAGGCTGTGGCCAACGCCCTCGGTGAGGCGATCTGACGGCAATGCCGGCAGCGCTCGGACGGATCGGTTGCAGGGGGGACGCCATCCCTTGCCGGCCCCCTGAACCGTGGGGCTGGAGCCCAGGGTCAGGGCGTTTCTGGGGTGCGTGGCGCAAGCAGAGGCGCTCCTGTCACGCCGCCGTCAACCCCAGCTGCTTCTCCATGCCGTCGAGCACCACGTCGGCCACCAGCTGGATGCGATAGCGGCAGTGCTGGGTGGCGCTGCAGTCAAAGGTGCCGTGCTCCCAGTATTTGTTGCTGCCGCCGCCGCCGCCGCAGAGGCCGAAGTAGGCGCAGCTCTGCCGGCAGCGCTCCACCCCGGAGCTGATCTCCGCCAGCACCCGCTGAAACTTCTCGGTCTGGGCCACCTCGACCAGGCTGTGCTCCAGCACGTTGCCGAAGCTGAAGTCGCCGTACTCCTCGGTCTGCACTGACAGCAGCTCGGGATCGAAGGTGGAGAGATTGCCGCGGGCGTCGACGTTGACGATCGCGAACGGGGCGTTCATGTCCGTGTTCTGCAGGCGCTCGTCGCTGCAGGCCAGGCTGGTGATGCCATCGAATTCCCGCAGCCGCAGCAGGCCGGGCTGCTGCGCCATGCGCTGCCAAAAACGCTCCAGAAACAGCTTGTAGCGGCGTTCGCCATCGGGGCGCTCAAGGGTGGAGCGGGCGTTCTCCCCCTCGGTTTCCTCCATGTTGAAGCCGACGGTGTTGATGCCATGCCCCGTGAAGAAGTCGAACAACGTATCGGCGTGATCGAGTGCATCGGCGGTGAGCACACAGATCACCTGTAAGGGAATGCCCCGGCGCTGCAGCCAGTCGATGCCGCGCAGGCTGGCGGCGTGGCTGCCCAGGCCGGTGCGGGTGCGGCGATGGGCGTCGTGCAGGAACGCCGGGCCATCCATCGACACACCGACATGGATGTCATTGCGGATGAAGCAGTCGCACCAGGCCGCGTCGATCACGGTGGCGTTGGTCTGCAGCGACTGGACGATCGTCTCCGGCGGCAGCCCGTGGCGCGCCAGCGCCTGGCGGATGCAGGCCGTGGCGGCGTCGTAGAAGGGGATCGGCACCGTCAGCGGTTCACCGGCATGCCACAACAACGTGAACGGGCCGTCCACATAGGGGCTCTCCAGCACCCGCTCCAGCGCCGTCTCCAGGATCTCGAGCGACAGCCGACTGCGGTCATCCCGGTTGGGCAGATAGCAGTAATCGCAGTCGAGGTTGCAGAAGGGGGTGGGTTGCACCACCAGCAATCGCACGGGCCCGAAGGGCATGGAGGCCACGGGGGTTACCAGTTGCGGAAGCCGCCGTTGCGGAAGCCACCGTTGCCGAAACCACCATTGCGGAAGCCGCCGTTGTAGAAGCCGCCGTTGCGGAAGCCGCCATTGCCGAAGCCGCCGTTGTAGAAGCCGCCGTTGCGGAAGCCCCCATTGGCCCAACCGACACCACCGGGACCGACGAACACGGCGGCCTGGGCGTCGCGGCCCAGCCGCTCGGAGGTGGAGGGATCCTGCTCCTGTTCACGCACGGCCTGGGCAATCCGCCGCAGCCGGGCTTCGACGCTGCCGGCAGGGGGCTCGGCGCTCGGGGCATCGGCGCGGACCATGCCGGTGGCCAGGGCCACACCGGGATCCATCGGCAGGGAGGCCACGATCAGCAGGATGCCGAACAGGCGGGAACGGGAAAGAAACGCCATGGGAGCAGGGCGGTAGCGGTGAGAGGACGGAAGCGGACGAAAGCGAACAGAGCGCGGACAGGAGAGATCAGGTTCCCGGTTTTTGGGCGCCAGCGGGGGCTGCCCCGGGCGGCAGTGGACGGATCGCCTCGACCCCGAGCAGCACCGTTTCGAAATAGGAGCGGATGCGATCGGCCGGCAGGTTGATGCTGCTGCCCGGTCCGATCCAGGGATCGATGGCCGCCACCGCCGCGGGGGTGCCGTCGAGGTACCCCTGCAGCAGACGGGCGATGGCCAGATTGACCAGGTTGCGGAACGCGGAATCGTTCTCCGGCAGCACGCAGGCGACGGCGAAGCGCTCATAGGGCTCCTCCGGCGTCAGAACCAAGGCGGGACCACTCTGGGCGCGGGCCAGGCTGGCCAGGACCAGGCTGTCGCCGATCACCCCTTCCACCGATCCGGCCCGGAGCGCCGCCACCGCAGCCGCCAGGTTGGGGAGCGGAACGGCGATCGCCTTGGGCTGCATGCCCTGGAGCTCGGTGGCCGCCAGGGAGTCGGCCACCACGCCGATGCGGCGGCCGCTCAGGGCCGCCGGCGAACCGTCAAAGCGGCCGGCGGGAGCCAGCAGACGCAGCCCCGAAAGGCCGATCGGCAGGGAAAAATCAAGTTGCTGATCCCGCTCCCAGGTGAAGGGGACGCCACAGGCGAGATCGGCCTTGCCCGTGGCGATGCTCTGGCCCAGGGCCGCCCCATCCTTGACGCCCACGAAGCGCAGGTTCACCGGGCGACCGACGGCCGTGCTCAGTTCCGCACTGATCTGCCGGGCCACCGCCACGCCGTAGCCCTGGGGTTGTCCCTTGGCATCGAAGCTGAACAGGGGCGAAACCTCCGGGATGCCGACCATGACCAGTTCACCGCTGCGGGCCACCCGATCCACCACGCCCTCGGCGCGGGCCTGGGCCATCGGTGCCAGGGCCGCCAGCAGGCTGAGCGTGGCGGGCAGGAGGCGGGACAAGGGGTATCGCGGCACGGAACTCAGCTCGCGGCAGAGAGAGCGCCCAGTTTGGCAACAACGCCGCGCCCTGTCAGGAAAGGGATGCCAGGCAGGGCGATTGTTCACAGAGTCCTCACCGGTCCTTCAGCGACGCCCTCGGCCGCAGCCGCCGTCAGGGCATCGGCAGAAAGCGCATGCTGATGTCCAGCCAGGGACTGCGGGTGATCGGCGCGCTGGTGGAGATCAGGTCGATGCCGCTCCTGGCATAGCTGACCAGTTGGTCGGGCTCCACGCCGGAGGCCTCGAGCAGCACCGGCTGTCCCCGCTGCTGCGCCAGCGCCCGCAACCCGGGCACGATCGCCGCCAGCGCCTCCGGCCCAAAGCCATCGAGCAGCACCGCATCGGCGCCCGCCACCAGGGCGGCCCTGGCCTCCGCCTCGGTTTCCGCCTCGACGATCAGCCGCGCTGGCCAGGGGGCGCTGGCCCGCACCGCGGCGGTGGCCACCGCCACACCGCCGCCCCAGGCCAGGTGGTTCTCCTTGAGCATGGCCGCATCGTCCAGCCCGAGGCGATGGTTGAGGCCGCCGCCGCAGCGCACGGCGTACTTCTCCAGCACCCGCAAGCCCGGCGTGGTCTTGCGGGTATCGGCCAGGCCCACGCCCGTGCCCGCCAGCGCCGCCACCAGCTCGGCCGTGGCCGTAGCAATGCCGGAGAGGCGCATGGCCAGATTCAGGCCCGTGCGCTCGGCCGCCACCAGGGCCGCCGCCGGCCCCTCCAGCTCCAGCAGGGGCTGGCCGGCCCGCACCGACTCACCGTCCGCCACCAGCAGGGCCACCTGGCAGCGGCCATCCAGCAGGGCCAGCAGCGGCTCCTGCAACACGCCGCCGCAGAACACCCCGTCGCGGCGAGCCAGCCAATGGGCCCGGCCCCAGCGCTCCACCAGGGCGGCGGCCGTCAGATCGCCCCGCCCCAGGTCCTCGTCCAGCCAGGCGGCCAGCTGTCGGATCAGCGCGGGGGTGAGGGGCAGCACGGGCGGCATCGGGCTCAGACAACCAGCGGCACCGCCCATCCAACCAGCCGCGCGCCCCCCTTGACTGTCCTGACAGTTCGCCGATCCCGGACGTAAACTCGGTTACAAGACATTCAGATGTCAACCCCGTTTCCCAAACAAGGGGCCATGGGGCCTGTCACCCCGATCTGCTGCCGCAATCAATCCCCATCAAGGCCTGGAGGCCAGTATGCGCCGAATCTTTCTGGATCAACCTCCGCGTCGCCATCGACTTCAACGTCAGATCCGCCGTTCTTCGCGCCATCAATCCGATGGCGTGGCCTTGGCGGCAGCGATGTACCTCGTTATCGCAATCGTCACCTTCAGCTTGCTGCTGACGACGCGGAGCCTGGGAAGCTGGGTGCGCACCATGGGCAGCACGGACGCCAAGGCAGCCAAGGATGCGGCGGAATACGGCTTCAACGTCCTGATCAGCCAACTCAATAAGGACGCGAACGGCTATCTACTAGTTACCAAGTTCGACAACTGGAACGGGGCCAACGGCGCTTCTCGCGTCAACACAAGCGATCTCAGCAGCTGCAAAATTTACTACGACTCCTCAGCACCGCCCAGCTCCACAGCCGATCCCATTCCGGGTGTAAGCACCAACAGCATTGGCACCAAATCAGAACCCGTAGGCGATAGCCCCACAACCCAGTCCTATTCGCTGACTAATTACGAAGCACCAGATTTTGCCAGCAACACTGGCAACAACGCCAAAAGCTGCGGCGACAGCTTGATCAGCGCCGCCAAATTCAAAAATCTCCTGGGGGGCTCGGCCACATTGACAGTCACCGGCAAGGTCACGCGCAACGGCAACGAGGCTGCAACTTATACGCTGAAACGTTCGGTACATGTGAAGTTCCCCAATCAAGCCATTTCCAGTCCTATCGCCCTCCTTGGCGATGGCTCTCGATTGCAGTACCTGAACGGTCGGATCTGCCAGTCAGAAAATCCTTTACCAAATACTTGTGGCGTCAAAAACCAAACAATTCCATTGACCCCCATCGCCTGTGCAGACCTGGAAGACTGCCTCTGCTGGAATGTCGACTCAAGTTGCGATGGATCATCGAACGACGATGATGAATACAGACCCAGAAGCCGCAACAAATACTGCAGCAACACCACCTACAAAAAGGAAAGGAGATACAAAAATAATATTCCCTGCAACACATTTATCCAGTTGCTAGATCTGCCAGCCTACCCGGCCCTACCCGTTTGGTCATCCTCGGGAAGCCTCAATGTTTACGCAGACAGCCAACGGCCAACCCAATACGTACCAGCCAACGGCCCAAACAACCAGGGAATAGTCAGCGTAGAAGTGAGCTGCGTTGACTACATCTACAAGCACTACTCCGGCGAAGACCAAAACAACTATGATGGCTGCACTGTGTTTCGGTATGCCTTCAACTCTTCCAACGTGCTAACCCTCAAACCCAATGAGGAAAGAGGCATACCTGAAGATTTCTCCAATTTCCCCTACAAACCCTCCGCCAGCGACGCTAGCTTTGAAGCAGTTAACAACAAAGCAAATCTTCCCAAGACGCTCAATGAGGGATGCTATTACAACTCAAGCACTGTAGCTACATCCACCGCCATCAATTGCGTCTTTGGCAAATTCAGCCCCAAAATCAAGCCCGTAGCCCTTATTACCGCCACTAGATCTTCCTTCGAAACGAGAAAAGCCGATCTAAAAGTTTGGCACACAGACCTCATGCCAGTCAACATCTGGATTGTGGGACCGGATGTACAAGCCAGTGGCGAGAGAACCCCTTCCAAGCCCGCACTTGACCTCGACAATGCCCGCGCCGGAGAGCAAGGCGGAATTTACAACGACGACACCTCGGACGGCAGCTGGAAAAACTTGAGAATATTTGGCTTCAATGATGCCGGCAATACATACCTGAACAACGACGGCACAACCCCCGACGGCAACAATGATTGCACGGATCAAACATTTGCGATAGGCAGGTCTGGAAGGTCAAAAGACACAGATGCCGACAGGTACAGCGAAGGGCGATACAGGTATCGAAATTTAACGGACACCCAGGCAACCATTGATGGAGTCTTCATGTGGACCCCCAATGCAACAATTTCAATCAGCGACCTAAACCAATCAACAACTTCCTTTGTCGCCATGTGGGTTTGCAAGCTAACAGGCCCATCAAACAAAAAGTATACCAAAGACTATCCTGCCATTTTTACACCCTTATCCAAGCTGGACATCAATGCTGGTATTTCTGGCCTCTTCAACCTCAATGGCGGCACAGTAGGGATCAATACTTATAAGGCATATGGCTCCAAAGGCACCACGAACGAAGACAACTGAACCATGGAACCAAACCTGGCGAACCTTCGTTCGACACGTTCATACGGCTTGAGATACGGCTCGGTTCCTCAGGTTTTCCGCAGCATGTCCCGGCTGCGGAGGTTGTCCTCATCACCAGGCCAGCGGACCCACCCCCGCCGTCAAGGCTCCACGCTGCTTGAGGTCATGGTGGCACTCTGCATCGTCACGGCCGCCCTGGCGATTCTGGCCAGCCAGCTCACCACCCAGGCCGGCAGCCCGCGCAAGGCGGCGGCCCAGGCCGCCATCGAAACGGCCGCCTCGACCGACCTGAGCTGGATCAATAACTATGCACACATCTTCCTGGCGGAATCGGGGCCTTTCAACATTCCTGCAAGCACATCCACCAATACGATCACCAAAGCCAGCAGCTTCACCCAGTCCAGCACTCTCTCTTACGAGGCAGACAAACCAGACACCGCAAAAGATCCCACAGGCACTCTCGGGACCACTCTCTGTCAGAGCGATTCTTTCACCTCAGCCTTTCTAACTGCGGCCGAGAGTGTCAAGAACTCCGTGGACCTCTTACCCAACAGCATCGCCTCCATAAGTGACTCCCCTCCCCTATCCGGTGGCGTCAAGCAGATCCCCCTCCCAGCCAAGGAAGTGGGAACCAGCAAGCTCTGGAGAAAAATCACTTTTCAAGGCCAAAACGATCTGATCAAGATTAGTTATTATCTGACCGAGGATCCCTTTAGCCTGGGCTTCAAACGCTATGCGGCCGTGAGGATTGAGGCAGCGTCCTGGTGTTCATCATGAACCCGCATCGATCTTCTCGGCCAAGTGGTTTCACCTTGGTGGAGCTGATGGTGGGCGTGTCGATTGTTGCGATCCTGGCGGCCATGAGCTGGGGGGCCCTGCAATCCTCTGTGGCGGAACAACGCCTGCGCCAAGCGGCAGTTGAGCTTGAGGATCTGCTCAACACGTCAAGAACGATCGCTATCAAAAATTCGCGCACCTGCAAGATCAGCCAACAAACCATTGGTGGCGTCCCCGTATTCAGTGCCACCCCGATCGACACAACACTGACCAAGAACAGCTGCCGGACACCCAACCCCCGACTTCTCAATCTCTTTTTAATTACTGGCAAGAACTTGCAGATATCCAACAACATTTCATCCAATCCCATTTCCTTCACTTTCACCAAATACGGCACCCTTGATGGCGCCAGCTCCTTGACCACCTACCTCGGGATCCCCAGCGCCACGAGCTGGCAGTGGTGCATTGACGTCAGCGCTCCCGCCGCGATCGTCCGGGTCGGCGCAAGGGCCAACAGCACAGCCACCTGCAACTACCGGAGGAGCTGAGCCGTGCTGCGTAGCCCCCGGCCCAGGCCAGACGATGGGTTAAGCCTGATTGAGCTGCTGATCACCGTGGCCGTTCTGGGAGTCGTGCTGGCCGGTTTCAGCCGGATCCTGAGAACAGAAAGCCAGATCATGTCCCAGACAGGGCGCAATCTGGCGATCCGAGATTCGCTCAGCCAGGCCTCCGATCTGATGAGCAGGGAGATCGCCATGGCCAGTCGACTCAGCACTGACCCCAGCACACTCCCGGGCAGCAGTATCTGCAAAAGCTCCGCCCCCAATCCCGTCCTGGTACTGATCGGTCCCAACAATGGCTGGCAGATCACCTACGGCCTCAGAAGCGCTACAGACGCCGAAATGACCAATGATTGGTTCGGTCCGGGTCTGCTGATCCGTTGCGGTCCCTCCTATAGCGCCAGCCTCGGCACAGGCCGCCTGGATACCAGTTCCACCATCACCAAATCCGTGGTGCTGGATCGTCTCAATGCCAGCACGGGCTTCAGCGCCAGTCTGGGTAGCAGCCTGGGCAGCGGCAGCAGCTTGGTCAATCAATCAGCCAGCATCACCCTCAACCTGGTCAACGACATGGGCAACACCATCTCGTCCAGCTTCCAGACCCGCATTGCGGCGAATGCCCTTTACAATATGTCCAATTATCCAACTCTCGACTGCCCTGCGAGCAACTCTTACAACTGCACCGACAGCGCGACGAGCAACATCGACAATTACGTCCTCCCCTCCACAGCCATCAACAACGCATCAATCCCGACGCTGACAATTACTCCAACAGACACCTCCAAGGAAGTCATCATGTACCTTCCAGGACAAAGGGACGACTACACCAACGACACGTCTTGCAATGTCAGCCAATGCATCATCGGCGGCAAGCTCACCCTGAAGAACTTTTCCTTGCTTGTTTTCAAAGATCAGGAGATCCGCCTGTCGCCGCAGTAGTGCTGGTTCGGCACTCGGGCCATCGTCCTGCCGCATGAGTGCAACCGCAGCGCAGGATCAGCTGTGATCCATCCACAGGGAAGCTGGAACCATCAACGGACTTCGATCCACCGACCGTGATCCCTACACAGGGTGGCTCGCAGCAGAAAACTCCCCGGCCGTCATGGACTGGGAATGGACCGATCTTGCCAACTGATCACGAGGGGGCGGCTTCAAAGGTCTCCTGTACCGCTGGAACCACTGCTGCCCGGCTCACTTGCCGATGCAGAAGCGCGCAAACACCCGATCCAGCACCGCCTCACTCACCTCCTCGCCGGTGATTTCCCCCAGCTGACGCACGGCCGCCCGCAGGTCGATCGTCCAGAAATCCCAGGGCAGCCGCTGCTCGGCCGCCTCCAGGCTGGCGGCCAAGGCGGCAGCAGCCCCGGCCGCCAGATCCCGCTGGCGGGCGTTGAGCGCCACCTGCAGCCCACCGAGATCGCCCAGGCCACAGCGCTGCAGCAGCAGGGTCGCCAGCGCCTCTCGCCCCTGACCGCGCAGGGCGCTGATCCGCAGATCCGCCGGCCCAGCATCGCCATCCCCCCACTCCGCACCAGATGGCTGGCCTGAAGGCAGCTCTACGCCGGCAGCGCGCGCCGCCGTGTCCAGCAGATCCGCCTTGTTGCCCACCACCAGCAAGGGCACCCCTTCCGGCACCAGGCGCCGCAGATCCGCATCGGCGCCGGTCCAACCGGCCGTCAGGTCGTACAGCAGCAGTACCGCATCGGCGGCGGCCAGGGCTCCATGGCTGCGCTCGATCCCCAGCCGCTCCAGGGGATCGTCCGTGCTGCGGATGCCGGCGGTGTCCACCAGGGTGAGCGGCACGCCGTCAAGCACCAGCTCGCTCTCCAGCAGATCGCGGGTGGTGCCCGGCAAGTCGGTCACGATCGCCCGATCGCGGCGGCTCAGCAGGTTCAGCAGGCTGCTCTTGCCCACGTTGGGCCGGCCGACGATCGCCACCCTCAGGCCCTCGCTGAGCCGTTCGCCCTGGTGGGCCTCGGCCACCAGGGCCCCCAACTCCGCGCGCACCGCCACCAGCTCGGCCAGGACCGCCTTGCCATCGAGGGGCGGCAGATCCTCCTCGAAATCCACCCGCGCCTCCAGTTCGGCCAGCTGGTCGAGCAGCCGCTCGCGCAGGGCCGTGATGCGGCGCTGCACGCCGCCATCGAGGCCCGCCATCGCCAGCTGGGCCGCCCGCCGGCCGCGGGCGCTGATCATCGCCGCCACCGCCTCGGCCCGGGTCAGATCGAGGCGCCCGTTGAGAAAGGCCCGCTGGCTGAACTCGCCGGGGGCCGCCCGCCGCGCCCCCGCCGCCAGCACCAACTCCAGCACCCGGCGCACCGCCTCCAGTCCGCCATGGCAGTGCAGTTCCACCACGTCCTCACGAGTGAAGCTGCGGGGGGCGCGCATCAGCAGCAGCAGCACCTCATCCACCCGCTCAGCGCTGGCCGGATCGACCACATGGCCGTAAAGCACCCGATGGCTCTCCCAGAGCTGCTGGCCGGCGGCGACAAAGACCTGGCGGCCGATCGCCTCGGCCCCGGGGCCCGAGAGCCGCACGATCGCCACACTGCCGGCCCCGGCCGCCACCGCCGTGGCGATGGCGGCAATCGTGTCAGCGCCCCGCTGGCCGCCCTCGTCGGCCGGGCCCACCTCCAGGGATGGGGACTTCGCCTGCGGCGCCTCAGCTGACACGGAATGGCTGGCCTCTCAATCCGATCCCAGTGTGGGCTGCCTGGTGACAAGGCGCGGATCGGGCGCACACCCTCAGGAGTTGGCCAATCCCGGAAACACCATCAGGTCGATGTGCCCGCCGCTGGGATGGCGCCATTCGCGGAACTCCGCCGCCAGGGCCTGATGCTCCTGACACAGGGATTGGGATTCCAGGTCCTGCAGGCGCTGGTGAACCAGATCCAGGGTGTTGTCGATCAACTGGGCGGCCTGTTCAGAGGTCATGGCACCAGGGGCGGTTGGAGGGTTTGTACCGGGGCCGGCCCAGGGCAGCTGTAGCGCCGCACACCGGCTCCCGTCCCTGTCAGCTGGCGCGCACGCAAACGCCCAGCACGGCACGGACGGCCTGAGCTCAGCCGACCCATCCAATGGCCAAACCGTCCAGCGGTGATGGCGGACGTCGGCGGAGGCGAGTTTGGTGTGCCCATGTTTCTTGAAAAGTGATCAGCCTGAGCTTCACTTTTCGCTCAACTGCCAATGACGTCGCGTCCCAGCCAAGCCCAGTCTCGGACGACCAAGTCTCAGACCGCCCTGTCTCGGACCGCTGCGTCCCGAAGAGCGTCACCTCAGACCACTCCATCGCCGGCGACCAGACGTTCCCAATCCGCAGACAGCACCGTTGCCCCCCGCGATGTCGGCATTGGCATCCTGATGGTGCTCCTGGGTGGTGGTCTGCTGGCAGCGCTGTTTCATACCTCCGAGTACCTGGGCTTTGACACGCTGCTGGTGGCCAGCAAATCGCTTTACAACGTCATCGCAGGAATGCACAGCATCGGAATCGGCATCGCCCAGACCCTGCTCGGCATCATCCAGATGCTGGGCTTCGCGGCCCTGGCCGTGGTGACAATCGCCGCCGTGCTGGCCATCGTCAGCGGCACTGTGCGCATCGGGTCCCACACCCTGCCCCGGCTGAGCCTGGTCTGGAATCTTCTCTCCCACTCCCTGCATCTGATCCTGCAATTCCTGGCCGTGCCGATGGCCGGCGTTCGTGAGCCGATCCGGGCGCGACACACCCGGACCGGAGCCACGCCGCAGCACTCCCTGCGTTCTGGCGCGAACCAGCACAATCAGGCGGCCTGAGCAAAGACCCGACGGATTAACCGATGCCCGTGCGGCAGATGTCGAGCACGTCAGCCATCGAGCGGATCTGATCCAACGTGTCCCGCAGCTGGGTGGAACTGACCAGCTCCACCCGCAGATCGATGCGGGCCGGCTTGCCGGCACTGGTGCGCACCCGGGCGTCACTGACGTTGATGCGGTGATCGGAGAGGCGGGTGAGGATGTCCTTGAGCACCCCCACCCGGTCCAGCACCTCGATCCGCAGCCGCACCGGATAGCGGCGCTGCTGAGCTCCAGCGGCGGGGTTCCAGCGCACCGGCAGACGACGCTCCGCTGGCGTCTGGCCGACATTGGAGCAGTCCTGGCGGTGAATGGTGATGCCGTGGTTGCCGAGGGCCACCGCCCCGACGATCGCCTCACCCGGCAGCGGACTGCAGCACCCCCCGAGCCGGTACTCCAGCCCCTCCACCCCCAGGATCGGACTGCCGGCGCCCTGATGCAGGGGCGTCGAGGGCGCGGGCTGGGAGGCCACCACCCCGGCGGCCACCTGCTCATTGCTGGGGGCGGGCATCGCCGCCTCGCTGACCAGGCGGATCTCCTCCCGCAACCGGTTCACCACCTGCTGCAGCGTCACCCCGCCGAAGCCGAGGCTGGCCAGCAGATCCTCGGTGCCGATCAGGTTGCAGCGCCGTGCCACCCGGGCGATGGCGTCACCGTTGAGCAGGGCATCGAAACCGGCGCGGCCCAGCTCCCGCTCCAGCAGGTCGGTGCCGCGCTGGATGTTCTCCTCGCGATGGCTGCGTTTGTACCAGGCCCGGATGCGATTGCGAGCCGTTGGGGTGGCGACAAAATTGAGCCAATCCAGGCTGGGATGGGCATTCTTGCCGGTGATCACCTGCACGAAATCACCGTTCTGTAGCGGCGTGGCCAAGGGACAGAGGCGATCGTTGATGCGCACGCCCTGGCAGTGGTTGCCGACCTCGGAGTGAATTCGATAGGCAAAATCCACCGCCGTTGAGCCCTTGCGCAGCCCCAGCACATCGCCCTTGGGCGTAAACACGAACACCTCTTCATCAAAGAGGTCCTCCTTGATCGAAGCCAGGAAGTCGCTGCTGTCGGTGCCGCCGTCGTCTTTCTGCCAATCCACCAGCTGGCGCAGCCAGTTGAAGCGCTCCGTATCACTGTCGGCGGGAGAGCCACCCTCTTTGTATTTCCAATGGGCGGCAATGCCGTATTCCGCCACCTGGTGCATTTCACCGGTGCGGATCTGTACCTCAATCGGCCGGTGCCGACCGATCACGGCCGTGTGCAACGACTGATAGCCGTTGGGTTTGGGCAGGCCGATGTAATCCTTGAAGCGGCCCGGAATCGGGCGGAAGGTGTCATGGACCACGGCCAGGGCGCGGTAACAGCCCTCAACCGAAGGACAGAGAATGCGTACCGCCGCCACGTCGTAGATCTCGTGGAAGGCCTTCTGCTGGCGCTGCATCTTGCTCCAGATGCCATACAGATGCTTGGGCCTGCCCGTCACCTCACAGGTCTGCAGGCCCACGGCCGCCAGCCGGTCCCGCAACAGCTGCACCGTGACGCCCAGGCGATCCTCCCGATCGCTGCGCTTGCTGGCCACCTGCTGCTGAATCTCGCGGAAGGCCTCCGGTTCGAGAATCTTGAAGGCGAGATCCTCCAGTTCCCACTTGAAGCGACCGATGCCGAGCCGGTTGGCCAGGGGGGCGTAGATGTCGCGGGTTTCGCGGGCGATGCGCTGCTGCTTCTCGCTCTTGAGGGCACCGAGGGTGCGCATGTTGTGCAGCCGGTCGGCGAGCTTGACCAGCACCACCCGGATGTCGCTGGCCATCGCCAGGAACATGCGCCGCAGGTTCTCCGCCTGGGCCTCGGTCTGGTTGGTGAAGTGGATGCCGCCCAGCTTGGTGACCCCCTCCACCAGCGCCCGCACCTCGGCACCGAAATGGAGCTCGATCTCCTCGGGGGTGACCTGGGTGTCCTCCACCACATCGTGCAGGAAGCCGGCGGCGATCACCGCGGCGCTGGCGCCGATGTCCCGCAGCAGGTCCGCCACCGCCACCGGATGGATGATGTAGGGCTCGCCGCTGGCCCGGAACTGGCCTTCGTGCAGCTGGTAGGCGAAATCAAAGGCTGAGGCCAGCAGGGCCTCGGTGTCGGTCGGGCAGCTGACCCCGGCACCGGGGGGCACATGGCGCACGCAGTCCTGCAGCCAGGCCGGCAGGGGCACGCCGTAATCGGAGGGATCCTGAATCGGCCGGCGCCGACCGGGGGCTGGGGCCTCCGTAGGACTGGCTGCGGCTTCGGCGGGAGGCAGGGGTGGCGACACCCCGATCGGCTCAAGCCCCACGGATCCGCTGACCCTGGTGGCACTCGCATCGGGTATGGCCCTCAGCATCCCTGCCCCCGAACTCATGCCAATGGTATGCAGCCGCCGTCACAAACCCGTGGATGTGCGCGTCTGGCCATCCAAGCTGGGCGGAGCTTCCCGCCGGCCATGGCCCCTGCAGCCTCTCGTCCCTCCTCCGGCAGCCCGGTGCTGCGGATTGAGGGCCTGTCGGTGAGCTACCCGGGGGCCGAGCGACCCACCCTCGACGGCCTTGATCTCAGCCTGGCGGCCGGGGATCGCCTCGCCCTGGTGGGTCCCTCCGGCTGCGGCAAGAGCACCGTGGCCCGGGCGGTGCTGCAGCTGCTGCCGCCGGGCAGCGTCTGCGAGGGCAGCCTGGAGCTGGCGGGGCAGGATCCCCGCCGCCTCGATCGGGCCGCCCTGCGCCAGCTGCGCGGCGAGGCGGTGGGCCTGGTCTTCCAGGATCCGATGACCCGGCTCAACCCGCTGATGACGATCGGCGAGCATCTGGGCGACACCCTGGCGGCCCACAGACCGGCCTGGAAACGCCGCCAGGTGCGGCAACGGGCCGAGGAGCTGCTGGCGCGGGTGGGCATCGATCCGAGCCGCTACGGCAGCTATCCCCATGAATTCAGTGGCGGCATGCGCCAGCGGCTGGCCATCGCCCTGGCCATGGCCCTCAATCCGCCGTTGGTGATCGCCGACGAACCCACCACCAGCCTCGACGTGGCCGTCACCGTGCAGGTGATGGCGGAACTGCGGGATCTCTGCGCCGAGGCCGGCAGTGCCCTGTTGCTGATCAGCCACGACCTGGCGATGGCCGGCCGCTGGTGCGAGCGCATCGGCGTGCTTGATGCCGGCCGCCTGGTGGAGGAGGGGCCGGCCGGGCAGCTGCTCACCACCCCTCGCTCGGCCGTGGGCCGGCGGCTGGTGCAGGCCGCCCGCGAACGGGAAGGCAGCCGCAGCAAGGCCTCGCCCACCTCGCCGCTGCTGCTGGAACTGGACAACCTGCGCAGCTGGCATGCCCTGCCCTCGCCCACCTGGCAGCAGCGCTGGCTCAAGGCCGTCGATGGCATCAGCCTCCAGCTGCACGAAGGCGAAACCATCGGCCTGGTGGGGGCCTCGGGCTGCGGCAAGAGCAGTCTCTGCCGGGCCCTGATGGGCCTGGCGCCGGTGCGGGGCGGGGCCGTACGACTCGAAGGCCAGGATCTGCGCCAGCTGCGGGGCCAGCCCCTGGAGCGGGCGCGCCGCCGCCTCCAGATGGTCTTCCAGGATCCCCTGGCCTGCCTCAATCCCCAGATGGGCGTGGGAGAGGCGGTGGCCGACCCCCTGCTGATCCACGGCCTGGCCAACCGCAGCCAGGCGCGCGAGCAGGCCCGGGCCCAGCTGGCGGCCGTGGGCCTGGAGCCGCCCGAGAGCTTCGAGAACCGGCTGCCCCGCCAGCTCTCGGGCGGCCAGCAGCAACGGGTGGCGATCGCCCGCGCCCTGATCCTGCGGCCGCGGGTGCTGCTCTGCGATGAAAGCGTCAGCATGCTCGACGCGGAAGTGCAGGCGGAGGTGCTGGAGCTGCTGCGACGCCTGCAGCGGGACCTGGGGCTGGGCCTGCTGTTCGTCACCCACGACCTCAGCGTCGCCAGCGGCTTCTGCCATCGGGTGCTCGTGCTCGAAGGGGGGCGCATCGTCGAGGAGGGCCCCGGCGCCGACCTGCTCGACCACCCCCACGCCGCCATCACCCGTAGCCTGGTGGAGGCCTGCCCCAGGCTGCCCGTGCTCAGCTGATCCATTCCATCGTCCAACTGTCGAGCCTGCTCCCGCTCCCCATGACCCGCGTCTTCACCAAGGATCAGTTGGTCCGCATGCGCAAGCGCCATCGGGGGTATTGCTATCTGCTGATCGTGATTTCCCTGGTGCTTGTGCTGCAGCCCCTGGCTGTGACCTGGCCCCTGCTCACCTCGATCAATGCGATCGTCGTAGCGCTCGTGATGATGCTGTTTCTGACCCGCTACTCACCGCTGCCGAATCGCAAACTCTGGCTGTACGGACTCGGCATCGGCGCCATCGTTTTCGAGCTGATCTGGCTGGCCGCCATGGCCGAATCCCCTGCTCTGGCAAAGCATCTCACGCTGCCCCATCTCCTGATCTGGACCCTGTTCATCGCTTTCTTTCTGGTGCGCAAGGTGCGGGCGCTGACGATGGAGTCCTATGTGACGCTGGGCGTGCTGATGGGGGCGGCGGCCGGCTATCTGCTGATCGGATACCTCGGCGGCTTTCTGTTGCACAGCCTTCTGATCTTTCAGCCGCTGGCCTTCAACCTCGCCTATCTGCCGGCTGGGATCAATCCGGTGACCGAACCGCTGCGGGCTTTCCCCTCCATGGTCACGGCCTCCTTTGAAGCGCTGACAACCATGAGCAACGCAATCAGCAGCTCCGGTCATCTCCCAAGCCACATCGCCACCCTGATGATCACGATCATGGGACAACTCTACGTAGCAGTGCTGATTGGCCTGGTCCTGATTCGCTTCGACCAGCGCGTGCCGAAGTGAACCATCCGGATCAATCGGCTGCCCAGGCCTGGACCCAGCCACCCTCAAATCCAGACAGACTGAATCCAGACGGCCCTCCTTTCAGAGCAGCGAGCTCAACAGGTCAGCGATCAGCAGGTTATCCAGCGAGAACAGACCGCCACCAGAGGTCATCAGTACCAGGCACATCACCACATACATGGCTGCCTTCTCCCAGCTGGGAGGTTCGCCGACGCCCATCGGGCCGGCATAGTCGCCCTCGGGGATCTGGAACGGATCCGGAGCGATGAACGGGAAACCGGAGCTGATCTCCAGCACCATCGCGTAGGCCATCGACACCAGAATCGCCAGGGCCGCCAGGGGGGTGAGCAACCCGAGGATCAGGGCGATCCCGCCGCCCCACATCGAGGCAGCCGACAGAAAACACAGCCATTCCGGCGTCTTCATCGCCGTGGACCAGGTCTTGAGGTTGCGCAGCTTGGGCCAGCCGTGACGGATGAAAGCCACCCCCACGAATAAGCGCAGCACCAGCAGGCCCACCCCCGCAGCCAGGGAAGGCCCCGTGGGCACGAGCAAGGTGACGATCTCGAGATCCATCGGTTAACCCAACGGCAGTAGGAATGCCTGCTCAACGTAAGCGGGGTTTCCGGTCGGTGCAGCCCGCTGTTCGCAAGCCCGCAGATGGCGGGACTGACGTCTCCCGCCAACACGTCAACGGGCAAGCCGCGCGATGGGACGGGCCCGCTCCAGCGGCCAGTCCAGGTTGAGCGCTTCGCGGACGAAACCCCGGCTGGCGTCCATGATTCGGGAAGGGGTCAGCCGCCCCATCACCAGAGCCGACGCCATGACCTCCAGCGCTGCCGCCCTGCCATCCCTGGGAAGCAGTGCCCCCCTGGGGGCCACGATCAGCGATGGTGGCGTCAATTTCAGCCTCTATGCCCGCCAGGCCACGGCGGTGGAGCTGTGCCTGTTCAACGGCGCCGGCGATGCCGTGCCGAGTCGCCGCGTCGCCCTAGATCCCGACCGCCAGCGCACCGGCGACTACTGGCATTGCTGGGTGGAGGGCGTCGGCCCAGGCCAGCACTACGGCTGGCGGGTGGAAGGTCCCCAGCAGCCCCAGCTGGGCCTGCGCTTCGATCCAGCCAACCTGCTGCTCGATCCCCACGGGCTGGCCCTGGCGATGCCGCAGGGCTACGGCCGCGCGCCGGGCCGCAGCAGCGCCGGCGACTGGGGCACGGCCATGAAAAGCGTGGTGGCCGATCCGCTCGCCTACGACTGGCAAGGCGACCGTCCCCTGCGCCGGCCCGCCCGCGAAACCGTGATCTACGAGCTGCATGTACGCGGCTTCACCGCCCACCCCAGCGCCGGGCTGCCGCCGGAGCAGGCCGGCACCTATCGGGGTCTGATCAGCAAGATTCCTTACCTGCAGGATCTGGGCATCACGGCGGTGGAGCTGCTGCCGGTGTTCGCCTTCGATCCCCTGGCGGCCCCCAGCGGCCATCGCAACTACTGGGGCTATCAGCCGGTGTCGTTCTTCGCACCCCACCCCGGCTACGCCTGCAGCAGCGATCCGCTGGCGGTGATCGATGAGTTCCGGGATCTGGTCAAGGCCCTGCACCGGGCCGGTATCGAAGTGATCCTCGATGTGGTGTTCAACCACACCGCCGAAGGCGACGCCGAGGGGCCGGCCTTCTGCTTCCGCGGGCTGGCGGACGGTGACTACTACCTGGAGAACGGCGATGGCACCTACATCGACGACACCGGCTGCGGCAACACCTTCAACGCCAACCATCCGGTGGTGCGGCGCCTGATCCGCCAGAGCCTGCGCCACTGGGTGCAGCATCTGCATGTCGATGGCTTCCGCTTCGATCTGGCCTCGGTACTGGACCGGGATCAGAACGGCAGGCCCACGCCCCTCTCGCCGATCCTCTGGGACATCGACACCGATCCGGTGCTGGCCAGCACCAAGCTGATCGCCGAGGCCTGGGATGCCGCCGGCCTGTATCAGGTGGGCAGCTTCGTCGGCGACAACTGGCAGGAGTGGAACGGCCGCTTCCGCGACGACGTGCGCCACTTCCTCAAAGGGGATGCGGGCCTGGCCCGCAGTGTCAGCCAGCGCCTGATCGGCAGCCCCGACATCTACGGCCACAAGCAGCGCGAAGCCGAGGCCAGCGTCAACTTCATCACCTGCCACGACGGCTTCACCCTGGCGGATCTGGTCAGCTACGACGCCAAGCACAACGAGGCCAACGGCGAGGACAACCGCGATGGCAGCGACGACAACGCCAGCTGGAACTGCGGCGTCGAAGGGCCCACGCAGGATCCCGGGGTGCTGTCCCTGCGAGCCCGCCAGAGCCGCAATCTGCTGGCCGTCCTGCTGCTGGCGATCGGCACCCCGATGCTGGCCATGGGCGACGAGATCGGCCGTAGCCAGCAGGGCAACAACAATGCCTATGCCCAGGACAATCCCCTCAGCTGGCTGGACTGGAGCCTGCTGGAACACAACGCCGACCTGCACCGCTTCGTACGGGAACTGATCGCCTACCGCCGCCGCCGCGACGTGGTGATCGACGAACGCAACCTCAGCCTGTGCGACCTGGTGCAGCGCCATCAGGTCAGCTGGCATGGCGTCGAGCCGAACCAACCGGACTGGAGCGAGTCCTCCCGCTCCTTCGCCGTGACGATCACCAGCATCGACCACCGATTCCGCTGGCACGCCATGGTCAACGCCTGGTGGCAGCCGCTGACCTTCCGGTTGCCGGCCGCCGACGGGGGCGAGGAATCGTGGCATCGCTGGATTGACACGTCCAGAGCCAGTCCGGAGGACATCGTGCCCTGGGTGGACGCCCCGGCCCTGGACGGAAACACCTACACGGTGGGTCCCCGCTCGATCGTGGCGCTGATTGTCGGGCTCAAGCCTGCAGCAACTGCAGCTGATGGCCGTCCGGATCCGCCAGCTGCAGGGCCCGTGTAGCCCCGATCAGCCCGGCCTGTTCCCCCAGCTCCACGATTCCCGGCGAGATCAGACGCCCGCCGAAGGCCGCAACCTGGGCCGCGATCGCCTCCAGATCCGCCACCCGCAGCCGCAGCTGCCAATGGGCCAGATCCTGGATCCCCTGATCAGCGGGCATCGGCCGGCCGCCGCTGGGTTCGCGGTAATCGAGGCACTCGACACCGGCGCCCGTGGAGCAGCGATGGCCGGTGATGTGCACCCGCGTCCCCGCCAGGCCGTCGAGCCCGTCCTGTTCCTGCCCGCTGTTGACGCCGTCGCCACCGGCGCTCAAGCCCAGCAGCTCGCGGTAGAAGTGGCAGCTGGCGGCGGTGTCGGCGATGCCGATGGCGCTGTGGTCGATGCCCAGCAGCGGCCCAAACGCCTGGACGTGCCAGCGGGCGTCTCCCTTGTCCGGCGGGAACTGCAGCAGCTCCAGCGGATGACCTTCCGGATCCTGGAACTTGTAGGCGACGATGCCAGCGGCATCGGTGTTCCAGTCCGGTAGCCGCTGGGGCGCCGAGGAGATCGGCTGGATCCGCCCGGATGCCAAGCCCGACTGAAGACCGGCCAGGGCCGCCTCCATGGAGTTGACCACCAGGCAACTGTGCTGAAACCAGCGGTCGTTGCTGCGCGAATCGGCCGGGATCGGCCGGCCCGCACGGGCGCCGGTACCGGGATCCAGCACTTCAGTGAGCTCGAGCACTTCAGCGCCAATCGCCAGCCGCTGAAGCCGGAAGTGAGCCCCGGGCAAGCCCACCAGCTCGGCGTAGGGGCCGCCGTCCACGAGCAGCGGCTCTCCAGAGCGCTGAAATCCCAGGCAGTCCGCAAAAAAGGTTGCCGTGGCTTCGGCATCAGCCGTCGTGAAGCCGATGCTGTCGATGTGGGGAGGGGTCATGGACGCGTACGAGGGAGGGGACGGCTCAGGACAGGGTGGGTACAACGGGCTTCACGGCAGGGCCTGGGCGCCAGCAGCGGCAATGGCACCATCCACTTCCGGCGTCATGCCGGAGACACCGATGGCACCCAGGCAGATGCCCTCATGCAGCAAGGGCAGGCCTCCGGCCATGGCCAGGGTGGGTTCACCCATGGCCCCAGACAGCTGCATCAAAGCGGGCCGTTCGCCGTTGATCGCCGCCTCCATCGCCTCGGTGGGCTTGCCGTTGAGAGCGGCCATGCGCGCCTTGGCCAGGGCGGCCTCAACGCTGGCGGGGCTGGCCCCGTCGCGTCGCTCCAGCAGCAGCGGATGGCCACCCGAATCGACGACCGCCAGGCTGACCACGGCACCGCGGCGATCGGCTTCGACCTGGGCGGCGTTGACAATCGCCCGACAGTCGTCGAGCTCAAGCAGAGAAATCAGTCGCATGGGGGTGCTCCGTCGTTAGACCAACCCTGGCTCAGGACCAGACAATCCGCATCAACCAGAGATGGCCCTGGAGTTCGACACCGGCGGCCGCAGCGGCCAGATCGTCCTCACCCAGACGCAAGGTGGCCTCCGCCTGGTGGCGCACCAGATCAACACCACTGAAGCTGTGGCCGAACTGAGCGCCCAGCGCGGCGATCGCATTGAGGTTAGGGCAGGCCTGCAGCCGCTGCAGCAGGGCCGGGTCGGCTTTCGCCTGAGCCAGGAAGGATTCCAGTTGGGGGTTGGCCATGGAGATGAACACGAGATGGAACGGGGGTGGTCAGGCCGGGCAGGCAACGCCTGATGTTGGCGCAAGGATGCCGCCAGCGGGCTTGATCAACGGGTTGAGAGGGGCCCAGCTTCAGGGTCGCTGAACCCCGCGGGTGTTGGTGAACAACGCATAGATGGCCGTGGAGGCACACATAAACAGGCGACTATGGAAGCGATCGCCGAAGCAGAGATTGGAGACACGCTTCGGCACCAACACCTTGCCCAGCAGGGTGCCATCGGGACCGACACAGTGCACGCCATCGGCGGCACCGCACCAGAGGTTGCCGTGTTCATCGACCCGGAAGCCATCGGCCCAGCCCGGGGTGATCTTGTGGAACACCTGGCCACCGGACAGAGAGCGACCGTCTTCGCTCACGTCAAACACGCGGATGTACTGGCGGGGATCCGCCGCCCCGGGGGCGCCGGACTCGACCACATAGAGCAGACGCTCATCCGGCGAAAAAGCCAGGCCATTGGGACCGTCAAAATCGGAAGCCATGCGCAGCAATTCGCCACTGCCGGGATCCAGGCGATAGAGGGCAACAGGCTGCTCGGAAAGCTGTCGACCGCCCTCGTAATCATTCATCAGGCCATACAGCGGATCGCTGAACCAGACGCTGCCATCGCTCTTCACCACCACATCATTCGGGGCGTTGAGCCGCTTGCCATCGGCGTGGCTGACCAAGGTGGTAACGGTGCCGTCGTGCTCGAGCCGGGTGAGGCAACGACTGCGGTGATGGCAGGTGATCAGACGTCCCTGGCGATCACGGGTCTGGCCGTTGCCGTAGTCCGAGGATTCCCGAAAGACGGTGACCCCGTGGCGCTGGCTCCAACGCATGGTGCGGTTGTTGGGGATGTCACTGAACAGCAGACAATCATGGTCACCGAACCACACGGGCCCCTCCAACCAGCGAAAGCCATCGGCCAGCAGTTCCAGTTCCCCGTTGAACGGAATCAACGCATCAAAGCGAGAGTCGTAGCTTTCGGTGACAGACATGGCATTCATGATGCGAACAGGAATCGATAGATCCAGCACCAGAGGGTTTGGGTGACCTGGTTCAGCTCCGCTAAGTCATGGTACGCACAGGAACAAGACCACGGGTGTTAAGCCGAATCGCCCAGACCGAATCCGTGGACATAATGAATAAAATGTTGTTGTCACGTCCACCGAACGTCAGATTGGCCGTCTGCTTAGGCATCATGATCTTTCCAATCAGCTTGCCGGCAGGGTTGAGGACATGCACCCCATCCAGCGCGCCCACATAGACATTGCCCTTTTCATCCAGACGCATTCCATCAGGGAACCCTGGCCCGATCACGGCGAACGTCTTCCGCTCGCCCAAGGTCTTGCCATCTTCAGAGACCGGATAGGAATAAATAGTGTGGGGGAGATAAGAGAAATAAGTGCGATCCCCTTGAATGGCGCCACTGTCAATCACATAGAGCGTCTTCTCCTGAGGAGAAAAGGCGATTCCGTTGGGCTGATTCAAACCAAGAGCAACCGGCGTGAGCTGCTTGGCTTTGGGGTCGTAACGATAGACATTATTGGGCAGCTTCGCCTTCTGACCTGGAAACTCCAAAGATCCATAGGATGGATCCGTAAACCAGACACTGCCATCGCTTTTGACAACAAGGTCGTCAGGACCATTGAGGCGTACGCCCTTGTAATTATCAACGAGGGTCTGGGCTTGATGAGAAGGATTGCCTAAACTCTTACTAACGTCCGCAACAATCGAGATGCGTTGTCCAGCCGTCTCAGCCCCCAAGAGTGCACCAACCTGGCTGGTGGTTTGCCCATCGATCACGCCGGCAGGATTCCGGTACAAGATCGGCTTGTCCCAGGACGACGAGGATATGGACTGATTACGATCAAGGCCATTCCAGTGAATCGCGTAAACACTGTTGTGCACGAGATCACAGAAGAACAGAAATCCGCCACGCCCCTCGCGATCATTAAGATAGGCCGGACCCTCTGTAAATCCAAAACCTTGAGCCAAGTGGACCAAGCTTGGCGTCAGTCCAATAATTGACGTAAACGAAGGATCGTAAGACTGAACCGGCAGCTGGGGACTGCTGGATTCAGGAGTAGGCGGATGGCTGACAATCGGAGCATCTCTACAGGCTTTAGCCACTGGAGATTGCGGCAAACAATCAGGCCCGACTGGAACTTGAGCACGACGGAAAGGCGAACATCCAGCCACTGCGTTAGCAGCCACGATCCAGCCAATCAGCAAGTAAGTATTTGATCTCTTCATTTAAGCTGCATTCGGCTCAGTGGGAAGCTGGAAGCCATCTCCAAGTTGAAAAAGCATCAGAACAGCGGGCTCATTGCCCTCTACCCAAGATCGATGGCCACGGCGTCCATCAATCAACTGCGAACCTTGATCTTGGCCCAATGAGATTTCCCCAGGACCCATGACGACCTTGGTGCCATCCATCGTCTCGACGCCCCATTGCCCAGAAATCGGAATAATCCATTGTGGAGCGGGGTTTTCGTGCCATTCGCACGTCCAGCCCGCAGGCAAAACAGTAAACAAGTTACGCATCTCTTCCGTCACACTGGGACCAAGCCACTGGGGGACAGTCCCACTGGCGATTGGCTCCATGGCGAAACCAGAGATCGGGCGACGAGTCTGGTGACTGACGCCATTGACATCCGTCCAGACGTGCCAATAGGTCACATCAGGTGGGGACTGCTGATCGGCGCGGAAATCGTCAGAAGTCATCGATCCAGAAAGGAATACTTCGCCTATTGTATGGTGAGCAACGGTCCTTGTCACCACTTTCTCCCTTTTCTCGGCAGAAAAGACAACTCCAAGCGACAATCCCCCACCTCCCCCTGACCCAGCAGAGACATTGTCCTGATTTCATCAAGAAAACGCTGAACTCGGCACCCCCAGCACGCAGGACAAATCTATCGCCCCTGCAAGCACACTCCCCGTCTCAAAACCTCACCTACCGCTCAGCCCGCAACCGCACCGGCACCAACCCCCTGGTATTCAGTTTGATCGCCCAAAGCGAATCCGTCGATCCAATGAACAGGATGTTGTTGTCCTTGCCACCAAAGCTGAGATTGGCGGTTTCCTTGGCCATCAGAAACTTGCCGATCAGCTTACCCTGGGGATTGAACACCTGGATTCCATCAAGGGCGCCCACATAAACATTTCCCTTCTCATCGAGGCGCATGCCATCGGGGAAGCCTGGAGTCACATCAGCAAACAGGCGCTTGTTGCTGATGGTCCGGCCGTCGGCGGCGACGTCATAAACATAAATGCGATGGGGCAGATAGGGGAAGTAGGTGCGAGGTCCCTGAATGGCGCCACTGTCAATGATGTAAAGCGTCTTCTCGCCGGGACCAAACGCCAGGCCATTCGGCATCATCAGCGACGATTCCACCGCCGAGAGTTGGCCGGTTGCGGGCTCATAGCGATAGACAGTGTTGGGCAGCTCGGCCGGCTGCGGCGGGAACTGCAATGAGCCATAGCTGGGATCGCTGAACCAAACTGAGCCATCGCTCTTGACCACCAGATCATTGGGGGAGTTGAGGCGCTTGCCCTGGTAGCGATCCACCAAGGTTGGGGCCTGGGGATCTGGACTGTGCAGATTCGACGCCAGATCCCGCGTGATCGACACCCGTCGCCCCGTGGTCTCCGCCGTCAGCAGATGCCCCTGCAGATCCACGGACTGGCCATCGGCCACACCGGATGGATTGCGATAGAGACGGGGCTTCTCCCAAGAGGCCGCTGTGATCGCACCCTTGGCATCGAGTCCGTTCCAGCGCATCACGTAGATGCTGTTATGGATCTGGTCGGTGATGAACAACAGGCCACCAGCTCCCTGCCGGTCCTGCAAATAGGCCGGCCCTTCACTGAAACCGAAGCCCTTGGCCAGGGGGATCAGGGCCGGCGTCCGTCCGACAATCTCCGTGAAGGCTGGATCAAAAGACTGAACCGGAAGCTGGGGCGACTGGGATTCCGGATAAGCCGGCTGGTTGGTGATCACCAGGTCCCGGCATTGCGACGCCACCGCACTTCCGGGCAGGCAGGCAGAACCGGTCGGCACCTCCAGCGCCCTGGCCGGGCCGCCGAGCACCAAGGCCGCCACAGCCACGGCACCGGCCAGGGCGCCGCCGCGTCCGGACCGAAGCAGCCAACGAAGAGAGCCCAGTCCCAACCCAGATCGCATGACAACTGAGAGAAGAGACGTTCCGGAGCAAAAGCGAGCGGGATCGCAACCCATTCCAGGCCAACTGACCAACACTTGGCTGAAAGAGCCATCCCGTGCTTGATCTGTGGCCCACGGTAGACATGGACGACCGATTTGACTCCGATCCAACCGTTGGCAACTCCCCCCATCGGGGCATCCTGACAGCGTGGGACGTCGTGGGCCAAAGCATCTGATGTCACTAGGGTAAGTAGGTTTGATTGCCCCCATTTCTCTCCTTACCCGAACCCGATGACCAGCTCCAATCCCCTGGCCGGCAAGGCCCTCTCGACGCTGCTGCAAGGCAAGGTCGCCATCGTCACCGGTGGCAACAGCGGCATCGGCAAATCGATCGTCGAGTATCTGGCCGAACTCGGCGCCAAGGTGGTGATCGACTACCGCTCCCACCCTGAGGCCACCGAAGAGCTGGAACAGGAAATCGGCGCCTATGGCGGCAGCAGCTTCGGCGTGCAGGCCGATGTCAGCAAGCTCGACGATCTGCAGCGGCTGGTGGATGCCACCGTCGCCAAGTACGGCCGGCTGGACGTGATGGTCAACAACGCCGGCATCGAAACGCGCACCTCGATCCTGACCACCACCCCGGACAACTTCGACAAGGTGCTCGACGTCAACCTGCGCGGTGTCTTCTTCGCCACCCAGTTCGCCGCCAAGCAGATGATCGCCCAGGGCGGCGGCGGCCGCATCATCAACATCTCCTCGGTGCACGAAGACTGGCCCATGCCCGACAACACCCCCTACTGCTGTGCCAAGGGCGGCGTGCGCATGCTCACCCGCACCGCCGCCCTGGAACTGGCCCCCCACGGCATCACGATCGTCAATGTCGGCCCCGGTGCCGTAGCAACGCCGATCAACGACTCCACCATGAACAACCCCGAGCTGCTGGCCAAGCTCAATGCCGCCATTCCCATGGGCCGCATGGCCCAGCCGGAGGAGATCGCCAAGGTGGTCGGCTTCCTGGCCAGCGATGGCGCCAGCTACATCACCGCCGCCTCGATCTTCGTCGATGGTGGCCTGATGCACTGCAGCCCCGGCCTCTGATCCGGTGTGGGTGCGGCAGCCTGGCCTTCAGGCTGCCGCCGGCGTCTCCTGGGGCTGCGGAACGGCTGGATCTTCGGCCCGTTCCGCCCGCTCCAGGCCCACCTCCACGCCCATGTGCTGATCGGGGCGGCCGGTGATCAGCAAGCCAGCCCGCTGACGGGTGGCGATCATCCACATCCACTTGGTCAGCAGGGTGAGGCGGTTCTCATTGGCCGGCATGAAGGCCAGGTGAGCCAGTCCCCACAGCAACCAACCCAAGGCGCCGCTGACCTTGAACCCCCGCAGATCGGCCACGGCGCAGAGGGGACCGATCACTGCCATGCTTCCGACGTCGAACCAGCGGAAGGTGCTCTGACGATCTCCTGTCAACTGGGCCAGCAGGTCGAGCGCCACCCAGCCGCCCATCTGCACCGCCGGTCCGGCCATGCCCGGCAGGGGCTTGCCATCCTCCGTGTGCAAATAGGAGCAGAGGTCCCCCACCACCCGGATCTCGGGATGGCCGGCAATCGAAAAATCGGGTTCGACCACCACCCGGCCGCCGCGATCGACCGTGCAACCGGTGCGTTCCGCCAGCAACTTGCCGAGATGGGAGGGGCGCACGCCCGCACTCCAGCAGATGGTGGCGGCCTCCAGCACCCGCTCGGCGGGTGTTCCCGGAGCGGGGGTCTTGAAGGCCACGGTGAGCCGGCCGGCCTCGATGCTCTGCACCCGCCCCCCCAGCACCAACTCCACACCCCGCGAAATCAGGTAATCGCCGGCAGACTTGGAGAGTTCCGGGGCCATGGCCCGCAGCACCCGATCGCCGGGATCAACCAGGTAGACACGGCAGGCCTGCGGATCCAGCTGACGGAAGTCACGCCGAGCCGTATGCCGCAGCAACTCGTTGATGGAGCCGGCCAGCTCGCAGCCGGAGGGGCCGCCACCGACGACCACCACCGACTGCAGAAAACGACGGTGCTCCGGATCGGGAGTCTGCTCAGCTTCCTCCAGGGCCGAAAGCACCCGCCGACGGATCTCGTCGGCGTGCTCGAGGATCTTCATCGGCGGTGCCAGTTCACGCCACTCCTCGTGGCCGAAGTAGGTGCTGCCAGAACCCGTGGCCAGGATCAGGCTGTCGTAACGCAGGCGCCGGTCGTTGAACACCACCTCCCTGGCCTCGGCGTCGAGATCGACCACCTCACCCAGCAGCACCTGCACGTTGGCGGCCTTCGCCAGCAACTGCCGCAGCGGCGTGGCCACATCCGCTTCGGCCACCAGCCCGGAGGCCACCTGATACAGAAGGGGCTGAAACAGATTGAAATTGCGCTTGTCGACCAGGGTCACCCGCACCGGCTTACCGGCGAGCCGATGGGCCGCCTGGAGACCGGCGAAGCCGCCGCCCACGATCACCACGTGAGGCCAGGTCTTCATCACCGCCTCGCTCGGCTCAAGCTCGAGGAAGAAGCGTTCCTTCGCCATTGATCCAGTCGATAAGTTGCCTGCAAGGTAGTGGCAATCTCGATCGCCGGGCCCTGCCCTGCCAGGATGCAAACACCTTCACCCCCAACGCCCGTGACGCTCAATGCCCTGCAGGCCTTCGTCAGCAGTGCCGCCACCGACGACCAGCTGCGCCAAAAGCTACAAGCCGCCCCCGGCCTGGACGATGTCGTCGACCTGGCCAGCAGCCATGGCCACGACTTCAGCAAGACCACCCTGCTCAAAGCCCACGCGGCAGCGATCAGCAAGGCCCCCGACCACGCCCTGGAGGCGATCAACAGCTGGGGCGACGCCCTGATGCACGCCTTCGGCGCCACCGATAAGGACTGAAGCGGGGAACAGACAACGTCCGGAAATGGCCACAGTCCTGTTGTAAAAGATCACAGTCTCAGGACGGGGGCTCGGCTCTAGCCAAGGTGAATGGGCACACCGTGGCCAGGGCCCGATGCAGCAGCTGCTGCCAACGCTCAACGATCACAACCTGCCCTGGATGGACACCATCCATCCGATCGTTGTTCACTTCGTCATCGCCATGGCGGTGATCAGCGTGATCTTCGATCTGATCGGCGTTGTGATGCGGCGTCCCAACCTGTTTGAGGTCAGCTTCTGGAATCTGCTGTTCGCCACGACGGCCATCTTCGTGGCGATCATCTTCGGCCAGGTGGAAGCAGGCCTGGCTGACCCCTACGGCGCCTCCCGCTCCATCCTCAATCTGCACAGCACCCTGGGCTGGTCGTTGGCCGGTGTTTTATCGCTGCTGACCGGCTGGCGCTACGTGCTTCGCAACCGGGATCCCCAGAGCCTGCCGCTCCCCTTCCTCGCAGCCGACGTTGTCCTGGCCCTGCTGGTGGCGGTCCAGGTCACCCTGGGCAATCAGCTGATCTGGGTCTATGGCCTGCACACCGTTCCGGTGGTGGCCGCCGGACGCGCTGGGTTGATCTGATGACCTACCCCATTCTTCTGCCTTCCATAGCTGCACTCCCGCAGCTGCTTCTTGAGATCACGACCCTGCCGGCCGACGCTCCGATCGACCAGTTGGCCAGCTGGCTTGGGCCCAATGATCTGCCTTACAGCCTGCCGATCCACCCCAATCTGGTCCATTTCACGATCGGATTGTTCGTCATCTCGGTCGCCTTCGACATCGCCGGCGCCCTTTATCCAATTGAGAAGCGGGTGTTCCGCTTTCTGGCCCTGCCGATTACCCGGGCCGGCTTCCATGACGTGGGTTGGTACAACCTGCTGGCCTGCGCCGTCGTCAGCTTCTTCACCGTGGCTGCCGGCTTCTTCGAGATGCTCCTGGCACTACCGATCCCCGGAGTCACCAGCACCATTGGCCTGGAGAGCATGGAAACCATGCTGTGGCACGGTGTCGGCGGGGTTGCCATTCTGCTGGCGATCATCGCCATGACCGTCTGGCGCGGCTACCAGCGCTTCCTCTGGCGCCGGGACATGGGTCGTCAGGTCCAGTGGCTCTACCTCTTGGTCGGGCTGGGTCTATTCCTGGTGATCGGATTGCACGGCACCCTCGGCGCTGAGCTCGCCGGGGAGTTCGGCGTCCACGTCACCGCCGACCAGCTGCTGTCCTCAGGGGCTGATCTGAACGTCGCCCTTCCTTAGGGATCCCCCATGACATCCACGTCTCCTCGCCGCTTCGGCCCCATTGCCCTGGCAGCTCTGGCCCTCTGGATCGGCCTGCTGGTGCTGATCAGCTATTGGATGGCCGGGCAGTCCTACCACTGGCTGCCTGTTCAGGCTTCAAACGCCGCACCCCTGGTCGACGGTCTGTTCAGCTTCGAAACCGGGCTGGGCACGTTTGTTTTCCTCGGGGTGATCTCGGTGATTGCCTGGGTTGTCCTGAGGCATCGCGCCGAGAAATACGACCAAAGCGATGCCGAGCCGATTGAAGGCAATACCAAACTTGAGGTGATCTGGACCCTGATCCCCTTAGCGATCGTGATGAGCATCGCGATTTACGCCATGCGGGTCAACCATGAGCTGGGGGTCCTCGGTCCGATGGAGCACATCCATCCCCAAAATGCCGCTGAGGCACAGGGCGGCTATCCGGGAGATCGGCTGCCGGCTGAATCGATCGAAGTGATCGCACGTCAATGGTCCTGGGAGTTCCGCTATCCCGAGTCCCATGTCTCGGCGACCGAGCTGCATCTGCCGGTCGATCAAACCGTCACGTTCCGGCTCACCTCCGATGATGTGATCCATGGCTTCTACATCCCGGCGTTCCGGCTGAAGCAGGATGTGATTCCTGGCCGGGCGATTGACTTCACCCTCACCCCCACCCGCGAGGGTCGCTATCGGCTCAGGGACTCCATGTTCAGCGGCACCTGGTTTGCAACCAACCAAGCCGATGTCGTCGTTGAGAGTGCAGACTCCTACCAATCCTGGCTCAAAAAGGCTGCATCCGAACCGCTCCAGAGTGGCCTGAGTGATGCAGTTGGTGAATATGAAGAGCGACAGAAACTGAGCAATCCTGGCTGGGCCACAGTGCGACCCGCTCCCGCTCCTCAGGTGAACGTCCCCGGTTCCAATACCCTCCCCCACGACTCCTGAGGCCATGACCAGCACGATCCCCCTCTCCGAATCCGAAGCAAGCCCAAGCTGGACCCGATACTTCGGCTTTAACACCGATGCCAAAGTGATTGGCATCCAGTACATCGTCCTTGCCTTCTTCTTTTTTCTGGTCGGTGGCTTCCTGGCCATGATCATCCGGGGCGAACTGATCACGCCAGCCTCCGATCTTGTGGATCGAACCGTCTACAACGGGCTCTACACGATGCACGGAACAATCATGTTGTTCCTGTTTATCTTCCCCGTGCTCAACGGGCTCAACAACCTGCTGATCCCCACCATGATCGGCGCCCCAGACATGGCCTTTCCGCGGCTGAATGCGGTGGCCTTCTGGTTGGTGCCGATCTTCGGCACCCTGCTGATTGCCAGCTTCTTTGTGCCGGGGGGGCCAGCTTATTCGGGTTGGTGGTCCTATCCACCGGTGAGCATTCAGAATCCACTCGGCAATCTGTTCAGCGGCCAGGGGCTTTGGCTGGTAGCCGTGGCCCTTTCAGGCGTGTCCTCGATCATGGGGGCCGTCAATTTCGTCACCACGATCCTGCGGATGCGCGCTCCGGGCATGGGCCTGTTTCGCATGCCGGTGTTTTGCTGGACGGCCCTTGCCGCCCAGAGCCTGCAGCTCATTGGCCTGCCTGCCCTGACCGGTGGAGCGATCATGCTGTTGATGGATCTGAACTTTGGCACCTCGTTTTACAGACCCGAAGGAGGCGGCGACCCGGTTCTCTATCAGCACTTCTTCTGGTTCTATTCCCACCCAGCCGTTTACGTCATCATCCTGCCGGCATTCGGCATCTTTTCGGAAATATTTCCCGTTTATTCCCGCAAGCCATTGTTTGGCTACGTCTACGTGTCCCTGGCTTCATTCATCATCGTTATCCTGGGTTTGATTGTTTGGGTTCACCACTTCTTCCCCAGTGGCGTGCCCGAGTGGATGCGCAACTTGTTCATGTTCAACACGATGTTGATTGCCGTGCCGACAGGGGTCAAGGTCTTCGCCTGGCTGGGCACGATCTGGCGCGGCAAACTCCAGCTGACGACTCCCATGCTGTTTTGCCTGGGTGGTTTGATTAACTTCGTGTTTGCAGGCATCACTGGCGTCATGCTGGCCACCGTGCCGATTGACATCCACGTCAACAACACCTATTTCGTCGTCGGTCATTTCCACTACGTCATCTACGGTGCCGCCGTGATGTGTATCTTCGCGGCCATCTACCACTGGTTCCCGAAGTTCACCGGCCGCATGCCTTATGAAGGGCTGGGCAAGTTGCATTTTCTGCTCACCTTCGTCGGCGCCAATCTCAACTTCCTGCCCATGCATCCCCTTGGCCTGATGGGTATGCCGCGGCGGGTCTCCTCCTACGACCCGGAGTTCGCCTTCTGGAACGTGCTCGCCAGTCTGGGAGCCTTTTTGCTGGGTGTGTCGATCATCCCGTTCCTGCTCAACATGATCAGCTCCTGGGCCCGTGGTCCGCGCGCCACCCACAACCCCTGGAATGCCATCGGCCTGGAGTGGTTCCTACCATCACCGCCCCCGGAGGACAACTTCGGCGATCATGTGCCAACCGTGATCAGCCGCCCCTACGGCTACGGCAGTGATGCCCCCCTGGTGGAACACCAGGCCGAGATCGAGCGAGCACTCACCCTTGCGGAGGCGAACCGATGACCAGCACCCCGATCCCCCCGACCGAGCAGGCCGCCGTCCACGGCGAAGGCCAGCACGCCAGCCACAACCTCACTGGCTTCATCATCTTTCTGTGCTCCGAGAGCGTCATCTTCCTGGCGTTCTTCAGCGGCTACGCCGTCCTGCGCCTCTCCGCCCTCGACTGGCTGCCCGCCGGTGTGGACGGCCTCGAATGGCGCACGCCCCTGATCAACACCGTGGTGCTGGTCTCCAGCTCAATGACGATGGTGGTGGCCGAGCACTTCAAGGGCAAAGAAAAGATCTGGCTGTTCCGGGCCTTCTGGTTGCTGACCATGGCCATGGGGGCGTACTTCCTCTACGGCCAGGCCGTGGAGTGGAGCGGTCTCAAGTTCGGCTTCACCTCCGGCACTTTCGGCGGCACCTTCTATCTGCTGACGGGCTTCCACGGACTGCATGTGGCCACCGGCATCCTGCTGATGGGCCTCATGCTCGTCAAATCCTTCATTCCCGGCAACTACAACCGCGGCGAAGAAGGCGTGAAAGCCACCTCACTGTTCTGGCACTTCGTGGATGTGATCTGGATCATCCTCTTCGTGCTGCTCTATGCCTGGAGAGCCTGAGCCATGATCATTGATGACAATCACTACGACGTGATCCTGATCGGCAGCGGTGCCGGCGGCGGCACCTTGGTCGGTGCGCTGGCAGCGGCCGGACATTCGGTCCTGCTGTTGGAGCGTGGCGGCGTCCTGCCCCAGGAGGATCAAAACCTTTCCGAGGTCGATCTGTTCCGCAAGGAGCGCTATCACCCTGACGACAAGTGGTTCGGTACCGACGGCGATCCCTTTTCGCCCCAGATGGTTCATGCCATCGGCGGCAACACCAAGATCTGGGGCGCGGTGCTGGAACGCATGCGCGAACAGGAATTCAGCGGGGTGAAGCTGCAGGAAGGCCCCTCCCCCGACTGGGAACTGCGTTACGGCGACCTGGCGCCCTGGTACGAACAGGCTGAGAAGCTCTATCAGGTTCACGGCGTGGCCGGGGCCGATCCGACCGCCCCCCCTCGCAGCGGCGACTATCCCGCCGCACCCAAGCCGGTGGAGCCGTTCCTGCTGGAACTGCGCACCGCCCTTGAGCGTCAAGGGCTCCATCCCTACGACCTGCCCCTGAGCTGGTCCAACTCGGCCGTCGATCCCAGCGGCGACGCCGAGCGTTTCGGGGTCGATCCGGCCCGCGCCTGCCCCAACGTCACCGTGAAGGAGCGCGCCAGGGTGGTGCAACTGCACGTCAATCCCTCCGGCCAGGAAGTGCGCGGCGTTGAGGCGGACATCGCCGGCCAGCGCTGGCTGTTCCGCGGCCATCAGGTGGTGCTGGCGGCCGGGGCGATCGGCACTCCGGAGATCCTGCTGCGCTCCGCCACCGAGCACCATGCGCGCGGCCTGGCCAATGGCTCGGACCAGGTGGGCCGCAACCTGATGAAGCCCCAGCTGACCACGATCCTGCAACTGGCGGCAGCCCCTAACTCGGGCCGCTACGGCCGTGGGCACGGCCTCACCGACTTCTACTGGGGCGACAAGAACGTCGACTTTCCGCTCGGCTCGATTCAGAGCGGGGGCGGCGTTCTCCAGGACGCCCTGTTCGCTGAGTCACCTCCGGTGCTCTCCCTGGTGACTCGCCTACTGCCGGATTTCGGCCTGGAACAGATGGCCGCCCGCTCGATCACCTGGTGGGCGATGAGCGCCGTGCGGCCCGATTCCCACAACCGCGTCGCCCTGCGCGGCAACCAGCTGCAGATCCACTACACCCCCAACAACCGTGAGGCCCACGATCGCCTCGTATACCGCTGGATCGACTGCCTCAAGGCCGTCGAAGCCGACCCCCTGACCGTGGTCACCAAGGCGGCTCCCACCCATCCCCGCGGCGAAGCGCCCCTTCCGGTGATCGGCGTCGCCTGCGGCACCTGCCGCATGGGTTCGGATCCGGCCACCTCGGTGGTGAACCTGGAGGGCCGCAGCCATGAGGTCCACAACCTCTGGATCGTCGACGCCAGCGTCTTGCCGTCCTGTCCATCGGTGGGCATCGGCCTGACCGTGATCGCCAACGCCCTGCGGATCGGCGAAGCCCTGAAGACATCCCTGTGACCTACGCCTATCCCTCCGCTGATCTGATCGACGCGAACAGCCCCTCCGAAACCCGGCGGATGGCCGAGCGCGATCACGGTGTGGCGCCCTGGAGCCTGTGGGGCAGCTATCTGAGCGAGCGCCAGTGGGGCACCGTGCGCGAGGACTACTCCGCCGACGGTGACGCCTGGACCTCCTTCCCCCACGACCATGCCCGCTCCCGCGTCTACCGCTGGGGCGAGGACGGCCTGCTGGGCATCTGCGACGAACAGTGCCGCCTCTGTTTTTCGCTGGCCCTGTGGAACGGCGCCGATCCGATCCTCAAGGAGCGGCCCTTTGGCCTGGGCAACCCGGAAGGCAACCACGGCGAAGACCTCAAAGACTACTTTTTTCATCTCGCCAACACCCCCACCCACAGCTTCATGCGGGGGCTCTACAAGTACCCGCAACGGGCCTTCCCCTACGCCGATCTGCTGGCCGAGAACGGCCGCCGCGGCCGCGATCAGCCCGAATACGAACTGGTCGACACCGGCATCTTCAACGACAGCCGCTACTTCGATGTCGTCATTGAATACGCCAAGGCCGGGCCGGAAGATCTGCTGATCCGGATCAGGGCCATCAACCGCGGCCCCGACGCCGCACCCCTGACGCTGCTGCCCAGCCTGTGGCTGCGCAACACCTGGCGCTGGGGCTATCCCGATGAGGTCGAGCACCAGATCGGACTGGCCGACACCACCGCCAACGACCCCGGCAGCGGCGCCATCGTCACCGATGGGATCCCCCATGTGGGGGTCTATCAGCTCGACTGCGCCGAACCGGGTCGGTGGATCTTCACGGACAACGAAACCAACAGCGAACGGCTCTGGGGCCAGCCCAACGCCACGCCGTTCCAGAAAGACGGCTTCCATCGCCATGTGATCGATGGCGAAGCCGGCTCGGTGAATCCCGCCCACCACGGCAGCAAGGCGGCCCGCCTGCTGCAGCGAACCCTGGCCCCGGGCGAGGAATGGCTGGTGGAACTACGCCTGCACCGGATCGATGGCGCAACGGACGCAGGCAAGGCACTGGACGCCACCGCTCCCGGCTCAGACGCCTTCAGGGCGCTCTTCGCCAACCGCGAGCAGGAGTGGCTGCAGTACTTCGAGCAGCACGTGCCTGGCCTGTCCGAGGACGACCGCCGCATCCATCTGGCCGGCACCGCCGGTCTGCTCTGGTGCAAGAAGTACTACGGCTGGAGTGTGCTGCGCTGGCTGGCAGGCGACCCGACCGGCACGCCGCCCCCGGCCGAGCGGCGACACACCCAGAACGCGTACTGGAAGCGGCTGCACGCCCACGACATCATCTCGATGCCGGACTGCTGGGAGTACCCCTACTTCTGCCAGTGGGATCTGATGTTCCATTCGGTGGCCTTCGCCGTCTTCGATCCGGCAACGGCCAAGGAGCAGTGCATGCTGCTGCGCAAGCCCCACTACACGGCACCCAACGCCCAGACCCCGGCCTATGAATGGGCCCTCTCCGATCCCAATCCGCCGATCGGCGCCTGGGCGGCGATGCGCATCTATCAGATCGATCGCAAACAGACCGACACCCCTGACCTCGGCTTTCTGCGCGCGTCCCTGCGCAAGCTGATCCTGGAATACGGCTGGTGGGCCAACCGCAACGACCGATCGGGCGACAACGTCTTCGAGGGTGGCTTCCTCGGGCTCGACAACATCGCCGTGTTCGATCGACGGTTCCCCCTGGCCGACGGCAGCATCATCGAGCAATGCGACGGCACCGCCTGGATGGCCTCGCTCAGTCTCAATCTGCTGCAGATCGCCGTGGAACTGAGTCACGAGGAACCGGAATACGCCGACATCTGCGAGCGCTTCGTCGTCGATTTCGTGCAGCTGGCGATCGGCCTCAACAATCCGGCCGGCCGCGACTTTGTCAACTGGGACGAGGAGGATGGCTTCTACTACGACGTCATCAAACGGCCCGACGGCAGCACCGACTACCTGCGCACCCGCTCGCTCTCGGGCCTGGTGCCGCTGCTGGCGGTGCAGAGCTTCGACGTCGACACCGTGCAACGGCTACCGATGCTCGACGTGACCCACACCCTGGCCTGGTTCACCCATGAACGCACCACCCCCTCCTGGACGGTGCACAACCTGGGGATCTGGAATAACGACCGGGTGCTGTTCACGCTGGTACCCAAAGAACGTTTGCAACGCATCTGCGAGCGCCTGTTCGACGAAGAGGAGTTTCTCTCTACGAACGGCATCCGCTCCCTGTCCAAGGTGTACGAAAACCACCCCTACACCTACACCGAAGGCCGCCAGAGCCAGACCCTGACCTACAGCCCTGCCGATAGCCCCGTGGCGATGTTCGGCGGCAACTCCAACTGGCGCGGTCCGGTGTGGATGCCGATGAACTTCCTGCTGATCGAATCACTGCAGAAGTTCGCCCATTTTTATGGCGACAGCTTCAAGGTGGAGTTCCCGACCCGCTCCGGCAACTGGATCAATCTCTGGCAGGCCTCCCTGGAACTGGAGAAGCGCTTGGTGGGCATCTTCCGCCGCGACAGTGAGGGCCGCCGCCCCTTCAATGGTGACGTGGAGATGTTCCAGAACGATCCCCACTGGCGCGATCTGATCCTGTTCAACGAATACTTCCACGGCGACAATGGCAGCGGCGTCGGCGCCTCCCACCAGACCGGCTGGAGCGCCATGGTCTGCAAGATGCTCAACCAACTCTCCCGCTACCCCGAGGGCTGAGCCCTCCCGGTAACGGTCCGAGGCACCATCGGGCTGCTGCACGTCGAAAGGGATGCTGGCCACCAGCCCCCCGCCGAACACGCCAGCCCGCCCCTTCATCGCCCCACCACTCCCGCGCTCCGCCCCCTCCCAACCACCAGCTCACCCCCCACACCACCATGAGCTCCCCGTCCCCCAGCTCCGCAGCCGCGCTCGCCGGTCCGAGCTTCCACAGCTCCCCCCTGCCCGACGCAGCCCAGCTCCAGGTCGCCCATGGCGCCCACTTCGACGTGGTGATCATCGGCAGCGGCGCCGGCGGCGGCACCCTGGCCCGCCAGCTGGCCCCCAGCGGCCTGAAGGTGCTGGTGCTGGAGCGGGGCGACTGGCTGCCCCAGGAACCCGAGAACTGGGATGCGGAGTCGGTGTTCCAGAAGAACCGCTACGTCTCCACCGATCCGTGGCTCGACAAGCACGGCAAGACCTTCCAGCCCGGCAGCCATTACTTCGTCGGCGGCGCCACCAAGATGTACGGCGCCGCCCACTTCCGGCTGCGCCAGCAGGACTTCGAGGAACTGGCCCACTTCGACGGCACCTCGCCGGCTTGGCCGCTCCGCTACGCCGACTTCGAGCCCTGGTATCAGAAGGCCGAGGAGATGTATCACGTGCACGGCCAGCGCGGTGAGGACCCCACCGAGCCGCCCTGCAGTGGCCCCTATCCCCATCCGCCGGTGGCCCATGAACCGCGCATGCAGAAGCTGGTCGACGATCTGCGCGCCGCCGGACTCCATCCTTTCCATGCCCCCAGCGGCGTGATGCTCGACGAAGCCAACATGGCCTTCAGCCGCTGCCGCAAGTGCAACTGCTGCGATGGCTTCCCCTGCCTGGTGCACGCCAAGTCGGATGCGGAGGTGCTGGGCATGCGGCCGGCCCTGGCGGCGCCGAATGTGTCGCTGCTGACGCGCTCTCACGTGAAACGGCTGGTCACCGATGAATCCGGCCGCACGGTGAAGGCGGTGGAACTGGAGCGAGACGGCGAACCCCTGACGGTGAGTGGCGACGTGGTGGTGGTGAGCTGTGGCGCCGCCAACAGCGCCAGGCTGCTGCTGATCTCAGCCAACGACAAGCATCCCCGCGGCCTGGCCAACGGCTCCGACCAGGTGGGCCGCCACTACATGTTCCACAACAGCAAGGCCATGGTGGCCCTGGCTCACGAGCCGAACCACACCGTTTTCCAGAAGACGGTCTGCGTCAATGACTGGTACCTCGGGGATGCCGACTTCGACTACCCGATGGGCAACATCCAGATGACGGGGAAGACCAACGGCACGATCATGAAGGGCTATGCCCCGCTGGAAACCTTCCTGATGCCGGGCTGGAGCATGGACAAGATCGCCGAACACGCGATCGACTTCTGGATCTCCAGTGAGGATCTCCCCGATCACGATAACCGGGTGACCGTAACCAGCACGGGGCAGATCCAGCTGAGCTACACCCCCAACAACCTCACCGCCTCCCAGCGATTGGTGAGCCGTCTGGAGGGCATGCTCGATCGCCTCTATCTGCGGAACCACCTGGTGGAGCGCCAGATCTACATCGCCAACAGCATGGGCATCGCCGCCGTCGGCCACCAGGCCGGCACCTGCCGCTTCGGCACGGACCCGGCCAGCTCGGTGCTGGACCTGAACTGCAAGGCCCACGAGCTCGACAACCTCTATGTCGTCGACACCAGCTTCATGCCGACGATCGGCGCCGTGAACCCCTCGCTCACCGCCATCGCCAACGCCCTGCGGGTGGGCACCCACCTGGTGGAGCGGCTGAAGGGTTGAGGGCGCTCGGCCCCTCCCGGCCCAGGCGCCTGCGGGGCGATCGGCAGCAGGCTCGTGCCGCAGGCCGGCTGCGCCAGCGGCATTCCCGTCGCAAGGTTGGCATGATCCTGGGGCAGGCTGGGCCCCAATAGGGCTGTGGGGGAGATGCGCACGTTGGACCAGCTCCCGGTGGCCCCTCAACCTGGGGAGCAGCGCCGCGACGGGCCGCTTCAGCAGCCCGAGCAGCGCGTGCTGGTGGCCCTGGGCGCGGCCTGGGCGCTCACAGCGAGCTGGTTTCTGTTCTGGCCCGTGCCCACCGAGGTGATCGGCCGGGGCGTGGTGATCGTGCCCGGCGGCGCCACCGTGATCGACGCCCGTGCCGAAGGACAGATCCTGGAGCTGCCGGTACGGGTGGGCGAAGACGTCAAGCGGGGCCAGACCCTGATCCGCCTCTATCTGCCCACCCTGGAGCAGCAGCTGCGGCGCCAGGAGAAGGACCTGGCCGAACTGATCCGCATCAACGCCGATCTCGACCTCCGCGACCTGGACCGCCTGACCTCGGCCGATCACCTGCGGGACACCGCCCTGGCCAAACTGAAGGCGGATCGGCGGCGCTTCGAGGAGCTGCAGCGCATCTACGACCAGAAGGTGGCCGATTTCCGCCATCTGGCCCGCCGAGAAGTGGTGGCCCCCCTGGCCCAGGAGGTGGTCTCCAGCGAAGACCGGGCGATCCAGCTGGGCAACAGCGTCGCCGACGTCGGCATCCGCGAACGGGAGGCGATCGATGTCTGGGAAAAGGTGAAGCTGGACATCGACACCGCGGCCCAGAAGCGGCGCTACGCCATTGACGATGCCCGGCGCGCCATCCGGGTCACCCGATCCAGGCTGAGTTACGACGGCACCCTGCTCGCCGATCGCGACGGGCGCATCCTCGATCTGCAGGTGGTGCGCGGCCAGACCGTCAAGCCCGGTGAGCGGCTCGGCACCCTCGGCAGCCGCAACGGTGAAACCCTGAGCGCCGTGGCCTACTTCGCGCCGGCCGATGCGCGGCGGCTGCAGCCTGGCCTGGCGATAGAGGTGGTGCCGGACTGGAACGAGCGGGGTCGCTTCGGCGGCATCCGCGGCCGGGTGAACCGGGTCAGCCTGCTGCCCGCCACCCGCGAGGACGTCAACACCACCATGGGCAATCCCCAGCTGGCGGAGGCCCTGGTACGCAACGGCCCGGTGATGCGCACCGAAATCGATCTGCTGCCGGCATCCCCAAAGGGCCAGGCTTGGGGCCGCCGCTCCAACCTGGACGGCTATCGCTGGACCCTGAGCAGTGGCAGCAGTGTCTTCCCCATCCACGAAGGGCTGACGCTCAAGGCCCACGGCTACGTGGAGTGGCGCACGCCGGTGAGCTATCTGCTGCCGATGCTGCGCGACCTCACCGGCAGTTACCGCACCCTGCGCCAGCAGGAGCGCCAGGATGATCGCCAGCTGCGTCAGCGGGGATCGCTGCCATGACCGTGGAGAGGCCCGAACCCGCCGCGGCGATGCCGACCTCGGGCAGCCTGCGCCAGGAATTGCCCTGGCTCGTCCTGGAAACGGCATGTCTGGTGGTGCTGCTGCACGCCAATTCCCCGGAGGTGTGGTTCTGGTTCGCGGCCCTGCTGGTGCTGCTGATCTGGCGGACGATGGCCTGGCAGAACCGGCGCTGGGAGCGCCTCCAGGCCCGGGATCAAGAGCCGCCGAGCACGAGCGGCAGCTCCACGGGCAGCCCGGGCTGATTGGGCACGGGCAGCAGTTCGCGCAACAGCTGGGCGTAGCTCACATTGGCCAGGGTGGTGGATTCGGCCACCCCTTCCATGGCGCCGGTGAGCGTGCTGACGGTGATGGCCACATCGCTGTAATCGGCCAGGCCCAGCTGGTACCGGGCCCGGACATCGCGGAAGGCCTCCCGGGAGGCGCTGTAGGAAGCGCGGGCCGCCACGATCTGGCCGAGGGCGGCGCGATGGTCGTAGAAGGCGGCCTCCAGGCGCTGGCGGATGGCATTGCGTTCCCGGGCCAGGTTCTGGTCGGTACGGGCGGCGGCGGCGCGACTGGCGGCCACGGCCCCGGCGGTCACGCCCCCATCGAAGAAGCGCCAGTGCAGCTGCAGGCCGGCGGCCCAGTCGGAGCTCTGGTTGAGCAGCTGGGGGATGTGGGTCGCGCCGCAGCAACCCTCCAGCTGGATCAGCGGCTGGGTGATCATCCCCTGGCCGTAGCCGCCGGAAGCCACCAGCCGCAGGCTGGGCAGCAGCTCGGCGGCACGGCGATCGGCCTGGCGCAGCAGGGCATCGCGGGCGGCCTGCAGGGCCAGCAGCTGGGGGTTGTCGCTCCAGCCGCGCAGGATCGTCTGCTCCAGATCCAGGGGCCAGGGGGGCTGGAGCCGCACCGATTCGCTGGCCCGCAGGCTGACATCGAAGGGCACGTTGATCAGGTTGCTGAGCTGGCGCTGGCGGCTCAATCGCAGGGCCTGGGCCTGCTCCAGTCGGTAGCGGCTCTGTTGCAGGGCGGCCTCGGCCCGCAGCAGATCCAGCCGCGGCACCAAACCCACCTGCTTGAGCGCCGCCACCTGATCGCGCACCACCGTGTCGCTGTCGACCACGGCCTGGCGAATGCGCTGCAACTGGTCAGCCAACTGCAGGCCGTAGTACGCGACGCTGACATCGAGCTGCAGCTGGCGCAGCCGGTCCGCATAGCGCTGGCGGGAGGCCTTGAGGCTGTCGTCCGCCTCAGCGATCGCGGCGCCGCGGGCCGGGCTGATCAGCTCCCAGCCCAGCTCCATCCGCGCTGCCGCAGCCCCGACATTGGTCTGGATCAGGTTCCAGCCCTGGGACTTGACCAGAAACGGCGAACCGACCGGATAAAAACCGACGTTGTCGCTCCAGACCGAGCTGTAGGAGCGCTCCTGGCGATAGCCCCCCGACAGATTCAGGCCCAGCTCCGGCCACCAGCGGCCGCGGGCCGAGCCGGCCAGGTCCTGCTGCTCGCGCACGCTCAGCACGGCCGCCGCCAGGTCGGGATCGTTACGGACGGCCACCACCAGGGCCTCGCTCAGGCTGAGCCGCTGGCGCCGCGCGATGCGCACGGCCTCAACCGTGGTGGGCAGGGCCGTGGCGGCGGGCGCCGGCAGGCTTTGGAGCGCGGCCTGCTCCGGGGCCTCGTCCGGTTCGGCCGGCCCCGGCAGGAGGCTGCGATCGAGGAGCTCCAGATCGTGCTGAAACCCCTGCAGGCTGCGCAACAGCGACGACGACGGCGGCGGCAGGCGGCGCGGCTGGGGCCCCGGGATCAGGACCTGGGCCCAGGCGGGCTGCAGCGGCGCCAGCAGGCCACAGGCCAGGGCTGGGGCCAGGAAAGCCAAGCGACGCTGCCGGTTCATTACGTCCGGGTCCCGGGGCGGGGCAACGGCGGCTGTTGCGGCGGCGCGGTGGCTCCGGGGGGGCGCAGGGCCGGCTGCGCCTGGGAATTGCTGGCCTGGGAGGCCTGCATCAGATCGTGGAGACCCAGGCTGGTGCGAGCCAGACAGCCGATCGAGAAGCAGATGGCGGCGCTGCCGAACAGGCCCAACTTGGCTTCCTGGGTCTCACCCTCAATGCGGGTCATGGCCAGCAGCACCACCCCGGCGGCCAGCCAGGGCAGGGTGACGACCATGGCGATCTGGGAGCGGGTCATCGCCATCAGCGCAGGCCCAGTTCCCGGCGCAGCTGCTGCTCCAGCTGGCGCACGGCATTGAAGCGGGCCATCGCCCAGGAGATCTTGCAGACGCAGCCGATCGAGAAGCAGATCGAGGCGTTGCCGAACAGCCCCCAGGCGTTGCTGCGGAGGGCGAAGTCCTCCTCCATGAGCAGCCGCAGCGCCAGGATCACCAGCAGGCTGGCCACCACCCAGGGGCCATAGACCCAGCCGACAAAAAACTGATCGACGAACAGCCGACGCGAAGGCGTGGCCATGACATCGGCGCACTAGGGGAGTCAATTCTGCCGGGCCTCAGGGGCAATCCAGGGCCGGCAAGGCCGCCGGCCCAGCTGGCCATCTGGGCGACGCGCGCCGGCGGAGCAGGGGAAAGGTTGTGGCGCGAACGTTCAGCTCCGGACGATCGGCTCACCGTTGGCATAGCGATTGTGGAAGCGGAACCAGCCCTCCGCGCTGAGGGCGTCGGGGACGATCTGCCGGAACGCCTCCGGCTCACCCTTGGGCCCCTTGTCGCGCTCGAAGTACAGACACATGTGGTGCAGATCGTTGAGCAGCAACCGCCGCAACCAGATCGGCATGATCAGCGCAGGGCGCACCGGCTCTCCACTCACGGCCTCCAGGGCCCGGGCCACCGCCGCCAGGTCGCCCTGCCAGCTGATCACATCCAGACTTCGTCCAGCCCACTGCTGGGGATCCTGGAACAGGATGACGGCGGCGCGACCGATGTCATAGGTGGAGCAATACTTGACCGGCTGATCACTGAGAAACTTGACGACACCCCGCTTCAGGGGATTCCAATTGCTGGCATCATCCAGATTTTCAAAGAACGCGCAGGGGCGAAGAATTGAATGGGTCAAGCCTGAAGCGCGCAGATCGGCCTCCAACTGCACCTTGGCCTTGATGTGTTCCGTTTTGGCGTCGAAACATTCCGCATCAGCCACACTCATGAAGATCAGGTGCTGCACCCCCGCCCGCTTGGCAGCTTCAAAAGCCCGCCGGCCCTGCTCCACCTCCCGGGTGACGCTACGGCCGGCGGCAGCGAAGAAATCGGTGATCGAAAAAAGTCTGCTGGCTCCCGATTCCGCCAAAGCTCGATCCAGATCTTCAGCCTTGGTGTAATCACAGACGATCGGCGTCACGCCTTGCTGGCGCAGCTTGTCGGGCGATGTACGGGTGGTTCCGTAGACCGTGAATCCCCCTTCCACCAGCGCCCTGCAGACATGGCGGCCCACCTTGCCCGTGGCACACAGCACCAGCACCTTCTCAGCAGCCATGACCACGTCTCCAACCCCTTGCACCCTGCGTGGCTGCGCCGCAACCGTCAAGAAGGCACGCCATACGCACCTGGTCACCGCGAAGTAACCACGGCCTTCCATCGCCCTGGGATGGAACCGCCAGCGCCGTCCTCGGCCCGCGGCGTACGGCACGGCCAGAGCAGCACCTGTGTGTTAGTGCGCGAAATCCATCGACGCATCGGCGATCGATGGTCGCTGCTGACCCTGTATCGGCTTCAGCGGGTGGCACCCAAGCGCCCTGAGCTGACCCAGCGGCTCAGGCCTGGCGCCGCCGCAGGGTCAACAGCAATTTCTCGAACACCGGCGGCAGCGGCGCCTCAAACAGCATCCGCTCACCCGTGATCGGATGGTCGAGCCCCAGGGCCGCCGCGTGCAGGGCCTGGCCGGGCAAATCGATCGGCAACTTGCGGCAACGGCTGTAGAGCGGATCACCGACGATCGGATGGCCCATGTGAGCGCAATGGACCCGGATCTGGTGGGTGCGGCCGGTGTCGAGCTTGAAGCGCAGCAGGCTGTAATCGCCCAAGCGCTCCTGCAGGCTCCAGTGGGTGCGGGCCTCGCGGCCGCTGCCGTCGACCACCACGGCGTATTTCTTGCGATCCACCGGATGGCGGCCGATCGGACCCACCAGGGTGCCGCCATCTCCGGCGGGCAGACCGTGCACCACCGCCAGATAGTCGCGGGAGGCGATGCGCTTCTGAATCTGCACCTGCAACTTGACCAGCGCCTCCTGGCTCTTGGCGACGACGATGCAGCCCGTGGTGTCCTTGTCGAGCCGGTGCACGATGCCGGGGCGCATCTCACCGCCGATGCCGGGCAGATCGGGGCAGTGATGCAGCAGACCATTGACCAGGGTGCAGTCCTTGTTGCCCGGGGCGGGATGGACCGTCAGGCCGGCGGGCTTGTTGAGCACGATCAGATGCCCATCCTCATAGAGCACATCCAGGGGGATGTCCTGGGCGATGAGGTACGGGAGCGGCTCCGGCGGCGGCATCCACAACTCCACCGTGTCATTGGTGCGCAGGGGCGTTTTGGCGCGACCGGTGCTGCCATTGACCCGCACATAGCCGGCATCGATGAACTTCTGGATGCGGGCGCGGCTCTGCTCCGGGCGCTGGGCCACCAGCCAGCGATCCAGCCGCATCGGCAGGGGCCGGGGGTAGTGGAGGGTCAGCAGTTCACCCTCGCCTTCGCCGAAGTTGCTCATCGCCAGCCGCAGCGAACGACGGTGCAAGACAGCCCGCTACAGCCAGGACTGGGACTTGGCGGATGAGGACGTTGGGACAGGACGCAGAGCAAGGCAAACCAATGGCGGGGGCAATAACCGCCAAGTCATGGAGCTGATCCTAGGGACAACCGCAGGAACCGGATCCCGACCAGATCCCGGCAGGGCCAGGGGAGTCAGCCGCATCGACGCATCACGAGAGAAGCCGGCGTGGGCCTGGGCCGGGACCTGGGCGATGGCAATTGGACAGAACCTCTCCGTCAGCGATGGCAAAAGGCCGCCGTCGACACACTGGAAAGCAAAACCAAACTGCATAAACTCGGTCAACCGGAGTTCGCCGTTGTTGGAGCCCAGAACAGCTGATCGGCGACCGGTGGCGGCCGTCCTGACCTGCCTGTTCTTGGTTTCGGCAGGGGCCAGCGGCTGCAAGCCGGCGGCCGTGGCCACCACACCGCTGAAGCGGGTCCAACTTGTTGAGGTGCGGCAACAGACCCTGCCCAGTTCGGTCACCTATCAATCAACCGTCACGGCGATCCATGAGATCCCGATGAGCCCGGAGATTGACGGGAGAATTGTGGCGATGCCGATGCGGGAAGGGCAGATCGTCAAGGCGGGGACACTTCTTTATACCCTGGACCAGCTGCCACTGGAATCCCAGGCCAAGGCTGACCAGGCCGTAGCCGAGAATGCCCGGCTCAATGCCCTGCGCTTCGTCGGCGCCAACTTTTCGGGAGCTGTTTCCAACAAGGAAAGCGCCGATTACGTAGCCACCGCGAAACAGACGCAGGAGATCTTTCGCTCCCGAAAAGCAACGCTGGCCTACAAATATGTCCGGGCACCGATTGACGGGCAGCTGGGAGCCATCAACAACAAATTGGGCGATTACGTCACGGCCGGCACAGCCGTGACCAATCTGGTGGACAACAGCCGGATCTGGATCTCGATCGACGTACCGGCCGCCCTCGGCCACCGGCTCCGGCTCGGGCAACGGGTCCAGGTCAAGGCCCCGGGTCTGCCGCCCGAACTGGGCCGGGCCCTGGTCACGTTCATCGCGCCGGAGTTGGATGAGCAGCGCCAGACCCTGCTGGTACGGGCCACCCTCGACAACCCCAGCGGCGTGCTGCGCCACAGCCAGCGGGTGGAGGCCATCCTGGAACTGGCCCGGCGCACCCAGACCACGATTCCGGCGGCGGCCACCCAACTGCAGGCGGGGCAGAGCTTCGTCTTCGTGGCCCAGCCCCTGAAGCAAGGGCGCTACCGACTGGAGCAGCGACCGGTGCAGCTGGGCCTGCCCCAGAACGGCCAGTTTCCGGTGCTCTCAGGCCTGCAGGCGGGCGAAACGGTGGTGATCGGCAATCTGGCCGAACTCAGCAATGGCGCCACCGTGGCGGCTGGGAGGACTGGGCCGTGAGCCTGTCCGATTCGTTCATCCGTCGGCCCGTCCTCAGTTCGGTCTGCAGCATCCTGATCCTGCTGATGGGGGCCATCGCATTGCTGGGCCTGCCGATCGAAGCCCTGCCCAACATCGGGCCGCCGACCGTGCTGGTGACCACCACCTTTCCCGGCGCCGATGCGATCACGATCGAGAAAACCGTGACAGCGCCGCTGGAGGAGCAGATCAACGGCGTGCCGGGAATGGACTACATCTCCTCCAACAGTGATAACGACGGCAATTGCGTCATCGATGTCTTCTTCAAACCCGGAACCGACATCATCGGCGCCGAAACCAATGTTCTGAACCGGGTCCAGACCGCCCTCTCCCAACTGCCGGACTCCGTCAACAAACAGGGCGTGACCGTCCAGGCCACGTCCAGCACCTATCTGCTGATCTATGCCATTACATCGGCCAATGGCAACTATTCCACCACCTATCTCAACGGCCTGGCCCAGGACAAACTCGTCTATCCCCTCAGTCGCGCTGACGGGGTGGGTCAGGTGGTGGTGCTGGGCAGCGCACCACCGGCCTATCGGCTCTGGCTCAATCCCTTCCGGCTGGCCCGCTACAACCTGTCCCCCCAGACCGTAATCCGGGCCCTGCGGGAGAACAACACGATCCAGGTCGGCGGATCCCTCGGCAATTTGCCCGCCCTGCATCCCGCAGACAACGGCTACCCGATCGTTATCAAAGGCAATCTGGAGAATGTTGACGCCCTCAACAAGCTGCCGATAGCCCGCGCCCCGGACGGGACACTGATTCACCTCAGCGATGTTGGCCATGCCGAATATGGCATGGCCAACTACAACACGTACGCCCTCAATGTCAGCAACGGCAAATCGTCGGTGGCCTTTGGCGTAGTGCCCCTACCTTCGGCCAATGCCCTGACCACATCGGCCGCGGCCCAGGCGGTGATCAGCCAGTTTCAGAAAACTCTGCCGGCAGGAATTGAGCTGAAGAAGGTTTACAACACAGCCGATTACGTCAATGCATCCGTCAACAACACCAAAGTAGCTCTCGCCGATGCGCTGGTGTTAGTGCTGCTGATCATTTTCCTGTTTCTGCAGGATTGGCGCGCCACCCTGGTGCCCACCCTGGCCATGCCGATCTCGCTGCTGGGGGCGATGACTTTTCTCAGTCTGGCAGGATTTTCTCTCAACGAACTGACCCTGCTCGGTATCATTCTGGCCACCGGCCTGGTGGTGGATGACGCCATTGTCGTCGTGGAGGCCGTATCCGAGCGGATCGAATCGGGCCGGCCCGCCTTGAGCGCGGCCTCCGAGGCGATGCAGGGACTGGCGGGGCCGATCATCGCCACCGCCCTTGTGCTGCTGGCCATCTTCCTGCCCGTGACCTTCTTCCCGGGACCAACCGGCGTGATCTACCGCCAGTTCGCCCTGACGATCGTCTTCGCCCTGGTGATCTCCACCTTCAATGCCCTTACCGGCAAGCCGCTGCAGTCGGCGACATTGCTATCAGGCCATCCGCCCCAGGTGTCGGCCCGCACCTACAGCCTGATCCTGCCGCTGCTGCTGGGGAGCTATGGCTTCTGGCGCAGCGGCTGGGGCACGGGGCTGGCGTTTGCCCTGGTCGCCTGCCTGATCGGCGCCCGACTGCCCCAGATCTTTGCAGGCTTCAACCGGCTGCTGGCACGGACCTCCAAAGGACACCAGGCCCTGCTGAATCGGCTGCTGAAGCGGCACCGCATCATTTCCGCCGCTCTGGTGGTCGCCACCCTGCTGACGGGCGTGCTGTTCACGGTGGTGCCCTCAGGTTTTGTACCGACGGAAGATCAGGACTACATCATGGGCATCATCCAGCTGCCTGCCCGGGCCTCACTGCAGGCCACCCGGGATGTCAGCCAGCAGGTTCAGAAAATTCTCAGCAAATATCCGATCATCACCTCCGGCCAGCTGATTTCAGGTGTTGGTTTTAATGGTTCCACCCCCTATCAGGCCACCTTCCATGCCGGTCTGCTACCAATCGATCAACGACCCGGCGAAAAGCTTTCAGCCCAATACCTCGTGGCTGAACTCAACAAAGAATTCGCCAAGATCAGCAGCGCCAAAGTCAATGCCCAGATGCCACCTGCGGTGAATGGCTACAGCGCCCAGGGGGGACTCCAGTTTCAGTTCAATGATCTCAGTGGTGGCCAGATCCCCTTCAGCAACCTGCTGGGGCTGGCCCAGCAGCTGATCAACAAGGCCAAGACCTCGGGCCTTTACTCCAGCCTCTACACCCAGTTCATCAGCGATGCCCCGGTCTGGCGCCTGGACATGGATCGCGAACGCCTCGCCTCCCTGGACATCGATTACAGCCAGGCTGCCGAAACCGTCGGTACTCTGCTGGGTGGCAGCTTTATCAATCCCACCTATGAAGGTATTCAATACCGCCAGATTTATGTCCAGGCCGAAGGGGACACCCGCAGCCAGCCCACGGACCTGTCCGGCTATTACGTGACCAATCGCCGCGGCCAGCAGATCCCCCTGGGCAACATCGCCAGCCTCAAGCTGGACAGCGCTCCGCCGGTGATCAATCACTTCAACCTCAACCGCTCCATTCTGATCCAGGGCGACACCGCCCCCGGCAAGAGCAGCAGCGGCGGCCTGCAGCAACTCGTCGACTCCTTCGGGCAGCTGAATCTGCCCCAGATCGGCATGGCCTTCTCCGGGCTGTCGCGAGCCCAGGCCGCCATCGGCTCCCAGACAGCCCTGGTCTTCCTACTGGGCGTGGTGGTGGCCTACCTGGTACTGGCGGCCCAGTACGGCAGTTACATCGATCCACTGATCACCCTCGCCACCGTGCCCCTGGGCATTCTCGGCGGCATCCTGTTTCTGCTGGCCAGGGGCCTGGACAACAACATCTTTGCCCAGGTGGGACTGCTGACCCTGGTGGGCCTGGCGGCCAAAAACGGCATCCTGATTGTCAGCCTGGCCAACACCAACATGCAGGAGGGCATGGACCCCGCCCAGGCGGCCCTGGCCGCCACCCGCTCCCGTTTCCGGCCAATTCTGATGACCAGCAGCGCCGCGCTCTCGGGCTTCTTCCCATTGGTGATCGCCACCGGCGCCAGCCAGCTCAGCCAGCGCTCCCTCGGGGCCGTGATCTTCGGCGGCTTGCTGGTCTCCACGGCGACCAGCCTGTTGATCGTGCCCGCGGTTTACACCACCGTGAAGACGTTCATGGAGCGGCGGCGGATTGGGCAGTCTGCTGCGGCAGGGTGATCGGCAACACCACAGGCTGCTCGGGGCTGGTGGGCACCGGCAGCAGTTCCCGCAGCATGCGGGCATAACTGAGATTGGCCATCGTGATCGCCATCGCCTTGTCCTCCATGGCCCGGGTGAGGCTGACAATCGTGTCACTGACATCGGTGTAATCGGCCAGGCCCAGCTGATAGCGAGCCCGCATATCCCGGAAGGCTTCCCGCGCCGCCCTCAGCGAGGCCCTGGCGGCGATCACCTGGGTGAGCGAGGCCTGGTGATGAAAGAAGGCCTGCTCCAGTCGCTGACGAATGCCATTGCGCTCCTGCGCCTGTTGCTGGGCATAGCTGCTGGCCGCCGCCCGACTGGCGTCGGCCTGACCGCGGCTGACACCGCCATCCATCAACAGCCAGTTGAGACGCAATCCAGCGGCCCAACCATAATTGCTGTTATAGGTTTCAGGGATCACCGCCACACCACAGCAGCCGGTGTTGCTGCGATTCGTCTCCGACTGGTTGTTCTGGCCAAGGCCCAGAGAAACAAACACACTGAGGCTGGGCAACAGCGAAGCCGCCTGCTCATCAGCCTGCCGCAGCAGCGCCGATCGAGCCGCCTCCAGGGCCAGGAGCTGGGGATTCTGCTGAAAACCGACGCTGATGGTACGGGCCAGATCCATCGGCCAGGGGGGCTGCAATTGCACCGGCTCCGTGGCCAGCAGGGTGACATCAAAGGGCACGTTCACCTGGTTGCTGAGTTGGCGCTCCTGGCTGAGCAGATCGGCCTCCACCTGGGCCAACTGGAAACGCCCCTGCTGCAACGCCGCCTCGGCCCTGAGCCAATCAACCCGGGGCACCAGCCCATTGGCAAAAAGCGCCTTGGCCTGGTCGCGAACGGCCCGGTCATTGAAGACCTGGGCCTCACGGATGCGCTTGCGCAGCTGAGACAACTGGATCGCGTAGTAGGTCTCGCTGATATCGAGCTGGAGCTGCCGGAGGCGATCGGCGTAGTTCTGGCTGCTGACCGCCAACCTGTCCTTGGCCTTGGCGAGAGCAGGACCCCGAACAAAATCCAGCAGCACGTAGTTTTCGCTGAGACTGACCAGTCCGCCGAAAGTGGAGAACAGATCTGACTTCCAGCTGCCACTATCAACAAAAAATGGCGACGTAGGGGGATAAATGGAGCCATTCCCCACCAGGGCTTTTTCAATCATCTGGCTCTGACTGCCAAAACCCGACATCGCCAGGTTCAGGGTCGGGGCATAGCGGCCCCAGGCGGCGCGCACCAGGGCGCGCTGCTGCTCCACCTCAGCCCCGCTGCGGGCCAGGCTGGGATCATTGCTGACGGCCAGGGCCAGGGCCTGCGGCAGGCTGAGACGGACGCGTTCTCGCACCCTTACGGGCCCATCACCCTGAGGAATGGCCAAGGCCGCAGGAGCCGGCAACTGCAGCGCCTGAGCCCCCTTCCCCCGATCCACGGCAGGGTCTGCCAGCAGCATGTCGAAGTGCTCAAGATCCTGGAGGATGCCACCCAGATCGCGGAGCAGACCGCTGTAGACCGGAGCCTGACGCGCAGCAGCGGTCGGAGCCGCCCCCGCAGGCTGGGACAGCACGAGGAGAAGACCGGCTGGAACGATCAGCGACCATGCACGCCAGCGTTGAGCAAGGCAGCCCATGGCAAACCCAAGGAGCTGTTATTGCACCACAGATCAGCGCGGTAGTCCGTTTAGAACTGGACACAACCCTGATCGGTGGGCAATTCACAGCCTGGCCCGCGGCCCCAGGACGACCGTTGCCCAGGCCTGATCCACGACGCTCCTAGCTGGCCGGTCCGGTGACGCTGCTGGCTGGATCCGGGCTGGCCTGTAACAAGGACAATCAAAGCGCTGGCCGACCGATCCAGAAGCCCCTCCTAATCTGAGCCGAAACCGGCCCAATTCCGATGCACATGGTCGCCAACTTCTGGCCCGGAGCAACGGCCAGCCAGCTCCACCACGAATTGGCCGCCCTGCACAACGACCAGCAGCTGCAGGAGGGCTACCTGTTCCGCTCGGTGGCCGAAGTGGAGGGGGGCCTGCTGATCGTCGGCGTGTGGAGCGACAGGGACGCCTACGAGCGCTACGCAACCGAGCAGATGTTCCTGCAGATTGACAAACCCGGTGGCATGGAAGGGCGACCGATTCAACAGGCAGGATCGATCATTGCCCTGCAATCGAGCCTGCCCTGCTGCTGAGGGAAGATCCAGCTGTACCGCGATCTCCCACACCTAAGATGGGCAACCGATGAGCTTCACCCATGCAGATCAGCCAGCTGGACCCAACTCAGGCCGATCGGTTTGGATCCACCCATGCCCTCCACTATCCACTTGGCGATGGCCGGCACGTTGTGCTCTTGTCGGGCGTGGTCAGCGTCGATCTGCAATCTCCGGGCTGGGTGAATGAAAACGCGGCCATCGGCATGCTCTCCGATGAACTGAATCTTGACCTTGCCCTGCCGGCGGGCCTGCTCAACGACGGCCAGAGCTTCAGCATCGACGAAGCCGTGCCTTATCTGAGCATCAATACTATTTCGGGTTTCAGCAATGTGAGCTGGGGTGTGAATTCTTTTGGCGTCGCCATGGAGCCAGCGGCCAGCAAGTCCGTCCAGCTGCATGCGGAACTGACCGTGTCACGCAGCGGCGAAATCCTGAAGCGCGTGGCCTATCACCTAACCCTGATCGGCCGTCCCAGCTAATCGGACGGGTGCGTTGGGCGAGCAGTGGCGCCGGATCAGGGCAGCTCCAGGGCGATCGGCCCCAGCAGGCCGCTTTGAAGCTTGGCTTGGTGAGCGAGGCAGACTTTAAGCGTATTGTTGATCCAGGCAACATGACCTGACCCTACGTTGCCGATGCGCAGGGGGATCAGCTTGCCACGACCAACAGCCAACCCAGCCGCTTCGCCGAACAGCCTTAGCTCAACAGCTTACGAAACACGTTCGTATCGGCAAGGTCAATCAATTCCTCGCCGCGGCCGGAGAGCACCGTACGCAGAGCAAAGAGCGAGAAACCTTTGGCCTGTTCCAGGGTGATCGCGGGAGGAATGATCAGCTCTTCCCTGGCTGTCACCACATCCACCAAGGCGGGGCCATCATGGGCGAAAGCCGCTCGCAAGGCTTCTTCCAAATCATGGGGCTTCTCGACACGCTGGCCGAATAGGCCGATCGATTTTGCAACCTCGGCAAAATCCGGGTTATCAAGATCGGTGCCGAAATTGACAAAGCCGTTGGCCTTCATCTCGAGTTCAACAAAGTTGAGCGACGAGTTATTGAATACCACAATCTTGACCGGCAGCTTGTTTTGGCGCAGGGTCAGCAATTCGCCCAACAACATCGAAATGCCTCCATCTCCCGACAACGCCACCACCTGACGCCCGGGGAACGCCGACTGGGCCCCGATCGCATGGGGCAAGGCATTGGCCATCGTGCCATGCGCAAATGAACCGATCAGTCTTCGCTTTCCATTCATGCGCAGATAGCGCGCGGCCCAGCCAGTTGGCGAACCAACATCGGGCATGAACACAGCATCTTCTGACGCCAGATCACTCACCATTCGCACGAGATATTGAGGGTGAATCGGTGACCTGTTGCAATCATCAATTGCCAGATCGTCGAGCCCTTTTCTGGCTTTGACGTAGTGATTTCTTGACTCCTCAAGGTGCTTGGCATCCTGCTGACCCTTGAGCAATGGCAGGAGGGCCTGCACCGTATCTTTGACACTGCCGACCAGGCCAAGGTCGATCGGGGTGCGCCGACCGAGGTTTTCTCCCCTGATATCTACCTGAATAATCTTTGCATTCGAGGGATAAAACTGTCGATAGGGGAAGTCGGTGCCCAGCATCAATAACGCATCACAGCTTTCGATGGCGCGGTAGCCGGAGGTAAAGCCGAGCAGGCCGGTCATGCCGACGTCATAGGGGTTGTCATATTCGATGAATTGCTTGCCCCGAAGCGCATGAACGACAGGGGCTTTGAGCTTCTCGGCGATCGCCAGCAATTCGTCGTGGGCGCCCTCGACGCCGGCTCCTCCGAAGATGGTGACTTTTTTGGCTGCATTGAGCAGGTCGGCCGCTGCCTGCAGGCCGGCATCGGTCGGACGGATGACGCGAGGCGCAAACTGGATCGGCGCGGACTTGCGATGGGGCTTGCTCTTTTGCAGGAAGATCTCCCCCGGGATCACCACCACGGCAACGCCCCGACGTTCGACGGCGGTGCGCATGGCGATCTCAAGAACCCGAGGCAGTTGCTCTGGAATACTGACCAGCTCGCAATAAACGGAGGCCTCCCGGAAGACATCCTGGGGACGGGTCTCCTGGAAGTAGGTGCTGCCCATCTCCGGTCCAGGGATCTGGGCTGCGATCGCCAGCACGGGAACGCGGCTGCGATTGGCGTCGTAAAGACCATTGATCAGGTGAATGCTTCCTGGTCCACAACTGCCGGCACAGACAGCGAGCTCACCGGTCAGGGACGCTTCCGCAGCAGCAGCCAGAGCCGCCGCTTCTTCATGGCGGACGTGCTGCCAGGCGATCGTGCCATCGCGACGGAGGGCATCGGTGAATCCATTGAGGGAATCTCCAGGTATTCCATAGATTCTCTTGACCGAGGCATCCTTGAGCACGCCAAGAAGGACATCCGCGATGTTTGACATTGATGCGACAGTCAAATTGTCAGAATCTCAATCAAGCTAGCCACACCATCGCGTGCACGCATTCAGCGATCTCGGCTCACACAAAACGCAACAACCAAACACGATGTCTCTAGGGAGCGGGCCCTAGCCATCGGAGCGACTGGAAGGAAGCCGCTCCACGGGTGGCAGCTCCAGGGCAATCGGCCCCAGCAGGCCGCGCCGGTAGTCATCGAGCAGGCGCTGGGCCATGCGCAGGCTGTCGCCGCTGGTATGACGGCTGGCGGCAGCCAGCAGCCAGTGGGCCGCATCCGGCCTGGGCGCCTCACCGGCCCGCACCAGCGTTCCATCATCGGCGCCGATGTCGAGGACAGGCACCGGCAGCCCATAGCGGCGCTCCAGCAGCCCTGGCGCCACCCCCGCCGCCGCCACCGGCTCCAACAGGGCCAGCAGGCGCACGAAGGCCAGGGCCACCTGCTCCACGTCGTACGCCGCCTGACCGATGTCATCGCAGAGGGCCAGGCGCAGGGCCGCCAGCTGGTCGTCCAGCCGCGGCGGCAGCACCCCGGGCGCGTCGAGCAGGTCCAGATCCTGACCGACCCGCACCCAGCGCAGGCTGCGGGTGACGCCGGCCCGGCGGGCACTGTCCACCACCTTCTGGCGCACCAGGCGGTTGATCAGGGCCGACTTGCCGACGTTGGGGAAGCCCAGCATCAGGGCCCGCACCGACCTGGGCTTCATGCCCCGGCCGGCCCGGCGGGCGTTGAGGGCCGCACCGGAGCGGATTGCGGCCTGCTGCAGCTGCTTGACGCCGGTGCCGACCTTGGCGTCACACCACCAGGGGGTCTGGCCCCGCAACCGGAACCAGCCATCCCAGGCCAGTCGGGCGGCCTCGTTGACCATGTCGCGGCGGTTGATCACCAGCAGGTGCTGCTTGTTGCGCATCCAGCGCTGCAGACGCGGATGGCCCGTGGCCAGCGGGATGCGGGCATCGCGCACCTCGATCACCAGGTCCACCTTCTCGAGATTGGCGGCCAGCGCCCGCTCGGCTTTGGCGATGTGGCCCGGGTACCACTGGATCGTGGGGGCCGCCGCACTCAAGGAAACCGCCGCACCATGGGTGGCAGCGGCATGGATCGGCGGGCGGCCACCGGCCAGGTCGTCGGCTGCAGCCGTCTCCAGGGCGCCGGCCGGGGCGTCAGGCCCATCGGGTTCAGGGGCGCTCGGCATCAGGGCACCACCAGCACCGGGCAGGGGGCCAGCTGGATCACCCGGGCGGCGGTGCTGTGTTCATCGTCCTCCAGGGCCAGGCCGCGGGTGCCCATCACGATCACATCGGCGTTGATCTCATCGGCCACATCGCCGATCACGAAGGCCGGCTTGCCCTCCCGTTCCAGCACCTCACAACGGATGCTGGCCTGCTCAAAACTGCTGCGCACCTGCTCGAGCAACTGGGCCACGGCGGCCGGATCATGCATGCCACCGGCCTCGGCCTCCACCACCGAGAGGATCACCAGACGGCTGCCATGGCGCTGGGCCAGCCGCAGGGCCACCGCGGCGGTGTCCAGGGTCTGACGGCTGTTGTCCACGGGAAAGAGGACGATGTCAAACATGGCGACGAGCTCTTGAACCTCGATCTCAGCCCCTGTCTAGACGGGCAGCCAACCCCTGGGCCACCGGGGCGGCAGCGGAAAACCGGCAGGGGGTCTGGGGCTTGGGGCTAAGCTCCGGCCGTTTTCCCCATCCCGTAACAAAACCATGGCGAAGCGATCCTTGGCCAGCCTCGGCGCCGATCACCTCCGCGGCAAGCGCGTCCTGGTGCGGGTCGACTTCAACGTGCCCCTCGATGAGGCCGGCGCCATCACCGATGACACCCGCATCCGCGCCGCCCTGCCGACCATCGCCCTCCTGCGGGGCCACGGCGCCAAGGTGATCCTGGCGGCCCACTTCGGCCGGCCCAAGGGGCAGGTGAACGAAGGCATGCGCCTCACCGCCGTCTCGGCCCGCCTCAGCGATCTGCTGGGCGTACCCGTGGCCAAGACCGACAGCTGCATCGGCCCCGACGCCGAGGCCAAGGTGGCCGCCCTCGAGGAAGGCGGTGTGGTGCTGCTGGAGAACGTGCGCTTCTTCGCTGAAGAGGAGAAAAATGATTCAGCCTTCGCCGAGAAACTGGCCTCGCTGGCCGACGTCTATGTGAATGACGCCTTCGGCGCCGCCCACCGGGCCCACGCCTCCACCGAAGGTGTGACCAAGTTCCTCAACCCCAGCGTCGCCGGACTGCTGATGGAGAAGGAACTGCAGTACCTGCAGGGCGCCATCGATGAGCCCAAGCGTCCCCTGGCGGCGATCGTCGGCGGCTCCAAGGTGAGCAGCAAGATCGGCGTGCTGGAGGCTCTGATCGACAAGTGCGACAAGATCCTGATCGGCGGCGGCATGATCTTCACCTTCTACAAGGCCCGCGGCCTGGCGGTGGGCAAGAGCCTGGTGGAAGAGGACAAGCTGGAACTGGCCAAGGAACTGGAGGCCAAGGCGGCCGCCAAGGGGGTGCAATTCCTGCTGCCCACCGATGTGGTTCTGGCGGACAACTTCGCCCCCGATGCCAACAGCCAGATCGCCAAGGTGGAAGCCATTCCCGACGGCTGGATGGGCCTCGACATCGGCCCCGATTCGATCAAGGTGTTCCAGGACGCCCTGGCCGACTGCCAGACCGTGATCTGGAATGGCCCGATGGGGGTGTTTGAGTTCGACAAGTTTGCCGCCGGCACCAACGCCATCGCCCACACCCTGGCCGAGCTGAGCGCCAAGGGCACCACCACGATCATCGGCGGCGGTGATTCGGTGGCGGCCGTTGAGAAGGTGGGCGTGGCCGAGAAGATGAGCCACATCTCCACCGGTGGCGGCGCCAGCCTGGAGCTGCTCGAAGGCAAGGTGCTGCCTGGTGTGGCCGCCCTGAATGAGGCCTGATCCGACGTGATCTGATCGGCAGGTCAACAGCAGCGGCCCCGCAGCCTTGCCCGACTCCCGCAAGGACTCCCGGAAGGGAGTCCTTTTTTCTTGGGCCGGGATTGGGGGGTGTACAGGGACGATGACTGCGGAGAGCCCAAGCACGTCCGTTCTCCGACCGGATTGGGCCCGCCGGACAGGAACCTGCAGCGCTCCTGGGACTGGCGTGGAAGCAGATCGGTGGTCCCGCTCTCCGTTCGATTCGGGAACTGAAATCGTCTCGAGGGCGAATCGCCCCGCGTGCGGCGACAGCAGCTCCATGGGCCCGGACTTCAACGCACCACAGGCTCCAGGGCTGGACTCCCCCGGCGCAGCCATGGGCCCGCGCCCGGCGGGAATCCAAGCCCTGACGGTTGTTCCTAGGCTGCAGCGGTCAACGGTGATGCTTCACCGACCCGGAAAGGATCTGACGGCCAAGGCTTTCGGCAGCGTGCAGCGATGCGAACGACCCCCGGATCCCCACCGCTGCTGCTGAAGCTGGTGGTGTTCAAGAAACTGGTGGAAGCCGGGGTGCTGTTCGTCGCGGCCCTGCTGTCCCTGGCTGGGTTCCGCCACTACAAGCAGTTGCCGGAGCTGGCGGATCGGCTGGGGGCCGGCCATCGGCTTGTGTTGGCGGCCTTGGCCCACCAGGCCATGGGCATGGGCCCATGGCGCCTGCAGATCACGGCGATCGCGGCGCTCCTGTTTGCCGTGCTGATCACGGTGGCCTCCCTGGCCACCCTGGGCCAACGTCCCTGGGGGGAAAAGATGTTGCTGGTGGTGTTCCTGACCATGTTGCCCCTCGAGGCCTGGGATCTGGTGCACGCGCCCAACGGGTTGCATGGTCTGGTGGTGGCTTTGACCCTGCTGGGCATCGCTCTGGTGGTCAGGGAAATGCGCCAGTCCTCCCGGCGCCAGGACCCTGTCCACGGGAATCAGGGCAAGATCTGATGGCAGCGTCCGATCCACCGAACCAGGCCGACTTCACCAACCCATTCAAGCAACTGGAGCTCCATCGCCGCATGGTGGCGTCCTGGCTGCTGTCCAGCGAGATGAGGCTGAAGTTTGTGTTAGCGATCGCCCCACGATTCTCTTTGACCTTGGTCTGCAGTTTCATGCGCCGGGCCAGGGCGCTGGTGAGCGATCTGAAGGTTGTGATGGTGATGCAGAGCTCCACACCGGATGGGCGCCAGGCCCAGGCCTTGTAGATCGAGGGTATCTTCTGCAAATCCGATATCAGCAAGCCAAACTCTGCGGCATCCAGGCGTTGATTGCCTCCTGCATGGGCACGTCCTAGCTCTCCCCGGATGCCGAACGTCGCCGGCTTGAGCAAGGGGGAAGCAAAGAAGATGCCTCCCTGAAGCTGACATTGCGGGAGGAGAAGATTCTGAACCTGATGATCAACGGCTGCTCCGACCGGCACATTGCCGCACAGCTTGAGCTGAGCGACGAAACCGCCCGCACCGATGGCAAGACGGTGCGCCGCAAGCTGGGGGTGAAAGCCACCTCGAAGTGGTCGACCGGGCCATGCACCTGGTGCTGGGGCACCACAGCTGAACAGACGGGAAGGCCGGTCTCCCCTGGCTCCGGCCCAGCTGGAAAGCTGGAAGCCCGACCCTGCCACCAGCGGCGGCAGACTCCAGAATCATGGCGATCGGGGCTGAACCGCCGACCCCATGACCCACGACCGCCAGCGCCGGCGGCCCAGCGCCCAGCTCCTTACTCCCCACCAGCCATGAAGCCAGTGCCGCTATCCCGCCTGTCCGTCGCCTTGCTGGGGGCCACGCTGCTGCCCCTGCTGCTGCAGCCCGCAGCGGCCCAGACCATGAGCCTGGATGAGGCCTGCCACAAGTTCTCCACGAAACTGGACATGGCCCAGGCCAGCGGCGACCTCAACAAAGCCCGAAAGATCTACAGCGAAGGCAACAAGCGGATCGCCAAACATTTCAACGGCGCCAGTTGCCCGAATGTCAAAGCCCCCTGATCCGGCCCGAACCGGCATGGGGGGCTGGGCGATCTCAGCGGAACCTGGGGTCGGCCATGGCACCCATGGGCGACGCTGATGGGTCAGTCCGTGCAGCCTTGCACCGAAATGCGATAGCTGAAGCCGACAGCACCCGGGTCAGCGCTGGCGCCCACCTTGAAGTTCATCTGACTGGCTTGCTTACCTGGAACAGCGGGAAAAGGTCCAAACATCCGGCCCGTACCGATCGGTGGATTCATGGATTCATTGACCACCTGCAGACTGGTGCCATCGGTGAACTTCATGTAAGCCTGAACCGGATACTTGGCATTGGGATCGGAAGAATTAGCCGTGAAGAAGAACTTGTAGTTGCTGTAGGGCTGGCTGACGGCAAAGTCGGTGTTCCAGTTGGTGCGGCCCAGCGCCATGCCGAAGGGGGTAACTTTGGGAGCCCCCACCGACTTGCTGACGATCGGCGAACTGCCATTGCCACCGATCGGTGTCAAAAACGTGCACACCTCCCCAGCTTGAGCCGGGACCATAGTCAGCAGGCCAGCGCAGGACAACGAGGCCGAAACGGCGAGGGCTGACAGCAGACCATGGCCTGGGGAACGGCGGAGTGGAGTACGCATGCGCAGACGGGAACGGCGGCAGGATTGGCCAGAACACGGTCAGCGTAGGAGCAACCCAGGCATCGCAACAGGGGCCGCTAAGGGTTCAGCGAGACCCTTGCTGAGGCAGCAGGCAACGACGGCCGAAACGGAGAAGATCAGCCCCAAAGTAGGCGAGCAGGGCAAAAGAAACCAGATAGAAAGGCCCACCGACAGGAAAGGCCAAGGAAAACAGATAAACCGCCATCACCAACAGGCCACGATGGCGCGCCACCGAGATCAGGGAACGAAGGTCGCGATCCGCTTCGGCAGACCCGCCGTCCTCAATTCGCAGCAACGAACGCCTGGCCGAGAGCTGCAGCAAAAAGTAAATCAGCAGGAGCGCCAAATAAATGAAGATGCGGATGACTTCGATCACGACCCGGTCCTGGGGGTCCCCAGAAAGGATATAGGCCTGGCGATAACCATTCGCCATCTGCACCAGGGGCGGCATGAACGAAGCAACCGCCAGAATCGCGCCAGCAAAGATGGTTCTATGGCGACTCGGCTGGGAGATGGTCAAGATCGAGCGGTGGATCGACCAGATCTCATAAACAATCATGAACATCGCCACGTAGGCCAGCACGTGGACAGCCAGCAAGCGGATCAAAATGTACAAAGTGCCGTGATGGTGCCGAACATGGTTAATCAATTCGGCCACCAAAGCCGGCAACTCGATCACCATCAACGTCAGAATGATGGCATAGGTGGAATCGAGAAGACCCAGCCACGATTCGGGCTTGAAATTACCGAAATGGTGCGATGGCAGCATGCTGTCAGCCCCCTAAATCACCCCTGACCTAGCGAGACTATCAGCGGATTTCTGACGATCCCTGGGGCCAGCAATCAGGCCTCTACAGCAAGGCCCCGGCGTCGGAGACCGCCACAGCCGGGCGACGCGCACGATCAGCCCCTGTCAACAGCCAACGGCCATGGATCGCCAACTGGTCTGCACCGCGCTCCAGGCAAGACCAGCGCCCAGAATCAATCGGCGCGCAGCGAACCGGCAGGGCAGCGGAGCGCCACCGCTTTGCCGAGGTCAGCTGCACAATCTGCCCATCAGCGGGGCACGGATGTCAGCGGGGCGACGTGCTGGGCGGAGGAATCGATGGACGCCAGCCATCCAACTCCCTGGCCCCAAGGACTCTGAACCGGGACCAGAGCCAAGACCCAGCCAGGGGCTACCGGCCCCGGTGCAACCCGCTCCCGCCCCCGCAACCACCACCTTGCCGATGCAAAAAGCGTCAGCTCTCCAGCCGGGCGATCCCGGCGCTGGAGAGCTGACGGTGTTGGCTGGGCCTTGCGGGCTCCTGGCACCGGAACCGGCACGGCTCCGGTCGGATCAATCCGCTCGCTTCGCGCCTGCCGGCGTGCGGCTCGGCGCTCTTTACAGCGGCAAGCCAGCGCCGGGGGTACCGCTGCCACCACCTGGCGTGCCGTTACCGGCGCCCGGTGTTCCCGACTTGGAGCCGCGGCCGCCGCGACCCATCTCGGGCACCGGCAGACCATTGCGCTCAAACAGCTGGCGCAGGGCACTGAAATGCTGCTGACGCTGGGCCATGGCGGCCGTGCGCTCCTGCTTCATGCAGGCCTTCAGTGCCGTGGAGCTGGTGGCCGCCTGAATGCAGCGCTCGGCTTCCTGCATCGTGGCGATGCGGGCACGGCGATCCTGGAGTTGCAGGGTGCGGAACTCGGGGAAGATCTTATCCATCTGGGCCTGGGTCGGCCGGCTCTGACCGGGCTGCCCCACCGGCTGGGCCAGGGCGGCTAGCGGCAGGGCCAGGGTTGAGCTGCCCAGGCCGGCCACCAGGGCGGCGGCACTCAGGCGTGAGAACAGACCCAGGCCGGGGGATTGGAAACGGAACATGGAAGCAAGCGCCACTGGCGCCGGATCAACCCCAACACTCTGGGGCGAAGATCTGACCGAACTCCAACTGTCGCCAGCCGAGATGTGAGCGGATGTGACTGCGGCCCCCCTCAGAGGCTGGGCAGGGATCGCCCCCGCAGGCCCACGCCGAAACCCGGGCCCGCGGCAACGACCAGCGGGGTAACGGACGATGCAGCCTCCGTGAGCCTGACCAGACCGCCGCCGTGGTCGCGGGCGATCCGCTCGGCAATGGCCAGGCCAAGACCGCAGTGCCCCTCCTGGCCGCCGCGGGCTGGATCAAGCCGCTGAAACGGGGTCAGGGCGCCGGCCCACTGCTCGGCGGCGATGCCCGCACCCCGATCCCAGACCTGAATCTCAAAGCCATCACGGCCGCGGGCCCGCAGCACCAGCGCCAGGGGCGGAACGCCGTGGGCCATGGCGTTCTCCAGCAGGTTGGTCACGGCCCGGCTGATGGCGATCGGCCGCACACAGCGCTGCATCGGCTCCAACTCCATCGTCAGCGCCGTCTCCCCCACCACCGCCGCCGCCTCCGCCACCAGCTGCGCGAGCGGCACCGGCAGCGGCGCCTCCTGCTCCGCCCCGGCAAAGAGCAGAAATTGGCGGGTGATGCGTTCCAGCGCCCCCAGATCGGCTTCGGCGCCGACCCAGTCCTGGCGCAGGCGCAGACGGGTGAGGGGCGCCCGCAGATCATGGGCGATGCCGGCCAGCATCGTGCTGCGCTCCCGGCTGGCCCGTTCCAGGCGCGCCAGCATGGCGTTGAAGTGCTGCGTCAGCTGCCGCACGGCGGCGGCACCCCGGGCGGGAACCGCCGCAGGTCGCTCCTCCAGACCCACCGCCCCGAGGGCCTGCTCCAGCTGGCGCAGCGGTCGTTGCACCTCCACCGCCAGATACAGCAGCCCCGTCATCAGCCCGCCCACCACCAGGGCCAGGGAGAGCAGACGCGGATCCGGCGGCCAGCCCCGCAGCGAGGGCAGCGGCGCGAACAACCAAACGGTTTCCAGGGAAGAGCCCAGCTCGACCCAGACGCCGCGGGGACCGATGCGGCTGGGCCAGACCGCCGGGCAACGCGGCAGATGGCGGCAAAGTTCCGTACGCAGCCACCGGGCCTGGGGCCCCAGACGGCGATCCGGCGCATTGGCGCGGGTGGCCAGCCAGGTGGCTTCCGGCGCCGGCCCCACCGCCAGCCGCAGCCCGCTGAGCTGGGCCAGCACCGGCGGACTGAAGCGCTCCAGAGCCACCTCCGCCAGCACCACATTGGCGGTCACCTGGGTGCTGAGCTGCTGCAGCTGCTGCTCCGCCAGGCGACGACCCATCAGCAGCTGCAGCAGCAACAGGCTCAGGGCCGTGGTCCCCAGGGCAACCGCCAGGTAGAGCAGCCCATGGCGCCGACTGCCGCGATCAGGCGGCACGGGGACAACCGTCGGGGACGAAGACATAGCCGTAGCCCCAGACCGTCTGCAGATAACGGGGCCGGGCCGGATCGGGCTCGATCAGACGCCGCAGCCGGGATACCTGCACATCCATGCTGCGGCTATCGGTGTCACTGCCCGGGCCGCGGGCCAGCTCCACCAGCCGCTGCCGCGACAGGGGCCGCTGCGGATGCTGCACGAACACCGCCAGCAGGGAGAACTCACCGGAGGTGATCGTCACCGCCGCCCCGTCGCGCTCAAGCGTGCGGCTGGCGGGATCGAACCGGCAGTTGCCGAAGCACACGGGCTGGCCCGCGGGCAGTGGGCTGCCGCTGGGGGAGCGGCCGCGGCGGCGCAGCACCGCCTCGATGCGGGCCGTGAGTTCCCGGGGCAGGAATGGCTTGGCCAGGTAGTCGTCGGCGCCCTGTTCCAGGCCGATGATGCGATCGACGCCATCGGCCCGGGCGGTAAGCATCAGCACCGGCAGGTCGTCGCCGCCATCGCGCAGGCGCCGCAGCAGGGTGAGGCCGTCGTCGCCGGGCAGCATCAGATCGAGCACCAGCAGATCGGGCCGCTCCGGTCCCAGACGTCCCTCCAGCCTGGCCAGCAACTGGGCGCCCCCCTCCAGGCAACGCACCGCGAAGCCCTGCTCGCCCAGATAGGTGGCCAACATGCGCCGCAGTTCGGGGTCGTCATCCACCACCCAGATCCGCTGGGGACGCCCCGAGTCCATCAGGGTTTGAGCAGGGCCTTGTCGGCCACCACCCGCACCCGCTTGGTGGCGGTGATCACCCCCTTGGGATGGACCAGCAGCACCGCCCAGGTCTGGGAGCCGGGGGTGTACGGCGCCTGGACGGTCTTGAACAGACCGCCACCCCCGAGGGCTGCCAGATCGAGGCTGGGGCTTTCCATCGCGGCAACCTGCTGGGGGGTGAGGGCCAGCAGGCCCCCGGCCGCCAGCGCCCCGTCCAGGGGTTCATCAAAGATCACGTCGACGTCGTAGCGCTGACCAGTGAGCACCACATCGGGAATCAGCAGACTCACCGGCAGTTCGGCGTCGCCACTGCGCAGGATCGACTGCTCCTTGAGCAGGGTCTCACCGTTGATCACGCGCCCGTCACTGTGGAGAACCAAGAGCTGATCGGCCACCAGCTGGAAGCTGACGCTGCCCTGCATCCGGGAGGCCGTGACCCGCAGATTGACGGTGGGCTGACCGTCGCGATCGGGCGCCCCCGGGCTCAGGTGCCAACGGGCATTGGCGAATTGCTGGCGCAGGGTCGTCCAGCGCCGCTCGATCAGGCCGGGATCCACGCCCGGACCGGCGTTGAGCTGGGCCCGCAGCGCCGCCGGATCGGAGCCGTTGAGAGCGCTCTCCAGGGCCTGCAGCTGGGCAGCGGAGGGGGCCGAACCCGGGGCGGCGGCCCGCACCGACGCCGGCACGCCCAGGCCCGAACCCACCAGCGCGGTGCTCACCACCAGGCTGGACAGCAGCGCCTGGCGCACCATGCGGGAGAGGCTGCGAAGCACGGGCATGGCGGGGTGAGGGGAGAGTACGAACGGGGGGACGCGGACGGAGCCGGGACTCGAACAGACACTGTCCGCCCCGGAACCTGGCTTTTAAGTTAGGCGCGCTCGCCCCCGCCGCCACCCGGCCGACCCCATGCCGACGCTTCTGATCGCCGCCAGCGGCACGGGCGGCCATCTGTTCCCGGCCCTGGCGGTGGCCGATGCCCTGCCTGCGGGCTGGCGGGTGCTGTGGCTGGGGGTGCCGGACCGGCTGGAGACCGAACTGGTGCCGGCCCGCTACCCGCTGCACACCGTGCGGGCCGGCGGCCTGCAGGGCAAGGGGCTGCGCAAGCTGTGGAACCTGGTGCAGCTGCTGGCCGCCACCGGGGTGGTGCGGCGCCTGATCCGGCGCGAGCGGGTCGATGTGGTGTTCAGCAGCGGCGGCTACATCGCCGCCCCGACGATCCTGGCCGCCCGCTGGTGCGGCGTGCCGATGCTGCTGCACGAGAGCAATGCCATCCCCGGCAAGGTGACCCGGCTGCTGGGGCGCCTCTGCCGCCATGTGGCCGTGGGCCTGCCCCAGGCCGCCGAGCGGCTGCCCCGCTGCCGGCCCCTGGTCACCGGGACGCCGGTGCGGCAGGCCTTTCTCGAACCCACCCCCCTGCCCGACTGGGTGCCCCAGGGCAGCGGCCCCCTGGTCCTGATCATGGGCGGCAGCCAGGGGGCCGTGGGGCTGAACCGCATGGTGCGGCCCCTGATCGAACCGCTGGTGGCGGCGGGCTGCCGGGTGGTGCACCTCACCGGCAGCAACGACCCGGAGGCCGGCCATTTCCGGCTGCCCCAGGTGGTGGAGCGCCCCTTCAGCGAGGAGCTGGCGGGCCTGCTGCAGCACGCCGACCTGGCCATCAGCCGGGCCGGCGCCGGCAGCCTCAGCGAGCTGGCGGTCTGCGGCACGCCCACGGTCCTGGTGCCCTTCCCCCAGGCCGCCGACCGCCATCAGGACGCCAACGCGATCGCGGCGGCGGAACTGGGGGCGGCGGTGATCGTCTGGCAGCACCCGCCCGAGGAGGCCGCCCTGACCCAGGCCGTCTGGCGTCTGCTGGGACCCAGGCTGCGGGGCGTGGCTCCGGTCGCTGATCCGCTGCTGGAACTGCGGGCCGGCATGGCAAGGCTGGCGGTGCGCGACGCCGAGCAACGCCTGGCGCGCTTGATTGAGGAGCTGGCCTGAGGGCGTGGGTTGGAGCGGTGATCGACTGCTCAGCCCCCGCCCCTGAGACGCGGCCACTCGCGCGCCAGGGCCCCCAGCAGGCGGCGGTTGCCAGCCCGGTCCTGCAGGGCCAGGCGCAGCCAGGTGCCATCGAGCCCCTCAAACGAGCGGCAATCCCGCAGCAGGATGCGATGCCGCTGCTCCAGGGCCAGCCGCAGCGGCTCCAGCGCAAGCGGCTGGCCATCCCGATGGCCGCGCAGCAGCAGGTAGTTGACCGATGTGGGCCGGGGATCGAGGCCGGCGATCGCCGCCAGTCGGGCCTGCAGCCAGGGGCCCTCCTGGGCCACCCAGCCCTGCACCCGCCGGAGCCAGCGCCGATCCGAGAGCAAGGCATCGCCGGCGGCGGCCGCCAGACCGTTGACCGGCCAGGGATCGCGCCAACCGGTCCAGCGGGCCAGGCGGGCCGGATCCCCCAGGGCGTAGCCAAGCCGCAGGCCGGCGATCGCCAGCAGCTTGGTCAGGCTGCGGATCACCACCAGCTGGGGATGGTCCGCCAGCAGGGGCACCAGGGACTGGGCCTCCCCGCCCGGCACCAGCGGCAGAAAGGCCTCATCGACGATCACCAGGGCGAAGCGCCGCAGCAGCGGCTCCAGGGCCTGGCGGCTCCAGAGCTGGCCGCTGGGATTGTGGGGATTGGTGATCCACAACACCTGGGGGCCCGGCGCCGAGAAAGCCGGCGGGTCTTGGGGGCCGGGCGATAGCCCCGGCAGCGGCCCCGGCCCCGGCGCGTCCCAGTCGAGCGGTAGCGGCAACGGCTGCCAGGCCCCCTGCCAGCAGGCCAGGGCGCGGCGGTAGTCGGCGAAACCCGGCGTGGGCAGCAGGCTGGTGCCGGCGGCGGCGGCATCGCGGGCCGCCCAGGTGAACAGTTCGGCGGCACCATTGCCCGGCAGCACCGCGTCAGGCGTCAGCCCGTGGTGGGCGGCGATCGCCTGGCGCAACTCCCAATAGGAACGATCGGGGTAATCCCGCAGGGCGGCCCCAGCGGCCAGCAAGCGGCCCAGGCGGCGCCGCAGGCGGGGCGGCGGTCCGAAGGGCACCAGGGAGGCACTGGCATCCAGCAACTGCTCCGGCCGGCAGCCGAGGCGGCGGGCGGCGGCAAGGCGATTGCCGCCATGGGGCTCGGAGGGCGAGGCCAGGGGCTGGGGACCGCGGCGTTGTCTGCTGTGTAACACAGCTCCCCGAATCCTCAGGCCGCGATGGGCCCGATCGCTGCTGGGAGCGGCGGACGGAGTCGCGCGGTGCCATCTGGTGGGCACCGAGCCCATCGGTCGGCGAGCAGGGAAATCCTGTCCGGTTCTGCGTGATCGGATCCGTCTGCTGACGTCAGCCTGGAACCGGAACTCGCTGGGTCTGATCGCACCAGGCAGGAATCCGGAGAGCCCCCGCCCCCGGTGCCGCTGCAGAGGCGCATGGCTCAGGTCGCCAGGATCCGGTGCTTGCGGGACTTGCCGGGTCATCGACTGCCGACAGTTCTGCTGGCAAAACAGCTTTTGATCACCCTGATGACTCCGTCGGGCCAACCCCATGGGCGGGGCCTGCCCTGATCGGCTGCGCTGAAGTAGCTCCGCGGTTCTGCGGTGGTTGTCGCAGAGCCTGATGGACCATCAAGACAATGCTTGGGGCTGAAACGGCCCATGCTGTGACGTGCAGCTCCATGAGGGGATTGCGCCCTCCCCCCCCGGCGCCCACCGGCCCCCTCCGCCCCGCCTGACCGTGCCGACCCCTTCCGCTACCACCAGCCTGAATCGGGTGATCGCCGCCATCAGCCAGGTGCTGCTGGGCAAGGAGACCCAGGTGCGCCTGGCCCTGGCCTGCCTGCTGGCCCAGGGCCATCTGCTGATCGAAGATCTGCCCGGGGTCGGCAAGACCACCCTGGCTGAAGCCCTGGCCCGCAGCTTCGGGTTGGACTTCAAGCGGGTCAGCTTCACCAGCGACCTGCTGCCCGCCGACCTGACCGGCATCAACGTGTTCGACCCGGCCAGCGGCAGCTTCCGGTTCCAGAGCGGCCCGCTGTTCAGCCAGGTGCTGCTGGCCGATGAGATCAACCGGGCCTCCCCCCGCACCCAGAGCGCCCTGCTGGAGGCGATGGCGGCCGGACGGGTGAGTGTCGATGGGGTCAGCCATCCGCTGCCGACCCCATTTCTGGTGATCGCCACCCAGAACGGCCTCGACCAGGGCGGCACATCGCCCTTGCCGGAATCCCAGCTGGACCGCTTTCTGATGCGCCTGCAACTCGGCTTTCCCGAGCGGCCGGCCGAAGCGGCCCTGCTGCGGGGTGAGGGCCTGCGGCCTGAGGCGCTCCAGGCCCTGCTGCAACCGGCCGACCTGCTGGCTCTGCAGGACCAGGCGGCCGGCCTGCACGCCAGCGAGAACCTGATCGCCTACGTGCTCGACCTGCTGGGCCGCAGCCGCGATGCCAGCCAGCCGGGGCTGCCGCTGTCGCCACGGGCCGGCCTGGGGCTGCTGGCGGCCGCCCGCGGCTGGGCCCTGCTGGCGGGCCGGGATCACGTGATTCCCGACGACGTGCAGGCGGTGCTGGCGGCGGTGTGCGAGCACCGGCTCGATGGCGGCCAGTGCGGCCCATCACCGGGGGAGCGCAGCCGAAAGCTGCAGGCGGGGGTGGATGGAATTCGGTAGACCCCAGGGGGGCGAGCGGTTGCGGCTGGGACTGCGCAACCTCTACATCGTGCCGACCCGCTTCGGCTGGTTCTGGCTGGCGGGGCTGGTGCTGCTGCAGGTGGTGGGCATCCAGATGCAGAGCAATGGCCCGCTGCTGCTCAGCTTCCTGATGCTGGGACTGTTTCTACTGGCCCTCCACCTCACCCATTTCAATCTCCAGGGCCTGGAGCTGGCCGCCGCCGATCCCCAACCGGGCCATGCCCAGACCCCCCTGGCCTATCCAGTGCGTCTGCGCTGCCCGGGCCGCTGCGAGGGGCTGCGCTGGCGCTTCGGCCTGGAGCCCCTGGGCCCGGTGCAGACCCTGACCCCCGGCGAGCACCGGCTGGGTGTGCCCTGGGTGCCGCCACGGCGGGGGCTGCAACGGCCGGGCATCCTGCGCCTGCAGACCACCGCCCCCCTGGGGTTGTTCATCTGCTGGTCCCGCTGGGAGCCCACCGTGCCGCAGCTGATCTACCCTGCCCGGCTGCCGGGCCCGGTGCTGGTCCTGCACCAGAGCCGCGACGGCGACAACAGTGCCCCGCCTCTCAAGGATCGGCAGGAGGGGAGTGACGAATGGCGCGACCTGCTGCCCCATCGGCCCGAGGATGGCTCGTCGCGGCTGGCCTGGAAGCTGGTGGCCCAGGGCCGGGGCCGCTACGCCAAGCGCTTCAGTGATCCCAGCGATCACACCCCCCTGCTGGCCCCCGATCCGGCGCTGCCGCTGGAGCGGGCCCTGGAACACCTGAGTGAACAGATCTGCCGGCTGCATGCCCGCGGCGACAGCTACGGCCTGGTGCTGGGCGGTGAGCGCATCCCCTGCGGCAGCGGCCTGGCCCAGCGGCAGCGCTGCCTGGCGGCCCTGGCCCGCTGCCCTGGCGAGCCCTCCCCACCATGACCCGCCCGCCCCGGCTCGGCGGCACCACGGCGGTGCTGCAATGGCTGGCCATGGCCCTGTTGGCCCTGGGACTGACGGGGCTGCAGCCGAACCTGCTGCTGGGGGCGATGGCGATCGGCCTGGGGGCCCTCACCACCCTCAAGCTGTGGGAGGCCCGCAGCCTGGCGGAACACCGGATCGTCAGCCTGCTGCAGCTGGTCTGTGCCGGACTGCTGGCCTCGATGCGGCCGGAACTGGCGCCGAGCCTGCTGCAGGCCGGCGCGGTCGTGCTGGCCCTGGCGGGCCTGCTGGCGCTGGAGCTGGGGGAAGGGCTGGGCTGGCAGGCCCTGCTGCGGCGCAGCGCCCAGGTGCTGGCGGCGGCCCTGCCCCTGGCGTTGGTGCTGTTCCTGCTGGTGCCGCGGCTCAGCCCGTTCAGCGCCATGCCCAGCCAACGGGGCTCCGCGGCCACGGTGGGCCTGAGCGAAAGCCTGGAACCGGGCAGCATCAGCGCGCTGATGAACAACGCCAGCCCGGCGGCAAGAGTCGCCTTTTCTGGCGGGCAACCGCCGGCGAGCAACGGGCGCTACTGGCGCGTGCTGGTCCATGACCGCTTTGACGGGCAACGCTGGACCGGCTCGACGGCGCCCCCGGCGGACCACAACGACCCGCGCGCCATCGCCGAGGCGGGGGCGGCCGGGCCGTTGCCGGCGGCCAGCCAGCTGTGGCTGGACGAGCCCAGTGGCCTGGCGGCCGTGCCCTGGAGCGGCCGGGGCCGGCCCCTGAGCCCGGAGCTGCTGACCGATGGCAGCGGTGAACTGCTGCACCGGGGCGCCAGCGATCAACGGCGGGTGTACGCCATCGCCGACGACGAGCGCGCCAACCCCTGGCAGAACCAGCCACCCAGCCCCGTCGATCTGAGCCTGCCCCGGGGCCAGAACCCCCGCCTTGAAGCCCTGGCCGCCCGCTGGGCCGCCCTGCCGGACCCGGCCCAGCGCCTGGAGGCGGCCCGCACCTGGTTCCAGAGCCAGCCCTTCCGCTACAGCGCCAAGCCCGGCACCCTGCCGCGGCAGGCGCCCCTCGATGCCTTCCTGTTTGAACGGCGTCAGGGGTTCTGCGGGCACTTCGCCAGCAGTTTCACCACCCTGATGCGGGCGGCCGGGGTTCCGGCCCGGGTGGTCAGCGGCTACCGGGGCGGCACCTGGGTCAAGCCGATCGGCGGCAACGGCTACCTGGATCTGCGCCAGTCCGATGCCCACGCCTGGAGCGAGGTGTGGCTGCCCGCTGAGGGCTGGCACCAGGTGGATCCGAGCCTGTGGGTCAGCGGCGGCGGCCCGGGCCTGGGCGAAGGCAAGGTGCACTCAGGAGTGTTGGAGTGGCTGCAGCAGCAGTGGTGGGGGCTGGACATCGGCTGGACGCGGCTGTGGCTGGGCTACGACCGCCAGAGCCAACAGGCCCTGCTGCAGCGGCTGCTGGGGGAGCATCGCCAATGGCTGGGGGCCCTGGTGCTGCTGGCCCTGGGGCTCTGCCTGGCAGCGGTTCTGGCGCTGCTGAGCTGGCAGCAACGCCGCAGCGCCGCCGATGCCCCGCGCCGGGCCCTGGAGATGGTCCTGCGCCAACTGGCCCGGGGGGGCCTGGAGCCGGAGGCGGGGGAAACCCTGCCCGCCTTCGCCGAGCGGGTGCAGCGGCGCTGGCCCCAGCTGACCCCGGAGCTGCAGCAGTTTGTGCGCCTGTACCAGGCGCTGCGCTACGGGCCGCCAGGGCGCGCCGGCCGGGCCGAACGGCAGCTGCGGGGCCGCCGGCGCCAGCTCAGCCGCCGGCTGCAGCGGCTGCCGCCCTGAGCCAGGAGCAGCCCGGACGCGGTACAACGGGGTCGATCCGTCAGGGATGGCGATGCCCGAACCGATCCAGACCGCCAACAACCCTGCTGATCGCGGCGGCGCGCGCCCGAACCGCGCCAACCGCCAGAGAGCCGCCGTGGGGACTCGCGCTTGGGTGGCGTCCCTGCTCGGCCTGGCGACCCTGACATCGCTGGCTGGCCCGCCCGCCAGGGCCGCCAACACCGACCAGCTGATGCGGCTGCTGGAAAAGGGCTCCTGCCCGAAATGCAAGCTGCAGGACGCCGACCTGGTGCACGCCAGCCTGCGGGACGCCAACCTCAGCGGCGCCCAGCTGCAAAGGGCCAACCTCAGCGGCGCCCAACTCGATGGCGCCCAGCTCAAGGGCGCCGATCTCAGTTTCACCAGCCTGCAGGGGGCCTCGTTGCGCGGCGCCGATCTGCGCGGTGCCCGCCTGGAGGGCACGGATCTGCGCGAGAGCGACCTCAGTGGCGCCCTGCTCGATCCCGGTGCCCTCTCCCGCAGCCACTGGGGCCACGCCAAGGGTCTTGCCAATGACAGCCTCAGCTATGCCGACCTGCACAACGCCGGCGTCGAGGCCTCACTGACGGGGAACGCACCCGAAGCGGAGCGGCTGTTCGGGGAGGCGCTGCGCCAGCGCCCCGATGCGGCACTGACCTGGCTGGCCCGGGGGATCAGCCGCAAGGAGCAGGGCAAGAAGGATCAAGCGGTGAAGGATTTTCGATACGCCTCTGAACTGTTTGCCCAGCAGGGTGATGGCGAAACGGCCAAGCAATTGACGGAGGCAGCTGCGTTGCTGGAGAAGCCGGCCAAAGGCCCCCGCAGCGGTAACGGTGCCGGCGGCCAGATGCTCTCGGGAGCCGCCGGCCTGATCCAGGCCTTGGCACCGCTAGCGATCAAGTTTTTACCGATGGCTTTTTAGTCGAAGACAGCAACACCATGCTTCTACCGGTCCAGCACAGCGCAGAAAAAGGGGCTGGCCCCTCAGCCCTGGGTGAGCGCTGACGGGGTGAATCTCCCGGCCAGATCAGGCCCGACGGAAAAGCTGTTCGGGCCTTGCCCAAGCCGCCTGCTCACCCTTGCCCGCCTGGAAGGATCAAGGGGCCGGGTAGCCACCAGCACCGCTGCGCAGAAAATCGCGGGACTGGGCCGAGGCAGGCTGGTAGCCATAACCGAAGGTCCCACCCTCATCGTCCCGGAGGATTCTTGGGGATACGAGGATCACCAATTCACGCTTTTTGCGCGAGCCTGCCGTATCCCGGAAAAACTGCCCCACCAAGGGCATGTCGCCGAGAATCGGCCATTTCCGCACCACCTGATTGTCCGAATCGGAAATCACCCCCGTCATGATCAAGGTCTGACCATCGCGAACGCGAGCACCACCTGACTCGAGGCTGCGGATGGCCAGGATTTCGATCGGGCCACAGTTGGGAATGTCCTGGGTACGAGTTCCAGCCGTGATGGTCGGCGAGATCGAGAAGGTGACGAATCCGTTGTCATCAATCTTGGTGACCCTGGCTCCAAATGTCAGACCAGAGACACTGAAAGAGGGCTGACACGTGTTGGGTGCACCATTTTGACCTGCCTGGACGGAATAATTGGTGATGACGTTTTCTCCAATCGTGACATAAGCCTCATTGGCCCGGGATCGGCCGATGGTGGCATTATTCGATCCTGAACTACTAGTCCCAGTGGCCAGCCCCTGGGCGATCGCACTCGTGTCGCTTCCCTCGCGATTGATACCAGGAGCGTCAGACAGGATCAACGTGGGACTGGCCAGGACTTTCGTGCTGCGTGACTCGATCGTGGCTCGAACCAAATCATAAAAGTTATTACGAGGGTATGCGGTACCAGGATTGACTGGAGCCGGAGAGATTGGCAATTGCACTGAGCCCTGGTCCGTCACAATGACAGGCTTGGCGTTGTTTGCTCCGCCAGACAAGGTATCGAATTGATCACCAAGCGGAGGCAGCAAACCACCGAAAGCCCCCTGCAGCTGGCCACGGTCATTGACAATAAAGTTATTGCCGTAACGGAAGGCAAAGCTATTTTCAATGGCAGCGTCATTGTCCAACGTGATATCCAGAATCTTCACCGACAGAGCCACCTGCCGCTGCCGCAGATCGAGTTGCTTGAGATATTGCTCGGCAATCCCCACCACATGGGGCGGCCCCACCAGGGTGATTGTCGCCAGCCGGGTGTCCGTGGTGCCGATCAGCCCCCGCAGAGGGCCGATGCCGGAGCCATAGGACTCCACGGTGGTGGAGGTGCTGGCATTGGTGGTGGCCACGTTGGGGGCACCGGCGACAGCGCTCGTTGCGGAAGCACCTTCAGTGACCGCCGTGGTGATGGTGTTGGTCTTGGTCACGGTGGCGCCGAGGTTGGCCAAGTAATCGGCGGCTGCCGAAGAGGACACCTGATTGAGCCGGTAGACCTTCGACATCGTGGCGCCAAAGCCCTTGTCAAGCACATTCGGTCCAACAACGATCATGTTGCCGTCCCGGCGACCCTGCAGGCCCGCGGACAACAAGGCCGAGTTGAAGGCCCGGGAATAGTTCTCATTTCGGAAGGAAACCGTGATCTTGCGAGTTGACGTGGATCCGGTGACCTCCTTGGCATCACAATCAATGCCGCCTGTCCTGGTTGAGCCTGGATTCTTGCAATCTTCTACATAGACAAAACCGTAGCCACCCATCTGACTCAGGGTCAGCAACACATCCTTGACCGGTGCATTGCGCAGGGTCATCGTCACCGGTGGGCCGCTGACATTCACAAAACTGGGATTGGTGAGCATCATCGTGCCCACCGCCATATCCCCCACCGGCGGCGCCACAGCCCGCGCCTGCAGCGGCGGCACAAACGAACTCTGGTGCACGCGGCCCGGCTGGCTCAGGTCGGGGCGGGCCGTCTGCAGGCTGGCCTGAGCTGGGGCCGCAAAGCTGAGGATCAGATCACGGCCATCAGCGCTGACCACCGGCCGCCCGACCGGGTAGCCCGGCACCGGTGTCACCTGCAGGCGATAGGTGCTGCCGGAGCCATCGATGCGCACGCTCTGGAAACCCACCTCCGGCAGGCTGAACCCCTGGGGTCCCCGGCGCAGCGAGTTGGGCGCGGAGGTGAGCAGCAGGCCCTCCCAGCCGGCGCCGCGGGTGGTCTGCTGCAGTTGGGGGCCGGTTCCCACCCCTTCAATCACCAGCTCGACCGAATCGGGAAGGCGGCGCACCTTGAGCTCGATCGAGCCCCCCACCGGAATGCGCATCGCCGCCGGCGCCGGCGCGGCACCGCCAGAGGGAGCGGTCGTCTGGGCAACGGCCACCAGCGGAAAGCTCTCCAGAACAGCAAGCGTGGCAGCAGCCAAAAATGGTTTGTGCCAGCGGCTGCCCACGCGTCCTTTCACTATGTAGTCGTGCGCATGGTATCGAGATTCGGCTGGGCAAACCAGCGTTGTCTCACAGTTCAGGGGCTGGCCGGCCGGCCGGGCGGCGGCGTCCCCGCTGGAGCAGGGGCGGCGGCGGCAGGTGGGGGCTCCGGCTTGCTGCCAGGGGGACGGCCATAGAAGTTGAATCCGATCGACAGGGTCACCGGCGGGGTGATCAACGGCAGCTTCGGATCGGTGTTGACGGGATCCTTGAGCTCCAGCTTGAGGCCGTTCTGCTCCACCAGCACACTCAGCTCCTCGATGCGCTCCAGCAACTGCAGCAGCTTGGGGTAGTCGCCCTTGGCCAGAATTTGCATGCCCGTGCGCTGCAGACCTTCCGCTTGCAGGGGATCGGGCTGGGCCCCGGCAGCGGCCGGCGCACCCGGAGCCGCTGGGGCCGCCGGCGCCGCCGCGGCCCCAGGAGCGGAAGGCGCCTGGGGCTGAAACAGATCCAGCTGCACGCCCAGGGCCTTGGATTCCCGATCCAGCATCGCCAGGAAGGTGGACACGTCCCCGCTGCCGACGATCAGGTTGACGAGCTTGTCCTTCTGGACCAGGGCACGCTCCTCCTGCTTGTCCTCCATGACGATCTGCTGGCGCATCAGCGCCACCTGATCCTGCAGATCCTGGAGTTCCCGCAGGCGCTTGCTGTCCGCCTGCAAGGCCGACCACATCGGCGCCAGGACGGCGGCGGCCAGCAACAGCGCCAGCAGTGCAATGGCCCCAGCCGGCAGGCCGAACCACAACAACCGCAGTTTCTGGGGGGAGAGCCGGGCGGAATTGTCCTGAAGATTGGTCATGGCAGCAGTCCCTCCCGCTGCAGAAGCTCCAGCCGCCGTGCCAGGCCACCGGATCCGAGCTGGCGCAGGAACTGCAGTTGCTGGCTGGGGCTGAGCTGGGCGAACCCGGCGGAAACCTCGAAGGCCACGGGCGGCCTGACACCCGCCGGCATGTTGGCATCCGGGGGCCTGCGCTCCACCTTGGTCAGGCTGATGGCCGTGGGATCGAACAGGGGCGACTTCTGCAGCTCGAGCTGCAGGGCATTGATGCGCTCAAAGGCCTCGGGATCGAAGGTCTGGCCCTTCAGGACGAGAGCTGGGCCGCTGGCATCTGCACTCTGGAGCTGGATTCCCGCCGGCATGCGGATCTGCAGCTCGCTCATCAGGGCCGAACTGCTGCGCACACTGGTGAGGGCCTTGACCAGTTGTTGGTTGATGGCGGCGATCTGCTGGAGTCGGGCCTTGCTGGTGCCCAACTGCTGACGCAGCTGGGCCGCCTGGGCTTCCACCTGGGTGAGCTGGCCCATCTGGGCCTTGACCATCTGGTGGCGCAGAAAGACCAGACCGATCACGCCCACCACCACGCCGAAGACGATGGCCCCGAGCACCGTGCCCTGGGCGAGCAGTCGGCGCCGGTCCGCCAGGGCCACCGTGATCGGCTCCTGGCCGATCGCCCGGCGCCGCTCCCGCAACAGATCGAGCCCCGGGGCGCTGCCCCCCACCGGCGCCGCCGGGCCGCCAGGGCTCGCCGGGGGGGTGCCGCCCCTGCCGGGGAACGAGAAGCCTTTGAACGTGGGCAGAGTCAGGGGGGTCCTCATCCGAGCGTCCCCCGCTGGGCCGCCAGGCCCTGCAGCAACAGGGATCCGTAGGGCTGCCAATCGAGCTGGTGCGCCCGCACCCCCAGCATCTCCTCCACCAGCTCCTGGCCCAGGACTTTGGCGGTAATCAACAGTCGCACACTGCGCAGTTCAGGCTGCTGACGATGGTAAAAAACCAGGCAGCGCTGGAGTTCTTCCACCAGCTCAACACCACCGATCGACAGGCAGCGCTCGAACACCGGCAGGCCGTCATGGAAGAGCCAGAGCTTGCACTCCAGTTCATCGGGCACCAGCAGCACCAGCAGCCGCTCGGGCGGAGCGTCCTCCAACTCGTCGGCGAGGGCCGCCAGCAGGCAGCTCTGGGCAGGAGCCAGCCGGTCGAGCTTGGCTCCCGCCAGGGAGAAGACCTCGATCCAGGCGTCCACCAACTTGCGCGGGGCCGCCACCATCAGCGACTGGGGCGGCGAACCGGGCAGCACCTGAAAGTCGAGATAGGCCTCCTCCAGGGTGAAGGGCAGATTGAGATCGGGATCGATCCGCCGCAGCTCCTCCTCCGGATCGGCGGGCAGCTCGCCGTCAGCCCAGGCAATCACGCGCCAATGGGACGCCTCGTAGGGCAACACGGCCTGCACATAGGCATCCTGCTGGTTTTCGTTGACCAGCAGATCGCCGATCAGATCGCCGAGGGGTTCGCGCTCCAGCGGCATGCCCTCCCGACAGGTCAGGGCGGGCAGAGGCGCCTCCAGGCTGACGGGCAGGGGAAGGTCATTCTTGAGCTGCTGCCCACGCAGAGCCGTGTCCTGCAATTCGAGCAAGACCTGCTGCGGGAACATCTGGGCCTTGAGCGGCCGCAGGCGATCCTGCAGATCCTCCAATAACCCGGCTAGCTCCAATCAACGCACACCGCACGGGACAAACCTACCGAGCTTTCAACGCCAGGGCAGCCCCGTGCCGACCGCTTCAGCAATCGTGCGCAGGCCGTGGCGATCGAGCTGCTGAATCAGTCCCTCCAGAATCCTGGGCACCAGCTCCGGCCCCTCATAGATCCAACCGGTGTAGATCTGCACCAGGGAGGCCCCGGCCGTGATCCGCTCCCAGGCGATCGGCGACGAATCGATGCCCCCCACACCGATCAAGGGCAAGGCCGGCCCCGCCGTGGCCCGCAGGCGCCGCAGCACTTCCAGGGCCCTGGCCCGCAGCGGCCGGCCACTCAGCCCGCCCGCTTCTTCCGCCAGGGTGCGGCCGGTGGCAGCGAGCAGCCGCTCGCCGAGGCCGAGCCGATCCTGGCTGGTGTTGACCGCGATGATCCCGGCCAGGCCCTCCTCGTAGGCCAGGCGGGCGATCGTGTCGATCGCGTCGTCCTCGAGGTCGGGGGCGATCTTGACCAGCAGCGGCGGACAGGCGGGCAGGCGCCGCAGCCGCTCCAGCAGTCGCCGCAACTGGGACTCCTCCTGCAGATCCCTCAGCCCGGGGGTGTTGGGAGAGCTGACATTGACGACGGCGTAGTCCGCCAGGGGGGCCAGCAGTTCCAACGAGGAGGCGTAGTCATCGGGGGCCAGTTCCAGCGATGCCAGCCGCGACTTGCCGAAATTGAGCCCCAGCACCGCCGGCCGCTGGCCCGGAGGCGGCAGGGCCTGCTGCTCCAGGATCCGCTTCACGGCCCGGGCGCCGTCGTTGTTGAAGCCCATGCGGTTGAGGGCGGCCCGCTCGGCCGCCAGACGGAACAGGCGCGGGCGGGGATTGCCGGCCTGGGCCTGCCAGGTGATCGTGCCCAGCTCGGCGAAGCCGAAGCCGAAACGATCCCAGATGCCGGCGGCCACGCCGTTCTTGTCAAAGCCGGCCGCCAGGCCCAGGGGATTGGCGAAACGGCAGCCGAACAGGGTCTGCTGCAGGCGCGGGTCCCGGCGCTGCAGTTCGCCGGCCAGCCCCTCGAGCGTGCCGCGCACCAGGGGCCAGTCGCGTCGTGGCGAGATCTGGCCCAGGGCCGAGAGGGTCGCCCGGCTGAGCTGCTCGGCATCGGTGCCGTCGTCCTGAGCCAGCAGCGGCCCGACGAACCGCCGGTATAGGGCACCGGTGCGGCCACCGCTCTCCGCCGGGTCCCGGGGGTCCACCACAGCCGTGACGTCGTCCTGATCCATCTCCACCCGACTCACTGCCGCGACGCCAATCCTCCCGCGTCCCGTTCCAGGCGCCAGCGCCCCTGGCCGAGAGGCACCACCGTCCAGTCCCGCCAGGGCCAGGCCTGCTGGCGGGCCTCCAGGCTGCGCAGGGGCAATTCCACCAACTGGGCCAGTTCCACCAGGGAGAGGGCGAAGCCTCCCGCCGCCAGCCTCTCGGCCAGTTCCAGCCGACTGAGCAGCCGGGCCAGAGGCTCGGGGGCCGGATCGCCAGGCGAAGCATCGCCAGCGGGATGATCGCCGGACGCAGTCCGTGGTTCCGCGTGTTGCCGGACCTCCCCATCCAGGGCGGCCTTCGGGTTCCGGCCTTTGGTGCCCCCAGGCTTGGTGGGCTCGTTGTGCGTTGGTGTTGGCGTTGGCTTCGACGCGGCGGCCTTCGACGGGGCGGCCTCAGACGCCGTGGCTTGATAAGCCGTGGAAGGTGAAGCCGTGGTCGGCGAGACCTGGGACCTGGCACCAGCCCCAGCCCTGGAGGCAGAAGCCTGAGACGCGGCCGTCCTCGCACTGGAGGCCGCCCCAGAAGCCTCCCCAGCCGGGCTCGGGCCAGGCCCGACCGTCGCCGTCACGATCTCGACGATGGAGGTCTGCAACCCAGGCGCCGGCCCCGCCGAGGCCTGCACCCCCTTGGGCGCCCCTGCCGCTGCGGCCGCACTCTCCCTTGCCAGCGCCGGCCGCTGCCCCCGGGAAAAGGCCACGGCGATGGCGTCACAGCGGTCGTTGTCGGGATCGCCGCTGTGGCCACGCACGTGCACCAGGGACAGATCGCTGAGGCGGGCCCGATCGAGCCGCTCCCAGAGATCCCGGTTGAGCACCTGCCCCCCCGAGGCCGTGCGCCAGCCCTTGCGTTTCCAGCCCGGCAACCACTTCTGCAGGCCGTCGATCAGGTAACGGCTGTCGGTGTGAATCACCAGCCGGGGATGGCGCGGCAAATCGCGCAGGATCTCCAGCAGGGCCAGGGCGGCCGTCAGCTCCATGCGGTTGTTGGTGGTGGCGGGATCGGCCCCGCCCAACTCCCGCTGGGAGCCGTCCTCGAAGCGCAGCAGCGCGCCCCAGCCCCCCGGTCCGGGGTTGCCACTGCAGGCTCCATCACAGGCGGCGGCCACGACCCGCAACGGCTGATCCACCATTGGCACCCTCTTGTCGGCTTCGGTTAAATGGGCCTCCCCAACCCGGGATGGACCTGGGCCGTGGACGCCTGAACATGAAGCGAACCTACCTGGCCCTGACAGGGCTTGCCCTCGCCTGTACAGCCCTGCCGGCGGCCCTGCCCCAGGGCTCCCTGCCCCGGGCCCGGGCCGATGTCCTGTTCGACGGCACCCCGGTGAATGGGGCCAACTTCGCCATCCTGGCCCGACCGGTCGGTGCTGACGACTGGAACCTGCTGGTGCTGGAGCAACTGCAACGGCGTCCGGCCTGCTGGCAGCAGCGCGGCGATGGCCTGGTCGATCCCACCCTCAACCGCTTTGACTTCACGGGGATCTGCAGCCGCTACCTGGACAGCAACGGCTACTCGCTGCGCGTCAATCGCGACGACCTGTCCGGCAGCTGGCGTCTACGCCTGGTGCAACGGGGGAGCACCCTTTATCTGCAGGCCAGTTCGGTGGCCTCACCCACCGAACTGGTGGTGGGCCGCGCCGAAGTGAACCGTCGCGATCGGGACGCCTTTGTGGCGCTGCAACTGGAGCCCGGCTGGGAACTGCAACGCCGCAGCTTCCGCAATCAGGGCCTCAGCCACATCTATTTCGCCAACGGAGCAAGCCTGCCCCAGCTAATCGCCCAGGCGTCCGGGTCACAGCTGGATCCATCGCCGGCGCCGCTGGTCGCCCCACCCCCGTCGCCCATGCTGGCCCGACGGACCAGCCGCAACCGGGCCTGGCCCCTGGCGGGCAATGGCTACGGCAGCGCAGAGACGCCGGCGCCGCTGGCGGAACCGGGACGCACGATCGCCCTGCAGGTCATTCCCTTCCGCGAGTGAGCCTGGCCAGGGATCCGGTGCCAGTTGCATGGCCGGCCGCCTACCCCTGTCAACCCCAAAAGGCATCCCGTAAGGTTCGGAGTGTGAGGAGTGAGGAACGCTCTTCCAGGGTCGAAACGAGGACAGACTCCCGGAAACGTTCCACCTTAAAGCCCTGCCTTCGGCGGGGCTTTTTTCATAAGCGGCGGCTTGGGTCAGGGGACCGAAGGCTGGTGCCAGGCGTCCCAGCATTTGTGGACGCGCCTCAGGTCTGACCGGCGAAGGCTTGGGAGGGAAATACGACAGCACCGCCAGCGAAGCCAGTCGTAGTGCCTGGAGACGTCCCTGTTGGGGCGACAGCCCCGATCGAGGCGACGGAGCAAGCCATCCTTTGACGACGCCCCCGGGTGGCCGTTGGGCGCCATCAAGCCAGGGGCAGGCGGCACTTGTGGACGCTGCAGGACTCGGCTTCGAGGCTTGAGTGCTGGCCAGGGCACCGCGCCACGGCTTCGGGGCTTGGCTTCAGGTTTCGGCCGTTCGGGTTCAGCCAGCCCGCAGGGGGCAGGGCGGCGCCGGGTAGCCCAGCGCTGGCCAGGGCGACAACGCCATCCCATTGGGCGTTGAGCCCTGCATCCGGGGCGGCATTGGGCCGGGGACCTGAGCCGGCACGGGGGCGCTTTGTCTCGGTGCGTCTTGATGAGCCAGGAGGCTCCGCCAATCGCGGATGCGTCCCAGCCAGGCCCTTCATCCCGTGGAGCAAGACAGCCGATCTGCGGCAGGCCCCCCGGCCACGGAGCGAACTGGGCATCGGGGCGGTGCGTGGCATCCGGATCGGTGCTCTGAACGCGCCGGAACGGCTTCTGGGGCTGGAGCTCGGCAACCGGCATCCAGCTCGGTCCAAGCCAGCTCTGGCCTGGGCCAGCAAAAAGCCGGCCCCTTCAGGGACCGGCCGGAACAACAAACCCGCCCAGGGGCAGGCTCGAAGCAGGGGCTGGTCGGGCCGCAGCCCGACCGGGCGATCACTTGATCGTGACCTTGCCGCCGACTTCTTCGAGGGTTTTCTGCAGAGCTTCGGCCTCGGCCTTGGCAATGCCTTCCTTGACCGCCTTGGGGGCGGCTTCGACCAGGGCCTTGGCTTCGCCCAGGCCGAGGCCGGTGGCCTCGCGGACAGCCTTGAGAACCTTGATCTTGGCGGCGGGGTCGAAGCTCTCGAGAATGACGTCGAATTCGGTCTTCTCTTCCACAGCCTCAGCGGCGGCGGGAGCGGCGGCCATCACCACGCCGGCGGAAGCGGCGGCGGAGACGCCGAAAGCCTCTTCAATCTGCTTGACGAGCTCGGAAGCTTCCAGCAGGGAGAGGGTTTTCAGCTGCTCGAGGATGGTGTCAGTGGTAGCGGACATGGTTGTGAATCAGCAACAGATCGGATGGTTGGACGGTCGAAATGACAGTCGGAGGAGCGGCTCAGCCTTCGCCGGATTCGGCGTGCTGCTTGAGCGCCCTGGCAAGGCCGGAGGGAACTTCGTTGATGCCCACAGCCAACTGGGTGGCCACGGCGTTGATCGCACCGGCGATCTGGGCCATGAGCACCTCCCTGGAGGGCAGATCCCCGATCGCCTTGATGTCGTCCTGGGAGAGGAGTTTGCCTTCGAAAAGGCCCCCCTTCATTTCCGACTTCTTGGCGTCTTTCTGGAAGGCCTGCACGGCCTTCACCGCACCGCCCACATCCCCTTTGACGAGGATGAACGCGTTGGTGCCAGTGAGCAGGGATTCGAGTTCCGACCAGGTGCTGTCGCCATCAATGGCCCGGCGCATCAAGGTGTTTTTGGTCACCTTGCAGACGCCGTTAGCGGCCTGGAGACGGGTCCGAAGATCGGTCATCTCCTTGATGGTCAGGCCCTTGTAATCAAGGACCAGCGCCATTTCGGCTTCACCGAGGAGCCCTTTGAGCTCTTCGACGATCTGTTGCTTGTTCTCCAGCGTGCGGCCCATGGGAGGAGGTACGGATCGAGAGGAACAAGCCGGGTCGCGACCTAGAAACCCGGGCGGGTCCGCCGCCGGAAACTCCGGCAGCGCTTCGAGGTCGCTGCATGCTCCGCTCCGTCGGGGGTCACCCCCTCCCGGGCCAAAACCTGTCGCGTGCACCTCGGCAGGACTTACGCATCGGCGATATCGGCAAAACCGACGCTCGCCGGGGCGACCTGCTGTCTTGGGTAGGGCGCGAGCCCATCTGGCCGAAGCCAGGTTCAAAAATCTACAGGATGGCCTGGGGCAGCTGTACACGACGCCGGCAGCGGGACCAGCCCAGAGCTCCATACTGAAGCCAGTTGCGGCCTGCCAATGCCTGGCCCCGGGCCCTGGTGCCTGATCGAAGCGGTGGCCCTCAGGCTGATCGAGCACGCCGAAGAACTGACCGACCTGGATCGAGCGATCGGCGATGGCGACCACGGCCTCAACATGAAACGCGGTGCCGAGGCGGTGCTGGCCAAGGCGGACGCCCTGGCCGCCCTGCCCCTGGCGGAGCTGCTGCGCCAGAGCGGCATGACCCTGGTGATGACCGTGGGCGGCGCCTCCGGCCCCCTCTACGGCACCCTGCTGCTGGAACTGGGCAAGGCGCTGCAGGGACAGCCCGAGCCACCCGATCGGGCCAGCCTGGCCGCCGCCCTGGGCCAGGGCGTGGCGGCGGTGAAAGCCCGGGGCCGCTCCGACGGCGGCCAGAAGACCCTGCTGGACGTGCTCATACCGCTGCAGCAGGCCCTGGCGTCGCCGCAACCGGTGAGCGGCCTGGGTCCCCTGGCCCTGGCGGCCGCCGAGGCGACCACGCCAATGCTGGCCACCCGCGGCCGGGCCTCGTTCCTGGGGGAGCGCTCGATCGGCCACATGGACCCGGGTGCCCGCTCCAGCGCCCTGATGCTGGTAGCCCTGCTTGAAGCCCTGACCGCCGCCCCTGCCGCACCCCAGTTGACGCCATGACCGTCGGCATCGTGATCGTGTCCCACTCCGCCAAGGTGGCGGAGGGCACCGCCGACATGGTGCGGCAGATGGTGGGGGCGATGGTGCCGCTCGCCTGGTGCGGCGGCGATGGCCAGGGGGGCCTGGGCAGTGCGGTGGGCGCCATCCTCAGCGCCATCGAGGCCGCCTGGAGCGAGGACGGGGTGGCCGTGCTGGTGGATCTCGGGGGTGCCGTCATGCAGGCGGAGATGGCGATTGAACTGCTGGACGAACGACGGCGGGACCGGGTGCAGATCTGCGAGGCGCCGATCGTGGAGGGGGCCGTGATCGCCGCCACCGAGGCCTCCGGCGGCTCCGACCTGGCGGCGGTGCGGGCCATGGCGGAGCAGCTCTCGCCATGAGCGCCCCCACCCCGCCCACCGGGCCTGAAGCCGGTGCCGAGCCGATCCGCCGCGGCCAGGCCGAACTGGTCAATGCCGTCGGCCTGCACGCCCGGCCGGCGGTGCGCTTCACCCAGACCGCCAAGGGCTTCCAGGCCCGTGTCGAAGTGGCCTTGGCCGCCACCGGCCCCTGGGCCGATGCCAAGAGCCCGGTGCAGATGATGCGGCTGCGGGCACCGCAGGGCGCGGTGCTGCATCTGCAGGTGCAGGGACCCGATGCGGACGCCGCCCTGGAGGCCCTGCTGGCTCTGGTGCGGCAGGGTTTTGAGAGCGCCGATGGCTGAACCCAGCCGCCGGCCTGGCGTGGTGGCCAGTGCTGGCCTGGCCTGTGGCCCGGTGTGGCGCCTGCCCCTGGGACCAGGTCCAGCAGCCCCGAAGCCGGCAGCGCCCCGCGGCGGCCTGATCCGGGCGAACGGGGATAAGGGCAGCCCGGCACCAGCCGGCCGCGGGCAGAGCGACCCAGGCGAGCTGTTGAACGGCGAAATCTTCGAAGGCGGATCTTTTGATGGCGAGCCTTTCGGTGGCGAGGCGGGCGCAGCCGCTTTGCGGGGGGCGATCGGCCGGGCCAAGGCCGAGCTGGAGATGCTGGTGGCGCAGGTCCAGGACACCGAGGGAGCCGGTGAGATCCTGGGCTTCCAGCTGGCCCTGCTGGACGATCCGAGCCTGGCGGCGCCCGCCTTTGCGGCCCTGGAGCCGGCCGGCCCCGAGAGCCCCACGGCCGAGGCCGCCTGGATGGCCGCCCTGGCTGCGGAGATCGCCCCCTACCTCAGCGATCCGGATGAGCACTTCCGCGCCCGATCCAGCGATCTGATCGACCTGCGCGATCGGGTCTGCGCCCAGTTGCGCCCCGGCAACCCCAGGCCGCTGCGGGGCGCGGCGAAACCCGCCGGCGCCGTGCTGGTGGCCGACGACCTCACCCCCTCCCAGTTCCTGTCCCTGGAGTGGAGCACCGGCGGAGCGATCGTGCTGGCCCAGGGCTCGAGCGCCTCCCATGTGGCCCTGCTGGCCCGCTCCCGCGCCATCCCGATGCTGGTGGGCTGCGGCGAGCCGCCGGCCGGCGCCCGCCAGGCCTGCGTCGATGGCGAGGCCGGCATGGTGGTCTTCGACCCCGAACCGGCAACGCTGGCGCAATTCGGCCAGCGCCTGGAGGCCGCTGAGCACATGCGGCTGCAGACCGCGCCCGCCCTGGAGCGACCGGTCCTGACGGCTTCGGGCGAGGCGGTGACGGTGCTGCTCAACATCGACGATCCCGCCCAGCTGCGGGGCCTGGATCCCCGGGTCTGCGACGGCATCGGCCTGGCCCGCAGTGAGTTTCTGTTCACCGCCCTGGGCGGGGCAGATCCGGCCACGGGACTGCCGGCGGAAGACGTCCAGGTCCGGATCTACCGGCAGCTGCTGCAATGGGCCGACGGCCGGCCGGTGACGGTGCGCAGCCTCGATCTGGGTGGCGACAAACCCCACAAACCCCATCCCGGGCTGGAGGCCACGGAGATCGATCCGGCCCTGGGCCTGCGTGGCCTGCGCCTGTCCCTGCTCCATCCCCAGGGCTTCCTGATCCAGCTGCGGGCCCTGGCCCGGGCCGCCTGCGGGGGCGATCTGCGGGTGATGCTGCCGATGGTGACCCTGCCCCAGGAGTTTGAAGCTGCGGCCGCCCTGCTCGATCAGGCGGTGACGGAGCTGGAGGCCGCCGGGGTGCCCTGCCGCCGGCCGACCCTGGGGGTGATGCTGGAAGTGCCCGCCGCCGCCTGGGCCGCCGAGCGCTTCGCCGCCGACTTCTATGCGATCGGCAGCAACGACCTGAGCCAATACACCCTGGCCGCAGGCCGCAGCAACACCCAGCTGGCCGGCCTGCAGCGGGACGGCTGGCCGGTGGTGCTGGAGCTGATCGGCCACTGCCTGAAGGCCGCCGCACGCCGCGGCCGGCCGATCTGCCTCTGCGGCGAAGCGGCGAGTGATCCGGAGCAACTGGAGGATCTGCTGAAGGCCGGACTGCGGTCGATCTCGGTGCCACCGGCCGCCCTGACCCGGGTGCGCGCGGTGATCGCCGCCCATGGCGCCTGAATCGCCGGGCCCGCCCACCTGACAGGGACTGCCGCGCTGTCGATACTCCGGGGATGGCCCCTCGGGGCTTCTGCCCCCACCCAGCCAAGGCGGCCCCGGAACCGATGAAAAAACTGATCAACGGCCCGGATGCCTTCCTGCGCGATGGCCTCGACGGCATGGCCCTGGCCCACCCCGAGCTGCTGGTGCTGGATGAACAGCGCCGCTTCCTGCGGCGGCGCCAGCCCAGCCCGGGCAAGGTGGCCCTGATCTCCGGCGGCGGCACCGGCCATGAACCGCTGCACGGCGGCTTTGTGGGCTACGGCATGCTCGATGCCGCCTGCCCCGGCCAGGTGTTCACCTCCCCCACCCCCGACCAGATGCTGGCGGCGGCCGAGGCGGTGGATGGCGGCGCCGGGGTGCTCTACATCGTCAAGAACTACGCGGGCGATGTAATGAACTTCGCCATGGCGGCCGAGCTGGCGAGCGGGCCGGTGGCCAGCGTGATCACCAATGACGATGTGGCCGTGGAGGACTCCACCTGGACCCAGGGGCGCCGCGGCGTTGCCGGCACCCTGGTGGTGGAGAAGGTCCTGGGGGCCGCCGCCGAGCAGGGGGCCGATCTGGACAGCCTGCGCAGCCTGGGGGAGCGGGTCAACGGCCGCACCCGCACGATGGGCGTGGCCCTGACCTCCTGCACCGTGCCAGCGATCGGCAGCCCCACCTTTGCGCTGGCCGACGACGAGATCGAGATGGGGGTGGGCATCCATGGCGAACCGGGCCGCCGCCGCCAACCCCTGGCTCCGGCCGACAGCCTGGCCGCCGAACTGCTGGGCAGCGTGCTGGAGGATCTCAAGCCCGGGCGGGACAGCGAGGTGCTGCTGCTGGTCAATGGCTTCGGGGGCACGCCGCTGCTGGAGCTCTACGGCATGGTCAGCGCCGCCCACCGGCTGCTGGACGCCGCCGGAGTGACGGCGGTGCGCCATCTCACCGGCTCCTATGTGACGTCGCTGGAGATGGCGGGCTGCTCCCTCAGCCTCACCCTGCTCGATGAGACGATCACAGCCCTGTGGGACGCCCCGGTGCAGACCGCGGCCCTGCACTGGGGGCGCTGAAGCTCCGCCGCCGCTGAGGCTCGGGCCAGGCAGCGGCCTGCCGCCCGGCCGCTGGACTTGCCGCCCGGCAGCTGGGCCGCCCACAGAAAAGCCCCCGCCGAGGCAGGGGCTGGAACGATCCGATCTGCATCGGTCCGATCGAAAACGGTCCAATCTGAAGCGGTTCGGGCCGGAGCGCTTGCGGGCCGGAGCCGGCCCGCAAGCGCCCGGGGCGGCCCTCAGCTTTCCTGCTTGATGTCCTGCAGAGCTGTGAAGTCGACCTGGACCGAGGGGCCCATGGTGGAGGTGACATACAGGCTCCTCCAGTAGCGGCCCTTGGCACCGCTGGGCTTGTTGCGGTCGATGGTTTCCTGCAGGGCCTTGAGGTTTTCGAGCAGCTTGGGAATCTCGAAGCTGGCCTTGCCGAAGCGCACGTGCACGATGCCGGCCCGGTCAGCCCGGAACTCCAGTTTGCCGGCCTTGAACTCGTTGATGGCGCCAGCCAGATCGGTGGTGACGGTGCCGGCCTTGGGGTTGGGCATCAGGCCGCGGGGACCGAGCACCCGGCCGAGCTTGGCCACCTTGGGCATCATGTCCGGGGTGGCGATCAGCAGATCGAAATCCATGGCGCCACCGGCGATCTGCTCCACCAGCTCTTCGTCGCCGGCGATGTCGGCACCGGCGGCCTTGGCCTCGGCCACCTTCTCGCCTCGGGCGATCACGGCGATGCGGATGGTCTGGCCGGTGCCGTGGGGCAGGGCGACGGTGGTGCGCAGCTGCTGGTCGGTGTACTTGGGATCGATGCCGAGGCGCACATGGGCCTCGATCGTTTCATCGAAGCGGGCGGTGGCGTTGGCCTTGACCAGCTCAAGGGCCTCGATGGGCTCATGGCTGCGGTCCTCGACCTTGGCGGCAAGGGCGGCGTAGCGCTTGGAAACTTTGGGCATGGCGGGAATGGGGTACGGGCGACCGGGTGGTCTCCCCCAGATGGGGTGAACGGTTTTGAACGGTGCACCACGCGGCGCGATAGCGCAGTGGTGATGGAGCAAGGGGCCGGACGTCCGATCAGCCTGGGAGAGGCAGATCCGGCGCTGGGCAGAGGCGATCTGAAGGATGACGAACGGGTGGTTGGGAGCGGCTGGGGGGAGGCAGCCCTGAAGGACGGCACCCGATCCAGGTCAGGGCCGAAGCTCCTGACAAAACCACCGCGACCTCGACCTCGACCGGCCAGGCCCTGGGGCCTGGTGGCGGGGCTCAGTCCTTGACGGCCACGCCCATGTTGCGGGCGGTGCCTTCAATGATGCGCATGGCCGACTCGACGCTGCTGCAGTTGAGATCGGGCAGCTTGGTCTTGGCGATCTCTTCGAGCTGGGCCCGACTGATCGCCCCGACCGACCCCTTGGCGGAGGTGGCGGCACCCTTTTCGATGCCGGCCGCCTTGGAGATCAGCACCGAAGCGGGCGGGGTCTTGGTGATGAAGGTGAAGCTGCGGTCTTCAAAGACCGAGATCTCCACCGGAATCACATAGCCGGCCTTGTCCTGGGTGCGGGCGTTGTATTCCTTGCAGAACGCCATGATGTTGACCCCGTGCTGACCGAGGGCAGGGCCCACCGGCGGTGCAGGGTTGGCTTTGCCGGCATTGAGGGCCAGCTTGATCACGGCTACGACTTTCTTGGCCATCGGCTGGGCTTGAGAGACGCACACCCTTGCGGGGGTGCGGGACGGGAAAGCTCCCGGAAGGGAGCGTGGACGGGATTTCCCTGAGGGGGAACAGGCGACCGTACACCCTAGAGGGGGGATGGGGTCCTGCACCCGGCGGGGAGCCTGCGGATCCCCCACCCGATCGGGCAGGGAGGGCCGGTGGAAACCCGGGGGCTCCACCACAAGGGCCGTCCTCCGCAGGGAGACGGCCGCGGACGGACGGATCAGTTCTGTTTGCTGATCTGGGAGAACTCCAGTTCCACCGGGGTTTCCCGACCGAAGATCGAGAGCAGGGCCTTGAGCTTGCTGCGCTCGCCGGAGACTTCGATCACCTCGCCCTGGAAGTCCTTGAACGGTCCGGCGGTGACCAGGATCTGATCGCCTTCGGCCAGGTCGACCTTGACGACGGGCTTCTTCTCGGCGGCCCGCTTGAAAATGCGACCCACCTCATCGCGGCTCAGGGGCCTGGGCTTGATGTGGCCGCGGGCCTTGCCGGTGGCGCGGCGATCCTCAGCGCCGACGAAGTTGATGACGTTGGGGGTGCTGCGCACGGCCATCATCGTGTCCTCATCGAGGACCATCCGCACCAGCACGTAGCCGGGGAACACCTTCTCCTCGATCGACTGGCGGCTGCCGTCCTTCTTGAGCTTCATCCCCGGGGTCTGGGGGATTTCGATCTCGAGAATGCGGCTGTCAACGCCCAAGGTGACGGCCCGCTGCTCGAGCGTGGCCTTCACCTTCTTCTCGCAGCTGGAGGCCACCTGCACCGCGTACCAGCGGGCCACCTGGGGCTTCTCTTGGGCCGCGGGCGCATCGCCCGCCGCAAGGTCCAGGACAGGGGCGGCATCCAAGGCCTCGGCTGGGGGCAGCTCCAGGCCCTCCTGAACATCCAGATCGCTGTCGGACACGGCACTCACGGAAGGAAACATCAACTGAACACCTGCAGGGAGACCCAGCGGTAGAAGCGATCAAGAGCGGCGATCGCCGCGGCCGACAGCCCCACCATCAGGATCACAGCCACCGACTCACTGAAGAGCTGCTGGCGGCTGGGCCAGACCACCTTGCGCAGCTCGGCGAGGGTGGCCGCCACGAACCCCTCCTCCCCACCGGGCTGCTCGGGTACCGCTTCGGCCTCAGCGACGGCAGTGTCGCCGAGGGGACCGCTGACACCGGTGAGTCCCGGACGTTCGGCGTCGCTCTGGGTGGATCCGGAAGGGGTGATCTGGGCCACGATTGAGGTGCCACTGCGAAGTGGCAGAGCCACGGAGGGGAGATCCGTCGAGGCCCGCAGGCTTCGACAAACGACCACCCTACCGGACGTGGCTCCGCCCCCTCTTAGAAAGGCAGGAACGTCAGCTCCGCGGCACCGGCCGCGGCCGGTGTCACCCGCACCCCGCGGGCGCCGCTGAAGTGATCCGCCAGCAGCTCGGTGGCCAGGGGGTTCTCGATGCGCCGCCGCAGCACCCGCCGCAGGGGGCGGGCGCCGTACTCGGGCTCGTAACCCTGCTCGGCCAGGGCCGCCACCACCTCCTCCTCGACCACGAACTCCAGCTGCTGTTCGCGCAGCAGGGCCGCCAGCTCGGCCAGCTGCAGACGCACGATCCGCTGCAATTCCGCCGGTCCCAGGGGCCGGAAGCGGATCACCTCGTCGATGCGGTTGAGGAACTCGGGCCGGAACTGGCGGGCGAGGGCCTGCTCCACCGCCTGCTCCAGTTCCGGCTCCTGCAGGCTGCCGCGGGCCCGATCGAGGATGGCGCGGCTGGCCAGGTTGCTGGTCATGATCACCACGGTGTGGCGGAAGTCGACGGTGCGGCCCTGGGAATCGGTGAGTCGGCCGTCATCAAGCACCTGCAGCAGCAGGTTGAACACCTCGGGATGGGCCTTCTCCACCTCATCGAGCAGCAGCACCGCATAGGGCCGGCGCCGCACCGCCTCGGTCAGCTGGCCCCCCTCCTCGTAGCCCACGTAGCCCGGCGGCGCCCCCACCAGCCGCGCCACGGCGTTGCGCTCCATGAACTCGCTCATGTCCAGGCGCACCAGGGCCTCCTCCTCATCGAACAGGGCCGCGGCCAGGGCCTTGGCCAGCTCGGTCTTGCCGACGCCGGTGGGGCCGAGGAACAGGAACGAGCCCACGGGGCGGGTGGGGGCCTGCATGCCGGCCCGGGCCCGGCGGATCGCCGCCGCCACCGCCGCCACCGCCTCGGGCTGGCCGATCACCCGCTCCCCCAGTCGCAGCTCCAGATCGAGCAGCTTCTGGCGCTCGCCGGCCAGCAGCCGCTGCACGGGGATGCCGGTCCAGCGGGCCACCACATCGGCGATGTCCCCGTCCTCCACCTGCTCGCGCAGCATCGGTTCGGCCTCCATCAGGGCCTCCAGTTCCAGGCGCCGCTGCTGCACCCCGTGCAGCTGGTCGTATTCCAGGCGGGCGGCCTCCTCCAGATCGCCGTCGCGCTCGGCCTCGGCGATCGCATGGCGCAGGTCCTCGTCCTGTTGCAGCAGCTCCCGCAGTTCGGCCAGCCGCTCCCGCTCGCCGGCCCAGCGCTCCTGCAACCCCTCCAACTGGTCGTGGGCGAGGCGCCGCTGCTCCTGCAGCTGCAGCCGCTCCTCCACCGGGGCGGTCTCGGCCGAGAGCAGGGCCAGCTCCACCCGCCGCAGTTCGGCCTCGGCCGCCTCCACCAGCTGGGGCTTGGAGGTGACCTCCATCTTCAGCTGGGCCGCCGCCTCATCCACCAGATCAATGGCCGAATCCGGCAGGCAACGATCGCTGATGTAGCGGGCCGCCAGCCGGGCCGCCGCCGTCAGGGCGCCATCGGTGATCGTGACGCCGTGGTGGAGCTCGTAGCGCTCCTTGAGGCCGCGCAGGATCTGCACGCAGATGTCCTGGTCGGGCTCGCGGATCACCACCTGCTGGAAGCGACGCTCCAGGGCCGGATCCTTCTCGATGCTGCGGCGATAATCCTCGGGGGTGGTGGCGCCGATGCAGCGCAGATCCCCCCGGGCCAGGGCCGGCTTGAGAATGCTGGAGGCGTCGGGACCGGAACGCTCCCCGGCCACGACGTTGTGCAGTTCATCGATGAACAGCACCACCCCACCGCGCTGAGCGGGGCCATCCCCGCCACTGCCGTCGGCCTGGCGCACCTCCTCCAGCACGGCCCGCAGCCGTTCCTCGAACTGGCCGCGGAACTTGGCGCCGGCGATCAGGGCGCCGAGATCGAGGGCCACCAGCCGCAGGCCCCGCAGGGCGTCAGGCACCTCGCCGGCGACGATGCGCTGGGCCAGGGATTCGGCCACGGCGGTCTTGCCGACGCCGGGTTCTCCAATCAGCACCGGGTTGTTCTTGCTGCGCCGCGACAGCACCTGGATCAGGCGGCGGATCTCCGTGTCCCGGCCGACCACCGGATCGAGACTTCCGGCGCGGGCCTCTGCGGTGAGATCGCGGCCGAAGCGCTCCAGGGCCGAGCGTTCGCCGTCCCCTTCCCCCTCCAGCTCGAGCCGCAGCGGCGGCTCGGCGGCCGGCCCGGCCTCGGCACGGGGCCGATCGCGAACGGGGCCGGCAGCGCCCCCCCCAGCCAGCTCACTGGCGCGGGCGGGCAACCCCGACCCGGCAGGGGCTGCCGCTGGCCTGGCCAGTCCCGCCCTGGGGGCCCCGGTGGAGGCCGGCACGGAACGACCGGCAGACGGGGGCGGGGGCAGGTCGGCTGGCACCGCCGGGACCGCCCCGCCGGGACGCCACTGACGCAGCAGCAGATCTTCGCTGAGCCCTTCCTCCGCCAGCAGGCCGGCGGCGATGCGACGGTCGTCGAGCAGGGCCAGCAGCAGGTGGGGCACGTCGATCAGGCGGGAACCCCAGGCCTCCCGCCGCCGATCGGCCGCCTCCAGCAGATCCTCGAGCGCATCACCGATGTAGAGGGTGTTGCCCCGGTCTTCCGGCTGATCGGCGCAGAAACCCTCCAGCCGATCCAGCAGGCGATCGACGTCGAGCGGCAACGGATCGATCCAGTTGGCGCAGCGGCGATCCCGCAGCAGGGTGAGCAGCAGATGCTCCACATCCATGGCCCCATGGCGCCAGCGCCGGGCCACGTCCTGGCTGGCGAGCAACAGCTCCCAGGCCTGATCGCTGAAGCGATCCGGTTCGGTGGTGAGGCTGACCGGGGGGCTGGAGGTCACGCTGAAACGCTCAGGGGGCATGGAGTCAGGCCGCTGGCACGGCCGCAGCCGCAGGGGAAGCGGATGGGCTGGGGGTGGCCCGTTCGATCAGCTCGATGCGATAGCCGTCGGGATCCTCCACGAAGGCAATCACCGTGGAGCCCCCTTTGACCGGACCGGGTTCCCGCACCACCGTGCCGCCGCCGGAGCGGATCGCCTCACAGGTGGCGACGATGTCGGAGCAGCTGATCGCCAGATGGCCGAAGGCCGTGCCCAGCTCGTAGTGATCGGTGTCCCAGTTGTAGGTGAGCTCCAGGACCGCCGTATCGGCCTCGTCGCCATAGCCCACGAACGCCAGGGTGTAGCGGTATTGGTTGTTGTCGGAGCGGCGCAGCAGCCGCATGCCCAGCAACTCGGTGTAGAAGGCAATCGAGCGCTCCAGATCGCCGACGCGCAACATCGTGTGCAGCAAACGCATGATCGGACGGGGGGAGAGATCGGGGAAACGGAGGAGCAGCTCCTGGACCCAGGCAGTTCCTGGGTCCTTCATTCTGGCGAGCGTTCCAAGGGGGCCTGAGCGGCCGCAGCTGAAGTTGCGGTTGGTGCCCATCGTCACACCGGGACGGACCGGGGCGACCCATAGGATTCACCGGACTGACATCCCTTGTTTCCGTGCTCGATTCCCTCGACCTCGTGATCGATTCGATCGTTGCCCGAGAGGTGCTCGATTCCCGTGGAACGCCCACCGTGGAGGCCGAGGTCTGGCTCGAAGGCGGAGCCAGCGGCCGGGCGATCGTGCCCAGTGGCGCCAGCACCGGCGCCCATGAAGCCCACGAACTGCGCGACGGCGGCAAGCACTATTTCGGCAAGGGAGTCAGCAAGGCGGTCGAGAACATCGAGGAGAGGATCGCCCCGGCCCTCTGCGGCCTCAGCTCCCTGGACCAGGCTGCCGTGGATGCGGCCATGAACGAATTGGACGGCAGCGACAACAAATCCGCCCTCGGCGCCAACGCGATCCTGGCCGTGAGCCTGGCCAACGCCCACGCCGCCGCCAAGGCCCTGGGCCTGCCCCTCTACCGCTATCTGGGTGGCCCGATGGCCAGCCTGCTGCCGGTGCCGCTGATGAACGTGATCAACGGCGGCGCCCACGCCTCCAACAGCCTGGATTTCCAGGAATTCATGATCGTGCCCCACGGTGCCGGCAGCTTCCGCGAAGCGCTGCGCATGGGCGCCGAGGTGTTCCACACCCTCAAGGCCCTGCTGCACGAGCGGGGCATGTCCACCGCCGTGGGCGACGAGGGTGGCTTCGCCCCCGACCTGGGCAATGACCAGGCCGGCGACATCCTGGTGCAGGCGATCGAAAAGGCCGGCTACCGCCCCGGCGACCAGATCTCCCTGGCCCTGGATGTGGCCAGCACCGAGTTCTACAAGGACGGCCGCTATGCCTTCGGCGGCGGCAGCTACAGCAGCGCCGAGATGGTGGACCAACTGGCGTCCCTGGTGAGCCGCTACCCGATCGTCTCGATTGAGGACGGCCTGGCCGAGGATGACTGGGAGGGCTGGGACCTGTTGACCCAGAAGCTGGGCTCCAGCGTGCAGCTGGTGGGTGACGACCTGTTCGTGACCAACACCAGCCGGCTGCAGCAGGGGATTGAGCGGGGCGTGGCCAACTCGATCCTGATCAAGGTGAACCAGATCGGCTCACTCACCGAGACCCTGCAGGCGATCGACCTGGCCGGCCGCGCCGGCTACACCAGCGTCATCAGCCATCGCTCCGGCGAAACCGAGGACACCACCATCGCCGACCTGGCCGTGGCCACCAGGGCCGGCCAGATCAAGACCGGCTCCCTCAGCCGCAGCGATCGGGTGGCCAAGTACAACCAGCTGCTGCGCATCGAAGACGAGCTGGGCAGCCAGGCGATCTATGCCGGCGTCGAAGACCGGGGCCCCCGCGGCAAGGGCTGAACCGGGCGACCCCGTAGGTGAGCGACCCCGAGCCTGGGCTGCTGAAAGCTCCCCAGGCCGGGGCCCAGCGCTGCGGACGTCAGGCCTGACAGGGCCCGGCCCAGGTTCTGCGAGGGCTGGAGTGGGCACCCTCCAGCACCCTGACCGCGACCAGGCTCGGAGCACCGGCTTCCGGGCCTCCTGGCCTGCAGGGGCCGGGGCGATTCCTCAGTGAGCGGCCGCCGTTGGGATCAGCGCCAGCGATCCGGATCGCCGCCCATGGCCCGAACCGCTGACCACTGGGGCCCCAAGGTCGGCCAGGGATTCAGCACCGCCCGGCCGGGGCCTCCAGGCCAGCCGGCGATCGCGATGGCGTGGGCTGCACGGGTTGGGCGCCAGCCTCAGCCTGGGCAATTCTTAAGGAATCCTCATGGCCCGGAACCTGCGCAGCCCTGCTGCCCATCGTTGGGGACGATCCATTCCATTCCCGCTCCATGGCCCTTTTTGATGATCTGATCGGCGGCGTTGTCTCCGCTGTCGCCGGCGACAAGGCCCCGGCCCTCAACCAGTTCCTGCAGGCCAACGGCGGCGTCTCCGGGCTGTCCGAAAAGTTCCAGAAAGGCGGTGCCGCCGATGTCTTCTCCAGCTGGGTGAGCACCGGCGAGAACAAGCAGATCACCGCCGACACGATCAACCAGGTGCTGGGCAGCGCCCAGGTCCAGGAGTTCGCCAAGAAGATGGGCGTTGATCCCAGCCAGGCCTCCAGCTTCATCGCCCAGGCCCTGCCCCAGGTGATCGACAAGCTCACCCCCAACGGCCAGGTGACGAGCACGGCCAGCTGAGAACTGGGCTGGGTCGCTGCCTGAGGGGGCCTGCCAGCTAGGCCCCCCTTTCAATCGCCCTTGATGCCGGGCATCTGATCCAGCCGTCCATCGCGCTTGAGACGGGCCTGCAGCTTGAGCCAGCCCAAGGCCACGGGCACGCCCAGCAGCAGGGGCAGGGCGGAGAGGGCCGGGCGGCTGCTGGCCGCCAGCAGCGACGCGGCCACCGCCAGTCCTCCCAGCAGGAAGGCCTGGCCCGCCGACTGCTGGGCCAGGGCCAACCGCCGCAGCAGCCGATCGGTTTCACCGGCGCGGATCTGCACCTGCAGATCCCCCTGCTCGATCCGCGAGAGGCTCTCGTCAAGGCGGCGCGGAATCCCCAGGGCCCGGCTGCCGACCTCGGCCGCCTGGCGGGAGATTTCGTTGAACAGATCGTTGGGGCCGTTACCGCTGGCGGTCATGAGGGGCAGCAGGTAGGGACGGGCGATCGCCATCAGGCTAAAGGCCGGATCGAGGCTACGGCCCACCCCCTCAAAGGTGGAGAGGGCGCGCATCACGAAGATCAGCTCGGGCGGCAGCCTGAAAGGTTGGTCGTAGACGAGGTCGTAGAGGTCAGCCGAGAGCTTGCCGAGCACATTGGCGCTGAAGGGCGGGGTGAGGGCCTCGTTGAGCATCAGCCGCACCAAACGGCGCACGGGGCCGGTTTCTATGCCACTGGCGATCACGCCCGCCTGCTGGAACTCCTCCACCAGGGCCGCGGCATCGCGGCCGGCCGCCGCCCGCACCATCCGACCGATGCGGCTGCGCAGCCGTTCGGAGATCTGGCCCATCATGCCGAAGTCGTAATAGATGAGCGCCCCGTCGGCGGCGACGGCGAGGTTGCCGGGGTGGGGATCGGCGTGGAAGAACCCGAAGCGCACCAACTGCTGCAGATAACTGGCGGCCCCCTTTTCGGCCACCGCCGAGGGATCAATACCCGCCGCCAACAGGGCCGGCCGATCGGTGATCTTGATGCCGGGCACATAGTCGAGGCAGAGCACCCGCCGGGAGCTGAGCTCCCAGATCACCGCCGGAATGCGGATGCCCGGATCATCGAGAAATTGCTGGCGGAAGCGGGCGGCATGTTCGGCCTCGAGCCGGAAATCCAGCTCCCGCAGCAACACCCGGCGGCACTCCTTGGCGATGCCCACCCAGTCGCGGCCCCGGCCCCAGCGGGGATGGCGCTGCACCGCGGCGGCCACCTGCTGCAGCACCTCCAGATCGAGGCGGAACAGGCGCTCCAGGCCGGGGCGCTGCACCTTGAACACCACCTGGCGACCGCTGCGCAGGCTGGCGCGGTGCACCTGGGCCAGGCTGGCCGAACCGAGCGGCAACTCCTCAAGATCAATGATCTCGGCGCAGCGATCACCGAGCTCCGCCTCCAGGCTCGCCTGCACCACGGCAAAGGGAAAGGCCGGCACCCGATCCTGCAGATGGGCCAGTTCCTCCACCACATCGGCGGGCAGCACATCCGGGCGGGCCGAGAGCAACTGGCCCAGCTTGATGAAGGCCGAACCCAGACCCAGGAACTCCGCCGTCAGCCACTGGGCGGTGCGGCGCTGGCGAGCGGCCCGTTTGTCTGGGCTATAGCCGCCGGGATAGCTCCAGCGGCGGCCATCCCACCAGAGGCCAACCATCAACTGCAGGGCCAGCCGCCAGATCCGCAGTGACCGAGCCAGACGCAGCAACCAGGGGGACGGGGCCATCAAGAGGCGGACCGCTCAAACCGTCGGGCCAGCTCGGCGACCTGGGCCCGCAGGGCGTCGATCTGCTCCTGGGGGTCCGCGCTGGCGGTCCCGGCGGCGGAGGGGGTACGGGCCCAGGGCGCCGATGCCGGTGAAGACTCGGCCGGGGACCAGGACGGCTCCGGCTCGCCAGCGCCCTGGTCGCGCTCCAACCGTTCAGCCTCCAGCTCCACTTCTTCCCAGAACAGCTGCCACTCCAGCTGCAGGCGGGCTGGTGCGTCCTGGGCCAGCACGGCCAAACTGGCGGCTGTATCGGCCAGTCCGCTGCCGACGCGGGCGGCCAAGCGGCCGAGGGCGGCCTGGAGCAGGGACTGGGGCGCGCTCATCGACTGACCGGGATCCTCGCTGAACTGTGCCAGATCTAGGGAGTGGTCGGCGGATTGGGGCTGGGGGCCGGGGTCGGGGCGGCCGCCGGCGCCGGTGGTGGCGGCAAGGCCGGGGTGCTCAGGCTTGGCGCCGGGGCCGGCTCGGCCGGCAGTGACGTTTGGGGATCCTGCGGCTCCTGCTGCACGGCCTCAAGGCGCTGGCGATCGTCCAGGTTCTGCTGTTGCTGTTGCTCGTCCTGTTCCCGGGCCGTCATCTCGGCCTGGCGCTTCTTGACTTCGGCCGCATCGCGCTGTTGCTGGCGCTCCAGTTCCAGCAGATCCAGGTCACCGCGGATCTGTTCGCCGCGATCGCCGAACTGTTTGCGGAGACTGTCGAGCTCGGTGCCGGGGAAGGTCTTGACGCCGAAGCGCTGGACCCCTTTCCAGCCCGTCGCCATCGGCAGATCGAGCAGCCGCAGGGTGAGGCCATAGCCGAGGCCCAAACAGACACCCAGGACCAGGAGCTGGCGCCAGCTCCTGGGGCCCGCAGACGCCCGCCGGCGCCGCTGCGGGCCCTGGGTGCTGCTGGCGGTGGAGGACTGGGACATCGGGGCAGTCAGCGGCGCTGTCGCCGTTGCGGTGTCGCCATTCTCTCCCCTGGAGCGGCGCCCGCTGCACCGGTACGGCACGCGGCAGGGGAGAACCAAAAGAGCGCGCAGAAGCCGCTGATCTGGTTCAGGCCGGCCATCGATCCCGCCATCTCCACCAAGATCGCCACCAGATGACGGGCAATTGAGGTACGGCCGATGGCGGAGCCTGCATCACCTATCCCTAACAAATGCAAACCTGATCCAGGGCACAAACGCATGCTGCAGACCGACAGTCGCCGCCCTATAACGAGCGCAAAGCGAACCAAGAAAGCCTTTTGTGACCATCCTGCTTCTCGTTCTGGCGCTGGGATTTCTTTACCTTCTTGTCAGAGCTATTCCCCATCAAACACCTGGACAACACCCATCCCGCACCCCGACCCCAAGAACACCCCAGCCGTCCAAAAGAACGAGCGGGATTCGTAAGCCACCCAAGCCGCCCCTACCTCCACCACTGGCACGGTCGACAGATCGGGATCAGAACGTCAGCGAAGTCCGGCCGCATGCCTTTTTGCCGGACTACAAGATAACCTACACAGATGGCAATGGCACGGAAACTGATCGGAGGATCACGATCATCCGAATTGAGGGAGATGTACTGGAGGCCTATTGCCATCTCCGCCATGGCCGCAGAACCTTCTACTTCTCTCGCATATCGCAGTGGACCAACTACAGCACCGGCGAAATTGTCAGTGACATCATGGCGGACTTCGAGGCAGCCCGCAAGAACTCGGCCCATGGAGTCCTCGATCGAATGCACGGAGACCTGTATCCCGTGATGGGCGTCCTCCTCTATCTCGGCAAGGGCAACAGACGGCTGGCGATTGACAAAAGAAACGCCATGATTGATACCTACAAAGCTCTTTGCCAGGACCCCAGGCTCAGCGATTCAATGATCAATGACAGCATCAATGCAATGAACAGGCCTTCGGCAACGGAATACAAGCGACTCGTCGCGGAACTATCAACCATGGCACCCGAAACTCAGGCCCTTGTCCTCGCGACTGCCAGGCGCTTCTTTGCTTCCAGCAAACAGCTCAACGCGGTCGAGCAAGAAGGATTGAACGAACTTCACAACCAGCTGAGGAAGCTCTGATCAAAACGCCTTAATCCATAAAACCTAGTCTCATTCTCGTCAATGAGACGTTATTGGGCAGTTT
>JBAXXM010000004.1:0-251458 GCA_037127935.1 Synechococcaceae cyanobacterium ELA739
TTGGTGATGACCGCCTGATCAGCGGCAGGGGCGTCATCTTTCCTGGCAGTCACCGTGGCAGGCGACGGAGTCGCCAAGGGCCCAGCAGGTCACAAACCGATCGGCTTAGGATTCTTAAACGAGTCGCTATTCCAGTCCTTTTTCAAGTCGTGTACAAGAAGGTGTGGACAGCACTCCGCCCTGGCCGGGAGCACGATGGCCGAAGCCAGGCGCTCGCACCAGCAACGATGCAGTCCATGCCAGGCAGGGCCATGACCCAATGGCGGATCGTCACAAGGGTGGATTCCACGGTCCACAGAGCACGCAATATTGCTTCTCTTTAGTCTTACAATAGACATGTGATGCGTCCAGACCTGCAACCTATCTAGGAATTAAGGGACAGAGACTAGGCCTGTTTCGCACCACTTACGGCATGCATCTGCGCCTTCCCTAGTGTCCAAGGATGAAACTCGAATGGGGACTGTCTGATGAGCAGCCACCGCCGAAAATGGGGCGAGAGCGTTGCGAGGACCCGCCGCGCAACGTTCAGGCTTGCCGTCCTGTGAAGGCCTCCGCCCATCAACAAAAAAAGCCCCTCTTGGAGGGGCTCGGCTGGAACAATGTTGATCCTTTGAAATCAGGTGGTGGTCTGCATCCCCTGGATCAGAAAGTCGAAATAGGGGCCGGCCAACGTTGCATCGTCGGCATTCAACAGGTCCAGGGCCGCCTCCTTGAGGGTGCGCATTGCCTCCACCATGCCTGGTAAAGGAACACCGAGGCTGTTGTACATCTCGCGGGCACCCACCAGGCCGATCTGCTGGATCATCTCGGTACTGCCGGCCAGCACGCCATAGGTGACCAAACGCAGGTACCAGCTGTAATCGCGCAGACACTGGGCCCGCTGTTTCTGGCCAAAGGCGTTGCCTCCCGGTGCCACATACTCAGGTTTGCGGCTGAACAGCTGGCGGGCCGCCTCATCGACAATCTTTTTCTCGTTGTCGGTGAGAACCCGGACCACTCCCAGCCGCCTGGAACCCCCTGACAGGAAATCCACCATCGAGCGCAGCTCGCCGCCGGTGGGATACCGCAGCTGATCATCAGCCTGGAGGATCAGATCGCGAACGACGCTCATTGCAGCGACCACAGACGAAACGATCTTATCGAGCGGTACCGGCGGATCGCGCTTCGGCTTGCAAGGTGTAACGCCCCTTTGCACAGCTGCCGATAGGGTCAAGGCAGGTGGATGACGACATGACCGAGCTGAACGCTGCTGCAACCGAGGTCGAGCTCGAGATCCAGGACCTCTCCCATGACGGCCGCGGCATCGCCCGGCTCGATGGCCGGGTGGTATTCGTCGATGGCGCCTTGCCCGGCGACCGCGTCACCGCCAGGCTCCTGCCTCAAAAGCGGCGCCAGTTGCATGCCGATCTGCGCCGCATCCTGGAGCCTTCGCCCCAGCGGCGCCGCCCTCCCTGCATCCTGGCGGACCATTGCGGGGGCTGCACGCTCCAACCCTTCAGCGACGACGGCCAGCAGCAGTGGAAACAGCGCTCCGTCGAGCAGGCGTTGCAGCGGATCGCTGGCCTGAGTGCCGAAGTGCAGCCGTTGCTGGGGTCCGATCGGCCCCTGGGCTACCGCAATCGGGCCGTGATCCCGCTGGAGCGGGGCGAAGACGGCCACCTCAAGGCCGGCTACTACCGCCGCGGCAGCCACCGGATCGTCAACATGAATCGCTGTCCGGTGCTCGATCCCCGCATTGACAACCTGATCGCGCCGCTCAAACGGGACCTGGAGAGCAGTGACTGGCCCGTTGATCGCCACGGCGTCCATGACGGTGGGCTCAAGCACCTGGCCTTGCGTGTCGGCCATCACACCGGCGAGGTTCTGATCACCCTGATCAGCAGCCATCAGGAGCTGGAGGGGCTTGAGGCCATGGCCAGCTCCTGGCTGGAGCGTTGGCCAGACGTGGTTGGGGTCAGTCTCAACATCCAGCCCCGCCCCACCAACCAGCTGTTTGGTCCCTCCACTTACACCGTGGCCGGACGTGGTTGGCTATCGGAAACCTTCGCTGGCCTGCGATACCACATTGGCGCCGACACCTTCTTTCAGGTGCACACCACGCAGGCCGAACGGCTGGTTCCCCTGATGGTGGAGGGCCTGGGCCAGGATCCGGCACCGGCTGCAGCCCAGGCCAGCGGTCCGGCTCTGCTGCTGGATGCCTTCTGCGGCATCGGCACCTTCTCCCTGCCCTTGGCAGCCGCCGGCTGGCGTGTGCATGGCATTGAGCAGCACGCCCCGGCCGTGGAGCTGGCCCGGCTCAATGCCGCCGCCAACGGCCTCACGGAACAGGCCAGCTTCGAAGCGGCCTCTGTGGCCGCCGCCCTGCCGGCCCTCCTGGATTCTGCCGAAGCCCTGTTGCTGGATCCGCCCCGCAAAGGGCTGGAAGCGCCGGTGCTGGGGGCGATCCTGGCCTGCCCGCCCCGCCGGCTGCTCTATCTGAGCTGTGATCCGGCCACCCTCAGCCGCGATCTGGGCCTGCTCTGCGCCGAGCACTACAGGCTGGTGTCGGTTCAGCCGATCGACTTCTTCCCCAACACCAGTCACATCGAGACCCTGGCCGTCCTGGAGCGCAAGAACTGACACCTGGCCCACCCCTGGCCACAGACGCCCTCGTCCGGGGGCCATGTCCTGCGGCAACGGCTGACTCGATGCCCCAGTTGCCTGATTTGGTCGTTTCGCAAGAGGTCGGCAGACCTCCCTGACGAGCTCAGGAGCGAGCCTTGGCTGGGGTGGAACCTGGATCTGTATGACACCCCAGGTCATCGAGTCCACAGGTCGGATTCGATGGGCTGGGGTTGGTCAGAGGCACCAGGAATGGTCGGGACAACTGACGCATCGGTGATCGATGGGTGCCCTCAGGCCAGTCCTGTCCTTGGGTTGACGACATTGGCCAGAGGACGCCCTGTTCTGGGTTGGCCTAGCTGCGCAGTCGGGCGCTGAACTGCTTCTCGACCGCGTCGCGCACACTCTGATGGGTCCGTTCCACCTCCTCATCGGTGAGGGTGCGGCTGGGCTCCCGATAACGCAGTCGGAAGGCCTGGCTGCAGCAGTCGGCCTCCACCTGGGCGCCCTCATACCGATCCACCAGCACCACCTGCTCCAGCAGGGGTTTGCCGGCCTTGCGGATCGCGTCGAGCAGGGCCGAGGTGGCCACCTCCCGGGAAACGACCAGGGCCAGATCCCGTTCGCTGGCTGGCACGGTGGCATAGGGGGTGAAGGCCGGCTGCCAGCGATTTCGGCGCGTGGCCGCCGCCAGCAGGGGCCCCAGATCAAGCTGGAAGACGTAGGTGGCCTCGGGCAAATCGAGGACTTCGGCCTGGCCGGGATGGAGCTGACCGAACCAGCCGCCCCCCCTACCCTCAATCACCAAGGCACTGGAGCGGCCAGGATGCAGCAGCGCGCCACTGGGTTCCTGCTCCAACGGACGGTCCTCCACCGGGATCGGCAGCGCATCAAGCGGTCCTTGCAAGACCCCGCGGGCCTCGAAGTAATCCAGGGGCCTGGGCTTGCCGCTGCTGCTCCAGAGCTCCGAGCCACGCACGCCGCTGATCACCCCGACCAGCAGGGTGGTCTGGCGGGCGTCGCCCTTAGCGGGATGGAACACCTGACCGATTTCGAAGGCCCAGAAGCCCGGCTGGGAGGCCTGCAGATTGCGGCGGGCGGCCTGCAGCAACTCGTCGTGGAGGTTGTCGCGTAAGTGGCCATAGTCCGCCAGCAACGGATTGGCCAGGGGCACGCGACCGGGGGCGGCTACCACCAGGCTGAGCCCGCAACTTTCCTGCAGTCCTGCGGCACACAGGGCGCGCCGCAGGCGTCGCTCCACCTGCTGCTCCGGGGACAGTCCCCCGGGTTCCAGCGGGTCGGGCAGGTGGGAGGCGAACTGGTCGTACCCCACCAGGCGTGCCACCTCTTCGATCAGATCCACTTCGCGCCGCAGATCCATCGCCCGCTCAGGGGGGACCGTGACTTGCCAGCCCTCGTCGCAGGGCTCCAGCCGACAGCCCAGGGCCTCCAGGGTGGCTTCTATTCGCTTATCCGCCAGATCCAGCTCCTCGCCGTCTTCGATCACCGGTCCCAACAGGTTGTGCAAGGTATCGCGCTCAAGTGTCAATGGCTCCACCTCGGCGGCGTTGCGGCGATGCAGCCAGCGTCCTTGCAGCCGAGCCCCCGCCAGTTCCGTCAGCAGCTGCACGGCCCGGTCCGCCGATGACAGGGTGACCTCCAGCGGCAGGCCCTTTTCAAAGCGGCTGCTGGCCTCCGTGCGCAGACCGACACTGCGGGCCGAGCGCCGCACCGCCTGGGGGGAAAAGACGGCAGCTTCCAACCAGATGGTGGTGGTGCCGGCTTTGACCGACTCGGCCATGGCGCCCATGACGCCGGCCAGGGCGATGGGACGATCGGCGTAGCTGACCACCAGTGCCTCCCCGTTCAGCTGCCGCTGCTCGCCATCGAGGGTCGTGAGTTGTTCGCCATCGCGCCCTTGCCGCAGTCCGAGCTGGGCAGGATCGGATGCGCCGCCGCTGAGGAGGGCCAGGGCATCGGCATCGAAGGCATGCAGGGGCTGGCCGGTCTCCAGCATCACCAGGTTGGTGATGTCCACCACGTTGTTGATCGGCCGAAGCCCCGAACGCTCGAGCCGTTGCTGCAGCCAGGACGGCGAAGGAGCAACCTTGACGTCCGTCAACGCCGTGACACTGAACAGGCCGCCGGCCTCCATGGCGCCGAGGTCGTCGGCGCCGGCCAGCAGGGGCTGGGCTGCAACAACTGACGGGGCGGGAGCAAAGGTGGTGTGACCGCCGGAGATGGCCGCCACTTCGCGGGCGATCCCCCGGATCGAGAGGCCGTCAGGGCGGTTGGCGGTGATCGCCAGCTCCAGCACCTGATCGTCGAGGCCAAGGCACGGGCCCACGGCTGTGCCCGGGGCGGGGACCTTTTCAAGCAGGTCATCGAGGATCAGGATGCCCTCGGAGCTCTCAGCCAGACCCAGCTCCTGCAGGGAGCAGATCATGCCGCTGCTGGCCACACCCCGCAGTTCTGCCGGTTTGATCGTCAGTCCCACGGCCGGCAGGGTGCTGCCCACCAGGGCCACTGGGACGTGGATGCCGGCGCGCACATTCGCGGCCCCACAGACGATCTGGAGCGGTTCTCCAGCACCGACCGCGACCTTGCAGACACTGAGTTTGTCCGCATCAGGATGGGGTTCCCGACTAAGGACATGGCCGACGACGACGCCGGCCGCCCGGGCGGCGAGATCCTCGATCGACTCCACCTCGAAACCGGCGATCGAGAGCCGTTCGGCCAGTTGCTGCGGCTCCAGCTGCTCCGGCTCCACCTGCACGAGCTCCCTGAGCCACTGAAGCGAGACCCTCATTCGACCGTTAAGACTGGCTTGCGATCTTAGGCAGCAGCTCAACGGCGCCTGTGGTGTCTAGGGGAGTGGCATGACTGGAGAGGGCCAGAGGAATGGGGAACGACCGGACGCTAAGGTGCACGATCAACTTCGTTTCGCGCACGCGGCGCAACGTCCTTCCATGGCCAAAAACAAGGGCGTCCGGCTCGTTGTCACTCTTGAGTGCACCGAATGCCGGTCCAACCCCGCCAAGCGTTCTCCTGGTGTGTCCCGTTACACCACCCAGAAGAATCGCCGCAACACCACCGAACGGCTGGAACTGAAGAAGTTCTGCCCCCATTGCAACAGCGCCACGGTTCACAAGGAAATCAAGTGATCTCAAGGGCTTCGGCCCAGAGCTGCTGAGATTTTCTCCAGACCCCAACGTCTGGATTGAATCGCGTTCTGCAATCGGTACACCGTCCGCACCAGTTGCCGGTCCGGACAGCAGAGACCGTCAGGGCCATCGATACCAATGCCTTCAACGGCTGTTCCGATGGGCTGACTCTTCCATACCTCGTTCCACCGTTCCCCTCGTCCGCATGTCCAGTTCCTTTTTCAAGAAGCGTCTATCGCCGATCAAGCCTGGCGATCCGATCGACTACAAGGATGTCGATCTGCTTAAGAAGTTCATCACCGAACGCGGCAAAATTCTGCCCCGTCGTCTGACTGGACTGACGGCCAAGCAGCAGCGCGATCTCACCAACGCCGTCAAGCGTGCCCGCATTGTGGCGCTGCTGCCCTTCGTGAACCCCGAAGGCTGATTTGCCCCAACCCAGCCCCCGGCAGGCCATGCCAGCGGCTCCCCAGCCGGGGGATCTGGTCGGCTTGATCGAAGAACGTGGCCCCCAGCTGGCCATCGTCCAGGAGATCCGAGGCACCCGTGCAACTCTGAGAGTTGGAACCACGGCACGGCCCCTGGCCATGCCGTTACGGCAGCTTGATCTGATTGCCGCGGGCGATCACTTTGCGCCCCCTGCTCTTGGACCCGCCCAAGCGCCCTGGGGGTTGAAAGAATCTGCACTGATTGCCGCCTTACCCGCAACCCGGGAGCTGGGAGCAGCCTGGTTGCTGCTGGCGGACTCCGAGGCAGCAAATGCCAAGCCTTCGGCCATCAGCCTCGAGGAGCTTGCTGATCTGGTCGGTTCCGCCGCTGATCCTGCCTTGCGGGCTGCGCTTTGGCTGTGGCTTCAGGGTGACCAGACCCTCTATCGCTGGCGCCACGGCCAGGTACTGACGCGGAACCCCGCAGAGCTGAGGCCCCTGAGGCTGCAACGGCGTCGTCAACAGCTATCGGTGCTTCGCCGTGACGCCTGGCACCACCAACTGCGGTTGCGCCAACCGATCGAGGCTGGGGCCCTGGCACTAGCCGAAGCCGAGGAGCTGGCGCTCTTACGACATTGGGCCCGAGGGGACACCGAGATTCCGCTGTCGGCGGCGCTTCGTCAGGCCCTGCATCACGCCCACTGTCCCGTTGAGGCTGGTGCGATCCGGCACCTACTGGCTGATCTGGGCCAATGGGCCCGTCACCACCTGCCCTCGCTCGAGGCCACCACCTGGGAACTGGGTTTCTCTGAGGCCCTGAATGACGAAGCAGAGCGGTTGCTGGCGCTGGCCGATGGACCTATGCCCGGCGATGAACACCGCCTGGATCTGACCCAGCTGCACCTGTTCACGATCGACGATGTCGACACGGTCGACATTGACGATGGACTGAGCCTGGAAGACGCAGCGCCAGGCGCTCCGTCCAGGCTCTGGATCCACATCGCCGATCCCGGCCGCCTCATCGCCGCCGACAGCCTTTTGGATCTGGAGGCCAGGCGCCGGGCCAGCAGCCTGTATCTGGCCCGGGGGACCCTGCCGATGTTCCCCACAGCCCTGGTGACTGGAGCCTTCAGCCTGCGCCAGGGCCAGCGCTGCGCCGCCTGGAGTCTGGCGGTGGACCTCGATGAGACAGGAGCGGTCCTGAACCATGCGCTGCATCGCAGCTGGGTGAAGCCGGCCTACCGGCTCTCCTATGGCGATGCGGACGAATTGATCGAGCTGGCCCCACCGGAGGAGCCGGCTCCTGCCCGGATCCATGCCCTGATGCAGCAGCGCCGGGCCTGGCGACTGCGGCGCGGTGCCCTGGAGCTGGACCAGCCTGAAGGACGGATTCGCTGCCGGCAGGATCAGGCGCAACTTGAGGTCACCGAACCGTCGGCCTCCCGCACCATGGTGGCGGAAGCGATGATCCTGGCCGGTGCCGTGATCGCGGCCCATGGCGTGGAGACATCCTTAGCCCTTCCCTATCGGAGCCAGCAGAGCGCCAACCTGCCGTCGGAGCAGGAGCTGGCCGAATTGCCCCCCGGACCGGTTCGCCATGCCGCGATCCGGCGCTGCCTGTCCCGCGGCCATGTGGGGGTGCAACCCGCCGCCCACTTCAGCCTTGGCCTGGAGGCCTATGTGCAGGCCACCTCGCCGATCCGGCGCTACGGCGACCTGCTCACCCAACGGCAACTGGCCCTGCAGATGGAAGGGGGTGCGGTGCTCGATGAGGCCCAGATGGCCGCCTTGCTGGGCGCCCTGGAGGGAGCGGTTCGCGAAGGCATCACGATCAACCGCGAAGATCAACGTCATTGGCAGCAGGTCTGGTTCGAACAGAATCCCCAGCCCCATTGGCGCGGCCTGATGTTGCGTTGGCTCCGGGTCCAGGACGATCTCGCCCTGGTCCATCTCGAGGATCTCTGCCTCGATTTCCCCTGCCTCTGCCCCGGTGGCTCCAAACCCGGCGATCCGCTGCTGGTGCGGGTGGAGCTGGTCGATTCACTGCGCGATCAGCTGCGGCTTCGGGCCAGCGCCTAGAGCCTGGATTCGGCCTCCGCCAACCGTGAGACCCGCAACCAGGGCCCCCAGGGGTTGGCGCAGCCGATCAAGGACACGGCGCGAGGCCGCTCCTGGTTGAGCAGCCAGCGATGCAGGGCAGGTTCCAGCGTGATCACAGGCCACAGCCTGCCGGCCACCAGCAACACAAAGCCACCGTTGCCATCGGGTTGCAACTCGCCCTGCCACAGCAGCTCTCCCCGCTCGGGCGGCGCCTGCCAGGGCTCCAGCTCAGCACCGCCAGCCAACTCACCGTGACGATTGAGTGCGCTCGGATTCTCGATCAGCTCAAGCTGGCGCCGCCGCCACTGGGGATGGTGCCAGGGGGTGTCCCAGAGCGGCAGAGGGGCCGCAGGGGCTTGGGGATCCTGGATCAGGGCCCTCTGCAACCGCAAGGGCGCCAGTTCCGCCGGCAAGACCCCGTGCTGACAACAGAGGGCAGCCGCCAGACCCGCCGCCTGACCGATGTTCAGCACCAGGGGTTGCAATCGCGTCGCGCCATTGGCCATGTGGCTGACGCTGAGGCACTTGTCGGCCGCCAGCAGATTGTGCAGGTCGCGGCTGACAAGGGCGCCATAGGGGATCGTGAACGGTGTACCGCTCCAGCGCCCGCCCCAGCGGCAGCTCTTGGCTGCCAGGGGCCAGTCCGGGCCTGGATAGTGGTGGTCGTTGGCATAGTTCCCCACCGCAATCGACGTGCAGTTGCCCGCCGAATCCAGGGGCAAGGTGGCGATGCTGGCGCCAGCCGCCTGGGGCAACAGGTCTTGCTCCAGCACCACGGTCTGGCCGATGAGCCGTCTCCCCTCACGCCAATAGGGCATCAGCGCCAGGGCCTGCTCACCCTCCAGGGAGCCTTGTCTGGCCTCGTGGGCTGTGGGGAATGCCCGCCCAGGCTGCAGCCAGCCGCCACTGAAGTCAGCCAGCAGCTCGGCGAACCGCAGACTGTGCCGTTGCATGTCGGCGTAGAGCTCCATCTCTGCAGCGCGCTGCTGGCGCCGGTTCCGTTCGGAGCCAAAGGCGCGCTCCAGGTCCCCATGCCAGTCATTGCCGTGTAGGGGCCAATTCAGCATCACCAACCCACCCGGCAGCCGCCCATAGGTGAGGGTCTTCTCCAGTCCAAAGGCCTGGGTTGCGCCCTCAAACGGTGCCGGCAGAGGAGCGATGAGCCGATCCGGGGGGGGGCCATCTGGCGCCAGCTGGCCCATCACCACCCAGGTGGGAGATTGAACCGACTGCAGCTTGAAAAAGGGATCAGCCTCCAGTCGCGCCTGGAGCGGCGCACTCGGTTCTTGCCAGGACTCCTGGGATTCCCAGCCCAGGCGGAAGCCGGCGCCACTGATGCCGATCAACTCACCCCGATCGCTGCCATCGATGACGATCCGTGGATGGAGGCTGACCAGCTGATCGCCCTCCCCAGGATCGCCTCCACACGGGCGACTGATCTGCAGTTCGGTGATCAGGTTGTGGCGGCTCATCACCTCCAGCAGGCTGCAGTTCGGCCACCAGGTGATCTTGGCTTCAGCGGCCAACCAACGGCGCAGAATCCGCTCCGCCGTGGCCGGGCGATAACCGAAACAACTGACCCAGTTCTGATCCAGCCCCTCGGGCTCCTCCTGTTCCAGGGCCCGGAGCAGGGCACCCCAGAGGCCGCTCTGCCAGGGAGTCAGTTCGTTGCCGTCAGGGGCGCAGACGCCGGCAGCGCTGACCATGCCCCCCAACCAGGGCCCCGGGGTCAACAGCAGGGTTTCAGCTCCGGAGCGGCCTGCCTGCAGGGCCGCTGCTACTCCGCCGCTGCCCCCTCCCCAGACCACCACCTCCAGGTTGCGCCCGCTGCCGTCGCCCATGGTCCCCAGCCGTTCTCGCTCCGAATCCTGCCCCAGCCAGGGGCTGGTCCATCAGAGGAACCGTCGTGCCCTCCGGGGCGGGAGGTCTGGGTAGGATCCGGCCGTCTGGGCAGGGCCGTAGCGGCGGTGCCGTGTGCCCCCTGAACCTGCCGATGCCTTACACCCTCACCACCCCCCTTTATTACGTCAACGATCGCCCACACCTGGGCAGCACGTACACCACCCTGGCCTGTGATGCCATCGCCCGCTATCAACGGCTCCAGGGGCAGCCGGTGGTGTTCATCACCGGCTGCGATGAGCATGGCCTCAAGATCATGCGCACCGCAGAGGCGGCGGGTCTCACCCCCCAGGCCCATTGCGATGTGATCAGCGAGCGTTATCGCGATCTCTGGCAGCGATTCCAGATCAGCAATAACCGCTTCATCCGCACCAGCGATCCCCGTCATCATCAGCTGGTCGAACAGTTTTTTCTCCGGGTTGAAGCCAGCGGTGATGTGGTGGAAGGTCATCAGCAGGGTTGGTACTGCGTGGCCTGTGAGGAGTTCAAGGACGATCCCCATGAGAGCGACGACCCGGAATGTCCCATCCATCGCCGGCCGCTGGAATGGCGCGATGAGGTGAATCTGTTTTTCCGTCTGTCCCGCTACCAGAAACAGATCGAGGAGCTGGTGGCCCGCGAGGGCTTCATCGCCCCTGCCTCCCGACGCCGGGAGGTGGAGAACTTCGTCGCTGGCGGCTTAAAGGATTTCTCGATCTCAAGGGTGGATCTGCCCTGGGGCATCCCGGTGCCGGGTCACAGCGGCCACACGTTCTACGTCTGGTTCGATGCCTTGCTGGGCTATCTCTCCGCCCTGCTGGAGCCCGGCGTGCCTGTCGATCTGGAGGCGCTGGCCGCCCGCGGCTGGCCTGCCCAGCTGCATGTGATCGGCAAAGACATCCTGCGATTTCATGCGGTGTTCTGGCCGGCGATGCTGCTTTCAGCTGGTCTGGCGTTGCCGACGACGGTGTTCGGCCACGGTTTTCTGACCCGTGAGGGCCAGAAAATGGGTAAATCCCTGGGCAATGTGCTGGATCCCGAGCTGTTGCTCGAGCGATGCGGTCGGGATGCGGTGCGCTGGTATCTGCTGCGGGACATTCCCTTCGGCGATGACGGTGACTTCCAGCAACAGCGCTTCAGTGATCTGGTCAACAATGACCTGGCCAACACCATCGGCAACATGCTGAATCGCACCTCCTCGATGGCGCGCAAATGGTTTGACGGCTCCGTGCCTCCAGCTGGCGCAGCGGCCCTGCCTGTCCATCCGCTGGCCCAGGCGGCGGTGGCTGCCGCAACAGCGTTCCAGGCCGCCATGGACCGCCTGGATTTTCGAACGGCCGCCGAAAGTGTGTTGCAGTTGGCCATCGGCGCCAACGGTTTTCTCAACGAGAACGCCCCCTGGAAACGGATGAAGACCCCAGGTGAAGAGAGCAAGGTCGGTGAAGATCTCTACGCAGTCCTTGAAACCAGCCGCTGGGTGGGATTGCTGCTGGCGCCGCTGTTACCCGAACTCTCCTCCCGTCTGCTCGACCAGTTGGCCCAGGACGCGATCGACAGCAACAGCGACCCCCTGGTTTCCCCTTCGCCTTGGCAGCAAGCCCTGCGCTGGGGTGCCCTGGCCCCTGGCCAGCCGCTGCCTGAGCCGGTTCCGGTGATGCAACGGCTCGAGTTGGATGGCCCGCTGTGACACAGCCCTTGTCGCCGTTTCTGCGCATTCATGCGTCGCGGTTGCGGCTGGCCGTCCTGACGCCATTGCTGCTGACCGCATTGGGGGCCTGCTCCAGCGGCAAACCGATCACCCAGGACGAAAATGCCCCCCCTTTCGTATTCCGCTCGCTCGATCTGCGCCAGCAGGATCCGCAGGGTCGACCCTCCTGGAGTCTCACCAGTCCGGAGGCGCGCTACGACCTGCGCCGGCAAGTGGCCCAGGCGTTGACCCCCAAGGGAATCATCTATCGCCAAGGCCAGCCCGCCTATCGCCTGCAGGCCACCAGCGGCACGGTGATCAACGACGGTGACGTGGTGCTTCTGGAAGGCGACATTCGTGTTGAGCAGCTGGGACCTCAACCCGTGCTGATTCAGGCCGCCCGGGTGCGTTGGTTCCCGTCCCGTCAGCGCATGGAGATCGACCGCAAACCCCGCGCCAGTGATCCCCAGTACCGACTCAGCTCCAGGCAGGCCACCTTCCTGTTCGATCTAGATCTGCTCAAGCTCCGGGGACAGCCCCTGCTGGAACGTTGGACCAGCCGCTTCGATCCGTTCAAGGATCCGGAACGCTCCGATCCAGACACCGTGATTCGGGTCAGTGAGGCTGACTGGAATTCCAGCACCGGGGCCCTGCAGGCCCGTGGCCCTATCGAAGGTCGCCGTCGAGCTCCAGGCCGCGCCCTGAGCCAGCCCCCGCAGCAGCTCACGGCCTCAGCCATCGAGGGCAACACCCTGCAGCAGCAGCTGCGTCTGCTTGCCCCGGTGACCTACAACGACAACGTCGATCAGGCCCATCTGGAGGCCAGGGATGTTCGCCTCGATCTCCGCGAACATACCGCCCGCAGCAGCGAACCGTTTCAGGGCAGCCGGGCCGAGCTGGCAGTGCAGGGCCAGGCCTTTGACCTACACGAGGCCCAGACCAGCGTTTCAATCCCAGCCGGTTGTGTGATCAAGCTGCGCAACGACCTGCTCACCGCCAAACGCTGCCACTGGAATTGGGTCAGCCAGGAGGTGGACGCGGACGGTGATCTGGAACTGCGCCGCACGGAGAACCAGCAGATCACCCGCGGCCAGCGCCTGCGCGGACGCCTTGGTGCGGATGGTTCCATCCTGGTCTCCACCCCTTCCGGTCGGGTCTTCAGCCAGTTCCAGGTCCCGAGCCGGCCGGGACCACCGCGGCTGCAACGGCCTCGTCCAACGCCGGAACCCATTCGGCTGTAAGGCGCTGCGTCCAGCCCTCCAGCCAGGTCAGATCGCTGCGGCTGAAACAGCGGGCAGACCATCCCCCCACCAGCAGGATGCCTCGATCGGCGATCGGCTGGACGAGCACCGATGGCAAGCCCGGCAGCAGCGCCTCGAATTCCTCCCGGCCGGGATACAGCTTGAGGTCCACCAGGGAGATCGCCTTGCCGCTCTCCAGAGCGCGCTGACAGATGGCACCGGGGACAAACTCGCTGTCCGTCAACAGGCCTCGGCGTAACAGGCAGTGCTGATCCCAGAGCAGCAGCACGCAGGCTGCCGGCGTGGCGGTCAACACCAGGGCACTGCCCCAGCCCAGCTCCCGTCGCAGCGATTCGGGTAAACCCGTCGCCATGGCCAACCCCTCCCGACCGACCAGCGGCGCCCGTTCGGCCACAACCGGGGTGATGCGGGTCCACAGCAGCCCGACCAGCATCAGCACCACCGAGAGAATGGCCGCCACCACGCCGGCCCTCTGCAGGGCCGGATCGACCGACTCGGCGCTGAGCTGGTTGATCACGGTCAACACCAGGCCCAAGGCCCCGGCGGCCACGGGGATGCGGGCTGGGGCGGGCAACGCCAAGACCACGAATCAAAGACAGACGTTGCGTTCAGGATGCCGGATCGACCGTGCCCTGCTGCAATGGGTGCAGCCATTTCTCTTTCCATGACCCCCAGTGAGGCTTTCGCCGCCATCGCCCTTGCCGCTGTCGCCTGTGATGGCTCGCTCGATCGCCAGGAAGCCCAGGCCCTGCGGCAGCAGCTGGAGAAGCGCACCCCCTATCGCGATCTCAGTGAAGTGACGATGGGCCAGATGTTCGACGGCCTGCTGGCCACGCTGCGGCGGGACGGCTGGGAGCCCCTTGTCAGCGAGGCGATTCCCCTGCTGACGCCTCCCCAGCAGGAGACAGCCCTGGCCATGGCCGCCGAACTGGTTCATGCCGATCGGGTGGTCTCAGAGACCGAGCGGGAGATGTTGCAGCGCATGGCGGGCCAATTGCAGTTGCCGGCCGAGCGCTCCCAGCAGATCCTTGAGGTAATTGCCATGCTGCATCGCGACAGCCTGGCCAGCTGAAGGCAGACTGAACTATCCGCACGCCCTCCCGTGGTCCCTGTCGTGCCTGCTTCGCCTCTTGCTGCCTCCAACTGGATGCGACGTTTCGGTTCCCAGCTGCTGATGACTCTTGTCTTGGTGCTGGGACTCGGCCTTGGCGTGGCGCCTGCCCTGGCCGTCTCCGCCAATGACTACCCCCTCACGGCTCCCAGCGACCACCTGCTGGATCAGGCCAATGTGTTCAGCCGCGCCAGCAGCGCTGAAGTGGAGAATCAACTGGAGGCCCTGTCAGCGGAGCGGGTCGATGCCCGGCTGTTGACGATCAATCGACTGGACTACGGCCTGACCCTGGACCAGCTGGGCCGGCAACTGCTGGAGCGCTGGTCCGCAAGTGGCAGCGATGGTTTGGATTCCAATCAACTGCTGCTGCTCATCGATACCAAGACCAAGTCGGCAGCCGTTGTGGCCTCTCCGACGTTGGAGCGCCAACTACCACCAGATTTGCTGCGCAGCACCGCGCGTAGCACCATGGCCCAGCCCCTGCGGGAGGGTGATCGTTACCGCCAGGCAACGGTTGATGGTTTGGATCGCCTGTCCACGGTTCTGCGCGGTGGCGACGATCCTGGAGAGAGCGTGATCGAAGAGGCGCCTGTGGTGCCCACGAACATTCCCACCCGGGAGGAAACCCAGAGCAGCAATGCCTTCACCTGGGTCGTGGTGTTGCTGGTGGTCGGGACGGTGGTGCCGATGCTCACCTGGTGGGTTTTCTCACGCTGAAATGATCTGAAGGACACGCACCATGGGTCTGACCGATTGGATGGGGACATTAGGCAGGGCGCAGTCTCTTGACTTGAGCAGTGACCTGGAGCGCGGCTACGAGGCTGGCCTGCTGATCCAGAGCATCGAACTGGAGCACTACAACGACCGCCCTGTGCGACCAGAGTTGGAGTTGCGGCTGCCTAAGGGAATGCAGGCCCAGGTGTTGAGGCGGTTCAGAGCTGCGCTTCAGGTCTGTCGTCAGTCGTTGGAGCGGCTTGAGCCCTACCGCCAGGAGCTGTCGGGCCAGGAGTTGCGGCAGATCCAGCTGGTGGAGTCCGTGGTTTCCCGCTACGACGAGAAACGCAAGACGCTGCCCAGCCTGAGTCGCTCGCCCGAGATCCTGCCCCGCAGCCTGATTGGCGTGGTGGATCAGGTCAGGCGTCAACTCGACCCGGAGGCGGAAGCCAACGTGGTCGCGGGTTTCCGCCGGCGTCGCGACTCGACCCTGGTTTCGTTACGGATTCTGTTGTTATTGATCCTGGTTCCGATCCTGTTGCAACAGGTCAGCCGCGTCTATATCGTCTCCCCACTGGTTGATCACTTTTCGCCGGATTCCCCCTTTCTCAACTACCCCAAACCCAGGCTTGAGCAAAGTGCTGTCAAGAAGCTCAAGGAATTCCAGGCCGAACTTGAGTTCAGCTTCCTGCTTGACGAGAAGCCTCTGCCAACCCGCGAGCAACTGCAGGAGCAGCTGACAGAGCGGGCACGAGAGCTCAAAGACGAGGCTGATCTTGAGAGCACCCACGCCGTCAAAAATGTTCTCTCCGATGTTTTCGGCTTAATCGGATTTATTCTTGTCTGCTTCTTCGGTCAGCGGGATATCCAAGTCCTGCGCGGCTTCATTGATGAGATGGTCTATGGCCTCAGCGACAGCGCCAAGGCGTTTGCAATCATTTTATTCACGGATATTTTCGTTGGCTTCCACAGTCCTGAGGGCTGGACCGTTTTGTTGGATGGCATTGCCAATCACCTTGGCGTGCCGCCACAAGAGAATTTCATCATGTTGTTCATCGCCACCTTCCCCGTGGTTTTGGCAACGATCTTCAAGTATTGGATCTTCCGTTATCTCAACCGTGTGTCCCCATCCTCGGTTGCCACACTCCACAACATGAACGGTGGCGGCTGAGTCCCATTCCCAGCTGACCCTGATCAGTGGTCCAGCCGGCGGCGGCAAGAGCCGCTGGGCGGAACATCTGGCCATGGCCAGCGGCAAGCCCGTGGTTTATCTGGCAACTGGACCCTTGTTGCCCGAAGACAGCAGTTGGCAACAACGTCTGGAGCGGCATCGCCGACGGCGTCCCGATGACTGGGACTGCCGCGAGGTGGAAGGTCAGCTGAGCCGGGAGCTGTTGTTGCTCCATTCCCAACAGATCGCTCTGGTCGATTCCCTCGGCACCTGGGTGGCTGCCTGGCTGGAGGCCGATCCGGAGACCTGGCAGCAACAGTGCCGCGACCTGCTGGCCGCTCTTGAGGCCACACCAGCAGCGGTGTTGCTGGTGTGCGAGGAGGTTGGCTGGGGCGTTGTCCCCCCGACGGCCCTTGGATCCCGTTTTCGCGATCGTCTGGCCCCGCTGCAGCAGGACATCAGCCGGCGTTGTGCACGCTCCTGGTTGGTGTTGCAGGGACGGGCCCTGGACCTTGGCGCCCTCGGAGTGCCGGTGCCGGCGGACCCCTGATGCCCCGGATTGTGCTGTTCCAGCCCCAGATCCCCCCCAACACGGGCAACGTGGCGCGCACCTGCGCAGCTACCAACACCCCCCTGCATCTGATCGAGCCCCTCGGTTTCGTCATCGACGATCGGCAGCTGCGTCGGGCTGGCCTGGATTACTGGCCCTGGGTCGATCTGCAGCGCCATAGCGACCTGGAGGCATTCCACCAGCATCGAATCCGCCAGGGGGGCCGGCTGGTAGCCCTGAGCGCCCATGCCCAGCGACCGTACAGCCACTTCGAATTTGCCGGCAGTGACTGGCTGCTCTTCGGCCGCGAGACCGAGGGCCTGCCAGTGGAACTGCTGGCGATCACCGATGCCCGTCTGAGCATTCCGATGGCTGGCGGCCTGAACCGCGGCGGCGGCGTGCGCAGCCTGAATCTTTCAGTCGCGGTTGCCGTCGTGCTCTTTGAGGCCCTGCGTCAGCTGGAATCGACTGCGCCGCAAGAACTCTGAGCTTCTTGTCTCAGCGCTGGACTCAGTATTTTGGCCCGAAATTGGCCCTGGATGTTGCTGCCGTGACTTGATCGATCGGACGCCACGGGTTACTCTCTGCGCGACCCGGAGATGTCGGCTTCTCTACCGGGTTCTGTCCGAATGGGTGAAAATTTGCATGAAGCCTTTCCGTTGGATCCTTCCTGTTCTCCTCACTACCCCTGCGATTGCACCACTTGTCGCCGCTGTAGCCGATGATGCTCGGGGCTCAAACCCAACAGATCTTCTGATCGCTTCCCTGCCTGCCATCAAGCCCTCCTCCGTTTGGGTGAAGGTCACCCAGGCCACCACCATCGAAGAGCTTGCTTCCCAGCTCCAGCTCGATGAAACCCAGTTGGCCAGGCTCAACCGCGTTGACGAGGATCATCAGTTTGCTGTCGGCGACCTGCTGTCCCTGCCCGCAGGAGAAGGTCTGCACCTCGATCGGATTGCCTCGATTGATCCACAGGGTGCTCGCCTGGCCCATCCGCTCCCGGCCTCACCACCACCATCGGTGGGGGACGGCGTCGTCCGCTTCGGCGACACGTTGTTACTGATCGCCCAGCGGTACGGCATGACCTTGGCCGAGCTGCTGCGTCTCAATCCCGGACTGGAGACGGCCAGGTTGGTGGTTGGCAGCCAGGTGCGGCTGGCCCAGTCCTCTCCTGCCATCCGTCAGCGCATGCTGCTCGGCATGAACCCCGTCGGCAGTGGTGGTGTCAGCTGGCCCGAGCTGCCCAGCTTCGGTCCCCAGCAACATCCCTTCAACAGCTCCAGCACCAGCGGATCCTTCATCTGGCCAGCCCAGGGCACCTTCACCTCCGGCTATGGCTGGCGTTGGGGTCGCATGCACAAAGGCATCGATGTGGCCAACAACGTCGGCACCCCCGTCGTTGCCGCCCAGGACGGCCAGGTCTCCTTTGCAGGCTGGGATGACGGGGGGTATGGCTACCTCGTCAAGATCACCCACGCCGACGGCACCATCACCGTCTACGGCCACAACAGTCTCATCCTGGTGTCCCAGGGGCAGATGGTGAAACAGGGACAGCCCATCAGCCAGATGGGCAGCACCGGCCGCAGCACCGGGCCCCACCTTCACTTTGAGATCCGCCCCGCTGGCCAGGGCGCCATGAATCCGCTCAACTTCCTGCCCCCTCGGGCCTAGCTCCATCCAGCAACTGAAATCGGCTCCCTTTTTGACGGAACCACGATCGTTTAAGCTGCTGTCTCCGGCTCGGTAGCTCAGCTGGTTAGAGCGTGGGATTCATAACCCCAAGGTCGGGAGTTCAAGTCTCCCCCGAGCCATGTGATTTGTCTGAGCCCTGCCTATGGCAGGGCTTTTTGTTTGGAAACCCCTCCTCTTGGGTTGTGAGGCTGCTGAAGTTCCTGTAGCGGATTCACCGCCAACAAACCAGCAGGGTCGTGGAGCAGCATCTGCAAGCAGCCTGCATCGGCGATTCTCTTGTGGCCAGGAAGGGGTGATGGTGGTCAAAACCTTGGCCAGCCGGCGAACCGCTCCCCGTACCCCTTTGGAGAAGACCACCGCATCCTGGCGTTGCTGGCCGGAGCTGGCGACAGGGCAAGTCAGAGCAGCCAGACAGGGTGGTCGTGGGAACGCCAGCCATGCTCTGAAGCCTTGGATAGCTGTCCAATGGTTGCGACCGCGGCTCAACGCATGTCGATGGCGTTCAGACGTTCCCGAAAGGTGCTGTTCGCACCGGCTTCGGATTCAGCAAACTCGCTGTAGCCCTGCTGGGAGTAGCTGCTCAGGGCCCTCGGCATGTCTGTGGCGGGAAGGGATGCAGCCTCCATGACCGTGACCTCAGAAGCCTGAGCGGCCCTGCGGCTGCGGCCTGGCCCGGCCTGGGACCGGGCTTCAATCGCCCGAATCAGGCTGCGACTGCGGTTGGCTTCACCGACGGTCTCCCCCTGTTTGGGCCTGACCAGCGGATTGCCCTTGAGCTCGCTGCGCAACTGGTTCAGCAGCCGGAAATGACCGGTGGTGTTGTACTTGCGCAGCACGCTCGGATCCCAGCCCATCACATTTGGAATGTCGTGTCCATCACCCTAAACCGGCCAGACCCCAACACTTGCAACAAATCTGTGATAGGTTGTAAAGGTTGCAGCTCGAAGTCGGATCGACTTCGCCCATTGCCGTTCGCAACCCGGGATGCCGTCCTGGCTTCCAGGTCAGATCACCGGATCGAGTTTCGATTCAGGGTTGTGAACCGATGCCCATGGTCGAACGGTTCGTCCACCTTCGGTTTCAAGACTGCCTGAACCCTTCGTCTCACGATTTCCCCATGACCAGGCTCGTCGGCCTCGCCGCTCCCGACTTTTGCGCCACCGCCGTTGTGGATCAAGAGTTCAAGGAGATCAAGCTCTCTGATTACCGCGGCAAATACGTGGTGTTGTTCTTCTATCCCCTGGACTTCACCTTCGTCTGCCCGACGGAAATCACCGCTTTCAGCGATCGCTACGCTGATTTCTCGAGCAAGAACACGGAAGTCCTGGGTGTGTCCGTAGACAGCCAGTTCAGCCACCTGGCCTGGATCCAGACCGAACGCAAAAATGGCGGTATCGGCGACATTGCATATCCCTTGGTCGCTGATCTGAAGAAAGAGATCGCCAGCGCCTACGAGGTGCTTGATGAGGAAGCCGGTGTGGCGCTGCGCGGTCTGTTCATCATCGATCCTGATGGCGTGATCATGCACAGCACGATTAATAACCTGCCCGTCGGTCGCAGTGTCGACGAAACCCTGCGTGTGCTTCAGGCCTTCCAGTACGTCCAGTCCCATCCCGATGAGGTCTGCCCCGCCAACTGGCAGCCCGGCGAAAAGACCATGAATCCTGATCCCGTCAAATCCAAGGACTTCTTCGCCGCCGTCAACTGATCGGCGTCATGCCATCGCAATCCGACTCCCAGGGGAACCATTCGGTTCCCCTTTTTTGTGGTGTGGGTGGCGTCTTGATGACGACTCAGCCACAAGCCACTTCCAGCAGCCGACGACCATCGATGCCGCCGATGGCTGGGTCACAGGCCCGCTCCGGATGGGGCATCAACCCCAGCACATTGCCCCGCTCACTGCAGAGACCCGCCACGTCAGCGACGGAGCCATTGGGATTGCTCTGATAGCGCAGCACTATCTGCCCGCGATCCTGGAGTTGCTGCATGTCCTCCAGATCCACCTGATAGCGTCCCTCCCCATGGGCAATCGGCAGGGTGATCCGCTCTCCACTGCCATAACGGCTCAGCCAATGGCAACAACCCGGTTCCACCAGGAGCGCGGTCGGCTCACAGATGAAATGCAGGCCACGATTGCGGGTCAAGGCACCTGGCAACAGACCCATTTCCGTCAACACCTGGAAACCATTGCAGATTCCCAGCACCGGTCCGCCCCGCTCGGCAAACTCGGCGACCTCTTGAAGCACGGGCGCAAATCGGGCAATGGCGCCACAGCGCAGATAGTCGCCGTAGCTGAAGCCACCAGGAATCACCACGGCATCCAGCCCAGAGAGATCGCGCTCTTCGTGCCAGAGAAAGCGGGTCGGCTGACCCAGGCAGCCCTCCAGGGCCCAACGGACATCTCGATCGCAGTTCGATCCTGGAAAGACCACGATGCCAACAGTCATGATTGGATTCCTCGGATCGCGGAAAGGGTTCGGGTCATGGCTGGCTGGCTCGGCATGCTGCCGATCGTCCTGCCTGGGAGGGTCTGCCGGCGACGATCAATCGGATTCGACCAGTTCCAGGCTCCAGTCCTCGATCACCGGATTAGCCAGCAGACGATCGCTCAACAGTTCCAGTTGGGCCTTGGCCACCTCCCGGTCTGGTGCATCCAGGGCCACCTCAATCGACTTGCCGATCCGCAGGCGCTGCAGCCCATGGACCCCTAGCCGGGACGCTGCCGCCCGGGTGGCTTCGCCGGCCGGATCCAGCACGGATGGTCGCAACGACACCAGGACACGGGCATGGAAAAGGGGCACCGGCGGACTGCGCGTTTGTTAAATCTTGCCAGCCCGAGCCCCGGATCCGGGCGGTCGTGGTCAGCTTGTAGTCACTGCGTGATGCCGAACCGGTCTTGGCCGCGTCCCGCTGGCTGAAGTTGTTGTTCCTGAGCTGCTGCCTGCCCACGGAGGCTTGGGCCCAGCAAGGACCCCATGCCGTTCCGCTGCAGTGCCGCCTGGAGCAGCAGAACTGGCGTCGTTGCAGCATGGTGGTGGAGCAGGTGGGCCAGCACTGGTACCTGGTGCTGGACAATCAGCGCCTTGAGTTTCGCCATGATGGCGATGGACGCATCCACATGTTGCGGCCCGGTGATGGCTGGCGAACGGTGGAGAGTGCCTGGGACCCGAACGGCAACCTCTGCTGGGGCCCGGTCTGCGCCAAAGGAGACATCCCCCTGGATTGACATCCTGTCGACGCCACTTCCAGGCCCTACCAGTTCTCTGCCAAGGTCATCAAGGCAGAGAATCAGTCACAGCGAGTGGCTTCAGAGGCCAGTGGGAATCAGTTGGGCCAGGGCGGCGCTGACCTGCTGGTGGTGGCTGGCGGCGGTGAGCACCACCAGTTCCAGGCCGTCGTAGCTGGCCGGCTGGGAGGCATGCCGATAGGCGGATCGGCCGCCTGAGGCTGGGTTGGAGTCGTACCAGCACTCCAGCCTTGGCCCCACGGCCTGAATCTGGAGCGGCAGGCGCCGTTCCGGTTGCCAAAGCCTGCCCTTGAGCCGCAGCACCGGTTGGGCCGCGATCAAGTCCCTGATCTGACGCTCCAGATCCGGACGTTCCCAAGGTCCAGGGTGGCGATGCACGATCGACTCGACCGCCACATGGGTGTGGTCGTGGTGGTCATGGCCGTGGTCATGGGGGTGATCGCCATGGGAGTCGCTGCTGTGACCGTGGTCGTGGTCGGCGTGGCTTGAACGGTCGTGATCCGTGCCATCAAGGATCACGGCAGGGTCGATCAGACCCCGGGCCAGCGGCAACAGGGCTGTGCCTGGTCGCAGGCGGCCTTGGAGCTCGCTGCTGACGTCGTTGAGTTGCTGCGGGCTCAGGCAGTCGGCCCGGCTGATCAACACCAGGTCAGCGGCCATCAGTTGATCGTCAAACAGATCTTCGATCGCGTTGAGATGGTCGAGGCTGGGATCCGCCAGGCGCTGGGCTTCCAAGGAAGCCGGGTCACCCACCACGTGCCCGGCCGCCAAAGCCTCGCCGTCAACGACGGTCACAACGGCGTTGACGCGGGTGCGCGTTCGAATTTCTGGCCAGTTGAAGGCGGCCACCAGGGGCTCGGGCAGGGCCAGGCCGCTGGTTTCAACGACGATGCCATCAAGGCGATCCGCCTGCTCCAGCAGCAGCGTCATGGTCGGCAGAAACTCGTCCTGCACGGTGCAGCAGAGACAGCCATTGGCCAGCTCCACCAGGCGCCCTTCAAGCTCGTCCTCGGGGCAGAAGCCACAGCTGGCAATCAGATCACCGTCGATGCCAACCTCACCGAATTCGTTGACCAGCACGGCCAGACGCTGACCGCTGTTCAACAACAGATGGCGCAGCAGCGTGGTCTTGCCCGCGCCCAGGAAACCCGTCACCACAGTGACCGGCAGGCGCCCGCCTGTTTTGGATGTCATCTCAACCGACCAGGGCCGACCAGGTCCAGGCGGCGCCGATGCCGATCAGGCCAGCGGCCAGCAGTTGCTGGGCTGGTGCGGCGAGCCTGGCACCCAGGCGACGCAGCACCGTCAGGGAGAGCAGCAGCAGTGCTCCCTGAGCAATCAACAGGCCGCTGAGGTAGGAGGCGATCGGCATGGAGGTCCAACCGAGCACCGACGCGCTCAGGACGTAGCCATGCAAGGCAAAGGCAGGGATCAGCACCAGGACGGGCAGGCGCCCCATCAGTACCAGGGCCATCACCACCAGGGTGAAGGACACCAGCGCTTCGGCCCCGGGCAGTCCCGGAATCAGCAGGCCCAGGGCGCTGCCAGCCAGACCGGTCGCCAGGAGTCCCAGCATCCAGGAGGCGCGGTGCCGGAGCCCCACCAGAGAAAGGGCCAGAAGAAACAGCAGATGGTCCGGCCCCAGCACCGGGTGGGCCAGGCCGCTGAAGAAACCCGCCAGCGCCGAGGGTTGGAGATGCAACAGACTCAGCAGATGGTGGGCCCGGGCGGCGGGCGCAAGGACCAGCAGCGGCAGGACCGGCGGAGGCGCCAGCCAGGCGGCAACACCCCCAGGTCTGCGGCCTAGGAAGGAAGAATTCATAGAGATACCGGTCCTCGCCGGATGCTTGGGGATCAAGGATCGGCGGGCGTTCTGACTCGATCACCGGATGGTGACCTTCACAGCTGCGGGACAGTGCCGGACTGGTTGACCCGAAGGGCAACGCACCGATCTTTCCCCCTTACCTCCGTGGGCTGATCCCCCACGGAACCGATTCATGGACTCTATGGAGCTAGCTTACCAATGGTTGATTTCCGGGGGTTCAGCGGCAAGCCAGGCTGTCGCGGGTGGCGATTCCCGTGCGGGAATTCGTGCCTGTGGCCCTGGCACAAAGGGCCTTCTGCTCAGGCAGATCGAGCACCGCGTCGGAGAAGTCGGCACCGTCGATGCTGGCATCGCGGAAATGGCTCTGCATCAGCATGGCGTTGCGAAACACCGCATCCCGCAGATCGGTGCCTTCGAAGCGACTGGCAAAGGCCACCGCATCCTCCAGATCGGCACCACTGAGATCGCTGCTGCGCAGATCACTGCCGTTGAACACCGCGCCGCGCAGATCGGCACCGGCGAAGTTGAAGCCCTGCAGGTCAGCCTTGAGAAACTCCTGCTGCTGCAGATTGCGGCCCCGCATGTCCTGCTGCAGATCCTGCATCGAATACTGGGCTCGCAACTCCGGAGCCGTGATCGCCCAGCTCGGGGCCCCAGCCACGGATAGGGGCAAGAGCAGGGCCGTCAAGGCAATGAGCAGAGACCACAGCCAGCTACGGCGGGAGCTGGATTGAGTTGCCATGGGCCCACCGTTACGCTGCAGCCCCAAGTTATGGCAGGCATGAGCATGTCCCTGCGGGTGGTGGTTCCCCCCCATCCCCTGATCGCCCACTGGCTCACCGTGCTGCGGGACCGCGAAACCCCCGCCCCTCTGTTCGCCACGGCGATGGCAGAGCTGGGGCGCTGGCTCACCTATGAAGCCCTGCGGGATTGGTTGCCGGAGCGGTCGGTCCATGTTCAGACCCCCCTGGCCACCAGCGAGGGTCGACTGATCGATGCCTCGGTGCCCGTGCTGACCATCCCGGTGTTGCGCGGAGGCCTGGGCCTGTGGCAAGGCGCTCAGACCGTGCTGCCGGCCAGTCGGGTTGCCCATGTGGGCCTGGAGGTGATCGGGGCTCTGCCGGCCGAGAAGGCCGCCCTCAGCAGCCATTGGTATCTGGACGATCTGCCCGAGTCGGTCGGGGAGCGGGTGGGGGTGCTGGTGTTTCTGCCCGTGCTGGCGCGCGGAGCCACCCTGGTGGCCCTCCTGGAGCGGCTCTCACGCCTGGGTATCCATGGGCGCCGCCTACGGGTGATCACCAGCCTGGCCTCGGCTCCCGGTCTCAAGGCGGTGGGGGAGCGCTTTGAGGACATCACGATCTACTGCGCCTGCATTGACCCGGAACTGGATGGGGCAGGCCAGGTGCTCCCTGGTTTTGGTGACGCAGCACTGCGCCTCTATGGAACCGGGACACCGGGCTGCCTAGGCTGAAGCCATCGTTTGACAACGCCGCAGGCTGGTTCGAGATGGCCGACTCCAGGGATCATTCCTCAGCAGCTGGCGGTGGTGGAACCGTGCTGATCAGTGCCATGGCGGGGGCCGTCCTGGGGGCCGCCGGACTGACCTGGTGGCTGCTCTCGGAAGCGGATCGGCGCCGTCAGGCCCAGCGCCACCTGCGGGTGCTGCGCCAGTCCGGACTGCAGGGGCTGCAATCGGGGCTGCAGGGGCTGCAGGCCGGCACGGCAAAACCCTTGCAGGATCCCCTTCACGATCGGGTGCAGCAGCTCAACCAGGCGATTGACGACGTGCGCCGGCAACTGGAGCAACTGCAGACCCAGCCCTGATCGGCGCCTCTCTGGCGGTTCGCTCCCCGTGGCTGAAACAGCGCTGATCAACCCCTGGCCCCATGGTCCGGTTGCTCGGTAGGTTGCTGGCAATCGCTTGTTGGCCATGCTTCGCTCCGCCGCCATCACCCAGGGCATCCAGCGCTCCCCCAATCGGGCCATGCTGCGGGCTGTGGGCTTTGGGGACGGCGACTTCAACAAGCCGATCATCGGCATTGCCAACGGCTACAGCACGATCACCCCCTGCAACATCGGCCTCGACGATCTGGCCCGGCGCGCCGAACATGCCGCCCACCAGGCCGGTGCCATGCCCCAGATGTTCGGCACGATCACGGTCAGCGACGGCATCTCGATGGGCACCGAAGGGATGAAGTACTCCCTCGTCAGCCGCGAGGTGATTGCCGACGCCATCGAAACCGCCTGCAATGGCGAATCGATGGATGGGGTGCTGGCTGTCGGAGGCTGCGACAAAAACATGCCCGGCGCCATGCTGGCCATGGCGCGCATGAACATACCGGCAATTTTTGTGTATGGGGGCACGATCAAACCCGGCAAACTGGGTGGTTGCGATCTCACGGTGGTCAGTGCTTTTGAGGCTGTGGGTCAATTCACTGCCGGCAAGATCGACGAGGCGCAGCTCACAGCCGTGGAAAAGAATGCCTGCCCCGGTGCCGGCAGCTGCGGCGGCATGTTCACCGCCAACACCATGAGTTCGGCGATCGAAGCCATGGGCTTGAGCCTTCCCTACAGCTCCACCATGGCCGCCGAGGACGCTGAAAAAGCTGACAGTGCCGCCCGCTCCGCGGAGGTGCTGGTTGAGGCGATCGCCAAAAACATCCGTCCCCTGGATCTGCTCACCCGCGAGGCCTTCGAAAATGCCATCGCCGTGATCATGGCGGTGGGGGGCTCCACCAATGCGGTGCTGCACCTGCTGGCCATCGCCCGCACCGCCGGGGTGCCGCTCTGCATCGATGACTTCGAGGCGATTCGCCAGAAGGTGCCGGTGATCTGTGACCTCAAGCCCAGTGGTCGCTTTGTGGCCACGGATCTGCACCAGGCCGGTGGCATTCCCCAGGTGATGAAACTGCTGCTGGATGCCGGCCTGCTCCACGGCAACTGCCGCACGATCGAGGACAAATCCCTGAGCGAGCTCCTGGCCGAGGTGCCATCGGAACCCTCGGCCGATCAGGAGGTGATTCGGCCGCTGAGCCATCCGCTCTATGCTAAAGGCCATCTGGCGATCCTGAAGGGCAACCTGGCGGAAGAAGGGGCGGTCGCCAAGATCAGCGGCGTCAAAACCCCGGTGATCACCGGACCGGCGCGGGTGTTCGAAAGCGAGGAGAGCTGCCTGGCCGCCATTATCGACAACCGCATCCAGCCCGGTGACGTGGTGGTGGTCCGCAACGAGGGGCCCGTGGGCGGCCCCGGCATGCGCGAGATGCTCTCCCCCACCTCGGCGATCGTGGGCCAAGGACTGCTGGACAAGGTGGCGCTGATCACCGACGGGCGCTTCTCGGGGGGCTCCTACGGCCTGGTGGTGGGCCACGTGGCGCCAGAGGCGGCGGTTGGCGGCACGATCGGCCTGGTGCAGGAGGGCGACAGCATCACGGTGGATGCCCATCAGCTGCTGGTTCAGCTGAATGTGGACGAGGCTGAGCTGACAACGCGACGCAGCGCCTGGGTGAAGCCGGAGCCCCGCTACCGCACGGGCGTACTCGGCAAATATGCGCGCCTGGTCAGCAGCAGCAGCCTGGGCGCCGTCACCGATCAGGCCTGAGTCCAGGCTGACCTGGCCGGGTATGGGGTCCCGGCCAGGTCAGCAGCTGAACGGTTGGCTCAAAGGGGACTGCAGACGATGCAGACCGGCGTTGGCACAGTCTGACGATTCAGTTCAGCCAACTCCCCTGATTCAGGATCCAACCTGAAAACCACGACCTGATCCGAGTCCTGATTGCCCACGAGTAGCAGTTCCCCTGACGCTGTCAGCGAAAAGTTCCGAGGTGTCACGCCCAGACTTGGCTGAAAGCCCACCAGGTTCAACAGTCCACGGACTGGATCAATTCGGAATATCACCAGACTGTTATGCCCCCGATTTGAGGCATAAAGCCAGTTCCCACTGGGGTGGGCATGGATTTCGGAGGCAGCAGGGTCCGCCTTGAAATCAGTTGGCACCGTGGCAACCGTCTGGAGTTCGCTCAACAGGCCTTGGTCGTCATCCCAGGCGAAGGCCGTGATTGTGCCCGCATCCTGATTGATCAGATAGACAAACTGGCCAGAAGGGTGAAAGGAGACATGCCGCGGGCCTGACCCCTTGGCCGTGGAAAACTCGCCATGGGGCAGCAGTTTGCCAGCCTGACGATCCAGTCGATGGATGAAGACTTTGTCCAGCCCCAGATCGCAAACCAGCAGATAGCGGCCAGAAGGCGAAGCCGTGATCGAATGGGCGTGCGCGGTGACCTGATCAGCCTTCATCCTGTCAGAACTGACATTGTCACTGATGCTTGCGAGAGCCCCATTGCCAGCGATCGGATAAACAACCACATTGCCGCCATTGAAGTTGGCCGCAAATGCAAACGCGCCTTGCCGCTCAACACTGACAAAACAGGGAGCCGCACCATGGGATGGCTGCTGATTGATCAGACTCAGGCTCCCGTCCTCAGCAATCGCGAAGGCACTGATGCTGTCATCACTGGCCTCCTTGCGATGGCTGGCCTCGTTATTGGCATAGAGAAAATCTGATGATGGATGGAGAGCCAGGAAGGATGGGTTATCGGTTTCAATCGTCGACAGGAGCGCCAGGTCTCCTGTCTCGGTATCGAGGTGATAGGAGCCAATACCCAGCCCTTTACCCTGAACCCAGCCAAGGTCGGTGGTGTAGGAGCTGATGAAAACCTTGATCTTGGCCATGGACCTCGGGATTGAAGTTGACAGACAACGTGATGCTATTGGTTCAATTAGAGATCAGCTCTACAACCCTCAGGAACGTCAACGATCGGCAGAGCCGCCCAGCAGGGCCCGCAACCGCCTGGCCAGGGCTTCGAGCGGCAGACCATCGAGTGGCCTGGTGCAGCGTTCGCCCGTCACCCCATCCATCCAGACGGGATGGCTGCCATGCCACAGCAATGGCCGCTGATCATCGGACCAGCCCAGGTTGATATTGAGGTCTTGGCCACTGCGATAGATCTCCAACTCCAGATCTTCTGGCAACAGCCGTTCACCGCTTGGGTTGCGAACTTCCAGGCGGAAGCCACAATCGAGTTCCTCCAGGCAGGTGCCGGATTCGTGCTCCGTCGCCGCAGCCACCTGAATCACGGCATGGCGCCAAGGCTTGCGACAAAGATCGGCTGCCGCCGCCACCAGCTGACAGATATCCATGTTGGCGCTGCCCTCTGCAGCGAAGGGACCGAGGCCGGTGAAATCGGACTCAGGCGATGGCATGGATCGCATGCAGTTGCAGATGCACCTGGCCCGCTCGGAACCCCGGGTTAAGGCCACCGTCGTCGCCGAACTTGGAGTGCAGCAATTGCAGCCGCGTGATACGGCTGGGATCAAACCGCAGCGGCAGGCCCAGCGGCAACCCCTGGATCGGCTTGGCGCGCACGGAGGGGGTCAGTTGCTCGAAGCCAATCTGAACCAGGCTGAGACCTTCAGCCTCCGTGGCGAATTCATGGACCCAGCGCAAGCCCCCTGGGATCAGTTCGGTCAGACCGGCGACGCCATCAGCGCAGGCGAGGGCCAACTTGAACCGTCGGCCCTCGCCGCTCAGCGCCAGCTCCAAGCCGCTGTAGCCCGACAGATCCAAGGGCGGCGAGAACAGTGGGGAACGCACACTGATGAAACCACCCCCCTCCTCCACCAGCAGGCCATCAAAATGGAGGCCCTGGCTGTCGGCCTGACAGGCACCGCTGCTGCGGCCCCCCATGATCGTGTCATTGAGAGCGTGCCAACCGCTGAACCCGGCACCCTCCACAACGCGCAACCGATCAGCTGAGGGCACATCGCCTGGATGGTCGATCACGAGCAGCTCCGATGGGATTTCAGTCTGGCGGGCTCAGGCCAGGCCATCGGCGGCTGCCGAATCGGCCAGGATCACCACCACCTGTTCAGGTTGGACCAGGCGAGCTGGGGTGCGCTCACTGGGTTCCTGGGGATCAAGCAACCGGCGCAGGGCCACCTGCTTGCCCGCACCACTGACCAGGAAGAGCACCTGACGGGCGGCGCTGAGGACTGGAGCTGTCAGGGTGACGCGGGGTAACCCCTTGCCTTCGCCGATGGTGACATCCAGATCGGTGACGGCGGTTGCTCTCGTCCCTGGGAACAGGGAGGCGGTATGGCCGTCGTCGCCAAGGCCCAGCAGTACCAGATCAAACCGCGGTGGTCGACCGGCACAGACCGTGGAGAGCAGCTCTCCGTAGGCGATCGCACTCTCGGCGGGTGTGGCGCGGTCGGTGGGCACCGGATGGAAGCAGGCCTGGCTGGCGGGCCCCTGGGCGAACAGGGTTTCCTGGAGCATGCGGGCATTGCTGGCCGGATCGGCTGCGTCCACCCAGCGTTCATCGCCCAGGAGCACATCAACCCGATTCCAAGGCAGATGCTCCTGCCCCAGATGCACGTAGGCGGCCTTGGGGGTTTCGCCACCGGCGAGGGCGATCCGGGCCCGGTCCCGCTGGGCCAGGGCCAGATCGATCGTCGCCGCCATACGCTCAGCCACCTGGCGGGCCAGATCGACGGCAGAACTGGCCACGATCAGCTGGTAACGGGTCATATCAGCCATTCGGTGTGGAAGCTGCCGGCGCGGTCCGTGCGCTCATAGGTGTGGGAGCCGAAGCAGTCCCGCATCGCCTGGACCAGATTCTGGGGCAAACGGCCCGTGGCATAACTGCTGATGTAATCGAGCGTGCTGCTGTAACAGGGCACGGGAATGCCAGCCTGGGCGGCGCCGGCAACCACCTGGCGCAGGCCGGGCAGCCGTCGGTTGATCTGCTCAGCAAACCAGGGATCCACCATCAGGTTCGGCAGCTGCTGGTTGGCGGTATAGGCATCCTGAATGCGCTGCAACAGGCGAGCGCGAATGATGCAGCCGCCCTTCCAGATCTGGCCGATGGCGGCGAAATCAAGGTTGTAGTCGTGCAGCGTGGAAGCTTCCTGCAGCAGGGCCATCCCCTGGGCATAGCTGGCGATGCAGGCCAGGATCGTGGCGTCCCGCAGGGGCTCCATGCCGCTGTCGGGGGAACCCAGATCAAAGCTGTGGGTGGGGATGCTGCCGGGATGGCCGGCAGGCAACACCGATTCGGCTGCCATGCGCTCCGTCCGCAGGGAGCTGAGCACCCGGGCGTTGAGGGCGGCATAGATGGTGGGAACCGGGACCCCCATCTCCAGGGCGCTGACGACGGTCCAGAGACCGGTGCCTTTCTGGCCCGCGGCATCCACGATCTGCTCCACCAGATCACCGCCGCTTTCCGGGTCCTTGGTGGCCAGGCACACCTCCGTGATCTCCACCAGGAACGAGGCCAGTTCCTCGGTCTGGTTCCAGGCGCCCAGCACCTGGGCCATGGCATCACCGTTCAGACCTGCGACCCGCTTCATCAGGTCATAGGCCTCCGCCAGGATCTGCTCAATGCCGTATTCGATGCCGTTGTGGACGGTCTTGACGAAATGGCCGGCACCTCCAGGACCGATATAGGTGACGCAGGGTCCGTCATCCACCTGGGCGGCCATCTTGGTGACCAGACCTTCAATGGCGTCGTAGGCGGCTTTGGTGCCACCGGGCATCATGCTCGGACCTTCAAGAGCTCCTTTGGCGCCGCCGGAGACGCCCATGCCGATAAAACCGAAGCTGAGGCTCTCTAACTGGGCGACCCGACGCTCGGTATCGGTGTAGAGGGAATTGCCGCCATCAATCAACAGATCGCCTTCCTCCAGCAAGGGGGAGAGGGTCGTGATCATGTCATCAACGGGTTGGCCGGCCTTGACCATCATCAGAATGCGCCGGGGTCGCTCCAGGGCGGCGACGAACTCCTGCAGGGTTTCGGCGCCAATGATGTCCTTGCCTGCTCCACGACCCGCCAGGAACTCCTGGGTCTTGGCGAAGGTGCGGTTGTAGACGACGCTGGAGAATCCGTTGCGTTCGGCGTTGAGGACGAGGTTTTCGCCCATGACGCCGAGGCCGATCAGACCGAAGTGAGCTTTGCTCATGGGGTCCAGGAAAGCCGAAAAAATCGGTTCCATTCTGGCTAGAGATGACCGGGAATCAGACCATCCCGGTCATCGTGTCAGCAACTGCTGTTGGCCATGAGTAGGGCACAGCACACCGGTGGCAGCCCAGCCGGTGGCCCCGGGTTGATCAGATGACGGAACCGTCGGCAATGGTGCCGTTCTTGACGACGACAACGATGCCATTGCGGATATAGAAGTTCAGTTCCGGACGGTCCGCTTCTTCCACATGGTCCTTGTTGACAATCGTGACGTTTTCGCCGATGCGGACGTTTTTGTCCAGGATCGCCCGCTTCACCGTCGTTCCCCTGCCGACCCCGATCGGGGTGCCACCACGCTCGCGCAGCACGGCCCGCTCTTCCATCGACTCGAAATAGTCGGCACCCATCACCAGGGTGTCTTGAAGGACCACCTCATCTTCGACCCTGGTTCTCACACCCAGGACGCAATGGTGGATGCTGCAGGCCTTGAGCAGGGACCCTTCGCCGATGATCGACGCCGTGACCTGAGCATCCTGAAGTTTGCTGGGGGGGAGATAGCGGGGGCGGGTATAAATAGGAAATTTTTCGTCGTAGAAGGAAAAGGCTGGGTTCGGCTGGTCAGTCAGGGCGAGGTTGGCTTCGTAGAACGCACCAATGGTCCCGATATCTTCCCAGTAGTCGTTGAATAGGAAACTCTGTAAGTTGTCACCACGCGCTAAAGATGCCGGGATGATTTCCTTACCGAAGTCAGTGGCGGCAGGATTGCTGGCCAGCAGATCAAACAAGGTCTCACGGCTGAACACGTAGATCCCCATCGAAGCCAGATAGGGCTTGCTCTGGGCGTCTTCGGGGGAGAGGCCCAGTTTCTCCGTATCCACCTGCATGGCTTCCAGTTCGGCCCCTTTGGGCTTTTCACGGAATTCGCGGATGCGACCATCAGGGGTGGTGCGCATCAGGCCAAACTCCTGAGCCTGGGCCGCATCCACGGGCAGGGCACCGACGGACAGCTGGGCCCCAGTATCGATGTGGTGCTGGACGAACTGGCTGTAGTCCATCCGGTAGAGCTGATCCCCGGAAAGAATCAGGTAATGGTCAACATCCCATTCCTGAAAGAGCCACTGGTATTTGCGCACGGCGTCCGCCGTACCCTCAAACCAACTGGGACTGTCAGGAGTTTGCTGGGCTGCGAGGACCTCAACAAAACCTTGGCCAAAGCCCGCCGAAAGGTTGTAGCTCATCGTCAGGTGACGATTGAGTGAGGCACTATTGAACTGGGTCAGCACATAGATCTTGTTGATCTCTGAGTTGATGCAATTGCTGACCGGGATATCAATCAGTCTGTACTTACCCGCCAAGGGCACGGCCGGCTTGGCACGCATCTTGGTGAGGGGGTAAAGACGGGTGCCGGCACCGCCGCCGAGAATGATGGCAAGAACGCGTTTCATGGACTCTCTTCCTTTCTTTTTAGTGGGCTGACCGTACAAGGGCGAGGGGCATGCCTGGTGATGCCGGGAACACTTCGATGCAAGCTCTTCTCAACCGTCGAAGGGCCCCTCTTGAAGCTCAAACAGATCCTGCAGGACCTTCATGGCCACATGGCGCTGCTGGCGCGGCTGGGGCGAGCGCAGCCGGGTGACCGGCGTATGCAGGATCTTGTTGATGATGCCCTTACTGAGCGCCTCGACCACCTTGCGCTCTCGGGCCGAGAGATCGGGTCCCATGCGGCTGAGGGCTTTTTGCAATTCCTGCTCGCGGATGTCCTCAAGCTGATTGCGCAGGCGATTGACCAGGGGGACGGCTTCCAACCCGTCCCACCATTCCAGGAACAGCCGCGATTCCTCCGCCAAGAGCCCTTCAGCCTCAGCGGCGATCTCGCGACGGTTTTCCTGGTTGCGGGCAACAACCTCCTGAAGGTCGTCCACATCGAAGGACTCGACGCCAGTGAGTTCCCCGGCATCCGCGCTGATGTTGCGAGGCACGCCGATGTCAATCAGCATCAGGCTGAGACGACGGTTCAGGCCCCGAAGCCGTTCGGCCGTGATGATCGGCTCCTCAGCCCCGGTGCTGGTGAACACCAGGGAACAGGTGCTCAGACAGTGGTCCAGATCACCGAGCGGCCGGCATTGCACCGGCAGGGCAGGGAAATCGGCCGCGAGGGCTTCGGCCCGGGCGACGGTGCGATTCAGCAGGACGGCACCGCGGCATCCCTTTGATTGCAGATGCTGCAGCAACAGACGGGCCATGCGACCCGCCCCCACCACAGCCACCTGTTCCTGGTCGAGGGAGACCAGTTCATCGAGACCCCGGGCCTGGCCGATCTTGAGTTGGGCCAGTTCGACGGCAGCCGAACTGATCGAAACAGCGCCAGTGCCGAGGTTGGTTTCACTGCGAACCCGTTTGCCGGTGCTCACCGCCTGGTTCAGCAGTCGGTTGAGGATGGGGCCGACGGAGCGATACTCCTGGCCCAGTCGCACCATCTTTTTCACCTGGGAGAGGATCTGACCCTCGCCCAGCACCAGGCTGTCCAGACCGGCCGCCACCCGCAACAGGTGGCCGACGGCTTCTTCATGGTGGAAGGTGAACAGGTGGGGAGTGAGTTGCTCCAGTTCCAGGCCAGAGACCAGACTCAGGAACGAACCCACTGCCGTAATGCCCTGCTCGGGATGGCGGAGCAAGGCATAGATCTCCAGCCGATTGCAGGTGCTGAGGATGGAGGCCTCCAGCACCTGTTCATCGGAGCGCAGCTGCTGGAGAGAGGTCTCCATCGTCTGCTCCGGAATGCTGAGCCGCTCGCGGAGCTCCACCGGAGCCGTGCGATGGCTGAGACCGACGACGGCGATATGCATGGAGTCGGGGGAACGGGCTCGCTCGGGCGGCTGGAGATCAGGTCAGAGCGATGCTCTTGGCGCCGTCCTTGATGTGGATGGTGTTGGTGAAGCGAGCCGTGTTGTCCAGGGTGCTGATCACCAGGCTGCTGGTGCGGGTGCAGTCCTTCTCGAACTTGACACCGTGGAACAGCAGACCGTCGGTGATGCCGCTGCCGGCAAAGACGACGTTCTCACCGGAGGCGAGCTCCTCGGCTTCGTAGACCTTGTCGACGTCAGTGATGCCCATCTCGTTGAGGCGGGCGATGTTGCCTTCCTTTGTGTAATCGGCCCACTCACTCGTCTGGGCCACAGCCGGGTCATAGACCAGCTGTCCCTGAAAGTGGCCACCGAGGGCACGCATGGCGGCGGCGGAGATGACCCCTTCCGGAGCGGCGCCGATGCCCATGAGGCAGTGGGTGCCGGTGCCGGCGAAACCGCAGGCGATCGCGGCCTGCACGTCACCGTCGGAAATGGGTTGAACCCGGGCGCCGGTGGCGCGGATCTCGGCGATGAGGTCCTTGTGGCGGGCGCGATCCATCACGACGATGGTGAGTTCGCTGGCGGCCAGGCCCAGGCACTGGCTGAGGATGGCGATGTTTTCAGTGGCCGACTTGCGAATGTCGACCTTGCCCTTGGCGGCCGGGGGGGCGGCCAGCTTCTTCATGTAGAAGTCGGGTGCATTGAACAGGCCGCCGCGATCGGAGGCGGCCAGCACGGCCATCGAGCCGCGCTGGCTGTTGGCACAGAGGTTGGTTCCTTCGCAGGGATCCACAGCGAAGTCGACGCCGGGGCCGGTGCCGCTGCCCACTTCTTCACCGATGTAGAGCATCGGTGCTTCGTCACGCTCGCCTTCGCCGATGACGATGCGGCCCTGCATCTGGATCTGGCCCATGCGCTTGCGCATGGCCTCGACCGCTGCAGCATCGGCTTCATCCTTTTGGCCGAGGCCGGTCAGTTCGGCAGAGGCAATGGCGGCCTGTTCAACGACCTCAAGTATTTCCTGGATGAGGGTGCGATCCACGTCAGTCGGGCAGGGGTACGGGGCTTCAGGGAAAAGCGACAGAGGAGAGACGCCCGGTGGAGGCCGAAGGCGCCAGCAACTGCAGGCCCTCCGGGGCTTGAAGCGCGGCAATCGTATCAGCGCGGAAGGCGGCTCCTTACAATCCGGGTCCGCTTTCGCTCCGGTGGACGTCCATGAGCACCAAACCCCTGGTGGTTTCCCCTTCGATCCTCTCCGCCGACTTCTCAAAACTGGGAGAGGACGTGCGGGCCGTTGACCTGGCCGGCGCCGACTGGATCCATGTGGACGTGATGGACGGCCGTTTCGTGCCCAACATCACCATCGGCCCCCTGATCGTTGAGGCCCTGCGCCCGGTGACCACCAAGCCCCTCGACGTGCACCTGATGATCGTCGAGCCTGAGAAGTACGTGGCTGACTTCGCCAAGGCCGGCGCCGACATCATCAGCGTGCAGGTCGAGGCCTGCCCCCACCTTCACCGCAACCTGGCCCAGATCAAGGAACTGGGTAAGCTGGCCGGAGCCGTGCTCAACCCCAGCACCCCCCTGGACACGCTGGAGTACTGCCTGGAGCTCTGCGACCTCGTCCTGATCATGAGCGTCAACCCCGGCTTCGGCGGCCAGAGCTTCATTGAGAACCAGGTGCAGAAGATCCGTGACCTGCGCCGGATGTGCGACGAACGCGGCCTGGATCCCTGGATCGAAGTCGATGGTGGGGTCAAGCCCGCCAATGCCTGGAAGGTGATTGAAGCCGGCGCCAACGCCATCGTCAGCGGCTCCGGGGTCTTCGGCGCCTCCGACTATGCCGAGGCCATCCAGGGCATCCGCACCAGCCGTCGTCCTGAGCCCGCACTGGTCTGAACAGGACCTGCATGTGCTGCTGACCTGCCGGGCTCCCTCGCTGGAGCCCGTTTTTTTGTCAACTGCTGGCGGGGCCAGGCGAACCAGCGAAGCCGATGTCCCTTGGATCATTCAGTTCCGGCAACCGATCCCAGCAGGACTGACGTGGAGAGATCCCAAACTCCCCTGCCTGATCGATCAGGGTCCGATGCGGCATGGGTCAGCCCACCCGCAGGTGAAACGCTGCTCCAGCCCATCCAAAACCCGATGTGGAAGCTGCCTCTGCAGTTTCTGCCAGGCGGAGGCTGCCGATGGGTGACGTAATGCCACCATTGCGAGCAGTCTCAGTTGGCCGGCAAAGTCGAATCTCGCATGGCCGAGCAACTCCAACACCTTTGTGCGGAGGGGGCACCGTCAGAACTCCTGCAATGGGCTGCACACCTGGCACCCAGGCCCCATGGTCTTGATCGGTGAGACCGTGGGCGCCTTTGCTGGGCCTTGGTCTGCTGACTGGGTCGAAGGCTGAGAGAGCAGCCAACTTGGGATCAGTCTCGGTTCAGGGCGGCGCACCCGGAGATCGAGGGACTAGCTGCCAAAGAACCAGCCATAGCTGTGCAGGCCAATGCCCAAGAGGTTGACGCCGATGTAGCAGACAGCAATCACGACGAGGCCGACGACGGCGACGATGGCCGGACGACGGCCCTGCCAGCCGCGGATCAGGCGCGTGTGCAGATAGGCGGCATAGACGAGCCAGCAGATCAGGGCCCAGGTTTCCTTGGGATCCCAGCTCCACCAGCTGCCCCAGGCCTCATTGGCCCAGACGGCACCGCTGACCAGCCCGACGGACAGCAACAGAAAGCCAACGGTAATCGTGCGATAGCTGAGGCTGTCGAGCTGTTCGCTGATGCGGAACTCGGTGCTGCTCAACGCCATGGCCCCGGGGCCACCTGTGGCGAGCTGGGCTTGACGGTAGCCGCCACTGCCAATCGAACTGCTGCGCAGTTCCAGGGCCTTATTGGACTCGGTGAACAGCACGGCCAGCGACAAAAGGGAGCCCACCAACAGGGCGGCGTAGCTGAGCATGATCACGCTGACATGCATCACCAGCCAGCTGGAGCGCAGGGCCGGCACCAGAGGCGAGGCCTGTTGCAACTGGTCGGGCAGGGCGAAACTGGCGAAGGCGACGCAACCGAGGGCCATCGGCGTAGCAGCTGCCGGGACCAGCGGGCTGGGCCAGCTGCGTTCCACCAGCAACTGGGTCAGGGTGCAACCCCAGGCCAGGAAGCAAAGCGACTCATAGAGGTTGCTGATCGGGAAGTGACCCGAATCCCACCAGCGCAGCACCAGTTGGGCCGTCAGGCAGAGATTGGCGGCAGCGACCAACAGCCGGACCGACGAACTGCTCTGGCCGCCGCTAAGGGCCCAGAAGGACAGGGGCAACACCAGCAGCAGCAAGGCGAAGGCCAGCAGGCCAAGGGCGAAAACCGGATCGGTCACGCAGCACCACAGTTCAGATGGGTGCAGTCTGCCGTCCAGCCATTCGTCCCGGCCGATCGGGACCGGAGGTTGATGACGTTTTCGTCCCGGCACGCCATCAGCGGCTGGCCTGGCGCAACAGCCACAGGCCGCCGCTGAGGCCTATCACCACAGGCATCCAGGCGGCCAAGGCCGGCGTCAAGGTGGCGGTGATGCCGAGGGAGCTGAAGATGAAGGACATCAGGTAGTACCCAAAAATCAGTAACACACTGATGCCAAAACCCTGACTGCGGCTGGTGCGTGAATGGGGCCGCACTCCGAGGCTGCTGCCGATCAGGCCGAAGACCAGGCAGATCGCCGGGAACGCGAATTTTTCCTGGATACGCACCCGCAACCTGCGGGCTTCTTTCAAGTTGTTGGCCTCCTGCAGCAGCCGCTCCGCCCGCAGAGCCTGGCCGACGGTCATCACGCTGGCATCGGTGGGCAGTTTTGCCACTTCGAGCGGATCACGGGAGAGCGGATAAAAATAGCGATCGAAAGCGGCTGAGGTGGTGGTGCCGTTGTTTTCATCGATGTTGACGATCCTCCCGTCGGAGAACTCCCACATCGCTTTGTCGTCATTCCAGTGCCCGTGCTTGGCCATCAGCATCTGACGCTGACCAATCCTTGAAAAGTCGATCAAGGTGACATCATTCATCTCACCTCGCAAGAACTTACGCGAGTAAAAAATGTGTGTCAGCACCCGAGTCGACTCACCCTCTTCCATCTTGATTCGACCGAAGCGAGAATAAAGGATATTGTCGCCTTTTTCGCTGGCAATCGCTTTGCCTAGGGCCCTCTCCAGAGTGTTGGATGCCGCGAGGTTGGCCCGCGGCACAATCAGATCATTGAAGGTGAACGTCAACAGACTCATCACCACCGACAACAGCAGGGCCGGAACCACCATCCGGCGCGTACTGACGCCCACACTGCGCAGGGCCGTCAACTCACTGCTGCCGGACAGGCGGCTGTAGGCCAGCAGGGTGGCCATCAACGTGGCCATCGGGAAAGCCAGCACCAGGAAACCAGGCAGCCGCAGCATCAGGACCAACATCGCTGCGGTCACTGGCAGGCCCGATTCCGACACCCTGCGGACCAGTTCAAACACGACGCCGACCGATAGGGAGACGGCGGTGAAGGCGGCGATGCCAAACAGCAGCGGCCCCATCAGCTCGCCAACCAACCAGCGGTCCAACAGGGGGATGCGGCGCAGCCAGGGACGCCATGGGGCCAGCACGGCCATGGACAGCCTGTTGCAGGCTTTGAAGGCCGGCAGGCGCTGCAGTGTCCCGACCCAACCCCTGGCTTCAGGACTGACCTCAGGGCCGGCGTCGGCTGCCTGCTCCGCTGAGATCTCTACCGGCGCCAGCTCCGGTTCATCATGCTCACCGCTCCAGAAGGAGGGGGCGGCCAGCATCGCGAAGGTTTCGCCGAGATAGTGGCGGCGTACCAACGGATCTTCGGCCACCTCGGCGGAAGTTCCGGAGGCGAGCAGCGAGCCATCCGTGAGGATGTAGGCCCGATTGGTGATCGCCAGCGTCTCGCGCACGTTGTGATCGGTGATCAGCACGCCCATGCCCCGGTCCCTCAGACCGCTGATCAGGTCCTGCAAATCGGCCACAGCCAGGGGATCGACCCCCGCAAATGGCTCATCGAGCAGCAGATAGCGGGGCCCCGATTCGCCGACAGCCAGGGCGCGGGCCACCTCACAGCGGCGACGTTCACCTCCCGAGAGTTGGTAGCCGCGCCGATGCTGAAAGGGCCCGAGGTGAAAATCCTCGATCAACTCTTCGAGGCGATCTCGGCGCCGATGTTCGGGGGTACCGCTTTCGGCTAGGGCCAAACGCAGATTGTCGCGCACGCTCAACTGGCGGAAGACGCTTGCCTCCTGGGGCAGATAGCCGATGCCGAGCCGGGCTCGCACCGGCATCGAAAGATCGCTGACCGAATCGCCATCGAGCAGCACATCGCCGCTGTCGGGACGCAGCAATCCAGTCACCAGGTTGAAGGTCGTCGTCTTGCCGGCCCCATTGGGACCCAGCAAGCCCACGACTTCCCCGGGCCGTAGTTCCAGACTGACAGCGTCAACGAGAGGCCGACCCCCCAGGGTGATCGACACCCGTTCCAGGGCAAGGCTCATGGCAGCAGCGGTTTGGCTTCAACGACCGGCGCTTTGTTCTGCAGTCTCAGCCTGCTGTACACCTGCTTACCTGTGCTGGGCTCGGCCAGCAGGCGTTCGCTGTCCAGTCGATAGACGAGGCGTTCGGCACGGATGCGCTGACCGTCGGCGTCGATGACGTCGACATCCCCCGTCAGCACGAGTCGTCCCTCCTTGGAGAAATACTGAGCCTGGCGGGAGGTGGCCACCATGTGGCGATCCGGATATTGGATCCTCACGTTCCCAATCGCCGTGACCACCCCAGTGCGGTTATCGGCCTGCTGCGTATCGGATTCGATCGTGACCAGACCGGCATCGGCGGTGGCTGGCTTGGCGGCCACCGAGGCCGGCTCGGACTGGGCCTCACCGGGATGGGGCATGGCCAACGCCAACATCCCCAGCACCGCAGCCACCATCAGGGTGCGCCGCTTGTTGGTACGAGCAGCCAGCAATGCTGGATTCGGTACCAATCGCCCACGTGATCGAATCTGGGACAGGGTGCTGACCTGCATCGATCGACTCGGCAGGCGGTGAAACGTGCCGCCAATTTACCGGGACGGCTCACCCACCAATTGCAGGTGGGGTTGGGGCAAATCGGTTGTGGCGGCATTGCTCTGCAGGGCCTGCAGCCATAGGGCCGAAGCCTGGCGAAGACTGTTCAGATCAACCCCCAGGGCCTGATCGTCACAGCGCTGCAGCCGCCCCAGTCCTTCACCGGTGAGAACCATGGCGCCATGATGGTTACCCCGCTCAAGGTGGAGCTGGGCGACGGCAATCTGCAAAAGGCCCTGCAAAACGGGCCGCATCGGACCCTGGCATTCGTGCCAGAGCTCCTCAAAGCCATCGTGGCAGGCGTACCAATCGCCGGCATTGAACAGGCGAATCGCCTGATGCAACCGTGGATCCACCAAAAGCTGGGCCTCCTCATCGGGTGGCCCAGCCGGGTGATTCGGCAGGGGTTCAGGCCTGTCGCTGGCGCAACTCAACGCTTGGCGGTCTTCTTCATCGGCAACTTGCGCAGCCGGATCGACTCAGGGGTCACTTCGAGCATTTCGTCGGGACCGATGTACTCCAGCGCCCTCTCCAAGGTCATCTGAATCGGAGCCTGCAGGGTGTCGAGCACCTCGGCACCGGCGGAGCGGATGTTGGTGACCTGCTTGGCCTTGCAGACATTGAGCTCGAGATCGGGCGGACGGTTGTGCTCGCCAACGATCATGCCTTTGTAGACCTTGGTGCCAGGCGTGATGAAGAACTGACCGCGATCTTCGGCTCCCTTCAGGGCGTAGAACGTGGCCGTACCTTCCTCAAAGGCAACCAGGACGCCGTTGCGACGGGCATCCATATCGCCCTGCATCGGCCGGTAGTCCAGGAACGAGTGGCTCATGATGCCTTCGCCACGGGTGGCGCGGATGAACTCGCCGCGGAAACCGATCAGGCCGCGGGAAGGAACCACGAACTCCAGCTGGGTGCGGCCGTCGTTGGTGTTTTCCATGTTCTGCATTTCACCCTTGCGCACACCGAGCTTCTCGATGCAGCCGCCGACGGATTCCTCCGGCACATCCATCACCAGGGTTTCGTAGGGCTCGCTGGGCGTGCCATCAATGGTGCGGAAGATCACCTGGGGCTGGCTCACCTGGAACTCATAGCCCTCGCGGCGCATCGTTTCGATCAGGATGCCCAGGTGCAGCTCACCGCGACCGCTGACCGCAAAGCGATCGGGGGAGTCGGTGTCTTCGACCCGCAGGGCGACGTTGGTCAGCAGTTCCCGCTGCAGGCGATCCCGCAACTGACGGCTGGTGACGAACTTGCCTTCCTTGCCGGCGAAGGGGGAATCGTTGACCACAAAGGTCATCTGCAAGGTGGGTTCGTCCACCTTGATCAGCGGCAGGGCCTCGGGGTGATCGGGGCAGGCGATTGTCTCACCGATGTTGACTTCATCAAAACCGGCTACGGCTACCAGGTCACCGGCACTGGCCTGCTCAATCTCGACCCGCTGCAGACCCTGGAATCCCAGCAGCTTGGAGATCCGGCCGCGCTTGATGGTGCCGTCGTCGCGGATCAGGGCTGCGGGCTGGCCCCCACGGATCGTGCCGTTGTGGATGCGGCCGATCATGATGCGACCAAGAAAATCGCTGTAGTCCAGGGTGGTGACCTGAAGCTGCAGGGGCTTGGTGGGGTCGCCAACCGGGGGTGGAACGTGGCGAAGAATGGCGTCAAAGAGCGGCTTCATCGTGTCGCTCTCGGTCTTCATGTCGGGCTTGGCGTAGCCGCCCATCCCACTGCCGAACAGGTAGGTGAAGTCGCACTGGTCGTCGTCGGCACCTAGTTCCAGGAACAGGTCCAGCACCTTGTCGACGGCCTGCTCGGGGTCGACCCGGGCCCGGTCGATCTTGTTGACGAAGACGATCGGCCGCAGGCCCTTTTCCAGGGCTTTCTTGAGCACGAAGCGGGTCTGGGGCATGGGCCCCTCATTGGCATCGACGATCAAGAGGCAACCGTCGACCATGCCAAGCACCCGCTCAACTTCACCGCCGAAATCGGCGTGGCCCGGGGTATCAACAATGTTGATGCGGATGCCGTTGTAGTCAACGGCGGTGTTTTTGGACAGGATTGTGATGCCCCGCTCCCGCTCCAGGTCATTGGAGTCCAGGATGCAGGTGGGCACTGCCTCACCCTCGCGGAAGATGCCGGACTGGTTGAGCAGCGCGTCCACCAGAGTGGTCTTGCCGTGGTCGACGTGGGCAATGATTGCAATGTTGCGAATCGGCACACCTTTGACTTCGCCACTCATGGGCATCGGATCCTGCAGAGAAAGGGAGTTGGGCTCGGGTGTCGCGTCGTCTGAAATCTCGCCGCCTGATCAACTCCGGCTGACAGGGAAGTCGTGCCGTATCAACGACCAGGGAACGCGATCAGGCGATCGAGAGCCCCTGGCGAGGTGCGTGACATTTCTGAAGCGAAACTTGATCTTACCTTGCGACGCGCTCGCCCAGCCGAGCTAACGCGCCAGCCGCTGGGCAGGTTCGAACAGGCGCAGGGCCTCGGTCGAGCCCTCAAAACGCCAGTGCCAGGGTTCGTAGCTGACCCCCTGAACGTTGCCGGCCGGAAACGAGAGCTGGAAATGGAAGCGATGGGCGTGGCTGGCCAGCCATTGGTAGGCCTGGGTGTCGTCGAAACGGATCGAGAGATTGGTGGCGGGCTGTTGGCCATCCGCCAGATCGACGGCGAAACCCGTGCTGTGCTCGGAAAACCCCGGCGGAGCACTGACCCGGGCCCGATCCCTGGCGCTCTGGTTGCGCTCTGCCTGAACGTCAAAGAACAGCTGACGCTGCAGGGCAATGGAGCGGAAGGCGCTCAGCACCACCAAATCAACACCATCGGCCTTGGCGGCCCGCTGCATCGCCAACAGGGCCCGGGCCGCATCGGGCTGCAGCCGCAGATCGGCACTGATGCCCACCAGTTGCGCCTCCGGCAGCTCCGGGTACGGAAAATGGCCCAGCAGTCGGCCGTCGGCACTTAGTCGGGCGTTGAGCCCGGCCACCGGGGGCGGGGTCAGCCAACGGCGCAGGGGTCCGGCCATCAGCAACAGCACCGCGCCGGTGACCAGGCCCGAGACCAGCACCAATCTGAGCAGACGCCCAAGCAGGGAAGGCCGGGGTGGCTTGGGGGGCTGCCGGCGACGGGCGAGCGGGATTTCTTCCCCGTTCATCGGTGCGGGCACAACCACCAGCCAGGGGTTCCGATCGTAGTGGCCATGTCCGATGGAGCCAACGACCTCGGCGAAGCCGCAGGGGACCGCGGGGCGGTGTTAGTTTTTTTGCCCAGGATCCCTTTGGTGGAGCAGGTTTCAAGATGTTGCGAGTCGCGGTGGTGGGTGGCGGCCCGAGCGGTTCCTGTGCTGCTGAAGTACTGGCCAGGGCGGGCATTCAAACCTGGCTGTTCGAGCGCAAGCTCGACAATGCCAAGCCCTGTGGAGGGGCAATCCCGTTGTGCATGGTCAAGGAGTTCGACCTGCCGGAATCGATCATTGACCGCAAGGTCAACAACATGAAGATGATTTCCCCCTCAAATCGGGAGGTGGACATCCATCTGGAGAACGCCGACGAATACATCGGCATGTGCCGCCGCGAGGTCTTCGACGCCTTTCTGCGTAACCGTGCCGCCGAGCTGGGTGCCCAGCTGGTCAACGGCCTGGTGCAGAGCATCGAGACCGGCAGCAACCGCCAGGGTCCCTACACCCTCCACTACGCCGACTATTCCGGCGGCGGTCCCACCGGCGAACTCAAGACCCTGGAGGTGGACCTGATCGTCGGAGCTGATGGCGCCAACAGTCGCGTTGCCAAGGCCATGGACGCCGGCGATTACAACGTCGCCATCGCCTTCCAGGAGCGGATCCGCCTGCCACCCGAAGAGATGGCCTACTACGAGGATCTGGCCGAGATGTACGTCGGCACCGACGTCTCGCCTGACTTCTATGCCTGGGTGTTCCCCAAGTACGACCACGTGGCCGTGGGAACGGGCACGATGCAGAAAAACCAGAGCCTGATCAAGGGGCTCCAGAAGGGCATCCGCGAACGGGCCAGCAAGCGCCTGTTGCATGGCGAGGTGATCAAGGTGGAAGCCCACCCGATTCCCGAACATCCCCGCCCGCGCCGCGTGGTGGGTCGCATGGCACTGGTGGGCGATGCCGCCGGCTATGTCACCAAGAGCTCCGGTGAGGGCATCTACTTCGCCGCCAAGAGCGGCCGGATGTGTGCCGAAGAGATCGTGGCTGCCAGCGATAGCGGCAAGAAAATCCCGACCGAGAAGGACCTCAAGGTCTACTTGAAAAAATGGGACAAGAAATACGGCGCCACCTACAAGGTGCTGGAGATCCTGCAGAACGTTTTCTACAGCAATGACCCGGCCCGCGAGGCCTTCGTCGAAATGTGCGACGACAAGGACGTGCAACGTCTGACGTTTGACAGCTATCTCTACAAACGTGTCGTGCCGGTCAACCCTTGGCAGACCCTTAAGCTCACCCTGCTCACCTTCGGTGCCTACTTACGCGGCCAGGCTTTTGCCCCTTCGGGCTACAAGCCAGTCCCCAGCGCCGTCCGCAGCGAAGCTGAAATGGAGCGGATCTTGGCCGCCGATGCGGCCAATGGCCATGGTGTCGGCGGTTCCGTCAAAGCCACCCATGCCCCATCGGCAGCCGGTGATTCTGCACCAGCTGCGGAATCGGGAGAACGGGAGCCGATGCTGGCCGGCAAGAGCTGATTGATTTTTACCCAAAATTGGTCCGTTGCAACTCTGGACCTGGCATGAAGCCGGGTCCAGAGACATACACGGCCAAACGTTCGTTAACGTCCCCTAGCGAAAAACAGCCATCGGTCGGACCTTGTCCAAGCTATCTTCGGCCATACCGCACTAGGGACTTCACTTTCGTTGAGGGAAAAAGGTTCTTCGGCCCTCAAAGAAGTCCAGCAACAATTCCAATCATTCACTACTATGCTTACTCAGGGCGTCAACAGATTGCCCACTGTCATGCTCTGGCATCGAGCTTCGCATGGACCATCCCAGGCCCCATTCGTTGGGGCTCAACAATGTCCAACCGCGGATTTGCCTGAGAGCAAGGATTCACTGGTTCTTACAAACGCTCGATTAGATCTTCCGACTAGATCTTTAGTAGGTCTCAGTTGATTCTGTTGACTCCAGTCGCCAACTTGCAACCGCTTGCAGGCATGAGCATGCCCGCAGGGACACCGAGGCCCTTCAACCCTTTGGGAGCCTGGTTCGATCCCGATCCACGCTTCAGGGAGTGCGCGACACAGCATCCCAAGAAGGTCTGAAGAACCCGCTCCGCACGCTGGTCGCCATCTCCAGCGCGATGTCGTTCAGCGCCCATAGACGCCACATGGACGTGGATCCGCGCTCAGGGAGTTGGCTCCAGGCGTACAGCAGCGGAAAGGCCGCAGTGACCGAACTGGTCACTCACCCCTGCAGCTTGCTGAAGTCCGCCAAGACCGAGGCCTGATTGCGGAGGACGCCGAGCAGATTGAGACGATTGGCCCGCACGGCTGGGTCGTCCGCCATCACCATCACACTCTGTTCGCCGTCAAAGAAGGCTGCCAGAACAGGGGCACTCTCGGCCAGGGCTGAGGCCAGGGAGCTGTAGCGCCCCGACTCGCGGCCCTGCACGATCGGCTCCAGTTGCTCCAGCACCCCCAGCATGGCGGTCTCGCTGGGCGAACAGAACAGGTCGGGCTTGACGACGCCCGCGGCGCTGAGCACCGCCTCCGGCAGCTCGCCTTTCTCAGCCAGCCTGGAGGCCCTTTGCACCACGGCCTGGACGGCCTGCAGCTGGCCGTCGGTGCGCAACTGCAGCAACAGGAACGCCCGTTGGCGGGCATCGGCCGGATCCGACAGCAACCGCTGCAGCGACACGCCATAGCCGGCCACCGCCTGCACCACATCGACCGCCATCCCCTGTTCCTCCAACAGGCTGACCAGCCGCTGACGCAGAAACTCGGCCAGTTCAAGCGCCAGTTGCTCCCCATCCAGCCCGTACTGGGGCAGGAGCTGGGACCAATGGCCGCAGGCCCGTTGCAGCCAGCCCAGCAGGTCGAGGCGCCAACCCCGTTCCCAGAGGATCTGCAACAGGCCATTGCCGGCCCGGCGCAGGGCGTAGGGATCGGAGGAGCCGCTGGGCCGCTCCCCCTTGGCATAGATGCTGAGCAGCAGCTCCAGCCGTTCGGCCATGGCCACCACGGCCCCCGCATCCGAGCCGGGCAGCCGGTCACCGGCGCCCCGGGGCAGGTAATGCTCCAGCACCGCCAGGGCCACGGCTCTGGGCTCGCCCTCAGCCAGGAGGTATTTGCCCCCCATCACGCCCTGGAGCTCGGGAAACTCGCCAACCATCTGACTGACGAGATCGTGTTTGCACAGGTGGGCGGCCCGCCGCGCGTGGCTGGCGGTCTCTGCGTCCAGGTCGAGCTGCTCCAGCAGGACATCAGTGCACCACTCCAGCCGCTCGCAGCGGTCCCTCAGGCTGCCGAGCCCCTCAGCGAAGGTGACGCGATCCAGCTGGTCGCGGCGATCGATGCTGGCGACACGCCGATCAGCGGCGACGAAAAACTCCGCATCAGCCAGCCTGGCCCGCAGCACCCGTTCGTTGCCCCGCTGGATGGTGGCCTGGGCCGCTTCCAGCCCATTGCCAATGCAGAAGAAGCGCGGCAGCAGGCTGTCGTGCGCGTCCAGGGCCAGGGGATCGGGGCTGGATGTCGACTTGAGCAGGGGCACGTAGCGCTGGTGGGCGCGCATGACCGTGCTGAGAACCTCGGGTGGCAACTGCAGGAAACGCTCCTCGATCGTGCCCTGGATCAGTTGGGGCGATTCGACCAGGTCGATCAATTCCTCCAGCAGCTCTGGGGGCAGGTCGATCGTGGCGGCCAGTGGCTCAGCGCCAGCCTCCAGCCGCTCCCGGATCCAGCGGCCCCGCGCCAGCCGGTCCACCTGCACATCGAGGGCGGACAGTTGCTCCCCGTAGCTGTCGGCGGACGTGATGACCACGGATTCGGCTCGCAGGCGATGGCCGCGGCTGAGCCTGTCGCTGCTGATGGGCGGATCGCAGTCGAGCAGTTGCACCGGAACCAGTTCCTGATCGAGCAGGGCCACCAGCCAGCGGATCGGCCGGCTGAAGCGCGCCTCGCCCTCCCCCCAGCGCATGAACCGGCGGCCCTGCAGGCCGGTGATCCAGCGGGGCACCAGCTCCGCCAGCACGGTCAGGGTCGGCCTGCCCGGTTCCAGGGTGCGGGCGAAGACGAACGGGCCTTTGTCCGTGTCGCGCACCTCCAGCTCATATGCCTCGATACCGCAGCGCTTCGCGAAACCCAGGGCGGCGGGAGTGGGCTGACCGTCCTTGAACGCCTGCTGGGCCGGTGGCCCTTTCCGGTCCTCCGCCAGATCGCGCTGTTGCTGGTTCAGACCGCTGACCGTGACCACCAGGCGCCGTGGCGTGCTGGTGACCTGCAGGGCCGTGGAATCGAGGCGGCAGGCCTCCAGGTCGGCGGCCACGGCCTGCTGCAGCTGGGGTAGGGCCAGGCGGGCAAAGTCGGCCGGCAGCTCCTCGGTGCCGATTTCCAGCAGGAACGTGGCCATGGATCAGGGCAGGAACAGCGCGACTGTATGCAACGGCCGCCGACTACGGGAATCCAGCATCATGGCCCCGAGTTCGATCCAGCCCCGGAGCCATTCGCTAGTTTCGGACTGATTCCGAATGCCGACGAAACGATGCCAGCGACGCCGGTAGCCGACAATCCGTCCACCGGTTCGGCGCCGACCAAGTTTGAGTCCCTCAAGGCCGCCAGTGGGCACCTGAAGGAACCTCTGCTCAGCGAACTCGACAACGGCAGCCTCAACTTCAGTGAGTCGGCGGTCCAGATCCTGAAGTTCCACGGCAGCTATCAACAGGACAACCGCGACAACCGCCGCAAAGGGTCCGACAAGGACTGGCAGATGATGCTGCGCCTGCGCAGCCCCGGCGGCCGCATCCCCCCCGACCTCTACCTGGCGCTGGACGAGCTGGCCGATCGCCTCGGCAACGGCACCCTCAGGGCCACGACGCGCCAGGCCTTCCAGATGCATGGCATCGCCAAGGCGGATCTGCGGGAGGTGATCGGCACGATCGTCCGCTCCATGGGCTCCACCCTCTCGGCCTGCGGTGACATCAATCGCAACGTGATGGCACCGGCCTCCCCATCCATGGGCGGCGGCTACCCCGCCGCTCGCCAGCTGGCCGATGACATCGCCGATCTGCTGACGCCCCAAGCCGCCGAGGGTTCCTATCTGGATCTCTGGGTGGACGGCGATCTGAGCTATCGCATCAAGCCCAAACTCAGCGTGCGCCGGGTCAAGGCGCGCCAGGCCGAGGGGCCGCTCTTCAGCGGTGATGCGGCCGAACCCCTCTACGGCGCCACCTACCTGCCGCGCAAGTTCAAGATCGCCGTCACCGTTCCGGGGGACAACTCGGTGGATCTGCTGACCCAGGACATCGGCCTGGTCCTGTTCAGCGATGGCTCGGGCCGGCCCCTGGGTTGCAATGTCTATGTCGGTGGTGGCATGGGCCGCACCCACAACAAGGAGGAGACCTTTGCCCGCACCGCCGATCCCCTCGGCTGGGTGGCGATTGAGCATGTGCTGGATCTGGTGCAGGCCATTGCTGCCCTGCAGCGGGACCATGGCGACCGCCAGCAACGGCGCCATGCCCGGATGAAATATCTGATCCAGGACCGGGGTGTGGCCTGGTTCCGGGAGGAACTCAAGCGTTACTTTCCCCAGCCGATCGGCCGCCTGCGCCAGGAACCGAAGGTCAAACTGCTGGATTACCTCGGCTGGAATCGCCAGGGCGATGGCCTCTGGTTCGTGGGGCTGCCCCTGATCTGTGGACGCCTGGAGGGCCAGACCAAAGCCGGCCTGCGTGAACTCGTGGCCAGGTACCAGCTCGACGTGCGCCTCACCCCAAACCAGGATCTGCTGCTCTGCAACATCGGCAGCAACCAGCGCAAGGGCCTGGGCGAAGCTTTGGCACGCCTTGGATTCGAGGCCCCCGAGGCCCCGGCGCCCCTGGCCCGCCACGCGATCGCCTGCCCGGCCCTGCCCACCTGCGGTCTGGCGATCACCGAATCGGAGCGCATCCTGCCCCAGGTGCTGGAGCGGGTGCAGGTGCTGTTGACCAGCCTGGAGATCGAGAAATCGATCCTGATCCGCATGACCGGCTGCCCGAATGGTTGTGCCCGGCCCTACATGGCGGAAATCGGCCTGGTGGGCAGCGGCGTAGAGAGCTATCAGCTCTGGCTGGGTGGCACGCCCGGGCTGACCACCCTGGCCCGGCCATTCCTGGAGAAGCTTCCCCTGGACGACCTGGAAGCCACGCTGGAGCCGCTGCTGCGAACCTGGAAGCAGGAAGCTGGACCGCGCACCAGCCTGGGCGACTGGGTCAACAAGCAGGGTGACGCTCGCATCCAGGCTCTGCTGGTCCAGCCGTGAACGTTCGCCATCCCCTCCAGCGGCGCATCAGCCCCGCGGTCCGCAGCGTGCTGAAGGCCGGCTTACTCGCCGTCGTCCTGGCTCTTCCAGTCGCTGCGTCCGAGATGCCGCCGCCGCCGCCACCGCGTCAGAAGCTGTATGACCCCGACCCGGAGGTCTGCAAAGCGACGGCCCTGCGGACCACCTTCCAGCAGCAGCTGCTGCCCTGGGCGGACCAACCTGCCAAGGTTCAGGCCAGCCTGCGGGAGGTGCAGCTGGAGATGCTGCGGGCCACCTTGAAGCGCTGCGTCGACAAAGGTTTGATGGGTGCGGAGCAGGCAGGTGCCATTGAGCGGGAGCTGGGAGAAGCTGGGGCGACTCCGATTCAGCCCTCTGGCGCCCGTCCGTAGATCGCCCTTGGTTGGCCTGATCGCCAGGCCCAGAGCTGATCGCCGTGGCTGAAATGCCACCATTCGTTCGGATGCTGGGCGAAACCGGCAGCGACCATCACCTGAGACAGCAACTGGCGACGGCGATGCCAGCAAGCCGCCTCGCCATCGGGGTCAAGCCGGGCGGCCTCGCTGTGGTGGTCGGGCTCGGAGACGGAGCCAATCGCATCGATCTCCCCGCCCATGGCCAGCAGGCCGCCTGAGTCTTCCGCCAGGGTGAGATCCACCGCAGCACCGGTGCTGTGGGGTGGCGGTGTGGCCGGATCGGCGCTGGGGGGAGCCCAGAAACGGCCCACGTCGGCCACCACCTGCTCCCGCAGGGGGCTGGGCAGATCGGCATCGACACCACGCCGTTGGCATTCGGCGGCAATGGCGTGATCGACCATGAACTGCTGAACCGCCAACGGCCGCCAGGCATCGAAAATCGCCAGGCACCACTGGGGCTGCTCAACGCGCAGCAGCGCCTGAGCCCTGAGCAGCCGTTCCACCACCCCCGATCGCAGCCGGAACGGGGATCCCAGCTGGCCGTAGGGGGCACCGAGGCGCTGATAGGGATGGGGCTCGATGCGCCGCAGAACGGCCGGCAGGTCCGTCAATGGCTCACCGTTGTCGTCAATCGGGATCGGACTCCAGGGGCGCATGGCTCAGTTCAGTCGGGCGGCATCGACCAACCGGCGCCGCTGGGCCTCCAGGGCCTCACGCAGCAGGGGTTGGCGGCTGAGATCCGGATCATCGTGCAGCAGGCGCCTGGCCACGTCCCGTGCCAACTCCAGCATGTCGCCATCGTCACTGAGGCTGGCCAGGGCCAGATCGGGCAGGCCGGACTGGCGCGTGCCCAGCACCTGACCCGGTCCCCGCAGGCGCAGATCCATCTCGGCGATCTCAAAGCCGTCATTGCTGCGCACCAGCACCTCCAGTCGCTGCTTGGCGGTGGCATTGCGGCCATCGTTAATCAGAAGGCAGTGGGAGGCCGCCGCCCCCCGACCGACACGACCGCGCAACTGGTGCAGCTGGGCCAGGCCGAAGCGATCGGCATGGTCGATCACCATCACACTGGCGGCCGGCACGTCCACCCCCACCTCGACCACCGTGGTCGAAACGAGCACCTGGCAGGCGCCGGCGGCAAAGGCGGCAATGGCCCGTTGCTTCTCCTCGCTGTTGAGCCGGCCATGCAGCAACCCCACCCGCAGGTCGGGGAACACCTCCTCCGCCAGATGGCGATGGACCTCCACCGCTGAGCGCAGATCGAGCTTCTCCGACTCCTCGACCAGGGGCAAGACGACGTAGGCGCGCTGGCCCAGGGCCACCTGCTCCCGGATCAGGGCCCAGGCCTGATCCCGCTCGGCGGCGCGCAGCACCCGGGTCCGAATCGGCGTCCGCCCGGGCGGCAGCTCATCGATCTGGCTGACATCGAGATCCCCGTGGACCGCCAGAGCCAGGGTGCGGGGAATCGGCGTGGCCGTCATCGTCAGCAGGTGGGGCTGGAGTCCCTTGGCCAGCAGGCGATTGCGCTGGCGCACCCCGAAGCGATGTTGCTCATCGACCACCACCAGACCGAGGCGGTCGAACTCCACCGGATCTTCCAGCAGGGCATGGGTGCCCACCAACAGCTGCAACTGACCGTTGGCCAGATCCTGCAGCATCTGGCGCCGGCGCCGCTGCGGCGTGGAGCCGGTGAGCAGCTCGACGTTGACCTGCAGGGGATTGAGCCACTCGACCAGCTTGTGGTAGTGCTGTTCGGCCAGCACCTCGGTCGGAGCCATCAGGGCACCCTGGCAACCGGCCTCGATCGACGCGAGCAGGGAGGCCAGGGCCACCACGGTCTTGCCGCTGCCCACATCGCCCTGCACCAGGCGGGCCATGGGCTGGGGTCTGGCCATGTCGGCGCGGATCTCGGCGAGCACCCGCTGCTGCGCCCCAGTCAGCCGAAAGGGCAGCAGCTCCAGGAAGCGGATCACCAGATCCTCCTGACCCGGCAGCAGCACCAGGGGTGGGGCCTGGCGCTGGCGCAGCCGCTCACGGCGCTGGGCGAGTGCCAGCTGCAACAACAGGAACTCATCGAACACCAGGCGCTGGCGACTGGCCTGCAGCTGCTCCCGATCCAGGGGCTGATGGATCTGCTGCAGGGCCGTCAAGCGACCGGGCAGGGCCAACTCCTGGCGCAGCTGCTCCGGCAGGGGATCGGGCCAGTGATGCACCAGGGGCAACAGAGCGGCGATGGCGCGCCGCAGCCGATCGGCACCCAGGCCCTCGGTCAGGGCGTAGACGGGCACCAGCCGGCCGATCTGCTCGGATCGCACCTCGGCACCGGGGGACTCGAGCACTTCGATCAACGGATCGTTGAAGCTGGCTCCGTAGGGGCTGTCGCGCACCAGTCCGCTGACGGCCACCGTGGCCCCGGGCGGATACAGGCGCTGTTGGGACTTGAGCCAGCCGGGACTGGAAAATCGCTTGCCGGCAAAAAAACGCGAGACCCGCAGCCGGCCCGTCACGTCCTGGAGTTGCAGTTCCAGGATCGCCAGGTTGGGGTTGCGCGGACTGGCGAAGGCGTGACTGCTGCGCACGGTCGCCACGATCGTGGCCGTGCGACCGGCCTCGAGGGCCGCGATCCGCACCAGGTGGGCGTAATCGAGATAGTCGCGGGGGTAGTAATGCAAGAGATCCCGCACCACCAGCAGTCCCAGGCCGGCCAGCAGGGTGGCGAGCTTGGGTCCGATGCCAGGCACCTCCACCAGCCCCTGATCAGGCTCCAGCCAACGCCCTGCACCTGGGGCCGTGGCCGCGCCGGTGGTTGCTCCCAGCCGGAGCCGGGGTGGACCCACGGGCCGTTCCGGCAGCTGGCTGCGGCGCAGCTCATGCAGCCGCTGACGCAGCTGGGCCACCAGCTGACGCCGCCGGGGCTCCGGCTGCTCCGAATAGGTCCGAAAGCCGCTCAACAGAGGCGCCAAGGCTTGCTGCTGGTCGACCGCCAGGCTCAATCCAGGTTGGCTGAGGCTCTGCACCACGAAGGTGCTGTAGGTGAGCTGGCGACCCTTGACATCGATGAAACCGCGATCGGCCTCGAGCTGGCAGGCCTGCTGCAGGGCCCCGTACCAGCGCTCAAATGCGGCCGGCACGGCCGTTGCGCTCGACGGCCCCACGGCGACCGTGGCCTGGGGGGACAGGGCAGCGGTGAGGGGCTGCTCCAGCTGCCGGTTCAGCTCTGGGGGGGGGGGCTGTTGCGAATGTCCTGCAGCCACAGCCGTTCCGCCTCGTGGGCCTGAAGCCGCCGTTGCAGGCGACGGAATTGATGCGCCATTCTGCGCAACTCCTGGCGTTGCTGCTGCAGCCGGCGACGACAGGTGCGCAGACGGGGCTCGTCCATCTCCAGATCCACCGGTCGCAACAGGATCGCCATGGCATGGACCTCGGCCGTGCCTGGACGGAGGCTGAAGGGCATCTGCAGATGCAGCACATTGGACGGTGCGGCCATCGTGTCGATCTGCCCCTCCAAGACCGCATCGAGCAGGCTCACCGGCAACAGTCCCCGGCTGATGCCAACCCGCAGCAGTTCGACGTTCAGGGCGTGGGAAAGATTGCGCAGACGGCGGAGCAGGGCCTTCTCGAGGCCGTCAAGCCAACGCAGCAGCGTCACCGGATCCCTAGGCAGCCTGGCCTCCCGCCAAGGGGAGCTGGGGCCGGCTCCAGAGCCAAGCGGTGCCTGGCGCATCGGATCGCCGGACTCCTCCATCGCTTCCCGCACGATCCTCAGGATCTCAGCCGTGTCAGGTCCCTGGGCGAGGCGCTCCTGAAGGCTTTCGATCGGAGGCTCGGCCGCCTCGCTGGCATAGGGCGAACCCGACTCCGCCATCGCGATCAGATCACCGAAGGCGGCATCCAAACCATGTTCGCCGTCGGCCTCGCTGTCCAAGACCGTGTCGTCAGCGCCTGGATCCTCCGTGAGCTCGTCGTGCTTGGCCTCCGCCTCGCCGCCGGCGTCCTGGGGGGAGGAGCCAGCCTTGGCGCTGGGCTGTTGAACGGAAGATTGGGAGTCCGCCCCAGGCTGACCCGATCGGGGCTGGTCCTGGCCCAGCGGAGCATTCGGGATCCCGGGAGCTGCCGAGGGGCCCGTCGGAGGCGCTAACGGCCTCCAGCCACCGATGTCGGTACTGAGGGGCAGGGAGAAATCAAGCCGGATCGAGCCGGCGGGCAGCCCCTGGACACCATCACCGCCCCCCTGCTCCGGGGACGGATCTGTACCGGCGTGTTCGGGGGACATTTCATCGCCCACGGTGACTGCGTCCGCCCCATCCCCGCTCAAGCTCTCCAGCAGCTGGCGCTGCCGACGCCGCTGTTGATGCTGGGCCTCTCGGTCCATCTGATCGGCAAGGGCTGCCAGCTGCTCGACGGTGAGCAGGCTGCTGCAACGCTGCACCAAGGCCAGGATGCGCCCATGCAGCAGTTGCCGTTCCCGGGTAGCGAGGGCGGCATAGCGCTGGGGATGGACCTGGGTGGCCAGGTGGAAGCATGCCTGCTCGACCCGTGCCGGCAACACCTGCCTCAGGACCTGCAGGTACAGGGCCACATGGCGGTAGAGCCCGGGATTGGAGGCCGCCAGAGCGGCGGCCATGGCCTCGATCGGATCGGGAGAGGTGCCGCGGTCCGGGTCAGGTGTCACCGGGCTGGCTTGCTGGCGGAGCTCAGGCGGTCTGGGTCATCGCCGCGACCTCGGCGGCGAAATCGGACTTCTGGACCTCAATGCCCTCACCCAGGGTGTACCGGGTGAAGCGGCGCACCTGAATGTTTTCACCGGTCTTGCCGGCGGCCTGCTTGACCATTTCACCGACCGTGATCGTGTTGTCACGGATGAAGGCCTGCTCCAGCAGGGCCAGTTCCTTGAGACGCTTGCCGATGCGACCCTCGACAATTTTCACCTTCATCGCTTCGGGCTTGCCGGAGAGGTCGTCACGACCCATTTCGATCGCCTTCTCGCGGTCAGCCACAGCCGCAGGGATCTCCTCGGTGCTGACGTATTCGACATTGGGGCAGGCCGCGATCTGCATGGCGACATTGCGCACCAGCTCCTGGAACAGCTCGCCGCGGGCGACAAAGTCGGTTTCGCAGTTCACCTCAACCAACACGCCGACCCGGGCGCCGGTGTGGATGTAGCTGCCGACAGCGCCTTCAGCGGCGGTCCGACCGGACTTCTTCTCGGCGGTGGCGATGCCCTTCTGACGCAGCCATTCGGCGGCCTTGGTCATGTCGCCGTCGGACTCGGCCAAAGCCTTCTTGCAGTCCATCATGCCGGCGCCGGTCTTGTCGCGCAGGTCCTTGACGAGCTTGGCGGTGATCTCAGCCATGGGTAAAGGAAAGGAGTTGGGAGGGAGTATCGGGTGGGGAGTTCAGAGCGTTGCCCACGTGGCAACGACCTCAATCTGAATGGCACAAGGCCGACCAGCTCTGCCGCTCAGTGATGCGGTGTGACCATGCTGACCGGGGCCGGTCCGCAGGGAAGCAGGAGCTCGGCCCGGGGAGTGCGGCCTTGGCCTGATCAGCCTTCGTCGTCGCCGCCGCGATCCTGGGCGCCATGACGACCCTCGTTGATCGCATCCGCCAGACGCCCCAGCACCAACTGCACGGAACGCACGGCATCGTCGTTGCAGGGGATGGGCACGTCGCACAGATCGGGATCGCAGTTGGTGTCGAGCATGGACACCAAGGGAATATCGAGCTTGCGGGCCTCGAGTACGGCGTTGGTTTCGCGGCGCTGGTCGACCAGCACCACCACATCGGGCAGGCGGCGCATGTTCTTGAGGCCACCCAGATACTTCTGAAGACGGTCCAGTTCACGGCGCAACACAGCCGCTTCCTTCTTGGGTCGCATGGCGATGGCGCCGGAAGATTCCATCCGCTCAAGATCCTTGAGCCGGTCGATGCGGGCCCGCATCGTCGTCCAGTTGGTGAGCATGCCGCCCAGCCAACGCTGGTTGACATAGGCGGCGCCGCAGCGGGTTGCCTCCTGGGCGATCACCTCAGAGGCCTGTTTCTTGGTGCCGACAAACAGAAAGCGCTTGCCGCTGCGGGCGGCACTGCGGGTCCACTTGTAGGCGTTGTTCATGCAGACGGCGGTCTGCACAAGATCGATGATGTGGACCCCGTTGCGTGCGCAATAGATGTAGCGCGACATCTTGGGGTTCCAGCGCCGGGTCTGGTGCCCAAAGTGGGCGCCAGCTTCCATCATCTCGGCGAGCGTGACAACAGCCATGGTTGAAGGGGGTTTCGGGTTTGCCTCCACCTGCCAGGGATCCGTTGGACAGCACCTGGCCGAAGGGCTCAGGCACGGCATGGGGCTGGTCAAGACCAACCCGGATCACCCGAAACACGCAGGTGTGCGGAGTTTTGGGACATCCCAACCTACCAAACAGGGGTTGAGGCCCCCTCAGCGCTGGGCTGGCGGGCTTCGGCGTAAAGCGCTCGCACGCCTAGGCGGTTCAGGGGCAGGCGCAGCAGCTCCATCGCCAAGGCCGGCTGGCCGTGGCGGATCAACCAGGCCAGGAGCGGTCGCAGGCTGCGTTCATTCAGCAGACCGCCGAGGGTGAGCAGTTCCCACAGCAGCCTGTGCAACCAGGTGTACTGAATGATGAAACGCACACGCCGGGTCGGGTGCTTGCGATAGAAGACCAGGCCCATCTTGGCCCGCTCCCGCTCCACCCGGATCAGGTCGGGAATCTGCTCGAGGCTCAGGGCCGGATGCCAGTGGTAACCAACCGCCTCTGGGCAACGCACCAGCTTGACGCCGAGCTGACGCAGCCGCTCGCCCAGCTCCAGGTCTTCCCAGCCGTAGAGCCGGAAGCTGGTGTCGAACAGTCCGGCGCGCTCCAGCAGTTCACGGTCGATCGCCACATTGCCGGTGGCGAAGTAAGCCCAGGACAGATCGGTGGGCTTATGGGGCTCACTCGTTGGATTGTCGAAGTCGGCCGTGTTGATCACGGCGCCATAGGTGAAGCAGAGCCGGTTGCCCCGCTCCTGCCAGTGGCGCTCCAGGGCCCGGGCATGGCTGAGCAGGAACGTGGGCGTCACGACCAAATCGCTGTCGATGAAGACGATCACGTCACCGTGGGCGTTCTCGACACCGCGGTTGCGTCCCTCGGCCGGGCCCCCATGGTCCTGGCAGATCAGCCGCACATGGGGGAAGGCGGTGGCATGGGCATCGAGCCAGCGCACCGTGTCATCGGTCGAACCGTCATCGACCAGCACCACCTCGTAGCGCTCAATCGGGGCCTCGAGCTGCTGGTTCTCCAGGGCCTGGAGGCATTGGCGCAGGATCGGCAGCCGGTTGTAGGTGGGGATGACGACGCTGAGGAACATGGACGCGGCCGAGGGGATGGGGCGAAAAAAAGGGGGATCCGTTGGATCCCCCTTTGTCCCGGGCGAAGCTGGAGACCTGCTGAAGCGGGTCAGTCGGCGGCGCCGCCGTTGTTGGCTGTACCGGTGACACCGTTGCCGGCGCCTTCACCGCGCCCGTCATTGCGCAGCTTGCGCTTCTTGAACTTGCGGGCGTAGGCGCGGTTGCGCTCCTGCTTTTCCTTCTTGAGATTCCTGCGCTTGGACATGCGGTGAAGCGTTCCGGGGATGTTCAGTGATTCACCTTAGCCCTCGACTGCGGCAGGACCGCCATCAGGAAGCCGATCAGCCCCCCAGAGCCGTTCGCCATGACTGCCGTCGATCAGGCGGCCGTCCTCCATGCGCACGACCCGATCGGCGATGTCGAGGATGCGGGGATCGTGGGTCACCATCAACACCGCACAGGCCTGATTGCGCGCCAGGCCCTTGAGCAGGTCCACCACCTCCCGGCCGGTGCGGCTGTCGAGGGCGGCGGTGGGTTCATCGGCCAGCAGCAGGCGCGGCTGGGCCGCCAGGGCGCGGGCGATGGCCACCCGCTGCTTCTGGCCGCCGGAGAGGTCGTGGGGCAATTTGCCGAGGTGATCGGCCAGCCCAACGGCCCGCAACCACTCACGGGCCAGATCGCGGCGCGCTCGATAGCCGAGTCCTGGCAGCAGATCCGCCCCCATCTGCACGTTCTGTTCGGCACTCAGGCAGCGCAACAGGTTGTGCCCCTGGAAAATCATGCCGATCGCCCGCCGCAGCTGCTGGCGTTCGCTCCGGCTGGAACCGTTCAGCTCCAGGCCGAAGACCCGCACCGACCCCGCCATCACCTGGCGCAGGGCCCCCACCAGGGTCAGCAGGGTGGTCTTGCCACAGCCCGAGGGACCGGTCAGCAGCACCACTTCGCCGGGGTTGATCGACAGATCCACGCCCTGAATGACCTGGCGGCGATTGGAGCCATTGCCATACCAATGGTTCAGGCCCTCCAACCTGACGCAGGGGTCGACGGCCGCGGTGGCGGTGATGCCGCCGTTGATCAGGCTGGAGAGCATGGTGTTCAGAAAATCTCCGCTGGATCGGCATCGGCCAGTTTGCGCATCGCCATGGCGGCCGACCCCATGCACATCGCCAGGATCAAGGTCAACACCAGCACGGAGCGATCGGTGTTCATGTAGACCGGCAATTTGGTGCCATTGCGCACCAGGGCATAGAGCCCCTGGCCAGCGCACCAGGCAGGCAGATAACCCAGCACCGCCAGCAACAATCCCTCCCGGGCCACGACCCCGAGCAGGTTGGTCAACGGATAGCCCATGGCCATCAAGGTGGCGTATTCCGGCAGGTGGTCGCTGACGTCGGAGTAGAGGATCTGATAGACGATCACGCAGCCGACGATGAAGCCCATCGCCGCCCCCAGGGTGAAGATGAAGCCGATGGCCGTGCTGCTGCGCCAGTAGTTCTTCTCGAACTCCTCGAAGCCCTGCTTGGTGTAGACCGCCACGTCATCCGGCAGTTTCTGGCGCAGGCGCTCGGCCACCAGCAACGGATCGGAGCCGTTCTGGAGCCGGATCAGGCCCAGTTCGATGCTGCCGGGCGGCGTGTTGGGCATCAGCCGCAGGAAGGTTTCACTGCTGGTGAGCATGTTGCCGTCGGCGCCGAAGGAAGGACCCAGGGCCACCAGGCCTCCCACCCGCACCCGTTTGCCCGCCACCTCGGTTTCCACCGTGCGGCCCTGGCGGAACCAGCTGCCGATCGGTCCGAACTCCGGACGGGAGCGCTCATCGAACAGCACACGACCTTCCTGGTTCAACACATGGGCCTTCTGGCTGAGGCTGGGATCGGTGAAGAGGGGATCGCCGGGTTCGAAGCCGATCGTCAGGATCGAGCGGGTGCGGCGGGTCTCGGGATTGCGCCAGAGCATGAGGTTCCAGTGCACCGGCGTGGTTCCGACCACCGCCGGATCGGCCATCGCCTGCACCAGCCGACGTCGGGGGAAACCGGCCATGCCGATCGAACTCATCGTGCGCGGACTCATCAACACCAGGTCGGCGTCGAACAGCTTGTGAATCGTGACGCTGGCGTCGAACAGCCCGTCCCGGAAACCCAGCTGCATGAACATCAGGATGCCGGCGAAGGCAATGCCCGCCAGGGCCACGGCCAAGCGGGCCGGCTGACGGGTGAGCAGCAGCCAGGCCAGGGGGATGCGACGGTTTTGCCAGAGGCCGCTCATCGGTTCCGGTCCCTCACGGCTGGAAGCGGGCAATCACCTTGAGTCCCGTCAGGGCCTCCACCTTCTGGGCATCGCTGGGATCGAGGCGCACCCGCACTTCCACCACCCGGGCGTCTGCGTCACCGGTGGGATCTGTCGAGAGCACATCCCGCTGGCGCACCTGGGGGCTGATGCGACTGACGACACCGCTGAGGTTGCCGCTGAAACCTCCATTCTCGCTGGTGAGGGTGGCCCTGGCGCCGACCCGCACCCGGTTGATGTCACTCTCATAGACCTCAACCATCGCCTCCATCCGATCGCTGTCGCCGATCTCGAGGATGCCCTTGTCCCCGGGGCGCTCGCCCACCCGGCTATGGATACGCAAAACGGTGCCGTTGATCGGGGACTTGAGCTCGGTGTTGACCAGATCGGAGTCGACCCGCAGCAACTGGGCCCTGGCCTCCTGAAGCTGGCCTTGCAGCAGCAGGTGGGCCTGCTCGCGGCGATCAAGTTCATCGACGGAAAAGGCACCGGCGGCCGTCAGTCGCCGGTAGCGCTCGATTTCACGGCGGTCGAGGACCAGGCGTCGCTCGAGGTTGCGGATTCTGACCATCAGAAGCGTGTGCTCAGCCCGCTGGGATGGTCCGTTGTCAAACCGGGCGAGGACCGAGCCGGCACTGACCCGCTGGCCTTCTTCCACCAGCAATTCCTTGAGCCGGGGGCTGCCACCGATGCCGATGATCGGAGCGGCCAGCACGCGGATGTCACCGGCCGGCTCCAACTTGCCCAGGGCCGCCACGGGCTCGGGTGCGTGGGGCCGCTGCACCGGGGCCGGACGCGTTGGCCGGGCCTTGGGGGTCCAGCGTTCACGGGTGAGGAACAGGCCGGTGCCGGCAGCGGCGACCAGCGCCAGTGCGATCAGCAGAGGGCGGGAGGGTCGTCGAACAGCAGATCCTCGATGTAGCGGTCCGCCCAAGCCGGGTTGAACGCCTTTTCCAGGACCCGGCGGGTCTTGTCGTTCTGTTTCTGCTGCCTGCAATAGTCCAGCTGCCCCTGCCAGCGTCGAACCGTAGCGGCATCAGCGATCGCCTGAGGTTCGCCTGCCGACACGGCCGCCGCCAACACCTGCAGCAGGCCGACGACCAGCTCGATGAACAGCTCCTCTTCATGGGCGTCAGCGGGTCGCACGAACAGCACGTGCGACGAAAAGATCGAGCCCCAGGCCGGCAGCTCCCGTGGCTGGGAAAAGGTCGGCCGCAACTGCTGACTCAGGGCCTGCTGGATGCCCTCAGGCAGGCTTCTGCTGACCGGCGAGAGATCGGCGATCGCCGCCGAGACCCCCGCCGGCCCGGCCACGATGTCGGCGCCGAAGATCGGCAGGTCGTAGCGGGGATCGGGGAAAAAGACGCAGTGCAGAATCTGCAGACCACGGCCAAGTCGGGCGGTTTCCAGGTGCAGCTTGCGCAGGCCGCGGCAGCGGTGAACCTCGTTGCGGATGAACAGGTCCTCACCGTCAAGGCTGCCGCTGATCGCTTCGAGATCCGCGTCGATCTCCAACGGCTCCAGAGCGGGCAGCTCCTGCCGGCACTGGCGAATGCGCTCGGCCAGGGCATCGACCAGGGGGTGAATGCCGCCAAACCTGGGGGGACTCGCGGGGGTGGAACGGGTCATCGCGGCCCTGCAGCCAGCAGAATGGCGATCCTGCCATGCATCTGTGAGCCTCCCTCAAGCTTGTAGCGGGCCGTTGTTGCCTGGCCTGGGTGAACCCGAACGCCTGCGACTGGCCAACGGTGCCGAACTGGTGAGCCTGCCCTTGGCCGAGGCGCCGCTGGTGTGCCTCGATTTCTGGTGCCGGGCCGGCAGCGCCTGGGAGCAGCCGCTCGAGAGCGGCATGGCCCATTTCCTGGAGCACATGGTGTTCAAGGGCAGTGAAGGGCTGGCGGCCGGTGAGTTCGATCGGCGCGTCGAGGCACTGGGCGGCAACAGCAACGCCGCCACAGGCTTCGATGACGTCCACTATCACGTTCTGATTCCGCCCGAGGCGGCCCCGGAAGCCCTCGATCTGCTGCTCGATCTGGTGCTCCATCCCAGGCTTGAGGCCGAGGCCTTTGCCATGGAGCGCCAGGTGGTGCTGGAGGAACTGGCCCAGAGCGAGGACCAGCCAGAAGAGGTAGCCCTGCAGCGACTGCTGGAGCAGGCCTGTCCCCGCCATCCCTATGGCCAGCCAATTCTCGGCCAGCGCCAGGCCCTGCTCGGCCATGACCCCGCGGCCATGGCCGCCTTCCATCGGCGGCTGTACGGCGGCGGACGCTGCGTGCTGGCCATCAGCGGCGCCGTGGGAGATGGGGACCTGGCTCGTCGGATCGCCGCCGGTCCCCTGGCACAGCTACCACCAGCGCTGGAGGCGGCGCCGCCAGCGCCGCTGCAGCTGATTCAGGGGGAAGACCGGCTGGAGTTGCCGCGGCTGGAGGCGGCCCGGCTGCTGATGGCCTGGTGGCAGCCTGCTGCCAATGATCTCGAGGGGGTGATGGGGGCCGATCTGGCCACCACCGTGCTGGCGGAAGGCCGCCGCAGTCGCCTGGTGGAGCGGCTACGCGAGCAGTTGCGCATCGTCGAGAGCATCGACCTCGACCTGCACCCGATGGAAAGCGGCAGCCTGGCCCTGCTGGAGGCGGTCTGCGAGCCGGAGGAACTGCCGGAGGTCCGCCAGGCCATCCAGGAAGTCTGGAACGAGCTGATCGCCCAGGAGATTGACCAGGCGGAGTGGCATCGGGCCCAGCGGCTGGTGGCCAACGCCTATCGCTTCGGGCTCGAATCGGCGGGCAATGTGGCCGGATTGATCGGCAACAGCTCCCTCTGGAGCCGCCCCCAGTCCCTGCGACAACCCCTGGAGCTGTTGCAGCGCTGGTCCCCGGCCCGGCTGAGGGATGAAGCCTTGATGCGACTCGATCCGAGCCAGGCCTACATCCTCGAGGCGGTACCCGCATGAGCCCAGGCCAATCCACAACCCAGAGCGAATCTCTCAACCTGGCCGGCGGTCTGCCGGTCCATCTGCTGCCTCGCCAGGGGCCGGCGATCCTCTCGGCCCGCCTGGCGATCCGCGGGGGCAGCAGCGCCGATCCCGGTGGCGGCCGGGGCGCCCATCAGCTGCTGGCGGGGCTGATGACCCGCGGCTGCGCCGATCTCGATGCCGAGGCCCTGGCCGATCTGGTGGAAGGGGCCGGAGCTGGGCTGCGGGCCGAGGCCCTGGAGGATGCCCTGGTGATCGGCCTCAAGTGCGCCGCCGCCGATGCCGCCAGCCTCTTGCCCCTGCTGCTGGCCATGGTGCGCCAGCCCAAGCTCGAGGCCGACCAGCTGGATCTGGAACGCCAGCTGAATCTCCAGACCCTGCAGCGCCAGCGCGAAGACCCCTTCCAGCTGGCCCACGATCAGTTGCGTCACAGCCTCTACGGCAGCAGCCCCTACGGCCACGATCCCCTGGGGGTGGAGTCCGATCTGGAGTCTCTCTCCGAGGTCGATCTGCGGCCCCTGGTGCACCAGTTGGGCCAGGCTGGCGCGGTGCTGGTGCTCAGCGGCGAGATTCCGGACGATCTGGTCCGCCATCTCGAGCAGGGCCTGGGGGGTGAACCCTGGCCGACCTGCCTGCCCCGTCCGTGGGTCAGCTCTGAGAGTTGGGACAGCGCAGCACCACCCTCCCAACTGGCGCAGTTGGAGCAGGTCACCGAGCAGCTGGTGTTGATGCTCGGCTGCCCCACCGTGCCCCTGGGCCATGGCGATGCGGTGGCCCTGCGGCTGCTCCAGGCCCATCTGGGTCTGGGGATGTCCTCGCGGCTGTTCGTCACCATGCGGGAGGAACGGGGTCTGGCCTACGACGTCGGCGTGCACCTGCCGGCACGCTGCGGTGCTTCGCCCTTTGTGATGCACCTGTCCACCTCCGCCGATCGGGCCGCCGAAGCGACCGAATGCCTGCTGCAGGAATGGCAGCGGGTGATGGAGCAACCGTTGGTTGAAGCCGAACTGGCCCTGGCCCTGGCCAAATACCGGGGCCAGGACGCGATGGGGCGCCAGACCTGCTCCCAGATCGCCGAACGGCAGGCCCTGGTGCTCAGCCATGGCCTGCCGTTCGACCACGTGGACCGCTGTCTGCAGCGGGCGGATCAGCTCAGCCCCGAGGCGATCCGCCAGGCCGCCGCCCGTTGGCTGAGCCAGCCCTCGCTGAGCCTGGTGGGTCCGGCTGGGGCCCTGGCTGCCGCTGCCGGAGCCTGGGAGACGGGTCCCTTCGCCGCTCGCTCGCGTTAGGGCTCGGCGCTGATCGTCCGCAGATCGCGGGCGCCCAGCAGAAAGGTGCCGCGGCGGAAGCGCACGGCCAACTGACCTAGGGCCCGGATCTCGACCACCTGACCCTGTTCCTCGGCATCGACCAGGTCCGGCGGCCGCAGCATCGGCATCGGATCGGCGGTTTTGAGGTAGGTCAGAGCCGCCGCCAACACCACCCGGTCGCCGACCTGGAACCCGGCAACTGGGGAGGCAGGTGGCGGTGGGCTGCCGGCAGCAACCGGGAGCTCATCAGGCGGGGTCCTACCGGGGACGCTCGGGGTGCTGTCGCTCATGAATCTCTCGCTGAAGGCCGGGTCGCTGGCGGAATCCTGCTGGGTTGAACAGTCGCCGAGCCGGGTCGAAAGGCTCCCAGTTCGCCCGATCTGCCGATGACAGACACCGCGGCTGCCCCCTTCTCAGCTGAACTTAGCTGCAGCAGGATGGGCGCGCGCCTGAGATCGATTCGTTGCGAGCCCTAGCCACCTGGAGCGGCGCCATCGCCGGTTTGTTGCTGATCGTGGTGGGAGGCCTGGTGCCATCGGCCTTTCCCTTTCATGACGCCTCGGGCTGGAGCCTCAGACCGCTCGGAATCACCCTGCAGGTGCCGGCCCTGCTGCTCACGGCCCTGGTGGCCGGTCCCCGCAGCGCCCTGCTGGCGGCGGTGGCCTATCTGAGCGTGGGGCTTTTCCAGTTGCCGGTGTTCCATGAAGGCGGCGGCATCAGTTATCTGTTGGATCCGGGCTTCGGCTATCTGGCCGGATTCGTGCCCGCCGCCTGGGTCAGTGGCCGTCTGGCCCGCCAACCGGACATGGGCGATCCGCTCAATCTGGCCGTGGTGGCTGGCGTCGGCCTGATCGTGATTCAGGTGTGCGGCCTGACCAATCTGCTGCTCGGTGCCCTGGTGGGTCGCTGGGGCAGCGGCGTGCTGCCGCTGGTGATCGGTTACAGCCTGGCGATCCTGCCCCAGCTGCTGCTCTGTTGCGCCGTGGCGGTGCTGGCCTGGCTGTTGCGCCGCATCCTGCTGATCGAGTCGTGAGACGGCCCCCCGTTGGACGCCTGAGCCTGGACCGTCGGTTCGGACCCCTGATCGTGGCCGCCGCGGTGGTGCTGCTCGATCAGCTCAGCAAGGCCTGGGCTCTCAACCAGCTTGCCCCTGGCCAGAGCCAGGGTCTGCTGCCAGGGCTGCTGCAACTGCGGCGGGTGGCCAACACGGGCGCGGCCTTCAGCCTGTTCAGCGGCAACAGTGCTGCCCTCGGTCTGATCAGTGCGCTGGTGAGCCTGCTGGCCCTGGTCTGGTTGCTGTGGAAACCGCCATCTCGGTTGTGGTCGGGACTGGCGGTGGCCCTGCTGCTGGCCGGTGCCGCGGGCAACGGTCTCGATCGCTGGCGGCTGGGCTCGGTGGTTGATTTCCTGGAGTTCGTGCCGATTCGTTTCCCGATCTTCAACGTCGCCGATGTGGCGATCAACCTGGCGGTGCTGGCCTTCGCCATCGACTGGCTCCAGAGCGGCAGGCACCTGGATGGCTGACACCCTGTTGGAGATCGACCTCCCCGGTCAGCCGCCGCGCCGCCAGAGCCTGCATCCAGGTTGTTATCGGCTGGGTCGGGACAGTAGCGCCGAAATTGTGATCGACCACGCCGCCGTCAGCCGCCGCCATGCGCTGCTGGAGCATCGCGGCGGCCAATGGTTGCTGCGTGATCAGGAGTCCACCAATGGCCTCTGGTGGCAAGGCAAACGGGTGCGGGAGCTGCTGCTGCGCGATGGCGACCGGGTGAGGTTCGGGCCCAGCCACCTACCGGACCTACCGGACATCGTGTTCCGCAGTGGACCCAGCAGCCGACTGGCCCGCGGCACCCAGGTCTGTGCCCTGGCCGGAGCTGGGGTCTTCGGCGGTGGCGTGCTGCTGTTGCTGCTCTCCCTGCTGCAGATCCCGATCCGCGGCAGCCTCGCCAACGTGCAGGGCCCGCTGGTGCTCTACGACCGCAACAGTCGGCCGATCGCCTCCGTGGATGACCAGCGGCACCACGAGCTCTGGCAACTGGGCCAGTACCCGCCGGTGCTGATCGATGCGCTGCTCGCCAGCGAGGACAGCCGTTTCTGGTGGCATCCGGGGGTGGATCCGATCGGCACGGGCCGGGCCCTGCTGACCAACCTGCTGGGGGGACGGGTGAAGGAGGGGGGCAGCACCCTCACCCAACAGTTGGCCCGCAGTCTCTATCCAGAACAGGTGGGCCAGGGGGAAACCCTGGGTCGCAAGTGGCGTGAACTGCTCGTGGCCCTGCAGCTGGAGGCACGCTTCAGCAAGCGAGATCTGCTGCTGAGTTACCTGAACCGGGTCTTTCTCGGCAGCGGCTGGGGGTTCGAGGACGCCTCGCGCCATCTGTTCGGCAAGCCAGCCGCCCGGCTGGAACTCGCCGAGGCAGCCCTGCTGGTGGGTCTGTTGCCGTCGCCGAATGGCTACGACCCCTGCTTTGACCCCCAGGCCGCCCTGGCAGCCCGCAACCAGGTGCTGACCAAGATGGCCGCCAGCGGCCGGATCAGTTCGGACCAGGCCCGCTCGGCCCGGCGCCAGCCGATCCAGCTGGCCACCCAGGCCTGCCGATCGCGGGAGCGCCGGGCGGCGCCGTTCTACACCGATCAGGTGCGTCGTGATCTGGAGAATCAGGTGGGGGCCGACGTGGCCGCCGAAGGCAATTTCCTGATCGACACCCATCTGGATCCCTCCCTGCAGGAGCTGGTGGAGCGCCTGCTGCGCGATCACATCGATGCCAGTCGCTCCCGGGGGGTCAGCCAGGGGGCCGTGGTGGTGCTCGACAGCCGCAACGGCGGCATCCTGGCCATCGCCGGCGGGCGGGACTACCGCCAGAGCCAGTTCAATCGTGCGACCATGGCCCTGCGCCAACCGGGCAGCACGTTCAAGCTGGTGGCCTACCTGCTGGCCCTGGAGCGGGGCAACAAGCCAACGGACCTGGTGAACTGCGGTCCACTCGAATGGCGCGGCCAGCGGTTCAGCAGTGGCTGTGGCGGCCGGATCAGCCTGCGCCAGGCCCTGGCGATCAGCAGCAACACCGCCGCCCTGCGGCTGGCTCGCCAGGTGGGGCTGGAGGCCGTGGTCCAGAAAGCCCGGGATCTGGGGATCACCTCGCCCCTGAACCCCGTCCCAGGCCTGGCCTTGGGGCAGAGCGAAGTGACCCTGCTGGAGCTGACCGCCGCCTACGGCGCCATCGCCGATGACGGCATCTGGCATGCCCCCAGCACGATCCGCAAGCTGACCGATGCGGAGACCTGTCCGCGCAGCCAGAAAGGGGGCTGCCCCCATGGCACGGGGGCCGGTGGGCAAGCCGGTTCCACCAGTCCCAACGGTCTGCGCAGCGCCAGCGCCGCCGGCCGGCGCGTCACCAGCCCAGCCACGGCGGCGGCCATGCGCAGCCTGCTGCAGGCGGTGGTCAGCAGTGGCACCGGCACGGCGGCCTACGTCGGCGGCGGCGCCGGCGGCAAGACCGGCACCACCAACGAGGGGCGCGATCTCTGGTTCATCGGCTTCCTGCCCGAACGGCACTGGGTGATGGGGATCTGGCTCGGCAATGACAACAACGCCCCCACCCAGGCCAGCAGCGCCCTGGCCGCGTCCCTCTGGGGCGAGATCGTGCGCACGTCCAGCCCCGCACCCTGATGCTCCCCCGTCGCCTCTGGCTCTGGATCGGCCTGGGCCTGGTGCTGCTGTTGCTGGCTGGGGTGGTGCTGCAGGCCGTCAACCAGCTGATCTGGCAGCTGAGCTACTGGCTACCCGGCTGGCTGATCGGGCCGTTGCTGCTGGTGGTGCTGGTCTTGGTGTTGTTGGCGGTGGTCCAGTTCGGCTGGCCCTGGTGGCAGGCCATGGGCCGCCGTGGATCGGGGGGCAGGCCGGCCCAGACGCCCCACCAGCCCTCCAGCAGCAAGCGGGAAGCCGCCGAACGCAACCTGGCCTCGATCGATCGCACCCTGGAGCGGATCCGCGATGAGGTCGAACGGCAGGCCCTGCAGCAGGAACGCCAGCGGATGCAGCAGGAACTGGAGCGGGGGGATCTGGTGATCAGCCTGTTCGGCAGTGGCTCCACCGGCAAGACCTCCCTGATCCGCGCCCTGCTGCGCCAGCTGGTCGGCGAGGTGGGAGCCCCGATGGGATCCACCACCGAATCGGCCCGCTATCGCCTGCGGCTGAAACAACTGCCTAGGGCCGTGATCCTGGAGGACACCCCCGGCATCCTTGAGGCCGGCGGCGCTGGCCGGGAGCGCGAACAGCTGGCCCGCCGCCAGGCGGTACGGGCCGACCTGCTGCTGCTGGTGGTGGATGGTGATCTGCGAGCCAGCGAACTGGAAGTCTTCGACGTGCTGGCCAGCCTCGGCAAAAGGCTGCTGCTGGTGCTCAACAAGTGCGATCTACGGGGCGAACGGGAGGAGCAACGGCTGCTGGCCCTGCTCAGGCAGCGCTGTGCCGGCCGCATCGCCGCCGAGGACGTGATTCCGGCGAGCGCCTCCCCCCAGAGCCTGCCGATGCCGGGCGGGCAACCGCGCCAACCGCAGCCGGAAGTGGATGCTCTGCTGCGGCGCATCGCCGCCGTGTTGCAGGCCGATGGCGAGGAGTTGATCGCCGACAACCTGCTGCTGCAATGCCGCCAGTTGGGGGAGACCAGCCGGGGTTTGCTCGATCGCCAGCGGCGGCGCGATGGCGAGGCGATCGTCGATCGCTATGTCTGGATCGGGGCCGGTGTGGTGGCCCTCACGCCGCTGCCCGGCGTGGACCTGCTCGGCGCGGCGGCGGTCAATGCCCAGATGGTGATGGAGATCGGCAAGGTCTATGGCGTCAGCCTCAGCCGCGATTCGGCCCAGGACCTGGCCCTCTCGGTCGGTCGCACCCTGGCTGGCCTGGGGCTGGTGAAGGGTGGGGTGGCGCTGATCAGCAGTGTGATGACCCTCAACCTGCCGGCCCTGGTGGTGAGCCGGGCGATTCAGGCCGTCAGTGCCGCCTGGTTGACCCGGGTGGCGGGCCGCAGCTTTCTGATCTATTTCCAGCAGGATCAGGACTGGGGGGACGGCGGTCTGCAGTCGGTGCTGCAACGGGAATACGACCTCAACCGCCGCGAGGATCTGCTGCGCCATTTCCTCAAGACAGCTGTCAACCGTGTGGTGGAGCCCCTGCAGCGGCGACAGGTGCGCCTGCCACCACGACCGTCGGACCGGAGCCGAGGGCCTCAGGCGGAGGGGGGCGCAGGGGACCGCGACTATCGAGAACCGTGATCAACAGCAGATAAAGCACGCCGATCAAGATCGAGATCGCCCCGGTGATGATCGCCACCCAGCGGGAACCGGCGCTGGCCTTGGCGGCCGCAGGAGTGGCAGGGCGAGCCTTCTCGCCGCGGGTGTCCCCGGTTGGTTCAGCCATGGGGCAGGCTTCCGTGCACGATGCGGCTGAGGTTCTCCAGATGGGAGGCCTGGGTGTGGGGATTGCCCAGCACCACCTTGAGGTGATGGCGGCCCTGATACCAGGGTCTGGAGAGCATCAACTGCTCCGCCAGCAGGGCCTGGCGGGTGCGGCTCGACCAGCGTTCGCAGGCCTCGGCATCGAGATCCCGGGGCCGGAAGGCCAGCAGATGCAGGGGACCACCCGCCATGTGCAGGCGAGGGTCGGCAGCCAGCAACGCCACCAGCTGCCGCCGCCGCAGGATCGCCCCCTCCACCAGCGCCTCGATGCCGGAGCGGCCCAGTTGGCGCAGGCCCAGCCAGAGCTTGAGGATCTCGCCCGGACGGCTGCCCTGCAGGCCGGATTCGCCGCCATGGCTGGGGCCCCAGCTCGGTTCCATGTAGGGCAGACCTGTTGCAAACGCCTCCTGCAGCAAGTCCGGCTCCGCCAGGAGCAGCAGGGAGGAGGTCTTGGTGATGCCCAGCAATTTCTGGGGATTGACGGTGATCGAATCGGCCAGCTCCAGGCCGGCCAACCGCTGGCGATGGACGGGAGCCAGGGCAAACACGGCCCCGATCGCCCCATCGACATGCAGCCAGTGGCCGTGGCGGCGGCAGTGGCCAGCGATGGCGGGGAGGGGATCGATGGCACCGCGCACCGTGGTGCCAGCCGTAGCCACCACCGCCAGCACGGGAATGCCAGCCTTGGCAAGCTCGTCGAGCCGCTCAGAAAGGGCACCGGCCTCCATCCGTCCCTGGGCATCGACCGGCAGCCGGATCAAGGCCTCGGGGGCCAGACCCATCACCGCCATCGCCTTGTCCAGGGAGACATGGGCGTCGGCACTGCAGAGCACCACCGCGTCGCCGCGGCAACCGAGGCCACGACTGCGGCGGGCCGTGACCAGGGCCATCAGGTTGCTGAGGGAGCCCCCGCTGGCCGCCACCCCTCCAGAGCGAACGCCCAGACCCAGCTCGGCCGCCAACCAGGAGCAGAGGCTGCGCTCGAGGCGGGTCAGGCTGGGGGAGAGCTCTTCAGCCAACAGGTTGTTGTTCAGGCCGGCGCAGATCAGATCGGCGGCGATCGAGGCCGCCAGGGGCGGGGGATCGAGATGGGCCAGCGCACCCGGATGGTTGGGATTGAAGGCCCCCTCCATCACCAGCTGAAGGTCCGCCAGCAAGCGCTCCGGGGCCAGGCCCTGCAGCTCCGGTTCCACGTCGGGCAACACACTCAGGGCCGGCAGGGGCGCTGCGGATCCGGCCTGACCGAGCCACTGACACAACAGGCTGGAGGCCTGATGCAGAAAACGCTCCAACTGGGGGTCGATCCCGGTAGGAGCGGCAAAACCGCTCAGCGCGGCGGCGCCAGCCGGCGCGGATGCCTGGGAAAGCCGTTGAACGGAGGGCGCGCTGGCCAACGGGGAGGGTCGGTGTGGGGGCATTCTGCCCCGTGCCCCACCGCCCACGGCTACAAGGGAACGATGGAGCAGCAGCAGCGCGACGACGACTGGATGGGGCGCCTGTTGCGCCAGGCCGAGCGGGTCGGTGCGCTGGGGGAAATTCCCGTGGCGGCGGTGATCCTGGATCGCCGGGGCCACTGCCTGGGCTGGGGTAGCAACCGGCGCCATTGCCATCAGGATCCCCTCGGCCATGCGGAACTGGTGGCCCTGCGTCAGGCGGCGGCCCTGCGGGGGGACTGGCGGTTCAACGACTGCAGTCTGCTGGTCACCCTGGAGCCCTGCCCGATGTGCGCCGGTGCCCTGATCCAGGCCCGCATGGGCCGGGTCGTCTTCGGCGCCGGCGATGCCAAGCGGGGCGCCCTGGGCGGCTGCCTCAACCTGGCGGCCGATCCCAGCGCCCACCACCGAATGGAGGTGCGGGGCGGGCTCCGGGCGGAAGCCGCCCAACGCCAGCTGAGCGACTGGTTCCGCCGGCGGCGGTCCCGGCCCTGACAGCCCATCGCCAAGGGGCTGCTGGAACGGACGATGGCCTCAGTTTCTGGGGATTTGGGCGGGGTCTGGCGGCGCCGGCATCAACGGAGCTCGCCATGTTCGAAAGGCTGCGGCATCACGCCCACAGACAGTTGTTCACCCCGAGGGCTGCAGCCTTGCAGGCCCCAAAAGGTCTGGAGAACACAGATGGTCGGCCTGACCAGGGCCTGAGACTCAGGTCACTCCCTTGGAGGCCGGGGGTCGCTGGCCAGTTCAGGCTTTCCGTGAGAACCCGCGGACTGATCGCGTACGGAAAGCCTGCACACAGCCGTACAGGCCAGATCCACGCGAGCGATCGGCCCGGTGGCCTCAGCCGATGGTGGCCATCACCGGGGCACCGGCCTTGAAGGCGGGGAGTTCGGCTTCCAGCAGGGCCAGCAGCCGCTCCACATTTTCAGGAGTGCTGTTGTAGCCCATCAGTCCGATGCGCCAGACCTTGCCCGCCAGGGCACCGAGGCCCCCCCCGACTTCGATGCCGTGGTTGTCGAGCAGGTGGCGGCTAAAGGCCTTGCCATCGACCCCCTCGGGAATGCGGACGGTGGTCAGGGTCGGCAGCCGCAGCTCCTCGGGCACATGCAGGGTGAGCCCCAGCCGCTCGAGACCGGCCCAGAGCTGCTCAGCATTGCGGCGATGGCGGGCCCAGGCCTGGTCGAGACCTTCTTCGGCCAGCAAGCGCAGGGCTTCACGCATGCCGAAGTTCATGTTGACCGGGGCTGTGTGGTGGTACACCCGGTCGCTGCCCCAGTACTGGTTGAGCAGGGAGACATCCAGGTACCAGTTGGGCACCTTGCCGCTGCGGGCGGCCAGTTTGGCTTCGGCCCGAGGCCCCATGGTGAAGGGACCTAGGCCCGGAGGGCAGCTCAGTCCCTTCTGGCTGCAGCTGTAGGCCAGGTCCACCTGCCATTCGTCAAGCAGCAGGGGGACCGCACCGAGCGAGGTGACGGTGTCGAGCAGCAGCAGACAGTCGTGCTGACGGCAGAGTTCGCCGATGCCCGCCATCGGCTGGCAGACGCCGGTGGAGGTCTCGGCGTGAACCATGGCCAGGATCGCCGGCTTGTGGGTGATCAGGGCCTGCTCCAGCTCGTCAAGGCTGAAGGCCTCACCCCATGGCCGCTCGATCGTGACCACATCTGCCCGGTAGCGACCGGCCATGTCCACCAGCCGCAGACCGAAGTAGCCCATCACGGCCACCAGCACCTTGTCGCCGGGTTCGATGGTGTTGGCCAGGGTCGCCTCCATGGCGGCACTGCCGGTGCCACTCATCGGAATGGTCAGACGGTTGTCGGTCTGCCAGGCGTAGCGCAGCAGCTCCTGCACTTCCCCCATCAACTGGATGTAGAGGGGGTCCAGGTGGCCGATGGGAGGCCGGGAGAGGGCCTCCAGCACTTTGGGATGGGCGTTGGACGGACCGGGACCGAGCAGCAGTCGTTCAGGCGTGGCGATCGGATCGAGCTGGAGCCGATGGCTGGAATTGACAGGAGGCTGCACGGAAAGAACCAAGACCGGAGCGGCGGTGGACGGGTGGGGAGAGGTTAGGGAATGGCGGCCCCCCAGCGCTGGGCGCGGCCGAAGGGGGCAGGGGCGCGGGCTGAAGCTGATCTCCCGGGGCCTAGACAGCCGGGGACCATCAGCGATCAGCGGGCCCGGACGTTGCTGGAAGCCAGTCCGCGGACGAGGTGATCAAAAGGCACACGCACCACGCCAGCGACGTCGTTCACCCCGGATTCAGCCAGCATCTCGCTGAGCACCTCGCCCAACAGGGCGATGCCTCGCACCGTGGGACCGGTGGGCACGCCCAGACTCTTGTAGGTGTCATCCAGGCCGTTCAGCACCCGTTCATCGAGGATCGTCAGATCGTCAGCGATCAGGGCATAGCTGGCGTAGCGCAGGAAGTAATCCATGTCCCGCAGGCAGGCCGCCAGCCGACGGGTGGTGTAAGCGTTGCCCCCGGGCAGGATCAGCTCGGGATCCTCCAGCCAGAGACGCTGGGAGGCCTCGCGCACGATGGCCGTCGCTTCGCGGTTGATCAGCTCCACCGCAGCCAGACGGATGGCGGACTGGGAATAAAAGGCATCGATGCGATCGATGGCCGTCCGATCGAAATAGCGGCCCAGTTGGTCGTAACGGCCGATCAGGCCGCTGATGGCATCGCGCATGGTCGGGTCAGAATCGACGCACCTGGGGCGGAAGCTAGCACTTGCAAACCGCCAGAATCCTTTGCCCAGAGTGGATCTGGGCAATCTGACAGAAACGGTTACGCAGACCGGGCTCCGGCTGGCCGAGGCGGGGTCGGGCGACAGCCAACCGACACTTTGGTGACAACGGCTACAAAAGTGGATCGGTATCGCTCCGTACTTTTCCGGCTGCCGCTCCCGGCGAGCGGCCCATCCCAGTTTCTCTTCGCGCCATGGCCAAATCCGCCCAGGACGTTCTTCGTCAGATCAAGGACGAAGGCATTGAGCTGATCGACCTCAAGTTCGTCGATCTCCATGGCAAGTGGCAGCACCTCACGGTCTGCAATGACCTGATCGACGAAGCCGCCTTCAGCGAAGGCGTGGCCTTCGACGGCTCCTCGATCCGCGGCTGGAAGGCGATCAACGAGTCGGACATGGCGATGGTGCCCGACCCCAACACCGCCTGGATCGACCCCTTCTACAGCCACAAGACCCTCAGCCTGATCTGCTCGATCCAGGAGCCCCGCAGCGGCAAGCCCTACGGCCGCTGCCCCCGCGCCCTGGCCCAGAAGGCCCTGGAGTATCTGGGCTCAACGGGCCTGGCTGACACCGCCTACTTCGGTCCTGAGCCCGAGTTCTTCATCTTTGACGACGTTCGCTACAAGAGCAGCAACGGCAGCAGCTTCTATAGCGTCGATTCGATCGAGGCCGCCTGGAACACCGATCGGGCCGAGGAGGGAGGCAACCTGGCCTACAAGGTGCTGCTGAAGGAGGGCTATTTCCCCGTCGCCCCCAACGACACCCTGCAGGACATCCGCAGCGAAATGCTGCTGACCATGGCCTCCCTCGGCGTGCCGGTGGAGAAGCAGCACCACGAGGTGGCCACCGCCCAGCACGAACTCGGCATCAAGTTCGCGGAGCTGATCAGCGCCGCTGACAACGTGATGATCTACAAGTACGTCGTGCGCAACATCGCCAAGAAGTACGGCAAGACCGCCACCTTCATGCCCAAGCCCGTGTTTGCGGACAACGGCAGCGGCATGCATGTGCACCAGAGTCTCTGGAAGGCTGGCCAACCCCTGTTCTTCGGTGAGGGGACCTACGCCGACCTCTCCCAGACGGCCCGCTGGTACATCGGTGGCCTGCTCAAGCACGCCCCCAGCTTCCTGGCCTTCACCAATCCCACCACCAACAGCTACAAGCGCCTGGTGCCCGGTTTCGAGGCGCCGGTCAATCTGGTGTACTCCCAGGGCAACCGCTCGGCGGCGGTCAGGATCCCCCTGACCGGCCCCAGCCCCAAGGCGAAGCGACTCGAGTTCCGCTCCGGCGATGCCCTGGCCAATCCCTACATCGCCTTCTCAGCGATGCTGATGGCGGGCATCGACGGGATCAAAAACCAGATTGATCCCGGCGATGGCACCGATGTCGACCTGTTCGAGCTCTCGGCCGACGAGCTCGCGAAGATCTCCACCGTGCCCGCCTCACTCAATGGCGCCCTGGAAGCCCTCGAACGCGACAAGGACTACCTGCTGGCCGGTGGGGTCTTCACAGAGGACTTCATCAACAACTGGATCGCCCTGAAGTACGAGGAAGTGCAGCAGCTGCGCCAGCGGCCCCACCCCCACGAGTTCGTGATGTATTACGACGCCTGAGGGCGCCGGCTCCATCGGAGAGCATCCAATGCCCCGGCCAGCGCCGGGGTTTTTTCATGGCCAGGGCTGCTGCGGTCGCCGGGCCCTCGATTCCCGTTTCAACCTGTTGGAATGGCAGCACCTGACCACGCCTCTGCTTCCGTGCCCGAAACCCTCACCAAGCTGGCCTACCGGACGATGCAGCAGGGCAAGAGCCTGATGGGTCTGGCCCACAAGGAGGCCAGCACCCGCCTGATGGGATTGCTGGCCCCAGATGGTTCGCCCAAGACCGAACCGCTGCCGGAGGCGGTGCTGGATGACCTGCGCCGTTCCATGGAACGGCTGATCGAGCTGGACTGGCAGGAGGCCGAGCAGGGCATCTACCCCACCTCCTTGCTGTTCGATGCCCCCTGGCTGGACTGGGCCACGCGCTACCCGCTGCTGTGGCTGGATCTGCCTCTGACCTGGCGCCGTCGCCAGGAGCGCAATGTGCGTGATCTGCCCAGTCACGTGAACAGCGAGGCCTACCCCGAGTACTACCTGCAGAACTTCCACCACCAGACCGACGGCTACCTCAGCGACCACTCCGCCGCCCTCTACGACCTGGGGGTGGAGATCCTCTTCAACGGCACCGCCGATCCGATGCGGCGGCGGATCCTCAAGCCGCTGCGCCGGGGTCTGAACTCCTTCGCCCACCGCCCCGCCAGCTCCATGCGTGTGCTGGATGTGGCCGCGGGGACCGGTCGCACCCTGCGCCAGCTGCGCGGCGCCCTGCCCCAGGCCCAACTGGTGGGCCTGGATCTTTCCAGCTCCTATCTGCGCCAGGCCAATCGATGGCTGTCCCAGCTGCCGGGTGAACTGCCCCAACTGGTGCAGGGCAACGGGGAGGCCATGCCCTTCGCCGACGACTACTTCCAGGCGGTCAGCTGCGTGTTCCTGCTGCACGAACTGCCGGCCGAAGCTCGTCAGAACCTGATCCAGGAAGCCTTCCGCCTGCTGGAGCCGGGCGGCGTGCTTGTGCTGGCCGACTCGGTGCAGTTGCAGGATTCACCGCAGTACAGGCCGGCGATGGACAACTTCCGCCGCATCTTCCACGAGCCCTATTACCGCGACTATCTCAGTGATTCGATCGAAACCAGGCTCGAGCAAGCGGGCTTTGAGGCGATCTCGGCCGACTCCCACTTCATGAGCCGGATCTGGTCGGCGCGCAAACCCGCCTAACGCTGCAACAGCCAGGCCAGGATCAGGCCCAGCCCTCCCCATCGCAACGCCTGCCAGAAGTGCTCGGCGCCCTGGCGGCTGGAGCGCAGTCCTGAAGGCAGGGGATCCAGCAGCCGCTGGGCCAGTGCCAACCGCTGACGACGACGACGCATGAGCGCCCCGATCGGCTCCGGCGGCGTCTGACGCTGGCTGAGACTCAGCACGGCGGCCAGATGGTGCAGCACCCCCGGCGGTGCCAGTCGCGGATGGGAGCGCCGGGAGGACGGACGGATCATGACGAGGGCCTCAGCAGGGGAGCCCAGACAGCCCACCCCTGGGCGCCAGGATGGAGGCCAGCCCCCGTCCTCGTCCAGTGGTCACCCCAGGGATCCAGCCTGAGTCCAGCCGAAGCCCCCAGCGCCAGCAATGGCCCGAAGGGGCCCTGGAGCTGGCCCAGGGGCTGCAGCGCTGCCTGGTGATCAACGACAGGGACTGGCATGCGCTGAAGGCCCAGCGCTGCCGCAGGGCCAGCGAACAGATCGCTGCCGCCCTGGTCCAGCTGCTGGCAGCCGACCAACCGGCCGAACGGAACCTCACCCCGGCCCGCGGCGAAGCCATCGCCCTGCTGGAACACGCCATCGGTTGGCTGAAGGCCGAAGTCAGCGACCCTGGCTGCCCCAGCCACGGCCACTGAACAGGGGTGGATGGCGCTCCGGGCGACGGGCGGCCAGCTGCAGGCGATTGCCGCGGGCACTCCAGCGCACGTCGTCAAAACAGTGGTGGATCAGAAACAGACCCCGGCCGCTGAGGGCATCCAACGCTTCCGGCAGCTCATGGCGGCGGGCCGGCAGGGGCATCCCGGGTCCCTCGTCCTGGATCTGCCAGACCAGCCAGCGGGGGGTCACGATCAGCCTGACCCGCAGACACTTACCGGGATCACAGCCATTGCCATGGCGCACCGCATTGACCAGGGCCTCCTGCAGACCGAGCTGCAACTGGGCCAGCCGCGTCGCACATTCAACAGGCTCCAGCAGGATCTCGAGCAACGGCGCCAGCTGCAGCGTCGATGGCGTGATGAAATCGGCCCAGCGCAATGGCATATGGGGGTTCGCCTGCAGACATCTGCGGGATCCGGTTCGACCCTAGCCCGATGAACGTCCCAGGGACGCATTGGTGCGCTGCAGCAACGCCGGATGCTGGAGCAGGGCATCCATCAGGCGGACACCACGCAACTGATTCACCAGGGGCATGTGGCCCTCCGGCGCCTCCAGGGACCACGTAAAGGAGCCGGGGTAGCGGGTCCAGCGGCCGTCCTGTTTCCAGCCCAGCCGGGGCCAGAGTTGCTCCCACTGGCCGCCGCAGGCCTGCAGCAGCCGGCCCTGCACCGAAAAACCGAAACGCCCCCGGGAGTAGCAGAGCCAGAGCCGATCCAGGGACTCCAGATCCACCGAAGGGATCGTCGCCACTTCGCTGTAGAAGACATAACCGCGCTGTTCGGCGCCCGTTCCGGCCAGCTGGCGCAACAGGGCACTGGTGAGCCGGTCGGCCTGCTCCCACTCCAGCCGCATCAGATGGTGCTGCAGCGGCGCGTAGTCGAGTCCGGCGGCGCTGCCGACCGCCAGCCAGCCAGCGGGATGGCGGGCCAGAAAGGTCTGGGACTCGTCCGCCGTGGCGCCAGCCAGATAGAGCTGGACGAGCAGCCCGGCGGCCCAGTCATCGCCGGTGGCATCAAGACGATCGAGCTGGTCGGGGATCAGGGGCAGCAACGCATCGCGTCGCTGCTCGAGTTGTCCCACCAAGCTGCGACGCTGGCGCTGCGAGCCGGAGAGAAAGCGTTCGAGCAGCTGATCGGCGCGGGCGGTGCTGGTGACCGGGGGACCGGAGAGCATGGAGAACGGTCTGCCGAAGTGACATGCGGCCGGAGCCGTCGGCTGGGGCCCACTATGTCAGGCAGGTCACAATCACGGGAGAGGTCGCCCGCTGGGTCATCGGTCGGAGCCCTGCCTAGGATCCCGTTTTCGCCAAGGGTCATGGCCGCCGCCATTCAGTTCTTTCGGGGCGTGGACGAACCGGTCGTGCCCGACATCCGCCTGACCCGCTCCCGGGACGGCCGCACCGGCCAGGCCCTGTTTGTGTTCGAAGAACCGGTGGCACTGGCGCCGGAAACCATGGGTGACATCACCGGCATGTTCCTGGTGGATGAAGAGGGTGAGCTGGTGACCCGCGAGGTCAAGGCCCGCTTCGTCAACGGCAAGCCGTTTGCCCTGGAGGCGACCTACACCTGGAAGACCACCGCCGATTTCGAGCGCTTCATGCGCTTTGCCCAGAGCTACGCCGACAGCCATGAACTGGGCTTCGCCGGCAAGGAGGAGGACGAGGCTCCGGCCGAGAGCGGAGAAGCGGACGCTTGAAATTCGGCCAGTGGCTGGGACTGATCGCCCTGGCGGCAGCCCTGCTGCTGCTGTGGAGTCTGCGGCATGAGGTGCTGCTGATTTTCGCGGCAGTGGTGCTGGCCATGGCCCTCTGCACCCTGGTGGGGGCGGTGCGCCGGCGGCTGGGGCTCGTCAGGGGCTGGGCCCTGCTGCTGAGCCTCCTGAGCCTGGTGCTGGTGGTGGCCGTCGCGGACGCCGTGATCGTGCCACCGTTCATCGAGCAGTTCAGCCAGCTGATTGAAAAGCTGCCCAGGGCGGCCAGCCTGTTGCTGTCCTTGCTGCAGCAGGGCCTGGAGCGGGTTTCGAGCATGATCTACGGCTCTACCGGCAGCAGTCCGAACTGGCTGGCTGGCGGTTTCGGGTCGGCGACGGAATCCGGCACTGGTCTGCCCTCGGGCCTGGGGGAGGGCTTGCTCAAGGTGCTGGGCTTCGCCGGCAACATCGGCACCGCCCTGCTCCAGACCCTGTTTGTGGTCGCCGTCGCCCTGATGATCGCCGCCCAACCCGAGGCCTATCGGGAGGTGCTGCTGCTGCTGGTTCCCTCGTTCCAGCGACGGCGGCTGCGTCAGGTATTGCTCCAATGCGGAGATGCCCTCAGCGCCTGGATGGTGGGGGTGCTGATCAGCTCACTCTGTGTGGGCAGCCTGGCCGCCATCGGGCTGTCGCTGCTGGGGGTGAAGCTGGTGGCCGCCAACGCGGTGCTGGCCGGTCTGCTTAATGTGATTCCCAACGTCGGGCCAACCCTCAGCACCCTGTTCCCGGTGTCGGTGGCCCTGCTGGAGGAACCCTGGAAGGCGCTGGCGGTGCTGGTGCTCTATGTGGTCGTACAGAACCTTGAGAGCTATCTGATCACCCCATCGGTGATGCATCACCAGCTCCAGTTGCTGCCGGGCTTCACCCTGATGGCCCAGTTGCTGTTCACCGTCGTCTTCGGGCCCCTGGGCCTGCTGCTGGCCCTGCCCCTGGCGGTCTGCCTGCAGGTGTTGGTGCGGGAACTGCTGATCCGGGACATCCTCGATCCGTGGAAACAACAGCGGTGGAGCCGATGAAGGCCCGAACCCTGCTGGGAGCCCTGGCTCTGGTGGTGCTCTCCCTGCTGGTCTGGGAGCTGCGCTGGGTGTTGCTGGTGCTGTTCGGAGCGGTGGTGTTGGCCGTGGCCCTGGACGTGCCGATCAGCCTGTTGCGGCGGATCCTGCCCCTCAACCGACCGGCGGCCCTGGCGATCGTGCTGGTGGTGTTGACGCTATTGGGCTGGGAGATCGCCAACCTGTTGCTGCCGGAGCTGATTCAGCAGGTCCAGCAGCTGATCCAGTTGATTCCCGACCTCAGCCGCCGTCTGGCGGCCCTGGCCGCCGATGTGCCCTGGCTGCACGATCTGGAACGTCAACTGATTTCCGGCACCTACTGGGAGCGGCTTCAGCCCCTCGGTGCCCAGGTGCTCGGTGTGGCGGGAGGCGCGGCCAACATCACCGTCCAGCTTCTGCTGATGGCACTGCTGGCCATCCTGATGGCCCTCGATCCCCGCAGCCATCAACGGCTGCTGGTGGCCGCCACACCGTCGTTTTACCGCGCCCGGATGGGCACCCTGTTGGCTGAATGTCGCCAGGCCCTGGGGGGCTGGCTGGCCGGCATGACCCTGTCCTGTGTTGTGGTGTTCCTCACCACCTGGGCCGGCCTGGCCCTGCTGCGGGTCCCCCTGGCCCTGCTTAGTGCCCTCGTCTGCGGTCTGCTCACCTTCGTGCCGACGATCGGACCCACCGCCGCCACCCTGTTGCCGTTGGCGGTGTCCCTGCTGGTGTCACCGGCCAAGGTGCTGCAGGTGCTGGTGCTGCGCCTGGTGCTTCAGAACGCGGAGGCCTTTCTGCTGACGCCGGTGTTGCTCAAGCGCACGGTCAACCTGCTGCCCACAGTGGCCCTGATGGCCCAGTTGTGCCTGGGGGCACTGCTGGGACTGCCGGGACTCTTGCTGGCCTTGCCGTTAGTGGTGGTTCTCCAGGTGCTCTGCGAAGAAGTCCTGGTGCGCGACATCATGGATCGCTGGGATGGGCACTGACGCCATTCGGCTGACGCCGGCCCCGTCCGTAGCGTCGCCACAGTGAGGGTTGGGCCACCAGAACCACCAGAGCCAGGGGGTGATTGCGGATGGCTTCCAGCAGGGTGGTGACGGTGAAGTGATCGAACAGCAGCCGCAGTTCGGTGCTCAGATCCCCTAGGGCCAAGACCAGAAGCAGCAGGGGCAGCAGGGGCGCAGGACGGAGCTCAGGTTCGGATCGGGAGGTCATCGGCGCGAGAGCACGGGCAGCAAGGTCGGCGCCAGACCGATGCTCGACCAACTGCCGACGGCAATGCCGACAATCAGGGCCACTGCGAACCAGAACAGGCTGCTGCCGCCAAACAGCAACAGGCCGAACAGGGGCAACAATGTAGTGAGTGAGGTGTAGAGAGACCGGGTGAGGGTGGCATCAACCGCCACATCCACCTGGTCAATCAGGGGCAGGTCGGCGAGCAATTTGCGTTGCTCACGGATGCGGTCATAGATCACCACCGTATCAGTGACGGAATAACCGGCCACCGTGATCAGCGACACGGCGAACAGCGAATCGACCTCGACCCCCTGCAACAGGCCCAGCCAGGCAAAGACCCCACAGGTAATCAACACGTCATGGGCCAGGCAGAGCAGGGCCAGAAAGGCAAAGACGCCGTTGTACATGAAACTGATGTAAACAGCGATGGCGGCGAAACTGACCAGCAACGAGATGATGCTGCCGCGCAACAGGCGTGAACCCAGGGTGGGGCCGATCGTGTTGATTGAGGTGCCGCTGGTCTTGAGCGCACCTGTAACCGGAGCGATGCCGCTGATCAAGGCACTGCTCTGATCGGCGCTCAGGGCCGGAAGCCGCAGCAACAGGGAGCGGCCGCCATCAAGGACCTGCACCGAGACATTGCCGAGATTGGGACTGACCTCACCGGGTTCAGCGGGCAGGGAGAGGCCGGCCAACCGCCTTTGCAGGTCCGTGACACTCAGGTCGCTGCAGCCGGCCTGGCAGTTGCGCTCCAGCTGGATCTGGGTGCCGCCGGTGAAATCGAGCCCGGGCTTCAACGGTGAGGCAATGGCGGGATTGAGCCAGCAGAGCACCAGGCCCAGCACGCTGAGCCCGCAGCCGATGGCCGAAGCGATCCAGGCCAACCGCCGATGCCGGCTGATGCGCATGTAGCGCAGGGCGATCGGAGCGGCGCTGGACTGGGGAAGGGGGGCTGGAGAGGAAACCATCAGGGGCAGGCAGGAGCGGGCTCAGGACACCGGTGCGGGCAACTGGGCAGCGGGCACGAAATAGGTGGGACGGCGCAGGGCCGGGTAGCTCATCAGCAGCCGCATCAGATTGCGGGTGCAGGTGAGGGCCGTGAACAGGCTGAGCAACAGGCCGATCGCCAGGGTCACAGCGAAGCCCTTGACCAGGCCGGTGCCGAGGAAAAACAGGGCGGCGCAGCTGATCAGTCCGGTGATGTGACCGTCAAAGATGGAGGAGAAGGCCCGGGCAAAGCCGGTGTCGATCGAGCGGATCAGGGTGTTGCCCGAACGCAGCTCCTCCTTCACCCGCTCGAAGATCAGCACGTTGGCATCGACCGCCATGCCGACCGAAAGGATGAAACCGGCGATACCGGGCAGGGTGAGAGTGACCGGAATCAGGGCGTAGATGGCCAGGTTGTAGAGGGCATAGAGGCTGAGGGCCAGCACCGAAACCACCCCCGGCAGTCGGTAGACCAGCACCATGAAGACCCCGACCAGGGCCAGGCCGGACAGGGCGGCCAGCATGCTGGTGCGGATGTTCTCCGCGCCGAGTGACGGACCGATGGTGCGCACCTCGACGATCTTCACCGGCAGCGGCAGGGAGCCGCCGCGCAACTGGACCTCCAGATCCCGGGCCTCATCGGCGGTGAAGTTGCCGGTGATGCTGGCGGCCCCACCGGCGATGCCAGCCGCCTTGAACTCATCACCGACGGTGGCCTCACTGATCGAGCGGCCGTCGAGAACGATGCCGAGCAGGCGACCGGTGCCGGCGATCGACTGGGTGAGGGAGGCGAACTTCTCCCCGCCCTCACGGTTGAAGCCCAGGGTCACATCCCAGGTGTTGCCGGTGGCTTTCTGCTGGCGACCGGCACTGGTGAGGTCCTTACCCGTGAGCAAGGTGGGCCCATAAAGACTGACGATGCGGCGATTGACTTCCGCCAGCAGCAGCTCGATCTGGTCGGATTCGCTGCTGCCCTCCGGCACCTTCAGACCGAGGGAGGTGAGGGATTGGGCCAGATCCTCCGGGGCCAGTTTCGGTTTGGGCGGCGGCGCCGGCAGGCCGCTGTCGGTGGTGGTCGGCTGGGGCCGCTTGGAGGCGAGGACGGCCTCGGCCTGACGCTTGAGCTTCAGCAGCCCCTGCATCTCCCGCTCGGTGCCAGGCCGCTGAGCCTTGAACTCCAGCAGGGCGGTGCTGCCGAGCACCTTGGCGGCCCGGCCGGGGTTCTGCTCACCCGGCAGCTGCAGCACCAGTTGGTCGGAGCCCACGGTCTGGAGGGTGGATTCGGCCACGCCCAGGCCATTGATGCGCCGCTCCAGCACGTCCTTGACGGCTTCCAGCTGCTCGGTTTCCACCTTGGTGATGGCGCCGGCCGGCATCACCTGAAGCGTCAGCTGACTGCCGCCGCGCAGGTCGAGGCCCAACTGCAGGCCGTAGGTGGCCAGCAAGGCTCCGCTGGCGATGGCGAGCGCCAGGATGAAGGCGATCCAGCCCTGTTGGCGTGCCATCTCAGATCCGTCCGCTCTTGAGCAGACGGGCAGCCTCGATGATCTGATGGGGCTGGATGATCGTCAGATTCTCAAGTTTGCCGTTGTAGGGGGTGGGGATGTCCTGGGAGGACAGGCGCACCGGCCGGGCATCGAGGTCGTCGAAGCACTGCTCGGTAATCAGGGCCAGCAGCTCGGCACCGATGCCGCCGGTCTTCATGCATTCCTCCACCACCAGCACCTTGTGGGTCTTGCGGATCGAGGCGGCAATGGTCGCCATGTCGAAGGGCTTGAGGCTGACCAGATCGATCAGCTCCACATCGACACCTTCGGCCTCCAGTTGCTCCACCGCCTTAAGGCAGTGGTGGCGCATGCGCGAATAGGTGAGGATCGTGACGTCGCTGCCCTGGCGCACAACCTCGGCCTGATCGAGGGCGCAGATGTAATCCCCCTCGGGGATGTCCTCGGAGAGGTTGTAGAGCAGGACGTGCTCAAAGAACAGCACCGGATTGTTGTCGCGGATCGCCGCCTTCATCAGCCCCTTGGCATTGGTGGGGGTGCTGACCGCCACGATCTTGATGCCGGGAACGGCATGGAAGTAGGCCTCCAGCCGCTGGCTGTGTTCGGCGCCGAGCTGGCGGCCGACGCCGCCGGGCCCCCGCACCACGGCGGGGATGGTGAAGTTGCCGCCGCTGGTGTAGCGGAGCATGCCCATGTTGTTGGAGATCTGGTTGAAGGCCAGCAACAGGAAGCCCATGTTCATGCCCTCCACGATCGGCCGCAGACCGGTCATGGCGGCACCGACGGCCATGCCGGTGAAACTGTTTTCAGCGATCGGCGTGTCAAGCACCCGCAGCTCGCCGTATTTCGCGTGCAGATCCTTGGTGACCTTGTAGGAGCCGCCGTACTCGCCGACGTCCTCTCCCATCACACACACGTGGGGATCCCGGGCCATCTCTTCATCGATGGCCTCGCGCAGGGCGTTGAACAGAAGGGTTTCGGCCACGGCAGAAAGGCTCGGGAGCTGGCGCACCGTTGGGAGCGGAGCGGGCTCAACTTATCTCAGACAGCTGTCGGACCATCCGCGCAGCCGCCAAACCCGTGGGGCCCGATCAGCCGCCGGCGGCAAAGGTGCTCAGCAACAGCACCGACAGCAACATGCCCGGCAGCAGCAACGTCACCAACAGGCCGAGATCGTGGGGGGTCATGGGGGCTGGGCGTGAATCGGCCGTTGCAGGCGCCAGCCTAGGAAGGCTTGCCGCCGACGGCAGGCCGCAGGCTGCGCAGGAAGGTGAGCAGCAGACCGATGCCGATGAAGGCGAAGCTGAACGTGGCCAAAAAGCACATGCCGACGATCAGGGTCTTCATGGCCGTGGCAATGCTCTGGGCAAACTGGGCCTGGTAGTGGGGAGGGTGCTCGGCGTAGTAGCCGACCACCCGGCCACTCACCCCCAGGCAGAGCCAGGCCAGCAGACCGCTGGTGAGGGCGCCGGAGAGAAAGCTCAGCGGCCCCTTGCGGGGCGGCCCCGGGTTCGCGGTCTCTGCTCGAGCGGCGTCATCAGCCGCTGAGTCTTCTTTCCCGAGGCTGGTGGATCCGGGGTCCGCAGCCGCTGCGATGGCGGTCGTGGCATCCAAGCCATCGGCCGGAAGCTCTGTTGCCAACGCCCCCGCCTCGGATGTCAGCGCTGCCGGCTCAAGCGGCTCCAGAGCGCCGGCCTGGACCGGGGGGGGATCGGAAGGCATGGGCTCTCAGGCTGGGATGGCGGCCGACTCCAGGGTGACACCCGTGGGGCGGAAGGCGCAGCACCAGCGCTCGAATCCCGCGGCCTCCAGCTCGGGCCCGAGCTGCCGTTCGGCGGCACGGGCCGCCTCCAGGTCGCGGTGGAGCGCAAACAGGCTCGGACCCGAGCCGCTCATCGCCACGGCCAGGGGGTCCCCGGCTCCGCGGAGCAACTGCAGCCCCAGGGCCACGCTCTCCACTTCGGGGGCGACCACCGCCTGCAGATCGTTGCGAAGGGGCGGCCAGGCTCCCTCCCCGCCCAGGGCAAGAGCCAGGGCTCCCTGGCGCAGGCTCAGGCGCCGCTCCTCAAAGTCGGCCTCACTGCTGAGGTAGAAGTCACCGCGCATCTGGCGGCAGCGCCCATAGGCCCAGGGCGTGGAGACGCTGACGTCCGGATGCTTGATCAGCAGCACCGCCCAGGTGGGCCCCCGCCCGGACGGCAGCGCTTCCAGCCGCTCTCCCCGTCCGAAACAGAGGCGGGTGCCCCCCTCCAGGCAGTAGGGCATGTCCGAGCCCAGCTCGGAGGCAAAGTCCAGCAGTTGCTCCTGGCTGAAGCCCAGGCCCCAGAGCTGGTTAAGACCCAGCAGGGCGGCGGCGCCATCGCTGGAGCCGCCCGCCAGGCCGGCGCCGATGGGGATGCGCTTCTCCAGCTCGATCGCCGCCCCCAGCTCCGGCAGGCCGGCGCGGGCGCGCAGCAACTGGGCGGCCTTGACGATCAGGTTGTCGCCATCAGTGGGCAACCCGGGCCGATCACAACCCAGGGTGATCTGGGCATCGGCGGTCGGCGACATCCGCAGCGTGTCAACCAGATCCAGGCTCTGCATCACCATCGCCAGCTCGTGATAGCCGTCGGGCCGCAGGCCCAGCACCTCAAGGTGCAGGTTGATCTTGGCGGGAGCGAAGGCGGTGAGGGTCATGGACTGGCTGGCAGAAACAAGACGGAAAGGCCGGGGGCGACAGGCCCAACCGGGCGCGGCGACGGACCTGAGGCCAGCCGGGATGGACCCTGGCCGGGCTTCAGAGTGCGGTTATTGAAGGGGAACGCTGGCCGGCGACGGCTCCTCTGGCGGCTCGGCAGGCCCCGGGCCGAGCTGCTGGAAGCCCCGCGCCAACAGCACCCAGGCCGGGGGCGCCAGCTCCTGGGGCCGCTGGCTGAGCTCCACGCCGGCGGCGGCGGCCAACTCGAGCAGCTGGGGCTCCGGCGCCAGGCCGGCCAGGCTGTTGCGCAGCATCTTGCGGCGCGCCGCGAAGCAACGGCGCAACAGCATCTCCAGCTGACGGGCGGTCGGCGGCGGCAGCAACTGCTCGGCAGGCAGGGGCTCCAGCAGGATCACCTCCGACATCACCTTGGGCGGTGGCGCGAAGCAGCGCGGCGGCACCGGGCAGATCGCGCTGCAGCGCGCCAGCAGCTGCAGGCGCACGCTCAGGGCCGAATAGGCGCTGCTGCCGGGGGCCGCCCGGATCCGCTCACCCACCTCCTGCTGCACCAACAGCACCAGACGTTGATAGGGCGGCAGTACCGGCCGATCCAGGCGACCGACCAGTCGCTCCAGCAGCGGGCCTGTGATGTTGTACGGAATGTTGGCCACCACTTTCTGGAGGGCCGGTCCTTCGGGCGGCGCCAGGGGCAGCTTCAGGGCATCCCCCTCCAGCAGCTGGAAGCGCGGCTCCTGGCCAAAGCGCTGGCGCAGACCCGCCACCAGGTCACGATCCAGTTCTATCGCCAGCAGAGCCGCCAACGGTGTGGCCAGCAGCCGTTCGGTCAACGCCCCGCGGCCGGGTCCCACCTCCAGGACCCGATCGCCTGGGGCGATTTCGGCGGCTGCGACGATGCGATCCAGCACCGCCCCATCCACCAGCCAGTGCTGGCCGAAGCGCTTGCGGGCGCGGTGGGCGCCGAAGGTCATCTGTTAGGCCTCAGGTCCTCCCAGATTGCTCCCAGGTGGGGTGGGGCTTGGCTAAACCGGGTCATCGACACCCGCCAGCGATGGCTTCTGCCATGACGACCCCCGGCCACCACCGCTGTGCCCCGAAGCTGCGCCCTTCGGCCCTGGCTTCTCTGGGGCCACGCGGGGCGAGGGTCGCGGCGGCCCTGGCGGGCCTGGCCCTGATGGAACTCAGCCTGGCGGCAGCTCCGGCCCTGGCCGGCAGTGTCACCGCCGATTCGGTGATGGACCGAGCGGGGGCGCGCCAGGAGGCCATGTCCCAGGTCCCCAAAAACGCCACGATCACCCGGACCAAGTGCCAGGACATCGAGGTCGGGCTCGACAACATCCGCTACCGCTGCACCGTCTGGTACAGCGAGCCAGCGCCGGTTCGTGCCAGCCCCGAAGCGGCTCCAGCGGCGACTCCGGCCTCCACGCCGGCGAGCCAACCAGCCCCGGGCGTGCCCCAGTCCGGCTCCCGGTCCGCTCCCAGCGGCAGCTGAACGACAGCTCGGCGCGCCGGCACACGACGGCCGGATCCCTCAGCTGCTGATCCGGATCCACAGCACCGGCTCGCGGGCCGGGGGCAGGGGCACCAGGGCGGCCACCTGCTCCACCGGCGCCCGGCTCCAACCGGGATGGGCCGCCAGCCAGCAGTCCCAGGCCCGCTCCAGCCGCTGGCGCTTGCGCCAACCCAGGGCTCCGCGCCCGCCGCCATCGGCGCCCAGCTGCTGACGGGCCTTGACCTCCACCAGCAGCAGCCGGCCGGGCTTGGCCATCACCAGGTCAATTTCCCCCCAGCGGCAGCGCCAGTTCCGATCCAGCAGCTGCCAGCCGCTGGCCAGCAGCAACCGCAACGCCCGCTGCTCGGCCCAGGCTCCCTGGCGCTGCGCACGGGTGCGCTTCATCGGCGGCGGCGGTTCAAGCTCTGCCACCGCTCACGGCCTCACCCCGGCCGGCACTGTCCTGATCTCTGATCCCATGGCCGCCCCCCTGGGACCTTGATCTGCTGTTTCAGGATTCCCAGGCTGCGACCCCCCAGCCTGGCCAAGCAGCTGAACGGGTCGCCCTGGATTGGCCCCCCAGGTCGATCGGCCTCGCGCCCCCCATCTGGGCGGCACCAGGGACTGTCCCTGGCCTGCCTAGGGTCAGGTTCACTGCCCCCCGTTGCCATGGCGCCTGCCCGACTGAGCTCCCGTCTGCCCTCGGACGCCGCCGCTGGGATCTTCGGCCGGATCGCCGACGGGTTGCTGCGGCCAGCCCTTTGGCAGCGCGCGTTGGTGGCGCTGCTGCTGGCGACGGGGCTGGTGCTGGGCCCCATCCAGCCGGCGCTGGCGGCGATGGACTACGCCAAACAGGTGCTGATCGGTGCTGACTTCCGCGGCGCCGACCTGCAGGGGGTGACCTTCAACCTGACCAACCTGCGCGATGCCGACTTCCATGGGGCCGATCTGCGCAACGCCAGCCTGTTCGGCGCCAAGCTCCAGGATGCGGACATGGCCGGCGCCGATCTGCGCGACGCCACGTTGGATTCGGCTGTGTTTGACGGCACCGACCTGCGCAACGCCCGGCTCGATGACGCCTTCGCCTTCAACACCAAGTTCAGCAACGTGCTGATTGAAGGGGCCGATTTCACCAACGTTCCCCTGCGCGGTGATGCCCTCAAGGCCCTGTGCGCGATCGCCAGTGGCACCAACCCCAGCAGCGGCCGCGCCACCCGCGACACACTGGGCTGCGGTTGAGTCTCCACAGGAGCTGGTGCCATGAGCTTCGATGCCCGCAGCCGGGAGCGCCTGGAGGCCCTGGGCCGCCAGCTGCCCAAGCCCCTGCCCGTGCCTGAGCCGGTCCGGCCCCAGACCCGGGCCGATGCTCCGCGCCATGCGGTCGAGATCGAACGGGATCCGGAGCAGCTGTTCCGCGAGCTGATGGCCGCTAGCGCCGACGGCAGCGTGCCGCCCCATCTGATGGAGCGGTTGCGGGACCTGGAGGAGAGTCGACGCCGCCAGGCCCGACAAGCGGTGCAGGTCACCCCAGCCGGCACCAAGGCCTCCCCAGGCCGCCCTTCAGCTCCAGGCGCGACCCCGAAGCGCGCCGGGCCCAACGCCGGCGGCCGCACCCGTCAGACCAATCTCCTGCGCCCCCGCTCCGCCGAGGAGGAGTCTCTCTACATCGCCTTTCAGCAACTGCTGCTCGAAGGCGACGAGGAGATCTGATCGGCGGCCGGCCCCGAAGCTGTTGCGCCGCTCCTGGGGTCTCAATCCCCTTCGGGCGGCTCCAGTTGGATCGTGCTGTGGGCGATGCCGAGCTGAGCCAACTTCTCTTTGGCCTCGTGCAGCAGGTCCATGTCGTCGATGCTGCCGGGCTGGCGCTTGATGTGAGCCGTCATGGCGTTCTGGGAGGTGCTCATGCCCCAGACGTGAAGGTGGTGCACATCCAGCACCCCGCTCAGGCTGCGCAACATGCCATCCACCTCCTGCAGATCGATGTCGGCGGGCACGGCATCGAGGGCGATGACCAGGGCCTCGCGCAGCAACTGCCAGCCGCTCCAGGCGACCGCTAACCCCACACCGATCGCCGTGGCGGCATCGAGCCAGTTCCAGCCGGTGAGATGGACCAGCAGGGCGCTGACCAGCACCGCCGCCGACACCGCCGCATCCGTCAGCAGGTGCACCACGGCGGCTCGGCGGTTGAGATCGTGGTTGTGGTCGCCGCCGAACAGGCGGGCCGAGCCCAGATTGACGGCGATGCCGACGGCTGCCGCCACCGCCACCGGCACCCCCACCACCGCCACCGGTTCCACCAGCCGCTGCAATCCCTCGACGATCACCACCGCCGAGGCCATCAGGATCAGCACCGCGTTGATCAGCGAGGCCAGCTGGGTGCTGCGGCCGTAGCCATAGGTGAACCGCGGCGAGGGGGGGCGGGCACTGAGCCGTTCGGCCCCCCAGCCGAACAGCAACCCGGCCACGTCGCCGAGATTGTGGACCGCATCGCCGATCAGGGCCAGGGAGCCGAAGGCCAGACCGATGGCCAGCTGCAGCCCCGAGAGGGCACTGTTGAGAATGATGCTCCAGCGGAAGGCCCCGGCCGATCCGGGCCGGTGCTGGTGCTGGCGCGGATGGGGTTGGCGCTGGATCTGCACCGCCGGGTGGACGTGGACGTGGTCGTGTCGGTTGCCCATTGGAAGAAGGATTCAGGAGAGGGCTTGGTGCAGGGCCACTGCGCCGAACACCAGGAACAGGCCGCCACTGAGGCGATAGAGCAGGCGCTCGCTGATGCGGCCGCCGATCCAGCGGCCGGCCCCCACCGCCAGCCAGGTGACCAGGGCGTGACCGGCCAGGGTGCCGGCCAGCAGGGCGCCGAAGCCGAAGCCCGGTGCCGTGGCCAGGAAGATGGTGGTGAACTGGGTGCGATCGCCCAGTTCGGCGATGAACACCAGGGTAAAGGCCTCCCAGATCACCGCCCAGGGCGTGGTGATCGCCTGCTGCTTTTCGGCCTCATTCACCGCCTCCTCGGCCTCTTCGGCTTCGTGGGCCGCCGCGCCGCTGCCCATGGCCTGGGCATCGATCAACAACTTGACTCCGAAGGCCAGGAACAGCACCGCCGCCAGCCAGGGCACCAGGGCGGCGGGCAGCAGCTCCCGCAGGCCGTAGCCCAGGCCCAGGGAGATCAGGGTGACGGCCGCCAGGGCGCCGAAGGCGCCGATGAACACCCAGCGGGCCCGATGGCGGGCCGCCAGGATCAGGGCCATGAAAAAGGTCTTGTCGCCCAGCTCCGCCAGGGTGATGGCCGTGAAGCTCGACCCGAAGGCCGCCAGAGAGGATTGCGCCACGGCTGCAGAGCCCAACGCTCCCAGTGTGCCGCCCCACCCTCCCGGCAGCGGTCGCTGCCGCCGCCCAGAGGGCCGGGAACACTGGCGACGTGAACAGGGTCACCCGGACACGGGGCCCCGTACCCGGACCCGGAGCGCCCGCCACCCGGAACCAGTACAGGCGAACTACTGTGGTGTGGGGCGCGGCGCCGGGTGCGAGTGGGCCGGTGTCCCCTTGTTTCGCCTGCCTTGTCGTTGCCTGTGGAGCCACCGTTGGAGCCGCTGTTGGAGCCGCCGATCCCCGTCCCGGAGCCCGCTCGGGACGCCTCGCCAGCGGAGGCTTCCGGGGTGCCTGGGGAGCGTCGGGGAATCGACCTGGCCCGACTGCTGATCCGCGATCCGGCACAGAGCCTGTTGGTGCGGGTGGCCGGCGACTCGATGCAGGGCGCCGGCATCCGGCACGGCGATCTGCTGGTGGTGGAGCGCGCCCATCAGGCCCGGGCCGGAGCGATCGTGGTGGCGCGCTTCGGCGACCAGTTCACGCTCAAGCGGCTCTGCCAGGGCCCCGGCCGCCGCTGGCTGGAGGCCGCCCATCCCGACTATCCACCGATCCCCCTGGAGGCCCGGCCGGACAGCGGCGACGGCAGCACGGATCGGCCTGACGCCGCCGATGGGCCTGCCTTGACGGGCAGCATGGGCTTCGCGGGCGGCGTTGACGTGCAGCTCTGGGGCGTGGCCGTCCATGTCATCCGCGCGCTCTGATCCCCATGGCCCGCGCCACCGTGCTGATCGACGGCAACAACTTCTACGCCTCCTGCGAGGCGGTGCTCGATCCCTCCGTGATCGGCCGGCCGCTGGTGGTGCTCTCCAACAACGACGGCTGCATCGTCTCCCGCAGCGCCGAGGCCCGGGCCCTGGGCATCCCCATGGGCAGCCCCTATTTCAAGGTGCGCGCCGAGCTGCAGCGCCACGGCGTGATCGTGCGCAGCTCCAACTACGGCCTCTATGCCGACATGAGCCAGCGGCTGATGGCCAGCCTGGAGGCCTGGGTGGAGGAGCTGGAGATCTATTCGATCGATGAGGCCTTCGGCTTGCTGCACCGGCCGGCGGCCGGCAACGGCCAGAGCGGCGATCTGCGGGCCTGGGGGCAACGGCTGCGCCAGCAGGTGCGCCGCGATCTGGGGCTGCCGGTGGCCGTGGGCATCGCCCCCACCAAGGTGCTGGCCAAGCTGGCCAACCGCGTCGCCAAGCGCGATCCGCTCCAGGACGGCGTCTTCGACCTGGGGGCCGTCGACGACCCGGATCCCTGGCTGGAGAGCGTCGCCGTCGAAGACATCTGGGGCATCGGCCGCCAGCTGTCGCGCTGGTGCCGGTTGCGGGGCATCGCCGACGCCCGGGCCCTGCGGGACATGCCGGCGGGGGAACTGCGGCGCCGCTGCGGCGTGGTGGGGCTGCGGCTGCAACAGGAGCTGCAGGGTCAGGCCTGCCTGCCGCTGCAGAGCCTGCCGCCGGCCAAACAGGAAACCTGCGTCAGCCGCAGCTTCAGCCGGCCGGTCAGCAGCCGCGAAGAGCTGCGCCAGGCGATCGCCACCTACCTGAGCCGGGCCGCCGAAAAACTGCGGCGCCAAGGGCAGCGGGCCGGGGCGATCACCGTGTTCGTGCGCAGCAGCCCCTTCGATGGCAGCAGCTTCTACAGCAATGCCGCCACCGCGGTGTTGCTGCTGCCCAGCAACGACACCACCGTGCTGCTGGCCGCCGCCCTCCCACTGACGGACAGCCTGTATCGGCGCCACAAGCCGCTGCAGAAGGCGGGGGTGCTGCTGCAGCAACTGCAGCCGGAGGCCCTGTTGCAGCACCACCTGCTGGCACCGCTGGAGCCCCAGCAGCAACGGCGCCGTGAAGCGCTGATGGCCGCCGTGGATGGCCTCAACCGCCGCTATGGCAGCGGCACGGTGCAGTGGGCGGCCTGCGGCCTGCAGCCGGTCTGGGCGATGCGGCGCTCCCGGCTGTCGCGGGCCGCCACCACCCGGATCAGCGATGTGCCACTGGTATGGGCCTAGATCAGCGCATTGGACCAGCAGCGCACTTTGGTCGTCGCTGGAACGACGTCGGGGTGAGGCGGTTGCTGCTGGCCAGCGGAAGGCAGGGAGGATCGCTCAATCGGTATCGCTGGGTTTGGCGGGCTTATCGCCATCGGCAACATCGCCGGCATGGAGCGATTCAACCCAGGCCGCATCCACAGGCTCGCGGGAGCGCCGGCCCTTGCCGAGTTCGTCGAGATGGAAACGGATCAGGCCCGGCAGATTCAGCACGTGCAGCAGCAGGCTGGAGCCTTCTTCGCGGAGCTGGCCGATGGCGGCGAAGCAGGCCGCCAGGGCCAGGGCCGCCAGGCCATCGGTGATCCAGCCCAGCAGGCCGCCTTGCAGCCGCAGCTTGCGCAACTCGGCCAGACGGCTGTCGGCCCGTTGAATCTGGGGCTGGAGCTGCTCGAGCACCACCGAGCGCACCTGGTCGATCGGCTTGGTGAAGCTGCCCTGGATCTCGGCGGGGGCGCCGGGCAGATGGCTGATCGCCAGCTTCATCGACGCTTCACTGTTGGCGACGCGGATCTCCTCGGCCACGGCCTTGACCTGCCGCAGGGCGCGCAGTTCGCCGCTGTTACCGGCGCCGAGCAGCTTGAGGCCGGCATGGGTCTGCAGGGGAATCAACAAGACAAAGCCGAGGGCGGCAAAAAACGCCAGCCGCCGCACCCACAGCACCTGGGCCGCCAGGCTGCGGCACTGGGAGCGCAGCAGCTGGGCCAGCAGCAGCAGCACCGCCCCCAGCAACGGAAAAATCGCCGTGGTGCGCAGGGCATTGGCCAGCTGCAGCTGCCAGGCGGGCTGCAGCAAGGCCACCGGCAGCACCAGCTTGAGCAGGAAGGCGACAAACAGGCCGAACAGGCCGTAGCCGATGAACTGCAGCACCAGGGAGAGCTCAAGGCTCTGTTCCTGCTCAGAAAATGAAGCGCTCATGGGCCGATGGCGTGTGACCTGAAGAAAGCCTGAAAGCGCAGATGTCCACAGCGAATCAAAAGCAAGCGGACACAAGCCTGCGGCAAGAGTTTCACACAGCTGCCGATGCAGGCCAACCCATCAAAACGTCTGTGGGCCAGGAACCGGGCGCCAACGACAGGAGCGAGGGGGCGTGGACAGTTCCCCAAATAATCCCAACGAAAATGCAGCGAGGGCGACTATCGCGCGTTGCTGATCTGCTGCAAGGCACGTAAGGTGCCCGGGAAAGCAACACGTTCCTTACAACCGTGCTTAATCCTTTGAAGCGCATCCAGAAGCCGGTGGCCCTGCTGGGGGTCACCGGCCTCACCGGGATGGCCGCATTGGCCGTTGGCATGGCGCAACCGGCGAAGGCGGCCAATGTGAGTGGACAGGCAATTGATTCTTCATCGATCTTGCCACCCACGTTCACACCTCCGGCAGCACCGTTTATTGGCAATGCCAATGTCGGCGATACCTTTGAGATCAATCTTTCAAATGTCCTGGCCAGCCCAACCAACGCAAATGATTTTAATCTGAACAATATTTTCAGCCTTCAGTTTGCAAATTTAAATACTGGCAACGGCCTTCCAACCGTAAATCTCAGTGACCTGCAGCTCCAAGTTACTGGAACATTTACAGGCGGCGGGCCTTTCAATGATTTCACTCCGATTGCAATTTGGGATACTTCAATTGGAGGCCAACCAAATGGAGCAGCTTTTAAAGGTACGCAAACGTCACAAGGTGCAACCAATTATTTTGCAAGTGGAACGCAATTTGGGCCAACTGGCGCATTTAATACACTTGCGATCAGCCTTACACCGTCAAATACATTTGGGACCTTTGGCAATGCAGGGGTGATTAACACCTCGCCGATAAATCTTGCCGCTGCTGGAGTTCAGACTTTAACCGGTTTGAAAATTACCGGCAAAATCGCAGGTTATACAGGAAAAGGTGCACTTTCAGCCGGCCTTGCCATTTACACAGGAGCTCCCTCGTCACCCCCAACCTATCAAGTTGGGAATGTGCCAAACGTCATTTACGGCAATGCCCTCACCTACGGTGTGCCCGGCCCTCTGCCCATCTTTGGCGCCGGTGCTGCCTTTGGCATGAGCCGAAAGCTGCGTCGCCGCATCGCTGGCAGCAAGGCAGCAGCCTGAGTTTCAGGCCAACATTGGCAGTAAAGCCCCCTCATCGAGGGGGCTTTTTTGTGGTGTTGTTTAGTGGTCAAGGGATCGATCGGACCTGGATCAATCGGGCAACGACTCCTCGATCATCGCGGCGCTCACCGTGATCGTCTCCAGCGCATCCTCGTTCTCGAGAAAAGCCTCGAAACTGGCGTGGCGTTCGATGTGCGGTTCGGCTTCGGGATCGGCGCAGGCCGCCTGCCAGTCGCCGTCTTCAGGCGCCACCAGGGCGTAACAGGCCAGGGCCTCCTGCAGATCGCCGCCATCGCCGATCGCCTCGCCGTGCCAGTACACCTCGAAAAAGTCCTGGGCCGGTGCCCTGTCCATCGCCATCGGGGAAACCTTCGCAGCGTTCATGGATGTCTCTGTGTAGTCGCAACCCCAACCCAGACCCCGTTCACCCCCCAATGGACAGGCTGGCGATCTGATTGCGGCCGTTGCTCTTGGCCAGTTCCAGGGCCTTGGCGGCCCTTTGCATCAGGTCGGCGAAACTGTGGTCGGCGCTCCCCAGGCTGGTGAGGCCGCCGCTGATGTGCAGCCGGAAGTCCGTGTGGCTGTAGGGCCCCGGGATCGCCGCCACCGCCAGCCGCAGCTGGTCCGCCAGGCCCATGGCCTGGTCGTGGCCCATGCCCACCAGCAGCAGCGCAAACTCACCGTCACCGAGGCGGGCACAAAAGTCCACCTCCCGCAGAAAATTGCGGCTGAGCTGGACCAGATCCACCAGGAGCTTGTCGCCGGCGGGATGGCCCCAGCGGCTGTTCACCTGGCGCAGATTGTCGATGTCAAAGCACAGCAGCGACAGGGGTTGCCCCTCCTGCCGGGCTCGCCCGAACTCCCGGTTGCCGATCGCCAGGAAGGTGTGGCGCGTCGGCAGGCCGGTGGTCGGGCACAGCGTGGCGATGCGGCGCAGCTCGATCTCGCGCATCGCCAGCTCCGAGAGCAGTTGCAGCTGGTGGATCTGCTCGTCGCTGGGCTGGCGCGGCTGCTGATCAATCACGCACAGGGTGCCGAAGTTGTGGCCGTCGGGGCTGCGCAGCGGTGCCCCGGCGTAGAAGCGGATGTGGGGCTCACTGGTCACCAGGGGATTGGTGCAGAAGCGCTCATCCGCCAGGGCATCGGGGACCACCAGCACGCCGTCGGCGGCAATGGCATGGGCGCAGAAGGCCATGGTGCGGGGGGTCTCGGTGGCATCGAGGCCCTTGCGGGTCAGGAACCACTGGCGATCCTTTTCCACCAGGGAGATCAGCGACATCGGCACCTGGAAGATCGAACTGGCCAGCTCGACGATGCGATCGAAATTCTCGTCCGTCGCCATGCCGATCACGCCATGGCGCTCCAGATCGCGCAGGCGCTGCTCCTCGTCGATCGGAATCGGATAATCCGGATAGGGGGCCAAGGGCTTACTCCCTGTAGTTGTTCACGCTAGGCCCAGCCATGCCTGGCCAGCGGCGCCGGCGCGATTGGGTTACGAGCTGTGGCTTCACGCACGCAGCGCGGGACGGCCGCTGGGGCGAGCCGGCTCAGGCCGCCGCCGGGGTGACGATTTCGTCATAGCCGGCGCAGCGGCGCTGATCGAGATCCTGCAGATAGCGCCGCTCGCTGTAATAGGCCTCCTGGAAGCGCAGGGCGTCGGCATTGAGTTCGCTGAACAGCGCTTCAATCCGCATCTCCATCGACAACGACGGGTGGCTGGAGGGCAGGCAGGCGGCGATCGGCGCCAGCCGCTCGGACTCGGCGTTGGCGGAATCGTCATCCGGCAACGGTTCACCGTCCGTGCCGAGGCGCTCCTGCTGCAGCAGGGCGGCCAGGCAGTGCTCCAGGCTGCGCAACCGCTGGGATCCCCAGGCATCCAGCAGGTGGCGGCAGCGTTTTTCGGTCGCCAGCCGCGCCCGCATCGCGATCGCACCGCGCAGCAGCAACAGGGGCTGGGCCAGCCCCAGCACCTGCACCTCCGTGGGCTGCAGCAACGGTGTCAACCGGGGCAGCAGCTCATCGCCCTCCACAAGCAGACGGTCAAACAACAGGCGCGGCAGGTCGAGATCGGCCAGATCGTGGCCCGGATCCAGCCCGCGACTGATCGCCTCCAGGCGGCCGGCACCAAGGTTGTCCTCCTCCAGCTCGGCGATCGACGCCCAGAGCCGGCGATGGGGCTGCAGGGCGAAATCCTCCTGCTCCCACTGGCGCAGCTGCTGGCGGATCGCGGCCCGTTCGCGCGGGCAGTGCAGATAGAGGCGCAGCAGATCCGCCTCGGCCCGCTCCTGCACCGTCGCCGCGCCGGGCTGCTCCCAACGGGTCGAACGGCCATGCCAGCGTTGGCCCTTGACCTGCTGGCGCAGGTCGTCCTCCAGGCTCTGGGCCAGCCGCGCCTGGCCCCCCGAGAGCCGTTCGGCCACCTGCTGCAGGTAGCGGCTGCGCACCGCGCTCTGCGGCAACTTGCCCAGCAGGGCCACCAGGGCGGTGACGGCCTGCTGGAACTCGTCGGAGCGGGCCAGATCCCGGCCCGCCAGCACCTGCTCGATCTGCCAGTCCAGCCACAGGGGCGCGCTATCCAGCAGGGCCCGGTACTCCCCGGCGCCATGGGCCTTGAGGAACTCATCGGGGTCCTTGCCGGCGGGCAGCTGCAACACCCGAAGCTCCAGCTGGCCCTGCAACGCCAATTGCTCCACCTCGCCGATCGCCCGCTGGGCTGCCCGCACCCCGGCGCCGTCACTGTCAAAGTTGAGGATCAGCCGCTTGCCGTCGCAACAGCGGCAGAGCTGGGTGATCTGCGGGCTGCTGAGGGCCGTGCCCAGGGCCGCCACGGCGTTGGTGATGCCGGTGGCGTGCAGGGCGATCACGTCGAAATAGCCCTCCACCACCACCGCCCGATCGTCCTTGCGGATCGAATCGGCGGCCCGGTCGAGCCCGAACAGGTGCTTGCCCTTTTCAAACACCTCCGTCTCGGGCGAGTTGAGATACTTGGGCTCGGCGCCATCGAGGCTGCGGCCGCCGAAGCCGATCACCCGCCCCTGGCGATCGCGGATCGGCACCATCACCCGGTGGCGGAAGCGGTCGTAGAAGCCATCGCCGCCCTTGCGAGCCACCACCAACCCCGCCGCCTCCAGCAGCTCGGGCCCCAGCCCCTCCACCTGCTGCAGATGGGTCAGCAGGCCATCCCAGCGCTCGGGGGCATAGCCCAGACCGAAGGATTCGATCGTCGTCTCCGCCAGGCCCCGGCTCTGCTGCAGGTAGGCCAGGGCGCCGGCACCCTCGGCGGAGCGCAGGCAGCTCTGGAACCAACCGGCCGCCAGGGCCAGCACCCGGTGCAGTTGATCGCGCCGCGAGAGCTGCTGACGCAGACGCTCCTGCTGGGGGCCATCGACGGTTTCGATTGGAAGCTGGTACTTGCGGGCCAGCTCCAGCACCACATCAGCAAAGCTGTTGCGCTGCAGTTCCATCAGGAACTTAATCGCGTTACCGCCGGCGCCGCAGGAGAAGCAGTAATAGAACTGCTTGGCCGGCGACACCGTCATCGACGGCTTGCTGTCGTCGTGGAACGGGCAGATGCCGACGAACTCGCGGCCCTTTTTGTTGAGCACCACGTGCTCGCCCACCACATCAACGATGTCAGCGCGCTCCTTGACGGCTTCGATCGTGCGGGGGTGGAGACGGGGAAGGGCCAGGGGCGGGGCGGCGACGGGATGGACGACGGCGGCGACGGAGAAATCGCCGGGGGAGCCAAGGACATGGGGACCGGCCACACCATCCCTGGTGGTGGCCATGGCGCCATTGTGGACCATCCCGCCAGGGATGGCGCCGGCCGGAGGCGATCCTGGGGCGGCGGAGCGCCCATGACAGCCTGGAGCCAGCCGCAAGGAGTCGACGCTGGGGCCGGAAAAAGGGGCGTCACCTGGTCTGGAGCCGACGCCGGCGGCGGCCTCGGCGGCCGTGGCATGGCTGCTACTGGCCGCGCTGAGCTTCAGCCTGATGGGTGTCTGCGTTAAGGGGGCCGGGGCCCGCCTGCCCGTGGCCGAGGTGGTGTTGGCACGGGGCTTGATCAGTGGTGCGCTGAGCTGGTGGATGCTGAAGCGGGCGCGGGTCGATCCCTGGGGCCAGCGGCGGCGGTTGTTGGCGGGACGGGGGCTGCTGGGCAGTGTGGCCCTGGCCTGCGTCTACGGCGCCACAGTCCGCCTGCCCCTGGCGACGGCGACGCTGCTGCAGTACCTCTATCCCACCTTCGCCGCCCTGATCGCCTGGCTGAGCCTGGGGGAGCTGCTCAAGCGACGCACCTTGCTGGCCTGTGGTTGTGGCTGGTTGGGTGTGCTGGTCGTGGCCCAGACCATCGGCACCAGCCCGGGGCGTCCCGTTCTGGGACCAAGTCCGTTCGTGGCGCTGGCCTGGCATGGGACGCCCCAACTGACCGGCCTGGTCTTAGCCGTGGTGGGGGCCCTGCTCACGGCACTGGCCTACGTCAGCGTGCGCGAACTGGGCCGCAGCGAACACCCGCTGGTGATCATCTTCTGGTTTCCGCTGATGGCGGTGCCCCTCAGCCTGCCGCTGGTGCTCCTGCACCCGGTGGTGCCCAACCTCCAGGACCTGGCCTGGTTGCTGGGGGTGGGGCTGTTCACCCAGATCGGCCAGATCGGCCTGACTCTGGGCCTGACCCGCCTGCCCGCAGCCCGGGCCACGACAATCGGCTATGCCCAGGTGGCCTTCGCCGCCCTCTGGGGGCACTGGCTGCTCGGCGAGGCGATCGGCCCGGCCACAGGACTTGGCGGCGTGTTGATCCTGGTGGCAGCCCTGCTCAGCCTCTGAGCATGCCGAGGGTCGATGGCGGCAACGGAAGCCCGCCGGGACGAAAGGGCAAGGCGCGTGGGGGTGCCCAGCACCTCGGCCGGAGGGCGTGGAGCCCAAGGTTAAAGTTTCGCCAACGATTTGGCGTAGGATCCGGTCTGCTGATGTTTCTTTCCCTGCAGATGTTCCGGACCATCGGCCTGACCATGGCATCGATGGGCGCCGGGGAAGGTGTAAGCCATGCGGAACCAGTCCAGGCCCTGATCACCAATCTGATTCCCGATCAACTGGAACGCAACGGCGTGCCACTGCCGGTGGTGATGGTGGTGATCGGCAGCATGTTCCTGATCACATTGGCCATCAGTCGCTTCAGCCTGAAACTGGGTGTACCAGCCATTCTGGGAGTGTTGATCTTCGGCCTTTTGGTCGATCCCGGAGAATCACCGTTTACACCAACGACAATCAAATGGCTGCATACTCTTAGCCTATCCATGCTGTTGTTTTACGCTGGACTCAAAACCGAACTCCGCTCAATCCGTGGCTTCCTTGAATACGGAATCATTCTCGCTGTGGGCGGAGCCATAGCCTCCTCCCTCTTCCTGGGTTTGATCATCTGGTTCCTGGGATCCGCCACCGCATCCGGGGTGAGCCTGGGCTTCAACCAGCTGCCCTTCGGCGTCGCCATGGCGATCGCGGCTTGTCTCGGCTCCACCGATGCCGGAGCCACGATCGGTGTGCTCAACGGTGGCGGGCGCATCCTGCCTGAACGGCTGCAATCGCTGCTGGAATTTGAGGCTTCCGTCAACGATCCGGCCGCCATTCTGTTTCTGGGCCTGGTGGTGGGCCTGACCACAATCAGCAGCGGCAGCGAACCGAACGCGGTGCTGATGGAGCAGGTGCAATCCTTCACCCAGAAAATCGGTTCGGGCCTGCTGGTCGGCCTGATTCTCAGTTACCTGGCCCGATTCAGCCTGGAGCGCCTGGTGCATGACCAGGCCCAATTGTTGATCCTCGGCGTCTCCATTTCCCTACTGGCCTATGGCATCGCCGACCTGCTCGAGGGCTCGGGCTTCATTTCCGCCTACATCTGCGGCCTGTTTCTGGCTAACCACAATTACAAGAACGCCAACATCAATACCCACTCACTCCAGCAGACGTTATTACCCTTTAACACCATGACAGAAATCGCCGTTTTTCTTGTCTTTGGTGTCGAAATGATGCCTGCCAAGCTCTTCCATGTCATCCCCTTCGGCTTTGTTGTCGCCATTGCGCTGATGCTGGTGGCCAGGCCCGCCAGTGTGATGCTGTTTCAAGCCTTCTCACCATTCAATCTCAAAGAGGCCCTGTTGATTTCCTGGTGCGGTCTGCGCGGGGCCGTACCTTTGGCTCTCAGCTTTGCCGTCATCGATGCCATCCCCAGGTTTCAGGGCGTGCAGGGCAAGTCATTGCCGGTCCTGGTCAGCAACGCCGAAGGGATCATTTTCTGCGTGGTACTGATCAATCTCTTGATCCAGGGACTCAGCCTGCGTTGGCTGGCCCGCTGGCTCGGCCTTAATACCGCAGAGGACGCCGAACTCAGCCACCCCGTCGCCGGTCCGTGATTGCCGCTTGACACGGCAAGGGTGGGCTTCGAACGGTCCCCATCTGCCGGCCGACGGCCTCAGTTTTCAGGGGAGCTGGCTTCAGCCGAGCCCCCGGGCGCCAGCCAGGGGCAACGGGTCGGTGATCCAGTCCTGGCTGGTGCCATCGCCGCTCCCCAGGGGCCTGGCCAGCCGCCAGCTCTGGCCCCGCTCGCCCTGCTGCAGATACAGCTCGAAGGGGCTGTCCACCCGGATCGGATCGCCGGCCAGGCGCCAGTCGAACCGCCCCAACAACCGCAGCCCGGCAGCCTCGCCGATGCGGAGCGGCTGTTGCTCCTCCACCCGCACCCGGCTCACCTCGGGCAGTCCGGCAGGCTCCAGATCCAGGGCCTGGGCCACCTGGGCCTGGGTCAGCTGGATCTGCAGGGCCAGGGCCTGCAGCAGCACCGTCCGCGGCGGCTGGGCCCGCAGGCCACAGCCGCCCAGGGCCAGCGGCAGCACCAACAGACAGGACAGCCCCAGGGCCGTCAGTCGAGGGACCAGGGCCAGAAGCCAGGGGGGACGCCGGGGGGTTGGCAGGGCGGGCAGCATGGGGGGAAGTGCACGGACCTCCATGATCGGCTGGCTCCAGGGACATCTGGCCGAACCATGGCAGCAGGCCAACCGATGTGGGGCCCTGTTGATCTGCCAGGGGGTGGGCTACGAGCTGCAGTTCAGCCCGCGGCACTGGCGCCAGCTGCCGGCGGTGGGCGCCGAGCTGGCCCTGCACGTCCACCACAGCATTCGTGACGACGGCTGGACCCTCTACGCCTTTCCCCTGCGCCATGAACGGGATCTGTTCCGGGAGCTGGTCGCAGTCAGCGGCGTCGGACCGCAGATGGCCCTGGGCCTGCTCGGAACGCTGACGGCCGAGGAATTGGTGCGGGCGATCGTGCAGGCGGATCTGCGGCGACTGGCTGAGGCGCCGGGGGTCGGCAAGCGCACCGCCGAGCGTCTTTCGGTGGAACTGCGCAGCCGGCTCAAGGATCGCTTCTGTTCACTGGTGGCCATGCCCGAGAGCTTCGAGGATCTGGGTGATGGCGTGGCGGACCTGCCCCAGGGCGCCGGTCGCGACGACGTGCAGATCACCCTGGGGGCCCTGGGTTATGAACCTCTGGAAATCCATCGCGCCATCCGGGCCGTGGCCGCCCAGGGGCTGACGGCGGCCGCCCCTGGGGATGACTGGATCCGCGAATGCCTGCGCTGGCTGTCCCAGGACGCGGCCTGAAACCTCTCCGGCCGCCGATCAGCCGAAGGGCTCCAGGTGGCACGGTAAAGTTACCGTTTGCTCCGTCAGGTTTCCAGCCTGCGCACGCTTTAGCCCATGCCGCTCACCACCACCAAGAAGCAAGAACTGATCAACGGCCACCAAACCCACGGCACCGATACGGGCTCGGTTGAGGTGCAGGTGGCGATGTTGAGTGAGCGGATCAACCAGCTCAGCGGCCATCTGCAGAAGAACATCCACGATTTCTCGTCCCGCCAGGGCCTGCTGAAGATGATCGGCCGCCGCAAGCGCCTGCTCAGCTACCTGCGCAGCCAGAGCCAGGAGCGCTACGCCGGGCTAATCAGCAAGCTGGGCATCCGCGGCTGAGGTCGTCGTCATGGCCCCGCAACGGGACCCCAAACCCTTCGGTTCTGGTCGGCCGGCCAAAGGCGGCTCGGCCAAAGCCAAAACCCAGCCTGGCGCCAAAGCGTCCCGACAACGGGCGATTCCAGATGCGGTCGCCAATCGCATGGCCCGGCGCATTGCCATCGCCACCGGCATCCCGACCGTGATGGGGATGGGGGTGTTCATCGGCAGCTATCTGGTGGTGAGCCGCGGTCTGCTGGTCATTCCCACGGGCGTCACCCTGGTGGCATCCGGGGGTTGTTTTTTGTTGGGCTTGCTGGGCCTCAGCTACGGCGTCCTCTCCTCCAGCTGGGAAGACAGCCCCGGCAGCTGGCTGGGCACGGAGCAGATCGGTCTCAACATCGGCCGGCTGCGGCAATCGCTCAAGGCCATGCGCGCCGGCGCCGGCAGCGGTGAATGAACGTCGGGCTCGTTTGAGCCCCCAAGGCGTGGGACGTCAGGATGGCAGCCACCCGGGAAGCGTGGCCTGAATCGACACCCCCGCCAGGTTCGTTCCACCGGCGGAACCGATTCAGGCCTGAGACCGGTCCAGCGCAGGCTGGATCAGGCCGCCGGTCCGATCGGGGAGCGCAGGCTGACGCGGAAATCAGCTGCCGCCAGGGTCTGGACCGCCGCGGGGGCATCGGCAACGCAGAACTGGGGGCCGAGCCGCACCCAGCGCGATTCGCCCCCCTGACGCACCAGGGCCACCACCGGCACCCGTACGCCGGCCTCCTCCTGGCCCGGGCGATGGCGGGTCAGGCATTCGCGCAGGCGATGTTGAATCGCGATGTCGCCAGCCTGCTGGGGATCGAGTTCGACCTGCAACAGCTGCAGATCGTCGATGCTGCGGCAGTCATCGACGATCAGCTGCACCCGTTCGTCGCGGCGATCCACCGTGGCCCATACCAACAACCGGGCATCCACCATCAGATGGTCGGCCAGGCGGGCATAGGTCTTGGGAAACACCACCGCTTCGCAGCTGCCGGTCAGATCCTCCAGCTGCAGCACCGCCATGCGGTCACCTTTGCGGGTGTTCACCTGACGTAGCTCGGGCACCATCGCCACGATGCTGACCTTGGCCTTGTCGGACTCTTCCTCCAGCCGGGCCAACCCGATCGGTGATAGCAGGGTGACCTGGCTGGACAACTGCCGCAGCGGATGGTCGGAGATGTAGAAGCCGAGCAGCTCCTTCTCCAGCTTCAGTTTTTCGGTCGGCGCATAGTCGGCGACCGGGGCGGCCTTGGGTGCCGTGCTGCGGTCCTCCGTGCCGGATTCAAGGGTGGCGGCGGCCATCAAGTCAAACAAGTTGCCCTGGCCACTGGCGCGGTCTCGGGCGCGGGAGTTGGCCCAATCCAGGATCAGATCGAGATCGGCCATCAGTTGGGCCCGGTTGGCCCCAGCCTGCAGACCGTCGAGGGCACCGCAATGGATCAGGGATTCCAGGGCACGGCGGTTGAGCTGCTGGCTCGGCAGCCGATCGCAGAGATCGGCCAGGCAGCCGAAGGGGCCATCGGCAACCCGCTGCTCAATCAGCAGGCGAATCGCCCCCTCACCGAGATTGCGCACCGCCGAAAGGCCGAACAGGATGCGATCGCCCACGGGCGTGAAATCGATGCCGGAGGCATTGACGTCCGGCGGCAGCACCTCGATCCCCATCGCCTGGCAATTGGCGATGTAGCGCTGCACCTTCTCGGTCTGGCCGGCGTTGACGGTCAGCAGGGCCGCCATGTAAGCCACCGGATAGTGGGCCTTGAGATAGGCGGTCTGATAGGTGACGGCGCCGTAGGCGGTGGAATGGCTCTTGTTGAAGCAGTACTCGGCAAACAGCACCATCTGCTCGAACAGCGCCTCGGCCACCTTGGCATCGACACCGCGATCGGTAGCCCCCTGCACAAACAGGCTCTGGTGCTTCTCCATCTCCGACTTCTTCTTCTTACCCATCGCCCGCCGCAGCAGGTCGGCTTCGCCTAAGGAATAGCCCGCCAGATCCTGGGCAATCTTCATGATCTGCTCCTGGTAGACCATGATGCCGTAGGTCTCCTTGAGGATCGGCTGCAGCTTTTCGTGGGCCACATCAATCGCTTCGCGGCCATGCTTGCGGTTGATGAACTTGGGTATCAGTCCGGCATCGAGGGGACCGGGTCGATAGAGGGCAAGAATCGACGAGATATCCTCCAGCGATGAGGGCTTGAGATCGCGCACGATCTGGCGCATGCCACTGGATTCCAGCTGGAAAATGCCCTCCAGATCACCACGGGCCAGAAGGGCGAACGTCCCGGCATCGGCTTCGGGCAGGGCGTCGGGATCCAATCGGGTGCCACTGCTTTTGTGCACCAGATCGATGGTCTTCTCGATCATCGTCAGGTTTTTGAGGCCCAGGAAATCCATCTTCAACAGGCCCATCGACTCCACATCTTCCATGAAGTACTGGGTGATCACCTGACCGTCGTTGTTGCGCTGCAAGGGAACCAATTGATCCAGGGGATCGGCCGCAATCACCACGCCGGCGGCGTGGACACCGAAGGTCTTGTTGGTGCCCTCGATCCGCATGGCCAGATCGACCCAGTGGCGCACCTTGGGATCGCCCTCATACTTTTCGCGGAACTCAGGCGCGGGAGACTCGCTGCCGATCATCTCCTTCAGCTTGGCCGGCTTGCCCCGAACCACCGGGATCAACTTTGCCAGTCGATCGGCCTCGCCATAGGGAATGTCCAGCACCCTGGCCACATCCTTGAGCACGGCCTTGGAGGTCATGCGGTTGAAGGTGATGATCTGGGCCACCTTGTCTTCGCCATAGCGGCGGGTGACGTACTCAATCACTTCACCGCGACGCTCGATGCAGAAGTCGGTGTCAATATCAGGCATGGACTTGCGCTCGGGATTGAGAAAGCGCTCAAACAACAGCCCATGTTTGACGGGGTCGATGTTGGTGATCCCCAGGGCATAGGCCACCAGGGAACCGGCGGCTGAACCCCGGCCTGGCCCGACGGCAATGCCGTTCTCGCGGGCAAAACGGATGTAGTCCCAGACCACCAGGAAGTAGGTGGGAAAGCCCATCTGCTCCATCACCTGCAGCTCAAAAGCCAGCCGCTCGCCATAGAGCGGATCGAACGGCTGCTCGACGCTGAGCCCCAGGCGGTCCCGCAGCCCCTGCTCGCTCACCTCGGTGAGATAGCTGACGGCGTTGTGTCCCTCCGGAATTGGAAAACGGGGCATCTGGTAACGGCCGAGGATGTCGTAGTCCTCGACTTTCTCGGCCACCTTGACCGTGTTGGCGATGGCGGCGGCGATGACATCGGGCTCGAGATGATCGTGGAACAGGCGAGCCATCTCGGCCTCGCTCTTGATGTATTCGGTGCCGGTGTAGCGCAGGCGTTTGACGTCGGTGATCAGCTTGCCGGTGAGCACACACAGCAGCGCATCATGGGCCTCCACATCGCCCACACTCAGGTAGTGGGCGTCATTGGTGGCAATCAGCGGAATGCCCAGTTCAGCGCCGATGCGGGCCATGCCGGTGTTGACGATGCGATCCTCCAGGCCGCCATGGTCCTGAATCTCCAGATAGAAGTCCTCACCGAAGGTCTGCTGGTACCAACCGGCCACCTCCCGCGCCACCTCAGGCCGCCCCTGCAGGATCGCCTGGGGGATCTCGCCACCCAGGCAGGCCGTGGCCACGATCAGCCCCTCGCCGTACTGCTGCAGCAGTTGCTTGTCGATGCAGGCCCGCGAAAAGATGCCGCGACCTCGCATGCCGCGCAGATGGCTGATGCTGGTCAGTTTGACCAGATTGCGATAGCCGACCGCATTCTTGGCCAGCACCACCAGGTGGTAGCGGCGTTCCTTTTTCGGCTGCGGATCGTCGATCGAGCCGTTGATCACATACATCTCATTGCCGATGATCGGCTTGATGCCCGCCTTGGTGCAGAGCTTCAACAACTCAATGGCGCCATACATCACGCCGTGATCGGTCAGGGCCAGGGCCGGCATACCCAGGGCCACGGCCCGCTCCACCATGGCCGGCAACTGGGAAGCCCCATCCAGAAGGCTGTAGTCGCTGTGGTTATGGAGGGGAACGAACGCCAAGGGATGGAAACCTAGGGGTTGGCCCAGGCTAAGGCCAGCCGCAACATTCAGCGCCTTGCCGCCACCTTTCAGGCGCACCGACACCAGATGTGGTGGTCGCGTCACCACCGCGCCCAGCAGGTCCCGGCCCTCAGCCCGGATCAACACGGGAAACACGCCGGGGGCCGACGGCATGGTCAGGTGCAGATCAAGGCGCTGGCCAATCGCTCACTGGAAGCAGTTGCCCAGCAGGGGCTTGCTGACCTTGCCATTCGGTGGCCAGCAGCGTGGCCTCCAGCTTGCCGGTGTCGATCCAGACGCGGCTGGCGTATTTGAACCTTCGCCCATCAGCAGAATCGCCAACCACCACAGCGAACGTTGAACGGCGAGAGCGCTACGGCGGCCGCCCTTGGCGCCGGCCTGCGGCCGCTCAGGAGCTCCTGATCCGCTCGCCCTCAGGGCACCAGCGCCGCCACCGGCCGGCCGGCCATGACGGCAGCCGCCTGCTCATAGTGGTGGGCCAGCTGCAGCACCCGGCCTTCCTGCAGCACACCACCGATCAGCTGCAGGCCGATCGGCAGACCCTGGTCGTCGAAACCACAGGGCACACTGATGGCCGGCAGGCCCGCCATGTTGGCCGGAATGGTGAGCAGGTCGGCCAGATACATCGCCAGCGGATCCTCGGCGTGGGCGCCGAAGCGGAAGGCGGTGCTGGGGGAGGTGGGGGTGAGCAGCAGATCCACCTGCTCGTAGGCGCGATCGAAGTCCTGGCGGATCAGGGTGCGGACCTGCTGGGCCTTGCGGTAGTAGGCATCCACGTAGCCCGCCGAGAGGGCATAGGTGCCGATCAGGATGCGGCGCTGCACCTCGTCGCCGAAACCCTCGGCGCGGCTGCGGGCGGTCATCGTCGCCAGGTTGTCGGCGCCACCATCGGCGGCGGCGCGCAGCCCGTACTTGACGCCGTCGTAGCGGGCCAGGTTGGCGGAGGCCTCCGATGGGGCAATGACGTAATAGGTGGCGATGCCGTCGTTGAAGCGGGGGCAGCTGATGTCCACCAGCTCACAACCCAGCCGCTCGAGCTGGGCCGCCGCCGCCAACACGGAGGCCTTCACCTGGGGATCAAGTCCGCCGGCCTCGAAGCATTCGCGGATCAGCCCCACCCGCAAGCCCTTGACCGGCTGCTCAAGGGCCGCGCGGTAGTCGGGCACCGCCGTGGTGAGGCAGGTGGAGTCGCGGCGATCGGCACCGGCGATCACCTGCAGGATCTCGGCGCTGTCGGCGACGCTGGTGCTGAAGGGACCGATCTGATCGAGGGAACTGGCGAAGGCCACCAGACCCCAGCGGCTCACCCGGCCGTAGGTGGGCTTGAGCCCGACCACACCGCAGAAGGAGGCGGGCTGGCGGATCGAACCACCGGTGTCGGAGCCAAGCGAGGCGAGGCATTCGCCGGCCGCCACCGCCGCCGCGCTGCCACCGGAGCTGCCCCCCGGCACCCGCTCGGGATTCCATGGATTGTGGCTGGGACCGAAGGCCGAGGTCTCGGTGGAGCTGCCCATGGCGAACTCATCGAGATTGGTCTTGCCCAACAACACGGCACCGGCGCTCCAGAGGCGCTCGGTGACCGTGGACTCGTAGGGGGGCACGAAGCTCTCCAGCATGCGGCTGGAGCAGGTGGTGCGAATGCCCTTGGTGCAGAGGTTGTCCTTGATCGCCAGAGGTATGCCCGCCAGTGGTGGCAGGGTCTCGCCGGCCAGACGGGCGGCGTCGATACGGTCCGCATCGGCCCTGGCCCGCTCGGCCGTGACCTCCAGGAACGCGTGCACCGTGGGATCGACGCTTTCAATCCGGGCGAGATGTTGGTCGGTCAGCTCTCGCGCTGAGACCTCTCCCCGTTGCAGTTTCCCGCGCCACTCGGCGATCCCCATTCACCCGAAAGCCAGCTCAGCTGGACGCTATCAGCCGACCAGCGATCAGGCCGGGGCCTGGGGGCGGGGCAACAGATCCGGGGCTTCGGTAAGGGGCTCCTGGCGGTTGGTGCGTAGGCAGGTGGATTCCAGTGAAGCCGGGGCTTCCGAACGCAGATCGGCCAGAAAAGCCGGCAGGGCGGCCTCCAGGGTGCTGCGCCGCACGAATGGCCCGAACCAGTAGGTGGCATCAGGGGAACGGGTTTCAACCCTGGCCCACCAGGCCATCCCCAACCCATTGGCGAGATTGCGCATGGGCCAGAGGAGGGGATTCATGGAGCCGCGGTTTGAAGAGTTCCATTCTGACCAGATCGCCGGACCCGCACCATGGCCTGTCCGGGGAACGATCCCGCAGCGCTCGGCGCCGCGTCAGGGATGGCCGGCGCCCAAAGCCGGCGGCTGCCGGGGGAGTCGGCAGCACGGCTGAAGGCGGTGGCCGCCATCGTCCTGGCCATGCAGCGGATCAACACGGCTGCACCTGAACAGCCCTGGGTTGGGGCCCTGGCGGCAGCGACGAGCCAAACAGGTGTCTCCCGATCCGGCGCGGCCAGCACCCTGAGGGCCCCGTTACCGGCGCCCGACAGCCGAGACCGTCGAAACCCGGATGCACGCGTGTGGCCCTCTCCACAGCCACCCTCCATCAGGCCCAGCGCGGCGGGGACCGATGGGGTGGAGCACCGCTTGAGCTGCCGTGGCCCCAACCCGGGCCGGAGCCGTCCTGCCGGATGCCCTGACGCCCCAGAGGGGATGGCGAACCTCCATCAACGGAGCAGCCGTCCCCAAGGCCATCAGGGCGACTTCGCGGACCCAGCCGCCCGGGTCGGACGAGCGGCTGGGTGGTCGCGGGCCTGTTCCGAGCCGAGTCCTCAGAGCTGGATGTCGCTCTGGAAGGACGGGTCGCGCTCGGAAGGGAGCTCCAGAGCCGGACCGCCCAGCAGGGGGCTGGCGTTCCAGGTCGCCGCAGCTGCAGCGCCATCGCCTGTGGGTTCCGATGGCCTGTCGGTAGCCGTGGGCGCCCCGACTGGCCCCGGCGCAGGAGCATCGCCTGCCGGATCAACCGCTTCCCAGGCCTGGGCGGCGTCACGGGGCGACGCGACATCGGCTTCGCCAGGCATGGGGCCAGGCTCGGCGTCGCCACCCAGGTTTTCCACATCAACGCCGGCAAGCGCAGGCACCGGGACCCCAGGGGCTTCAAGATCACCGGCTTCCAGACCTGTGGCTTCGACGTCGTCGCCTGCGCTCGGACGGCCTTCGGCCACGGGACCCTGATCTCCGGCCAATCTGATCCCATCGCTGTCCTGCCCGTCCAGTTCCACGCCGTCACCGGCGAGCACCGCAGCAGCGGTGGATTCGTCTGGGGCTGGTTCAGCAAGGGGCGCAGGAGCCGGTAGCGACGGCCGCACCAGCCGCGGCGCCGGGCTGGTGCCCTTCAGGCCCCGCATCCAGCCACGACGGGCGATCTCATAGAGCAGCAGGGCCGTGGCCACCGAGGCATTGAGGCTCGGGGTGGCCCCGCGCAGGGGGATGCGGACCAGCTGGTCGCAGTTGCGGCGGGTCAGCATCGCCAGCCCGTCCCCCTCCGAACCGGTGACGATCACCAGGGGCCCCTCCAGATCCACCTCCTCCAGACTGACGTTGCCCTCCTCCGCCAGACCGATCACCCGGTAGCCCTCGTCCTTGAGGGTTTCGAGCGAGCGGTTGAGGTTGACCACCCGTGCCACCGGCAGGTGCTCCAGCGCTCCGGCGGCCACCTTGGCGACCGAACCGGTGAGGCCGGCATTGCGCCGCTGGGGCAACACCATGCCGTGGGCACCGAGGGCTTCGGCGCTGCGCACGATCGCGCCCAGATTCTGGGGATCGGTGAGGCCATCGACCGCCAGCAGCAACGGGGATTCCCCCAGCCCCCGACAGCCATCCATCAGGGTGGCCAGGTCGAGGGTTTCGGCCGCCGCCGGTTGCAGCACGATGCCCTGGTGAACCGCCCCGCCGCTGATCTGGCCGAGGCGGGCCCAGGTGACCTCTTCGACCAGCACGCCGGAGGACTTGGCGTCGCGGAGTAGCTGCAGGAATTTGGGGCTGAAGCGCATCTCCGGCGTGCACCAGATGCGGTGGATCGGCCGGCCGCTCTCCAGGGTGGCCTGGGCCGAATGGCGGCCCCAGATCAGATCACTCGGTGCGGAGGACGAAAAGGTGTCGGACTCGGCGGCGACACCGCTGTCATCACCGCGCTGATCCCGCTCAAACCTGCGGGGGGCGCCGCCGAACTCCGGGCGTCCCTCGGCGCGGGAACCGGGGCGGAACAGCACCGGCCGGCCGGCGCCGAAGCGACCCGCACCGGGCCGGGGCCGGCGGTCGCCGCTGCCGGCCGGGGCCGGGCGGCGATCCGATGGGCGGCGATCGCTAGGACGGCGATCACTCGGGGCACGATCCGAGGGAGCCCAGTCCGAACCTGGCCGCTCACTGGGACGCCGATCGCCGAAGCGGCCTTCGCCTGGACGGCGATCACTGGGGCGCCGGTCCATGGGGCGGCGATCGGTCGGCCGGCGATCGGAGGGCCGACGGTCCGAGCTGGGGCGCCCCTCGCCACGGCCGTCTTCACCTCGACGTGGCAGGGATGGGCGCGGGCCACCGCGATCCAGGCGGACCGGCGGGCCGGCGGACTCGCCGCCGCGGCGCTCGCGGGGGCTCCACTCACCGCTGGGTCGCTCCCGATCGGGGCCGGGGCGATCCCCGGCGTAGCGATCGGCATTGAAGCGGCCGCCACCGCCGTCCCGGCCATAGCGAGGGCGCTCGCCCGGGGCGTCAGGGCGAGCGCCCTCCGGCCGACCCCAGCGGGGCCTGGTGGTGCCTCCCGGACGGAATGAAGCGCCCACCGGTCGGTCGCCGGAACGGTTGCCGGCGGAGCCGCCCGCACGGCGCGGGGCCCGATCCGGACGGGAATCGGGACGGCGGTCAGGACGGGGACTCATGGGAGGAGGGACACAAGGTGGGTGGGGGTTCCTCCAGCTGATCCAGCAGCTCGGCCAGCCGCCCCGGATTGCGAAGAAAGAGCCATCCCAGCATCGTCTCAAATCCCGTGGCCTGCCCATAGGTGGCGGCATTCCCCCTTCGGGGTCCGCGCCGGGCCCGATTGCGACCCCGGCGCACCTGCTCCAGTTCCTCGGCCCGCAGCAGTCCCTCCAGGCGCTTCAGGGCCCGGGCCTGGGCCTCGGCCTTGACCTCATCGACCACGGCACGATGCAGGTCAGCACTGCGTCCTGGGCTGGCGCAGAGGCGCAGTCTCTGGTGCAACTCCCAGACCGCATCCCCTAGCCAGGCCAGCTGCAGGGCACCGAGATCGGAAGCTGGACAGGGGGGCTGGATCGCCGCCAACCAGCTGCCGGCCGAGGCCTCAGGCCGCGCTGAGGCGGCCAAGGGCTGTGTCGAGATCAGGTTGAAGATGCAGGAATTCTTCCAGCCGCACCAGCTTCACGGTCTGAACCACGCGGGCATTGCCGACCACCAAAAACTGGCTGCCGGCATCCTTGCACTGCTTGGCCAGCTGCACCAGGGCACCGAGTCCGGAGGAATCGATGAAGTCGATCCGGCTCAGATCGATCACCAGAGGCAACGTGCCATCGCCCTGATAGCCGGCGATGAACTCGTTGAACTGCTTGTCGGAATAAGCATCCAGTTGGCCCGTGAAGCTGAACAGCAGGCACTGGGCCTGGCGCTCACAGCCCCCCCGAAGCGAGACGGTCAATCGCTGAAGGTCAGAGATGGCTCAACCCCCGTGGAACGTAGTGGGCTGAAGTGTAGTGACGCCACGGCAAAATGACTCAACCGTCACAGTTCGGCCTTCAACCCTCAGCTGGCGCTGCGTTGCCGGACCTGAATGCGGCTCCTGCAGCCTCAGCGGCGCTCAGCCATCAGGGCCGTGAACCGCTGGAAGTGGTGATCACTGTCGTGGGGACCGGGGCTGGCTTCCGGGTGGTACTGCACACCGAAGACGGGCTGATCGAGCATCGCCATCGCCGCCACGGTGCGGTCATTGAGATTGAGATGGGTGACGCTCATCCGGTCGCTGGGCAGGGAGTCAGCAGCGAGGGCAAAGCCGTGGTTCTGGCTGGTGATCTCGACCTGACCAGGGGTGCCACAGGGATGGTTGAGACCGCGGTGGCCGTAGCCGAGCTTGAAGCTGCGTGCACCCAGGGCCAGTCCGAGAATCTGATGACCCAGGCAGATGCCGAACAGGGGCAGGTGGCGCTGTTGCAGCAGGTCGCGGGCCAGGGCGATGCCGCTGACCACGGCTGCCGGATCACCGGGGCCATTGGAGAGAAACACCCCTTCGGGTTGGTGGGCCAGCACCTGCTCCAGGGTGGCGTCGGCCGGCAGCACGGTGACATCGCAACCGTGGGCCACCAGGCGCTCGAGGATGGCCCGCTTGATGCCGAAATCGATGGCCACGACGCGGTAAGGCGTTGCCGGCTGGGCCTGGAGACGGGTATCGAAACCTGCTGCGCAGAGACTCGACCAGTGATACGGCTCCGGGGTGCTGACGCCGGCCGCCAGGTTCAGGCCCGCCATCGAGGGGGCGGAGCGCACCTGGCGCAGCAGCTCAGCCGGGCTGAGGCCCTCACTGCTGATGATGCCGTTGATGGCCCCACCCTCCCGCAGGTGGCGCACCAGGGCACGGGTGTCGACGCCGCGGATACCGACCACCCCATGGCGTTGCAGCCAGGGTTCCAGGGTCTCTTCAGAGCGCCAATTGCTGGCCAGCGGTGATAGCTCGCGGGCGATCACGCCGCGCACATGGGGGTGGCTGGCCTCGAGATCCTGCCCATTGACGCCGGTGTTGCCCAGTTCCGGATAGGTGAAGGTGACGAGCTGACCGGCGTAGCTCGGATCCGTCATCACCTCCTGATAACCGGTCATGCCGGTGTTGAAGACCACTTCGCCAACCACCGTGCCCCTGGCGCCGAAGGCCAGACCCCGCAGCAGGGTGCCGTCGGCGAGCACCAAGACCGCGGCTGCCGTTGACGGGCCGCCGCCCGGGTCGGCCGAGCCCGGTTGCTGGACGCTGGTGGGCGAGGGCACGACGGCGACGGAAGGCTGGGACACGGCCGGGCGCTCAACTGAATCGATCATCCCGCAGCAGGGGAGCTCAGGGCAGCCCGCAGGGCCTGCACCCGCTGCCAGGCAAGACCGCTGCGCAGACAGTCCCTGGCCCGGGGCAGGGCCTCGGCCACGGTGGCGGCCAGGCCCGTGCTCCAGAGCACCAGGGCGGTGTTGAGGGCAACCACATCGCTGCGGGCCGGATCGCCCTCGCCCTGCAGCACCGCCTCCAGCAACTGCCGGTTGCGCTCCAGATCGCCACCGGCGATCGCCTCCATCGGCGCCTGCTCCAGGCCCAGGGCCAGGGGATCGAGCCACTCGGTGCGCACCTGACCGTTCTCCAGCAGCCGCAGTTCACTCGGACCAGAAAGGGTGGCCTCATCGAGGCCGCCATGGCCATGGACCACGATCGCCCGGCTCTGGCCCAGGCGGCGCAGGGCGTCGGCCATGGGATCGAGCAGGTCGGCGCGGGCTACCCCCAGCACCTGGCAATCGGGCCGGAGCGGATTGACCAGGGGGCCGAGCAGGTTGAAGACCGTGCGCACCCCGAGGACACGCCGCAGGGGCACCAGAGCCACCAGGGCCGGATGCCAGCCCGGCGCAAACAAAAAGGTGACGCCCGCACGGGGGAGGGCGGCGATCACCCGCTCGGGGGGAGCCTGCAGATCCAGACCCAGGGCTTCGAGCACATCTGCGGAACCGACCCGACCACTGGCGCTGCGATTGCCGTGTTTGGCGACATGGGCGCCGCAGGCGGCGGCGGTGAAGGCCACGGCCGTGGAGATGTTGAAACTGTCAACGCCGGCGCCGCCGGTACCGCAGGTGTCGACCAGATGCAGGGCGGGCCGGGGAGCGGGCAGGGGGCAGTGCTCGCGCAGCACCTGGGCCATGGCGGCCAGTTCCTCGCCGCTGAGCCCTTTGCAGCGCAGGGCGGTCAGCAGGGCGCCGGTGAGCACGGGTTCGATCCGTTCACCGATCCAGCCCCGCATCAGCAGATCGGCCTGCTCGCCACGGAGATCCCGCCCCTCGATCAGCTGCTCGAGGAGCTGGGGGAAGGTCCTGGCATCACCCATCGCAACCGCAAGCGCTGCGCTGAAGCTATGTGATGAAACCCGGAAAGCGACGGTTCATCAGCAGAGGCACGGGGCGCTCCAGCCGATCAGGATTGTGCTGCGGACTGTCTGCTGGGTTGGGAGGGCTGATCGGTCTTGCCAAAAAAAAGCCCGGGTGCAAGGCACGCCGGGCCGGGTGATGGGGACACGTCCACTATCACCCGAAGAGGGCCGTTCTGGCGACTGCTACCAACACGATCCAACCAACGGCTCCATGGGCGATGGCCTTCGCCATCCAGTCCGGCAGCCTCGGCGGACCAGGGACGGGCCACTCAGGGGGAGTCGGCGTCGGCGGTGTCGAATCCCGAGCCAACCGCCTCAGCCGCCGGAGCGGGCCCGGGCCGGAAACCGGCGGCCCAGATGGCTCGCGTGCGTTCATGCAGCCCGTCGCGGTCCAGACCCCACAGCCTCAGGACCCGCTCCAGATCCTCCCAGAGATCGTTGGCACCCGGGAAGCCCTCGTAGCGCATCAACAACCTGGCGGCATCCACCAGGTGGGCGTCGGCCGGCGGATCAGCGGCCAGCAGGCGATCGACGCTGTCGCGATCGCAGGCGTAAAGGGGATGGCTCTGCTCATCCATGGCAACGGGGATCGAGGGGGAGGAGATAGGGCCTGGGCCGAAGAGATCTTGGCGTCAGGGGCCAGAGCACGGCGATCCTCGGGCCTCTTGGCCATCCCAACCGGCTGCGTAGGTTGGGCGGATTGATGGCCGGATCACCAGCATGAGCGCGATCAAGCTCGGCCTGATCGTCAGGTACCTGCGTCCCTACAGCCGCACCCTGATCCTCGGGGCGGTGGCCCTGCTGGTGGTGAACCTGCTGGGGGTAGCGATTCCCCTGCAGGTCCGCAACATCGTCAACGATCTGCACCAGGGTTTCACCCTGCAGGCCGTGCTGCGCCAGTCGGCGTTGATTGTGGTCATGGCCACCACCATGGGCCTGTTCCGGCTCTGGTCTCGGATGCTGGTGTTCGGGGTGGGTCGCCAGGTGGAGGCGAACCTCAAGCAGCAGATCTTCGATCACGTGCTCACCCAGGAGCCGGGCTGGGTGCAGACCACCGGCAGCGGCGAGGTGATCAGCCGCGCCACCAGTGACGTGGAAAACGTGCGGCGCCTGCTGGGCTTCGCCGTACTCAGTCTCACCAACACCGGCCTGGCCTATGCCCTGACCCTGCCGGCGATGCTGGCCATCGACCCCTGGCTGAGCCTGGCGGCCCTGGGCCTCTATCCGCTGATGCTGATGGTGGTGCGCCTGTTCGGCGGCCGGATGATGCGCCAGCAACGGCGCCAGCAGGAGGCGCTCGCCGATCTCAGTGACCTGATCCAGGAGGATCTCTCCGGCATCGGCGCGATCAAGATCTACGGCCAGGAGCGCACCGAACTGGAGGCCTTCCAAGTGCGCAACCGCAGCTTTCGCGATGCCGCCCTGGCCCTGGGCCGCACCCGCAGCACCCTGTTCCCGTTGCTGGAGGGCATCTCTTCGGTCAGCCTGCTGCTGCTGATCGCCTTCGGCAGCGGCCAGATCGAGAATGGCCGGCTGACGATCGGTGGCCTGGTGGCCCTGATTCTCTATGTGGAGCGGTTGGTGTTTCCAACGGCGCTGCTCGGGTTCACCCTCAACACCTTTCAGACCGGTCAGGTCAGCCTGGAGCGGGTCGAGGCCCTGCTGCGCCGAAAGCCCCTGATCGTCTCGCCCGAATCACCCCAGCCGCCGGCCCGGCCCGCCCGCGGCGCGATCGAGGCCCGGGGGCTGACGGTCCACTACGGCGGGGCCAGCCGGCCAGCCCTGGTGGATCTCAACTTCCTGATCCAGCCCGGTGAACTGGTGGCGGTGGTGGGACCCGTGGGTTGCGGCAAAACCACCCTGGCCCGCGCCCTGGGCCGGATGGTGGAGGTGCCAGCCGCCAGCCTCTTCCTCGATGGCGTCGATGTGCGCGCCCTGGCCCTGGCGGATCTGCGTCGGGAGGTGGCGCTGGTGCCCCAGGAGGGCTTTCTGTTCACCGCCACCCTCGCCGACAACCTTCGTTACGGTGCCCCGGAGGCGTCGCTGGAGAGGGTGGAGACGGCGGCCCGTCAGGCCCGGCTGGAGGGGGACATCAAGGGCTTCCCCGATGGTTACGAGACCCTGGTGGGCGAGCGGGGCATCACCCTCAGCGGCGGCCAGCGCCAGCGCACGGCCCTGGGGCGGGCCCTGCTGCTGGAGGCGCCGTTGCTGGTGCTCGACGATGCCCTGGCCAGCGTTGACAACACCACAGCGGCTGAAATCCTGCGTTCGATCCGTCAGCAGCAACAGCGCACGGTGCTGATGATCAGCCACCAGCTGTCGGCGGCCGCAGCCTGTGACCGCATCCTGGTGCTTGAGGAGGGGCGACTGGTGCAACAGGGACACCATCTCCAGCTGGTGCAACAACCGGGCACCTATCGCCGCCTCTGGGAGCGGGAACAGGCCAGCGAGCGCCTGCAGGCGGCCTAGTGGGGCATTCCGCCTCGCCTGTGTCCTGCAGATGAGCGACCGCCCGTGCAGGGACCTATCGAGCACGGAACCGATAACGACTGGCCGGGGATGGACGGGTCGAAGCGGCTGGAGCGGGCGGCAACGGTCTCCCTTGTCATGGGTTGATCTGAACAGTTGTTGAGGCTTGCCCCAATAGCGCCGGTCGGGAGGCTTACGTGAGTTAGATCGGCCGGTCGCGTCTCTCCCATGGATCCCAACAGGGCTTACAACATCCGCTGCACCCTGAGCTTCGGGGACATCTACGGCCAGATCATGGTCTGGATGGGCGTGATCTTCGCCAGCCTCGCCGCCGGCCTGGCCCTGATGGGGGCCAGCAAGCCGATCTTCGCCCTCGTCGGCGTGGGCCTGATCCTGGTGCTGTCGCTGCCGTTCCTGCTGTTCGCCTTCACCACCACCCTGCTGAACCACATCGCCCTGGTGCCGGACGCGGACCAACAGCAGACTGTTTAGGCTCCAGGTTTAAAGAGTGTTACCGTTTTGTTCGGCCTGTTCAACAACAACGCTGCCACCACCTCCGGTTCGATCGGCCAGCAGCTCGAGGGGGTGATGCATGGGGTGCTCGGCAGCCCGATCACGGCGGCTCCAAACGAGGGGCAGCAGGAAGCCCTGTTCGGCTGCGGTTGTTTCTGGGGTGCCGAGAAGGGCTTCTGGCGCCTGCCGGGGGTGGTGACCACCGCCGTGGGCTATGCCGGCGGCTCGATCCAGGATCCCAGTTACGACCAGGTCTGCAGCGGCCGCACGGGCCACGCCGAAGTGGTGCGGGTGGTGTGGGATCGGGAACGTGTCGATTTCAGTGACCTGTTGAAGTTGTTCTGGGAATGCCACGACCCCACCCAGGGGAATCGCCAGGGTAACGATCGCGGCAGCCAGTACCGTTCGGCGATTTTTGTCAACGAGCCCGGCCTGCTGACGTTGGCTGAGGCGAGCAAAATCAGCTACGGCACCAGCCTGGCGGCCCGCGGCTTCGGCCCGATCACCACCGAGATCGCCAGCGATCGGCCCCTGTTCTACGCCGAGGCTTACCACCAGCAATACCTGGCCAAACCAGGCAGCCGTCCCTACTGCTCCGCCCAGCCCAGCGGCGTCCTGCTGGATCGCTTCGACGGAGCAGACTTCCGCCTGCCGGCCTCGGTTTGGACCGCCTACGACTGGTCGGTCGCCCACTGCGTGCTGCGCGGTGACAATGCCCCGATCCCCCTTGCCTGAGCCCCCAAGAGCTCATCTGATGGCCTCTCCCGGCTCACGATTGGCCCTGCGGCAGCTGATCCCCGCCCTGGCGGGTCTGGTGTCGCTCGCCGCCGGTCCAGCAGGGGCGATGCAGTCGCCGTGGTGGGAGAATTACGATCTGAAGGAACGTTTCGTCTGCCCGGACCACGGCGCCCTGGTGCTGGAGCGCAACCAATCCCAGGCCTCCCTGATCAGCGGGCGCTTCAGTTCGATCCTGTTCCGCGAAGCCAATGACAACGCCGGACTCACCTACCGCAACGGCTCCTTGACAGTGACCATCCGCGGCGACGAGCTGACCTTGGAACAACTGCCCCAGCGCCTCATCTGCCTGCGCACCGAAGAGGTATGACACCCCTGTCCGATCGCTTCGTCATTGTCGCCCTGATCGCCACGGTGGCCCTGGTGTTCGCCCTGGTGTTCTGGACCGTGCGACTGCAACCATCCCCGGATCCGCCGCTTCAATGGCGCCAAGGCCCTACCCGGCTTCACCAAGGCGGTTCCAGCATCTGATGGCCAACGACCAGTTCCCCAGCGAGCCCTCCAGCGAAGCGGATCCCAAGCCCCAGGTGCCGCAGACTCCGCGCCAGCTCCATCCCCTGCCCCGAGGCCTGGTGGAGCTGTATGGGTTTCTGGCTGTGTTGTTTGTGCTGGTGCCCGAGTGGATGGCTGGCGGTGCCCTGTTCGGCTTCCGCGATGGCCGTGACGGCTCCGAACTGCCAGCCCCGTCAGGGGCCTGGCGGCGCTTGCCTGAGCTGAAACTGGCTTCGATGGGCACCGCCGAGTTGCGCCAGCACGCCCAGCAACAGCGACTGGCTGGCTACGCCCGACTGAACCGCGAACAACTGACGGCCCAGTTGCTGAAACGGCTCAAACGGCTGGCCTGACGGGGCCAGGTCGCTGTGATAAGTTCAGTTCGCCGGGGCGTAGCGCAGCTTGGTAGCGCACCACTTTGGGGTAGTGGGGGTCGCAGGTTCAAATCCTGTCGCTCCGATTCAGTTCCAGCCTTAAATCCCTTTTGTTAACCGTTCTCCTTCGAGAGCGGTTTTTTTGTCTGGAAACATCGAAAGATCAGCCAGGACACCATGGTCCGTCCTGCCGGGAATAGGACGGTTCCATGAACATTGGCCTGGCCATCTGGTTCACCGGCGTGTCCTCAGACCCCTACGGGGGCGAGGGAGGCGATGTCTGAATGATTTTTTGATCAGGCGTAGGGAGTCGCTGCTGCGTTCTTGCAGCCGTCAACCGGTGTAGGGTTCATCTCTGCTTGTTTGCTGCTCAATCAGGCTCAACCTGGGAGGTACGGACTGACGGGCCCATGCGCATGCCCATGGGTGGGTGATGCCATCGCCCGTGCCTGCTATCGGCAGCCCTCGACCTTGAAGACCAGCAAACAGCCGGTGCTGTCCAGGAACGGGCACCAAGCTCCTCCACCGGCCTTCTGACCCGGGGCCGCCGAAGGAGCACCTCCAACCCTGGCTTGCTCGGTCCTTGCCCTGGGCGAACTGGGACGATGGGCCTGGCCGTGATCGGGATGCATCCGAAGCACAACGCAACCGATCCCGTGCCCGAAGATTCATGGATGGGACGTTGATCCGGACCGGTCATTCAGGCCTGATTTCAGCCTTGGATGGCTGGTCGACCAAGAGGCCATCTCCTGAAAAGCCCCTCACCGTCTGGCCCCGCAGTTCACACCGATGTCACCCCGGACAAGCTGCCATCCGCTCCCGGCGGTGCGCTTCAGCGTCGTCTCGCTGCCGCCGCGGCTGGCCCTGCCTAGCCTCACTCCATCCATGCCCCCTGTCCCGTGCCCTCCGGATCCACCTTCAACAGTCCTGACGACGACGAGGCCTTAAGCGTGCCCGACTTACCCCAGACCCGTCTGGCCGTACAGGCTGCGCGTCTCAAGGGCATCGCCCAGGCGGAAGGGATTGTGATGATCGTGCTCGGTCTGCTGGCCCTCAGCTTTCCGGTGATCGCTTCCGCCGGGGTCACCGTGATGGTGGCGGTGGCCTTCGTGGTGGCCGGTCTGATGAGCTGGATCGACACCCTCAGCCGCGCCGGACGGCTGAAGCGCTGGCATAGCTTTTTGCGCCTGGTGGTGGCCAGCCTGTTCCTGGTGGCTGGGCTGTGGATGCTGGTGCAGTTCAAGGTCGGGCTGGTGCCCGCCGCCCTGCAGATCAAATCCCTGGCCATCGCCGTGGGCCTGGTGTTTCTCGCCGAAGGATTGGTGATGGGCCTGCTGGCTCTGAGCCATCGCCAGGCCCAGGGCTGGGGCTGGGGCCTGCTCAATGGCCTGGTCACCCTGGTGCTGGGTCTGTTGATCCTCACCATGAGCCCCGCTGGTCTTCTGTCCGTTCTGGGCCTGCTGGTCGGGATCAGCTTCCTGTTCAGTGGCTTTGACTTGCTGGGCTTCAGTGCCCGCCTGCATGGAGATCGCAGGCAGGCGCCTTAGCCTCTGCCCATCCCCGCCCAGGCCCATGACCAGTGCCCCCGCCGCGATCCACACCATCCGGGTGGAGCTGGACGCCAATCCTTACCCGATCGCCATCGGCCTGGGCAGCCTGGACAGGCTGGGCGAGCAGATCGCAGCAGTGGGATTCCAGGCCGGCGGCAAGGTGCTGATGGTCACCAACCCGGTGGTGCAGAAGCACTACGGCGCCACGGCCCTGGCCAGCCTGCAAGCCTCGGGCTTCGACGCCAGCACCCTGGTGATCGAGGCCGGGGAAGACCAGAAGAACCCGAGCACCGTGGCCCTGATCCATGACGCCGCCTATGGGCGCCGGCTGGAGCGCGGCTCGTTGATCGTCGCCCTCGGCGGAGGGGTGGTGGGCGACATGGCCGGCTTTGCCGCCGCCACCTGGCTGCGGGGCATCGCCGTGGTGCAGGTGCCCACCACCCTGCTGGCCATGGTGGATGCCGCCATCGGTGGCAAGACCGGCGTCAACCATCCGGGCGGCAAGAACCTGATCGGCGCCTTCCACCAGCCCCGGCTGGTGCTGATCGATCCGTCGGTGCTGGCCACGCTGCCTGAACGGGAGTTCCGGGCGGGCATGGCCGAGGTGATCAAGTACGGCGTCATCGGCGATCCGCAGCTGTTCGAGGAGCTGGAGCTGGCCGCCCGCCGGGATCCCCAGGCGGGGCTGGCCAGCATGGCGGCGGTGGAGCCCGATCTGTTGCTCCGGCTGCTGGAGCGCTCCGCCGCCGCCAAGGCGAAGGTGGTGGCCGCCGACGAACACGAGGGCGGCCTGCGGGCGATTCTCAACTACGGCCACACGCTCGGCCACGTGGTGGAAAACCTCTGCGGCTATGGCACGTGGCTGCACGGGGAAGCCGTGGCGATCGGCATGGTGGCGGCCGGCGAGATCGCCCTGGCGATGGGACTCTGGAGCCAGGAGGATCAACGGCGCCAGATCGCCCTGATTCGCGCAGCAGGACTGCCGATTGAGCTGCCTGCCCTCAACGGGGAGGAGGTGATGCGCTGTCTGCAGGGTGACAAAAAAGTCAGGCAGGGCCGGATCCGGTTTGTTCTGCCTTCAGCGATCGGCACTGTGCAGATCAATGATGCCGTGACCGAGGAAACCATCAACAACGTGCTGGCCGCTGGGCAAACTCAAGGGGCTCCGTAGCGCTCGTAATGGCGATCGGCAATCGTCTCGATGCGGGCCTGGGCCTGGATCAGGACATCGAGGGAGACGTCTTCGACGGAATCGGGATCGCTGAAGCCAAAGGGGTTGTCGAGATCTGAGATCAGGTGCAACAGGAAGATCAGCAGGAAGGAAATGACCATCAAAAAGAATGTTGCCTCTACGATCTTCTCGTCCCTGGCGAACACAAGACCAATGCAGAGCAACGTCGTGGAAATAGAGGCCAACCAGTAGACCATTTTGACGAAATCAGTCTCCCGAATCACATCAATCCGATTGATGCCTCGCAGAATCGCCCCCATTTCAAGCAGTAGACGCCCTTTCAAAGAAGAATGACTCAGCCAGAGGCTGGCCAGGGTGACGTGATCATGGGCCCGGTTGTAACTCTCCATCAACTGTTGAGTGGGCAGATCTCCCCTGATCCAGACCAAGACGGAGCGGCCGAGATCGGCAACGGCCTCCACGTCGGCCGCCACGCTGGCTTCGGGATTGTGCAGCGGCACGGAACTGACCTCGCGGGCCACCAGTTCAAGGGCGGAAGCGATTTCTGAGGGGAGACGCTCACTTTCCTTGTAGTCCGTCAGCACACCATTGAGCAGAAAGCCGAACAGAAAAACACTGGAGGCCACCAGCGCCGAAAACAAGGGATTGATCGACAGGACTTCCAGTCCCAGAGCATGGAGAACGACCTTAATGGCGGCAATTCCACAGACAAGGCCGCAGACCTTGAACAAGACGACAAATCGCCGCTGCCGAATCAACCTGTAGAAAGTAATCATTGAGGCCAGTATCCTACCCACCCTAAGCAATAACTGCACCACTTTAGCGTGTTCCCCAACACAGGCCTAGCGCTCCAGCTCCCCTGGCACAAGCTGTGAAATTGACCGCCCGGACGAGCAACCTGAAAGCCAACCCAATCCACGGCAGCATGCGGGACCTGGAAAGGTGCGAATCTTTGAACCAACCTGGTCCACAGCAGGACTGCCAGGGGAGCCACTCGCACCACCACAGCAGCTGAACACTGGCGGCCACGGCAACACTGACCCAGGCCAGCACTCCCGCACCCCATGGAGCGACCGAACCAGGAAGGCAACGATCAGCGGGGCTGGGGTTCCTGCAGAAACAGAGGAAGCGCCGTAGAACGGCGTTCGGGAGCGCGGGTGCGCTCCAAGGCGACCCAGCGGAAATCGCCGAGGGCAGTTGGATCCACCAGGCGCAGCAGGGCCTCTCGCCGCTGCAGCAACGGCTCGAGCCCCAGTTGGGGTTGCTGCTGCAGCCCATGCAAACGCTCGGCCAGACCCAAGGCCAGCAGGGCCTGACCCTGGCGGCACTGGCCCAGGGGCTGCCAGCCACTGCGCTCGGAAGCGGCCTGAAGGCTCTCCAGGCAAAGGTGGGCCGTGATGTCCCAGCAGCCCGGCTCCAGGAGGGGATCGGCCTGGGCGACCTGGGCCCGATAGGCCATCAGGGTGCCGTTGGCGCGTTGGGGCGCGTAGTAGCGCCAGGCCTCATGGGCATAGTCGATCACCAGCAGCTGACCGCTGCCCAGGGCTCCGGCACAGGCCTGCAGCCAGGGCTCCAGGCCTGGATGGACTTCGCTGCACCAGCCGTTCTGCCGCTGGGGACCGGGTTCGGCGAGTCCCAGGGCGGCGAGTTGCGCCAGCGCATCGGGCTCCAGGGGCTCGCCCGGCTCCAGCCGGATGCCGTCCCCGTGGAGCGCCACCCGCTGGCGGCGCCAGAGCGCCCCGTCCGCCACGATCCGCTCGACCGCCAGGGCATCGAGCACCTCATGGGCCAGCACCACCCCGGTGAGCGGGGCGGCGGCCAGGTCGGCAAAACGGGCCCAACGATGGGGCAGGGGACACGATTGCAGCAGCAACCGCTGGCGCTCGGCCATGCCCGGGTTCGGTTCCACCAGCACCAGTTCCAGCCGCTCGGCCAACGCGGGCCGCTCAAGGGCGATCCACTGGGCGAGATCGAGCGCCAGCTGACCTTCGCCGGGGCCGGTTTCCACCAGGCTCAACGGCTCGCCCTGCGGCGGTTGCAGCGCCTCCAGCCAGGCCACCAGCTGCCGCGCCAGCAGGGCGGGGAAATCGGGGCCGAGGCTTGGGGAGGTGACGAAGTCCCCCTGGGGGCCGACCCGCAGGCGGCCACTCCCGTAGGCGCCATGGTCCGGGTCGTGGAGCACCCACTCCATGTAGCTGCGAAAGGGCACGCTGCCGCCGGCGTCCAGGAGCCGTCGCCGCAGCCAGTCCGGCAAATCAGAGGCCACCGCGACCCCGGAGCCAAGACCAGGTGACAGCAAAGGGCGCGGGTCTGGGGCCAAGGGCGGAGCGGCTCGGAACCTGCGCCCGGCACCGGAAAGGCATGGGATGGGGGTAGCCGGGAAGCAAGGTCATGCCGGAGGGTGCACGGGCGGGCCCCAACAGGGCTGATCGGGAATCCAGGCTAGGCGGGAGAAACTCGCGACTCCTGACCGGCGAGAGGGAGAATGCAGGGCCATCGATCCGCGGGCCGCGCCATGCCGAACCCCAATGCCTACCGGGGACGTGCTCCGCTGAGCACGATCGGGATGGTCGCAGCGACCGCCGGCATTCGTAGGGGTCTGGTGCGGCTCTGCAGCCTGGCGCTGGTGCTGTTGGTGTTGCTGGCACCGATGGCCAGCCAGCCGGCCTGGGCCTACGACAACCCCGATCTCCTGCCCACGGAGCCGACGGCGGTGATTGATCTGGCCAAGCTGTTGACCGATGGCCAGCGCACGGCCCTGGAGCAGGAGCTGGCCGATTTCGAAGCCGGCAGTGGCTGGAAGTTGCGGGTGCTGACCCAGTACGACCGCACCCCGGGCCTGGCGGTCAAGGAGTTCTGGGGGCTCGATGAGCGCAGCCTGCTGCTGGTGGCCGACGAACGGGGCGGCAACCTGCTCAATTTCAATGTCGGCGATGCCCTGTTTGCCCTGATGCCCCGCACCTTCTGGGTGGAACTGCAAACGCGCTACGGCAACCAGTACTACGTGCGGGAGCACGGCCAGGACGCGGCCGTTCTCGATTCGCTCCACGCCGTCAAGGGCTGCCTGGCAATCGGCGGCTGCCAGGTGGTGCCGGGACTGCCCCAGGAGCAGTGGCTGCTGACGTTGGCCACCTCAATCCTGGGAGGGCTGATCGTCGGTTTCGCCGCCTTTCCCCGCAAGGCCGGCCGCCGGTTCGAGTGGGCCTGGGTGCTGCTGCTGTCGCCCCTGTGGCTGATTCTGTTCGGGGTGTTCGGTGTGGCGCCGATCATCACCCGCACCAATGAAATCCTGCCGCTGCTGCGCAACGCCATGGGCTTTGTCGGCGGAGCAGTCGCGGCCTATCTGATCGCCCAGCAGACCCTGGGACGCCACCTCAACACCACCGGCGAAAGCTGAGGAGAGAGGAAACTGGGGGACGCGACCGATGATCTGCCGTTCGGACCAAGGCCCCTGAGCACCAGGGCAGACCATCCCCGCATCCTGGCTGGGGGAGCTTCCGGGTAGAGGGTCAAGGTGGTTCTTGGATGGCCCAGGGAGCTCCGTCGATCGCGGATCAGGCCCAGTCCGTGCGTTCATCGCGCAGAGCCGCAGCACGGACATCCAGTCAGACGGCCCGCTAAGGGGCCAACTGGAAGATCAGGCGCTGCATGGTATCCAGCGCAGGCCTTGAGGAGATCACCGGCGCAGAACCAACCCAGCGGGAGGGTTCAAGGGAAGGGGTGGGCCGCTGTGCAAGGGATCAAGCAAGAAAACAAAACCGAAAACCAAAAACCAACACCATCAAGATCTTGATTTCAAAGAGCTCGCAAGCAGGAACTCAAGAAATCAAAGCCACATAATCGGAAGACCGAGATCATTTTACTTTCTTTTCCAGCTGCAAGTTTGTTAATCGTCAACGGAAGTGGTGAGACCCCTCCACTAGAAGAAGTGCCCGATGACGGCCATCAGACCTGCAAAAAACTGATGACCAACAGGGCTCTCATCGGAAGCACTTGGACACAACCAGGGTGGTCGTCAATGTCGAGACAAACCGCTGCTCAATTGGGCTGCACTTCGCTAGCAACCCGGGCCGGGCTGCGGTAGCCGATGGAATCAAGCCTGCAGCTCAGGCTGTTGTCGTTGCAGCGGGGCACCTGGCGAATGGCCACGTTTTCCCACTGCTCAACTCCGTTCTGACGCAGCTGGGCCAGGTTCTCCTCGTAGAAGCGGCGCAGTTCTTCGTAGCGCTTGACCGGCTGGCCGTAGTAGCTGTTTCCCGCCAGGGTCGGGAAGGAGGCCCATTCCGGGGCCAGCTTGGCCGCCAGCTCCGGAGAGAGCTCACCACGATCGGCCAGCGGCAGGGCACCGCGCCGCTGGATCAGGAACAGGGCTCCCTGGTCCTGGGCGGGGGGCTGGAAGTCCCTCAGACCCAAGGTCTGCACCACCAGGTTCCAGGTGAAGGGCATGAACTGGTAGGCACCGGCAGCGGCGCTGGCGTAGCCCGAGGTGTAGTTGACCCGGTTCGGATGGCGCTCAAGGGAAGGCATGTAGCTGCCACCGAACATGACGCGGTAGCCAACAGGGTGACCTTCCTTCCAGGTGCCCTCGGCGTAGCGGATCGTGTTGAGCAGGGCCTTGCGCTCCGGCGTGATCGCAAAGAAGCGAGGCGCCTCCGGCAGGGGCGGCAGCACGGCCACCTGGGGCACCGGCGGCGCCACAGGGAGAAGGGACCAGGGGTCGGATTGCTCAGCGGCGCCTGCGGGCGCTGCGACGGTGAGGGCCACGCCGGCGAGGAGGACAGCCAGGTGGGAGCGCTGAAGGAACGACAAAACGAGTCAAGCGAAGGACAGGCCCAGCATTTGGTCTGAAAACCTGATGAAAAATCGAGCAAAACTCGAATGGGCAATCAGGAGAAAACCCAGTTGCGAAGGCCGATCTCGGAACTAACAATGCTGTTTCTGCAGGCCTCACCCTCGGAGGGAAAGGGCGGAAATGCATGCCGAGATCGAAAGAGGAGAAAAAATGAAGTTCGCGCCACTTTGCCCATCAACCCCCGAAGAGGCGACCGTTTTTGTGACGATCAGGCAAGTGTCCACGGGTATCCAACAACACCCGATCAGTTCGGATCACTGTGACCAAGAAGGATGCAGGGCGTTAATAGGTACAGAAGATCCAACCTTGTGCAGCTCACTGATCGGAACTCCTGATCGGAGCGTCCGATCAGTGCCCCCGCTGCGCCATCAGCCGCGTCAGCCCCTGGGCCGCCGCCTCGGCCCCAGCCGACGGCAGCGGTCCCACGCGAGGGTCCAGGAGAGGTTGATCCAACTGCCAATCGCCCTGATCCAGCTGGCTGCGGCTCAGCAGCCGGTGGCGGCCGTGGTCCTGGAGCGCCTGCGCCAGCACGGGCGCCTCGGCGAAGCCGTGCCGCTCCACCAGGTGAATGCCCACCCCCTGGCTGAAGGCCTCGCAGAAGCTGCTGTAACCGGCCTTGGTGATCAGGCGGCCGGCATGGGGCATCAGGTCGAGGGGACGCAGACCCTCCGGCAACAGGCGGGCGTTGGCGGCCCGGGCCAGGCCGGGATCAGTGCCGATGAACACATGCTCGGGCCAGCGGGCCAGCAGGGCCGGATCCAGGCTCAGGCCCAGGCCCCCAAAGCTGATCAACACGCAGCGGTCGCGATCGGCGGGCAGGGCCAATTGGGCCAGCACGGCCGGATCCAGGGGGCGGGGCTGGGAATGGGTGATCCCGATCGGCTGCACCTGAAGGCCCCAGTCCATCGGCAGATTCAAGGGGCAACGCAACAACAGATCCCCCTGGGCATACAACTCCCGGGCGGCCTGGCCGTAACGGGCCAACTCCGGCCCCATGGCGCCATAGATGCCATCCCAACCGAAGTTCGCCAGCCAGACCAGGGGCGCCTGCAGCCGTGCCGCGATCAGGGCCGCGGGCGGCGGCACGTCCCCCAGCACCAGCACGGGCCGTTCCTGCCGTTTCAGCCAGTCCACCTCGGCCTCGATCTGGGCCGGCAAAAAGGCATCAAGGGCTTGCAACTGCTCCAGGGTGGCCTGGGGATCGACGCCCAGGGCATCCGCCTGAACCACCCCCACATCCCAGCGGCAGGGACGCCGCTCGACATCCCCATGGCCGAAGGCGAGCTTTAAGAAGGAGAGGGGCAAGGCGGTCGACAGCACCAGACGCCAGTGGGGCCTGAGGCGGGCCAGCTGCTGCAGCACCGCCACGCTGCGGGAGCCATGGCCGAAGCCATGGCTGCTGATGCAGGCGTAGATCAGCATCGACTCAGGGCGGCGGCGCTCCAGAGGGTCTGTTCATAGAGCAGATCGCCGGTGAGGCCATACCAGCGATGGCTGATCTGGCTCGGCTCGCCATCCTGGAAGCGGATCCAGCTGAAATGGCGCAGGGAGCGGCCGCGGTCATCACTGCCGTGGCGAGGCACGCAGGCGCAATTGAGATAGGCGGTGCCCTCCTCATCGCGGTGGAAGCTCTGGCGCACGCCGAGATGGCGCCGCAGGGTGTGGTGCATGTGGCCAAAGACCACCAGGGGCACGGGCCGGCGGCGGCGGATGCGGGTGATCGCCAGGGCCAGATCGCGATCGCCCCAGTCACAGGCGGGGCTTTTCCAGTCCCGGCCGCAGAGGGCCCCAGCCGTGGTGCCCAGACCGGTGGGACCGGAGTGGGCCAGCAACAGCATCGGCAGGGCTGGGTCGGCCTCCAGGGCTGCCCGGCAGATGCGATCCGCCGATTCCTGTTGGGTGACCGGTCCAAAGACCGAGCGCACCGCTCGCGACAGGGTGAAACCACCCCCGGCGGTGCCTGGCCGGCAACCCACCACCGCCAGACCGGGGGGCCGCAGCTCCCGCAGTCCCCAGCCGCAGTGCAGTTCCCCCAGCAGATCCAGCTGCTCCCTCAGCCGCTTACCGCTGCCGTCCTTGCCGCTGTCATGGTTGCCGGCGATGCAGGCCACCGGAAGCTCCAGCTCGTTGAGCAGGGTGGGGATGCGGCTGTGGCCATCGCTGAAATCCCCGACCAGCAGCAGGGCATCCGGCCGGATCAGATCCAGCAGCAGGTGGTCGGAGGCATCCCACTGGTCATGGAGGTCGCCGGCGATGGCGATGTTGAGGTCTGCCAAGCCGGCATTCTTCCTAGTCTTTTGCCCATCCTGCCCGAGCCGAGGAAGCGGTTGGTCTTCTCCCAGGTTTCTGCCACCCACTCCACACCGCCGGCCCACGCGCTGCCGAACGCCATCCGCGATCTCTGCCGCCAGCGCAAGGCCGTGATCCTGGCCCACTACTACCAGGAGGACGCCATCCAGGACGTGGCCGACTTCATCGGGGACTCGCTGGAGCTCTCACGCAAGGCCGCCAGCACCGACGCCGACGTGATCGTCTTCTGCGGCGTCCACTTCATGGCCGAGACCGCCAAGATCCTCAATCCGGAGAAGACCGTGCTCGTTCCGGACCTGGAGGCCGGTTGCAGCCTGGCGGACGACTGCCCCGCCGAGGCCTTCGCCGCCTTCCGGGCCCAGCATCCCGACCATTTCGTGGTCAGCTACATCAATTGTTCGGCGGCTGTCAAGGCCCAGAGCGATCTGATCTGCACGAGCAGCAACGCCGTGCATCTGGTCCAGCAGCTGCCCGCCGAGCGGCCGATCCTGTTCGCGCCGGATCAGAACCTGGGGCGCTGGGTGGCCCGTCAGACAGGGCGAGAGCTGACCTTGTGGCCCGGTAGCTGCATCGTCCACGAAACCTTCAGCGAGCAGGCGTTGCTGCAGCTGCGCCAACAGCATCCCGAGGCCGAGGTGATCGCCCATCCGGAATGCCAGCAGCACCTGCTTGATCTGGCCGACTTCATCGGCTCCACCAGCAGGCTGCTGGAGCGGGTGGTCAGCAGCCCGGCCGAGAGCTTCATCGTGCTCACCGAGCCCGGCATCTTGCACCAGATGCGCCTGCGGGCAGCGGACAAGACCTTCCACGACGTGCCCGGCGCCGATGGCTGCAGCTGCAACACCTGCCCCTACATGCGGCTCAACACCCTGGAGAAGCTCTGGCGCTGCCTCGATCAACTGGAGCCGGCCATCGAACTCGATGAAACTCTGCTCCTGCGGGCACTGGAGCCGATCGAGCGGATGCTGGCGATGAGCGCCTGAAGCGGCGCCGATGTTGACGAGCGACGGCCTGATTAGCCTCACACCGCACGGCCTCTACTGCCGTGCCGCCGACGCCTGGATCGATCCCTGGCGGCCCGTGCCCCGGGCCCTGATCACCCACGGCCACGCCGACCACGCCCGGCCGGGATGCGGCGCCTATTGGGCGATCGGCGCCGGGGCCGGGATCCTGCGCAAGCGATTGGGCCAGGGCATTGAGCTGCGCACCCTCGACTACGGCGAGGTCCTGGCGATCGGCGACGCCCAGGTGTCGTTTCACAGTGCCGGCCACGTGCTGGGCTCGGCCCAGATCCGCCTGGAGGCCGGGGGCGAAAGCTGGCTGATCACCGGCGACTTCAAGCGCGATGCCGACCCCAGTTGCGCGCCGTTTGAACCGGTCAGGGCCGATGTGTTGATCAGCGAGGCCACGTTCGGTCTACCGATCTACCGCTGGTCCGCCGGCGGCGAGGTGGCCGCCGAGATCCGCGACTGGTGGCAGGGCTGCCCCCAGCGCCCGTCGGTGCTGTTCTGTTACGCCTTCGGCAAGGCCCAGCGGATCCTGGCCGAACTGCACGCCCTGGGGGTCGACCAGGAGGTGCTGTTGCACGGGGCCGTGGCGGCCTTGATCGAGCCCTACCGTCAGCAGGGCATCGCCATGGTCCCGACCCGACCGCTCTCGGAGCTGCCGCGCGCCTCGGAGCTGGCGGGCCGGTTGGTGCTGGCGCCCCCCGCGGCCCAGGCCTCCCCCTGGATGAAACGCCTGCGGGGTGCCCAGAGCGCCTTTGCCAGCGGCTGGATGGCGGTGCGCGGAGCCCGCCGGCGCCGCGGCGTCGAGCGGGGCTTTGTGCTCAGCGACCACGCCGACTGGCCGGCCCTGGTGCGCACCGCCCGCCAATCCGGCGCCCGCCAGGTGTATGTGACCCATGGCCAGAGCGAGGTGCTGGCCCGCTATCTGCGCGACGTGGAGGGCATCGCCGCCGAGCCCCTTCAGGGCGGCGGCCTGGCGGAACGGGGCGACCCTGAAGACCCTGGCGACGATGGGCCGGGGCCCAGCGAGAGCGGCGACCGGCTGGTGGAGGTCGCCCCCTGAAACGCTTCTGCCGCCTGTATGAGCTTCTGGATCGCAGCAAGGCCAGCAGCGCCCGGGTGCGGGCCCTGGCGGACTATTTCGGCGAGGTACCGCCGGGCGATGGGGCCTGGGCGCTGCACGCCCTGCTGGGCCGCCAACGTCGCCGCCTGCTGACCAGCCTGCGGCTGCGGCAGATCTGCCTGGAAGGCTCAGGCCTGCCGGACTGGTTGTTCGATGACTGCTACCGCCAGGTGGGGGACAGTGCCGAGACGATCGCCCTGCTCTGGCAGCAGGGCGCCGCAGAAGCCGGCAGCGCAGGCCAGCGCTCGGCAGGCGCGGAAGCCTCGTTGCAGCAATGGATGGAGGAGCTGCTGCCGCCGCTGGCGACGCTGGACCCCGAGCCCCAGGCCCGGGCGATGCGGGCGTTGTGGCAGGGCCTGGAGCCGATCGAGCTGCTGGTGGTCAACAAGCTGCTGACCGGTGGCCTGCGGGTGGGGGTGGCTGAAGGGCTGGTGGTGCAGGCCCTGGCCCAGCTCTCGGGGCTGGAGCCGGCCCGGCTGCGCCACCGGTTGATGGGCGAGCTGAAACCCTCGGCCGCGCAGTTCTGCGACCTGCTCGATCCGGCGGCGGACGAGGCCAGCCTCAGCAGCCGCCCCTACCCCTTCCAGCTGGCCTGCCCGCTCGAACCCGGCCGCCTCGAGGACAGCGACGCGAGCCGCTGGCAGCTGGAATGGAAATGGGATGGTATCCGCGCCCAGCTGATCCGCCGCGGCGGTCAGGGCTGGCTCTGGAGCCGGGGGGAGGAGCTGATCCATCCGGCCTTTCCCGAGCTGCTGGACCTGGGCGAAACCCTGCCGGATGGGTTGGCGCTCGATGGCGAGGTGATCATCTGGCCGCCGGCGGCTCCCTGCCCCCAGCCCTTCGCCGTGCTGCAGAAGCGCCTGGGCCGCAAGGCCCCCAGCCGCGCGCTCCTGGCCCAATCTCCAGCAGCGTTTGTGGCCTATGACCTGCTCGAACTGGGGGGCTGCGACCGGCGCCACGAGCCCCTGCGCCAACGCCGGGCCGCCCTGGAAGCGCTGCATCAACAGCTCCTGGCGGCGCCATCCCCCGCCCGCGCCGGGCTCCTGCGCCTTTCCAACACCTTGCCTCTGCAGGCCTGGGACGAGCTGGAAGCCCTGCGCGCCGCGGCCCGAGCCGCCGGCGCCGAGGGGCTGATGCTCAAGGATCTGGACTCCCCTTACCTGGTGGGCCGCCGAAGAGGCCCGTGGTGGAAACACAAGCTGGAGCCCCTGCGGCTCGATGCGGTGCTGCTCTATGCCCAGGCCGGCAGCGGCCGCCGCGCCAACCTCTACACCGACTACACCTTCGGCCTCTGGGACCGGCCCGGCGATTCAAGCGCCGCGACTGGCGAGGGGAGCAACAGCCAGCCGCCGGCGCTCGTCAGCTTCGCCAAGGCCTACTCGGGCCTCAGCGACGGGGAGATCGTGGCGCTGGATCGCTGGATCCGCAGCCACACACTGGAGCGCTTCGGGCCGGTGCGCGCCGTGCAACCGTTGCAGGTGTTCGAGCTGGCCTTCGAGGGGATCGGGCCCTCCAAACGCCACAAAAGTGGCCTGGCGGTGCGCTTCCCCCGCATCAGCCGCTGGCGCCAGGACAAACCCGCCGCCGAAGCCGATTGCCTGGCCGCGGCCCTGGCCCTGATGCAAGTCAGCACCAACCGCCAGGAGCCGAGCGAGCCCCCATGTTGAGCCCCGAAAAACTGGCCGCCCTGGACCTGAGTCTGTGGCTGCGCTCGGGCGAAGAGGCGGCCCAGAAACTGGCCATCAGCCAGCCCACCGTCAGCCGCCGGGTGCGGCAGAGCCTGGAGCTGTTCGAGCTGAAATTGCTCAAACGGGAGCAGGAATGGGAACTGCGGGGTTCCCCCACCAAGCTCCAGCTGCTGGCCATGGAGCGGCATGTGCACCAGACGTCGCGCTGGCTGGACCGGGGAGCCCTGCGGATCGAAGGCACCTACTGGAGTGGTCCGCTGCTGCTGAAGCCGGAACCTCCGGGCTGGCTGGGGGGGCGCCACGACATCGTCGGCGTGCCGCGGCCACTCCAGTGGCTGCGGGATCGTGTCATCGACGCCTGGCTAGCCGGCGGCCCCGACTGGCCGGAGGACGACGACCCCGAGTTCGGCGTGATCCGGCTCTGCACCATGCCCGTCCATGCCGTGGTGACTCCGGGGCATCCGCTGCTGGAGTCGCTCGAGCAAGGGCAAGAGCTCAGCTGGGACGACGTTGCCGCCTTCCCGAGCCTGGCCCTGCCGCCCGGCTCCTATCCCAGGGTGGAGGCGAGCCTGCGGCGCCTCGGGCTGTGGAACAGCCCCAAGCGCATGAGCCGCTACCGCCGCGATCGCTGGGAGGGCAAGAGCGAACAGGAGCTGATGGTGGGCTATGCCACCGTGCTCAGCGAGCAGGTGGCCGGTCAACTGGTGCGGCTGCCACTCCGGCTGCCGCTGGCCAGCGGTGAAGCGCTGGTGCTGCGGCGTGACTGGGGCGAGCACCCCCGAGCCCTGGCCCTGGCGGCCGAGCTACGCCAACGGCTGGAACCCTGGGCCGCCCGCCATCCGGAGCTGCAGCTGACGCCATTGCCCCTGTGATGGTGCGGCAGCTGGCCCCGATCGAAGCCTGGTTCGAGCGCCAGGGTTGGCGGCCGATGCCGTTTCAGCGCCAGTGCTGGCGGGCCTATCTGCGGGGCGAAAGTGGCCTGATCCAGGTGCCAACCGGCTCCGGCAAGACCTACGCCGCCGTCTTTGGGCCGATCGCCGCGATGCTGGCCGAACGGGCCGAGGCGGCGCCAGGAACCCGGCTCGGCCTGCGGTTGCTGGTGCTGACGCCGCTGCGGGCCCTGAGCCGCGATCTGCAGCTGGCAATCGAGGCTCCGATCGCCGCCATGGGCTGGCCGATGCAGGTGGGACTGCGCAACGGCGACACCAGCAGCTCCCAGCGCAGCAAGCAGCTGCGCCAACCGCCGGAAATCCTGATCACCACGCCCGAATCCCTCTGCCTGCTGCTGGCCAATCCGGCCGCCCCCGCCCTGTTCGCCGGACTGCAGGCGGTAGTGCTCGATGAATGGCACGAGCTGATGGGCAGCAAACGGGGCAGCCAGTTCGAACTGGCCCTGGGCTGGCTGCGGCGCCTGCGGCCATCCCTGCGCACCTGGGCGATCAGCGCCACGATCGGCAATCTGGAAGAAGCCGCCCAGGCGGCCACTGGGGTCCGCCGCTGGCAGCCGGGCGCATCGCCCCCAGCCACCGGCAACGTCGCTGGCGGTCAACCTGCAGGCGAGCCCCAGGACCACGACCCGGCCGGCCACTGGGTTCCCAACGCGCCCGCCACGATCATCACGGCCCGCCTGCAGCGCCGCACCACCATTTGCAGCCTGCTGCCCGAGAGCATCGACGGCTTCCCCTGGGCGGGCCATCTGGGGCTGCGGATGCATGAGGAGCTGGTGGCCAAGCTGGAACCCGGAACTTCGACCCTGCTGTTCACCAACACCCGCAACCAGGCCGAACGCTGGCACCAGTGCCTGCGCTACGCCTGCCCCGAGATGGACGACGGCCTGGCCCTGCACCACAGCGCCATCGATCGCAGCCGGCGCGAGGCGATTGAAGCGGCGGTCAAGGCCGGCGAGATCCGCTGGGTGGTCTGCACCAGCTCCCTGGACCTGGGGGTCGATTTCCAGCCGGTGGAAACGGTGGTGCAGATCGGGTCCGCCAAGAACCTGGCCCGCCTGCTGCAGCGGGCCGGCCGCTCCGCCCACCAGCCCGGCGGCACGTCCCAGGTGCTGTTCATGCCCACCAATGCCCTGGAGCTGCTGGAGGTGTCGGCGATTCGCCGGGGGCTGGCAGCGGGCCTGGTGGAGCACCGGCCGGCGCCGGTCCAGCCGCTCGATGTGCTGCTGCAGCACCTGGTCACCCTGGCCTGCGGACCCGGCTTCGATCCGGCCCTGGAACTGGAGACCGTGCGCAGCTGCTGGAGCTACCGCCAGCTCGATCAGGAGACCTGGGATTGGTGTCTGCGCTTCCTGGAGCACGGCGGCGATTGCCTCGGCGCCTATCCCCGGTACCGCAAGCTCGAGCGGCAGGCCGATCCGGTGGCGATCGGACCAGAACGGGAAGACGCCGAACCCGGCAACAGCGCGGGACAGGCTGGGCGCGAACCCGCCGGCATCAGCGCCCGGGCTGGCGTCCAAGGCCGTGGCTTCCTGTATCGGATCACGGCACCGGCCCTGGCCCGGCTGCACCGCCTCAACATCGGCACGATCACCGCCGATCGCGCCGTCACGGTGCGGGTGGTGCGCGGCGCCGTGCTCGGCCATGTGGAGGAGGCCTTCATCTCGCGCTTGCGCCCGGGCGATGTCTTCTTCTTCGCCGGCCGGCAGCTGGAGTTCGTGCGCCTGCGCGAGATGACCGCCATGGTCAGGGCCAGCAAGCGCAAGAGCAGCACGGTGCCCGCCTGGGCGGGGGGCCAGCTGGCCATCTCCGACTTGTTGAGTCAGCATCTGCGCTGCGAAGTCGACCGCTGCGCCCGTGCCCTCGACCCGAAGCCGGGGGACACGGACGACAGCGGGTCCAGGGCGGGCCTGGACAGCCCCGAGCTGCGGGCCCTGGAACCGCTGCTGCGGCGTCAGGCCGATCTCTCCTGCCTGCCGAGAGTCCACCAGCTGCTGATCGAGACCTGCCGCAGCCGCGAGGGCAGCCATCTCTACGCCTACCCCTTCGAGGGCCGCTTCGTGCATGAGGGCCTGGGCTTCCTCTGGGCCTGGCGCCTGGCCCGGCACCGGGCGGGCACGATCACCGTGTCAGTCAACGACTACGGCTTCGAGCTGCTGGCCCCCAAGGGCTATCCCTTCGCCTCCCTGGTCGCCGAGCACAGCATGGAACTGCTCAGCGACGACGACCTGGAGGCGGACCTGCAGCAGGCGATCAACCTGTCGGAGCTCTGCCGCCGGCGCTTTCGTGCCATTGCCCAGGTGAGTGGCCTGGTGCTCAATGGCTATCCCGGCCAGGCCCGCTCCGGCGGCCAGCTGCAAATCAGTGCCGCCCTCCTCTACGACGTCTTTCTCAAGCATGAACCGGCCAACCTGCTGCTGGCCCAGGCCCGCCGGGAGGTGTTGGAGGAGCAGCTGGAGCAGCATCGGCTGCGGGCGGCGCTCAGGCGGCTGCAACAGAGCGAGCTGTTGCTGCAAGCCACGGCTCGGCCGGGCCCCCTGGCCTTTCCGCTGCTGGCCGAACGGCTCAACAACCGGCTCAGCAACGAATCCCTGCTGGAACGGCTGGCGCGGCTGCGGGCCGAGGCCGAACGGATCGAGGGCCGGGACTGAGCCTCAAGCGCGCAGCTCCGCGGGGTTGGCAGCCACGGATCCAGGCTTCAGGACGCCCGCTCCAACCGGCGGACAATCACCACCATCAGCGCCAAGGAAGCCACCAACGCGATCAAAAGGACAATGGTCATCACAGGGCCGCATCAGCACGGGGATTATGGAGGAGCACGCCGGTCGCGAGGCTGACGCCATGGAGGCTGAGCAAGCCAGACTCGAGGATGGGGCATCCCTGGAGGGCCAGGGGCTGGTTGCAGACCCAGGTCTTGACCTGGTCTTCGTCTACGGCAGCCTCAAGCGCGGCCAGTCCAATCACCACTGGCTGACGGCGGCATCGTTTCAAGGTGAAGCCCAAGCCCCTGGGCTGGTGCTCCATGACCTGGGGCCCTTCCCGATGGCCATCGCCGCTGCACCGGTTCCTCCCAAGGCCACTGAATCCCCAAGCGATAACGGCGGCCGGAGCGGCTTCGTAGCCGATGCCGGCATGCAGAGATCACCCATGACCCCGATCGCCGGCGAGGTCTACGCCGTCGATGGCGAGACCCTGGCGCAGCTGGACCGGTTCGAAGGTGTGCCGCGGCTCTACCAGCGCCAGCGGCTGCAGCTGCTCGATGGCCGCCGGGCCTGGGTCTACCTGGGCCAACCCCGCCAGGTGCGCCACGTGCCGGCCCTGCCGCAGGGCCACTGGCCCACCGGGGTGCTGGCCGGGGTCCTGCTGAGCGCCCTGGCCGGGGCCCTGACAGCCACCGGCCTGCGGGCCGAAACCAGCCTGGCCCAGTGCAACCGCTGGCAGCGCAGCCACGGCGTCAGCCGCATCGAGCTCGGCAACCAGATCGGCGCCGCCAGCTACCTGACCAAGATGCACCGCCTGCAGCAGAGCCCCCCGGAGGCGCCGATCGCCCTCTATGCCGAAAGCGATCTGGAGCGCGCCTGCGAGGGCGCCCGCTGAGCGGCTAGGGCTTTCAGGTTGCCGCTGCCAAGCCCGGCCCGGAATCAGAAGGGCAGCGCCACCAACCAGCGCCCACCAAACCCCAGCACCACAGCCAGGCCACTGATCCACAGCCAGCTGCGGAGATCGAGGACCAGCAGGCGGCGGATCAGCACGGTCGAACCGAGCCCGCCGATCGCCACCACCAGGCTCTGGCAGAAAGCGATCACGTGCCCATCCGCGCTCCATTGCCAGCGCTCCAGGCTCCAGCCCGTGGCCAGGGGAGAAACGCTGACCGACAGCAGCTGCCCCCCCTCCGCCATGCCCAGCGGTAGATGCTGGGCCAGCATCAGGCCCCAGAGCAGGGGCAGCAGGGCGTAGAGCACCAACCAGGGGCGGGTCGCGCGGCCCAGCCGTCCCAGCAGCTGGCGCAGCAGCAGCCAGAGGGCGGACGGCAGGGCCAGGGCCAGGAGCGCGAAGGCCAGCCGCGGCAACAGCGGACCGCTCTGCAGGGACAGGGGCGCCAGGGGCAACCAGCCCAGCAGCCGCTCCCAGTGCTGCAGGCTCAGGCCGCCGGCCAGCACCAGGATCAGGCCGGCCTCCCCCGCCGGCGGGGCCATCTCCCGCTGCAGATCGGCCGCCGGTGGCCGCAGCCGTAGCTGCACGGAGCGGTGGGGGCAGGCCTGGGCGCAGGTCAGACAGAGCACGCAGTTGCGGTTGTCATCGAGATGGGCGGGGTGGGTGCCGAGGGGACAACCCTCCGTGGCCAGTCCCTCCCCTTCCGCCGGGCCCCCCTTGAAGCAGGCGTAGCTGCTGCAGCTGCCGCTGCAGGTGCCCACCTGGGCCCGCAGCTCGCTGATGGCCAGCTTGGCGAACAGCCCATTCATGCCGCCGATCGGGCAGAGATAGCGGCACCAGAAGCGTTTCTCGAACCGCAGCGAGCCGATCACGGCCCCGGCGGTGATCAACAGCAGCAGGCAACTGCTCAAGCGGGCGTTGCCGGCCAGATGCCAGACCTCCTCCCAGATCAGGATCGCCGCGAAACCGGCGGCCAGAGCCGGAGCCGCCCAGCGATCGGTCTCACCGCGGGGCCAGCGCTGGGGCTTGAGGCCCAGGCTTCGGGCCAGACGCTGGCTGATCTCCCCCCAGACCATGAACGGACAGAAGGAACACCAGAGCCGGCCCACCAGGGGATAGGCCAGCAGGATCAGGGGCCACCACCAGGCCCAGAACAGGTTCAGGGCACCGTTGTGCTGGCGATCCTGGGGCCCGAACCAGAGCCAGAGATTGACCAGCACGAACACCCAGCTGACCAGGCCGAACAGCAGGCCGTTCCAGAACCGGGGCGCGCGCATCCAGTCCCGCAGCTGCGGCTTCCAGCGCCAGAGGTCAAAGCGGGCCCGCTGGGGACCGCGCCGCCCGGTCCAGAACACGTCATCGGGCAGCACCTCGGGATGGCTGCCGGCGCACTGGCGCAACGCCCGCTCGATCAGCTGGGTCAGTTCGCGCACATTGCCAGGGAAGTCGTAGGTCTGCAGGCGTTTGATCAGCTCCTCGCTGACCTGGGGCGGCCGGCTCCAACCCAGGCTGAGGGCCTTCTGGCGCACGCCGTAGCGGATCCACTCCCCCAGATCCTGGCGCCGCACCCGCAGCGGCGGCACGCGGATCAACTGGCAACAGCCATCAAACTCCGGCAGGGCCTTCTCGGCGGTGAAAAAGACCCGACCCGGGAAAACGCAGCGCACCCCGGGTTGGCCTGGGTCGCTCCAGCTGCCGTCGCGGGCCAGGCGCAGCAGCAGGGGCCGCAGCTCGAGCGGCGCCAGATCCAGTTGATCGATCAGCAGAGAACCGGCGCCAAGGCACTCCAGCAGGGAGGCCTCGCCGGCACCGCTGGCGAACAAATCGGCGCCATCGGGCCGCAACAGGGCGGCATTGAGGCGCACCAGCAGCTGGTTGCGAGCCGAGGAGCCGAAATGGATCAGGGCAGCGATGTTGTCCTTCTCCAGCCCCGGTTCGCCGCTGATCAGCACCGGTTTGGCCTCGGTGCCGACGGAAGCCCGGCGAATCGAATCGCGCAGGTTCTGGGCATAGCGGCTGTTGCCGACAATGCCACGTCGTACCCGGCCCAGCAGATGGGGAGCCAGCCGCAACAGACAGGCCGCCGAGGTTGCCGCCGGCTCCCGCACAGGGCCGGCCGGGGGCCCAGGCCGCTGATCGCTAGCCGGCCCACCGTCCTGGAACGCCGATGTCACGCCTGGTCCACGGCTGCGACGATTCTGGACCTAAGATGGGTGAGTCGCCTTCGTCGCTTCACGATGAGCCTCAGCCTCTATGGCGCCGCCCGCAGCCGGGCGTCGATGGTCCGCTGGTACCTCGAAGAGAAGGCCATCCCCTACACCTGGATCAGCCTCGACATGGGCGCCGCTGAGCATCGGCAGGAGGCCTTCCTGGCGATCAACCCCTTCGGCAAGGTGCCCGCCCTGGTGGACGACAGCCTCCAAGGCCCCGATGGCGGACCGCTGAAGCTGTTCGAAAGCGGCGCCATCCTCCAGCATCTGGCCGAACATCCCGGCCAGGAGTTCAGTGGCGCGACGGCTGCCGCCCGCCGCTCATTGACGGTGCAATGGCTGCTGTACGCCAACGCCACCTTCGGCCCCGCCCTGATCCAGGCCGCCAGCAAACCGGAGGAACTGGAACGGCAGCTGGCCACCCTGGACCACCTGCTCGCCGCTGGCCCCTCCCTGCTGGGGGCCTGTGCCAGCTCCGGCGAACCGAGCTGGGGCGCCGCCGACTGTGCCGTCCAGTCCTATCTGGCCTATCTGCCCCTGTTCTGCCCCCAGGTCGACCTGAGCCCCTTCCCCCGGGTGCAGGCCAGCATCGAAGCCACCAGGCAACGGCCCGCCTACCAACTGGCCATGGGCCAGGGCTGATGGTCGGCGCCGGCACGGAGGCTGGGGGCGAGCCTGGCGGCTCGCAACCCGCCAAGATCGCTCCCGCCGCCCAGGCCCCCTTTCGATGGCGGGGCCATTCGTTCGAGCTGCTGGCCGGTCGGGCCCTCTGGGATCCGGCCCTGGCCCTGCTTCTGGTGGCGGATCTGCATCTGGGCAAGGCCGAGAGCTTCCAGGCCCGCGGCATTCCCCTGCCCAGCGATGGCGACGCCGAGACCCTCAATGCCCTGCTGCAGCTGGCCCATCGCTGGCGCCCCCGGCAGCTGATCGTGCTCGGCGATCTGGTCCACGACCGCCTGGGCCTGACCGGGGACCTGCGCCAGAAGCTGGCGGCGCTGCCGGCCCTGCTGGGCTGCCCCCTGCGGCTGATCGGCGGCAACCATGACCGCGGCCACTGGCATGAGGGACTGCCCCAGGAACCGGCCCAGGCGCTCGGCCCCCTGTGGCTGAGCCACGGCCCCGATCCCCGGGCGGGTCTGCTCAATGTCTGCGGCCATCTCCATCCGGTGGTGCAGCTCGGCCGCAAGGCCGATCGCCTGCGGCTGCCCTGTTTTGCCTTCGATCCGCAGCGCCAGCAGCTGGTGCTGCCCTCGTTCGGCGCGCTCACCGGCGGCCATCCCTACCCCCAGCCGGCCGACCTCTGGGTCGTGGCCGAGGGCGCGATCGTCCCCTGGCCGGCGGAACGGGCCCGGGCGGCCGCATGAGCGGCAGGCTCGGATCGAAATCCTGAACTGCCCTGTCGGGCAATCAGCAACGGTGACGGAGGGATCCCACCGAACACTTCGGCCAGCAGCCGATGGCCGATGCCTGACAAGCCGGCACGTCCGCCTGTTCGGCTCAATCAGCAGATTCCGAGCAACGCTCAGGCAGCGGCCGCCAGCGCCCTCACCACATCCCCACGGGTCAGCACGCCCACGGGCTGGCCGGCCTCATCCAGCACGAACAGGCGCTGAATGCCGTTCTCATGAAGCTGGTGGGCGGCGGCCGGCAGGCCGGTCTGGGGACTGCAGGTGTGGGGGTGGGTGCCCATCACATCGCCGACGAGATTGCCCAGCACCTGATGCACCTGGCGATCCCACTGCAGGGGATTGCGCAGGTAGATCACGGCATCCAGCAGCATCACGTAAGGGCCGGCGTCGAAACCGCTCTCCCGCACCATCAGATCCTTCTCGCTGAGTTCACCCACCAGGGCGCCCTCCTCCGAAAGCACAGGCAACCCAGAGATGTGGTGGTCACTCATCAGCTGCACGGCCTCCTGCAGCGGCGTCTCCCGCCGCACGCTCAAAACGGGGCTGCTCATCACGTCGCCAACGGAGCGCTCGACAACCATGCGGGGATTTCCAGATCCGTCCATTCTGCTGCGCTGCCGGCATCGGCCCGCTGCTGACCCACCGGCTCAGCGGTGAGAATGGCCACACCCACACCAGGAGAACCCGCTGCGCCGCCTCGCCGATCTGCTCACCATCGGCCGTGCTCTGATGGGGCTGCCACTGTTGCTGGCCCTGGCCGGCGGCCATCCGGCCCTGGCCTGGTGGTTGATGCTGCTGGGGGGACTGAGCGATGCCGCCGACGGTGCCCTGGCCCGCCTCGCCGGCGGCGGCTCGGTCTGGGGCGCCCGGCTCGATCCCCTCACCGACAAGATCCTGATCGCAGCTCCCCTGATCTGGCTGGCGGCGACTCGGGCCCTGCCCCTGTGGGCCATCTGGCTGCTGCTGGCCCGCGAACTGCTGATCTCGGGCTGGCGGGCCGGCCAGGGCAGTGGCGGGCCTGCCTCCTGGTGGGGCAAGGCCAAGACGATCCTGCAGTTCCTGTCATTGCTGCTGCTGCTCTGGCCTGAAGACTGGACCCTGACCAGTGGCGCCGGCGCCGCCGAGGGCCTGCCGCAACTGCTGCATGGCCTCGGCTGGTGGCTGTTCTGGCCCTCGCTGCTGCTGGCCCTGAGCTCGGCCCTCGGCTACATGCGGCAGGGCCAGGGCGATCGATCGGCCAAGCCCTGAAAGACCCCGCTGGAGCCACCAGACTCAGCCAACCAGCAGGGCCCCATCCGCCGAGAAATCAGGCTGCCCAGAAGGCTTCTGGCTGTAATCGTTCTGGAAACTGTCGGCCAGGGTGGCCTCCAGGTCGTAGGCAGGCTCCCAGGCCAGCTCCCGCCGCACCCGCTGGATGTCGGTGAGGAAATGGGCGAGCCGCAACGGGAAGGCCTTGCGGGCTTTCTTGTCGAGGCCCGACGGATCGAAGCTGCGGATCTCGACGCTGCCGGGGTCGCGGCCGCAGGCCCGGGCCGCGGCCGCCACCAGGCCGCGGAAGGTCACCCCTTTGGTTCCGGTGCAGTTGTAAATGCGATTGGCGGCCGCATCCACCTCAATGCAGCGGGCCATCGCCGCCGCCAGATCGGCCACATGACCCAGCTGGGTGATCGTGCTGCCGTCGCCGGGCAACGGCACCGGGCGGCCATGGACGATGCGGTCAAAGAACCAGCTCTCGATCGGGTTGTAGTTGCCCGGACCAACGATGTAAGTGGGACGGAAACTCGTGAACGGAATGCCCTGCTGGCGCAGCCAGGCCTCGGTTTCGGCCTTGCCGGCGTGGCGGCTGGCGGGATCGGTCGGCGCGTCCTCATCCAGCGGCCAGAGTTCGCTGTCGGCGTAGACGCCGGCGGAGCTGACGTAAACAAAGCGGTGGGACGGCGCACCGGTGCACTCGATCACCCGTCGGCTGTCGTCAAGGCTGCGGCCGGAGCTATCGACGATGACATCAAATCGGCGACCAACAAGGCCAGTGAGACCCTCTTCGCTGGTGCGATCCCCCGCCAGATGGTCAACTCCATCCGGCAGCGGCTGGCGGCCACGGGTGAACAGGGTCAGCGCGTGTCCCGCCTTCAGCAGATGGTTGACCAACGGTCGACCGACGAAGCGCGTGCCGCCCATCACCAGGATCTTCATCAGCCAGACCAACCATGCAGGGCCATTCAAACGCCTGGGGCGGATGGTCGAGCGACCAGCACGGCCGGGTGCGGGACCGGGGGCAGGCGCCTGCAAACATCAACGATCCGATGCAGAAGCTTCCACGCCGGGGGTTCCTTGAGTAGCACTGGTGGCAGTGAGACGCCCGACGGCGTCAAGCCCTTCATCTGACCCCAACCAGGCTGAAATGCCGCTTCCCGAGCCGGATTCCAGGGCCTCCAGGTCGTTTCAACGACCATCGCGCTGGCAGTGGATTCTGGCGGCCTGCCTGGGTTTGTTGCTCGTGCTTCTGGTTCTGAAGCGACCGCAGCACGTCGCCCTCGATCACGGTCTCGGCGATGCGTTCGCCGTGCTGTTCCTGCAGTCAGGCCAGGGTGAATCGATCTCCTGGCTGACCCTGCTCGCTCCGAGTGCCATCGCCGTGGTCCTGGCCCTGGTGGTAGCCGTCCTGCCCCGGCGCCCCTGGAGCTCGGTGGTGATGCTGTTGATCCTGGCGGCCACGGCCGGGCGCTACCTGCTCTGGCGGAGCGGCACCCTGGACCATCGATCCTCCCTGGGTTTCAGCTGCGGGGCCTTGATGCTGGCCGTGGAGATTCTCTACCTGTTCATTCAGGGACTGGCTCTGGTTCCGTCACCACTCTTCGATCCCTGGCGCCGGCGGCGCCAGGCCGACCAACTGGAAATCTCGGGCCTCAATCCTGGTCCGAGCGTGGACATTCTGATCCTGACCGGCCATGAGGAGCAGCGACTGATTCGCCGCGCCCTGATTGCCTGCACCAACATCGAGTATTCGCCAACAACCATCACCGTGGTTGACCGTGTCGGCCGGGATTCGGTGCGCAGCCTGGCCGAATCCATGGGCGCCCATTACGTCGACCCCGGCATCGCGGGATCCTTTGGCGGCCAGGGAGCCGATCCCCTGATCATGGCCGCAATCGACGCTGGCAGCAGCGACCTGGTGGCGGTGTTCAACAGCGGCTATATGCCCTTTGCCAACTTCCTACGGCGCACCACGGGCTTTTTCAGTGATCAACGGGTGGCGATGGTGCAGACACCCCTGACCCATTTCCGCTCGGAGTTTTACAACCGAAACCTCGGCGCCGACCAGGTGATGCCGGGCGATCGCGATATCTTTTTTCACTACGGCGAGGTGGTGCTCGATCGTTTCAACAGTGTCCAGGGCTGCGAAGGCAGCTATCTGGTTCGCCGCCAGGCCCTGCAGACGATGCTCCAGTCCTCAAGCCCCGATCCCAGCGGCTGGGAGAGTCTCGGAGCCGCCCGGCTGCAACGTCAGGGCCACACGATTGTGTATCTCGACGAAATCCTCAGCATCGGTGAAGCACCGCGCACATTCACCGACTTCCTGCGCCAGCAGATCGACCATCGCCAGGCCCAACTGCAGATCGCCCTTGATGGCGGCACCGCGCCGGCCGGCAAGGATCTGGCGCCCCTGAGGGTGGGGTATCGCGTCAGCCAGTTGTTGGATCAACTGACGCCCCTTCTACGCCTGAGCTTCATCGTGTTGCCGATGCTGGCCCTGCTGTTGGGCATCCCCCTGATCCAGGCCACGTTGAGCGACTACCTGATCTATGGCGTGCCTCTGATCATCCTGCTCCACACCTTGCCCGCCTGGCTGACTGACCGACACTTCTCGCGCTTCTGGAAAGAGGTCTCCGAAGCACTGACGTCCGTGGCCTCCATCGAGCGGCTATACACCACCCTTGTCCATCGGGATAGTCGGCGGCTGTCAAGCCGCAGCGAAGGGGTCCTCCAGCCCGCTCAATCGATCAATCTCAGTCTGGCCTGGCCGTTTCTGCTGGGCCTCGGCGAACTGATCACGATCCTGCTGTTGCGCTACATCCTGCCCCTGGTGCCGGACTTCAACCCCCTGCTCAACCCCGGCTACCTGGGCGAGACGCTGATGCTGCTGTGGAATCTCCACAACGGCTGGGTGATGATCGTTTGTCTGCTCTGTGCCATCGATCAACCCGTTCGCCGCCAGGGGGATCGGGTGCCGATCCAGCGTTCCGGCCGTCTGGAGCTGGGTGGCTTCCGAGGCGGCGGATTCACCTGTGATCTGTCCGAATCGGGTGCTGCGTTCCAACTCAACCCCGGCGTACCGCCGCCCCGTGAGGAACACGGCTGGCTCGTGCTTGAGGACACCGATCTGCGGCTACCGGTGGAAGTCGTGCGTCGCCTCAACCAGGGCACGGAAGTCCGGGTCGCCCTTCGCTATGCCCCCTTGGATGCCTCCACCACGGGCGAATTGCTCAAACTGCTCTACGGCGGCGGCGTGGGTCTGCCCCAGGCCCGGCAGATCGGCGCCATCCAAGCGTTCGTCAGCCTGCTGGGCGGTCTTTGGGGGGCCAACCCGGTGGTACGGCGCTACTGAAACAGGCGCCACGGCCGAGGACTCAACGGGCCCGACAGGTCAACGGATGGCCCACCCGTTCGAAGGGCAGGGGCGGCAGGGTCAACAGGGTTTCGGAGGCCCCAGCTCCAACGGCGGGCGCCTGGGGCAGCCGGGCCACGGGCCTGTAGGTCAGCCCATCGAACGCCAGATCCAGCCAGCCACTGGCAACCCCATCGCGGCTGCCGGGCATGCCCAGTTCACTCCAGCCGGCGTGGCGGCTGGCGAGGCGCTGCAGGGGTGACTGAAAAAGACCGTTTTCAGCCACCAACTCCAGAGACTTGTCGCTCTCCCGAAAGATCATCAGGGTGCAGCCCCGGCTGCCGCAGGCGTAGGAGCCCACCACCACAGCCAGCTGTTCGGCTTGGCCATCGCCATTGAGATCCGCCCGGCGAACCAGATAGCGAAGCGGGCCCACATCGGCGCAATCGGGATGCCGACCCGCCGACCGGGCCTGCTCCCACTCCGTGCTGTCGGGATCGGCATAGGGCGCGACGACGGCAGGGGTCGTTCCATCGAACAATCGGGCGCGCAGGGCGGCTTCCAACCTGGGGTCAGGGCTGCTGCCGCCCACCTGGGCCTGGGCCGCCGCGGTGAGCAGTAGCGGTCCCAGGGCACTCAAGGCTGCAAAGCTGAGCTCGCGAAGGAAAGAAGGCATCGACAGTAGGGAGCTGATCGGACCAGAAGCCGGGCGGACGTCCCGATCGGGCTCGACCGATGATGGTGCCACTGAACCGCGATCCGCATGGATGTCATCCCCGCCATTGATCTGCTTGACGGCCAATGCGTCAGGTTGCACCAGGGGGATTACGACCAGGTCACCCGTTTCAGCGACGACCCCGTGGCCCAGGCCCTGGCCTGGCAGGGGCAGGGGGCCCAGCGCCTGCACCTGGTGGACCTCGATGGGGCCCGAACCGGCTTGCCGATCAACGATGCGGTGGTCCGGCAGATCACGGCGGCCCTCTCGATTCCGGTGCAGCTCGGGGGCGGCGTGCGCAGCGCCGAACGGGCCGAAGCCCTGCTGGACTGCGGACTGGACCGGGTGATTCTCGGCACAGTGGCGGTGGAACATCCGGAGCTGGTGCGCGAGCTGGCGGAGCGCCATCCTGGCCGCATCGTGGTCGGCATCGATGCCAAGGATGGCCGCGTGGCGACCCGGGGCTGGATCGAAGCCAGCACGGTGGAGGCCAGCGCCCTGGCCAGCAGTTTTGAAGGTTCAGCGGTCGCCGCCTTGATCACCACCGACATCGCCACCGACGGCACGCTGGCGGGGCCGAATCTGGAGTTTCTGCGCACCATGGCCCAGGCCAGCTCGATTCCGGTGATCGCTTCTGGCGGCATCGGCGATCTGGCCGACCTCCTGTCCCTATTGAGCCTGGCGCCCCTGGGGGTGGACGGGGTGATCGTTGGGCGGGCGCTCTATGACGGTCGCCTCGATCTGGCCGAAGCCCTGCAGGCGATCGGCCCGCAACGGCTCCAGGATCCCACTGATCTGCCCATGGCCTGAGGGCCGCCAGCACCACCCCAGCCCCCAGGCTTCCGATAGGCCTGTGCCGGGTACGGCAGAGCGGCGGAACGGATGACCTCCGACATCAACAGACAGGTTCTCCTATAACAGACACCCATCCAGTTGATTCGCGTGGCAATCGCCACCAGGTCCATCAGCAGCAACGGCCCAGGCAGTGACCAGGCGAAGTCATCGCCTGACGATTTGATTGGCCTGAGACAGACCGTGCCGCCAGGCCGGTGGCAGAGCGTCGACGACGTCTATCGCCGCTGCCGCGACCTGGGAATGCGCCTGAGCCGCCAACGGCGCATGGTGCTGGATCTGCTCTGGGCGGAAAAGAGCCATCTCAGTGCCCGCGACATTTTCGAAAAGCTCAACGATCAGGGCCGCAACATCGGCCACACCTCCGTTTATCAGAACCTTGAAGCCCTGCAGTCCGCCGGCATGATCGAATGCCTCGACCGGGCCAGCGGCCGCCTTTACGGCTACCGGGCCGATCCCCACAGCCATCTCACCTGCAGCCAGTCGGGCGCCATTCAGGATCTGGACGTGACCCTGCCGGCGGAGCTGGTGCAGCAGATCGAAGCCCTGACTGGCTTCACGATCGAGTCCTACACCCTGCACCTCTGCGGCCGTCCCCAGGCTCACTGACCGCCCCGATCCCAGATCGCAGTCCTTCCGGCACGGATCCGGAGAAAAGGTTCGGCAGGCGCTGCCGCCGTGGGGGGATTCCCCAGCGATGCCAAGCCGCGTGTGACGGTGTCCCGAGGGTTGGGGGCCGCTGACCTGGCCCCTGGATCGCGCTTGGCAACATCGGTACTGTGAAGCCAACCGCCTGGCTCCGTGACCCGCCGCGACCCTACGGTCCAGCCCCAGCTGCTGGTGTTTGCCGAGCCCCTGCAACGGGACGGGCTGCTGGTCTGGCTGGCTGCGGCAGATCAGGGCTGGATCACGCTCACCAGCGCCGACGAGCTCAAGGGAGCCCCCCAGCTTGTGCTCTGGAGTCTGAAGGGCAGCCCCGCCCCCCAGCAGCTGAGCGCCGAACTGGAGCAGCTGCAGGAACGCTGGCAGCCGGCACCGCTGCTGTTGCTGTTGCCCCAGGGCCATCCATACAGCAGGGACTTTTTGCTGCAACTGCCGCTGCAAGGACTGCTGGAAGCGCCGGACGCGGCTGGGCTGCGCCAGGCGGTGGCCACCCTTCTGGGGGGCGGCAGGGTGGTGGAGATCGGCGAAGGCCAAACTGCGGAGGTGGTCAACGATGGGGCCCTCGGTCTGGGCCAGTGGCTGTTGATCAGCGGCCTGCACCAGATCGATGCCGAAATCCGGCTCTGCCGGCGCCTGCTGGATCCACCGCCTGCCACCTGGCTGGCCGAACTGCTGCTGCTGGGCCGGCTCAGGGAGCTGACCGCCGCCCGGCAGTTGCTGCTCTGGCTTTGGGGACCGATGGGCGTCGCCTGGCCTGGCAGTGCAGCCAGCAGACCCGAACCCGGGGCGCCAGCGCCCAGCCGTGGCGTGGCCATCACCCTGAGGCAACGCACAGCTGACGGCCTCTGGCAAGCCCTGCGCGAACGCCTCAACCAATCCGCCGAGGCACCGGCCTCCCGGGGCAGTGCCCAATTGCTCGCTCTCGACGGTCTGCAACCGGATCGGCGCCGCGATCTGCTGCTGGCCCTGGTGGAACAGTTCGAACAGCTACGCCAGCGGCTGCAACAGGACGGCCTTGGTGGCGAGGTTCTGCTGCGTCGTTGGCAGGACCTGCAGCCCGAACTGCGCCGGCAGGCCCTGCGGCGCATGGCCGGCACCTACGTGCAGCTGCCCTGGCAGGGGAACCTGCGTCCCGTGGCCAGCACCTTGATGGAGGCCAGTGAACTCTCGATCCTCGATGGGGACCTGCCCGATCCGGTACCGATGCTGGGCACCCTGATCCAGGCCAGACCGTTGCTGGTGGAAGGCCGGCTGCTGGCCCCCGACGAACCTCAGGCCCTGCTCTACCTGGAGTTACTGCTCAACAACTGGCTGGTGCGCAGCGCCGAGCTGATCAGTGCCGAGGTGCTGGCCGTCTGCGCGGACTGGCCCGAGCTGCGCCGCTACCTGCTGCGCCCGGAACTGTTGGCCACCCGCAGCCTCGAACGCCTGCGCAACCAGCTGAACGCCCGGCAGCGCTGGAGCACCTGGTTTGAGCGCCCGATCCAGGTCTATGAAAGCCGCCGGCCCCTCTACCGACTTGAACAGGGTGCGATCGAAACCGTCGATCTGCTGGAACCGAGGGACCAGGAATTGCGTCAGCTGGGCTGGCTGCAACAGGGCGTCACCCTGGCGCTGGAATCGCGCGATGCCCTGGCCCCCCAGCTACGCAGCCTGGTGCGGGGCTTGGGGGCCCTGCTGGTCATGCTGCTGACCCAGGTGGTGGGCCGGGCCATCGGCCTGATCGGCCGCGGCATTCTCCAGGGCATGGGTCGCAGTGTTGGCCGCGGCTGAGTCCAGGCCCAGGCGATGGGGTCACAGGGCACAATGAACCCATGCGAGCTCCCGTCCCGGCCCTGGTGTCCCGTGGCCCCACGTCCTGCTGCACCAGCGGGTCCATGAACCACCCCTCCACCAATGCCATCGCGGTTGGAATGGCCCCGGACCGGGTCCAAACCCCAGACAAACGCCTCGGCACCCGGCCCCTGGCCAGGGTGCTGGCCGCCCTGCTCGGCCTGCTGCTGCTGGTTGGCGGGGTCAGTGGCCTGGCCGCACCCGCCCATGCCGCCCTGGACGACGACCGGTACGACGGCAACATCTTCGCCCTCTATGCCGGCAACGGCTCCCTGGTGCCGCCGCGCAGCAGCCTGGCCCAGGCCCTGGAGGACCAGCGGGTGACGGTGGTGGTTTATTACCTCGATGACAGTTCAGTCAGCAAGCGATTCGCGCCGGTGGTCTCGGAGCTCCAGCGCCTCTGGGGCCAGACGATCGAACTGATTCCCCTGGTTACCGATCCGCTGCAGAACCGCCCGATTGAAGGGCCAGCAGATCCGGCGGGCTACTGGAACGGCACCATTCCCCAGGTGGTGATCTTCGATGGCAACGGCAAGCTGGTGTTCGACGCCAGCGGCCAGGTGGATGTCGATGCGATCAATTCGGAGATCAGCCGGGCCACCGGCATCCCGATGGCGCCGCGCAGTGGCAACAGCACCACCGTCAGCTTCAACGAGCTCAACAGCGAAGTCGTCCCCTCCCGCTGATGGCCGGCTCCACCAACGCCTTGAGCGGGCTGGAACCCGGCGACGGGCAGCCCCAACGACTCGAAAGCGACAGCCTCGGCAGCCTGGCCGTGCCGGCCAAGCACTACTGGGGCGCCCAGACCCAGCGCTCCCTGCAATTCTTCAACTTCGGCGAGCGGATGCCCCCGGCGATCATCCGGGCCTTTGGCCAGCTCAAGGCGGCCTGCGCCGAGGTCAATGGCGCCCTGGGCCGGCTGGATCCCACCCTGCAGGCGGCGATCGTCGAGGCGGCCGAGGACGTGGCTTCCGGCCATCTCGATCAGGAGTTCCCCCTGCGGATCTGGCAGACCGGCTCCGGCACCCAGACCAACATGAACATCAACGAGGTGATCGCAAATCGGGCGATCGAACGGGCGGGGGGCGTCCTCGGCAGCAAGAGCCCGGTCCACCCCAACGACCATGTCAACCTCAGCCAATCCAGCAACGACACCTTCCCGGCGGCGATGCATCTGGCGGTGGCGGTCGAGCTGGAACACAGCCTGCTGCCCGCCCTGCAGCGCCTGATCGACGCCTTAGACCAGCGGGCCAGGGAGTTCGCCCCGATCATCAAGATCGGCCGCACCCATCTGCAGGACGCCGTGCCCCTGAGCCTGGGCCAGGAGTTCAGTGGCTACGTGGCCCAACTGGAACTGGGCCGCGACACCCTGCGCCAGAGCCTGCCGCAGGTGCTGCAGCTGGCCATCGGCGGCACGGCGGTCGGCACCGGGCTCAACGCCCCCGCCGGTTTCGGCGAGGCGGTGGCCGCCAGGCTGGCTGAGCGCATCGGTCTGCCCTTCAGCAGCGCCCCCAACAAATTCCAGGCCCTGGCAGGCCATGAACCGCTGGCGGCGGCCCATGGCGCCCTGACCGTGGTGGCGGGCAGTCTGATGAAAATTGCCAATGACATCCGCTGGCTGGGCAGCGGCCCCCGGTGCGGCCTCGGCGAACTCCTGTTGCCGGAGAACGAGCCGGGCAGCAGCATCATGCCGGGCAAGGTCAACCCCACCCAGTGCGAAAGCCTGACGATGGTGGCCGTGCAGGTGATGGGCAACAACACGGCCGTGCAGCTGGCCGCCAGCCAGGGCAACTTCGAGCTGAACGTGTTCAAACCCCTGATCGCCCACAACCTGCTGGAGAGCATCGCCCTGCTCAGCGGCGGCTGCGACGGCTTCCGAGCCCACTGCATCGAAGGGCTCAGGGCCAATGTCAGCCGGATCGACCAACTGGTGGACCAGAGCCTGATGCTGGTGACCGCGCTCACCCCTTCGATCGGCTACGACAGGGCCTGTGCCATCGCCAAACATGCCCATGAGCACCAGCTCAGCCTGCGGGAGGCGGCCCTGATCCTGGGCGAGATCAGCCCGGAGCAGTTTGATCAGTGGGTCCGGCCCGAGTCCATGATCTGAACGGGTGCGCAGCTTGTGCGGAGCGGACCAGTGCCAGCGCAGCGCCTGTGCCCCAAAAGCTTGGTCCGTCCATCCCTGGATGCAGACAGAGTGCTCAGCTCAAGGTGTTGATCGCCCGGGCCACCAGGATCAGAAAGATGACCAGGGCGGTGGCGGTGTGGCCCATCTGCAGCCACTTGACGCGGCCGCCGAGCACGGCGTGGCCCTCCGGTGGGCCGAGCGTGTTGCTGGAGAGGGCTGTGAAGAAGAGGTAGTCGACAGGCCGGGGCAACCAGCCGCTGCCGGGGCTTTCGGTTTGCTCCGGAAAGCGGATGGCGGGGCGACAGCCACTGTTGGCATAGGCCCGCAGCTGCTGCGGGTAATCGACATACCAATACCAGAAGAAAAAGACCAGATTCAAGGAGACATAGAACATCATCGCCTCGACCAACAGCTGATAAGAAGCCAGTTTCAAGTGATAGATAGCCGCATTCAGGAAAGCGATGTTGATCAACAGATCCAGGCTGCAGGCAACCCCGAAGATTCCCAGCAGCTGCCGAACATGGGGTACCCGATGCACGCAGATGCGCAACATCAGAATCAACAACAGAATCAGGGCTACTCCCAGTACCAATTCGTGAATGCTCGACAGCGGCAGTGGGCGCTGCTGCCCAAGCCCCCTGAGCAGGCTGATCGGCTTGGTGAACCACAGGCTTGCAGCCATGGATGAAGCGGCGAAGCTTGCCGAAAGACGCCCCTGAACCACCAGATTCAAAAGCGGCGATAGGGCCAGGGCCAGGATATAAGCCAGGTTCTGGTTCGCTCGGGGCAGATGGGGGTGACGCGAGGGACGGAGTTCCGTTAAAGCGGCAGACCTAGCCATTCGTGCTCAGAACCTCAAATCCAATGGACAACCTGTGTGGACAACGGCTGGGGCCAGTCCCGCAATCTGCGAACGGTCTGCACAAAACCAGCCTGCGGGCGATCCTGCCAATCGCTGAGGCGACGACGGAAAGGGCGCAGGTTCGGGGCTGACATCGGCCCCAGCAACCGAACGGGCAATGGCGACAAACAGCAGCTGAAAACGGCCCTGATCCAATCGGCATCCAGATCGAGGCAAGGCTTGTGCCCCGTGGGTGTTTCTTGCCTGCGGGCTTTCAAAGGCGGGGAAATGACCATCGGCAGCCATGGCTTCAAAGCAGATTGGCCGCCAGTTCCGCCAACTCGGAGCGCTCACCGCGACTGAGGGTGACGTGGCCCGCAAGGGCCTGGCCTTTGAAGCGCTCCACCAACCAGGTCAGGCCATTGCTGTCGGCATCGACATAGGGATTATCAATCTGATAAGGATCGCCAGTCAGCACGATCTTGGTGCCCTGTCCCACCCGCGTCACGATCGTTTTAACCTCATGGGGGGTGAGGTTCTGGGCCTCATCCACCACCATGTACTGGCGTGGAATCGAGCGGCCACGGATGTAGCTGATCGCCTCCACTTCCAACAATCCCATGCCCTTGAGATCACTCCAGCTGTTGCGCGGGGCCCGCTGGCCGCGCTGGGGCTGGCCCTCATCGCCACCCCCCAGCAGGAAGTCAAGATTGTCAATGATCGGCTGCATCCAGGGACCCATCTTTTCCTCCAGATCGCCTGGCAGAAAGCCGATCTCCTTGCCCAGCGGAATCACGGGCCTGGTCACCAACAGGCGGTCATACAACCGTTCATCCGCCACCTGGTTGAGGCCGGCCGCCAGCGCCAGCAGGGTCTTACCGGTGCCGGCTTTGCCCACCAACGTGATCAGCTGGATGTCGGGATCCAGCAACAGATCCAGGGCGAAGGTCTGTTCCCGGTTGCGCGGCTGGATGCGGCCCAGCTTGACCTTCGAGACGCGCTGCAACGGATGCAGGGATCCGCTACGGGCGTTGTAGCGGGCCAGCAGGGTGTGGTTGGGCTGGGCCTGATCGACCAGGGTGACCCCCTCATTGGCCTGCAGCCCGGCCACACCGCCGCTGCCCTCCGGCAGGGAACTGAGGGCCAGGCCCGCCGCATCCTTAACGTGGTCCATCTGCTCGGCGCTGACCCACAGCTCGCAGAAACCCGGGTAGAGATCGGCAATGTCCACCTTGTCGGTGGTGTAGTCCTGGGCGATCAGCCCCACCGCATCGGCCTTGATGCGCAGGTTGGTGTCCTTGGTGACCAGCACCACCGGCGGCTGGCTGCCCATCACCTCCTGCAGCCGCTGCTCCATCGCCACGGCCAGGATGTTGTTGTCGCCGTTGCCACTGCGCAGTTCCGGCGGTAACTGGGCCAGGGTCTCCGCCCGGCAGAACACCACCTTGAGGATGCCGCCGGAAGCCTCATCGATCGTGACCCCGTCAGACAGGTTGCCGCGCTGGCGGAAATCGTCGAGGAGACGGGAGATCTGGCGCGCATTGCGACCCTTTTCCGAAGGGTCCCTTTTGAAGCGGTCGATCTCCTCGACCACCTCAATCGGCACCACCACGTTGTTGTCCTGAAACTTGGTCAGGGCATTGGGGTCATGCAGCAGGACATTGGTGTCGAGGACAAAGGTCTTGCGCATGCCAGTCGTGCCGCCGGTGCCAGTCCTGGGAACTTAGGGCCATCGCCGCATCTACGCTCCGGCAGTTCGCGACCCGTTGGGTTTCAGGCTTGCCGCTCCCGATCTCCTTCCTCCTCGTCCTGCTGCTTGTATTCGGGCTCTGCCTTCTCTGGCTGGAGCTACGGCACCGGCTGCGCCCGGCCTCGCCGCTGCGGCTGATCCCAGGGGCCTTCCAGGTCAAGCGCAAGGCCCAGGGATTGGAGATCACGGGCGAGATCCGTATCCACAACCCCCATGGCCGCATGGAGGTCTTCGTCCCCGAGATCAGCGTGCAGCCGGTGTTGCTGGGCCGGGCCGATCTGACCGAAGTCCGCTCCGAAGTACGCATCACCCCCCTGCATCCCGATGAGGAGGCCCGGGCCGATCACTACTGGGCCGCGTACATCGTCAAAGGGCACCGGAGCACCGCCGCCCACGTGCGCATCAACCTGCTTGGCCCATCCGGCTCCGACCTGGAGGCCATGGTCGACACGGTCTGGCTGGACATCCAGTGGATCAACTACGGCCCATTCGGTCGTCTGCTGCGGCGGGATGGCCTGCTGGTCCCCGTGCAGAAACCCGAGCCCACCCCCGCGGCGATCGCCAGCTGGCGGGAAGGCGAGCGCTGCCGCGTCCTGCCCGTCAAGACCCACCTGCTGGGCGTGCTCGACGACCCCCAGCAGGTGCTGGAGCACTACACCGGCCACCTGCTGCAGCCGGGCGATGTGCTCACCATCGGCGAGACCCCCTTGGCGGTGATGCAGGGCCGGTATCACCACCCCTCGACCGTAGAGCCTTCGATGCTCTCGCGGCTGCTCTGCCGTGTCTTCCACCCCACCAGCAGCTTGGCCACCGCCTGTGGACTGCAGACCCTGATCGACGTCGTCGGGCCAGCCCGGGTGTTGTGCGCTTGGTTGGCGGGCAGTGCCCTGAAGCTGGTGGGCGTCAAGGGTGGTTTTTATCGCCTTGCCGGCGAACAGGCCCGGCTGATCGACGATGTCACCGGCACCACCCCGCCCTATGACCAGACGCTGGTGCTCGGGCCCGACGCCCCGGACCTGTTCTGCAACCGGGTCGCCACCGCCCTGGGCGTGGCCGTGGCAGTGGTTGATGTCAACGACCTCGGCCGGGTCAAAGTGCTCGCCAGCAGCCGAGACTGTGACGAAGAACTGCTGATGCGGGCCCTGCGGCCCAACCCCGCTGGCAACGCCAACGAGCGCACGCCACTTGTGCTGGTCCGTCCCGCCTAAACTCAAGTTCAGGACTTGCCCAGCTATCTCACCACCGCCTGCTTAAGCCCACGTGCCTTCCAGCGTGACCATCTCAGTACCGGGCCAGCCGGTGAAAGCAGGGGCTCCGGCGCAAGGCCCTGGTCCGTGGGCCGTTCAGCCTCTCCAGGGCTGGCATCTGCCCTTACTGGACGATCCGGCTTTCCTGCCCCTACAGCCGCTGCTGCAGCGCAGCCTGCTGCTGGCGATGCCGGATCGGTTGCTCACGGCCCTGGCCCATCGTCCGCCGTTGGCCGCCGAGGTGCTCGTCGCTTTGAGGACCCTGCCCAACGGCCGCCATCAGCTCCTGGGCTTGATCATCTGCCGGCGCCTCAACCGCAGCGGCAGCAGCTGGCAGGTGGACCATCTGCGGCTGGCCCTGCAGCCCCACGACCAACCATCCTGTCCCATCCGCCATGCTGTGGCCGCCGCCCTGTTGCGTGAGGCCATCCAGCGAGCCCGCGGGGCCACCAGCTGGATCGCCACCGCCTCCAGCTTGGACAGCACCCGACTGGCGGTGTTGCGGGAGCAGGGCTTTCAACCGCAGCGAACCGACCAGATCTGGCGTTGGTTTGCGGGTGCCTCAACCGCAGCGACGCCTGCACTGCCGAGCAACCTGCAACTGCGGCCGCTGAACCGACGCACTGCACCCTTGCTCTGGCATCTGGAGCAGGCCTCCTGCCCCGCCCAGTTGCGCCAGCTCCTCGATCGCCGCATCGAAGATCTGCTGGATCAGAGCGGCAACAGGGGCTGGCTGTTGCTGGATACCAGCCGCAACGAAGCTGTGGCCAGCGTGCGCTGGCTGGCCGACCAGCCGGGTGGCGGTCAACGGGTGGAGTTCACCCTCCATCCCGCCTGGTTGCACCTGCTCGGCCCGGCGGCTGAGCTGCTGCTGCGCCGTTACGCCCGGCCCGGATCCACCCTCTGGCTGGTCAGTGATGCGGCAGATAGCGCCCGCCACGACTGGTTGCAACGGCTCGGCGCCGAACCCCAGGGGGAGCAGGTGCTCATGGCCCGCAGTGTCTGGCGGCGCCACGGCCCCCAGCCAGCCGAGCGGGCCGCCCGCCGCATCGAGGCCGTGCTCGAGCAGTTCCAACCCCGTCGCCGGCCGCTGCCCACGCCCGTGGGCCCCTTGGGCAGCTGACGCCCCCAACTCCGAGCATGCCCATCCCGGCCGACGGATCGGATCCGGCCCCCAATACCCTTGAGAGGATCGCCCCCGTGCTGGGACCCTGTTCGGCCCTGGCCCTGGATGTGGGCCATCGGCGCATCGGGCTCGCGGGCTGCGATCCGCTGGGACTGACGGTCAAGCCCCTGCCGGCCCTGCTGCGCGGCCCGTTCGAGCGGGATCTGACCCATCTGCTGGCCCTGGTGCGGCAACGCCGCGTGCAAGCCCTGGTGCTGGGCCTGCCCCTGGACGCTGACCAGCAGCCCACGCGGCAGGCCGTTCATTGCCGCCGCTACGGGCAACGGCTCGGCCAGGCCCTGGTCGCCAGCGGGCACGGCCTGCCGCTGGCCTGGGTCAACGAGCACAGCAGCAGCTGGGATGCCGCGGAGCGCTTCGGCCTGCATGGCGATCGCAGCGGCCGGCTCGACAGTGCGGCCGCCATGGTGCTGCTGGAGCAATGGCTGCGGGAGGGTCCCGCCGCCGAACCGGTCGCTGCGGCGACCATCCGCAGCGGACAGCGGCCGGTCGTTGCTCCATCCTGAAGGGAGACGCACCTGCCCCATGACTGCCGACTCCCCTGCCATGCCGGCCTCTGGAGATGTGCCCACCCTGGTGGTGCGCGACAGCCACGGCCGCCAGCTGCTCTGTTTCTTGGAAGAACTGATCCCGCTCGATGGCCACGACTACGGACTGCTGACCCCCGTGGACACCCCGGTTTGCCTGGTGCGGATCGCCCAGGACGACGACGAGGAGGACGAGGTGATCGAGGAACTCGACGCCGCCGAGACCATCCTCTCCGTCGCCGATGTGGTGCTGCAGGAACACGACCTCACCCTGGTGCGCTCGGCCGTGACCCTGACGGTCAGCGGCGAACTGGATGAACCGGAACACGATGAACTTGAGGACGAACTGGAGGACGACGAGGACGACGAGAGCGACCTCTACGAAATGCTGATCCAGTTCCGGGTCGAGGATCAGGACTATGGGCTCTACATCCCATTGGATCCCTTCTTTGTGGTGGCCCGCCTCAAGGGCAGCGAGGCCGTCCTGGTGGAGGGTGAGGAGTTCGATCGGGTCCAAGCCCGCATCGAGGCCGAACTCGAGGAGCGGGAGCAGGGCCTCTGATGCTGGGGCAGCTGCTCACTCCCGATTGGTTGGCGAGCTCCACGCTCGCCCAATTGCCGCTTGAACAGCTGCTCGATCACGGCATCCGGGCACTGATCCTGGATGTTGACCGCACCCTGCTGCCCCGTCGCCACACCGCCATCCCCGCCTCAGCCGAACAGTGGTTGCACCACGCGTTGCAGCAACTTCCGGTTCATCTGCTCAGCAATAATCCCTCCCGCCTCCGCATCGGCAGCGTCGCCGACAGCCTGGGCCTGCCCTACACCACCGCGGCCGGTAAACCGCGGCGCTCCGCCCTGCGCCGGGTGCTGAACGAACTGGGCCTGCCGCCCTCCCAGGTCGCCCTGGTGGGGGATCGGATCTTCACCGACGTCCTGGCCGGCAACCGGCTTGGGCTCTACACCGTGCTGGTCAAGCCGATCGATCCGGATGGGCTGCCCTGCCGCCACGACCGGCTGCAGACTCTGGAGTTGCGCATGGCCCGCTGGCTGGGCACCGGAACGCTCTGATGGGGGACACAAGCGCCGTGCGGCGGCGGGTGATCAAGGTGGGCACCAGCCTGCTGCGGGGCGATGAGCATCGCTCGACCGCCGCGGTAATCGCCGACCTGGCCGCCAGCCTGAGTCGCCAGCAGCGCCGGGGCGAACGCATCGCCCTGGTCACCAGCGGCGCGGTGGGGCTGGGCTGCGAACTGCTGGAGATGGAGAAGCGTCCCGGCGAACTGGCCGCCCTGCAGGCGGCCGCCGCCGTGGGTCAGGGGCGCCTGATGGCCCTCTACCAGGACGCCTTCGCCATCCGAGGCCTGGCCGTGGCCCAGGTGCTGCTCACCCGCAGCGACCTGGCCTCCCGGCGCCGCTACCAACGGGCCTGCCGCACCCTGGAGCAACTGCTGCAGTGGGGGGTGGTGCCGATCATCAACGAAAACGACACCCTCGCCACCGATGAGCTCCGCTTCGGGGACAACGACACCCTCTCAGCTCTGGTGGCCGTGGCGATCGGCGCCGAAGAACTGGTGCTTCTGACCGATGTCGACAGCCTCTATTCGGGCGATCCCCGCACCGACGCCCAGGCCAGTCCGATCGCCGAGGTGCGTGATCTGGCCGAGCTCGAACGGTTGAGCAGCGTCGCCAGCGGCGGCGGCCAGTGGGGCACCGGCGGCATGACCACCAAGCTCACGGCCGCCCGGATCGCCACCTCCAGCGGCATCCGCGTGCGGCTGGCCGACGGGCGTGATCCGAAGGTTCTCGAAGCCCTGCTGGCTGGAGAAACGGTTGGCACCGTGTTCCATCCAAGCCCCACTCCCCTGACCGATCGCAAGGGCTGGCTGGCCCATGCCCTGGTGCCCAAGGGCAGCCTGCAGATCGATCAGGGCGCCGAACGGGCCCTGCTGGAGCGGGGCGCCTCCCTGCTGGCTGTTGGCATTCAATCGGTCGAGGGGCTGTTCGAACGGGGGGAGGCGGTGCGGGTGCTGGCCAGCGATGGCCGCGAACTGGCCCGGGGACTGAGCCGTCTCAGCAGCGAAGAGCTGGCCAAGATCATCGGTCTGGGCACGGGCGAAGTTCGGCGCCGGCTGGGGGATGTGGGCGATGCGGTGATCCACCGGGACCAGCTGGTGCTGATCGCCAACGTCTGATCGCAGGGCCTACGATCCGGCCCGACCTGGACACCGGGGAATGCGTTTCAGCAGCCTGCTCAGCCTCCTCAGCGAGGTGGGCGACGCCACCCCCAGACACCTGGGTGACGACCCGGAATTGACGGGAGCCCAGGCCCTCGATCAAGCCGGTGCGTCCCAGCTCAGCTTTCTGGAAGCTGGCCATGCCCTGGGGGCCTCTCTGGCGGCCAGTGGCGCCGCCGCCGTGCTGATTCCAGCCCAGGGCGCCGATGCCGCCGAGCTGCAGCAGCTGGCCAGCGAGCGCAATCTGGCCTGGGTGGCACTGAAGAATCCACGACTGGGCTTTGCCGAAGCCCTGGAGGCCCTCCATCCCAGGCCCAGACCCGAACCCGGGATCCACCCGACGGCAGTGGTCCACAGCACGGCCAGCCTTGGACGCGATGTGCATCTGGGCCCCCATGTGGTGGTCGGGGCCGGCAGCAAAGTCGGCGACGGCTGCGTGCTGCATCCATCGGTCGTGCTCTACGACGACGTGTTCCTGGAGCCGGACTGCGAACTCCACGCCCATGCCGTGCTTCACCCCGGCAGCCGTCTGGGTCGTCAGTGCGTCGTCCATTCCGGCGCCGTGATCGGCTCGGAGGGCTTCGGCTTCGTGCCGACCGCTGCCGGTTGGCGCAAGATGCCCCAGACCGGCCTGGTGGTGCTCGAAGACGGCGTCGAGGTGGGTTGCGGCAGCACCATCGATCGCCCGTCGGTGGGCGAGACCCGCATCGGCGGTGGCACCAAGATCGACAACCTGGTCCACGTCGGCCATGGCGTGGTCACGGGCCAGGGCTGCGCCCTGGCGGCCCAGGTGGGCATCGCCGGCGGCGCCCGCCTCGGCCATGGCGTGATCCTGGCGGGCCAGGTGGGGGTGGCCAATCGCGCCGTGATCGGCGATCGCGCCATCGCCTCCTCCAAATCCGGCATCCATGGCGAAGTGGCCGCCGGCGAGGTGGTCAGCGGCTATCCGGCCATTCCCAACCGGCTCTGGCTGCGCTGTTCGGCCGTGTTCAACAAGCTGCCGGAGATGGCCCGCACCCTGCGCCAGATCAAGGCGAGCGGCGAGGCGGCGGCCGCCCCAACCAGCGGCGAGGGGGGTGGTACGGCCCAGTAGCCTCGCCCGTTGCGCCGACACCCTTTTTGATGAGCAGCCACCGGATCACCCTCCTGCCCGGCGATGGCATCGGCCCGGAGATCACGGCGGTGGCCCGCCAGCTGCTGGATGTGGTGGCGGCGCGCCACGGATTCAGCCTCAGCTACGACGAGCAGCCGATCGGCGCGGCAGCCATCGATGCCCACGGGGTTCCCTTGCCGGACAGCACCCTGGAGGCCTGCCGCAACGCCGATGCGGTCCTGCTGGCAGCGATCGGGGATCCGCGCTGCGACTGCCTGCCGCGGCAGCTGAGACCCGAAACCGGCCTGCTGGCCCTGCGGGCCGGCCTGGGCCTGTTCGCCAACCTGCGACCGGTCAAGATCATTCCCGCCCTGATCGGCGCCAGCAGCCTGCGGCCAGAAGTGATCGAGGGGGTCGATCTGCTGGTGGTGCGCGAGCTCACCGGCGGCGTGTACTTCGGCACCCCCAAAGGGAGGGTGGAGGCCGATGGCGCCGTGCGGGCCTTCAACACCATGGCCTACTTCGACTGGGAGATCGATCGCATCGCCCGGGTGGGCTTCGAGCTGGCCCGCGGCCGCGGCGGCCGCCTCTGCTCGGTGGACAAAGCCAATGTGCTCGATGTCAGCCAGCTCTGGCGCGACCGGGTCGAGGCCATCCATGCCGACTACCCCACGGTGGAGCTAAGCCACATGTATGTGGACAACGCCGCCATGCAGCTGGTGCGTGCCCCCCGCCAGTTCGACGTGCTGCTGACCAGCAACCTGTTCGGCGACATCCTCAGCGATGAGGCCGCCATGCTCACCGGCTCAATCGGCATGCTGCCCTCCGCCTCCCTGGGCGAAAGCGGGCCTGGCCTGTTCGAACCCGTCCACGGTTCCGCCCCCGATATCGCCGGCCAGGACAGGGCCAATCCGATGGCGATGGTGCTCTCAGCGGCGATGCTGCTGCGCATCGGTCTGAAACAGGAAGCCGCTGCCGCCGATCTGGAAGCCGCCGTCGACCGGGTGCTGGCCTCCGGACTGCGCACGGGCGATCTCATGGCTGAAGGCTGCACCCTGCTCGGATGCCGGGCCATGGGCGAGGCCCTGCTGCAGGCCCTGCCGGCCTGAGGGCCGCGGGGCGGAGGCCGGGTCCGACGATCTGCGAAACTCGCAGACTCTCTGCCCTGGCTCGATGTCGAAGCGTCACCCGGTCTTGTCCGTCACCGGTTCCTCCGGCGCAGGAACCAGCACCGTCAAGCGCGCCTTCGAGCACATCTTCAAACGCGAAGGCATCACCCCGGCGGTGGTCGAGGGCGACAGCTACCACCGCTACGAGCGCGGTCCGATGAAGGAGGCGATGGCCGCCGCCCTGGCCAAAGGCGAGAACTTCTCCCATTTCGGCCCGGAGGCCAACCTGTTCGACAAGCTGGGCGAGCTGTTCAGCACCTACGGCGAAACCGGCAGCGGCCAGAAGCGCTATTACCTGCACTCCGTGGAGGAGGCCGCCGAGCACAACAACCGCTTGGGCACCGAGCTCCAGCCCGGCCAGTTCACCCCGTGGGAAACCATTCCCTCCGGCACCGACCTGCTCTTCTATGAAGGTCTGCACGGTGGTGTGGTCGGTGAGGGCTACGACGTGGCCAGCCTGGCCGACCTGCTGGTGGGCGTGGTGCCGGTCGTTAACCTGGAGTGGATCCAGAAGATCGCCCGGGACAACAAGGAGCGTGGCTACTCGGCAGAGGCCACGGTCGACACGATCCTGCGGCGCATGCCGGACTACATCAACCACATCTGCCCGCAGTTCAGCCGGACCGACATCAACTTCCAGCGGGTCTCCACCGTCGACACGTCCAACCCATTCATGATCCGGGACATTCCGACCCCGGATGAGAGCTTCGTGATCATTCACTTCCGCAAGGGGGCCCGCGAGAAGTGGGGCATCGACTTCACCTACCTGCTCGACATGATCCACGACTCCTTCATGTCCAGCCCCACCAGCCTGGTGGTGAACGGCGGCAAGATGGGATTTGCGATGGAGTTGATTCTGACCCCGATCATTCATCGCATGATCGAGGACAAGAAGGCCCTCAGCTGAATCGGCAGCCAGGGCTCCCCTTGCCCGCCGCCTGACGGGGTGAACCAGGAAAGAGGGGCGTGCATGCTCCATGACAGGCCGACAACAACGGCTTGAACTCCATGGCCGGACTAAACTCCCGCCATTCGATGCGGGGATAGCCATCAGCTTCAGCCCCTCATTTCAGATTCGCGGAGCCGGTGGTGATCCCGTCCCGTCACTGCGCCTGGATCGTGTCAACAGCCGCGAGCTGTTCGCCACCGCTCGCCTTGTTGTCTTCCGGCACATGGAGAGCTGTCCTGATGGACCTGACCCCGTAGGAGTTGTGCTGGCTGAAGCGGGCCGGGAGCCAGGCTCCAGGGGACGGGTGGTGTTCTCGGTGCCGATTCTTTTGCCCGACGAACAGTTCATCCCCCTGGAGCTGCTGCTCGCCAGAGCCCAGCGTTTCGCTGGTTCGCGCCGCAGTCGGCTGCAGGTCTCCCGCCCAGCCCGCTGAGGCCATGGCTCTCTTGACACCTCCCTTGTTGACGCCGGCTGAGTTGGCGATCCCCATCCCCCTCCTGGTGGCCGTGATCGGCGCCTGCGTCGGCAGTTTTCTCAATGTCGTCGCCTGGAGGCTGCCGCGGGAGGAATCGCTGCTGCTCCCCGGCAGCCACTGTCCCCGCTGCGGCACTCCCCTGGCCTGGTTCGAGAACCTGCCGGTGGTGGCCTGGCTGGCGCTGCGGGGCCGTTGCCGCCACTGCCACCAGCCCGTGCACGTGCGCTATCTGCTGGTGGAACTGCTCTGCGCCGGGCTCTGGTTGGTCGTGCTGTTGGGCCAACCCACCGCCATGGGACCTCTGGCCCATTCCCTGCCGCTGTTGCTGGCCGGTTGGTTGCTGGTCAGCTGGTTGCTGCCCATGGTGCTGATCGATCTGGAAAGTCTCTGGCTGCCGGAATCCCTGTGCCGCTACGGCCTGCTGCTGGGACTCGCCGTGACGGTCCTGCTGGGCCTGAGCCAGGGCGTGGCCGCAGGACGGGCTCTGCTGTTCTCCCATCTGATCGCCGCCGCCCTGGGGCTGCTCGGTTTCGAAGCCCTCAGTGCGCTGGCCCAGAAGGCCCTCGGCCGATCGGCCCTCGGTCTGGGCGATGCCAAGCTTGCCGCCCTGATGGGAGCCTGGCTCGGCCCGATCGGCCTGGGGCTGGCCGTGGCCCTCGCCGTGCTGACAGGCGCCGTGGTGGGAGGCATCGGCCGGCTGAGCGGGCGGCTGCAACCCCACCAACCCTTTGCCTTCGGGCCGTTCCTCGCCTTGGGCACCGTGGCGGTCTGGGTCCTGGGGGAACCCTTCTGGATCGCTCTGGCCGGCTACGCCTCCGGCACCTAATCAGCGCCTCCTTGCCCTGCCTGGTGGTGGATGATCCGCCGGCGTTTAATGGGATGGCTGCCCACCGTTCCGCCAATCCCACCGATGTCGCTGTTCGACTGGTTCGCCGATCGCCGCAAGAACGCCCCGGTGGTGCGTCCGAACCAGGGCCCGGACACCGATGAGGCGGATGGGCTGTGGAGCAAATGCCCGGAATGCTCCCAGGTGGTGTACCGCAAGGATCTGGTGGCCAACGCCAGTGTCTGCGCAGGCTGCGGCTATCACAACCGCATCGACAGCTCCGAGCGCATCCGCCTGCTCGCCGATGCCGGCAGCTTTGAAAGTCTGGACAACGACCTGAGCCCGACCGATCCCCTGGCCTTCAAGGACCGGCGCAGCTACATCGATCGCATCCGTGACAGCCAGCAGAGCACCGGTCTGCGCGACGCCGTCGTCACAGGCCTCTGCCGACTGGAGGGCATGCCCCTGGCGCTGGGGGTGATGGACTTCCGCTTCATGGGGGGCTCGATGGGTTCGGTGGTCGGCGAAAAGCTCACCCGCCTGATCGAGGAGGCCACGGCCCGCCGCTATCCCCTGCTGATTGTCTGCGCCTCCGGTGGCGCGCGCATGCAGGAGGGCATGCTGAGCCTGATGCAGATGGCCAAGATCTCCGGTGCCCTGGAACGCCATCGCCGGGCTGAGCTGCTCTACTTGCCCCTGCTGACCCACCCCACCACCGGTGGCGTCACCGCCAGTTTTGCCATGCTTGGCGATCTGATCCTGGCCGAACCCAAGGCCTTAATCGGCTTCGCCGGCCGGCGGGTGATCGAGCAGACCCTGCGCGAAAAGTTGCCCGAGGGGTTCCAGACGGCGGAATACCTGCGGGACCACGGCTTTGTCGACGCGATCGTGCCGCGCCCCCAGTTGCGCGCCACCCTGGCCAACCTGATCCAGCTCCACGACCCGGCCCGGCGCCAGCTGGCGGTGGCGCCATGAGCGGTTGTCTCGCCCGCCGCCGATGGTCCTCGGCAGCCCGCCTCGGTGTTCTGGCACTGCTGCTGATCGGCCAGTTGTGGATGGTGCCAGCGGCCTGGGCCGGCCCGGTGAACTGGCAAGAGGTCCCCGCCACCAGCGAGGGACGGCAGTGGTGGGACTCGGGCAGCCTGCGGCGCAACCGCGTTGGGAACGTCACCGTGCTCAGTCGCTTCCAGCCCAGTCCTCCCCAGGAGAAGGTCTCAGAACGTTCTGCGCCAGTCGAACCGAACCAGCGCAACGACGCCCGTCTCTATGTGATGGAGCTCGACTGCGACCAGGGGCTGTACCGCGATACCGCGATCAACGGCCTGCCCCAGTTCGGCGCCCAATGGCTGCCGGTCGGCAACGATGACCTCACGGCCGAGGTGCTGAGGGGCGCCTGCGGGGCAGCGCCGGCGTGAGCGCCGACCGTTCGATAACGCCACCGCTGCGGGTGGCGATCGCCGGCCTCGGTTTCGGCGAAAAGGTCCATCTGCCGGCTCTGCGGGATTGCCCCGCCACCGAGCCGGTCGCCCTCTGGCACCCGCGCCAGCAGCGCCTGGAGGCCGCCTGCGCCAGTTCCGGCCTGCCTGGCAGCACCGATTTTGAAGCCCTGCTCAGCGATCCCCGGATCGACGCGATCGTGATCGCCACCCCCCCGGGCCCGCGCCAGGCCCTGGCCAGCGCCGCCATCAGAGCCGGCAAGCATCTGCTGCTCGAGAAACCCGTCGCCCTCGATGCGGCCGGGGTGGAGGAGCTGCAGCGCCTGGCGATCCAGCATCGCCGCTGCGTTGCTGTGGATTTCGAATACAGGGCCGTGCCCCTGTTCCAGCAACTGGCGGCCCTGCTCGACGATGGCCTCCTGGGCGAACCCTGGCTGGTCAAGTTCGACTGGCTGATGGGAAGCCGCGCCGATGCCAGCCGCCCCTGGAGCTGGTATTCCCAGGCCGAAGCCGGCGGCGGTGTGCTCGGTGCCCTCGGCACCCATGCCTTCGACATCCTGCACTGGTTGCTCGGCCCCAGCAGCGCCATTCAGGCCCGGTTGAGCACGGCGATCCGCCAGCGGCCCCTCGCCGGTGCGCCCGGCACGATGGCCGGCGTCGATGCCGACGACATCGCCCTGATCCAGCTGGATCTGCAGGATCGCTGGGACCGCTCGGTCCCCTGCCAGCTCACCCTGGCATCGGTGACGCGCCAGGGCAGGGGCTGCTGGCTGGAGCTCTACGGCAGCGAAGCCACCGTGGTGTTGGGCTCCAGCAACCAGAATGACTACGTGCACGGCTTCCAGCTCTGGCTGGCCAAGCCGGGCGAGGCCCTGCGGCCGCTGGAGCCCAGGCCGCAGCTGGCCTACACCCGCACCTGGGAGGACGGCCGCATCGCCCCGGTGCGCCGGCTGATCGGCTGGTGGGCCCAGGCGATCCAGCAGGGGCGACCCATGGTGCCCGGGCTGGCCGAAGCCGTGAGCAGCCAGCGCTGCTGCGACCTGGCCCGCGGCTGAGCTCCGGGCGATGGCTGGCCCTGGATCCGGTAACGCCCCATCTCACCCCGCCGAAGCATCGTCTGCTGGACCCCTTGGCCATGCCCATGAATCCAGGGATCCCGAATGGCAGGGCACAAGCGCCAAGCAGGTGGAAAGCCCATGGGACCTTCCCGCCCCTAGCCCCCTGGGCGCAGGACAGCTCCGGCATGAAGCGGCAGAAAACCGGCAACCGGATCCACCCACACTTTCGGTAACAACCGCTACCGTTTATCCATCGTTGACCGGTTGGATTCATCCGTCCGGCGGAAGTAGGAGGAGGCCCGGTGGCGGTTCATCCCCCGAAGCAACGCGCCATCCACCCACCCAGGACCCAGGTCCCAGGTCTTCACCGGCCACATCATGTCCATCACCACCGCCAGGCAAATGGCCCGTCAGGCCGAAGAGGCCCGCCGCGCCGCCCGACAGATCGGCTTCAGCATCTTGAACCTGCGCAAGCAGCAGTTGGTCGACTGAAAGTCGCCGCGGCCCGATGAGAGCCGTCGCCTTGCCCCGCTCTGGCGGGGCTTTTTGCTGGTGCTGCCCACGGAAGCAGGCAGGCAACCCGGCTGCATCAGCGCCCGTTGCCGCAGCAGGGCCTGGCGCCCCATGGGCCGCCGGCGCCAAGCAGCGGAGGGGACGAGCGCTTCTGGCCGGAGCGATTCAGGGCATCCCCTAGACTCCGCGCCAGACAAGTGACGGAATGATTCCGTCAGCCGTCGACCACCGTTTCCCCCACTCCTGCGAGGTTTTCCATGGCGCTCGTCCCGCTTCGGCTGCTGCTCGACCACGCCGCCGAGAACGGCTACGGCATCCCGGCCTTCAACGTCAACAACCTCGAGCAGGTGCAGTCGATCATGGAGGCTGCCTCGGAGACGGACAGCCCCGTCATCCTGCAGGCTTCCCGCGGCGCCCGCCAGTACGCCGGCGAAAACTTTCTGCGCCACCTGATCCTGGCGGCGGTCGAAACCTATCCCGACATCCCGGTGGTCATGCACCAGGACCACGGCAACAGCCCGGCCACCTGCTATGGCGCCGCCGCCAACGGCTTCACGTCCGTGATGATGGACGGCTCCCTCGAAGCCGACGCCAAGACCCCGGCCAGCTACGACTACAACGTCGCCGTCACCAAGGAAGTGGTGGACGTGGCCCACGCCATCGGCGTGAGCGTGGAGGGTGAGCTGGGCTGCCTTGGTTCCCTCGAAACCGGCCAAGGTGAGGCCGAGGACGGCCACGGCTTCGAAGGCACCCTCGACCACTCTCAGCTGCTCACCGATCCCGCCGAGGCCGCCGACTTTGTGGCCAAGACCAAGGTGGATGCCCTGGCGATTGCCATCGGCACCAGCCACGGCGCCTACAAGTTCACCCGCAAGCCCACCGGTGAAGTGTTGGCCATCAGCCGCATCGCTGAAATCCACAAGGCCATCCCCAACACCCACCTGGTGATGCATGGCTCCAGCTCCGTTCCCCAGGAATGGCTGGACATGATCAACAAGTACGGCGGTGCCATCCCCGAAACCTATGGCGTGCCGGTCGAAGAGATCCAGGAAGGCATCCGCAACGGCGTGCGTAAGGTCAACATCGACACCGACAACCGCCTGGCCTTCACCGCAGCCGTGCGGGAAGCCGCCTTCAAGGATCCCGCCAACTTCGATCCCCGCCACTTCAACAAGCCGGCCCGCCAGTACATGAAGCAGGTCTGCCTCGATCGCTACCAGCAGTTCTGGTGCGCCGGCAATGCCAGCAAGATCAAGCAGCGCGACATCAACTACTACGCCGGTCTGTACGCCAAGGGCGCCCTCGATCCCAAGGCTGCCGTCGCCGTCTGAGCCAACTGGCTCCGTTTGCGGCCCTCCCACGGGGGCCTTTTTTATGCTTCGCGATTACTTGGTGGCAGGGCAGGCGCCAAACTGGTTTTGCCCCCAACCTGCCTGGCATGCAGTCCGTCTTGCGCAGCTACAGATCTCCGCTCAGCTTCCTGCTGGTGATGGTGCCGATCGGTCTGGTGCTGGCTCACCAGGGGCCGGAGGTGAATCCATTTGTTGTCTTTGTGGTCAATGGTCTGGCGATCGTGCCGCTGGCCCAATTGGTCAGCGAATCGGTGGAGCGGATCAGTGAACATCTCGGCGACCAGTGGGGCGGTTGTCTCAATGCCACCTTTGGCAATCTGGTAGAGCTGGTGATCGCCATCTCCGCCCTCACCGGCGGTCTCTACGAGGTGGTGCTCGATGGCCTGGTGGGGGGGCTGGTGACGAACCTGCTGCTGGTGCTTGGAACCGCCGCAGTTCTCGGCGGCCTGCGGTATCGGCGGATGGAAATCAACTCCAGCATGTCCATCCTGAATGCCAAGTTATTGCTGGCGGTGATGCTGGTGGCATTTGTGCCATCGGCACTTCAGCATCTCAATATGTTCCATAGCAGCAATCATCACGGGAGGTACTCCGTGCTCCTTTCAGTCGCGCTGCTGCTCTTCTATGCCCTGTCCTATGTCTATCAGTTCTTCACCCATGGTGACGACTTCCGCTCCGCGAAGATAACGTTGCCCTTTGATCTGGAGGCCCTGGAGGCCGCCGAACCGCAGCGGCTTGAGAAGCACAAGGGCAGGGGGCTAAAAAGCTCTCTGGTGGTGCTGACGCTCACCACGGTGGTGCTGGTCTTCACCTCCGAGGCCTTGGTTGATGGCCTCAGTGGTGCCGTGGCTCGCTTCCATCTGCACCCGTTCTTCACAGGTGTTTTTCTGCTGCCGCTATTCGGCAGCGCCGCCGAATTCCTGATTGCTCTGCGGGCCGCACGGCGCAACCGGCTCGAACTCGCCGTGGCGACCACGGTGGGCTCCAGCATTCAGATCGTGCTGTTTGTGTTGCCCGTTCTGGTCCTGGTGGGAACCGCCATCGGTCGGCCGCTTGGCATCTTCTTCAGTCCGCCGGCAATGGTGGCCGTAGTGGCGTCGGTGTTTGCCGTGCAGTGGGTCACCGAAGACAGCTCAATCGACTGGTTTGAAGGAGCGTTTCTCATCCTCGTTTACCTGCTGCTGGCCTCCAGCAGCCTGTTTCTGATCTGATCGGTCGCTGACGACTGGCCTTCGCCTTCGCCTTCGGCCACCAGGCGATCGAGGGCGCCGCGGAGGTCCCGCTCCATCACGAAGCGGCGGCCATCGGTGACCACCACCCGCACCAGCGTGGGTAAATCGTTATTGCGCGACTGGAGGTAGATGGGCTCCACATACAGCAAGCCGTTGCCCACCGGCAGCACCAGCATGTTGCCGCGGAACAACTTCGAACCCAGCCGATTCCAGAGCCCGAACTGGAAACTGATCGTCGGATCCTGGTCCACCAAAGCCGAAATCTGCTGCGGACCGAGCAGCAAACGCTGCTGCGGGAAACGCACCAGGCGCAGTTCGCCATAATTGGGTGGATCATTACGAGCGGCCAGCCAACCCACCAGGTTGGTGCGCTTCAGCGGTGTGAACGGCAGCAGCAGCACGAACTCAGGATCCCTCTGGCCCGGCAGCTGGAGCGTGACGTGATAAGGCCGCACCTGCACATTGGCATTGCCGTAGATCTCGTTGGGAATCGCCCAGACGTCATCGCCGTTGTAGAAGGTGCGCACATTGGTGACGTGGTAGCGCAACAACCGTTCAATCTGAATGTTGAACTGGCTCTGGGGTACGCGGATGTGCCGCAACAGGGCTGCCGGCATGGCCGAGAGCGGCTGGAACAGTTCGGGAAAGGCTCGGCGCCAGGTGGCCAGCAGGGGATCCTTGGGATCACTGACATAGAGCCAAAGGCGGCCGTCGTGGGCATCGACCACCGCTTTGACCGGGTTGCGAAAATAGCGCAGTCCGGCGGGATTGGGGTCGCTATAGGGGTACGAGCGGCTCTTGGTGAAGCCATCCAGCAGCCAGTACTGGTGCTGTTCACTGCGATAACCCGGCACCGCTCCTACCCTGGCGGTGACCAGATAGGGCTCGCTTTCAAAGCGTAGAAAAGGAGCCAACGTCTCCAGCCGCTGGTTCACCTGGCGCCGCAGTAGCAGCAGGGATTTGGGAGTGAAAGAACCGGTGAACAACATCCGGGGCTCCCGCAGATAAATCGCCGCACTCAGCCGCTGCCAGGCGGTGGCCAGGGGCACACCGCGGGTACCGTCGTAGTGGGAGTAGACATTGATCTCCCCGTCCGGGTAGGCGAACTCCTGCACCTTGGTCGGCGCAATCGCATACGGGGAGGGACCGGAAGCGAAATAAAGATCGGGCCGACCCACCGGCAGGGCCGCTCGGGCATCGAGCTCACTGATCCCCAGCTGGGGAATCCCCTGCACCTTGCCACTCCTGCCGAGATCCTTCACCAGGAACAGGGGCAGTCCATCGCTGCCGGCCGCATTCACCGGCGATACGGTGAAGCCATGGCCATTGGTGAACACCAGATGGCGGTTCAGCCAGGTGCGTGATTGCAGCGGCAGAGCCGAGCTGTCCAGTTCCCGGGCCGCAATCAGCACCTGCTGGCTGAAAGCCGCGCCGCCACTGCGGACCTGCAGCGGGTAGCGATCCACCGCCGCCGATGAAAAGGTGTAATAAAGCCGCAATTGCTGCAGCTGGCGATTGGCGGCCAGCAGGGGCTCGCTGTCCCAAAGGCGAATGTTGTCAAGGGTGCCGCGGGAAGCCCCCAGGTCCGCCGCCGTGATCTTCTGGCGGGGCTCGAGGGCGATCGCCTTGACGCGCTCCAGGCCAAAGGCCCGGCGTGTGGCCTGGATGCTGCGGGCCAGATAGGGAGCCTCGATCGCCAGCTCGCGAGGTTGCACCCAGACGCGCTGCACCAGCGGGGCGAGCAGCCGTTCGGTGATCGGCACCATCAAGGTGGTGCCGGCCAGGGGGATCAGGGCGCCACGGCGCAACCAACCCCGAGGCAGCGGCACCAGCAGCCCAAACGCCGTCAGCAGCAGCAGCAGGGCCAGCAGCAGCCGCAGGGGCATGCGCACATGCAGATCGACGAAACCGGCACCCGAGGCGACGCCGCTGCCCTGGACCAGCAGATCAAAGGGGGCCAGGGCCGAACTCAACGCCGCCACGATCGCCAGCACGGCCAGCTGGGGCTGCAGCACCCGTTGCTGGTCGCGACTGAGTCCGACGAAGCGCAGATCGGACAGGCTGGTGCCCTCGCTGAGGGTGATCAGCAGGCAGGCCGCCAGCCCCACCAGCACCTGGGCGAACAGCACACTCAGCAGCAGCCTCAGGGCCGGCAGCTGCAACACCGTGAACGAGAGGTCCAGGCCCGTCAAGGGATCTCCCTGGCCGAAGGGCACCGCCAAGAGTGCAGGCAGCCATAGGCTCCAGCCACGCGCCACGGCGGTGGCAGCTCCAGCCAACGCCGCCGCCAGGGTGATGCGCAGGCTGGTGAGCGGAACCAGCAACAGCGGCAGCACCAGCAGCGCCGCCAGGCTGAGGGGCAGCAGGGGCGGCAGGTCGCGCACCAGGGAGAAACCGGTGATCACCTGGCCACTGAAGGGGGCCTGAATCAGGCCACGGGCCTGAACCAGCACATAGCTGAGTCCGATGCTGAGCAGCATCAGCAAGGCCAACAGGCTCAGCACCAGTTGCCTCGGGCCCAGGCGTAACAAGGGCAACGGTGCAAGCCGCTTGCGGCAGGCCTCAGCCCGCAGCCGCCAACAACGCTGAAGCTGCTGCAACTGCAGCAGGGAGCCCGGCCCGAAGACCAGGGCAAAGGCCGCCAGCTGCAGAATCCAGCGCCGCAGCAACACGGCCTGGACGTCGAACTGACCGAACCACTGCCATTCCACCGCCAGACGCGCGGCGGCGATCAGCGCCAGGACCAGGCCGAGCGGCAGCAGCAACCCCAGCAGCAGCCCAAGGCGCCGGCGGGGCGAAGAGGAGAGTGCGAGAACCACCGCCTGACGCTAGGCAGGCCGCCAGCAAGGACAAGGGGGCAGAAAATCCGACTCGCCAGGTCGGAAATCAACGGCGATCCCAATCGGCGCTGGTAATCTTTGCCTCAATCACGGTTGGTCCCTTGACTGCCACCCTGTCCCGCTCCACCTTCACGGGCCTGCGCTGCAAGGAGTGCGGCCAGGGCTACGAGGCCACTGCCCGACACGTCTGCGAAGACGTCTGCTTCGGCCCGCTTGAGGTCGTCTACGACTACGACGCCATCCGCGCCCGGGTCAGTCGCGCCACGATTGAGGCTGGCCCCATCTCAATCTGGCGCTACCGCGACTTTCTACCGATCGAAGGCGATCCGATCGACGTCGGCACTGGCTTCACACCCCTGTTGCGCGCCAATCGGCTAGCCCGGCGGCTGGGACTGAAGGAGCTCCACATCAAGAATGACGGCGTCAACATGCCGACGCTCTCCTTCAAGGACCGGGTGGTCTCGGTGGCCCTCACCCGTGCCCGCGAACTCGGCTTCACCACGGTCAGCTGCGCCTCGACCGGAAACCTGGCCAACTCCACCGCCGCGATCGCCGCCCACGCCGGCCTGGAGTGCTGTGTCTTCATCCCCAGCGACCTGGAACTGGGCAAGGTACTCGGCACGTTGGTCTACAACCCCACCCTGATGGCGGTCAAAGGCAACTACGACCAAGTGAACCGCCTCTGTTCAGAGGTGGCCAACACCCATGGCTGGGGATTTGTGAACATCAATCTGCGCCCCTATTACTCGGAGGGCTCCAAAACCCTCGGTTATGAGGTGATTGAACAGCTCGGTTGGCGGCTGCCCGACCACATCGTGGCGCCGCTGGCCTCAGGCTCCCTGTTCACCAAGATCCGCAAGGGATTCGACGAATTCATCAAGGTGGGACTGGTGGACGAAAAACCTGTCCGCTTCAGCGGTGCCCAGGCTGAAGGTTGCATGCCGATCGCCCAGGCCTTCGCCGAAGGCCGCGACTTCATCACCCCGGTTAAGCCCAACACCATCGCCAAGTCGATCGCCATTGGCAATCCGGCCGACGGCCCCTATGCCATCGACATCGCCAATCGCACCGGTGGCACCATCAGCGCTGTCAGCGATGAGGAGATCATCGAAGGCATCAAGCTGCTGGCGGAAACGGAGGGCATCTTCACCGAAACCGCCGGTGGCACCACCATTGCCGTGCTCAAGAAGCTGGTGGAACAGGGCAAGATCAATCCCGACGAAACCACCGTGGCTTACATCACCGGCAATGGCCTTAAAACCACCGAGGCGATTGCCTCCTCCATCGGCGAACCGTTCCTGATCGAGGCCCAGCTCGACAGCTTCAACGCTGCCTGGGAGCGGGCCCAGTCCCTGCACCGGGCCACCTGGGAGAGCGTCGGCTGAGGTCCTGAGTTCACCCCGGCAGGACTCAAGAGTGGCTCTGATCGGATCACGCCTTTTGCGGCTGACGCTGAACCTGCTGCCCCAGCTGAGTTCTGCCGCAGCCCTGCCTGAAGATCCGCGCTCTTTGGCACAACCGGGCAGCACCATGAGGCGCCCCCCCTGCTCCGTCAACCTGCTTCCACAATCCCATTCCGCAATCGCCCCCATGGCTGTCCAGGTCCTGATCCCCACCCCCCTGCAGAAGTTCACCAACAACGAGGCCAGCGTCAGCCTCGAAGCCAGCAGTGTCGATGCTCTGCTGCAGGCTCTGGAGGGCCGTTTCCCCGGCATCCTCGGACGCCTGTGTGATGAGAACGGCAAACTGCGCCGCTTCCTGAATGTCTATGTCAACAGCGAGGACATCCGCTTTCTGGACAATCAGGCCACACCCCTGGCCGAGGGCGATGAGGTCAGCATCGTCCCAGCAGTGGCTGGCGGCTGAAGGCGGCATCACTGAGCTTGTATCAGCGATCACGAGCACCGAAGTCAGCAACCCTGATCCTGGGATGCACCCAACGATCCAGCTGGATCCCATAGGGTTTGCCACAGTCCAAGGGAGAGAACGATGAGCCAGAGTTCAATGCAATCGCTCACCGGGTACGACCTCTGGCAGGCCGGCATTCAGCTGTTCGATTACCGCCAGGCGGCTAATCCGATTCGATCTGGTCTGACGGAACCGATCCCTTACCAGCAGTGGAGTCCCGAGCTGCACGGCGCCGGTCCGACGGCGATCCTGCCGCTTGACCTCAGTGCGGAGCTCGGCTGCGCCGGACCAGCCACCAGTCCTGCTCTGGCGGCCCACTTTCTGCGGCTGCTGGCCGGGGAAGGCCTCAAGGCGGCGGCCTGCTCCACCAGTTCTCTGTTCTATGTGCTCAGTGGTTCGGGCCAGCTGCAGCGCCCCGCCGGCCAGGGACAACCAGCCCTGGAACTGCCCTGGGCCGCCGGCGATCTGTTCGTGCTGCCGGCCGGACCCGACCCGTTGCTCCAGGCCGAGGCGGACAGTGTTCTCTACTGGGTTCACGACGGCCCGCTGCTCCGTTACCTGGGCGTGGAGCCCAGCAGGCCCTGTTTCCAGGCCCGTCATTACCCCAGCGCCCGACTGGAGGCCGAACTGCAGGCCCTGCTGGCCGATCCCAGCTCCGCCCGCAGCAACCGGCTCAGCATCCTGCTGGCGCACGAGGATCTACCCGCCACCCGCACGGTCAGCCACACCCTCTGGGCCATGCTCGGGCTGGTGCCAGACGGGGCCATCCAGCCCCCCCATCGCCATCAGTCGGTAGCCCTCGATCTGATCGTGGACTGTGATCCCGGCTGCTACACGCTAGTCGGCAGGGGGCTGGCGGAGGACGGCACAATTCGCGATCCCCAGCGCATTGACTGGCAGAGCGGCGGCGCCTTCATCACCCCACCGGGCCACTGGCATGCCCACGTCAACGAAAGCGGTCGCATGGCCCGGTTGCTGCCGATTCAGGACGCGGGACTACACACCTACCTCAGAAGCCTGGACATCTGTTTTGCCGGTGGTGGCTGAACGCAGGCGCAAGCTGATTCAAGGGTTGCTGATGCAGCGGCGGTCTGCCACCAAGGTTGGCCATCAAGCCACCGACACGGCTCAGAAAACCTCCAAAAACCTGGCCGGCGTTCTGGCGGTCCAGGGCACATTGGCCATGGGAATGCGTCGTGCTCCAAGGGATCCCAGGCAGGGGCCTCTCAACCCGGTTGAACCGGGTTGAGATCCGTGTCCTGAGGAATCGACCCGTCACTCCAGCAGCCTTTGAGTCGGCCCTGGTGGCGAGCAGTTCTCAGGAGTCTCCAGCGGCAACGGCCAGCCGGGATGCCAGGGGGGGCTGCGGGGCTGGATCGGAACCCACCAACTCGGGGTGAAGGGCTTCCCAGTGCGAGACGGACTGACGGAAACTCTCGCCATCGATGGTTTCTTCGGCGATCAGACGATCGACCAGCTCGTTCATCAGCTCACGCCGCGGCTGGAGGATGGATACCGCCCGATCCAGGGCATGCCGGGCCAGGTCCCGCACCTGGCGATCGATGCGGTTGCCCGTGTCGACCGAATAGTGGGGGTGGGCGCGAATCCAGTCCCGGCCCAGAAACACCTCACCGTCGTCGCTTTCGAGCGCCAACGGTCCCAGTTCGGAGAAGCCGTAGCGGGTCACCATTTCCCGGCCGATGCGGCTGACCATCTGCAGGTCACTGGCGGCGCCCTGGGTGACCTCGCTGGGACCGAACACCACCATCTCCGCAGCCCGGCCCCCCAGCACCACCACCAGCTTGGCCATCAGGTAGGCGCGGCTGATCAAGCCGGAATCAAGAATGTCCTCATCGGGCATGGTGCGGGCAAAACCGCCGACCCCGCCGGCCCGGGGCAACAGGGTGACCTTGTCGAGCTTGTCGGCATGGGGCACCAGGGTGGTGAGCAGGGCGTGGCCCACCTCGTGGTAGGCGATCAGACGCTTCTTGGCGCTGTCCTGCAGGGGGGCTGCGGTCAGTCCCATGGTGATCCGCTCCAGGGCATCGCCCAGGCAGGCCTCATCAATGCTGGTCTGCTGTCGGCGGGCGGTGAGGATGGCCGCCTCGTTGATCAGGTTGGAGAGATCAGCACCGGAAAAGCCCGGTGTCCGGGCGGCCCAGTCGGCCAGGGAGACGGACGGATCGAGAGGGCGGGTGCGGGCATGGACCGCCAGAATCTCCTCACGCCCCTTGCGGTCAGGCAGGTCGACTGTGATGCGGCGGTCGAAACGGCCCGGACGCATCAGGGCTGAATCGAGCACATCGGCCCGGTTGGTGGCCGCCAGCAGAATCACCCCGGAGTTGTCCTCAAAGCCATCCATTTCGGTCAGCAACTGGTTGAGCGTCTGCTCGCGCTCGTCGTTGCCACCACCGATGCCCGCACCGCGCTGACGACCGACCGCATCGATCTCGTCAATGAAAATGATGCACGGCGCCTTGGCCTTGGCCTTGCGGAACAGATCCCGCACGCGACTGGCGCCGACACCGACGAACATCTCGACGAATTCCGAGGCCGCCATCGAAAAGAAGGGAACGCCCGCCTCGCCGGCAATCGCTCGGGCCAGCAGGGTTTTGCCGGTCCCGGGTGGACCCACCAGCAACACCCCCTTGGGAATCTTGGCGCCGATGGCGGTGAACCGCTCCGGGGCCTTGAGAAAGCTGACGACCTCCTGCAGCTCCTCTTTGGCTTCATTGATCCCGGCCACATCCTCAAACCGGACCGTCGTTGAGCCTTCGGCCTGCAACTTGGGTTGGGTGCGGCCAAAACCGATGGCCTTGTTGGCGACCTGGGCAGAACGGCGCAGCAGCAGGGACAGACCCACCAGCAGCAGCACCAGCAGCAGGCCGTTGCTCACCAGGCTGGCCGTGGCGTCCTCACCGCGTTCATCGCGCACGGTCAGGGGCACCCGGGCCTGTTCGGCGGTGCGCAACAACAACTGGTTATCGCTGAACACCGGGACCTGCACCCGTTGGCCGTTCTTGAAGGCGACATTCACCAGCCGTTGGCGCGGTGCCAGCTCCAGGGACTGCACCTTCCCCTTGCTGAGATCCTGCAGCAACTGGCTGTAGGAGGGCGTGGTGCCGCTGAAGCCCCCGAGGGTGAAGGCTCCACCCGCCTCCGGCCTGGAGGGTTGGCTGGGGGCGACAGGGGTGGCCAGGGCGGGGTTGGGGCTACTGGTCACGGGCATCCGGGTCAGAAATCGACTGTAGCGATTTGACGAAAGGTCAGTCGGCAGCGGAAGATCGTTGTTTGGATTTTGAGCGTTAGGGATGGCTGTTCCCAAGAAGAAAACCTCCAAGGGCAAGCGCAATCAGCGGCACGCCCACTGGAAGGCCAAGGCCGGTGTTGCCGCCCAGAAGGCCCTGTCGATCGGCAAGGCCGTGCTGAGCGGTCGCGCCCAGGGCTTCGTCTACCCGATCAGTGAGGAAGCGGACGAGGAGTCCTGAGGCCGGCGCCCGAGGATTGTCACAACCCGGCGGCGGCCGTCCAGTACGGCCAGCCCTTGAACCGCCAGGTTCTTAACGGCAGGTCCCCCAGGCCCGTTCAACTGGATGGTCCCTGCCCCCTCAACTGAAGACCACCGGTCATGCCAAGCCAGGGAGGCGATAGTTCCCGTTTGGTTTGCAGTTGGGCTGGGGGACAACATCGGATCAGCCGACCGGGATATGGGCCGAAGAGGTTCGTTGATTTGCTCTTCTCCAGCGCTGCCTGGCACAGGCTCCGGGGAGAGGGTTTTCTGTCCCGACAGGGTCGCCTCCTCGCCGATGGGCGGACCCGAGGTCTTGCCAGCGCCATCCCATGGCGAAGTGGTCACTGGGGCGGTCCTGTCGGGTGCCGCAACCAACGGCTCCCTTTCCACGACCCAAGGCGTCGTCGGCTCAGCCGCCACGACCGAGTCCATCACCAGTTGCGGATCGACCGCCAGGGGATCCTGGTAGAGGAGCGGCGGCAGGGAGCAGAGGCTGGATCGCACAATCGGATCGAGGTCAGCGGGCGCCAACCAACCGCCCCCGCGGCGACGTTGTCTGGCCTCGGCCTGGAAGCGCCAGCGCCGGGGCAGGGTCCAGGAGAGCGGCCGTAGCACCCAGAGCCCGTCGCAGGCCTGCCACAGAGGCCCATAGGCCTCCAGTTGCCGGTCCCAGTAGGGCAGCCAATCCAGCTCAGTCGCGGACAGGGCCGGGGCTCCGCCAGGGCCCGGTCGACTCAGATCAACGGAGCTGAGGGCTGTCTGCAGGAGCCGCGGCCCGAAGGCCCGGCAGCCCATCAGCCAGCCCTCGAGCAGCAGGGCGTCACAGGGCAGCCGGCGCCAGCCGCTGCGATCTCCCTGGCCCTGGGCCAGGGTCTTGTCAAAGCGAGGCAGGCCAAGAAAGCCGTTCTGGCGCCAGCTCTCCAGGCACTCCAACAGCAACTCCAGATCGTGACTGCCCGGCGGCACACGGGTCACACCAAAGGGATTGCCCGCCAGCCGCCGTTGCCGCTCGGGCCAGGGCAGATAGAGATCATCGATCGAGGCCACCACCAGCTGCAGGCCCAGGTCCGGTGCCAGGGCTTCAAGCGCCCGGCCCAGACTGCTCTTTCCGGCTCCGACCGGGCCATTGAGAGCCAGCAACGGCAGCCGGGCGCCGCTTCGACTGCGCAGGTCGAGCAGTTGTTGCAACAGGGGCTGGGCAAACCCCAACCACATCTGTGCCTCGATCGCCGGCAGACCCAGCGCCTGCAGCCGCAGATTGGCCTGCTCAGGTTCCAAGTTTGAACGCCTCAAACACCATGGCGTAGGTGGCCCCGATCCTGAGGTTATCGACCATCACCCAACCCAGGGGCGCCGGACCGCTGACCAATCGGGTGCGCAGGCGCACGATCAGTTCGAACAGCAGCACCAAGACCAGCACCAACATCGGCCGCCCCCCCCGAAAACGGACCAGCAGCAGGGCGGTGACGTTCTGGGCCAGATAGAAACCGATCAACAGCGAAAGGATCGACAGACTGCCGGCCCGCCAGCTGCGGCGCAGCTGGGTCAACACCGATCCGGCCCAACGGCTCTGGAGGGCCTGAAATCGGGTTTGCTGCCACCTCGGCTCAACCATCCCCGGGCTCCCGCTCGAGCAGCAGATCCTGCAGATACGAGAGCGTCACCTGGCCGCCCGGGCAAGTCGGACCGCGGATCACCACGGCAGGCTGCGCCGGCTCCCCCAACCCATCCAGCACGGCCAGCGCCCCCGCAAACACCGACTCGGGCTCGGACGCCGACATCTGACTGAGCGTCACCAGGCTGCCGAGGCCGGCCGCCTGGGCAGCCGCCAGCCCTTGGGCCGAATCCTCCAGCACCAGAATCTGATCCGGATCCACCTGAACCTGTTCAGTCGCCAGTCGGTAGGCCTCGGGGTCAGGTTTCTTGCGGCCCACATCGTCCCCGCAGACCCAGAAACGGAACGCGGCCTGAAGCTCGCCGAAGCTGGCCTGCATCAGGGCTGTCACGGCACTGCGACAGCTGGTGGTCACGATCGCCTGGGGGACGCCGGCCGCAGCGAGCTCAGCCAGCAGGCGCACCACACCGGCCCGCGGTGCCAGCCCGCCGGCCGCCACCAGCTCCCGGTAATGCACCTGCTTGCGGGCCTGCAGCTGATCGAGGCGCTCCGGCGCGCACGGCTCGCCTTCAACCTCGGCCAGAAAGGCGCCAATGCGCTCCCGGCCACCGGGGACCTGCAGCAGGCGGCGATACGTGTCTGGATCCCAGTGCCAGGGCAGACCGGCTTCAGCAAAGGCCCGGTTGAAAGCCAGCCGATGGCCGCCCATCTCCGTTTCGGCCAGGGTGCCATCGACATCCCAAAACACGGCCTTGAGACGCTTGAGCATGGATGCCAGCCGCGGGAACTCCGCCACGAGATGTCGCTGCCCGGGAAGGCTAAGGGTGCCGCACACCCCTGCAGGGCCGCACAATGAATCCGCCTTGCCGTCTGCCGTTGCTCCCCGCCCACGACGAGCAACGCTGGCTGCTGCCCTGCTCCCTACCGGCCGAGACCGGCGGCGCGGTCCCCGGGGCCGGAACGCTCGACCTGCCGCCGGAACTGCTGGCGGTGCTCTGGCGCCGAGGCCACCGCAATACAGCAGCGATCGAGACCCTGCTGGGTCCGCCTGAAGCCCCGGATCCGCGCCAGCACTTTCCCGATCTGGTGCGGGCGGAACAACGGCTGGTGCAGGCCTGCCGCCAGGGGGAGACCGTGGCGATCTGCGGCGACTACGACGCCGATGGCATGACCAGCACCGCCCTGCTGGCCGGGGTGTTGCAGCGGCTGGGGGCCATCGCCCATCCGGCGATTCCGAGTCGCATGGCCGAGGGCTACGGCCTCAATGTGGCGATGGTGGACCGGCTGGCCGAGGCGGGGATCGCCCTGCTGATCACGGTCGACAACGGCGTTTCGGCCAGGGAGGCCCTCGATCGGGCCCAGGAGCTGGGGCTGGAGGTGATCCTCACCGACCACCACACCCTGCCGGCGGAACTGCCGCCCCATCTGGCCCTGCTGCATCCGGCGGTCACGCCGGCGGACTCCCCCTTCCGCGGCCTGGCCGGGGTCGGCCTCGCCCATGTGCTGGCCTCGGGCCTCTGCCGACGCCTGCAACGGCAGGATGGGCTGGCGATTGCCCTGGACCTCTTCTGCATCGGCACGATCGCCGACATGGCGCCGCTGGTCGGGGTGAACCGGCGCTGGCTGATGGACGGGCTGCCCCGCCTCGGCCGCAGCAACCTGCCCGGGCTGAAGGCGCTGCAGCAGATCGCTGGCATCGAACAACGGCCGCTGGATGCGGAGGCCGTTGGCTTCCAGCTGGCACCGCGCATCAATGCCGTCGGTCGGCTCGGGGATCCGCTGCTGGTGGTGGAGCTGTTGACGACTGAGGACCAGGAGCAGGCCCTGGATCTGGCCCGCAGCTGCGAAACGATGAACCGCCAACGGCGGGAGCTCTGCGATGCAATCGAAGCGGAGGCCCTCGCCCTGCTCGAAGCCGACGGTCCCCAGCGACCTGCCTTTCTTTTATTGGCGCAGAGCCATTGGCATCACGGCGTCATCGGCATCGTGGCCTCCAGGCTGGTGGACCGCTTCGGACTGCCGGCGGCCCTGCTGGCGGGAGAGGGTAACGGCCGCTTGCGGGCTTCGGTGCGGGCCCCGAGCGGCTTCGCGGTGGACCGGGCTCTGAGCGCCTGCGGCGATCTGCTGTTGCGCCATGGCGGCCATCCAGCCGCCGGTGGCTTCACCGTCGAAGCCGGGCAAGTCAGTCAACTGCACGAACGGCTGGAGGCCTTGGCCCAGCAATGGCTCAGCGAAGGCGGTGGCGGTCGCACGGTGGAACCGGAAGCCCTGCTCAGCCTGGGGCGAATCGACCCGGAGTTCTGGCAACAGCTGGTCCGGCTCGAACCCTTCGGCATCGGCCATCCCGCCCCGATCTTCTGGAGCGCCGGCTGCCGGGTGGTCAGCCAGAAGCTGATGCGGGGGGGCCATCTGCAGTTGGTGCTGGAGCAGCAAGGCCAAGAGCGGCGGGCCGTAGCCTGGCGCTGGCAGGGTCCCGAGCAGGTCATGGGGCCCCTGGATGTGGCCTACAGGCTGCGCCTGGATCGCTGGCAGGGCGAAGAGCGCCTGCAGCTGGAACTGCTGGGACTGCGCTCCAGCGGCGGTGACGAGGTGGTGCTGCAGCGGCAGCAACGCACCTACTGGTGCCGGCGTCAGGGCGATCGGCTGGTGATCCGCAACGCCGCCGGACTGGAACTCGAAGCGGCGGTCACCGGCGGGGAAAAGGCCCAGGCCGGGAACGCCCCGGAGGGAATCGACCAACCGGATCAGCAGCACCCCTACGTGCAGGATCTGTTCCGAGAGGCAGCCATGGCCTTGGGTCTGGCCTTCTGAACAGGGGCAGACGCTGCTGGTCGACGGCAACTGTTCGCTTCAGAAGCCCCGAGCGCCATCGCAACGCGATGGTTGCCCCACCACCCAAGCCTGAATTGCCGCAGCTTTGAATCCAGTCGGCCATCAGGGAGCGGGTCTGCTGCGCAACGGCCCCGTTCAGCGCTCGGGGTTCCAGCCGACCGTTTCAGGCGCAGCTCCTGGCTCAGGTCCTGGAGAAACAAGCGGCCTGAAGAGCCCGCAGGCAGCCGCTACAGCCGGTTGCTGGATGCACCCATCTGAACCCTGCCGCACTCCAAGCCATCAAGGATTGGCCCATTGCCTAGTGAGCTGGGGACCCTCCTGCGCCTCGACTCACGGCTGCTGGTCTCGGCGATGCTGTTCAGAGAGCGCCGCGGCGGTAGAAAAGGACAAAGATCACCGCAGGACCGGCCAGGGTGATCAAGGCCAGGGCTCCGAAGTTGGCAATGAGATGAAAGTCGATGCCCATGACGTCTGGCTCGTGCGGTTGGCTCTGGTGATGCACCATAAGGTGCAGGCCCCATGGATCACGGTGCGTAGGCGTGGCTCTGTGACGGCTTGTCACAGCGCAGCCGACCGGAACGGCATGCGCCGTGGCTGAATGGCCACAAGCCCCCGACCCGAGAAGGCGGCATGAAGCTCCAGGAGCAGTGGCGGTGCATCGGCGGTTGTGGCGCCTGTTGCCGTCTGGATCCAGCCCTGCGCGGCGAGGCCATCGAAGCCCTCAATGCCCAGCAACAGCAGACCTACCTGGCGATGGTGGGGCCGGATGGCTGGTGCATCCACTTCGACACCGGCTCCCGTCGCTGCCGCATCTACGAGCAGCGGCCTGACTTCTGCCGGGTGGACAACCTGGTGGGGCTGTTCAGCCCGGGCGGCGATGGCAGCACTTCAACCGTTGTCGCTGCCGATGAGGGCGAACCTGGGCTCAGCCTCGGTGACGGCGATCCAGCGGACGCCCTGGCAATCGCCTGCTGCCGCCAGCAGATCCGCAGCGAGTGGGGGGGGCGTGGCAAGGTGATGAGGCGCTTCAACCGCGCCATTCGCCACACCCTGCGCTCCCGACGATGAGTGAGCTGCCCGATCCGGTGGGAGCGCCCTCCCAGGCGGAGCCAACCGGCGAACCAGGCCCCGAGACCCCAACCGTTGCCGGTTCGGCTGGCAGCTGGGGAGCTGTGTTCCTCTCCACGGCCACCACGGTCTTTCTGGCGGAGCTGGGCGACAAGACCCAACTGGCAGCCCTGCTGTTGTCGGCCGAATCGGGTCGACCCGGGGTCGTCTTCGTCGGGGCCTCCCTGGCCCTGATCTGCTCGAGCCTGGTGGGGGTGCTGCTGGGCCGCTGGCTCTCCAGGGTGATGGCACCAGAGCAACTGGAGCGGGCCGCGGGATTGCTGATGGTCGCGCTCGGCCTCTGGCTGGGCCGCCAGGCCGTGCTCCAGTTCAACCCCCTGCACCAAGCCCTCAGCTGAGACCCCTGCCACCATGCTCGCCCTTCTGGCCTCCACATTCGCCACCGTGTTCCTGGCCGAACTCGGGGACAAGACCCAGTTGGCGATCGTCAGCATCAGCGGCACCTCCAACCGCCCCGGCGCCGTGTTTGCCGGCAGCTCCTTTGCCCTGGTGCTTGCCAGCCTGGTGGGGGCCGCTGCCGGTGGCTCCCTTTCCAGCGTGGTGCCCACCAACAGCCTGCAACTGGCAGCGGCAGCGGGCTTCTTGATCATCGGTGGCCGGCTGATCCTGCGCTCCAGCGCCGCCAGTGCTGCGGCCGAGCCTGTCCCCGAAGCAGCCAAGGGGAAGGGGAGCCTGGCGGACAGCCAGGACCGGGAGCCAACCACTCCCTAAAGTCTTTACTTATCGGCCAACAGGCGGCTGTCCAGCTGATCAGGGCGATCTGCCCGACGCCAGGCGCCCCAAGCCGGATCAGCCCGCGCTGACCACGGTGTCCAGCTTCGCCCCAACAGGCTGCGACGACCGGATCCAAGCCCATCCCCAGCACCCCGATTCCGATGAAGTTCACGGTCGCCGACCTGCTCGACCAGCTCTCCACTGATGAATGCCTGCAGATCAGCAAGCTGGAGAAAGCCCTCGGACTGTCCACCAAATCCGACAAAGAGCAGCTGCGGATCGGCCTTGATGCGATGGTGCGGCTTGATCTGGTCAGCGAAAAAGAAGCCGGCCTGCTGCGCCAGGACAATCCGGAGCTGATTCCTGCCCGGCTGCGCTGTTCCAGCAAGGGCTTCTGCTTTGCACTGCGGGACGACGGCGGCGAGGACATCTACATCCGCGACCACCAGCTCAACCACGCCTGGAATGGCGATCGGGTCTTGGTGCGCATCACCCGCGAAGGCGGACGCCGGCGCTCACCCGAGGGAGGGGTGCAGTGTATCCTGCAGCGCAAAACTTCGAGCCTGCTGGCCCAGGTTGAACAACAGGACGAGCGCCTGCTGGCGATCCCCCTGGATGACCGACTGCTGACCACCGTCGAACTACCGGTGGCTGATGCCGTCCACCTCGACCCTGCCCAGGAGTCGGTGGTGGAAGTGCAGATCGACCAATTCCCCGTCGGTCAGTTCGGCCCCCAGGGCCATGTGGCCCGCCAATTGCCGGTGCGGGGCGGGGAGGCGGCCGATCTCGATCTGCTGCAGACCAAACACCTGCTGCAGGACCGGCAGGCCGCCCCGAAGACAGCGCTCAAAGCCCCCCAGGACAAGGGACGCAGCGACCTGACCGCCCTGCCGGCCCTGCTGCTGGACTGCTGGTCCGGCGAGGAGGCGCCGATCCTGCCGGCTCTCTCGCTCGAGGACCTGGAAGGCGGCCGCTGGCGCCTCTGGGTCCACAGTCCCAGCGTGGCCGAACGCTTCGCCGCGGGCGGCGTGCTGGACACCTGGATGCGCGACCAAGGCGAGGCCATCGCCATGGGTCGCGGTTGGCTGCCGCTGCTGAGTGCTCCCCTGGCCAAGGCGGCGGGTTTCCAGGTGGACAAGGCGCAGGAGGCCATCTCGGTATCCCTGGAACTGGATGGCGAGGGCAACCTGGAGCACTACCGCTTCTGCCTCAGCCGCATCCGCCCCGATGCCAAGGTGGGTCAGGCTGCCTTCGCGGCCCTGGCTGAACGCAAGCCCAAGGCCCGCACCGTGCCGGCGGCTCTCAAGGCCCTCAAGGATCAGCTGCCCCTGCTCGAGAGCCTGGTGGCCCTGGCGACCCTGCTGCGCCAGCGCCGGCTGGGCGCCGGTTCGATCGATCTGAATCTGCCGATGCCGCCGCTGGAGCAACTCGGCGATCTCCAGATCCCCCCACCTGACGCCCCGCGCTTGGGCTGGTTGGTGGAACGCCCCGCCGCCGATCCGACGGGGCTGCTGCGCGAGGCCGTCCTGGTGGCCCACCGGGCCCTCGGGCGCCACCTGGCCGCCCTGCGCCTGCCAGCGCTGTATGCCGTCAATCCTGCCGCCGATCCGGCCGAGATCAACGAGGTGGCCAAAGCCGCCCTGGCCCTGGAGATCCCGATGGAGCTCTCGGTGGACGGCAATGCCAGCGCCGCAGAACTGGCCGCCGCCTTCGCCGCCACCGATCGCCAGCGGGCCCTGCAACAACAGTTGCGCGACAGTCTCAAACCGGCCCTCTACGCCAACGAAGCCGGCCCCCATGCCCTGGCAGGGGAAATGGAGGCCTTCGCGCCCTGGACCTGCCCCTCCCTGCACTACGCCGACCTCTGGAACCAGCAACTGCTGGTCACCCTGCTGAGTGAGGGCAAGGACCGGCCCACCGTGCGCCACAAGACCAGTGCCGACATCGCCAGTGACAGCTGCCACGGCTCGATCGACTGGTCCCTGCTGGCCCCCAGCCAGCTGGCCCCCTACGAGCAGGCCCTGCAGCACGGCCTGGCCCAGCGGCTCAACAGCCGTCAGGGCCTGCTGCAGGAATTTCAGGATGACCTGCTGGCGATGGCCCAGGCGCGCCACGCCGAACCCCTGGTGGGCCAGGTCTTGCCCGGGGTGATCAGCGGCGTGCAGAGCTACGGCTTCTTCGTCGAAGTGCCCCCCTCCAACGTCGAGGGACTGGTGCATGTCAGCTCCCTCAAGGATGACTGGTACGAGTACCGCTCCCGGCTGAACCGCCTGGTGGGGCGCAAGTTCCGCCGCACGTTCATGGTCGGCGACAGCGTCGAGGTGGAGATCCAGAAAGTGGATGCCCTGCGCCATCAGATCGATCTGGTGGTGGTGCTGCCGGACCCCGGCGAGGATGGGCTGGAGATGGAAGCCGCTGGCGATGCGGATCGAGCGCCCTGATGCGCCACACCGATCCCGTGGTCCTGGCCGTGTCCGGGGCCTCCGCCCAGCCCCTGGCAGAGCGGGCGCTGCAGTTGCTGCTGGAGGCCGATCACCGGGTCGAGATGGTCACCAGCCGGGGGGCCATCGGGGTCTGGCAGGCCGAGCTGGGCCTGCGGGTACCCTCAGAACCTGAGGCCCAGGAACAGTTCTGGCGGCAGCGCTGCGGCTGCGCCAGCGGCCAGCTGCGCTGCCATCGCTGGAATGACCAGGCCGCCGCGATCGCCAGTGGCAGCTATGCCACGTTGGGGATGGTGATTTTGCCTGCCAGCATGGGCACCGTCGGGCGCATCGCCTCGGGGGTGGCCCTCGATCTGATCGAACGGGCGGCGGATGTGCATCTCAAGGAGCGCCGCCCCCTGGTGATCGCTCCCCGCGAACTGCCGTGGAACCTGATCCACCTGCGCAATCTGACCACCCTGGCCGAAGCCGGCGCCCGGATTGCCCCGCCGGTGCCGGCCTGGTATCACCAGCCCCGCACGATCGAAGACATGGTGGACTTTCTGGTGATCCGGGTGTTCGACAGCCTCGGCCTCGAACTCGGCCAGCTCAACCGTTGGCAGGGTCCGCCCGCACGGCCATCCTCAACCTGAGTTTCTCTTTACCCCTTTTTGGTTCTGGCGCTGTTCCGTCGCCTGCTGTTGCTCCCCCTGCTGTCACCCCTGTTGGTGGCCCTGCTGTTGGCGGCCCTCAACCCACGTCCGACTCTGTCCATGCGGCTGCTGATCTGGCGGAGCCCAGAACTGCCAATCGGGCTCTGGCTCGGGGCCGGAGCCGGCGGCGGCGCCCTGCTCAGCGCCTCGGCCACGGCCCTGGCCCTGCGGCAGGGTCGGGGGAACCAGCGGCGACGCGGCAGGGAGGAGCCGCGCGACACCACGGCTGATACCAGGTCGGAACCCTGGTCCGAATCCTGGCAAGAGCGCGCCGACGGTCCTGCCAGGGCCAGCTGGTTCAACCGCCCGGCTCAAGCACGCTCACCAGGGCCGGCGTCGGCCCCGACCGACCCTGACGCCAGCAGCCGCTCAAGCACGCTCCGTACCGGACCCGAGCGCGCCCCTGGAGAACCGGCGCCGACCGTGCCGGTGCCCTTTCGGGTGTTGCACCGCCCCAACACCAGGCCGGCGGCAACGGAGCCGGCGAACCACGCCCACGTTGTGACCACCGCGCCATCCGTCGCCCAAGCCGAAAGGGACATGGTGGCCGTTGATGACGACTGGGCTCTGGGCGATAGCGATGACTGGTGAGCCCTGAACCGAGCCATCGATCAAAAGCGGGGGTGCGAAGTCCCTAAAGTTCCGCCAGCACCAACGCCTGCGCCCCCACCGGTGACCGACTCCGCCCGTCCCGCTCCCGAATCCGCCCAGGCCGGTGCGACAGCAGCCCCGGCGGCTAAGGCCAAACCACCGGCCCCCGAAGATCGCCCCTTCGAGGAGTTTGTGCCCGAGCTGCTGCTGCCAGCCCTGAGCAAGGAAGTCGAGGCCTATGGCGGACCGGCGCCCCAGCTGAGCTTTGAACAGGGGCCGATGCCGGTGGTCGGCAGTCCCTGCTGGCTGGTGAAGGGTTCCCTGCCGGGCGAACGGCGCTTCTGGCTGTGCTTCACCGCAACCGACCTCAGCGCCCCCAAGACGATCGCCGTCAGTGAAGGGGGCGGCGAGCCCAGCCTGCTGGAGTCCTTCCTGATTGACGAGAAGAAGATCACCCTGGCCCTGATCGTTTCGAGGCTCGTGCAGCGCCTCAATGGTCAGAAATGGCTGGGGCCCAACTGAGGGACCCGGCGGCCCTTGGGCTGGCCCCACGTCACAACCCGGCCCGGGGTGGGGCCTGTCCCACCTACGATGGCCCCACATGCCGTCAGAAGCGCCGCGCGATGGTTCCTCCCGCCGCCACAGCCAGCCCCACTGCCAACCAGGCAACCCCTCGCCTGGGCACACCGGATGCTCCCGCCGTCAAGGATCCGGTCAAGGACACGATCCTGACGCCGAGGTTTTACACCACGGATTTCGAGGCCATGGCGGCCATGGATCTGCGGCCGAATGAGGAGGAACTGGAGGCGATCTGCGAAGAGTTCCGCAAGGACTACAACCGCCACCACTTCGTCCGCAACGAATCCTTTGAAGGCGCAGCCGACAAGCTTGATCCCGAGACCCGCAAGGTGTTCATCGAGTTTCTTGAGCAGAGCTGCACTTCCGAGTTCTCGGGATTCCTGCTCTACAAAGAACTCAGCCGCCGCATCAAAGAGAAAAACCCGCTGCTGGCCGAGTGCTTTGCCCACATGGCCCGCGATGAAGCCCGCCATGCCGGCTTCCTCAACAAATCGATGGCCGATTTCGGACTGCAGCTGGATCTGGGCTTTCTCACGGCGAATAAGGCCTACACATTCTTCAAACCCAAGTTCATCTTTTACGCTACCTACCTGTCCGAAAAAATCGGCTATTGGCGCTATATCGCCATCTTCCGCCACCTCGAGAAGCACCCCGAAAGCAAGATCTACCCGATCTTCGATCTCTTCGAGAACTGGTGTCAGGATGAAAACCGCCACGGCGACTTCTTCGATGCCCTGATGAAGGCCCAGCCCGACTCCGTGCGGGGCTTCACCGCTCGTCTGTGGTGTCGCTTCTTCCTGTTGGCCGTGTTCGCCACCATGTATGTGCGCGACGTGGCCCGCAAGGAGTTCTACGAGGCCCTTGGACTTGATGCCCGCGACTACGACAAGTACGTGATCGCCAAGACCAATGAAACCTCAGCCCGCGTCTTCCCCGTCGTCCTGGATGTGGACAATCCCAAGTTCTGGCAACGGCTGGAGCGACTGGTGAACAACAACGCCGCCCTCAGTGACGCCGACGCTGCCGGCGGTCCCGCTCCGCTGCGCGCCCTGCGCAAGTTGCCCTGGTGGGCCGCCAACGGTCTGGAAATGGCCAAGTTGTTCCTGATGGCACCGATCCGCAGCGAACAGTTCCAACCGGCAATCCGCTGAATCAGGGCCCTGGCCCAATGTCCCTTCGAGGCTGACTCACAGGAGTTCTCTTCGGATTTGAATGTCAGGGTTGCAGGGAAGAGGAGTTGGGGTGGAGCCAGAATCCACCCCATCGGATTCAAGTTTTTCTGATTCAGAATCTCCAGTCCCGTCTCAGGCTCTAGATCTTCCCGCCCCGTTCGCCTGGACATCTCGAGCGATGCAGGATCAAACTCAATCAGCTGGTCTGGCCATTGACTGTTCTGACCATCGGGGTTGATCCCAACTCGCCCAACCGGAACTCCCTGGCGCAGCCTGCGCCGTAGCCCGCTTCCGGCCACTCTTGATCTGGCTTCAGCTCCGTCACCCACTCTCTGCGCCGATCCCTTGACCAAGGCCCCCCTGTTCACCGCCACGCCAAGCACCATGGAGTTGCACGACGCCCATTGGCAGGGACGGCTGGAATCGCTGCTCAGCCAAGGTCGCGCTGCTGGGGCCGATCTGGTGGAGGTGTTCATCGAGCGCACCGACCACCTCGGGGTGCTGGCCGAGCAGGACACGATCACCAACGTCAGCCCCGCCTTCGGCATGGGTGCTGGCATTCGGGTGTTCCTGGGCCATCGCGACGGCTTCGTTTCCACCAACGATCTCAGCGAGGCCGGCCTGCTGGCGGCCCTCGATCAGGCCTTGGCCATGCTCGGCCTGCAGCGTTCGGCCCCGGGCTCCAGCCCCTTCGACGGCCTGCCGGTCCTCCGGGATTTCGCCACGGCCAAGCGCTCCTGGCTCAGCCAGGTGCCATCACTGTCCGAAACGACCGAAGCGCTGCTGCGGGGCACCGACCAGTTGAACCGCCATGGCCAGCATCTGCAGTCGCGCCGCGGCAGCTACGGACGCGATTGGCAATCGGTGCTGGTGGCCGCCAGCGACGGCACCTATGCCCACGACATCCGCCTGCATCAGACCCTGGGTCTGAATGTGCTGGCCGCCGATGGGGAGCACCGTTCCAGCGTCGGCCGCCGCTACGGCACCACCGATAACCCCGACGATCTGCGTCAGTGGGATGCGGAAGCGGCGGCCCTGGATCTCTGCCAGAGCTCCGGACGCATGCTCTACGCCGACTACGTCGAGGCCGGCCAGTTTCCCGTGGTGCTGGCCAATCGCTTCGGGGGCGTGATCTTCCATGAGGCCTGCGGCCATCTGCTGGAAACGACCCAGGTGGAGCGGGGCACCACACCCTTTGCCGAGCTGGTCGACCAACCGATCGCCCATGCGGCCGTCACGGCCGTCGATGAGGGCCTGACCGGTGGAGCCTTTGGTTCGATCGCCATGGACGACGAAGGCATGGAAGCCCAAAGCACCGTGTTGATTGAGAACGGGGTGCTCAAACGCTTTCTCAGCGACCGGGCCGGCGAACTGCGCACCGGCCATGCCCGCACCGGCAGCGGCCGCCGCCAGGGGCACACCTTTGCTGCCGCCAGCCGCATGCGCAACACCTTCATCGCCGCCGGACCCCACAGTCCTGAGGAGCTGATCGCCTCGATCGACCACGGGCTCTACTGCAAGGCGATGGGGGGTGGCAGCGTCGGACCCACCGGCCAGTTCAACTTCGCCGTCGAAGAGGGCTACCGCATCGAAAACGGCCAGCTGGGCAAGCCGGTCAAAGGGGCCACCCTGATCGGCGAGGCCAAGGAGGTCATGCCGCGGATCTCCATGTGCGCCAACGATCTCGAACTGGCGGCCGGCTTCTGCGGCTCCATCAGCGGCAGCATCTTCGTGACGGTGGGACAACCCCACATCAAGGTGGATTCGATCACCGTGGGGGGACGCTGAAGATGGCGAACGATCTCAATGCGTCCGCCCTGCGCAGCCGCCTGGAGCAACTGGCCAGCCGGGAGGGCATCCGCCGCTGGGACATGGGAGCCGCCTGCAGCACTGACACCTCCGTTCAGGTGGACAGGGGCGAAGCCAAGCAGCTCAAGGGCGCCCAGCGCCGCTCGATCACCGTGCGGGTCTGGAACGAGGCGGGCCTGGTCGGGGTCACCAGCACCTCTGATCTTTCCGATGAGGGTCTGGCCAAGGCACTGGTGGGCGCCCATGAGGCCAGTGCCTTCGGCAACAAAAGCGACATCCCCGCCTTCTCGCCCCTGGCCACAGCCCCCCTGGTGACCCTGGATCAGCCGCTGCGCGAGCAGCGCACGATCCTGGAGCTGCTTGAAACCCTCAAGGAGGCGGAGCGCGATCTGCTCGGCCGCCACGGCGCCATCGCCACCGTTCCCTACAACGGATTGGCCCAGCGCAGCAGTGAACGCATCTATCTCAACAGCGACGGCGCCTGCCGCCAGCAACAGCTGACCACGGCCAGCCTCTATCTCTATGCCCGGGCCGAGGAGACCGGCCGCAAACCGCGCAGCAGCGGGGCCGTGCGCGTGGCCTATGGCGCCGATGATCTCGACATTGCCGGTTGCATCAGCGAGGCGGCGGAACGCACCATCGCCCACCTCGACTACGCGCCGATCGACACCGGTCACTACACCTGCGTGTTCAGCCCCGAGGCCTTTCTTGATCTGATCGGCGCCTTCAGCAGCCTGTTCAACGCCCGCGCCATCCTCGACGGCATCAGCCTCAGCCGCCGGGATTCGATCGGCGAACAGCTCGCCGTGCCGTTCCTCTCGATCCAGGACAACGGCCTGCATCCGGCCAACATCGGCGCCTCCACCTTTGATGGTGAGGGCACGCCGACGGCGCGGCTCTGTCTGCTGGAGGGCGGGGTGCTGCGCAACTTTCTGCACTCCGAGGCCACCGCCAGGGCCTTCGGCGTCGCCCCGACGGGCCATGCCGGCCTGGGGGCCAAGGTCTCGGTCGGTCCGGACTGGTTTGAGATCGGCCCCACCCCAGGGGTGCGTGGCGGCGAGCAGGGACTGGACCGTTTCAGCGCTGGTGGCCCCAATCCGGCCGGGGCCGAGGGTCTGGTGGTGATCGATTCCCTTTCCGCGTTGCATGCCGGTGTCAAAGCCTCCCAGGGTTCCTTTTCCCTGCCCTTTGATGGCTGGCTGATTCGGGGCGGCGAACAGCGATCGATTGAGTCGGCCACCGTCGCCGGCGATATCCGCAAGGTGCTGCAGGGCATCATCGGCTTTGAGGGCCAGGCCAAGGTCACCCCCAGCGGTCTCTGTCCCTGGGTGTGGGTCGACAACCTCTCGATCACCGGCGAAGCCTGAGACCGGAGGCCTGCGGCGATGAAAATCCTGTTCTGGGGTACACCGGCCTATGCCCTGGCCAGCCTCGATGCCCTGGTGGCGGCGGGCCATGAGCTGGTGGGGGTGGTGAGCCAACCGGACCGGCGCCGCGGCCGCGGATCGGCGCTGATTGCTTCACCGGTTAAGGCCCGGGCCCTGGAACTGGGGGTGCCGGTGTTCACCCCGGAGCGCATCCGCCGCGAGCCGGCCCTGCAGGGCGAACTGGCCGCTCTCGGTGCCGACGCCTACGTGGTGGTGGCCTTCGGCCAGATCCTGCCGCCCGAGGTGTTGGCCCAGCCGCCCCTGGGTTGCTGGAACGGCCATGGATCGCTGTTGCCGCGCTGGCGGGGTGCAGCGCCAATTCAGTGGGCCCTGCTGGAAGGGGACGGCCAGACAGGCGTGGGGATCATGGCGATGGAGGAGGGGCTTGACACCGGTCCGGTACTGCTGCAAAGGAGCCTGGACATCGGCTTACTGGAGAACGCCGAGCAACTGGCCCTGCGACTCGCCGAGCTCAGCGGCAACTTGCTGGTGGAGGCCCTGCCACGGATCGAGGCGGCCGGCCCCGGGACAGAGCAGCAGCGCAGGGAGCGCCTGCAACTGATCCCCCAGAGCGAAGCGGGCGTGACGTATGCCCGCATGCTCACCCGGGAAGACCGGCAGATCGACTGGCAGCAAAGCGGACTGGCCATTCACCGCCAGGTGATGGGCCTGTACCCCGGCGCCTGGACCCAATGGCGGCAACGACGCCTGCAGATCCTGGAGAGTGAACCCCTGGTGCGGCGCCTGGCCGACCAGCTCAGCCCCGAGGGCCAAGCGGCCGCCTTACGCCTGGGGCTGCCGAGCGGCGAAATGAGCGCCGCCGCTGATGCCCATGGCAACCGAGAGCTCCCCGCCGCTGGACAGGTGCTGGAGGTGATGGAAGGGGTGGGACTGGTGGTTGCCACCGGGGGCTGCCCCCTGCTGATCCGCACGGCCAAACTGGAAGGACGTAGCGCCGCCTCGGGCACCAGCCTGATCCAGCAGTGCGATGCCCGCATCGGTGAAGCCCTAGGGGAAACAGGAACAAACAGCAACTCAGCGAAGCGCTCCTAGCCGGCGAGCCCAACCCCGCCCCCCGAAGGGAACCGGCCCGGACAGAAACAAAAGAAAAAAGAAAGAGGCCAGTCCATGGACAGATCTCGCAATTGCACTACTTTGCTTAATGCCAGAATGAAGACTTGTATTGTTAGGGTCCCACGACAGTCAGCTTGTGATCTGGCTCCATTAGACAGAACTTGTAGTAATGCCGGGGATCCGATGGGTAACGAACTCTCCTTCGTCAAAGCCACAGGATCGGGCTGTCAGATCTTCCGAGAGACGACAGGTCGCTATGTGGTCAGCCACGAGCACCAGCCTCGTCAACAACTGAAGGTGGCCACACTGGCGGGAGCCTACGCCGCTTGTCGCATCTGGGAACAGGGCCAGTTGGCCGCAGAGTGAACCTGGGTCCGCTGAAACCGAGACCCAGGCAGCCACGAATCGGGTGACGATGGGCACTGGACTGGACTCCACCCCAGTGCTCAACACCAAGCAGGCAAGGCAAACGAGTTCAATCGCCAAACGACCAGGCGATCCAAGCCAAGCGCCGTTGACCAGCATCTGGAGCGATTTTCGGCACTGTCAAGGCCATGGTTCCCGAGATCAATCGCCCCTGCACGACGCCAGACAACCAGGTCCAGACCGAGCTGCACCCGGGCTCGGGCATCAGGCGGCGATCATCGAAACTCGCCCAGGGGAGCGCCCCTGAGAACCTGGGGGATGCAAGAGGGTTTGGAGCTGAACGCGCAAATAGCCGCTCCAGAGAAGCTCGGAGTTAGATCCATCAGCACATCAAACTGGTGACTAAAAATCACGTCACAGGTGGCCGAACTGACATGGGCCACTGAGCCATGGACAAGCCTTCAGGTAGGCCTGGAGAAGCGATGGACCAGCCTGTCAGTGCTGTCTGTGTCCTGAGGTCTCCCGATCAGTCCTATCCAGGGGCAAAGATTGCCCAGAACATTCATAAAAACCAGTGGGATCGTCGACCTGACGAGGCAGGACATTGCCCTGTTCTGGCCAGTCCGTCATTCAGCGACGACAAAACAATCCCGTCGAAGAGCAACGTGATCGCTCGCGACAGAGGCAAATGCCGAATGGCCAGTGCTGGGGGCCACTCGCCAATCGACTGAGCCGGAGAGGCTTCTCAGGCATCAGCATCCGGATGGGGACGGGAGCCAGTGCTCTCGAACATCACCACACCCGGCACACCCAACAGGGGCACAACAGCCAAGTTCAGCTGGCCGCGACCGAACCCTGGGGCTGGCGGCGATGCAGTTCGTGCAGACCCTCCAGTTGATGGTGCACCGACACCAGCTGATCGCGGATGTGGCGGCTGTTATCGATGCGCGACAGGCTCAGCAACATGGCTTCGATCTGGGCCTTGCAATCGATCAACACCCGGCACTCGCTGGATCCAGGCTCGTAGGTCATGGCGCAGAACCGAACACCCAGCTACTGCAACCCAGATCGGCATGGAAAACGGTGGTGGATGTAACAGGATGATCAACGGCTGCGCGAACGCCTGCGCGCCCCTGCGGCCGGTTCCCGCGGCGCCTCACGCAGGCTGCGCCCGCCGCCCCTGGAGCCACCGCCCGATCCACCGCCATCGCGGCGGCGGCCGCGGCCGCCACTGAGATCAAGCGGCGGTGCCGAGTGGATCGTGGGCTCAAAGCCAACAATCGCGGTGCGGGGCAGGGGCGATCCCGTGAGGCGTTCGATGGCACGCAGCAACTCGTGCTCCTCGGCAGCCACCAGTGAGATGGCATGACCGTTCTGACCGGCCCGGCCGGTGCGGCCGATGCGATGCACGTAGTCCTCGGCGACGTTCGGCAGATCCAGGTTGACCACATGGGGCAACTGGTGGATGTCGATGCCCCTGGCGGCGATATCAGTGGCCACCAGCACCCGCACCTCGCCGCTCTTGAAGCCGGCCAGGGCCCGGGTGCGGGCCCCCTGGCTCTTGTTGCCATGGATGGCGGCGGCGGAAATACCTTCCTTGTCGAGGCGCTCCGCCATGCGATTCGCGCCGTGCTTGGTGCGCGAGAAGACCAGCACCTGCTGCCAGTCGTTGTCACGGATCAGGTGGCAGAGCAGATCGGGCTTGCGGGCCATGTCACAGGGATGCATCACCTGTTCCACCAGGGGCGCAGCCCGGTTTTCCGGCGTGGCCTGCAGCAGCACGGGCTGGTGCAGCAAACCGGTGGCCAAGCGGCGGATCTCCGCCGAAAACGTGGCCGAGAACAGCAGATTCTGACGCCGTTCCGGCAGCAGGGCCAGGATCTTGCGGATGTCGCGGATGAAGCCCATGTCGAGCATCCGGTCCGCCTCATCGAGCACCAGGATCTCCACCTGATCCAGCCGCAGCGCCCGCTGCTGATGCAGATCCATCAGACGACCGGGCGTCGCCACCAGCACGTCGGTGCCGCGCCGCAGGCGATCGATCTGGGGATTGGCACTGACGCCACCGAAGACCACATCGGAGCGCAGGTCGAGATAGCGGCCATAGGCGGTGACGCTGTCGGCGACCTGGGCCGCCAATTCCCGGGTGGGGGTGAGCACCAGGGCCCGCACGATGCCGGAGCGCGCATGGGGACCATGGCGCAACCGCTCCAGCATCGGCAGGGTGAAACCGGCGGTCTTGCCGGTACCGGTCTGGGCTGCCGCCATCACGTCGCGGCCCTCCAGCACGGCCGGAATGCACTGCAGCTGAATCGGCGATGGATGGCGGTAGCCCTTGGCCGCCACGGCCTTGAGCAAGGGTTCAGAAAGGCCCAGGCTCGAGAAATCGACAGCCAGCCCAGCCACGGGCGCTCCAGAGCCACCGCTCTCGGTAACCAGCTCGGCAGAGGTGGCGAGGTTCTGGGGATCCGCAGTCCTGGTGGGGGCCGGCTGCGGCGAGGGCTGGCGGCGACGGGGGCCGGCAGACGAGGAGGACGGCGTGATCGGAACCCTGAAATCGGATGGACCCAGCCTAGGGGCCTGTTGCACGGCCCTCTGTAAGCCACGGATCGGCTCTCGCCCCCGCCATCGCCCCGAAGGCTCCCCTGAGACCCCGGCCGAAACCAAGGCTTCGCGCGAAAGCCTGCCTGGAGAGCTTGATGGCTTCAGGAGCCATCGACGCGACCCTGGCGCCCGATCCCAGCCAGGCGAACCGATAGATCCTGGCCGAATCCCATCGGAGGCATAACCACCGCCAGGGGTTGATCAGCCCATCGCCCAGTAGCGATCGAAGCAGCCAGCCTCTAGTTCCCCCCGTCCAGCGCTCGGGTGTAGTGGGCGCAGCACTCGCAGGGGCCATCGGGCATCACGGCGCAGCGCAACAGGGGACTGCGGGCGTTGAAACGGCAACTGGGATCACCGATCAGCCATTGACCGTTCCACTGGCGGGCATCGACGGGTTGCGGTTCGGCTTTCACCAACAGGGCCACCGCCGCCAGCTCGTACCGGCCCAGCCGCAGGCCGTAGCGATGGCGGCGCTGAAGCACCAGGTAACTGCTCCCGCCATGGAGGAGCCAACGGCCAGGAAAGGGCACATCCGCCAGGCTCTCGACCTCCAGAGCGCTGATCAGACGGTCGTCCTCAATCTGGCGAAGCTCAACCTGCACCGACCGGCCCAATCTCTGGGTCTTCCATCTCCACGGCGAGGGACCTCAACGCTCTTCCGGCCTGATCGGTGAATGGTCCCCTTCGACTGACGCCGTCACGAGCTGGGGCTCCCGGGCCGAGAAGCCCCAGAGGAACAGCAGCGACACCACCAGCAACAACGACCATTCCGGCAGCACCAGGGCCGGGAAAATGAGGCGGATCAACAGCCGGATGCCCACCAAGCCCACCGCCAGGTAGCCGGCAGTTTCGAGATGCCTGAAGACCTCGAGCCAGCGGATGAACAGCCCGGCCGTCAGTCGCAGGGCCAGCACCCCGATCACGCCACCGGCCATCACCAGCGGCAGCCGGTCGGTGACGGCAACGGCGGCGGCGACGCTGTCCAGGGAGAAGGCCAGATCGGTGAAGGCCAGGGTGGCCACCACCGACAACAACGAGGCTCCCACCAGGCTGCTGTCTTTGCCCTGCTCGTCGTCCCCGTCCTCGTCTTCGGACGACTGGCGGAGCAGCCCGACCAGGTGATCACCGCAGAGCCACAGCAAATAGCCGGAAGCCAGCAGTTGCAATGGCCAGGCATGGAGAACCCAGCGAGCCGCCACGATCAGTCCAAGCCGCAGGACCAAGGCCAGCAACAGACCGATGTTGAGGGCCTGGCGCTGGCGATCGGGATCGTGAAGTCGGCGGGAAATGGCCGCCAGGGCAATGGCATTGTCGGCCGACAGAACCGCCTCCAGTGCCACCAGTAAGGGCAGCAGCAGCAGCACCTCGCGCCACTGATCGGCGTCCTGGATCAGGGTGGTCAGGGATGGAACCAATTCCGCTTCCATCGCGTCAGGGTCGCTGGTCAGCGAAGGATGTCTCACCTCAACATAGGGATCCCCCCTCTGACGGCACGTGTTGCCCATGAAGCTGCTCGCCCAGTTGGTCCATGCCGATTCCGGCAAGCGGGTGGTGTTGGTTCAGGCCTACGACGGGGAACGGCTGCTGGGCAGCGCCCTCGGCGAGGCGGCGGACGCGGAAGCCGCGGAGGACCGGGCCAGGCAGCGGTTGCTGGGCCGCCTCGGCCCCGGGCAGTACCCATCGCCATCGGCTGCAGCCTCCGAGCGGACACCTCCTGCGAGCGCTGAGAACCGGCAACGACCCACGGCCGTTCCTGTTGCCGGCGATGCGTCCGGGGGATTGGATGCTCCCCTGGCCATCGCCCCCCCAGCTCAGCTCGAGCACCCAGCCCCGCGCCAGGCCGAGGTTGGTGGCCTGCCCCGCCCCCTAGCAGCCCCAACAGAACCCTTGGCTGCGCAGGTGTCCTTGCTGGATGCGGTGGGTTCAGCCCCAACCCATAGCTCAGATCCTGGAGATGGGACCACGCAACCCGCCAATGGCACCCATGGGGGAGCCGGCGACAGCCCCGCCCGCTGCGCCCCGCCGCTGCGGCGCCTCGCCGAAACGGGAGCACCAACACCGCTCCCGTCGCGGCAGCCCATCGCCGAGCCCGTGCCGGATCCGGAGGACTGGAGCGGCGAACTGGCGGCCCTGGAGCTGCAGCTGCGGCGCTTGGGCTGGCAGCGGGACCAGGAAGCCGCCTACCTGCAGCGGGCCTTTGGCCATCCCAGTCGCAACCGTCTCACCAACTACGGCGACCTGCTCGCCTATCTCCACACACTCGAGGGGCTGGGCGCGGGCGCTGATCCCGCCTTGGCGCCGGTGCCACTGCGGCGCAGCGAGCTTCTGAGCCAGTGCGACGCGCTGCTGTCCCAGCTGGGTTGGGATGCGGAGCAGGGGCGGGCCCTGCTGGAACGGGAACTTCAGGTCACCAGCCGCCAGCAGCTCAACGACCAGCAACTGCTGCACTTCAACATGCTGCTGGAAAGCGAAACGCTGGCCGCAGGCCACAACCAGGCTCCAGCCCTACCCTGAAATTCCTGCGCAGCACCATCCAGTCCATGGCCATCCAAGTCGGCATCAACGGATTCGGACGCATCGGCCGCCTGGTCTTCCGCCGGGCCTGCGAACTGGAGGACATCGAGATCGTGGCGATCAACGATCTGATCGATGTCGATTACATCGCCTACATGCTCCGTTACGACTCCACCCACGGCCGCTTCCAAGGCTCGGTGGAGATCAACAACGGCGCCCTGGTTGTCAACGGCCGCGCCATCCGCATCACCGCCGAGCGGGACCCCGCCAATCTCCACTGGGGTGATGTGGGCGTGGACACGGTGCTGGAGTCCACCGGCTTTTTCCTCACCGATGAATCGGCCCGCAAACACCTGCAGGCGGGCGCCCGCAACGTGGTGATGTCGGCCCCCTCCAAGGACGAGACGCCGATGTTCGTGATGGGCGTGAACCACAACAGCTACGCCGGCCAGGAGATCGTCTCCAATGCCTCCTGCACCACCAACTGCCTGGCGCCGCTGGCCAAGGTGCTGCACGACAACTTCGGCATCCGCGAGGGCCTGATGACCACGGTCCACGCCACCACCGCCACCCAGAAAACCGTCGACGGCCCCTCGGTCAAGGACTGGCGCGGTGGCCGCGGTGCCGCCCAGAACATCATTCCCTCTTCCACCGGCGCGGCCAAGGCGGTGGGCCGGGTGATCCCGGCCCTCAACGGCAAGCTCACCGGCATGGCCTTCCGGGTGCCCACCCCCAACGTCTCGGTGGTCGATCTGACCGTGAACCTGGAGACGCCCACCAGCTACGACGCCGTCAAGCAGGCCATGCGCACCGCCTCCAGCGGCGAGCTGGCCGGCATCCTCGGCTACACCGAGGACGAGGTGGTCTCCACCGATTTCCTGGGCCAGTCCTGCACCTCCATCTTTGATGCCGGCGCCGGGATCGCCCTTAGCCCCACCTTCATGAAGCTGGTCTCCTGGTACGACAACGAGTGGGGCTACTCCTGCAAGTGCCTCGATCTGATCCGCCACATGGCCAGCCATCGCTGAGCTGAGGCGCAGCCGCAGGCCCCGTCAACCGGGGGCTGCAGGGCAGTGGAGCTTTACCAGGGCCAGGCCCACGCCTAGACGCTCCTGGTGGGCATAGGCCTCCACCTCCATCGCCCGTTCAGCCTCGCTGGCAGCCGCGTAGAGGGGTTCATCCAGCTGGGCCTTCAGGGCCGGCGTCAGAGGCGCGGCGATGCCGAGGATCCGGGGCTGGGCCGCCAGGCCCCCCGCCGCGCAACTCTGGGCCACGTGGATGGCCTCATGGTTCAGCACCCGGGCGAACTCGACACTGCCGTGGGTGGGCACATCCGGGCGGATGCGCAGACTTCGCTGCTGGGGATCCCACTCCGCCGCCGCACCCGTCTTGATCGGCTCACTCAGGGAGACAGCCACCCCGTGGCGCTGCAACAGCTCCAGAAGCTCGATGATCGCCCGGCGCTCAGCCTCGTGGCTGGGGGGATGGGCGATCAGGTCCTTGATCTGGGCAATGGACAGTTCCGGTTCACCGGGGCGGCGCTTGTAGAGGTAGCGGATACCGCCGTCCTCGAGCGGTTCGGCCCGGGGCAGCCACTGGCGATCGCCCTCCTGCAGCTGGGCCAGAAGACTGGAGGGGGCCATGGACTCCGCCGCCGCCTGGGCTGGGGCCTCAGGTGAAGAACTCTGGCGCTGCAGCAAGCTCGGCAGACCGGAGGGACGCACCGCCAGCACGGCTGCCTGACGCCACACATCCGGCAGCGCAGCCAGGAAGACCGACAGGGTCACCAGGCCCAGAGCGAGCCAGCAGCGGTTCATGCCAGGCCCATGCACGCGACACCAACCCCAGCATGCTGCGCTCCGGCGGGATCCGGCGACGCGCTTCGGCCAACGGCGGTGGGCGGCGCTTGCGAAGATCGGCAGCTGTGCCTCCCTTGTGTCCATGCCCCTCTCCGCCCTGGTGCGCCAGCTGCAGCAGGTGCCCCTCACTGGCGAGGTGGCCGCCCGGATGGAACGCAGCGAGCGGTTGCGGCTCAGCGGCGGCGGCCGGGGCGCCCGGGCCCTCATCGCCAGTGCCTTGGCGGCCCAGGCGGGGGCGCCGCTGTTGGTGATCGTGCCCACGCTCGAGGAAGCCGGCCGCTGGGCGGCCCTGCTCGAGCTGATGGGCTGGAGCTCCAGCCAGCTGTATCCCACCAGCGAAGGATCCCCCTACGAACCCTTTGATCCGACCAGCGAGATCACCTGGGGCCAGCTTCAGGTCCTGGCCGAGCTGATCGCCGCCGGCGGCCCGAAGGGCGGCGGCTCTGGCGGCGGCTCTGGCGCCAGCAGCAGGCTCAGCACCATGGCGATCGTCGCCACCGAACGGGCCCTCCAGCCCCATCTGCCGCCCCCCGAGGCCCTGGCGGCCCAGTGCCTGAGCCTGGCCAAGGGCCAGATCCTCGACCTGGAGGAGCTGGGCCAGACCCTGACGCGCCTCGGCTACGAACGGGTGCCGACGATCGAGCAGGAGGGCCACTGGAGCCGCCGTGGCGACATCGTCGATCTCTATCCCGTCAGCGCCGAACTGCCGGTGCGGCTGGAGTTCTTCGGCGACACGCTGGAGAAACTGCGCGAATTCGATCCGGCCAGCCAGCGCTCCCTCGATCCGATCGAACGGGTGCATCTCACCCCCACCAGCCATGCGCCGCTGGTGGCTGAGGCCCTGCGCGACACCATGCCCGACGGCCTGGAGCAGCTGCTGGGCCCCGAAGCCCTCGAGCAACTGCTGGAGGGGGGCAGCCCCGAGGGGATGCGGCGGCTGATGGGCCTGGCCTGGCAGCGGCCCGCCAGCCTGCTCGACTACCTGCCTGACCACTGCCTGGTGGCCGTCGATGAACGGCGCCACTGCCTGGCCCACGGCCAGCAGTGGTTTGACCATGCCCAGGAGCACCTGCTGGAGCAGCAGCAACCGGCGCTGCCGGGCTCGCTGCACCGACCGCCCCAAGAGGCCCTGGCCGAGGCCGAGCGCTTCCGCGGCTGTGATCTGGCGGAGCTGCACGAAACCGACAGGCACCCCAACAGCTTTGACCTGGCCAGTCGCTCGGTGCCGGCCCATCCGAACCAGTTCGGCAAGCTGGCGGGCCTGATCAAGGGCTTCCAGGCGGAGCGGGCCCGGGTCTGGCTGCTCTCGGCCCAGCCCTCGCGGGCCGTGGCGCTGCTGGAGGAACACGACTGCATCACCCGCTTCGTGCCCAACCCCAAGGACGCTCCGGCGATCGAGCGGTTGATCGAGCAGAACACACCGGTGGCACTCAAGACCCGGGGCACCGCCGAACTGGAGGGATTGCAGCTGCCCGCCTGGAAACTGGTGCTGGTCACCGACCGGGAGTTCTTCGGCCAGCACAGCCTGACGGCCGCGGGCTACGTGCGCCGGCGGCGGCGGGCGGCCAGCCGCACGGTCGACCCACTGAAGATGCTGCCGGGGGACTTCGTGGTGCATCGCAACCACGGCATCGGCCGCTTCCTCAAGCTCGAAAAACTGGCGATCGGCGGCGAATCGCGCGATTACCTGGTGGTGCAGTACGCCGATGGCCTGCTGCGGGTGGCCGCCGACCAGCTCGGCAGCCTGGGCCGCTACCGCGCCACCAGCGACCAGCCGCCGGAGCTGAACCGCATGGGCGGCACCGCCTGGACCAAGGCCAAGGAGCGGGCCCAGAAGGCGATCCGCAAGGTGGCGATGGATCTGGTGCGGCTCTACGCAGAGCGCCACAAGGCTCCGGGTTTCGCTTTCCCCGCCGACGGCCCCTGGCAGGGCGAACTGGAGGATTCCTTCCCCTACGAACCGACGCCGGACCAGACCAAGGCGATCAGCGAGGTGAAGCGGGACATGGAGCGGCCCCAGCCGATGGACCGGCTGGTCTGCGGCGATGTGGGCTTCGGCAAAACCGAAGTGGCGATCCGGGCGATCTTCAAGGCGGTGACCGCTGGCAAGCAGTGCGCCCTGCTGGCCCCGACCACGGTGCTGGCCCAGCAGCACTGGCGCACCCTGAGTGAACGCTTCGCCCCCTATCCGCTCAAGGTGACCCTGCTCAACCGCTTCCGCACGGCAGCCGAGCGACGCACGATTCTCGACGGGCTGGAGAAGGGCAACGTCGACGTGGTGGTGGGAACCCACCAGCTGCTGGGCAAGGGCACCAGCTTCAAGGAGCTGGGGCTGCTGGTGGTCGATGAAGAGCAGCGCTTCGGGGTGAACCAGAAAGAAAAGATCAAGGCCCTGCGCAAGGACGTGGATGTGCTCACCCTCAGCGCCACGCCGATCCCGCGGACCCTCTACATGAGCCTCTCGGGCGTGCGCGAGATGAGCCTGATCACCACACCGCCGCCGCTGCGCCGGCCGATCAAGACCCACCTGGCCGCCCTCGATGAGGAGGCGGTACGCAGCGCCATCCGCCAGGAACTGGACCGGGGCGGCCAGATCTTCTACGTGGTGCCGCGGGTGGAGGGCATCGAGGAGGTGGCCGAGCAGCTGCGCCAGATGCTGCCGGGACTGAAGCTGCTGGTGGCCCACGGCCAGATGGCCGAAGGCGAATTGGAGAGCGCGATGGTGGCCTTCAATGCCGGCGAAGCCGACGTGATGCTCTGCACCACGATCATCGAATCGGGCCTCGATATTCCGCGGGTCAACACGATCCTGGTGGAAGACGCCCACAAGTTCGGCCTGGCCCAGCTCTACCAACTGCGGGGCCGCGTCGGCCGCAGCGGCATCCAGGCCCATGCCTGGTTGTTCTATCCCGGCGAGGCGTCGTTGAGCGAAGCCGCCCGCCAACGCTTGCGGGCGATTCAGGAGTTCGCCCAACTGGGCTCGGGCTACCAGCTGGCCATGCGCGACATGGAGATCCGCGGCGTCGGCAACCTGCTGGGGGTGGAGCAGAGCGGCCAGATGGAGACCATCGGCTTCGATCTGTACATGGAGATGCTGCAGGAGTGCCTGGCCGAAATCCAGGGTCAGGACATCCCGGCGGTGGAGGACACCCAGATCGACCTGCCGATCACGGCCTTCATCCCCGGCGATTGGATCACCGAAAACGACGAGAAGATCGCCGCCTATCGCGCCGCCGCTGACTGCCACAGCAAGGAGGCCCTGGTCGAACTGGCCGCCGGCTGGGTCGATCGCTACGGGGCCATTCCGGCGCCGGTGCAGTCGCTGCTGCAACTGATGGAGCTCAAGTTGCTGGCCAAGCGCTGCGGCTTCTCGCGCATCAAGCCCGACAAGCCCAACATTGCCCTGGAGACACCGATGGAGGAGCCCGCCTTCCGCCTGCTGCGCCAGGGCTTGCCCCAACATCTGCACGGCCGTTTCGTCTATCAGGCCGGCTCCGGCAGCACCGCCAAGGTGCTGGCCCGCGGCCTGGGCGCCCTGCCGATGGACAGGCAACTCGAGCAGCTGATGGAGTGGCTGCAGGCGATGGCCGAGCGGCTGCCGGGGGCCGATGGCCTGACCAGCGAGCAGCGGGCCAGCGCTGAAGCCGTGCGCAACGAGGCTGTGATCCAGGTCTGAAGCCTGCTAGACGGGGCTGAGCCAAACCCAGTCCCAGCCATGCTCGACCTCAGCTCCTACAAGCCCCGGGGCGACAAGCAGAACACGCCGTTCTTTGAGCAGAACCTGCCCAGAGTCTTCGAACGGCGCAGCCGCTCGGGGCTGAACCAGCTGGTGGGGAACATGGCAGCGGTGGTGATCCAGGTGGATCACGGCCACGGAATCGCCTACATGGCCGAGCTGGCCTTGATGGGTCCGTACCGGTTCCGGGAGTGCTGGCTCAACGAAACCCATCGCATCTACCTGTTGCAGGCGGGCCCCGCCTGTCCGCGGCTGATCCTGCTGGAGCCCCTGAGCCTCAGCTACGAAGACGAAACGACCCGCTGGAACCGGATGTATCCACTGGCGGCGGCCAGTCCCAATGCCCGCTACATCGGCGAGATCTACAGCAGCTCCAGCTGCCGCGATGTGAGGTCGGTGCTCGAACCCCAGAACATCCGCTTCGTCTATCCAGGCGAAAGCACGAATCCGTTCTATGCCCTGGAGCATCTGACCTTCAGTTTCCTCTCCGATTACACCTACAACCGCGTCGGCTACACCGATGTGGCCCTCGACAGCCTGGCGGCCCTCGATCCGGGCGATCGGGTGCTGCTCGACGATGAACCCCTGGCCCTACTGGAGAAGGCGGCTGAAAAACACGAACGCCATGGCCTGGCCGGGCGGGTGCTGGGCATCGATCACCTGGCGACCCGAGTGCTGGCGGGGGATCGGGAAGATGCGCTGCTGGAATACCTGACGATGGTTCCTTACTACTTCTGGGGGGCCTACAACATCGCCGAGATGAACTCGTCCACCAACGTCACCCGCCATCCGGGCATCAGCGATGACAAGCAATCACCGGCGCGGGTGTTCACCGCCAACAACACCCCTTCCTTCCTCAACTCCTTCGACAATCTGCCGATGCCCACCGAGGACTTCGTGCGCAACTACGGCCGCCGCATGCATCACATCGCCTACGAGGTCAAAGACGGCGAGATCCAGGGCGAAAAGAACGTTGACTTCGTCGTTGAGGTGTTGCGCGACCTTGGCATCCCCTTCCTGGCGGAGGTGGTGGGCGAGTGCACGGACCAGCCGAACCTCAAGCAGATCTTCTCCAAGGCTTCTCCTTACTCCCTGTTGATCACCGAATACGTGGAGCGCTGCCTCGGCTACGACGGTTTCTTCACCCGCGACAACGTGGCGGCCCTGACGGCGGCCGCCGGCCAGGCGGAGCGCTACGAGCACGGCCACGTCTTCGACTGAGCCCGCCTCGAGCTGGCCCGCCTCTCTCACCATCCCCGCAAAAGTTCGTTACAATCACGCCACTTCTGTTACCAAGCGACATGGGCGAGCTGATCGAGGTGGGTGGTGGAGCGCAGCTCGGCCTCGGCATGATTCCTGCTGTGGTCAGCCTTTTGGCCCTCGGCCTTTACGCCTGGTTCACCGGCAAACCGGAAAACAACGACGACGACGACTCCTCACCGGGTGGCGGCCTGATGCAGCCCGTGGCCTGAGAGCCCCCCAAGGGCCATGGCAGTGACCCTTGGAGCTGGAACGGCCAGGATCGTCACCACTCGACCGGCTGCCCCTGTCGAGATGAGCGTTCATCCCGGGGATAAGCCGCCCAAGCGGTTGACATCAGTTGTGGTTGGGGCCCCTACAACCAAACGGCATGGGACATCAAGCAACCCATGGGGGCCAGCCAAGATCAGCTGAATGCCATGGATTCGGGTGATCAGCCACGACTTGATTTGGTTCGGGTTTTGACCGACCGCCTGCGCCGCTGTTGATTTCAGCTTTCGCGCCCCTGGGACCCAGGCAATGCTGAAATCGTCCTGACATCCATGGGGCGTGCGCCTACCGTCAGTGGGGCCCTCGCCGAGAGCGATGGATCGGTGGCCTATCCCTGCGGCCAAGGCTTGAACGGTGAGCGGCCAACTGTTTGGGATACACGGGCTCAGTTGCATGAGCCGTTCGGACGCTGTGCGAGGGCCTAGTCCAGAGCTCAGATCCCGCCGGGCGGCGGTTATCCCTCCGTCAACCAGGCCGCCTATCCCCCATCTGGGTGATGGATCGAACGGAGTCGCCGATTCAGGCTCAAGGGGTACTGCTAAGGACCCATGGTTCCTTTGCGATCACCACTCCAGCCCGAGCGCCTGAGGTGCAGCGCTACCCCGTCCAGCTGCTCTGCAGCGAACAGGACAGCCACCGCTGCGACCAGGCACTCTGACCGCCCCGGGTCCAGCCCAGCTGGCCTCCCCTCAAGCGGAGCCTGGGTTGCACGATGGAAGAGGGTGACCCAGACCAGCCGGTTCAAGGCCTGGGCCCGGGTCACCCTGATCGCCATCCTGGTGACCATCGCCCTGCCCGCTCCAGCGCCGGCGGCCGGGGCAAGGCCGCAGGCCAGCTGGCAGGACATCGATGCCCTGCGCAGCCTGCTGGTGGCCAGCGGCTCCAATGTGGTGCAGCGCGACTGCGATCAACGGGGGCTCCAGGGGCTGTACCACCAGCCCAGCCGCACGATTGTGGTCTGCCGGGTCCACAGCGATCGCGACGCCGTCTGGAACACCCTGGCCCATGAGGCCACCCACCGGATGCAGGCCTGCGCCGGCGGCACCATCACCCGAGCCGAGCATCACCAGGCCATGGCCAGCGCCCTGGCCACCTACGACCCGCTCGAATGGCGTTCGCTCAAGGCCTACCCGGCCCGCGAACAACTGGGCGAGTTGGAGGCGCGCTACACGGCCCATCTGCCGCCCGCCCAGGTGCTGCAACTGTTCCGGCGCTATTGCGCCGCATCGATTCCCCCTAGCCTCTCCCAACGGCCCTGACGCCATGAACAACCTGCTCTTCTCCCTCGCCATGGCCGCCCTCGGCCAGTTCACCGGCCTCGGTGGTGGCGGTTTTGGTGGTGGCTTCGGTGGTCCGGGCCCCGGCTTTGGGACGGGTTTCGGGGGCCCGCGCTATGGCGGCGGCTACCCGGGCCCGATGGGGCTCGCCATCCCGGGCCGGGGTCAACCCGGGATCGGGATCGGCATGGGGGTGCCCGGCATGGGCTTCCCCGGCAACGGTTTTCCTGGGGTGGGCATTCCCGGCGGCGGCCAGGGGGGTATCGCCCTGGGGCCCCGTGGCTACGGCTCCCAACCCCAGAATCCCGGTACCTCCAACCCCACCCCCGCCATGCAGCTGGCGTCGGTCACCGCCGCCCACTGCCTCGAGCAGGGGGGCCAGCTGGCCCCCGGTGCGGGCAACAGCCTGCTGGTCACCCAGGGCCGGGCCCGCGGCTGGCCCGATGGCTGGCAACAGGGCATCAGTGACAGCCAGGTCGAGCGGCTGTTATCCCGCTACGGCGGCTGCGATGGCCTGCTCTCCGCCCTGCGGCAGGGCCGCCTCACGCCAGGCCAGAACGGCTCGAGCGCAAACGGTGGCGGCCTGATCAGCCAGCAACCGTACGGCGGGACTCCCTCCCAGGGCCAGCCCAACAGCGAGGCCGAGGCCTTCGGGCTGGCTCCCTATCGCTGATACCGACCGCCTGCGACCAATTCCAGCTCCACCATCCGCCCCGTGCTCCCAGGAGTGCTGGGCTTTTTGGTTCAGGGAGGTGCTGGGCAGGACAGCGGGCAGCTCCTGCGCCTTTTTGACACCGCCCCAGCCTCAAGGCATCAGCAGCTTGGTGAACGGGCTCAGCCGTGATCGGCCCCGTCTTGTTTCAGCTCAGCCCTATGGACACGAATCGGAAAGTGGGCTGGTGGCGGACCAACGGATCGCCCCGATGCAGGATCGGGGCCAACGCTTGAAGCGCTGGCGACAGGGATGATCTGATTGTCGGGCCAGATCGGGCTTACGGCTGCGCCTGGCCGCCCTGCTCAGCGCGCCAGGCGGCGGGCACCAGCACCAGGAACAGCCACCACCACACCAGGATGGCCGCCGCCAAGGGTGCCGTGATCCACCAGCGCTGCAGCAGACACCAACTGGCGGCGGGGATGGCGATCCCCGTCAACAGAATCGACCAGGGCTGACACCACCAGGGTTTATGGCTCCAGATGGAGCCGCAGCAGAGGGAGCCCCCTGAAGATGGAGGCGGCGGGGCCGCTGGATCAGCCCCCATCTCAGGGTTTGCTGCCCACGGCGGCCGGCACGTTGGCACTGCCGGGCTGGTATGGCTTCTGAAGGGAGGCGGCGTTGCGCAGCTGCTTGATCAACGTGGTTTCGGCGACACGGTATTGGCCATCCTTGCGGGTGCCCAGATCTTCAATGGTGAGCTTCTGGGCCTCCTGATCGGTCATCTTCACCAGCACATCCGGCTGGATGCCGCGGTGGTGGATGTCGTGGTTCAGGGGGGTGAGGTACTTGGCAATGGTCACGGTCATGCCGGAACCATCGGAGAGGCTGCGCACGGACTGGACCAGGCCCTTTCCAAAGGTCTTTTGACCGACAAGCACGGCCCGGCTATTGTCCTGCAGGGCCCCGGAGAGAATCTCACTGGCGCTGGCGGAACCCTCATTGACCAGCACCACCAGCGGCTTGTTGGTGATCGCCCGGCCATTGGCACGCTTGATGTCCTGGATGCCGTCACGGGTCTTGGTGGAGACGATCACGCCTTCATTGAGCCACTGGCGGGCAATGTCGACGCTGGAAATCAACAGACCACCGGGATTGCTGCGCAGATCGAGCACGTAGCCCTGCACACCCTGTGCCTCCAGATCCTTCAGGGCCGAGCGCATGTCCTTGCTGGCGTTGGCATTGAACTGCTTCAGCCGCACGTAGCCCACCTTGACGCCATCGGGGCTGGTGTTCACCTGATGGGTGACGGCATGGAGCTCGATCAACTCGCGCGTGAGGGCGACATTGACGTTCTGCCCCTTGCGGCGCAGCACCAGATTGACCGTGGTGCCGGCCTTACCGCGGATCAGCTTGACGGCGTCCTCGGTGCTCATGCCCTTGGTGGCCTTGCCATCGATCGTGACGATGACGTCCTTGGGCATCACCCCGGCCCGGGAGGCTGGGGAACCCTCGATCGGCGAAATCACCACCAACTCCTTGGTGTCCTTGTCGAGGCTCAGCTGGATGCCGACACCGGAAAGTTCTCCGGAGGTGTCGATCTGCATCTCCTTGAACTCCCGCGGATCAAGAAAGCGGGTGTAGGGATCATTGAGGGTGCCCAGCATGCCCCGGATCACCTCGTAGGCATCCTTGGGACTGCCATAGCTCTTGGCCAGCAGATCGCGGCGCAGCTTGCGCCATTGATCGGCGTTGTATTTGCCGGTGGTGTCGAGATAGTCGCGGAAGACGATCTGCCAGGTCTGATCTATCACCTCCTTCGGGCTGTCGCTGATCGAGGCGCCGCCGTTGGGAGCAATCACGATTTCCCTGGCCAGCACGGCCGTCGCGGCGCAGGCACCCAATCCAACCAGCACCAACAGGCCGCTACGACCGTTGCCCATTCACGGGGTCCTCGACGGAAAAAATGTTCAAACCAAACTAGCGCCACAAGTCAGGCCAATCCCGCGTCCGGGGACCCCCTGCTGCGCCGGTTTCCCGATCGACCCCCTGCAGGGATGGCCGTCAGCCCAAGCCGACAACCTCAGGGATCGACCCAGCGGCCGTCCTCCCGAATCAGGGCGATCAGGGCCTCGACCCCTTCGGCCTCCGGTACCCGCCGGATCTCGTCACGGCCGCGATAGAGGGAAATGATGCCGGGGGTCTTGCCGACATAGCCGTAGTCGGCGTCGGCCATCTCGCCGGGGCCGTTGACGATGCACCCCATCACGGCGATGTCGAGGCCCGTGAGGTGGGCCGTGGCTTCACGCACCTTGTGCAGCACCTCCTCAAGGTTGAACAGGGTGCGGCCGCAGCTGGGGCAGGCCACATATTCGACCATGGTCTTGCGCAGCCCTAGGGCCTGCAGGATCGAATAGCAGACCGGAATTTCTCTCTCGGGGGCCTCGGTCAGCGAGACGCGGATCGTGTCACCCAGGCCCTCGGAGAGCAGGGTGGCGATGCCGGCGGTGCTCTTGATGCGGCCGTAATCGCCGTCGCCTGCTTCGGTGACACCCAGATGCAACGGGTACGGGAAACCCTCGGCGTCCATGCGGTCGGCCATCATCCGATAGGCGGCCAGCATCACCGGCGCCCGCGAGGCCTTCATCGAGACGACGATGTTGTGGAAGTCGAGCCGGTCGCAGATGCGGATGAACTCCAGGGCGCTCTGCACCATGCCCAGAGGCGTGTCGCCGTAGGTGAACAGCATGCGCTCGGCCAGGGAGCCGTGGTTGACCCCGATGCGCAGGGCCTTGTCCTGCTCCTTGAGCAGGCTGACCAGGGGCTCAAAGGTGGCGGCGATGCGCTCGCCGATGGCGGCGAACTCCTCCGGGGTGAACTCGCTGCGTTGGGGATCTGGCTTGTCGAAGACAAACAGGCCCGGGTTGATGCGCACTTTGTCGACGTGCTGGGCCACCTCCAGGGCGATCTTCATGCCGTTGTGGTGCACGTCCGCCACCATCGGCACCGGGCCGTAGCTGTCCTGCAGGCGCTGGCGGATCTCCTTGACAGCCTTGGCGTGGGCCAGAGAGGGCACCGTGAGTCGCACGATCTCGCAGCCGGCCTCATGCAGGCGACGGATGCCGGCGGTGGCCCCCTCGATGTCCAGGGTGTCCTCGTTAATCATCGACTGCACCACCACCGGGTGCTCACTGCCGATCCAGACATCACCGACGCGCACGCTGCGGGTCCTGCGGCGGCGAATGGTGGTTTCGTAGCGGGGGTCGCTGGCCCATTCCGGCAAGCCAGCAGCAGCGGCCGGGCCGGAGTCGGCCGGGACAGTGTCAGCCTGGACAGTGTCGGGGCGGGACGGGGCGGCGGTCATCGCTGAGGGCGGCGCATGGCCAAAGCCTGTCACAGCGACCGGGAAACTGGCGAACCATGGCGGGGCGAAGAGCTAATCCCCCCTCTGAATGGTCAAGTGGTCTCGCCTGGTGCCGCCGACGTTTACGGCGCTTCCTCAGCCGGAGCACCCGCTGCTTGGAGCAGCAGCGACGCCGAACGGTCTGCACCAGAACGCGACAAAGAGGATTGAACCGGCCCAATCCTGCGGCAAGTCCTGTCTGGTGGCCTGTCAGGTGCGTGATTTCAGGCTTCCCGCCGGCCGCCGCCCTCAGCCCGCCCAGCGCACTTCATCGGGGTAGCCCAGGAGGGTGCTGTAAGGACCGCCGAATGAATCGCATGCAGGCCGTGCATTTACCGCAGGTGCCTGAGGGCCTCAGGGCTGTGCTCGGCAGGGTCGAGGTGGGGACGGATGGGATGGGGATGGTCCAGTGCAAGGACGGAAGCGAGTCGTGATGTTGCTCGTGAGCAGCAACAACCTGATGGCGACAATCCATCTGCTGCACTCTTCAGCCAACGCCGCCCGGCTGCCGCGCTGCTTGAGGCTGCCCGAGGCAGCGAACCCTTAGACAGACCAAGAACTGATCATGACCGGACCGCGAGCGAGGCAAATCCTTGATCCAGACCAATGCCCGCGGGCTTGCAACAGGGTAAAAATGTAGTCTAAGCGGGGTCATACTTTCAAGCATGAGCCATCCAAACTGGATGAATCGCTCTTGTCGTCAAGGATTGTCTTTTTCACTGGCCTTCTCCATGGGTCTGGCCGGCCTGCTTGCGCACGCACGCCCAAGCCTCTGCAGGCGAGCAAGCAACGCAGTGGACGGCGGGCGATTCGCAGCTCAAGTGGGGGTCTTGCCCAGCATTTTTACCCCAAGGGGTGCGGCGAGCTTCATGTCACCGATGGCGGGCAAAAGAAATCCGTTCTCAAAGCCGATACTTACGCCTATGGCCCCAGCAGACTGCCACACGCTGCCTACGGCGCCAGTGTCGTCCCCTGCGTCCTTTTCATTGGCTTTGAATCACCCTTGGACGCCATCCAGCTCGTGAGCTCGACGCCATAGAAGCGATGTTGCTGAATCACCCCGCTCCAGCCGCCAATTCATCCAGCCGGCGGCGCAGCTCCTTGAGATCCCGCAGGGTGTGCCATTTCGGGCTTCCTTCCTGATCGGAAGGATTACGCAACAGATAGGAGGGATGCAGCAGGGGCATCAGTAAGGCCTGCTGCAGATGGATGGCCTCGAGATGGATGAATCGTTCGTTCGTCTGGTTCCCCGTCCGATCAAGCGACTGGGGGGGCTCTTGTTGCTGGGTTGTGGCCTGCGTCATCGGCCCTGTTGTCGACCTTTCGAGTGGATTTGGCGGCATGGGCTGGCGGCCAGGGTTGATCGATGTGGGGATGGGCTGGGGGAGACCCTCCCTCAGCTGCAGCCACTGACCTCGTCGTTTGGTGATGCCGCCTTTGAGACCCAGGATGGCCTCCAGGGCCGTGGCGCCCAGGAGGCCGATCAGCGCCGGACGTTGCCAGGCGATCTGGTGATCCAACCAGGGCCTGCAGGCGGCGATCTCGACCCGGCTGGGTTTGCGATTGCCGGGCGGGCGGCACTTGATCACGTTGGCGATGGAGAGGTCGCGCTCGCTGTCGAGGCCAGCTTCCGCCAGCAGCTGCTCCAGCAGCCGTCCGGCCCGGCCGACGAAGGGCTGGCCGCAGACATCTTCCTCGGCGCCGGGAGCCTCGCCAATCAGCAGCAGCCGGGCGGAGGGGTTGCCGCGGCCGACGACGACCTGTTGACGACTGTCGGCCAAGCCGCAACGGTGGCACTGGCCGCAGGCCGTCGCCAGATCGGAAAGCTCTGCCGGTGCTGCGGGCTCCATCGCTTCAGCCTGCCTGGCGGTGACAGCGCTGGCCAGGTCAGGACCGGCCTGTTGGGGCTGGGGCATGGCGAAATGTCGGGGCGGTTTCTGCAGAACTGGAACGAAACAGGGTGCTGGGTCCTTGGCAAGCAACTTGGATGGACTGGGGCTCTGGCGCTCGATGGCAAATGATCGCCACTGGCCCGCGACGGTGAGAGCGCAGTGGTGGCAAGGGGACTGCGGCACATTGACGGCGGCGGCTGGGTGATGCAAAAGCCGGCAAGTTTCGCGTTTTTGTTGCCCAACTGAACCAATGGCGGCTCAGCCGTGCGTCAAGATGAAAATGTGATCCACGCGACGAGTCCGCCACGATGCCGGCCCCGCTGACACCGGTGACGACGGCAGCTCCGTCCTCCCCTAGTCCCCCCCTCCAACCCCTGAGCCTGGCTTCAAGGGCTCAGCAGTTGCAACCCTCGCTCACCCTGGCGATCACCGCCAAGGCCCGTCAGTTGCGGGCGGAGGGCCGCAATATCTGCAGCCTCAGCGCCGGTGAACCGGATTTCGACACCCCCGCCTTCATCCGTCAGGCCGCCTCGGAAGCCCTGGAGGCTGGCCACACCCGCTACGGGCCGGTGGCGGGCGAGCCGGCCCTGCGCGAGGCCATCGCCGCCAAACTGACCCGTGAAAACGGTCTGCCGACCAGCCTCGACGAGGTGCTGATCACCAACGGCGGCAAACAGGCGCTGTACAACCTGTTCCAGGTCCTGCTCAACCCCGGCGATGAGCTGCTGCTGCCGTCGCCCTACTGGCTGAGCTATCCGGAGATGGCGGGCCTGGCCGGTGCCTCCGTGCGCCTGCTGCCCAGTGATGCGGCCACCGGCTTCCGGTTGCGGGCCGACCAGTTGGAGGCGGCGATCACCCCGGCCAGTCGGTTGCTGGTGCTCAACACCCCCTCCAATCCCACCGGCATGGTTCTCAGCCGCGGCGAACTGGAGGCGATCGCCACCGTGGTGCGCCGCCATCCCCAGGTGGCCGTGGTCTGCGATGAGATCTACGAATACCTGCTGGCGCCGGGCCACAGCCACCACAGCCTGGCGGCGGTCGCGCCGGATCTGGCCGATCGGGTGTTCATCGTCAACGGCTTCGCCAAGGGCTGGGCGATGACCGGCTGGCGCATCGGCTGGCTGGCCGGGCCCCGCCATGTGGTGGCCGCCGCCAGTGCTCTGCAGAGCCAGAGCACCAGCAATGTCTGCAGCTTCGCCCAGTTCGGCGCCCTGGCGGCGATCACCGGCTCCCGCGACTGCGTGCGGGAGATGGCCGCCCACTTCAACCAGCGCCGCGCCCTGCTCAGCGAGGGCCTGATGGCCATGGAGGGCATCCGTCTGCTGGCGCCGGAAGGGGCCTTCTATGCCTTCCCCGATGTGAGCGCCTGGGGGCTGGATTCAATGACCCTCTGCAACCGCCTGCTCGATGAGGTGGGCCTGGCGGTGGTGCCGGGGGTGGCCTTCGGCGACGACTGCTGCATCCGCCTCTCCTGCGCCGCCTCACCGGCCACGATCGAGGATGGCCTCAAGCGCCTGGCCCGCTTCCACGCGGCGCTCTGATCGGCCCCTCAGGCAGGATCACAGCGCCCATGCATCGATGAACGCGAACCGATGGCCCTGGCCATTCCCCGCAAGCTGGTGGTCCTGGGCGACAGCGGCGTCTACGGCTGGGGGGATCCTGAGCACGGTGGCTGGTGTGAACGGCTGCGGCGCCACTGGATGGGCCTGCCCCAGGGACCGGTGCTCTACAACCTGGGGGTGCGCGGTGATGGGCTGGAGCGGGTGGCGGCGCGGCTACCGGCCGAGGTGGGCTGCCGCGGCGAACTGCGGCGCCAGATCCCCCAAGGCATCCTGCTGGCGGTGGGCCTGAACGACAGCGCGCGGGTGGGTCGCTCGGACGGACGGCACCAGCTGGATCCGGAGGGGTTCCTGTTCGGCATGCAGCAACTGTTGCGCCAGGCCCAGGCGATCGCCCCGGTGCTGGTGCTGGGCCTGACCCCGGTCGACGAGGCGGTGATGCCCCTGGCCGATGTGCTCTGGTACCAGCTGGAGACGGTGCGCCACTACGAGAGCTTGCTGGAGGAGGCCTGCCTGGAGGCCGATGTGCCGTTCCTGCCCCTGATCGACCACGTCCTGGCGGATCCCTACTGGCTGCAGCGCCTCGATGGCGATGGCGTCCACCTCAGCAGCGAGGGACACGCCCTGGTGTACGAGACGGTGCGTCAGTGGCCAGCCCTGCTGCGCTGGGCCCAGCTGGAAACCCTGGAGCAGGCGAGCACCTCGCACTGACAAACCCGGGCGCTTGGCGCCGAAGAACCGGCAAAACCGCCCGGACCACCCCGTTAGCGACATGCCCCCCGGAAATAGTCAAATCCGATACCACAAAGCACCAGATTAGAGAAGCCTGAACCAAGGGCTAAATCAGCATGGAGCGGAAATCTGTTAGCAAATCCAAAAGGCATTATCCCAAAAACGTATAGATACCGACCAAACACTGGCGTGTATTACAATTAATGACGAACCCCGATTGCAAATCGATTGGCGCCGGGCAAGTTGACGCGGAGGCATACCGCAAAGCCATGAATCCCTTACCACCGAGGCCGTTCCTCCCGACACCGACCCCAGTCACCGCAATCCAGTCCGGCAGTTCTGGCCGTCATCAGCGCAACAGGATCGGCCTGGCCAAGCTCGCCACCAGCAGTGAGACGGGCCTCAAGTGGCGCCGCCAGCGTGATGCCCTGGTAAGCGACAACCTGCCCCTCGTCTATGCCATCGCCGGACGCATGAGCCGCCCGGGCTCCCTGCCCTTTGAGGATCTCGGCCAGGTGGGCAGCCTCGGCCTGCTGCGGGCGATCGAGGCCTTCCAGCCCAGCAAGGGGCGCAGCCTCAGCAGCTTCGCGGTGCCCTACATCCGCGGAGCGATGCAGCACGAACTCCGGGATCGCCAGAGCCTGATGAAGATCCCCCGGGAGCTCTGGGAATTGCGGCGCCAGGCCACCGTGCTGCAGGAACGCCATTGCCAGCAGCAGGGCAGCCCGATGGCCCTGGGCGCCCTGGCCCAATCCCTGGGCTGCGACGGGCTGAAGCTGCAGGAGGCGCTCGGCCTGCGCCAGATCTCCGAGATGCGCAGCCTGGATGCCCCCAGCCACCTGGGCCAGGGAGCCGACGAACCGGCCGCGCCGCTGCTGGAGAGCCTGGCCGATCCCGCCAGTCTGGAGCCGGAGGGGGGATGGAAGGCCGCCGATGAAGCGGCGAACGCGGGAGAGGGGACGCCGATGAGCGCCCAATGGCACTGGCTTCGCCAACAACTCGCCACCCTGCCCGAGCTCGACCAGGCCCTGATCCTGGGCCACCTGACCACCAACGCCACCTGGGTGGAACTGGGCCGGGATCTCGGCCTTCACCCTCGCCAGGCCCAGCGCCGCTACCAGGCCGGCCTCAGCCGCCTGCAGGCCGCCGCTCGCCAGTGGACGCAAGCATCGCTGGCGAGCCCACAGCCCGAAACTCCAGACCCCAGGGAGCCTGACAGCAGGGCCCAGCCAAGGGCCTAAACCGATCGGCCGGGGCACCAGGGACCTTGGTGGCGGCTACGGGACCAGCGGGGCATGCCACACCCACCAGTTCAAGCGCCGTCCTCTGCCGAGGCCTGCGCAGCCTGGATCGCCACCCTCAGCCCAGGGAGATCCACCCCAGGGCCACCGGCGCGATCGCCATCACAGCTGCCAGCAGCGTCTGCAGGCCGTTGACCAGCTCGTTGCTCAGCCAGGACCAGCGGCGCTGCAACGTGGCGCCGATCAGGCTTTCGAGCAGGGTGGCCGCCAGGGCGACGACGCTGACCAGCAGGGCGGCCCCCCCGCCGTTGATCAGACCCAGGGCCAGCATCACCAGGGTCATCAGCACGGCGCCGGCCAGGCTGGCGGCCGTGCCCTCCAGGCTGATCGCCCCCTCCGTGCCCGGAGCTACCGGCTTCAGACTGGTGATCAGCACGGTGTGCCGCCCCCAGCGCTTGCCAATCTCACTGCCGAAGGTGTCCGCCAGCTTGGCGGCGAAACTGGCGGCGAAACCCAGCAGCAGCAACAGCTGCCATGGGGATGTAGCCGCCGTGGTCAGCAGGGCCGCCACCGTGCCCACCAGGGCCGAACCCCAGACATTTTCAGGGCCCCGCTGGCCGCCGCGGGCCTCAGCCAGCCCACTGGCCTGCTTCTGGCGAAAGCCCAGGCGGGTGACCAGGGAACCCAGGACCAGATAGGCCACCACCGCCAGCCAGCCCCTCCATCCCAGGGAGCCCCAGAGCAGGGTGCCGAGCACGCCGGCATGGATCCAGCCGGCGTGGGTGAGCAGGGGCAGCCGTTGGGCCAGGCCGATCAACAGCCCGTTCAACGCCAGGGCGATCAACCAGTGGGCGGCATCCTGGGGCGGCAACGGCAGCACGGCAGGTCGCTCGCGTGTTGCACAGATCTAAGACAGACCGCCTCACGAGCGGATCGCCCCGGATAATGGCGCCATCGCTTCTCAAGGCAGCGCCATGGTGTTCAAGCCCAAGTTCTTCCTGGATCTCGGCGGCGCTGATCAGCAGAAGCCCGTGGTTGTCGCTCCGACCAGGCCCCTGGAGGATGAGACATCGGCGGCGGTCCCGGCGCCTGCAGCCAGCCAACCGGTGCTCTCCATCCCGGCAGCGGCAGGCGGTTCGGAGGCCCCCGCCCTGGCGGCGACCCAGGCCGCAGAGCCGGCCTCAGCCACCACCCTGACCACCGCCGAAGCGATGGTGGCCGAGCTGGCCGCAGCCCAGGCCAATCGCCCCGCCCCCAGCAAAGCCACCTTTGCCCCCGACTGCGTCGTTGCCGGTGGGGCCACGCCGATGGCCCGCCGCAGCGGTGGCGCCAACCTGGCCGGCTTCAAGGAGATGGCGAAGGGCATGATGCGCAGCTGAGCGCCCGCCAGCTGGCCAGCCGGCTCACACCGGCAATGGCCGCAGTGGAAGTGCGCAAAATCGCTTCCCCCAGCGACACGGCTCGCCAGCCGGCCGCCTGCGCCACGGCCAGCTCCCGCTCCGACCAGCCCCCCTCCGGGCCGATGGCCAGGCTGATCATCGTTGCCGGGGCTGGATTGTCCGGCCGCGGCGACAGCGCACGGGCCAGCAGCTCCTCCAGCCGGGGCAGGCCTTCCTGACGGGTGGTGGCGATCAGCCCCAGGCCCTCAGGCGGGGCACCGAGCCACTCCAGGGCGTGCCAGGGCGGTTCCAGCCGGGGCAGCCACAGGCGTTCGCACTGCTCGGTGGCCTCCTGCACGATCGTGCTCCAGCGATCCAGCGGCCAGGTCTCGCGGCCCTGGGTGCCCCCCTGCCCCCCCACCTGACTGAACGCGGCCACCAGGGGCTGCAGGACATCGACGCCGATCTCGGTGGCCATCCGCCAGACCAGCTCGCCATCGCGTCGCGGCACGGCCATGGCCAACAGCAACTGGGGCTGGGGAGCTGGCTGCTGGTGCAGGGGCGCGGCCAGGGGCTGCTGCAGCTCCAGCGTCCCATCGCCGGCCAGTTCAGCGCTCCACAGCCGGCCCTGGCCGTCCACCACCGCCACCCGATCGCCCCGGCCCAGGCGCAGCACCCGGCGCAGGTAGTGGGCCTCGCCGTCGTTGATCGCCAGGCGGGGCTGGCCCTGGCCTGCGGCGGCCCGCAGACGCTCGGGGTTGATCAGCAGGCGGCGCAACTCCTTCGCCATCGTGCGCTTCAGGGTTCGGAGACGGGGAAGAGGCTCTCGGGCTCCTCCTCGATCGGCCAGTCGTCGTTGGTGCCGCCGATCAGCAGTTCTTCGATCTGCAGCACGTCCTGATCAAGGCGGGCCAGGGTGTTGATCAGCACATCGAGAGCGAAGGCATCGCTGGTGCCCAGGTCGAGCCAGCAACGGGCCCAGTGGTCCTGGTATTCCATCGGCCCCATGTTGTGCATCAGGGCCGGCAGGGCGCGGTCGGCCTGATCCTCTTCCCAGGCCAGCCAACTGAGCTCGGCGCCGGCCTCATGGGCCTGGAGATTCTCGGCGTTGAAAGCCCCCAGCTTGCCGAGGAAGAACCAGCTGTCAAAGGCGGTCTCGACGTAGCCCCGCTCGGTGGCGCCGGGCTGATCGAGGAAGCGCAGCCAGATCCAGCAGTTGAACGGATCGACGTCGCGAAAGCGGACCTCCATGGCGGTTACGGGGATTCGGGACTCACGACCCCTTCATGCAATCACGGAGCCCGCTCCAGCGACAGCCCTCCTTGGCGGCGGCGCCATCACCGGGAACCGGTTCAGCGATGCCAGAGCCAGGGCAACACCAGAACTGGCACCCGGGGCTTGGTGAGGTTGGGCTGGCGTTGCCGACCGGTCGGTGCGGCCCGTCAGAGGGGACGGGCCATGGGGTCCTTGGCCGAGGGGCGTTCCGGAGTGGCGTTGCCGGAGCGGACTCATTGAGCGACCAGTTCCGAGCGGCCGGCCTTCATGCTGGGGGCATGCTTGAGCTGCAGGACCTCACCTATCACCCGGCCACAGCCGCCTCGCCGGTGCTGCAGCAGCTGTCGCTGCAGCTACCCAGCGGCGGGGCCGCCCTGGTCGCCGGCCGCAGTGGCAGCGGCAAGACCACCCTGCTGGAGCTGATCAGCGGCCTGGCCGAACCGGATGGCGGCCGGATTCTCTGGAATGGCGAACGGCTCACCGCCCGCCAGCGGCGCTGGCTCTGCGGCCTGGTGTTCCAGTTCCCGGAGCGCCATTTCCTCGGCCTGAGCGTCGGCCAGGAATTGCGGCTCGGTCAGCGCCGCTTCGACTCGGAGCGGGCCAGCCGGGTGCTGGAGCAGGTGGGATTGGGGGAGATCTCGTGGCAACAGGCGCCGGAGCGCCTCAGTGGCGGCCAGCAGCGGCGCCTGTCCCTGGCGGTGCAGCTGTTACGCGATCCCAAGGTGCTGCTGCTCGATGAACCCACCGCCGGCCTGGACTGGACCGTGCGCGACGAAGTGTTGGAGCTGTTGCAGCAGCTGGCGGGGGAGCGGGCCCTGCTGATCGTCACCCATGAGCCGGAACTGTTTGCCGGCCTGGTGCAGCGAGCCTGGCGCCTGGAGCGGGGCCATCTCCTTACGATGCCACCATTGGGGATGGGGTGATGGCCGATCAGCTGCTGAGGGCCACCGCGGCCGATGGGGGCATCCGCCTGGTGGCGGTCACGACCACGGCCACCAGCGAGGAGGCCCGCCAGCGCCACGGGCTGTCGTTTTTGACCACCACCCTGCTGGGGCGGGCGATGACCGCCGGATTGCTGCTGGCCAGCTCGATGAAGGTGGCCCATGGCCGGGTGAATCTGCGCATCCAGTCCGATGGGCCGCTGCGGGGCCTGATGGTGGATGCCGGCCGCGATGGCAGCGTGCGCGGTCACGTCGGCAACCCGGCTCTGGAGCTGCCCCTGGTCTCGGACGCCGATGGCGTCGCCCACTTTGACCTGAAGCGGGCCACCGGCACCGGCTATCTGCACGTGGTGCGGGACCTGGGTGAAGGCGAACCGTTCAGCAGCACCGTCGAACTGGTGAGTGGCGGCATCGGCGATGACGTGGCCTCCTATCTGCTGCACTCCGAGCAGACCCCGTCGGCCGTGTTCGTCGGCGAGCAGATCGACAGCCAGGGGGTGCGCTGCAGCGGTGGGGTGTTGGTGCAGGTGCTGCCCAAGGCGGCCCGCGAACCGGCCCTGGTCGCGCTGCTGGAGGAGCGCTGCCGCGAGATCAGCGGCTTCAGTCAGCGGCTGGCGGCCCACGCCAACGACCTGCAGGCCCTGCTGGAGGACATCTTCCCGGACCTCGATCCCCAGACCCTGGTGGATCCAGCCAGCATCACTCCAGTGCGCTTCCACTGCCCCTGCAGCCGCAGCCGCAGCATCAGCGCCCTCAAGCTGCTGGGCCGGGACGAACTGTCGGCCATGCTGCGGGAGGACGGCCAGGCGGAACTGACCTGCCACTTCTGCAGCGCCGTGTATCGGGTGGAGGCCGATGAACTGCTGGAGCTGATCCGCGAACTGGCCCCGGCCTAGGCGATCAGCAGGCCGCCGAGCAGCAACAGCAACAGGGCCGGCAGGCTCTGCACCTGGTCCGCGCCGATCGGCAGGCCAAGGGGCAAGGCCGGGTTGATCGCCGCCAGCAACAGGCCACCGAGCACCAGACCGAGGGTCAGCAGGCCAAAGCTCCAACCCAGGGCCTGCAGAAAGCGGCCGTTGCGGCGCTGCAAGCTGTAGACCGTCACCAGGGTGGCCAGAGCCACCAACAACTGGGCCGGCGCTGTCGGCACCGCAAACAACAGGATCAACAGGCCACCGGTGACCCCGAGCGGCAGCCAGAACTCCCGGCCGCTGGCCAGGGAGAGGGTGGGCAGGGTCCAGTTCGGGCGGCCCAGGCTGGGGGACTGGATCTGGGGCAGCCTAGGCAGGGCACTGAGGGCCGGCCGGCTGGGGGGCGGCTGCACCTGCTCGCGCTGGGAGGCACTGCGGGCCGCGGTGCTGACCCGCCCCTGCTGCCGCTCCTTGAGCCGGTCCATCAGGATGGCGTCGTAGGCCGCATCAATGCGGGAGCGGGCCATCGGGTCGTCGGGCACCTCGGCCAGCAACGCATCGCGCCGGGCCTGAATCAGGTCAAAGGAGGCATCGGGCTCCACCCCCAACCGCTGATAGGGCGTGCCGGAGCTGGGCTCGGAGGGCCTGGAGGAATCGGAAGCCGGGTCGTTGCCATGGTTCATGCCAACGAGCGTACCGAGAACGGCCTAGAAGAGGGGTTCACTGCGGTGATATCCGTCCTCCTGCAACAGGCGACGGCGGCAGGCCTCGGCCTCGGCCGGCGCCAACTTGAGCCGGCGCTTGAGCAGCGGCATCTGGGGGGGCAGGTGGCTGCCCAGACGAATTTCGACCATGGCACCTGCCGAAGCCGCCAGGGCCGGCATGAAGCTGACGTAGTCACTGCCGCCATCGCTGCGGGGGCGGACCAACCAGAGGGGCGCCGCGTTGAGATTGATCTGGGCTGCCTGGACCGACATCACGGGAACCATGGGTTGCAGCGTGACGAAATGTTGCTTCCATTCTGGCCAGGCCCGGCCGCTTCCGTGGCCCGGCGGGGCCTGGGGCGACGGCAGCCTCAGCGCGGCGCCGGGAGCCTCAGAGGGCAATCGGCTCGACGCCGCTCACCACCGGCGCCACCGCCGAGAGCTGGAGGTCGGGATGGTCGTCGCGCAATTGGTTCAGGTTCCAGTCGTTGCGGAACAGCAGCACCGGCCGGTCCCAGGGATCGCGCACGGTCTTGCAGTTGAAGATGCGGCCCACCTGCTCCAGGGCCGGCCAGCCCCCCGTCACCCAGCGGGCGACGGTGAACTCCATCGGCTCGATGCGGGTCTTGACCCCGTATTCGTTCTCGAGGCGGTATTGCACCACCTCCAACTGCAACTGGCCGACGGCCGCCAGGATCGGATCGCGCTTTCTGGCATCGGTGTCGTAGAGCACCTGCACCGCCCCCTCCTCGCGCAGCTCGTTGACCCCCTTGCGGAAGCTCTTGAAGGCTGAAGGGTTGGGATTGCGCAACCAGGCGAAGATCTCAGGGCTGAAGCAGGGAATTCCCTCGTACTCCACCCGGGCACCGGTGTAGAGGGTGTCGCCGATCGCGAACATGCCGGGGTTGTTCAGGCCGATCACATCACCGGGATAGGCGTCTTCGACCACCTCCCGATCCTGGCCGAACAGCTTCTGGGGCCGGGAGAGGCGGAGGGTGCGGCCGCTGCGGGCATGGCGGACGCTCATGTCCTTCTCGAATTTGCCCGAACAGACCCGCACAAAGGCGATCCGGTCGCGATGGCGCGGGTCCATGTTGGCCTGCAACTTGAACACGAAGCCACTGAACTCCGGCCGCAGGGGATCCACCTCCCCCTCACTGCTGCTGCGGGCCGTGGGTTTCTGGGCCAGCTCCAGGAAGGCATCGAGGAAGGGACGGACGCCGAAGTTGGTCATCGCTGAACCGAAGAAGACCGGCGAGAGCTCACCGGCATGCACCAGCTCCAGGTCGAGGTCGGCACCGGCCCCATCGAGCAGCTCCAGTTCCTCCAGGGCCTGCGCCAGCAGCTCCGGTTCCACCAGCTGGGCCAGTTCGGGATCGGTGGCGGCCAGGCGTTTCTCGGCGCTCTGGCGACCCCGTTCGGCCCGCTCGAACAGGATCACCTCCTGGCTGCGGCGATCGATCACGCCGCGGAAACGATCGCCACTGCCGATCGGCCAGTTGACCGGCCAGCAGGCCAGGCCCAGCTCCTGTTCGATCTCATCGAGCAGCTCCAGCGCCTCGCGGCCGGGCCGATCCATCTTGTTGATGAAGGTGAAGATCGGGATCTTGCGCATCCGGCAGACCTCGAACAGCTTGCGGGTCTGGGGCTCCAAACCCTTGGCGGCGTCCTCGAGCATCACCGCGTTGTCGGCGGCGGCGAGGGTGCGGTAGGTGTCCTCGGAAAAATCCTGGTGGCCCGGGGTGTCGAGCAGGTTGATCGTGCTGCCGGCGTAGTCGAACTGCAGCACCGTCGAGGTGATCGAGATGCCCCGCTGTTTCTCGAGCTCCATCCAGTCCGATGTCACCTTGCGCTGCTCGCCCTTGGCCTTGACGGCGCCGGCCTGCTGGATCGCACCCCCGTAGAGCAGCAACTTCTCGGTGAGCGTCGTCTTGCCCGCGTCCGGGTGGGAGATGATCGCGAAGTTGCGCCGCCTGGCGACGGCCGCCGCCAGGGCCTGGTGGGCCAGTTCGGCGCTGGGATCGGGGGCCGGCACGGCATCGGGGCCGGCGCCAGCGGGGGACGGAACGCTGCTCATCGGGCCAGCCTGACAGGTGGGCCGGGGCCTCAGGCCAGCCGCCCGCTCACCTCCAGATAGCGATCCTCGCGGGCCTCCACCCGCAGGCCCGTCAGGCCGGCCTGCTGCAGCTGCAGGCGCACCTCCTCCACCCGGAAGGCGGCGTGCAGCGAGGCGCGGTAGTCGCGGCGCAGCAAGGGGGCACAGCCGCTGGCGTGGCGCTCCACCAGGGCGTCCACGGCGGCCGGATCGGCGGGCCGACGCAGATCGTGGATGTGGACCAAGGCGCCCGGGGCCGCCAATTGACGCAGCGTCTGCCAGAGCACCGCCGGCTGATGCAGATGGTGCAGCAGGCTGTTGCTGACGATGGCACTGCCGCTGGCGGCCAGGCCCTCCAGATCGGGCCCCGCCAGAGGCAGGCGCAGGCAGCGGAAGCTCAGGCGCGGCCAACGCTCCGGATCCGAGCGGCGCCGCTGTTCGGCGATCGCCAGCATCGCCTCCGCACCGTCAAGGCCGATCAACGCACTGCCGGGGCAGCGCTCCGCCAGCCGGAAGGTGATGTTGCCGGGGCCGCAACCGAGATCCAGCACCAGAGGCCCCAGGCCGGCGGGCTCCGCCAGAGCCAGGATGCGCTCCACCAGGGCCCCGTCGCTGGCGGCGAAATCCGCCTCCGCATAGATCCGGGCCTGCTGGGGATCATCCATCAGCTCCGGTTCGCTGATCCGCTCCATCACCGCTTCTCCAGCCATCCAGGTCCCCATTGTCCCGAGCCATGGCGGCGAGGGCGAATCCGGGCCGGGGGCCCGAGCGCACAGCGCACCGCAGCAATCTGCAGCAAAGTGACCCCGTTTTGTTCGCTTGCGCAGCGGTGTCCCAGCCGGTCCCACCCCAGCGCCCCTTACCGATGGACCGGCAACTGCTGCAGACCCTGCTGGATCAGGGCCTGCGCACGATCGTCACCGTGCCCTGCTCGATCACCGCCGGCTGGCATGCCTGGGCCGATGAGGCCAGTCACCAGGTCGGCTCGAGCTGTTGAGCTCCACCCACAAGGGCAACCTGATCGGTCTGGCGGCGGGCAGCTGGTTCGGCACGGGCCGCCCAGCCCTGATCCAGCCAGGGTGGCTTCACCATGGCGACGGGCGCAGGCGAACCTACGGGCAGTCTGGCCTCGACGCCCCCCCCCCCCGCTGCCCCGACCGACGATGACCCCATCCGCCTGGCCTGAAGGAGCACCGCAGCTGCACCCCCACGAAGCCAACGCCCGGCTTGCCCCCATGGACTGCAGCCAACTCAGCGCAGCCATGCTGGACACCCTGGAGCGGATCCCCGGCGATGGGCTCAAGGGAGCGGGTTTCCCCCGCAACGTGCTCGGCGAGCTGCTCCACAGTCCCGAGCTGCTGGCGCCGTTTCTGGAGTGGTGGGTCAGCGCCAAGTCGGCCATGGCCCTGACGGTGCGGGAGCAGGAGCTGGTGATCCTGCGCATGGGCTGCCTCTATGCCAGCGACTACGTCTGGAAGCACCACGTGCCGGTGGGACGGGAGTTCGGCATCAGCGACGACGAGCTGTCGGCGATCCGCGGCGGCCGCTTTGCCGGCTTTGTTGAGCGGGAACGGGCCCTGCTGGAGCTCACCGAGGAGATGGTCAACCGGCGCACCGTGTCGGCGGCCGGCTGGGCCCGGTACGGCCAGCTGTTGCCGGCCCGGGATCTGGTGGATCTGATCGCCCTGATCTCCCAGTACGTGCTGTTCGCCCTGGCCAACAACGTGCTGCAGGTGCCGCTCGAACCAGCCCTGACGGGCGATCCGGGGCTGGCTGACTGAATTCGGCACCCCCTGACCACATCTAGGTGCACCGGCGAACACTCGACACCACCCCTGGTGGTGGGTAGGGTCACGGGTCAGTGGTGTTGTGACCCGTGACCCTTTCCGCCCAGCGACCCCAGACCAGCCCCAACGGCCCGGTCTCTGCCGCCGCACCCATCGCCGGTGGCCTGGAGGCAGCGAACGTCCTGGGTGCCGATCCTGGCCAGGGCGGCGGTCACGGCGCCGACAGCTTCCCCGCCACGGCGCCGGCCGCCAATCCGGTCTTCTATCGCACCTACAGCCGCAAAACCGCCGGCGGCCGCGAGAGCTGGCATGAGGTGGCCGAGCGCAACCTGGAGGGGCTGCGGCGGCTGGGGAACCTCAGTGAGGACGAAGTGGCGCTGCTGCGGCGCATGCAGCAACAGCAGAAAGCCCTGCCCTCGGGCCGCTGGCTGTGGATCGGTGGCACCGACTGGATCGAGCGGCCCGAAAACTTCTCCGGGGCCTACAACTGCACCTCCACCAACCTGGTGGACTGGGAAGCCTTCGCGTTGATGATGGATCTGGCGATGATGGGCTGCGGCACCGGCGCCATCATCGAGCCCCATCTGATCGAGCGGCTGCCGGCGGTCCGCAACGAGCTGGTGGTCGAGGTCACCAGTGACATCGGCGTCACCCCGGCCGAACAGCGTCAGGACCACACCAGCCACAGCATCGAGGGGCATCAGGTCCGGATCAAGGTGGGCGACACCCGCGGCGGCTGGGTGGAGAGCTACCGGCTGCTGCTGCAGCTCTGCAGCGATCCACGTTTCAGCGGCCCCGTCCACATCCAGGTGGATCTGGCCGATGTGCGTCCCGTGGGCGAGAGCCTCAAGGGCTTCGGCGGCATGGCCAATCCGGTCAAGCTCAAGGATCTCTACGGCCGGGTGGCCCAACTGCTCAATCACGCCCGGGGCCGCCAGCTCACCTCGGTCGAGTGCTGCCTGCTGATCGATGAGGCCGCCGTCACGATCGTGGCCGGCAACATCCGCCGCAGCGCCGGCATGCGCCAGTTCGCCGCCGATGATCACGAAGCCTCCCGGGCCAAGGACAACCTCTGGCAGCAGGACAGCGAGGGCAATTGGCGCATCGATCCCCTGCGCGATGCCCTGCGCATGGCCAACCACACCCGGGTGTTCCACACCCGACCCAGCCGCGAAGTGGTGCTGGAGGCCGTCCACAAGCAGTTCCAGTCCGGCGAGGGGGCGATCCAGTTCGCCCCCGAGGCGATCGCCCGCTCCAACGCCGACCTGCTGCCAACACGGGAGCTGCGGGAAGAGTTCATCGGCATCTACTGCGACCAGGGCAGGGAAGAAGCTGGCCGCTGGCTGCAGCTGCACCATCCGGGCATCGAGGCGGACGAGCTGGAGCATCGTCTCGGCCGCTACGGCCTCAATCCCTGTGGCGAAATTCTCGGCGCCGACTTCCACTGCAACCTGGCCGAGATTCACCTCAATCAGATCGATCCCCATGACTACCGGGGCCAGGAGGAGGCCTTCACGGCTGGCGGTATTGCCGTGGCCTGCCTGCTCAACCATCGCTTCGAAGTGGAGCGCTACCGCCAGAGCCGTGCCTGGGATCCGATCGTGGGGGTGAGCTTCACCGGCCTGTTTGATTTCTTCGTGCATGCCTTCGGCACTCCTTGGCTGCAGTGGTGGGAAGCGGGCCGCCCCGACAGTGAGGAAGGACGGGCCTTCCGCGCCGAGGAATCCCGCTATCTGGCCCGCTGGAAGGAGATCGTCAACAGGGCGGTGGGTGAATACTGCGATCGCCATGGCATCCGCCGTCCCAACCGCTGCACCACCGTGCAACCAGCAGGCACCAAGAGCCTGCTGACCGGTGCCAGCCCCGGCTGGCATCCCCCCAAGGCCCAGCGCTTCATCCGCCGCATCACGTTCCGCAAGAACGATCCGGTGGCACTGGCCTGCATGGAATACGGCTACACGATCGTGCCCAGCCAATCCGACAAGGATGGGCAGGGCCGCCTGCTGGATGATCCGTTCGATCCCCGTTGCACCGAATGGCTGGTGGAGATCCCGACCGAAGTGAGCTGGGCCAACATTCCCGGTGCCGACCAGGTGGAGATCAACAACTTCTCGGCCCTGGCCCAGTTTGATTTCTACATGCAGGTGCAGCAGCACTACACCGCCCATAACACCTCGGCCACGGTTGAGTTCCGCGAGCACGAAATCGAACCGCTGGCTGATGCGATCCATCGCGCCATCGACAACGGCCAGGGCTACATCTCCGCAGCCCTGCTGGCCCGCTTTGATGCCAATGCCACCTTCCCCAGGCTGCCGTTCGAGCCGATTGATGCGGCCACCTATGGGCGACTGTCGGCGGAGGTCATCGCCCGGCGTCGCACGACCGACTTCTTTGAAGCCCTGCGTCGCTATGACGGCGGTGAATTGATGGAAGCCGGTCCAGCGGGATGTGATTCGGACAAATGCCTGCTGCCCCTGGCCAAGCCCGCCTGAGCTTGACTGACAGGCGGCTTGAGCATCAGCACGGCCGATGCAAAACTGGCTCGGGGTAGGCCCCCATGGCTGACCCGAGCCTTGTAATCGAGCCAGCTTGTGACAGGCACTGGCCAAGGCCATTCAGCCAAAGCCAAGCAAGCAATTCGCCGCAGCCTGCCAGCCCAAGATGTGATCCGCTGCCCAACTCCGGGCCGACCAGTTCTTCCAAGACTCCAATATCATCCTGCTTATCCATGCAAGTCCAAAGTTTCAACTCCAGACTGCATGTGTTCACGCCATAGTCATAGTCAGACCCACCGGCAAACATCCCTAAAAGGAGAGACAAAACATCCCCACAGCAGATCACGAAGCCATGAGATACTGATGTTTTGACACCAGAGCCCAACAACAATCAGGGTGCAATCACATAACAATCCCGCCCACGGCGCTTCGCCACCAAGAGGGCCTCATCAGCACGACGAAATGTATCGGCGTAGGTTTCACCCGGAGCATGTTGGGCCAACCCAATACTGGCGGTGATTCCAACCTCGGCACCGTTACAATCGAGGGCAATAGAGCGGACAGCTGTTAGCAAACGCCGAACCACGGCTTCAGCTTCCTCAAGGTCGGCATCGACAAAAAGTCCCAGAAATTCTTCTCCACCCCAACGGCCACAGAGGTCGTGATGACGTATTGACGTCTTGAACTTTTGGGCCAGCTCCACCAGCATTCGATCACCAAACTCATGGCCGTGAGTATCATTGACCAACTTAAAATGATCAGCATCCAAGACCACCAAAGAATAGGTTGATCCGTCAGATACGGCGCGCTCATCAGCCTGGCGACAACATTCACTCATCAGGCGCCGGTTGGCGATACCCGTCAGCAGATCATGGGTCGAGGCCTCATGAAGGGCAACATTGATATCCTTGAGCATCGATTGATAACGATCGGAGATCCGCAACACGCGCTCTAACAGCCGAATCTGACGGTCATACCGCCTGGACAACAAACGCACCCGTTCGCGAGCGGCGTTCTGATAACGATCGGAGATTTTCGTGATTCGGTCAAGACGAACGAGCTGCCAGCCAGCCGAACACCAGAGCTGTTGCAGCACATCCCGCATGGGATGGTCAAAATATTGCTCATCGGCCAACATATCCTGCACCCTTTTCTCGAGGTCTTCGTCAAGTTTCTGGGTTTTGCGCAGGAGTGCCATGCTCAACTTCCCAGAGCACGGATGTCAAAAGGGAAACTATAATCTTCCTTAAATTCCTCACCCAACTCGGAGGCACGGGGATTGCGACTGTCATACAGCCAAGCCACGCTAACTTGCTTGCCGCCATCAGAGGCTTCTTGCAACAGATCAAAAATATCAATCATCGCCCTGATGCTGCTGGTGTTCAGATAGCTGAGCTGCAACTCCACCTCAAGCGCTCGCTCGGCCTGTGCAAGATATTTTTCAGTCCATTCAATGATCTGGGCAAAAAACTCATAGGTGTTCTCAGGATAGGACTCACCGATCATCACCAGTCTGCCAGCCTGCCAATCGGCCTCCACACCCGGGCTGAACTGGGAGCCAGGAAGGCTGAGGTTGTGTTGTTCCACAGGGGTCATGGGCTTCAGATGATGGCACAGAGACTGAAGAAGGCCTTACCCTGGTCGGCTTCACCCAGATTAGCCTCCAGAGGTTGACTGGATTTGCGGGCAATCTCAATCAGGCCCAAGCCGGCACCTGTGGCCCGATCCTCATCACGAGGCTGACGCAACTGCTGCTTGTAAAGCGACTTGAGTTCCGCCTTATCCAGATGGGCAAGCTTTTCGATGCGAGCAACCAAAGCTTCGCCATCCGCCAACTCAATGATGTTGCCCGCAGAAACTGCATAATGACCGTCTTCAACTTCAGCAATGACAACAGTGGCCGAAGCATCTTTATCACCATAGCCCTTAGCGTTGGCATAGTGGCGAATATTCTGACTCATCTCAATGTAGACGCTGAACACGTCCATCGCCGCAGACTGGCTTGATTGGGTGGATTCAATGTGATCCTTAAGTGCGACACCAATTTCACCGATCAAAGTTCTTGAAATTGGTCCGTTAAAACAAATGAGAATCCGCTGACCATTGAAAAAATCTCTCAGGGAAGAAAGACTAGTCGTTAACATGTTCATGAGAACAACATGACCTCAGTCGAAGCGGAAAGAAAGCATCGTGATGTCATCACGTTGGGGATAAGCACCTCGAAAATCAACCAGGGCCTGGGCAAAAGCGTCCCGTTGCTCCGGCAATGGCTTGCGCGCATGCTCCACCAAAAGGGCGGTGAAGCGATCACTACCAATCGAGAAACCATGCTCGCCTCCCGACTGATCGAGATAGCCGTCGGTTGTCAGATAGTAGGTGAAGCCGGGCAGCAATGGCAGTTCCTGGTCGCTGTAGGTACCAAGTCGTCGTTCACACAGGGCGCGGGAAGCACCGGCCAGACAATGAATCTGGTCACCGTCGCTCCAGTAAAGCGAGATCCGTGCTCCAGAGAATTTGAGCGAACGCGCATCAAAATCAAGGACCACCAGCCCGATATCCATACTGGTGGCAATGGCCTTGGATAGGCGATCGTCCAGCAAGATACTCCGCATCGCCGCGTCGGTGGAGCTCAGAATGGCTGCGGGGGAGCTGATCCCCACATCACGAATCGAGCGATCCAAGCCAGCTCGGGCCATCATGGTCATCATTGCCCCGGGTACACCGTGGCCGGCGCAATCAGCAACGCCGGCAAGACAACGGCCAGCATCGGCGTGAAAAAGATAATAATCACCGCCGACAATATCCTTGGGTTGCCAAAGGATGAAATGATCCTTGCCGAAAACCTCATTCAGTTGCTTATCCGGCAAAATCGATCGCTGCAGAACTCCCGCATAGCGGATCGAGTCCGCAATCTGGCGGTTGGCGTCACGCAGCTGACCGTTGGCAGCATCAAGTTCGCCATAAGCGCTGCGCATATTGGTGAGAACCATGTTAAATCCATGCACCATTCCTGAAAGTTCATCATCACCAACAACGCTCAACAACTCACTTTCATCACCAGCCTCAATGCGACGAACCTGACGGGAAAGGCTCGCAAGAGGCCGGACAATGCGACGATCAATGATCAAGAAAGACAGCACGGCCAACAACGCCAACAACAGCGTGAGGGCGACAAAGACATAGTCAGCTGCCGTGTGACCCTGGCTCTGCAGCAGAGACTGCGACGAAATAAGAATCAGATAACCGAGCACCAGACTGTTGACCGCCGTAATGACGATAAAGGTGCTTTGAATCGACAACTGACCACGTGAACGCAACAGTCCACGTCTCAAGCCTCTCATCAAAGAAACCAAGTGCCAATGCTTAGGGATAGAAGGTTGAGAGGCTGAGTGCGGGCTGCTCATAGGACACGCTTGAGGAAATTCAGTGAAAGCGAGGCCTGTCAATCAGAATAGAACAACTTCAACGACAAACGCCAATCCCATTGGCCATCTCCTGCAACGTGTTCGCTCCTCGTTGCAGGAGATGGATCGGCGCGAAACCTGGCACCAATCCACTGACGGCGAGGCGGAAGCAAATCGAAAGGCTGAATCTTTAAAAAGACTCTAGGTGGAGCCGCAAAAGTTTAGGCGCAACTCTGATCGGGTCTTCAAACAACAGAACATGGTGAGCAACCGTCAGGGCGGCAGCAACCACGCGATTCAGCTCCAACACCCACGTCGGGATCCTCTGCAAGCAAGGCCAGTGAGGGACGGGCTGGGGCCTGATCTGGATCAACCGACGGCTGGAGAAGCAACAACAGCCGAGCGGACGCGCGACGACGGCCGGCCTGGAGTTGCACGTCAAGGAAATGCGGCCATGGCTGGGCTGGGCAGCGCAGGGCGTCTGCCCCTGAGCAGCGACGGCCGGCGTGGTGAGTTCACTCGGGTTCCCCGGACTGGAGCACACCCGCCTCGACCTGGGCCAGTCCGTGGGACACTGGCCCGTGATGCTGCGGCTGAAGCTGTGGGATCGGCCTGGAGGGGTGGTCGAGTGGTTGATGGCTCCGGTCTTGAAAACCGGCGAGGTGAAAGCCTCCGCGGGTTCGAATCCCGCCCCCTCCGTTCCTGGCGCAGCTGGGATCTCCAACCCCGGAGCCGAGCGAGCGGCAAAGGCAGCATGCCTCAAAGCTGCCCGTGCTGGAAGAGGCCCGAAAGCGGTCGGAGATTCAGACCGCAGACCAACACAGGACTGGGGCGGTCTGCCTTCAGCCCTCCTGGGGGCTCAGCGCAGCCGGAGCCAGAACGCCGGAGCGTGACGCTCCAGGGGAGCCTTGCTCCATCGGGCATCAGAGCGCTTCAAGAGTCGAGACCGACTGTTCTCGGATCGCCTACGGACGCTGGCTGGATCCGCCGAACACAGCCTTGGGGGCAGCAGCAGGAGACGGAATCGAGGGGGATCGTGGTGCCCCTGGGGCTGCTGGGGCGCTGGTTGCATCGGGACTGGCTGGGGCAGAAGCGGCCTGGCTCTGTTGCCACAACTGGCCCAGGGCGAGTTTCAGCGACGGACAGGGCTGCAGCCCGGTGAAGGCTGCTTTGTCCGAGAGTCCACCGGTGATGGGGTCCTGGCTGAGGGCAATCAGGGCCGCCAGCGGGTCCCGGTTGCTGGCCGCCAGCAGCGGAACGGGATGGAGGTGTCCCTGGCGAAGCGCACTGAACGTCGATTGCCGTTGTTCCAGGGTCGTAAGGATGGGCTGCCTGCCCGCACACAGATCCCGCACCAGCCGACGCACCGGTGCAAGCAGCTGCTGGGGGCCGGCCACCATTGGGGTGGACGGGGGCTCTGCCGTGTTCAGGAACCCAACCCAGGGCACCTTGGTCCACCGGAGCCCGACGGCGCCGACACCGGCGATCACCGCAGCGCCCACCAGCCACGGCCGGGGCCGGCGCAAACGTGATCGTGGTTGCAGCGGCTCGGGTTCAGCGGGGTCTGTCTCCGTGGGCTGGGTGGCGATGAGCGCAGGTTGCTGGGACTGGGGGAATTCGGGACGGTCCTCACCAGGGGCCTGGGGCGGTGGTCCGGGGTTCAAGCCCTCGGGGCGGTGGGGATGGAGCTGGGGCTTGCTGGCAAGCCGGCGCTGCGAAGCGGGGATCGGCGATGGGGGGGCCACCGGCTCGTCTGGGCGCCAGTGGGAGATGGCCACGCTGACGTCGTCGCCACTGCCCTGGCTGCTGATGCGATCCAGGCTGGCCGCCAGGTCAACAATCAACCCGGCCTCGGCCTGGGCCGGCTCCCCACTGAGGTAGCGGCCGAGGGCCAGAAAGTCGTCATCGGTGCTGCAGGATTTACGAATGCCATCGGTGCTCAGCAGCAGGGCGAAGGCCTCCTGATCGGGCTCCAGGCGTTCAATCGTCGTGCGCGGGGCAAAAAAGGCGGCGGCATGGCTCAGGCAAAGGCTGAAGGTGGCCTCACCGTTGGCGCCCGGATCCTCTTCCTCACCCACCAAAGCAGCATCCTGGGCCCGAACCTGGAGCAGATCCCAGTCGCCCAGGCCGGTCTGCCCCCACCAGGTCGGCGTCATCACCACCAGACCCAAGGTGGTCCCGTACAGCAGCGGGGAACACTCAGCAGCGGCAGCGCCCGGCCGCTGGGCCCGCCAATGCCTGTTCACGGCCCGCAGCCAATGGCGCTGGATCGCCTGGGGAAGCTCCGCTGCCAACCACCGTTGACAATCCACAGCCTGGCCTGGCTGCCACAGCTGCTGGACCGTGCGCAGGGCGACCCGGCAGGCCAGCCAGCTGCCCACCGCGCTGTGGATGTAGCGGGCGCCGCCATGGCCATCGGCGACCACCATCACCCGCACCGTCGCCCCATCCAGATCCAGAAAGCTGAGCGATCCGGAGGCGTCCTGGCAGGGGGTTCCTCGGCGCGCGTGGGCAGCGCCGGTGCGGGTGCAGCAGAGCGGGTCCAGCCAGCTGCTCACCAGACAACCTGGCCGATCACGGTCGGGGGCAGGTCGGGCAACGGAACATTGCCTTGTTGGGGGCTGGGGCTGCCAACCTGGCTCACCGGCATCGAGGCCGAACCCACCACGGCGGTGGAGGCCCACTGGATGTACTGGGCCAAGGTGGTGGCATTGCTGGCCTGCAGGGGCCTGCGACCGGAGCGACCGATCGGCTCACCGGGAAGACGATCGCCAGCGGCGATCGCAGCGGCTGGTTCAGCGGCGGCCGATCGGGGCTCCGGGCCGATGAACTGCTGCAGGGTCTCCAGATCGGCATCGTGCCCGACCGCGATCGCCAGGCGGACAGCCTTCTGGGCCCAGGGTTCGCGCAGGAGGGTCTGCAGGCCTGCCTCAAAGTCGTCGGTGGGGGCGCCGTCGGAGATCAGCACCAGCACCGGTGGCAGGGCCCTTTGCTCCATCGGTGGGGTGTGCAGCGCGGCAGCCACCAACGCCAACGCTTCGCCCATGGCGGTCAGTCCCTCCGCCTGAAGATCCACCCATTCGTTCTGCAGCTGCTCCACGGGAGTGGGCTCCGCCACGTGCCAGCGGGCCTGGTGCGAGAAGCTGACGGCCCGAACCAGGACCCTGGCCTCCGGGTTCTGGCGGGCGACGTCGGCCATCCCCGGCAGGGATTGGCGGATGGCCTGATTGAGGGCCTGCATCTTGCCATTGGCTTGCATCGAGCCCGAGCAATCACAGATGTAAATGAAATGCAGGGGGCGCTTGGAGAGCTGGACGTTGGGGAAAGCCATCGAAGGTCGGGGAAATGCTGATGAATCAGCGGATCAGTTCGATCGAGCCCTGGGAGGTTCGTAGCCGTGCGAGCAGGTTGAGATTACAACGTTGCCCGGGTTGCACAAAGGAGGATTCACCGTTCTCCAATTCGGCGGTCCAGGTGTCGCTGGAGAGGTTCTTGAGACCCAGCACGGAAGCTTTGAGCGGGTGCGCTTCGATGCTGGCCAGAGGACGATCGATGCACTCGCTGACGAGCGAATCGAAATGATGCGGATGCAGTTCGTTATCCGCTGCGGCGGCCACATCGCCGCGAACCGTCTTGAACCTTGGCGTTGAAGGGAGCATCTGGCCGCAAGCCCAGCACAGGCTGGCCTGGTCCGGTTCCGTGAACACTTCCTGGCCGCAGGTGGGACAGAGGCGACGCTGATCCAGGGTTCGGGCCAGGGCCGTTTTCCATTGACCGGTGTAGACCCGGCGTCCGGGTTCCTTCATGCCGGCCCCCAGGGTCTGCTGGAACAGGCGCTGCAGCTGGGCTGGGTAGATCGGCCAAGTGAGCAGGGCGGCGGCATGTTCGATCGGATCGGGACGATTGCGCTCATCCAGCGCATCGAAGATGAACACCGGATCCTCGCCATAGAGTCGCCTTCGCGCCGGTTCATCGAGGCAGCGGATCTGGAGTTCCAGGCTGCCTTTGAGAGGATCGTGGCGGGTGAGCAGGCGAAACAGCAGCACCGCCAGGGAAAACAGGTCGCTGTTGGTGCCCGGCCTGGCCTGACCCAGCAGCACCTCCGGCGCCATGAATCCCGGTGTGCCGACCGCACTACCAAGATCGCGACCATCAATATCAACGTTGTCGTTGTCACAGATCAGAATACGACCAGTCTGGGGCTGGAGAAAAAGATTACCGAGCGAAATATCCTTGTAGCAGAGACCCTTGAGATGCAATTCATGGAAGGCCTCAGCCAAATAGAAACAGGCTCGTAGCACATTGCGCAGACTGATCGTCAGATGGCCGCCGACGTGCTCATGGGCGCCGACAAAGTCAGCAGGCCGCAGCGCCATCATGTAACCGAAGGTGCCCAGGGGGATGCTGTACTGCTGGAGCGTTGCAACCGAAGGCGACAACACGGCGATCGGCCAGAGAAAGCTCGGATTCGGACTGGTGGCGCGGATGCATTCCCGTAGGCGTTGGTCCAGAGCGCGATCCTTGCTGATGGAACCAGGGAAATACCACTTAAGCGCCACCTGTTCATTTCCATATTCGGCCTCATAGACCTGTCCTTGGCCGCCGCCGCCGAGCAGACGGATCAACCGCAGCGGCCCTGAGATGCCCTCCAGTTGCAGTGTTGTTCCCAGGGGCAGAAGAGCGCTCACAACAGCAGGATGAAGATCAAAATGGTGAGATCAAAGTTCGGAAAGCATCGCGATCAAAGCATCGTTGCCGGCATCATCAATCAAGGCCCTGACCGATGGCCTGGCGGATACCATTGCGATGGGCCAGGGCGGTGGTTTTGCTGGCAAAGATCTGGCGATAGGCCATGCCATCCCGCAAGGTCAGCTCCAGGGTATGGTCCTTGCGCGAGCCCAGCACCAGCCAGAGCACCAAAGCCCCGATCTCCCAAGGCCAGAACAGCCAGGGGAGGGGCAACAGCAGCAACCCTCCCAAAGCGAACAGGGCCCACCAGCTGAAGATCTGGGGATGGCGTCTCCGGCTGCGGACAAAGGCGGAACGGACCTGGGCCAGCGCCAGGGACCGGCCGCCGATCTCGACCGTGGCTGGCGGAGCAGCCGGCGCCGCGGCTCGCGGCTGGCCCGAGCGATCGGCTGGGGCGGGACGGCTGGGGGGTGGGGGCGCCCCCGAAAGCCGGAACACCAGCACCGGGCCCTGCCCCCCCAACTGGATCTCATCGCCGTCGGCGAGGGGGCGGCATTGCTGGAAGCGACGCCCTTCCAGCAAGGTGCCCTGGGGGCTACCCCAGTCGCAGACCAGCCAACCGTGGCTGCGGGAGAAGCGGACCACCGCGTGGTTGGCGGCGACGCCGTCGAATGCGGGCAGACAGAGTTTGTTGTTTGCAGCCTTGCCGATCGTCAGCGGTACATGGCGATCGAGCCGGGCCACCTTGGAGGGGTCCTGGCGCAGCATCAGGCAGGCGTCGCCGCTCATCGACCGCCGATGCGCCGCCGCCACCAATGCCCCCAGTCCTCACGCATCTCGGCCCAGAAGCCACCCTCCCCTTCCCGCCAGGGAATGACCCGGCCAGGGAACAGCAGGGCCCGCAGCGCCAGGGCCAGGGCCACCAGCACCATCAGGGCCAGCACAAAACCGGGAATGGCACCGGGCCAGGTGAACACAAAGGCGGCGCGAATGGCATAGAGCCCGATCGTGAGCGCCACCCAGAGCCGGAAAGGTTCCCAGGGGTCGCGCCGTTGCTCCACCACCGGGCCCGAAAATCACGGGACTAGTCTATTGGGCCAAGGGGGTGTGTTCGGTCCGGTGGGGCGAAAAACGTCAGGCGAAGCCGCGCTGGAGCAGGCCCGTGGCCCCTCCCATCGGCATGGGGAGACGGCACTGTCCGCCAGCGTGAGCCCATCTCCAGGACTCGCTGAGCTGACCCGACAATGGCGCCATAGCAGCTGGTCCGATCGCCTGGAGCTGTCGCGCCAGGCCTGGGCCGCCCTGCGGGCTCGCCAGGCCTGGTTGGAGATTTGGCGCGATGGCCAGCGGCTGCAACAGCTGCCCCTGGGGCCGGAGCGGATCCGCATCGGCCGTGATCCGGGATGTGAGCTGGTGGTCGATGCCGAAGGCGTCAGCCGGGTGCACTGCTTTGTTGAACGGGAACGGACCGGCGATCGCGATCCCTGCCTGGAGGATTTCAACTCCGCTAATGGGGTGTTCTGGAACGATCAGCGCATCCGCGCCATCAGGCTGCGGCACGGCGACAAGCTGAGCCTCGGCTCGGCGCTGGTCAGCGCTCCGACCCTGCGCTACTGCCATCCCCGCAGCACTCTCGAGAACCTCTGGCACTGGGGTGGCATCACGGCCCTGGCGGTATCGGGGTTGGCGATGGGGGGCCTGTTGCTGGCCAGCAGCATCGCCGGCGGCTCCCATATCCGGGCGATCGGCGGACCGGTCAAGATCGTCAGCGCTGATGGCCGCCAGATTGATGCCCGCGAGGGCTCGGCGATGGCCCTGCCCAGTCTTCAGGACTATCCCCTGCCGCTGCGCCAGGCCCTGCTGGCTTCGGAAGATTCCCGCTTCGGCTGGAACAGCGGCCTGGACCTATTCGGCACCCTGCGTTCCCTGGTGCGCCACAGCGGCGGCGGCAGCGGCCTGACCCAGCAGGTGGCGCGCATCTATTACCCAGCGGTCGGCAACGACTACAGCTTCACGCGCAAGCTGCGGGAGCTGTGGATGGCCTGGCAGCTGGAGACGGGATTCAGCAAGAATGTGATCCTGAAGATGTATCTCGATCGGGCCCATCTCGGCCTCGGAGCCGATGGTTTCGAGCAGGGGGCCCGATTGTATTTCCGCAAATCAGCCCGCCAACTGGATCTGGCCGAATCAGCTTTTCTGGTCGGTCTTCTACCCCTGCCGAATGGCTACAGCCCCTGCTACGCCCCCTCGCCGGCGGCCGTGCGAAGCGAGCGGGAAGAGCGGGAACAGCGGACGGGAATCAAGGAAAAACCAGCCCTGGATGAAAGCATCTGGACGCCGAAGTTGCGGCGTGATTTGGTGCTGAAACGCATGCACGAAGAGGGATTCATCAACGATCAGCAGTTGATTGATGCCACCCGACGACCGCTCAACACCGACCCTTCGGCTTGCCGGCAGTCCTCGTTCACCAGTTACCCCTTCTTCAGTGACTATGTGATGGCGGAGCTGGCGGGCACGCGCTTCGCCCTGAATCTGAACCCCGAACAGGAAGGTGGCAACTATCACGTCGTCAGCACGATTGATCCCCATCTGCAGGCCCTGGCCCAGGAGCAGCTGCGCTCGTTTCTCGAGACCAAGGCCAGGCCCCTGGGAATGACCCAGGCGGCACTGATTTCGATTGACATCAACAGTGGCGCCATCCTCGCCTATGTGGGCGGGGGTGATTACAGGCAATCCAGCTTTGATCGGGTCCAGGCCATGCGCCAGCCGGGATCGACCTTCAAATTGTTCACTTACCTGGCCGCCTTGGAGGCGGGCTCCAAACCCCAGGATCTGATCTCCTGCGCCCCGTTGAGTTATGTGGCCGGCTGCGGCCATGGCCCGGTCGGCAGCGACGGCCGCATGAGCATGGCCGATGGTTTCGCCTATTCCGAAAATGTGGTCGCCCTGCGCCTGGCCGATAAGGCTGGCCTCGACCAGGTGATCCACAGGGCCCGGCAGCTGGGGATCAGCACACCGCTGGAGCAGAGCTACAGCATGGTGCTCGGGGGCCGCGAAACCCTGCTCTACGAAATGGCCCGCGCCTATGCGGTGGTCGCCAATGGCGGGCGCAGCGTGCCGATGCACGGCGTCGAAAAGATCTACGACCTGGGCATCTGCAAGTCGGCCCTGAACCTGGCCCAGTGCCCCCCTGGCGGGGTGACGACACCGATCGGCGAAAAGCCCCAGCAACTGATCGAACCGCAGCAGGCCCTGGCGATGGATGGCCTGTTACGTCGCGTGGTGCAGATGGGCACCGGCCGCAATGCCGCCGTGGTGGCGGATGCACGCGGCAAGACCGGCACCACCAACGATGGCGTCGATGCCTGGTTCATCGGCTACTCGCCCAGTCGCGGCATCCTGACCGGCATCTGGATGGGCAACGACGACAATCACCCGGCGGACTACGCCTCGGGCGCTCTGGCGGCCCAGCTGTGGGGGGAATTCATGGGCAAAGTCTGAGCCGGCGGCGGCACCAGGGCGAAGCGGCCCCAGCCGGCGGCCATGGACAACGCCTGCAGCAATCCGGGCTCGGCCCATGGAGCCATGCCGCTGTCAGCGCTGATGTTGGGCGTTGGGGAATGGTGCTGCCTGGCATAGCCGAAGGCCAGGGCGGGAAGGGTCTGCCGGTTGACGGCCTATACCGCGGAGGGCACGGCCAGCGCCGTGGGCCCAGACGCGTGGTGGGGCCGCAGTCGCCACAGGGCCAGCCCACCTCCCCTCCCCCGGGCGGCCAGCCAATCGTCCGGGCTGCGGGCAATCAGGGCGAAGAAGGGCAGGCGCCGCGGTGAGGGAGTCGGCAGCGTTCGCTGCAGCAGGCAACGGCCCGCCAGGTCCAGCTCCAGACGCTCAAACGCGAACTCCAGCAGGGGCCTGGAGCCCACCAGGCGACCAGGCCCCTGAAAACGCAGCTCCAGGAGACCAAGGTTCACCGCATTGCGCAGCTGCAGGCCCTCGCCCTCGGCCGCAATCTCCAGTCGCGCCCCCAGGCCGCGCAACAGCAGGCCACTGAACGAGGAGGGACGTGGGCTGCCCTTGGGCCACACCTGATCCAGCTGCCAGATACCGACCAGATCGTCTGCCTTCAGACCGGTGCCGCCCTGGCGGACGCGCTGCTCCAGGGCCAGCAAGGTCTCGCCGCTGGGGGGCTCACAAGGTCGTGGGGCGGAACTGGCCACGGTCCAGGGTGCAAGGGCAGGGGCATGGTGACGCATCCGCTGGGGGCACCGTGCAGCCAGCGCTCTCCGATCGGCGTCAACACGACAAGCCTGGGGTGCAAGAGCGGGTGATGCGGGCTCAAAAGGAGCATCGACGCATCATGGTCTTCAACCCGGTTGACGCGGATAGAGCCGCGTGATCGGCTCGGGATTGGCGATGTCGTAGTCGATGATGTCGCAGGGGAGGCCCTGCTGCACGCTGGTGTCGTAGCTGGTGAAATCCTCGACCCGGCGGAACAGGGGCAGCAGCAGCTGGGGCAGAGCGTTCGGCGCGCCGTAGAAAAAGGTGTGATGGCCGAGCAGAAAGCCGGTGACACTCTCAAACGCCACCGCACCGCTGCGCTGCAGAAAGTCATTGAGTTGCTGGCGTTCGTCCTCGTTGAGGCTGGGGTGTTGGTTGACGGGAAAGTCACGCGCCACCGCCTCCAGCCCACCGCTGTCCCATTCCACCGAAGCCAGAGCCTCCAGCAGCTGCTGGCGATCGTGGCTGAAATCAATGCAGGCCAGTTCCTGTTCCTCGATCGCCATCAGGGCATCGATATCGCCTTGGGCCAGGAGCTGCTGTTTGTGGCGGGCGTCATCATGCACGGCGATCGCCCCCACCCGGAACACGGCGTAGGCGTTGAGCAGGGCGATGTCTCCCGGACTTCGGGCCAGAAACTGCAGCAGAAACTGGGAGCCAGTGCCGATGTAGTCGTCGAGGATCACCAGGGCCCGCTCGCCCAAGCTGGCACGACGCTCCTGCAGGGCTTCGATGCTGTGGAAGGCCGTGACCGGGATGCGGTTGGCACGGCGGTAGAGGTAGCTGATCAGATCGCCGCTCTTGCCGATGAAAGCCCGGCTGAAGTCGATGTCGCGGTAGTGCTCGGTGTCGAAGCCCCGGGCTCCGAGATCCGCCATCAGCTGATGGTGCAGCTGGCGGCATTCCGCCTGCAGCCTCCGGTAGCCGTGGAACTCGATGCACTCCAACAGCCGCAGGGCGATTCCGTGGTCGCCGCTGGCGAATTGGCGCAGCCAGCGCTGCAGGGAGTCCTCGGGAATCACCGGCTCGTTGAAGCGGGCCAGCAGCGTGCCCAGGCGCTGCTCCTGATCCTGCGCCATCGGTCCCGCATCTCCAGTCCTGGCGGCTTGATTCTCCGATGACGACCTCCAGAACCGGCTCGCTGAAGAGCGGGCCAGCCCCGATCCGGCGATGGGTCGTTCCCAGCCACGCCTGTGCAGGGCAGACCAGGGCATGGCGAATACTCTTCCTCACCTGCGCTCCCCCCTAACGATCCCCACGCATGACGGGAGCGGCAGAAGCCGGTGTCGGCTGGGGCACCTTGGCCCTTGCCTACAGTTCCGATCCCCTTGCTAGGCGGGCATGAAACCCTTGCCCCAACCGGAGGCGCTACGCCAACCGGCGGCCTTCGGCCTGCCCGACCTGGCGGTGATCCTCGGGGTGCTGACCTTGCTGGCCCTGATCGCCCATGTGGGCTCCGGGGCAATGATCAGCTTCCGGCCGCCGGAGATCAGCCCCAGCATCTCGCTGGATCCCCGCAACCTGCCGGAGTATGCCGGTCGCTCCACGCTGCGGATGTTCATCGCCCTGGGGGCTTCGCTGCTGTTCACCCTGATCTACGGCTCCCTGGCGGCCCATAACCGCCGGGCGGAGCGGGTGCTGGTGCCCCTGCTCGACATCCTGCAGTCGGTGCCGGTGCTGGGCTTCCTGTCGATCACCGTGACCGGCTTCATCGCCCTGTTTCCGGGCAGTCTGCTGGGTCTTGAGGCGGCGTCGATCTTCGCGATCTTCACCAGCCAGGTCTGGAACATGACGTTCTCGTTCTATCAATCACTGCGCACCGTCCCCAAGGAACTCACCGAAGCGGCCAGCCTTTACCAACTCTCCCGCTGGCAACGCTTCAGCCGGCTGGATCTGCCCAGTGCGGCGATCCCGTTGCTCTGGAACGCGATGATGAGCTTCGGGGGCGGCTGGTTTTTCGTGGCCGCCAGTGAGGCCATCAGCGTCCTCAACCACGACTACACCTTGCCGGGCATCGGCTCCTACGTGGCCGCCGCCGTCAGCGCCCAGGATCTGCCGGCCCTCGGCTGGGCGATCGCGACCATGGCGGTGGTGATCCTGCTGGTCGACCAACTGTTCTGGCGCCCACTGGTGGCCTGGTCCGATCGCTTCCGGCTCGAGCAGAGCGGCTCCGGTGACGCCCCCGAATCATGGGTCTATGACCTGCTGACCACCGCGCGGGTGCCGAAGCTGCTGGGCACGGCGCTCACCCCCCTTAGCGACCGCCTCGATCGGTTGCTGTCGGTCCTCTTTGGCCGTAGCCAGGACCGGAGTGTCGAGGCCCAGGGCGCGGGTCAGGATCGCCTGTTCAACTTCGGCCTGGTGTTGGTGATCGCCGCCCTGCTGAGCGTGCTCGTGCATTTCGTGCTGGTGCGGGTCGGCATCGCCGAGGTGATCACCGCCTTCTGGCTGGGGGTCCACACCCTGGGCCGGGTGTCGATTCTGTTGCTGCTGGCCACCCTGATCTGGACACCGATCGGCGTGATGATCGGCTTTCAGCCCAAGCTGGCGCGGCTACTGCAGCCGGTGGTTCAGTTCCTAGCCTCCTTTCCGGCCAACTTCGTCTTTCCCTTCGCCACCCTGTTCTTCATCCGCGCCCACATCAGCCTGGACTGGGGTTCGATCCTGCTGATGGCCCTGGGCTCCCAGTGGTACATCCTGTTCAACTCGATCGCCGGCGCCCAGACGATCCCTTCCGATCTGCGCGAAATGGCCGATGACGTGGGCCTCCATGGCGCCCAACGCTGGCGCAAGTTGATCGTGCCCGGCATCTTCTCGGCCTGGGTCACCGGCGGCGTCACCGCCTGCGGCGGCGCCTGGAACGCCAGCATCGTCTCCGAGGTGGTCAGTTGGGGCGGCACGACGCTGCAGGCCAACGGCCTGGGGGCCTACATCGCCGACGCCACCACCAAGGGCGACTGGCCCCGCATCGCCCTGGGGATTGGGATGATGAGCCTGTTCGTGGTCGGCATCAACCGCCTGTTCTGGCGCCGGCTCTACGGCCTGGCGGAAAGCCGCTATCACCTCTGAGCGCCAGCCTGCGCCGCCCTTTTCGTTTCGCTGTTGTTCCGCTTCCGTCTGCCCCACCGGCCATGGCTCTGATCACCGTCGAGAACGTCTCCAAGCGCTTCCCGCTGCCCGATGGCAAGGGCGAGTTCACCGTGCTGGGCGATGTCAGCCTGGCGGTCAACGCCGGCGAAGTGGTGGCCCTGCTGGGCCGCAGTGGCAGCGGCAAGAGCACCCTGCTGCGGATCATGTCGGGATTGATCCGCCCCAGTCAGGGGCTGGTCTGCAGCAACGGCAAGCCGCTGCTCGGCGCCAATCCCAACCTGGCGATGGTGTTCCAGAGCTTCGCCCTGCTGCCCTGGCTGACGGTGCAGGACAACGTCGAACTGGGTCTGGCGGCTCGCCATGTGCCACGTCAGCAGCGGCGAGAGCGGGCCCTCAAGGCGATCGACATCGTCGGTCTCGATGGCTTTGAGAATGCTTACCCCAAGGAACTCTCCGGCGGCATGAAGCAGCGGGTGGGCTTCGCCCGGGCGTTTGTGCTGGAGCCGGAGGTCCTGTTCATGGATGAACCGTTCAGCGCCCTGGATGTGCTCACCGCCGAGAACCTGCGCGGCGAGATCGACGACCTCTGGAATGCGGGCACCTTTCCCTCCAAGAGCATCCTGATCGTCACCCACAACATCGAGGAGGCGGTCTACCTGGCCGATCGGGTGGTGATCCTGGGCTCCAAACCGGGCCGCATCCGCGGAGAGGTAGCGGTCAATCTGCCCCGACCCCACGACCGCAGCCACCCCCGATTCAAGGCCCTGGTGGATTACATCTATTCCGCCATGACCAACCCCGACATCGAGGTCAGCGGCGAGGTAGCCGGCCACGGGACCCCGGTCCAGGCCCAGCGCCAGGCGATCTCCCCGTTCGCCAAGGCCCTGCCCCACGTGCGGGTTGGGGGCATCAGCGGCCTGCTGGAGCTGATTGTCGAAAAAGGGGAAGGTCTGGACGACATTCCGCTGCTGGCCCAGCGGCTGCAACTGGAGGTGGACGACCTGCTGCCCCTGCTCGACGCCGCCGTGCTGCTGGGGTTCGCTGAGGTCACCGACGGCGATGTGCGGCTCACCCCAATCGGCAGTGACTTCGCCACCACCACGATTCAGCGCAGCAAGGACCTGTTCCGCCAGCAGGCCCTCGGCCGGATCCCGGTGTTGAGCAGCATTGTGCACACCCTGCAGGAAAAGGAGAATCGGGCCATGCGCGCCGACTTTTTCCTTGGCATCTGGGATGACTATTTCCCGCGCGAGGAGGCGGAGCGCCAGCTGGCCACGGCCGTGGACTGGGGCCGCTACGGCGAGCTGTTCGAATATGACGCCAGCGAAGGGAGGTTTCACCTGGCGGCCTGAATGGGTGGGGCCGGTTCCTGTCGAATTCTTGCCTTCGCTGAGCCAACACTCCGGTCTCCCCAACGCGATCGCTCACCCCATGCACATCCACCTTCACCAGCTGCCCGGATGAGTCCATGGCCTGAACAACGCCGCTCCCGTTCCTGGTCCACCCTGGTGGCCTGTGTCTGGACCGCCCTGGTCTGCGCCCTGGGATCGGGACCACCGGCCCAGGCCGGGGATCCGGGCAATGGCGGGCTTCTGGTGCTGGCCTATCACGAAATCAGCGAACCAGCAGCGGCCTTGGATCCTGACATCGCCGTGTCCCCGTCCCAACTCGCCGGACAGTTGAGCTGGTTGAAGCAAAATGGCTACCACCCGGTCTCCGTTGAGCAGGTGCTGCGGGCCCGCCATGGCGGCTCCCCCCTGCCCCGCAGACCGGTGCTGCTCAGCTTCGATGATGGCTACAGCTCGTTCTACAGCCAGGCCTACCCGCTGCTGCAACAGTTTCGGATGCCAGCGGTGGTGGCGGTGGTGGGTCGGTGGCTGGAGCCCGATCACGGTCTGGTGGCCTACGGCGACAAGAAGCTGGATCGCTCCCGCTTCCTGAGCTGGGATCAGTTACGGACGATGCAGGCCAGCGGTCTGGTCGAGGTCGCCAGTCATACCTTCGACCTGCACCATGGCATCGTCGGCAACCCCCAGGGCAACTCCGAGCCTGCCACCACCACGCGGGCCTATCGGCCGGGCCAAGGCTATGAAACCGAGCTCAGCTACCAGGAGCGAATCCGGGCCGATCTGACCCGAAACAACGTCCTGCTGCGCGCCCATCTCGGCCATTCCCCCCGGGTGATCGTCTGGCCCTATGGCCGGTACAACGCCACGGCCCAACGGATCGCCAGCGACCTGGGAATGCCTGTCGGGCTCAATCTCGATGACGGCGCGAACGCGACTGGTGACGACCTGAGTGGCCTGCGGCGCATCCTGATGGGGCCCGAGCTGAGCTCTCCCAGCCTCCTGGCCCAGGAACTGGACCGTCGCCAACACAACGCCGACGACCACTGGCGGGCCGCCAAGGTCATGCACGTCGATCTCGACGCCATCCACGACCCCAGCCCCGCCCAGACGGAACGCAACCTCAGCCTGTTGCTGGCCCGCATCAATGCCATGGGGGTCAACACCGTCTATCTGCAAGCCTTCGCCGATCCCGATGGCGATGGGGTCGCCGATGCCCTCTACTTCCCCAACCGGGTGCTGCCGGTACGGGATGACCTCTTCAACCACGTGGCCTGGGAGATCCGCACCCGCACCCGGGTGCGGCGTCTCTACGCCTGGATGCCCGTGCTGGCCTTCGTACTGCCCAGGGGGACTCCGGGGGCTAACGATCGGGTGGTGACCCTGCCCAACCCCAGTGGCCGCTTGGCCGTGGGTTACCGGCGACTGTCGCCGTTTTCAGCCATCGCCATGGGACAGGTGCGAAAGATCTATCAAGATCTGGGGCGAAGGGCCACATTTGATGGCCTGCTGTTCCACGACGACGTCACCCTCAGCGACTACGAGGACGGGAGTTTGTCCGCCCAGAAGCACTACCGGCAGTGGGGCCTGTCGAGCGATCTGTCGGTGATCCGCAGCAATCCCGCGACTCTCATTCGTTGGAGCGAGCTCAAGACCGATTACCTCAACCAACTGACCACCCAGCTGGGCGCCCAGGTGCGCCGGAACCAGCCCCAACTTGTCACCGCCCGCAATCTCTATGCTCAGGTGGTGCTGAATCCCCACGCCCAGACCTGGTACAGCCAGTCCCTGCCATCGGCCCTTCGCACCTATGACTTCACCGCTGTCGAGGCCATGCCTTACATGGAGAAGGCGGCCGATCCCCGGATCTTTCTTGATCAACTGGTAGCCCAGGTAAAAGCCACACCCATGGGACTCTCGCGGGTTGTCTTCGAGCTTCAGAGCACCGACTGGGCCAGCCAACGGGATCTCCCTTCTGCGGAGTTGGCCCAGCAGTTGCGCTGGCTTTATGCCCTCGGGGTTCGGCATGTGGGTTACTACCCCGACAGCCCCTTCCGGGCCGCACCCGATCCAGCTTTGATCGGGCCGGTGCTGGCCAGCCACTCCAGCGCTCCGGAGCCTCCCCGTTGAACCAGGCGCTGGCCACATTGTTACGCCACTACGTCACGATGTATCCCATCGTGATGGCGTTGGTCTGGAGCTCGCTGGCCCTGGTGTATTTCTGGCGGCGCGAGCGCCGGGAGCGCTGGCTGCTGAAGCCTCCCCGCAGGCCCTTGGCCATGCCGGTGAGCATTCTGATCCCCTGCTTCAACGAAGCGCCCCTTCTGGCAACAACCCTGAAGGCTGCCCTGTCGGTGGACTGGCCCGAGTTCGAAGTGATCGCCATCAACGACGGCAGCAGCGACGACACCGGCCGCCAGCTCAACCAGTGGGCGGCTGAAAGCAGCCGTCTGCGGGTGGTGCATCTGGTCAGTAACCAGGGGAAGGCCCTGGCCCTGCGCGCCGGGGCCCTGATCGCCAAGCATGAATGGCTGGTGTGCATCGATGCCGATGCCCTGCTCGATCCCCATGCCCTGGGCTGGTTGTTGCGTCACTTCCCCGGGCGCGATCGGCTGGCGGCGGTGACCGGCAACCCCCGGATCCGTAACCGCAGCAGCCTGTTGGGACGCCTTCAGGTCGGGGAATTTTCGCTGATCATTGGTCTGATCAAGCGCGCCCAAGCCCTGGGCGGCTCCCTGTTCTGCGTCTCCGGGGTGATCGGCGCCTTCCGCCGATCCGCCCTGCATGGGGTCGGTTACTGGGACAGCGATTGCCTCACAGAAGACATCGCCATCACCTGGAAGCTGCAGCGGGCCGGCTGGCAGGTGGAGTACGAACCCCACGCCCTGATCTGGATCCTGATGCCCGAAACCCTGGCAGGCCTCTGGAAGCAACGGCGCCGCTGGGCCGAGGGGGGGCTGCAGGTGATCATCTCCAATCTCGATCTGCTGGTCCGGCCGCAGCAATGGCATCTGCTGCCCCTGTTGGTCGAACCCCTGGCCAGTCTGTTGTGGGCCTACGCGCTTGTGGCCTGCCTGGTGCTGGGCCTGCCGCCCGCCAGCGCTCTGGCCCTGCTGCCGGTGGTCTGCCTGGGGCAGTTCCTGGTCAGTTTCCAACTGGATCGTCCCTACGACCGGGGACTGGCCGGGGTCGGTTTCTGGATGGTCTGGTATCCACTGGTGTTCTGGTTGGTCACCCTGCTGGCCTCCCTGGTCGCCCTGCCACGGATCCTGCTGCGGCTGCAACCGCAGCGGGCCCGCTGGGTCAGCCCGGACCGGGGCCAGCTGGGCTGAGCCACAGCAGGAATCTTGCCGGTTTCTGATCGAATTCACGCCATAATCAACGAAGTTGTTTCTGTCTATTCCGCTGATTACCCCCATCGCACAGGGTCGGCCTCCGTCCCGGTCCGCCATCACTGGGGGGGCAGCTTCTGGCAGCTCCTTGGTTTTGCGCGGAGCCACCGGTGCGATGTGGTTGATCTTGCTGGCTGTCTCCGGTCCCCTGGCCTGGAAGGCCATGCTCGCCATGGGCGTTGGGGTCGGCTGGCAACGACATCGCCGCCACCGCCCGGCCACCTTGACCGGCGCCTGCGACCACCTGATGGCTGAAATGATCCCGGCGGCGGAGCTACCGCTACCGGTCTCACGCCAGGAGCTGGCCAGCAGCTTCGGACTGGAGGAGAAGGCACTCTTTCGCGTGCGACACGCCAGGATCTGCGAGGTCAGTCACAGCGCTGACGGCGCCATCCTGGCGATCCAGACCATCCCGATGGATCCCCCCGTTTCCAGCCCACCCCTGCATGCGCATCCTGTTGGCTGAGGACGACGGGCGCCTGGCCGAGCCGCTGGTGGATTATCTACAGCTGGAACAACACGGCGTGCTGTGGCTGGCGGGCGGACGGTAGGCGATTGAGGCGCTGCTGGGGGACAACGATGACCTGGCCTTGCTGGACTGGATGCTCCCAGGGCTCGATGGACTCTCGATCGTCTCTGAACTGCGCAGGCACGGCAAGACCACCCTGGTCATGATGCTGACAGCCCGCGATGACCTGGGCGATGTGGTTCGGGGCCTGCAGAGTGGCGCTACGACTACCTTGTCAAGCCGTTCCGCATGGCAGAGCTCTCAGCCCGGATTCGCTCACTGGAGCGTCGGGGCGGCAGTTCCTGGATCCTGACCCAAAGGGCAGTGGCACTGGTGGAAGCCACCCTGGAGCGGTTGCGCCAGTTCAGCCTCGATGCCTCCCATGAGCTGC